>NZ_JASKMS010000024.1 GCF_030124145.1 Streptomyces sp. 378
CTTGCCCACGCCCGGCGCCTGCGCGGCGGCCCGGGCGGCGGCGGCCTTGCCCGCGCCGAAGCCGGGGCCGGACGGACCGCTCGCGGGCCCGGACGCACCGCTCCCGGGGCCGGTCGGCCCGGCCTGCGCGCCGAAGGCGGGCCCCGACGGGGCCCCGACGGGGCCCGCCGATCCGTGTTCACCGCCGAAGGCGGACGCCGCCGCGCCGCCGGCCGGCCCGAAGCCGCCGCCGGCCGCCCCGGCCTGCCCCGCGAAACCGGACGCCGCCGCGCCGCTTCCCGAGACGCCCGAGCCCGCCGGTCCGAATCCGGGGCCGGGGCCGGGGCCGGAGTTGTCGCCTGGACCCACCCCACGGTCCGGACGGCCCGACCCCCCGGGCGGCTTCGAGCCGCCGCCGGCCCGGCCGGTGCGCGAGGACACCGCGCGGAACGTCATCGTGCCGTCGTCCGGGGCATCGGCCGAGGCCCCTCCCCCGGCGTTGCCCGCCGGGCGGCGGAACACGAACGTGCCCTCCCCCGCCGCGGCGTTCGCCTGGCCCGAGGGCGGGAGGTCCGCGGTGCCGTCGGAGCGGGCGGACTCCCCGTCGGGCCGGCGGTCGGCGGGCGGCACCCTCGGGTCGGCACCCGGGGCGCCCTGCCGGTCCGCGCCCTGCGCACCCTGCGGCGCGCCCCACGAGACCCGGCGGTCCTGGTCGCCGCCGAAGCCGGACTGGCGGGAGCGGTCGGCACCCCAGGCGGACGCGGGCTCGGGACGGCTGCCGTGCTGGGCGTCGGCGGCGGACGGCTCCGCGACCGGGTCCTCGTCGAAGAAGTGCGGGCCGGTCTCCTCCACCGGGGCGGGTCGCGCCGCACCCGCCCCGGGCGGCGGCGCGAGCGACTCACCGTCCTTGGGCGCCGGACGGCTGGTGCCCGGCACCCAGGAGGCGCCGTTCCAGTACCGGACATATCCAGGAATGGACGGGTCCGGGTAATACCCTTCGCGGGGCCTGTCGTCACCGGGGGCCGGGGTTGGGGCGCTCATGTCCGTCGTCCCGTATCTGCTCGGGGGCCAAATGGGGGCCTCCACATCTATCAGACGAGCGCCGGCCGCAGCGCCGCTCCCACGGGACCCGCCCCTTTCGAGCACCGATGTGCTACGCACGGCACCGCTCCGGGGGGTCCCCTGCGAAAAAACTTCCGGCAAGGCACGTAATGCCGCGGCCCCTGCCCGCTCTCTCCCCCTGACCAGCCCTCACGGGCAGCCGTCAGGAGAAGGGAACACCGCCATGCACACCGTGGTGGAGCGGGATCTGGAGCTGAACCTCGTCCTGTCGCCGGAGCGCAGGATCCCGGTGCCGGCCCGGCTCGGGTATCTCACCGACGACCCCTACGCCGTCCACGTCACCTTCCACGTCGACTCCGAGCACCCCGTGTACTGGACGTTCGCCCGGGACCTGCTGGCGGAGGGCGTCTTCCGGCCCTGCGGGCAGGGGGACGTGCGGGTGTGGCCGACGAGGACCGAGGGGCGCGGCGTCGTGCTGATGGCGCTGAGCTCACCCGACGGGGACGCCCTGCTGGAGGCCCCGGCGGCGGCGGTGTCGGCCTGGCTGGAAAGGACGCTGCGGGTGGTCCCGCCGGGCACGGAGGGTGAGCAGCTCGGCCTCGACGACGAGCTGGCCCAGCTGCTCGCCCAGTGAGGGCCCGGGCCTCAGAAGAGCTTGCCCGGGTTCAGGATGTTCAGCGGGTCGAAGGCCTGCTTGACGGCCCGCTGCATCTCCATGCCCACGGGGCCGATCTCGCGCGCCAGCCACTCCTTCTTCAGCACGCCGACACCGTGCTCGCCGGTGATGGTGCCACCCAGTTCCAGGCCGAGGCCCATGATCTCGTCGAAGGACTCGCGGGCGCGCCGGGACTCGTCGGGGTCCGCGGGGTCGAAGCAGACCGTCGGATGGGTGTTGCCGTCACCCGCGTGGGCGACGACACCGATGGTGAGCCGGTACTTCTCGGCGATCCGGTCGACGCCTTCGAGCATCTCGGCGAGCCGGGAGCGCGGCACGCACACGTCGTCGATCATCGTCACGCCCTTGACCGCCTCCAGCGCGGTGAGCGACAACCGCCGGGCCTGGAGGAGCAGTTCGGACTCGGCCACGTCGTCGGCGGGGACGACCCGGGTGGCGCCGGCCGCCTCGCACAGCGCGCCGACGGCGGCCAGGTCGGCGGCCGGGGCGGTGGTGTCGAACGCGGCCAGCAGCAGGGCCTCGGTGGTCTCGGGGAGGCCCATGCGCGCCATCGCGTTGACGGCCTTGACCGTCGTACGGTCCATGAGTTCGAGGAGTGACGGGACGTGGCCGCCCTCCATGACGCGGCACACGGCGTCGCACGCGGCTGCCGCGGAGGCGAACTCGGCGGCCAGCACCAGCTGCGCGGGCGGCTTGGGGCGCAGCCCGAGGACGGCCCGGACGACGATGCCGAGCGAGCCCTCGGAGCCGACGAACAGGCGGGTCAGGTCGTACCCGGCGACGCCCTTGGCGGTGCGGCGGCCGGTGGACATCAGGCGTCCGTCCGCGAGGACGACGTCGAGGCCGAGGACGTACTCGGCGGTCACCCCGTACTTCACGCAGCACAGGCCGCCGGAGGCGGTGCCGATGTTGCCGCCGATGGTGCACATCTCCCAGCTGGAGGGGTCCGGCGGGTAGTACAGGCCGTGTTCGCCGACGGCCCGGGACAGGGCGGCGTTGATCACGCCGGGTTCGACGACGGCGACGCGGTCGACCGGGTTGATCTCCAGGATCCGGTCCATCTTCGTCAGGGAGAGCACGATGCAGCCGTCGCAGGCGTTGGCGGCGCCGGACAGGCCGGTGCGGGCACCCTGCGGGACGACCGGGACGCGCAGGGCGGTGGCGGTGCGCATCACGTGCTGCACCTGCTCGGTGGTGCGGGGCAGTACGACGACGGCCGGGGTGCCGGCCGGGCAGAAGCTCGCCATGTCGTGGGCGTAGGAGGCCGTGACGTCGGGATCGGTGAGGACCGCCTCGGCGGGGAGACCGTCGAGCAGGAGGTCGGCCAGACGGGAGGTCGTTTCGTCGCCGGGCGCTTCGATACGGCTCATGATCACAGGTTGGCATCCGGGGCCATCGGTGTGAACCCCGTCGGCGGCACCCTTCACCTGCCCGGGTGTGGTCGTCGTATTGACGCACAGTGACCGTCATGGAGAACGAGCAGGAGGGCCCGGAGCGGCGGAAACGAAGCGCGGGACGCCGCCCGGTGCTGATCGCCTCCGTCGCGGGGTGTGCCGTGCTGGGCGGGGTGCTGGTGTTGCTGCCGTGGGAGCGGGCGACCGAGCCCGCCCCGCCGTCGCCGGGGGCCCTGGCCATGGCCGCGGTGGCCGACGGGGTGCCGGCCGCGCTGCCCGGCCTGGCGGAGCTGATCGACGAGCGGGAGAAGGCCGTGCGGGCACGTCCGCGCGACGCGACGTCCTGGGCGGTGCTCGGGGCGGCCTACGTGGAGCGGGGGCGGCGCCTGGCCGACCCGGCGTACTACCCGCGCGCGGAGCACGCGCTGCGGAGGTCGCTGACGGTGCGCCCGCAGCGCAACACCCGGGCTCTGGCCGGGCTGGCCGCGCTGTCGAACGCCCGCCGGGACTTCCGTGCCGCGCGCCGGTGGGGCGAGGCGGCGCTGAAGCTGGAGCCGCGCCGGTGGACGACGTATCCGCTGCTCATCGACGCCTACACCGGGCTCGGCGAGCACAAGGCGGTCAAGCGGACGCTGGACCGGCTGACCGAACTGCGCTCCGGCCCCGCCGTGCTCGCGCGGGCCGCGGCCGTGTACCGGGACCGGGGCCGGCGGGAGGACGCGGCGGCCTCGCTGGCGGACGCGGCGGCGGGCGCGCGGGCCCCCGCCGAGCGGGCGGCCTACCTGGAGCGGGCCGGGCAGCTGGCCTGGGAGCGCGGGGACCTCGAGGTCGCGCTGCGGCATTTCCGGGAGGCGGTCCGGCTCGACCCCGACCAGCGGGCCGCGCAGGCGGGTCAGGGCCGGGCGCTGGCGGCCCTCGGCCGGACGACCGAGGCCCTGAACGCCTACCGGGTGGCCCTCGCCCGGCAGCCGTGCCCGCGGTACGCCCTGGAACTGGGCGAGTTGTACGAGTCGCTGGGCATGCCGGAAGCGGCCCGGGTGCAGTACGACCTGCTGCGGCAGCGGGTGCGGGCCGCCGCGGCGGGCGGGGCGGACGAGGAGCTGGTGCTGGGCCGGTTCGAGGCCGACCACGGCGATCCGCGGGCGGCGGTGCGGCGGTTGCGGGCGGAGTGGCGGCGCCAGCCCGGGACGGAGGTCGCCGACGCGCTGGGCTGGGCGCTGTACCGGGCCGGGAAGCCGGAGGAGGCCCTGCGGTTCGCGCTGGCGGCGACGGACTCCGAACGCGGGGGCGGGGTGCGCGACGCGGTGTCCATGTACCACCGGGGCGTGATCGAGCGGGAGCTGGAGCGCTACGGCGCGGCCCGCCGGCACCTCGCGGAGGCTCTGCGGATCAACCCGTACTTCTCTCCCCTGCACGCGCGTGCCGCCCGGGAGGCGGCGCGGGAGCTGGGGGAGCCGCCGGACGAGGATGTTCCGGAGATGGCCGGGCCATGAGTTCGTGCGGGTGCCCCGTGACACCCGCACGAGCCCGGTGGGGCGATGGGGTCACAGGTTGCCGCGGCGGTCCTGCTCGCGCTCGATCGCCTCGAACAGGGCCTTGAAGTTGCCCTTGCCGAAGCCCATCGAGCCGTGGCGCTCGATGATCTCGAAGAAGACGGTCGGACGGTCCTGGACCGGCTTGGTGAAGATCTGCAGCAGGTAGCCGTCCTCGTCGCGGTCGGCGAGGATCTTCAGTTCGCGCAGGGTGTCGATGGGGACGCGGGTCTCGCCGACCCACTCCCCGAGCGTGTCGTAGTAGGAGTCGGGCGTGTTGAGGAACTCGACGCCGGCCGCCCGCATCGTGCGGACCGTCTGGACGATGTCGCCCGTGTTGAGGGCGATGTGCTGCACGCCCGCGCCGCCGTAGAACTCCAGGTACTCGTCGATCTGGGACTTCTTCTTGGCGATGGCCGGCTCGTTGATCGGGAACTTGACCTTGAGCGTGCCGTCGGCGACGACCTTCGACATCAGCGCGCTGTACTCGGTGGCGATGTCGTCGCCCACGAACTCCTTCATGTTCGTGAAGCCCATGACCTTGTTGTAGAAGCCGACCCACTCGTTCATGCGGCCGAGCTCGACGTTGCCGACGCAGTGGTCGATCGCCTGGAAGGTGCGCTGGGCGGGCGGCTCGACCATCGGCTGGGCCGCGACGTAGCCGGGCAGGTAGGGGCCGTCGTAGCCGGAGCGCTCGACGAGGGTGTGCCGGGTCTCGCCGTAGGTGGCGATGGCGGCCAGGACGACCGTGCCGTGCTCGTCCTTCCGCTCGTACGGCTCGGCGACCGAGCGGGCGCCGTGCTCCAGGGCGTAGGCGTAGGCGGCGCGCGCGTCCGGGACCTCGATGGCGAGGTCGACGACGCCGTCGCCGTGCTCGGCCACGTGCTGCGCGAGGAAGTGGCCCCACTCGGTGGAGGGCTTGATGACCGAGGTGAGGACGAAGCGGGCGGAGCCGTTCTCCAGCACGTAGCTCGCGGTCTCGCGGCTGCCGTTCTCCGGTCCGGAGTAGGCGACCAGCTTCATGCCGAAGGCGGTGGAGTAGTAGTGCGCCGCCTGCTTGGCGTTGCCCACGGCGAAGACGACCGCGTCCATTCCCTTGACCGGGAAGGGGTCGGCCTGCCGGGCGGTGTCGGGAGTGTGGTGTGTGGTCTGCGTCATAGCCGCAGGGTCTCCCCGACCGGCAAGGTGCGCAATAGTTTGCGTTTTTGCTGGGCAATCTGTTCAGCATTACGGCCGTATCGGCGGCCCTTCTGTACAGGATGACCATGCCGGGAGGCTGCTGTGGCGATCGATCATCTGGACGGCCGGATCATCCTGCTGCTCGCCAGGGAACCGCGGATCGGGGTGCTGGAGATGTCCCGGCGGCTGGGTGTGGCACGCGGCACCGCGCAGGCCCGGCTGGACCGGCTTCAGTCGAACGGAGTCATCCGGGGGTTCGGTCCGCAGGTGGATCCGGCCGCGCTCGGCTACCCGGTCACGGCGTTCGCGACGTTGCAGATCCGGCAGGGGCAAGGGGCCGACGTACGGGCCCACTTGGCGACCGTGCCGGAGGTGCTGGAGCTGCACACGACCACCGGCACCGGGGACATGCTCTGCCGGCTCGTGGCCCGCTCGAACGCCGATCTCCAGCGTGTGATCGACCGGGTCGTCGGTTTTGATGGCATCGTCCGGGCCTCCACGGCGATCGTCATGGAGAACCCCGTTCCGCTGCGGATCATCCCGCTCGTGGAGCAGGCCGCGGAGGAGACCTGAGTCGTGGGGTGAGCGCGTGTGAACTTCTGGGAGTACCTGGTCAACCGGCACCAGCAGCTGCTCGCGGACGCCTACCAGCATGCGAGCGCCGTCTTCCAGTGCATGGTCGTGGCGACCGTGCTCGGGGTGCTGATCGGCATCGCCGGCTACCGCAGCGAGTGGGCCGGGAACCTCGCGACCACGACCACCGCCACCATCCTGACCGTGCCGGCGCTCGCCCTGATCGGCCTGCTCATCCCCGTCGTGGGCCTCGGCGTGCCGCCCACGGTGATCGCGCTGACGCTGTACGGGCTGCTGCCGGTGGTGCGCAACGCGATCGTCGGGTTGCGCGGCGTCGACCCGACACTGGTGGACGCCGCCACGGGCATCGGCATGTCCCGGCCGGCCCG
The DNA here is from genome assembly GCF_030124145.1 of Streptomyces sp. 378. GTDB lineage: Bacteria > Actinomycetota > Actinomycetes > Streptomycetales > Streptomycetaceae > Streptomyces. The sequence goes on from NZ_JASKMS010000024.1 coordinate 6,785, forward strand.
GCTGCTGCGGGTCGAGCTGCCGCTGGCCTGGCCGCCGATCCTGACCGGCATCCGGGTCTCCACCCAGATGCTGATGGGCATCGCGGCCATCGCGGCGTACGCCTCCGGGCCCGGTCTCGGCAACGTCATCTTCCGCGGCCTCGCCTCGCTGGGCAGCGCCAACGCGCTCAACCAGGTCCTCGCGGGGACGCTCGGCATCATCGTCCTGGCGTTGCTGTTCGACGCCGCGTACGTCCTGCTCGGACGGCTGACCATTCCCAGGGGGATCCGTGCCTGAGACCGGCGACCACGGTGCCTCCATCGAGCTGGAGGGCCTGACCAAGCGCTACCCCGGCAGTGCGCGGCCGGCGGTGGACAACGTGAGCATGGAGATCAAGGCGGGCGAGGTCGTCGTGTTCGTCGGCCCGTCGGGCTGCGGGAAGTCGACCACCCTCAAGATGATCAACCGCCTGATCGAGCCGACCGGCGGCCGCATCCGCATCGGCGGCGAGGACGTCACCGACATGGACCCGGTCAAGCTGCGCCGCAAGGTGGGTTACGCCATCCAGTCCGCCGGGCTCTTCCCGCACATGACGGTCTCCCAGAACATCGGGATCGTCCCGAAGATGATCGGCTGGCCCAAGGCACGGATCAAGCAGCGGACGGAGGAGCTGCTCGACCTCGTGGGCCTGGACCCCGGGGAGTTCCGCGGCCGCTACCCGCGTCAGCTGTCCGGCGGGCAGCAGCAGCGCGTGGGCGTGGCCCGGGCCCTGGCCGCCGATCCCCCGGTGCTGCTGATGGACGAGCCGTTCGGGGCGGTGGACCCCATCACCCGGGAGCACCTCCAGGACGAGCTGATCCGGCTGCAGCACGAACTGCACAAGACGATCGTCTTCGTCACCCACGACTTCGACGAGGCGATCAAGATCGGTGACCGGATCGCGGTGCTGCGCGAGCGGTCGCACATCGCGCAGTTCGACACCCCCGAGGCGATCCTGACCAACCCGGCGGACGACTTCGTGTCCGGGTTCGTGGGGGCCGGTGCGGCGCTGAAGCGGCTGAACCTGACCCGGGTACGGGACGTGGAGATCACCGACTATCCGACGGTCACGGTCGACGACCCGTTGCAGCAGATCTTCAACCGGCTGCGCACCAGCGGCAGCAACGAGATCCTGCTGCTCGACCGGCGCGGACGCCCCTACAAGTGGCTGCGGCGCGGCGATCTGATGCGGGCCCGGGGCTCGCTGGCCCGCGCCGGGACCCTGGTGCACGACACCGTCACCCGGGACGCGACCCTGCGGGACGCCCTGGAGGCCGTGCTCACCGACAACGCCGGGCGGGTGGCGGTGACCGGGCGGCGCGGCGAGTACACGGGCGTCGTCGACATGGAGACCCTCATGAACTCCGTGCACGAGATGCTGGAGGCCGACCGGCTCGACGCGATGGAGCACCAGCACGAGCTGGAGTCGCTGCGGGCCTCCCAGACGCACGCGGAGCAGGAGGGGGCCCCGGGCCCGGCGGCCTTGAGCGGCCCGGGAGGAGAACGGTGACCGCCACGGAGGTCGTGGAGACCTCCGAGCCTCCGGAGGAGGCTGAGGCGCCCCCACCGGAGCGCCGGCCCGCCCGCCTCACCTGGCAGAAGCTGACGTTCCTGCCGGTCGTCCTGATCGCCGTACTGCTCGCCACCTGGCTGTGGTTCCAGCAGGCCGACCTGGACGCGCTCACCCGCAACGCCCTGTCGGGCGACCAGGTGAGCAAGGCGCTCTGGCAGCACATCCAACTGACCGTGATCTCCACGTTCTTCGTGCTCGTCATCGCGATCCCGCTGGGCATCCTGCTGACCCGCGGGGCGGTGAGCAGGGCCACCCCGGTGGCGATGGCCTTCGCCAACACGGGTCAGGCGACCCCGGCGATCGGCCTGCTGGCCCTCCTGGTGATCTGGCTGGGCATCGGCCGCAGGGCCGCCCTGATCGGCATCATCGCCTACGCCATCCTGCCCGTGCTCTCCAACACGATCACCGGCCTGAAGGCGAACGACCCGACCCTGCTGGAGGCGGCCCGGGGCATCGGCATGTCCCCGCTGGGGGTGCTGGCGCGAGTGGAACTCCCCCTGGCCGTCCCGCTGATCCTCGCGGGTGTGCGCACGGCCCTCGTCCTGAACGTCGGTACGGCGACCCTGGCGGTCTTCGGCGGGGGCGGCGGCCTCGGCGTGCTGATCACGACCGGCATCACCAACCAGCGGATGCCGGTGCTCGTGCTGGGATCGGTCCTCACGGTGGTGCTGGCGCTGCTGGTGGACTGGCTGGCGTCGATCGCCGAACTGCTGCTGCGACCGCGGGGGCTGCGGCCATGAGGCGGCGTACGTGCCTGTCGGCGGCGGGCCTGCTGCTGACGGCGGCCGGCTGCGGACTGACCAGCGGCTCCCCCTTGACCGACGATGTGGAGCCGGGCTCGATCGGCCGGGGTGAGCCGCTGAAGGGCGCACAGCTGACGGTGACGTCGAAGTCGTTCACCGAGCAGCTCATCCTCGGCTCGATCATGGGCATCGCGTTCGAGGCGGCCGGCGCCGACGTCATCGACCGCACCGGCATCCAGGGTTCCCTCGGCAGCCGCGAGGCGGTGCGCAAGGGCGACGCGGACGCCGGATACGAGTACACGGGCACGGCCTGGATCACGTACCTCGGACACAGCGAGCCGATCGCCGACCCGCAGGCGCAGTGGGAGGCCGTGAAGAAGGAGGACGCGGGCAACGGGCTGGTCTGGCTGCCGCCCTCGGAGCTGGACAACACGTACGCGCTGGCGACGAACCAGCGGAACGCGAAGAAGTACGGCGTGAAGACCATGTCCGACGTGGCGAGGCTGGCGGAGTCCGACCCGGAGGCCGTGAAGCTGTGCGTGGAGGTCGAGTTCGCGAACCGGGCGGACGGGTTGCCGGGCATGCAGAAGGCCTACGGCATGAACGTGCCCGCCCGGAACATCACCCAGATGGACACCGGCATCATCTACACCCAGACCGACACCGGCACTTGCACGTTCGGCGAGGTGTTCACCACCGACGGGCGCATCAAGTCCATGAACCTCGCGGTCATGGCGGACGACAGGGAGTTCTTCCCCCACTACAACGCCGCGCCGATGATCAACGCCAAGTCGCTGAAGGAGTGGCCGGCGATCGCGGAGGTCCTGAACCCGGTGACGGCGAAGCTCGACAACTCCGTGGCGCGGACGCTGAACGCGAAGGTGGACGTGGACGGGGAGGACCCCCATCAGGTGGCGCTGGACTGGCTGGTGGAGGAGGGGTTCGTCAAGGAGGGATGAGTTACAAAGAAGTCGTTGCAAAGAGAGCTTTGCAACGCTACCTTTGCATGCATGCCCGACGAACCGGCTCCCCGCCTTCTCGACGCCCGCTCCCTGCGCGGCCTGGCTCATCCCCTGCGGATGCAGCTGCTGATCGCACTACGCCGCGGCGGTCCCGCCACGGCCTCCGGCCTGGCGGAGAAACTCGGCGAGTCGAGCGGTGCGACCAGCTACCACCTACGGCAACTCGCCGCGCACGGTTTCGTCGCCGACGACCCGGAGCGGGGCAAGGGGCGGGAGCGGTGGTGGAAGGCGGTCGACCGGGGCGTGCAACTCGACGAGACCCTGATCAAGGACCCGGACCCGGCCGTGCGGGGAGCCGTCGCCCTGTTCCGGTACGAGCTCGCCGACGTGCACACCCGGGAGGTCGCGACCTGGCTCGGCAACACGAGTGAGTGGGGTGAGGAATGGGACGGCGCCACGGACCTCAGCGACTTCACTCTGCAGCTCACTCCCGAACTCGCACGTGAGCTGGTCGGCAAGATGCACGACCTCATCCAGAGCTACCGCCCCCTGCCCGAAGGCACACCGGACGCCGAAACGGTACGCGTCCACACGCACGTCTTCCCCAGCCAGACGACGTTGTGAAAGGCCATCACCCATGCACCCGGACATCCACCTCACCCTGCACCACGCCCGCGCCGCCGAACTCCGCGCCGAGGCCGGACCCCGTCCGGCGCGCCGTCCCGACCTTCGTACGCGTCTGGGCTGGACCCTCGTGGAAATGGGGTTAAGACTCGCCACCCGGCCCGGAACGGCCACCGCCCACTAACAACTCGGCACGGACCCCTTGCCCGTCTCCAGGGCCACCAGGGAACTCACCGTGCCCTTGAGGGTGGTCACCGGAATCAGCCGCAGGCCCTTCGGCAGCTCGGCGCGCGCGTCCCCGCACTCCGCCTTCGGCACCAGGAACACCGTCGCACCGTCCCGCTTCGCGGCCTGCGTCTTGAGGGCGACGCCCCCCACCGCACCGACCCGGCCGGTCGCGTCGATCGTGCCCGTACCGGCGATGACCCGGCCGCCCGTGAGATCGCCGCCCGTGCCGTCGCCGTCGAGCTTGTCGATGATCCCGAGGGAGAACAGCAGCCCCGCACTGGGCCCGCCCACGTCCGCGAGCTTCAGGCTGACCTCGATGTCCTTGCCGTCGAGACCGAGGTACCCCAGCGCGGCCCGCGTCGCCGCGTCCTGGGACTCCTTCATCTGCTTCTCGTTGTGCCGCTCGATCTCCTTGACGCTGTTCCCGCTCGGGTAGACGGAGTCGCGCGGCATGACCGCCTGGTCGGTGCGGAACCAGCCGTCGACGACGTCGAGGAGCGAGACGCGGGTGCCCGGGGAGGTCGCCTCGATGGTGGTCATCCGCAGCTGGCCTGGGGTGTCCCGGACCGGCGCCCCGGAGATGGTGATCACCTCCGTGCCCTTGTTCTCGCCCAGCACGTTCGCCGTCAGCCCCGGCTGCGCCACCGAGAACGGCAGCGGTGCGAACACCGCCGTGGCGAACAGGGCCACGACGGGCAGGGCGCAGACGGCGACGGCCTGGGGGCGCGTGAGGCGAGAGAACACAGGATCAATCTAACGCGGGCGTGCGGTACACCCGGGGTCAGGGCGTCGGAGGCCCTCTTCCCGGTACGCCCGGGATCAGGGCGTCGGGGCCCTCTTCCGCGACCCGGCCAGGCGGCCGAGCGGCGTCCGTCAGCGCAGCGCCTCCGCGACCTCCCGGGCCGCGTCGACGACCCGCGGTCCCACCCGCTCCGGCACCGCCTCGGCCAGCATCACCACGCCCACACTGCCCTCGACGCCCGTCACGCCCAGCAGCGGCGCCGCCGCCCCGCACGCGCCCGCCTCCAGCTCCCCGTGGGTCAGGGTGTAACCGGGGCCGGCCATCGGGTGCTGCCGGGCCCCGAGGATCGCCTTGCCGGCGGCGCCCCGGTCCAGAGGGTGGCGGAACCCGGCCCGGTAGGCGACGTGATAGTCCGTCCAGGTCGGTTCCACGACGGCCACCGCGAGCGCGTCCGCGCCGTCGACCAGGGTCAGATGCGCCGTCGCGCCGATGTCCTCGGCCAGCGATCGCAGCGCCGGCATCGCGGCCTCCCGCACCAGCGGATGGACCTGCCGCCCCAGCCGCAGCACCCCGAGGCCGACCCGGGCACGTCCTCCGAGGTCACGGCGTATGAGGGCGTGCTGTTCCAGCGTGGCGAGCAACCGGTACACGACGGTCCGGTTCACCCCGAGCCGGAGCGAGAGTTCGGTCACGGTGAGCCCGTGGTCCGTGTCGGCGAGCAGCTTGAGGACACGCAGTCCCCGGTCGAGCGTCTGAGAGGTCTCCGCGGTCACGACGCCCACTCCTTAGTGGTGAGGTCGGCGGCCCCTCGGTCGGCGGATGCGTCACCGAGTCCCGTCGGTCACGCGCTTCAGAGGCCGCCGATCGGCCGGCGGCCCGGCCTGTCCGGACCGCGTCGCTTCACGGCTGCGCTCCGCGGCGGCGCTGCCACGGGGCGTGTGCGTAGCCGGACAGTAGCGAAGCAGGTTCGCTCAGCGGAAGCCTCCGTCCAGAATCCGGGCACGGTCCGGTGTGGAGTGCTTCTGTTTGGGGCGGTATGCGCGCCCCGAAGGGGCGCGGGGAACTGCGCGACCAGCCACACACAACCCGCGGACGACACCACAGGGGCGTCACTTCATCCGGGTCGCCCACTCCTGCACCTTGGCGATCCGCTGCTTCAACTGCCCCGCCGTCGCCTCAGCCGCCGGAGGCCCCCCGCACACGCGCCGCAGCTCCGTGTGGATCACGCCGTGCGGCTTGCCGCTCTGGTGGACGTACGCGCCGACCATCGTGTTGAGCTGCCGCCGCAGCTCCATCATCTCCTTGTGGGAGACCACCGGCCGCCGCTCGGCCGGCACTTCGAGCAGGTCGGCTTCCTCGTCCGGCTTCTTGCGGCTGTGCGCGATCTGCCGGGCCTGCCGCTTCTGCAGCAGCAGCTGCACCTGGTCGGGCTCCAGCAGCCCCGGGATGCCGAGGTAGTCCTGCTCCTCCTCGCTGCCCGGGTGGGCCTGCATGCCGAACTCGGCGCCGTTGTACATGACCCGGTCGAAGACGGCCTCGGACTCGAGGGCCTCGAAGGAGAACTGCTCCTGCTCGCCGGTGTCCTCGTCCTGCTCCCGGTTCGCCTCGTCCATCTCCTTCTCGGACTCGGCGTACGGGTCCTCCTCGCCCCCCTTCTTGGGCTTGTCCAGGACGTGGTCGCGCTCGCGTTCCATCTCGTTGGCGAAGGAGAGCAGGTCGGGCACGGTCGGCAGGAACACCGAGGCGGTCTCACCGCGCCGCCGGGACCGCACGAAACGCCCGACGGCCTGCGCGAAGAAGAGCGGCGTGGAGATGGTGGTGGCGTACACGCCCACCGCCAGGCGCGGTACGTCGACGCCCTCGGACACCATCCGCACCGCGACCATCCACCGGTCGTTGTTCGCGCTGAACTCGTCGATCCGCTCGGAGGCGCCGGAGTCGTCGGACAGCACGAGGGTGGCCTTGCTGCCGGTGATGTCCCGGATGAGCTTGGCGTAGGCGCGCGCCGAGTCCTGGTCGGAGGCGATGACGAGGGCGCCGGCGTCCGGGATGGCCTTCCTGACCTCGGTCAGCCGCTGGTCGGCCGCCCGCAGCACGGAGGGCATCCACTCACCGCGCGGGTCGAGGGCGGTCCGCCAGGCCTGGCTGACGGCGTCCTTGGTCATGGGCTCGCCGAGACGGGCGGCGATCTCGTCACCGGCCTTGGTGCGCCAGCGCATGTTGCCGCTGTAGGAGAGGAAGATGACCGGCCGGACGACGTTGTCGGCGAGCGCGTTGCCGTAGCCGTAGGTGTAGTCGGCCGCCGACCGGCGGATGCCGTCGTTGCCCTCCTCGTACGTGACGAAGGGGATGGGGTTGGTGTCGGACCGGAAGGGTGTACCGGTCAGCGCGAGCCGGCGGGTGGCGGGCTCGAACGCCTCCAGGCAGGCCTCACCCCAGGACTTGCTGTCACCGGCGTGGTGGATCTCGTCGAGGATGACGAGGGTCTTGCGCTGCTCGACGCGGTTGCGGTGCAGCATGGGCCGGACGCCGACACCGGCGTACGTCACGGCGACCCCGTGGTACTCCCGGCCGAGCGGCCCGGCACTGTACTCCGGGTCGAGCTTGATCCCTATCCGGGCGGCGGCCTCGGCCCACTGCTTCTTCAGGTGCTCGGTCGGGGCCACCACGGTCACCTGCTGCACGACGTGGTGGTGAAGCAGCCAGGAGGCCAGCGTCAGCGCGAAGGTCGTCTTGCCGGCGCCGGGGGTGGCGACCGCCAGGAAGTCCCGCGGCTGCTCCTGGATGTACCTCTCCATCGCACCCTGCTGCCAGGCGCGGAGCTTGCTGGCGGTACCCCAGGGGGCGCGGCCGGGGAACGCCGGGGACAGGTGGTGCGAGGCAGTGCTGGTGCCGGCGGTGGTAGTCACGGTCTCCGTTGGGGGTCGGGCGGCTCGTTCGAGGGAGCCTGACGGCTCGGCTACGTATGACAACCGGGCCACCCTACCGGCGTCCCGAGCCCACCCATGCGCGGACCGGGCCGGGTCACCGGTGGGTGGGACCGACGTCACAACCCCCGCAAGCGCCCCGCGATCCTCCCGACCTCCGCCTCGGCCCCGGAGGCCACGTCGACGACCAGCGCGTAGGCCGCGGTCCACCCCGGCCGGGTCGACGCCGTTGCGCAGAGGCTACGGTCCGTCCGCCGTCGTCTGCCGTCTGCCGTCTACCGCCTGCCGTCCGCCGTCCGCCCCGGATCTACGGTCGTCGTTCCCGCAGCCGTGTCGACACCCAGGCTCCGGCCAGTGCCACCAGCGCGACACGACCGTGTGCGCCGAGTGGTCGGGGCTCGCCTGCGCTGTGTCCGTCAGCGAGCTCCGCTCGGCGGGGAGTCACGTGGGTTCGGATCTCGCCACGGCCCCCACGGGAAAGTCCGGCGTCAGCCGGCGTCCGGAAGTGCTGCCGGGTCCCTTTCCTCGTCGGCCTTTTGTCCCGCTCTGCGCGCGTTCTCCGCGCGTGCGGCCTCCGGCCGGCGCCAGAGGCCGGCTTCCTCCAGGCTCAGGCCGGGGCAGGTGATGCGGTGCGGTACGCGGCACACGGCTCCTGGCGCGGGCTCGTCCTGGCGGCTGTTCCATGCCGTGCCGTTGGAGTCCACGTACCAGCGATGCCAGGCGGGCACCATGTGCGCCGGCAGCCGCATGTCCGGTTCGAGGAGGATGTGCCGGCCGTAGTAGGTGGCACGCCGTTCACCGGACAGTCCGCAGTGCGGGCAGAGGGGCGGAGCGGGCGGCTCGGGCCCGGTGGCGCCTTCCCTCACGGCCTGGGCCCGGTCGGTCTTCTCCCACGGCTGTGGCGCGCCCGGTGGCCGCTGCCGGTGGCCGTCCGGGTCGGGCAACGGGATGATGCTCCATTCGCCTGTGTCCCCCATGGGCGGAGCATGAGCGCGGGTCCGGGACGGGGGGAAGGGCGCGTTCAAGGCGCAACGGGGCAATCCGCCAGGGGTGTCCGGGCCCGTGTCACCGCTGGGGGTAGTCGCACACAACCCCGAATGCCTGTCAGGTGTCCAGGACGCCTGACGGCAGAGCCCTCAGAGCACCCCGCCTGCCTCGTCCTGGAACGCGACCGTCCAGTAGTGGCGTACCGTTCCGGCCGCGGTCACGCCCGTCGGGTCGACCGTCGACAGGACCTGGAGCATCGTCATGGCGAGCTGGTCGTAGGTGTCGGTCGTCAGCTCGTGGGACGACTGGGCGTCTATCGCGCGCTCGCGGTGCAGGAGCCAGAGCGTGAAGGCGAGGGTCGACACGTCCGTGTTGAGCGGGTACAGCGTCGCCTCGGGTTCGCTCCAGTTGAGGACCGCGCCCGTCGCGCCGTCGACGACCAGGCTGTTGTCCTCGACCAGGTGGCCCAGGCGGATCAGGCGGTGCGCTCCGGCGGGGAGTTGGACCGGGATCTCGCTGTCGGCGTAGTACTCGGCGAGCGTCGCCAGGGGGACGTCCGTGTCCAGGGAGAAGACGTGTGCGTCCTCCGGGAGGCCCACCTCGCGCAGGAACCGGCGGGTCGGCTCGTGCGTGAGGGTCGCGGGGAAGTCGACGTCCTCGAAGCGCGCCACCTTGCCGGGGCCGAACTCCTGGTCCAGGAGGCGGTGCGGGAGGTCCAGGGAGAGGCCGGACGTGCCGCCCCGCCCCGCCACCAGGGACAGGGGGCGGATCAGTGCCGCCATCTTCCAGAACGGGGCCGGTTCGCCGTCCGCGCCGTCGCGGAACACCGCCAGCAGGTGCTGAGACGCCTCCGCCACCGCCTTGGGGCCGTAGCGGCCCGCGTAGGAGGCGAACTGCCCGCGCAGGCCCGCCAGTTCGTCCGTGGCCTCCGCGAAGCGGACCAGCGTCCGCAAGGAGGGGGCCAAGGGGCGGCGGTCCATCACACCGGGGCGGTCGTGCAGGACGTACGCCGTCGAGACCTCGCCCGTCGCGCCGTCGAGCAGGACCGACTCCGTCTCCAGGCCGCCGGGGCCCAGTAGTCCGCCTATCACCAACTGCTCGCGCAGCTCCGCCGAGAGACGGTCGTCCGGGTCGGCCGTGGAGTCGGCGACCGTGCGCAGGCCTTCGCGGCTCAGCTCCGCGAAGCTCAGCACACCGCTGTCGCAGGGCAGTCCGGGGCCGGTCAGCCAGTGCCGCGTGGACGCGTGCGTCACCCACGGGTCCAGCTCGGACTCGGTCAGGGTGATCACCGCGCAACCGGCGTCGGTCATACTCATGGGCTCCCCCGCATGTGCTTGCTCACCGCCCCCTGACGGAGCACGGCAGACCGCCCGGCCCAGCCCGGCAGCCGTTCCCCACTGCCCAGAACAGTACGCCCCACCACTGACAACGCCCCGGAACAGCGACGCGCGCCCGACGACCACGCCGCGTCACCTCACAAGACGCTCAGAGCACCCCCGCGCGTTCCCTTTCCGCCGAAATCGCTTTCTTCCCTGGCGTCGCGTCGGTTCCACGCGGGCGGAGCGGAGTCCGGTGCGCGGGGTGTGGGCCTGCGGGCCCCCGGCGGGACGGGGCACGGTCCGGTCCGGGCAGCCCGGCGGGTCCGGCTCGGGCAGCCCGGTCCACAGCGACCCGGGCAGCCCGGCGGCAGCGAAGCGGCCTCAGGCCCGTTCCGTGACCACCGCGGCCTGGGGGCGGATCGGGAGGCGGTTCACCGGGCGGCCCGTCGCGGCGCGGACGGCGGACGCCACGGCCGCCGGGGACGCCACCACCGGCACCGCGCTGACCGCCTTCGCCCCGAAGGGAGCGACCACGTCCCGTTCCTCGACCAGCCGGACGATGCGGATGTCGGGCGCGTCGAGGGCGGTCGGGAGGGCATAACCGGTCAGGTCGGGGTGACGGATGAGGCCGCGTGGTGTGCGGAGGTTCTCCGTGAGCGCGATGCCCACGCCCTGGGTCACACCCCCCTCGATCCGGGCGGTGAGCTGGGCCGGGTTCAGGACGCGGCCCACGTCCTGGGCGACGGCCAGCTCCACGACCCGCACGGAACCGATCTCGATGTCGACGTCCACCACCGCGCGGATCGCGCAGAAGGCCATGCCCACGAAGGCGTCGCCCTGGCCGGTCTCGTTCAGCGGCTCGGTCGGGTGCGGGCGGCACTGGGCGGTGGCCCACAGTTCCTTGCCGTCCAGCGCCTCCGTCACGGTCGTGGAGAGCACCCCGTCGTACGACGTGATCTTCCCGTCGGTGATCTGGAGCAGCTCCGTCGACATGCCGAACTTGTGGGCGAGCGGCTGGAGGAGCTGGGTGCGGACCATCTTGGCCGCGCGCTCCACCGCCCCGCCCGAGACCCAGGTGTGCCGGCCGCGGCAGCCCGCGCCCGCCGGGGGCTGGTCGGTGTCGACCGGCGCCACGTGCACCTCGTCGATGCCGAGGGTCTCCTGGACGATCTGCCGGGCCAGCGTCGTGAAGCCCTGGCCGGTCTCGACGGCCGCGCACAGGACCGTCGCGACGCCGTCGTGGACCTTCACGGTGGCCGTGGAGACCTCGTCCGCGCCCTCCGCGCCGAGCATGTGCACCATGCCCACGCCGTAGCCCACGCCCCGGCGCACGGCACCCGGTTCGCCCGCGCCCTCGGGGCCGCCGGGCAGCAGCCACTCGTCCTCGGGCGTGTCCTTGGGCAGCGGCGGCAGCGGGTAGTCCCGTACGGCCTGGAGCAGTTCGGCCACGGGGGCGGGGCAGGTCACCGTCTGGCCGGTCGGCAACACGTCGCCCGTCGCCAGGGCGTTGCGCAGCCGCACCTCGGCAGGGTCGATGCCGAGCTTCTTGGCGATCTTGTCCATCTGCGCCTCGTAGGCGGCGCAGACCTGCATGGCGCCTTCGCCGCGCACGTGGCCGGAGGGGGGGTTGTTGGTGCGTACGGCCCAGCCCTCGATGAAGGCGTTCGGCACGACATAGGGGCCGCAGGCGAACGCGACGGCGGCGGCCAGGGCCTCGGAGGAGGTGTCGGCGTAGGCGCCCGCGTCGAGCAGGATCTGCGCCTCGACCTTGACGAGTCTGCCCTCCGCGTCGGCGTGGTGGCGGTAGCGCAGCAGAGTGGGGTGCCGGTGGACGTGGCCGAGGAAGGACTCCTCGCGCGTGGCGGTGAGCTTCACCGGGCAGCCGGTGCGCAGCGCCAGCAGGCCGAGCGGGAGCTGGAAGCCCTGGTCCTCGCGGTCGGCGGTGGCGCCGGGGACGCCGGTGACGACGACCTTGACGCGCTCGGGCTCCAGGCCGAACGCGGCGGCGGCCGCGTCGCGGTCGGCGTGCGGGTCGGTGGAGGCGAGGTACAGCTCCACCCCGCCGTCCGGGCGCGGCACGGCCAGGCCCGCCTCGGCGCCGATGGGCGCGGGGTCCTGGCGGCCGATGCGGTACAGGCCCTCGACGACGATCTCGCCGGCCGCCTCCGGGTCGCCGTGGCGCAGCGGGATGTGCCGGATCAGGTTGCCGTCCGGGTGCAACGGCTCGGCCTCGAAGGCCTGTTCCGGGTCGGTCACCGGGTCGAGCACCTCGTACTCGACGATGACGGCGGCGGCCGCCATGCGCGCGGTGTCCGGGTGGTCGGCGGCGACGGCGGCGATGGGTTCGCCGTGGTGGCGCACGACCTCGGAGGCGAAGACCGGACGGTCGGCCTTGCCGCGGCCGTGCAACGGGCTGCCCGGGATGTCCTCGTGGGTGACGACGGCGCGGACGCCGGGCATCTCGCGCGCGTGGGTGGTGTCGATGGACAGGATGCGCGCGCGCGGGTGCGGTGAACGCAGCACCGCCGCCCACAGCAGGCCCTCGGCCCACAGGTCGGCGGCGTACGGGAAGGTGCCCTCCGTCTTGGCACGGGCGTCGGCGGGCGGGAGCGAGGCGCCGATGCCGTGCGGGAGGGGTTCGGGGGCGGGGGCGGCCTCCGCGGCCTGTGCGGTGGCTGCTTCGTTGCTCACGCTGGGCCTCCGTCCTGGCCGTGGGGCTGGTCCTGCGGGTCCGGGGAGTGCGGGGTGTGCGGTTGCGGGGGCGCTCCGAAGGCCGACATGTTCACGCCACCGGCGCCCGGGCCCGCCTGGTGCGGAATGCGGGCCTCGTCGGTGTCGCCGTCGGCGGGCGCGGAGTGGGCCTCACGTTCGGCGACTACTTCCTTGACGGCGTCCACCACGCCCCGGTAGCCGGAGCAGCGGCACAGGTTGCCGCACAGTGCCTGGCGGGTCTCCAGCTCGGTCGGGGCCGGGTTTCCCTCCAGCAGGTCGTGCAGGGTCATCGCCATGCCGGGGACGCAGAAGCCGCACTGCACGGCGCCGCAGCGCGCGAGCGCCCGCTGCACGTCCGACGGCTGCCCGTCCTCGGCCAGACCCTCGACGGTGCGGACCTCGCTGCCGGCGGCGGTCACGGCCGGGACGAGGCAGGACGCCACGAGCCGCCCGTCGACCTGGACGTTGCACGCGCCGCACTCGCCCTGCGAGCAGCCGTCCTTGGCACCCGCGAGTCCGAGCCGCTCTCGCAGCACGTACAGCAGGGACTCGCCGATCCAGGCGTCGGTGACCGGGCGGTCGGTGCCGTTGACGCGCAGGGCGTAGGAGGCGAGGGGGTGTTCTTCCTGGGGGGCGACACCGGGCGGGGCGTCCGGGGTGCCGGCCGGGTCGGCCGCCGGGTCCTCCTCGGAAGCCCGGTCGTCCCGGGTCTCGCCGTCGGCGGCCTCCGGTCCGGTGCCGGCGTCCGCCTCCGCAGGGGCCCGCAGGGGCACGGCAGCGACCTCGGGGGGGCCGTCAGCGGCCTCTTGGCCCTCTGGAGCGTCCTCGGCGGAACCGGCGGGCTCACCGGGCCCCGGAGCGGCCTGTGAGGACTCCTGGGCGTCTTGAGTGCGCTGAGCGTCCTGGGCGTCCTGCGGAGACGCGGCGGCTTCCGGGGGGGCCTCGTGCACGGATTCCGGGCGGAACTCGTCGGGGGCCTCGGCGTACGGCTCGGGCGTCTGAGCGGCGGGCATCGGGTGACCGGCGGCACGGGACGGGTCCGGCCGGTGCCCGGCGAAGCCGGTGGGCTCCGGCCCCTGGCCGGCGGCATCGGCGGACTCGGGGCCGTGTCCGTGGTCGGGGAAACCGGTGGTCTCCGGGCCGTGGTCGGCGAACTCAGCGGCCCCTTGGCCCCGGTCGGCAAAGCGGGCGGACTCCTGGCCCTGGTCGACGAAGCCGGTGGTCTCCGGGCCGTGGTCGGCGAACTCGGCGGCCCCCTGGCCCCGGTCGGCAAAGCCTGCGGACTCCCGACCGTGATCGGCGCCGCGGGCGGACTCCGGGCCGTGATCGGCGAAGCCGGTGGTCTCCGGGCCGTGATCGGGAAAGCCGGTGGTCTCCGGGCCGTGGTCGGCGAACTCGGCGGCCCCCTGGCCCCGGTCGGCAAAGCCTGCGGACTCCCGACCGTGATCGGCGCCGCGGGCGGACTCCGGGCCGTGATCGGCGAAGCCGGTGGTCTCCGGGCCGTGGTCGGGAAAGCCGGTGGCCTGCGGGCCATGGTCGGCGAACTCGGCGGCCCCCTGGCCCCGGTCGGCAAAGCCGGTGGGTTCCTGGCCGTGATCGGCGGCGCGGGCGGACTCCGGGCCGTGATCAGAGAAGCCGGTGGCCTGCGGGCCGTGGTCGGCGAACTCGGCGGACCCCTCGCCCCGGTCGGCGAACCCAGCGGCCCCCTCGCCCTGGTCGGCGTAGCGGGACGGCTCCGCCGTGTGGCCGTTCGCCCCGGGGTCCTCCGGCGCGTACTCCGAAGGCTGGGGCGGGTGACCGGCGGTGGGCGTCTCCGGACCGTGCCCGGTGCTGCCGGACGGCTCCGGCGCATGGCCGAACCGCCCGGTCCCGTGCCCGGGGCCGGTGTCCTCGTGGACTCCCGGTGCGTGGACGTCCTGGGCGTACCCGGCCTCGCCCGGGCCCGCCTCCCCCGGCAACGGCCCGGCGGCCTGCTGGTCGGGGGCGTATCCGGAGGCCGGTCCGGCGTCGGCCCGCTGTCCTTGTCCGTGGCCCTGCTCGTGCTCGTGCCCCTGCTCGTGCCCGTGGGGGTAGCCCGGCTGCTCCTGCGACGCCCTGTCCTGCGGGTCCTGCTGCCCCCACGGCCGGCCCGCGGCCTGCGTCGCCCACGGCGCGGGCGCACCGCCCGGCAGCGTGGCCGGCGGGGTGCCGCCCCACTGCTCGACCAGAGAGGACGTAGTGAACTCGCCCGATTCGTCCGGGAGGTCCCCCCCGGCGACGGGAATGGACCACTGCCCCGTCACGTCGTGGCCGGGCGCGGCGGCGGCCGGGGTCTCCTCGAAGTTCCACTGCCCGGTCGCTGCCGGGTTGTACGTGAACCGGTCGTCCCCGGCGTGCTGCCGCGCGCCCGCGTCGGAGCCGTAGGGCGTCCCGGGGGCGTACGGCGCGTCGGAGCCGTATGACGCGTCGGGGTCGTACGGCCGTTCGGGCAGGTCGTGGCCCTGCTGCTGGTGCGTGCCGTGTTCGTGACCGTGCTGCCGGTGCCCGGCGTTCGGGTCGTGCCACTGCGCCCCGTCGGCGGGCGCCCCCGGCACCGGCCACGCGCCCGTGGCCGCCGGGTCGGTTCCGGCCGTCGTGGCGGGGGTGACCGTTATCTGCGGCGGCACGTAGCCGTGGCCCGGCGCGGCGAGGGGGCTGTCGGCGGCCAGCAGGGCGTCGACGCCTCCCTCGGGGAGCTCGACGAAGGCCGTGGCGCCGTCGTCGTACTCGCCCTGGGGCAGCGGGTCCCAGCGGCTGCCGCCCCGGGGCGTGCCCTCTCCGTGCTGGTCGTCGGTCACGACAGCGCCCTCCCCAGTGCTCGTCGGGCCAGCGCGGCGACGGTGCGCCGCAGGTGCAGTACGGCGGGCGGAAGCTGCGCGACCGAGCCGTCCTCGGCCGGCGCCGCGTCGGGGATGCAGGCCGCGGCGACGTACTCCCCGAACGCGCTCAGCGCCTCCGGCACGAGCGCGCGGTTGTTGTCCCAGTCGATGAGGCCGGCGACCCACTGCTCGGCGTCCAGCGGCCGCAGCGGCATCGGCGCTATGGCGCCCACCGCGCAGCGCACGCCCCGGCGCGCGGGGTCCAGGACCAGGGCCACGGACGCCACCGCGCGCCCAGGCCCGGTCCGGCCGGTCGCCTTGAGGAAGACCTGCGGGGCGTGCAGCAGCGGCACGCGCACGTAGCCGATGAGTTCGCCGGCGCGGAGCACGTCCATCCCGGCGAGCAGGTGCGACACGGGGATCTCCCGGCGGGCTCCGCCCGGGCCCGCGATGATCAGTGTCGCCTCCAGGGCGGCCAGCACCGGCAGCGCGTCCCCGGCGGGGGCGGCCGAGGCGATGTTGCCGCCCAGGGTGCCCGCGTTGCGGATGTGCGGCGGGCCCGCGGCACGCGCGGCGGCGGCGAGCGCCGGGATGAGGGCCGCGAAGTCGGGGCGACCCATACGCGCGTGCGTGAGGCCCGCGCCGAGCAGCGCGTGACCGTCGAGGTACTGCCAGCCGCGGATCTCGTTGATCCGCCCGAGGCCCACCAGGGCGGCGGGCCTGAGCTGCCCGGAGTTGACGGCGGCCATCAGGTCGGTGCCGCCCGCGACGGGCACGGCGGCGGGCACGGCGGTGAGTGCCGCCACGGCCTCGTCCAGTGTTGTGGGCAGCGTGACGGCCTGCGCCGCCTGCGGTGCGTGCGTGGTCAAACCGGCTGCCCCTTCCCGCTGCCCCACCTGGTCCCCACCTGTGCTGCCGTACGGTACGTGCTGACAGGGCGGACGTGGCAACTCTGGCACATCTTGGCGAGAGCCGAGGACACGGGTCCGCTAGGAGGCATTCGCCCACCTCACCGGTGAGATGGTCCGTTTTCGCATAGGTTCACCGCTGCGTGCCGATTGGCACTTTCGGTGACCCTTGTGCGCTTTTTCCGTGGCCTGTTCGAGCTGTTCGGTCGCGTCGGCCGCCGCTACCGGAGGGGCGGCGGACCCTCGATCGGGCGGCCCAGGACCCCGGGACGCCGCTGCCAGGGCAGCGGGCCCGTGGGCGGCCGGTAGGCGACACCCAGGGCGTCGAGCCGCCGGTAGTGGACGCTCATACGGCGCTCGAAGCCGGCGAAGTCCCGTTCCGGCGGCGCCGGCAGGGCGCTCCAGGCGACCTCCGCGAAGGCCGCGAGGCGGGGGAACGCCTGGTAGTCCACGCGGGCCTGGTCCTCCATCACCTCCGTCCACAGGTTGGCCTGGGTGCCCAGCACGTGCCGGGCCTCCTCGGGCGTCAGCTCCGGCGGCACCGGCTCGAACCGGTAGACGTCCTCCAGGGTGCGCACCCACCCGATCGGTACCGGCTCCTCGGGGCCCGCGTCCTGACGGTGGTCCAGGTACACCTGCTGCTCGGGGCACATGACGACGTCGTGGCCGGCCCGGGCGGCGGCGATGCCCCCGGCGTAGCCGCGCCAGGAGGACACGGCGGCGCCCTCGGCGAGACCGCCCTCCAGGATCTCGTCCCAGCCGATCAGCCGACGGCCGCGCTCGGCGAGCCAGGTGTCGAAGTGCCCGATGAACCAGGACTGGAGCCCGTCCTCGTCCACGAGGCCGAGTTCCCTGATGCGCGCCTGGGCGGTCGGCGACCTCCGCCACTGGTCCTTGGGGCACTCGTCGCCGCCGACGTGGACGAACTCCGAGGGGAACAGCGCGAGTACCTCCTCGAAGACGCCCTCGTAGAAGCGCAGGGTGTGGTCCGTGGGGGCGAGTACGTTCGGGTTGATTCCCCAGGTGTCCCAGACGGTGAGGGCGGTGGTGTCGACGACGTCGGTGTTGCCGAGTTCCGGGTACGCGGCGATGGCGGCCTGCGAGTGCCCCGGCACGTCGATCTCGGGGACGACGGTGATGTGCCGCTCGGCGGCGTAGGCGACGATCTCCCGGATGTCGTCCTGGGTGTAGTAGCCGCCGTGCGGCTTGTCCTCCCACAACGGCGAGGCCCGATGGCCGGTTTTGGTGCGGGCCCGCCAGGAGCCGATCCCGGTCAGCCGCGGATGCCGCCTGATCTCGATGCGCCAGCCCTGGTCGTCCGTCAGATGGAAGTGGAAGACGTTGAGTTTGTGTGCCGCCAGCAGATCGAGGTGACGGAGCACGCCTTCCTTGGGCATGAAGTGCCGGGCGACGTCGAGCATCGTGCCGCGCCAGCGGAACCGGGGGGCGTCCTCGATCGTGCGGTACGGCACGGCCCAGGCCCGGTCGGGGCCGAGCGGCGCCCTGCGGAAGGCGTCGGGGCCGAGGAGCTGCCGCAGGGTCTGTGCGCCCCAGAAGACACCGGCCGCGCCGCCGCCCTCGATGAGGACGCCGTGCCGGTCGCTGACGAGGCGGTACTCCTCGGGGCCGAGCCCGGCGGCGAGCCGAAGGGTGACGCCGTCGCCGTGGCCGGGCCGCCTCCCCTCGTGCAGGGGCAGGCCCGTGGACTGCCCCAGGACGGTGCGCAGCCAGTGGCCGACGCTCTCCGTCCCGGCGCCCGCGTCGAGCCGGGAGCGGGCCGTCAACCGCACCTGACCGGGGGCGGCGACGACACTGCGGGGTTGCGGAACCAGTTCGGTCACGTCAGTCCTTCACCGCTCCGCCCAGTCCGGAGACCAGGCGTCGCTGGACGAGTACGAAGAAGACCAGGACGGGAACGGTCATCACCGTGGAGGCGGCCATGACTCCGCCCCAGTCCGGGTCGTCGGGCTTGTAGAAGACGAGCAGGGCCATCGGCAGCGTCGACTGCGCGGTGTCACTGATGATGAACGACTTGGCGAACAGGAAGTCGTTCCAGGCGGAGATGAACGAGAACACGCTGGTGGCCACGAGCCCCGGCAGGACGAGCGGGAAAAGGATCTGCCAGAGGAATCGGGCCCGGCTCGCCCCGTCGATGCAGGCGGCCTCCTCCAGTGCTTCGGGAACGGCTTTCACGAAGCCCCGCAGCATCCAGATCGCGAAGGGCAGGGAGAAGGCGATGTGGGGCAGGATCAGCGAGCCCAGCGTGTTCAGCTGACCGGCGTCCCGCATGAGGAAGAACAGGGGGATCGTGAGGGCTTCCACGGGCACCGTCTGGGCGACCAGAAACATGATCAGAAGGGTGGTCCGCAGGCGGAAGCGGAATCGTGTGACGGCGGTCGCGGCGAGAAACGCGATCAGCGCGGAGGCGATCACGACACTGCCCGCGACGACAAGGCTGTTGAGGAAGTAGCGGCCGAATTCCTGTTGCCCGAAGACGCGCCGGAAGGAATCCAGGGAGGGCGTGAGCGTCCACGGTCTGGGTTCGCCGGACTCGATCTCCCCGGCCGGTTTGAAGGCGCTGAGCACCATCCAGTAGAGGGGGAAGGCCACGACGACCGCGATCAGCAGGGCGGCGGTCTCGGCGGCCGCCCGGCCCGGTCGGCGCACACGGCTGCGCGGCAGGTTCACAGTTCCTCCCCCTGACGGCGCAGCAGCCGCAGATAGACCAGCGTGACGGCGAGCAGGATCAGCAGCATCACGACCCCGATCGCGGAGCCGAGGCCGTACTGCGAGGACGCGAAGGCCTGCTGGTAGGCGTAGACGTTCAGGACGAGGTTCTGGCCGGCGATGCCGCCGCCGTTCGTCATGACGTAGATCTGCGTGAAGACCTTGAAGTCCCAGATGACCGACTGGATCGTGACGACGACCAGGATCGGCCGGAGCATCGGGGCGAGCACCGACCGCCAGATCCGCCACTGCGAGGCGCCGTCGAGGGCGGCGGCCTCCAGCACTTCGCCGGGTACGGCACGGATGCCGGCGTACACGGTCACCATCACGAACGGGAAGGAGCACCACACCACTTCGAGCAGGACGAGGAAGAAGGCGCTGAGACGGCCATAGGTCCACGAGTGGTCGCCGAGGCCCAGCATCCGGTTCACCGGCCCGAAGTCCGGGTCGAACAGGAACAGCCACACCGTGGACCCGGTCACGGCCGGGGTGGCCCACGCGCCCAGGGCGGCCAGCATCAGCGCGAGCCGCGGTACGGCCCGGACGCGGGTGAGCAGGACGGCGAGTGCGCATCCGACCGCGAGGGTGGAGACGACGCAGGCCGCCGCGAACAGCACGGTGGCGAGCAGCACCTGCCAGAACTGCGGGTCCCCGAACAGCTCGCTGTAGTTCGCGAATCCCTCGAAGGTGGCCGGTTCTCCGCCGCTGACCTGCGCCTGGGTGTACCGGAAGAAGGAGATCAGCCCGAGCTGGTAGATCGGGTAGACGAGCAGCCCGCCGAGCACGACGAGCGCGGGCGCGAGATACAGCCAGGGCGTCCAGCCGCCGGCCGCGAGCGGGGACCCGCCGGGCGCGGCCCGCCGCGGGCGCGGCCGGCCGGGCGAACCGTCGCCGTGCCCTCCCCCGGCTTCGGTGGCGGAAGCCGTCCGGGCCGTTCCGGCGGGGGCCGCCTCGGGCGCGGTGACGCTGCCCGGCGCGGAGGAAGGAGGGGACGCCGGCGCGGGTGCCCGGCCGCGGTGCGGTGGGCGTGCGACTCGGGCCGGGGGCGCCCCCGCGGGCACGGTCGGGCGCACGCCGTGCCCGGCCGTGTCGCCACCGGCCGGTCCGGGCCCCGCCGCAGCGGCCGTGGATTCCGTGCGGTCGTTCATCGGGTTCACCCCGCGGAGCCGAACGCGGCGTTCATCTTCTTCGCGGCGTCCCCGGAGGCCTTCGCGACGTCCTTCCTGCCGCTGACGATCTCCTGGAACATCGTCGGCAGGACCAGTGAGGAGTCGATCTGGGCCCAGGCGGGCGAGGCGGGGACGAACTGAGTTCCGGCGGACAGGGTCTGCACGAAGGGCTTCACGAACGGCTCCCGCCGCGCGGCCTGCGCCCGCACGTCCGTGAAGGTCGGCAGGAAGCCCATCGCGTCGAAGAGTTCGCTCTGTGTCTTCTTCGAGGCGAGCCGCTCCATCAGCCGGACGGCGAGTGTGCGGTGGGACGTGCTCTTCAGCACGCCGATGTTGTTGCCGCCCGCGAAGGCGGGAGCGATCGAGCCGGACTTCACCCCCGGCAGCGGGACGACGGCGTACCTGCCCTTGACCTTCCCTGCCTCGACGGCGGTGTGGCTGAAGTCGCCGCCGATCGCCATGCCCGCCTTGCCCGCGGCGAACGCGGAGATCGTGTCGTTGCCGCCCATGCCCGCGCACTTGGCGGCGGGGCAGTTGTCGTCGCCGAAGAGGGACGTGTAGGCCTTGATGCCCTTGCGGGCCTGAGGGCTGTCGATGCCGGACGCGTACGAACCCCGTCTGCCGTCGGCGAGTTCACCGCCGTGGGCCCACACGAACGGCAGCGCGCCGTAGGTGTAGGCGCCGCCGACGACCAGTCCGTACAGCTCGGGCTTCGCGGCGCGTATCGCGCGGGCCGTGGAGGCGAGTTCGTCCATCGTCCTGGGGACGGACAGGCCCAGCTCCTTGAAGACGTCCGTGCGGTAGTAGAGGGCGCGGACGCCGACGTAGAAGGGGGCGCCGTAGAGCCTGCCGTCCACCGTCACCGACCGCCTGGCCGTCGGGTCGGTGTCCTTCGCCTCGCTCCAGTCGCCGAACTCCGCGGTCACGTCGAGGAGTCCGCCGTCCTTCACATAGCCGGCCGTGTCGGTGTTGCCGTACTCCATCACGTCGGGGGCGGAGTCGGGGTCGTTGAAGGCGGCCTTGACGCGCTGGGCGCGGGTGTCGACGGGGATGTACTCGACGGCCACCTCGGTGCCCTGGTGGGCCTTCTCGAAGTCGGCGACGACCGAGTCGACGACCTTCTCCTTGGGGGCGTTGCCGACCTCCTGGAAGAGCCACACGCGCAGCGTGCCGGTCTTCTCGTCCTTGTCGGAGGAGGAGTTCGAGGAGGTCTGGGGTGCGCAGGCGGTGGCCAGGAGGGCGGCGAGCGCGGTGAGCCCGGCGATGGGGACGGACAGCTTCATGGAGTGCTCCTCCGAGGGAGTGTTGCAACATGCGCAATGAAGGTTTCGCTGTGCACAACACCACGGAGGCTAGGGACCACGGGAACACGGCCACAAGAGGTCTCAACCACTCTGTGACCGGCAGACGCACCTTGCGCAACGCCCGGACAGCACAAAAGCCTCCAGGGCGCGCAAAACGCGCCCTGGAGGCTTCACGCCCCGCGGGCAGGGGCTACTTGTCGCCCTTGCCCTTGTCGTCGTCGCCGGAGCTCATGGACTCGTAGATCTCCTTGCACATGGGACAGACGGGGTACTTCTTCGGGTCGCGGCCCGGTACCCAGACCTTGCCGCACAGCGCCACGACGGGGGTGCCGTCGAGGGCGCTCGCCATGATCTTGTCCTTCTGGACGTAATGGGCGAAGCGCTCGTGGTCACCGTCACCATGCGAGGTCTGCGGCGTCGGCTCAACGAGGGTCCCCGTACCAGTCCCGCGCTCGGGCTCGAGAGTGCTCATAGGGCCAAGGGTACTGAAGCTCACACGCATCAGTTGAGCGACGGGTCGTCCGGGTACGTCGCCACCATCGCCAGCTCGCCGCGCTGGCGTCGCAGCACCTCGCGCCACAGCCGCTCGGGGGACGGGGACGAGACGTCGCCGGGCTCCGACTCCACGACGTACCACGCGCCGTCCACCAGCTCGTCCTCCAGCTGGCCGGGGCCCCAGCCGGCGTACCCGGCGAAGATGCGCAGGGACCCGAGGGCGGAGGCCAGCAGCTCCGGCGGGGCCTCCAGATCGACCAGACCGATCGCGCCGTGCACCCGGCGCCAGCCCAGCGGGGCGGCCTCGCCGGAGGCGCCGCCGGGGACGACCGCGACGCCGAGGGCGGAGTCCAGCGACACCGGGCCGCCCTGGAACACGACACCCGGTTCCACGGCGAGATCCCCCCAGCCCTCCAGGATGTCCCCCACGTCCACCGGGGTGGGACGGTTGAGGACGACACCGAGGGAGCCCTCCTCGTCGTGGTCGAGGAGCAGCACCACCGCACGGTCGAAGTTCGGGTCCGCCAGGGCGGGGGTGGCCACGAGCAACCGCCCTGTGAGCGAGGACACCTCGGTCATGGCAGACATGATCCCGCATCTTGCCCTCGCATGGGGAGGCAATGGGGCAGCGGCGGAGAACGCAGCTCAGGGCACACCGAAGCGTCCCCGGCGCACGAAACCCGGCCGTGACCCCATGTGCCCGGAACGGAACGGTTCGTGTTGTGACAGAGCTATGACGTGGCTGGAGCTCACTCAGGCATACAGAAGGAGGGTGGTGGGCGATTACCCTTTCCCTCCTGGCCCCTGCCCGACTCCATGGAACGCGAGATTCATGACCGTCAACGACGATGTCCTGCTTGTCCACGGCGGAACCCCGCTGGAGGGCGAGATCCGTGTCCGCGGTGCGAAGAACCTCGTACCGAAGGCCATGGTCGCAGCGCTGCTCGGCAGCGCTCCGAGCCGGCTCCGCAATGTTCCGGACATCCGCGACGTCCGAGTCGTACGGGGTCTGCTGCAACTGCACGGTGTGACGGTCCGCCCGGGTGACGAACCCGGCGAACTGGTGATGGATCCGACGCGCGTGGAGAGCGCGAACGTCGCTGACATCGATGCCCACGCGGGTTCGAGCCGTATTCCGATCCTTTTCTGCGGGCCGCTGCTGCACCGCCTCGGCCACGCCTTCATCCCCGGTCTCGGCGGCTGCGACATCGGCGGCCGGCCCATCGACTTCCACTTCGAGGTGCTGCGGCAGTTCGGCGCGAAGATCGAGAAGCGGGCGGACGGGCAGTACCTGGAGGCGCCCCGGCGGCTGCGCGGCACGAAGATCCAGCTGCCGTACCCGTCCGTCGGCGCGACCGAGCAGGTGCTGCTGACGGCCGTCCTCGCGGAGGGCGTCACGGAGCTGGCCAACGCGGCCGTCGAGCCGGAGATCGAGGACCTCATCTGCGTGCTGCAGAAGATGGGCGCGATCATCGCGATGGACACCGACCGGACGATCCGCATCACCGGTGTGGACCAGCTCGGCGGCTACAACCACCGCGCCCTCCCGGACCGCCTGGAGGCGGCGTCCTGGGCGTCCGCGGCGCTGGCGACCGAGGGCAACATCTACGTCCACGGCGCCCAGCAGCGCTCGATGATGACGTTCCTGAACACCTACCGCAAGGTGGGCGGTGCCTTCGAGATCGACGACGAGGGCATCCGCTTCTGGCACCCCGGCGGCCAGCTGAAGTCCATCGCGCTGGAGACGGACGTCCACCCGGGCTTCCAGACCGACTGGCAGCAGCCGCTGGTGGTCGCCCTGACCCAGGCCACGGGCCTGTCCATCATCCACGAGACGGTCTACGAGTCCCGCCTCGGCTTCACGTCCGCCCTGAACCAGATGGGCGCGCACATCCAGCTCTACCGCGAGTGCCTGGGCGGCTCGAACTGCCGCTTCGGCCAGCGCAACTTCCTGCACTCGGCCGTCGTCTCGGGCCCGACCAAGCTCCAGGGCGCGGATCTGGTCATCCCCGACCTCCGCGGCGGCTTCTCGTACCTGATCGCGGCGCTGGCGGCCCAGGGCACGTCCCGCGTCCACGGCATCGGCCTCATCAACCGCGGCTACGAGAACTTCATGGAGAAGCTGGTGGAGCTGGGCGCGAAGGTCGAACTGCCGGGCAAGGCACTCGGCTGATTCCCGCCGTAGCGACGCGGTGAGTGACATCAAAGGGGCGGCCACCCGGTTCGGGTGGCCGCCCCTTTGATGTCACTCACTGTGGTTCGTACACCGTCGGCGTACGAACGGCAGGGTTACTTGCCCTTCGCGGCTTCCTTGAGCTTCGAGCCCGCGGAGACCTTCACGCTGTACCCGGCGGGGATCTGGATGGGCTCGCCGGTCTGCGGGTTGCGGGCGGTGCGAGCGGCACGGTGGGTGCGCTCGAAGGTCAGGAAGCCGGGGATGGTGACCTTCTCGTCGCCCTTGGAGACGATGTCGCCGACGACGTCGGCGAACGCGGCCAGCACGGCGTCGGCGTCCTTGCGGGTCACCTCGGCGCGGTCGGCCAGCGCGGCCACCAGCTCACTGCGGTTCATGTTGTTACTCCCGTGTTCATCTTGCCGTTGAGGCGTCAGATCGAAGCCGATGCTGCCAGGGTCCTCCGTGAGTCCCCGGACCCGGGTCCGTCGTCAGACCCTCGCGCCCAGGGACGCATCCTGCCTCTACCTGCGGCGGGAAAGCCAATCCGGCACCCGCAGGAGTCGTGGGAACACCCTTGGGGAGTCACACGAAAAGAGGGCCTGAGCCTGGCGCCACGATAGCTGCGCTGCTGACAGGGTTCTTGCGACGCGCCGGGTTCCCGGCGGTCGTGGGGTTACTCACAGTCCGGAGAGCCGGTGCGCCGGGCCTCCTCGGGGCTCGGCCAACCTGGGCCTCAGACGCCGGTCGGGCTGCCCGCCCCCGCACCGACCGCCCTGGCGGCCTCCCGCACGGCGCCGGCGACCGCTCCCGCGACCTTGTCGTTGAAGACGCTCGGGATGATGTAGTTCGGGTTCAGCTCGTCCTCGGTCACCACGTCCGCGAGCGCCTTGGCGGCGGCCAGCATCATCTCCGTGTTGACCGTCCGGGACTGCGCGTCCAGCAGACCGCGGAAGACACCCGGGAAGACCAGCACGTTGTTGATCTGGTTCGGGAAGTCCGAACGGCCGGTGGCGACAACGGCCGCCGTCTGGCGGGCGATCGCCGGGTCGACCTCGGGGTCCGGGTTCGCGAGAGCGAACACGATCCCGCCGTCGGCCATGGCGGCCACGTCGCTCCCGTCGAGGACGTTCGGGGCCGAGACGCCGATGAAGACGTCGGCGCCGCGCACGGCCTCCTTGAGGGTGCCGGTGAGGCCCTCGGGGTTGGTGTTGTCGGCGATCCAGCGCAGCGCCGAGTCCGGGGCGGCGTCCACCAGGTCCTCGCGGCCCGCGTGCACGACGCCGTGGATGTCGGCGACGACGGCGTTCTTGACGCCCGCGGCGATCAGCAGCTTCAGGATGGCCGTACCGGCCGCGCCGGCGCCGGACATGACGACCCGGATGTTCTCGATCGCCCTGCCGGTGACCCGCAGTGCGTTCGTCAGCGCGGCGAGGACGACGATCGCGGTGCCGTGCTGGTCGTCGTGGAAGACGGGGATGTCGAGGGCCTCGCGCAGCCGGGCCTCGATCTCGAAGCAGCGCGGGGCGGAGATGTCCTCGAGGTTGATGCCCGCGAAGCCGGGGGCGATCGCCTTGACGATCTCGACGATCGCGTCGGTGTCCTGGGTGTCGAGGCAGATCGGCCAGGCGTCGATGCCGGCGAACCGCTTGAAGAGGGCGGCCTTGCCCTCCATGACGGGCAGCGCGGCCTTGGGGCCGATGTTGCCCAGACCCAGCACGGCGGAGCCGTCCGTCACGACCGCAACGGAGTTGCGCTTGATGGTGAGGCGGCGGGCGTCCTCGGGGTTCTCGGCGATCGCCATGCAGACGCGGGCCACGCCCGGCGTGTAGACCATGGACAGGTCGTCACGGTTGCGGATGGGGTGCTTGGACGCCATCTCGATCTTGCCGCCGAGGTGCATGAGGAAGGTCCGGTCCGAGACCTTGCCCAGGGTGACGCCCTCGATGCCGCGGAGTTCCTCGACGATCTCGTCCGCGTGCGCGGTCGACGACGCCGCGATGGTGACGTCGATACGGAGCTTCTCGTGACCGGACGCGGTGACGTCGAGGCCGGTCACCGAGCCTCCGGAGGACTCCACGGCGGTGGTGAGCTGCGAGACGGCGGTTCCGCTCGCGGGCACCTCCAGCCGGACCGTCATCGAGTAGGAGACGCTGGGCGCCGTTGCCATGGCCGACTTCCTCTGCTTTCACCTGACGCTGAGTTGTGCCGTCCGATCGTCGCACCTACCGCTGAGTAGCAGGTAGCCGCCCTCGATTGCGAACGTTTTGTTCGCGGAACGGGGTGGAAGGGGCCGGAAAAAAGAGACCCACGTCACGGGGACGTGGGTCTCTTCCGAAAGTAAGTGGCACCGACCCGCCATGCTCGCCTCGCGGCAAGTGGTCGCTCGTAGCGACGAAGGTTGGGCCCGGGGGCTTGGATCGAGCCGGTGCCACATCCAGGCTAACAAACAGATCCCGTAAGGCCATTCCCGTACCGGTAGTTCATTTCGCCGACAAGTGGGTATCGGGCCTCAGTCCCTGAGCAGATCCGGAACTCCCGCCGCGTCGGGCTCGTCCCGGTCCGCCGAGACGACCGTCAGCTGCTGGGTGGCCCGGGTCAGCCCGACGTACAGGACACGCAGACCGGCCGGGGACTCGTCGGCGATCTCCGCCGGGGAGACCACGACCGTCGCGTCGTACTCCAGGCCCTTGGCCTCCAGGCTGCCGAGGGCCACGACCCGGTCACCGAGGCCGGTCAGCCAGCGGCGCGCCTCCTCGCGACGCTGCATGGCGACGACCACGCCGACCGTGCCGTCGACGCGCTCCAGCAGCCGGGCCGCCTCGTCGCGAACGGTCGCGCCCAGCGTGTCCTCCACGACGGTGAAGCGCGGCTCCACACCGGTGGAGCGGACCGCCTTCGGCGACACGGAGCCGGGCATGGCGAGGGCGAGGACCTTCGAGGCGAGGTCGGCGATCTCGGCCGGGTTGCGGTAGTTCACCGTGAGCTCGAAGCGGCGGCGGGGGCGGGTGCCGAGTGCCTCGTCGCGGGCCTGGGCGGCCTCGTCCGGGTCGGACCAGGAGGACTGGGCCGGGTCGCCGACGACCGTCCAGGTGGCGTGCCGGCCCCGGCGGCCGACCATGCGCCACTGCATCGGGGTGAGGTCCTGGGCCTCGTCGACGATGACGTGGGCGTACTCGACACGCTCCTGGGCGAGGCGTTCGGCGCGCTCGCGCTGCGACTCCTCGCGCACCGGCATCAGCTCCTCCAGGCCGGTGAGCTGGTCGAGCGGGTCGAGTTCGCGCTTCCTGCGGGGGCGGGCCGGGGCCCCGAGGACCGCCTGGAGCTCGTCGAGCAGGGCGATGTCGTGCACCGAGCGGCCCTCGCGCCTGAGGGAGCGGGCGACCTTGCGGACCTCGCCGGGGTTGAGGATGCGCCGGGCCCAGCGGCCGAGGCGGCGTTCGTCGGCCATGGCGTCCAGGACGGCCGCCGGGGTCAGCTCCGGCCACCAGGCGTCCAGGAAGGCGATGAAGGCGTCCTCGGAGGTGATGTCCTCGTCGAAGGAGGAGCGCAGCTCGGCGGCGAGCTCCGGGTCGCTGTGCCGGCCGGCCGCGCCGGACCGCTCCCACAGGGCGTCCAGGAGGAGCTTGCGGGCGCGGGGGCGCAGCAGGTTCACCGGGGCGGTCCCGCCGAGGGCGGCGCGGCGGATGCCGTCCAGTTCCCGGGCCTCCAGCTCCAGACGGCGGCCGAAGGCGACCACGCGCAGCCGGGCGGGCGGATCGTTCCCCTCCAGGGTGCCGCGCGCGGCCTTGCGCAGCACCTTGAGCATGCGGGAGGAGCCCTTGGCGCGGGCCACGGACGGGGAGTCGTAGAGCGTGGCCTCGCTGCCCTCGACCAGGGAGCCGATGGCGCGGATGGCGACCTGGCCCTCCTCGCCGAGGGAGGGCAGCACGCCCTCGGTGTAGGCGACGAGCAGCGGGGTCGGCGAGACGATGAGGATGCCGCCCGCGTAGCGGCGCCGGTCCTGGTAGAGGAGGTAGGCGGCGCGGTGCAGGGCCACGGCGGTCTTGCCGGTGCCGGGGCCGCCCTCGACGTACGTCACGGAGGCGGCGGGCGCGCGGATGACCAGGTCCTGCTCGGCCTGGATGGAGGCGACGATGTCGCGCATGGTGTGGCTGCGCGCCTGGCCGAGCGCGGCCATCAGGGCGCCGTCGCCGATGACGGGCAGCTCGTCGCCGTCGAGGTACGCCGTCAGCTCGGGGCGCATCAGGTCGTCCTCGACGCCGAGGACCTGGCGGCCCTTGGAGCGGATGACGCGGCGGCGGACGACACGGCCGGGGTCGACCGGGGTGGAGCGGTAGAAGGGTGCGGCGGCCGGGGCGCGCCAGTCGATGACCAGCGGGGCGTAGTCCGCGTCGAGGACGCCGATGCGGCCGATGTGCAGGGTCTCGGCGATGTCGGCGGTGTTGTCAGGGCGTACGGCCCCCTCCGCCGGTTCGATCGCGGTGTACGCCCCGTCGGGGCCCTTCTTGCCGTCCTGGCCGGTCAGCAGGTCGATACGGCCGAAGAGGAAGTCCTCGAACTCGTTGTTCAGCCGGCTGAGGTGGATTCCCGCGCGGAAGACCTGGGCGTCCCGCTCGGCCAGTGCGCCGGGGGTGCCGACCTGGCCGCGCCGGGCCGCGTCCTGCATGAGGAACTCCGCCTCGTGGATCTTCTCCTCGAGGCGCCGGTAGACCCGGTCCAGGTGTTCCTGTTCGACGCGGATCTCCCGGTCACGAACCGAATCGCGCACCGAACCGACCGCGTCTTGTCTGTGAGCCTGAACGGCCACCGGGCCCCCTTCTGACGTGCTGGGCAGCCGTCAACCGTACGCGAAGGGGACCCCTGGAGGCTACGGGCTGGCGGGCGGCCTCGGGACCTGTTGCCCCGATGGCGCCCGCCGGGCCACCGAACGGACCTACGCGTCGACCTCGACCAGCCGCTTGCCGTCGAAGGTCACTACCTCGAAGTGGTCGATCTGGTTCGGCTCGAAGGCGGCACCGCCCTGGACGTACAGCGGCTCCTTGGCCTTCTCGGACTTGGCGTCCGGCAGGCCGTAGCCCCATTCAGGGACGGACCAGGAGGCGAGGGTCTCCCGCTCGCCGTTCTTGCCGACCGCGACGAGGGCGCACTTGAGGGGGCCCTTGAGGTTCTTCAGCTCCAGGACGGTGCCGGTGCCCCAGTCCTTCTTCTGGACTGCGACGGTGGCGGAGACCTTGGTGTTCGGGTCGGTGGCCGTGATCTTGTCGGAGATGTCCTCGAAGGCGGCCTTGGCGGGGCTCGCCGCGAGCGGGCGGTTCTCCGCACCGCCGCTGCCGCCGTCGCCGCCGTTGGTCGCCACCGCGACGAAGGGACCGCCGATGATCAGCGCACCGGCCGCGGCCACCATGTAGAAGCTGCGGCGGCGCTTCTGGGCGCGGCGGTCGGCGACCTCGTCGACCAGCTTCTCCACCAGGCGCGGGCGGGGCTTCGCGGACAGCGACTCGCCGATCGCCGGGGTGCTGCCGGAGCCGGGCAGATCGGCGAGGGCGGCGAGCATCGGCTCCATGCCGGCCAGCTCGTCCAACTGCTGGGCGCACCATTCACAGGTCGCGAGGTGGGCTTCGAAAGCGGTCGCCTCGGCGTCGTCGAGGATGCCGAGGGCGTAGGCGCCGACGGTCTCGTGCTCGTTCGGCACCGGAGATTCCTGCATGGGACCAGACATACCCATGCCTCCCGTACCGAACCCTTGGTTACCCCCGTAAACACTCATCACGCCGTCACCCCCCGCTCCTCCAGCGCCAGCTTCATGGAACGCAGGGCGTAGAACACCCTGGAGCGGACGGTTCCGCTGGGTATGCCCAGAGTCTCGGCCGCCTCATTGACGGTACGCCCCTTGAAGTACGTCTCGACGAGCACCTCCCGGTGGGCGGGGGTCAGGTCGTCGAGGGCGTCCGAGAGAGTCATCAGCCACAGCGCCTTGTCGATCTCGTCCTCCGCGGGGATGACCTCCAGCGGCGACGGGTCGACCTCCTGCGGCCGGGCCTGCCGGCTGCGGTGGCCGTCGATGACGATGCGCCGGGCGACCGTCACCAGCCAGGGGCGTACCGATCCGGTCGCCCGATTGAGCTGACCGGCGTTCTTCCAGGCACGGATGAGTGTCTCCTGGACGACGTCCTCGGCGCGCTGCCGGTCTCCGGCGACCAGGCGCAGGACATATGCCAGAAGGGGTCCGGCGTGTTCGCGATAGAGCGCACGCATCAGCTCCTCGTCGGGTTCCGAGGGCTGGGACATGCGATGTCGGGCCCTCGGTGCACGTTCATTGGCCACGACGGAATCCTTGCGCACGCCCACCTCCGGTGTCCGGGGGTTCCCCCAGTCGGTCGCTCCACAAGCCGTACGGACGCGAGCGGTTGGGCGTTCAAAGAGACGCGACAGATTTCTTCGGAGTGACGTGACGAGGGGGGACATGGGTGCACATTCCCACCCCGCGTTCTTTACATTTCCGCCACATCGACAAGATCAAGCCAGGCTTTCCCTACGGTGGCGTAGGTAAACGGCATGTAATCGAAATCACTTTGTCGCCGCCCCCGCAGAAGTCGCATTTAGGACAGGGGAATTGAGTGCACGGACCACTCAATTCCGTTTCACGCGCGGGCGAGTGCCGCGCGCCGACGATGCCGGGCGACTCGTTCGCGGTTCCCGCAGACCTCGCTGGAGCACCAACGCCGCCTGCGGCCCCGGGAGGTGTCGAGGTACACGATGGGGCAGTTGTCCCCTTCGCACTGGCGCAGGGCCGCGCGGGCGACGGGGTCGGTCAGCAGGTCCACGGCGTCCCGGGCGACGACCGCGAGCAGGGCGGCGCAGCCGGGCGGAGCGTCCAACCTCCGCAGCAGCTGGCCGTCTTCGCCGCGGACCGCGCGCGGGGCCGGGGGCGCGGTGCGGGCCAGGTCGTTGACGCGGGCGAGGGCCAGGTCGTACGTCGCGACTCCGGGTCTCGGCCGGCAGCGCACCAACCGGTCGATCTGACCCCGCAGTTCACGGAAGGCGAGCAGCCAGCCGGTGTCGGCGTGGGCCAGGGCGGTGTCCGCGGGGACGAGTCCGGAGCCGGTGATCCAGGCGCGCAGCACGTCGACGGAGCCGAGCCGCTCCTGCGGGTGCGTGGTGGAGAGCAGGTCCAGGCAGATCCGCCCGGCGTCGAAGCGCAGCTCGTACGGGGCCGTGGCCGTTCCCAGTGCCATGTGCCTGTCACCGCCTAGGGTTCACCCCGGTCGCGAGGGCTTCGGTGAGACGCCGGTGAGAGGACCGGGAAACCGTTCCCTCTTACAGTGCCTGCCCGCGCCGACGCCGAAAACCCCTCACGCACACCTCGCCCCGACGACCACCCGGCGGGACCCTCGTTCAGGCCACGCCGGGGCCGACCCGGGGACGGCCGGTCCCTCTCGGGCCACCCCTCCACGCCCCGGCGGGCACCGCCTCCCCCGAGCACAGCACCCGGCGCACTCCCCGAGTCGACCCACCCGCGGGCGTCGCCCTCGGCCCGACTCCGTAACAGCGGGCGTCGCCCAGGCCCGACTCCCCATCCGCGGGCATTATGCCCGGCCCGATTCCCCCAAGGCCGGCGCTACGCGCCCAGCAGGGCCACATCCGGCGTGTTCTGGATCAACCTCCGGGCGGACTCACGCGTCCGCGTACTTCGTTTCGGCGCTGGGGTCCAGGGCCAGGCGGTAGCCGCGTTTGACCACCGTCTGGATCAGCTTCGGGGCGCCGAGGGCCGTGCGGAGGCGGGCCATGGCCGTCTCCACCGCGTGTTCGTCGCGGCCGGAGCCGGGCAGGGCGCGCAGGAGGTCGGCGCGGGCGACGACCCAGCCGGGACGGCGGGAGAGGGCGCGCAGGAGGGACATGCCAGCGGGCGGGACCGGTTTGAGGTCGCCGTCGACCAGGACGGCGTGGCCGCGGATCTCCACGCGGTGCCCGGCGACCGGGAAGGAGCGTGCCCGCGCGGGCAGTTCCTGGCACAGGAGCTGGACCAGGGGGCCGAGGCGGAAGCGTTCGGGCTGGACCGTGTCGATGCCGCGGGACTGCAGGGGCAAGGCCGTGACCGGGCCGACGCAGGCCGGCAGCACGTCGTGGCCGAGCGCCGCCAGCACCTCGTCGAGCAGTCCGCGTTCCTCCGCCCGGGAGAGGAGGGAGGCCGCGGCCGGGGCACTGGTGAAGGTCACCGCGTCCACGGCCCGGGCGACCGTCGCGTCCAGCAGGCGGTCGACCGGTGTGATGTCCTCCGGCGGCATCCAGCGGTACACGGGCACCCCGACCACCTCGGCCCCGCCCGCCCGCAGCGCCTCCACGAAGCCGGGCAGCGGCTCACCGTGCAACTGGATCGCGATGCGCAGGCCGTCGACGCCCTCCTCCAGCAGCCGGTCCAGCACCTCCGCCATGGACTCCGACGACGGCGACCACTCCTCCGTCAGGCCGGCGGCCCGGACCGCGCCCTTGACCTTCGGCCCGCGCGCCAGGATCCGTACGCCGCCCAGCCGCGCCAGCAGTTCCTCCCCCAGCCCCCAGCCGTCGGCGGCCTCGACCCAGCCCCGGAAGCCGATCGCGGTCGTCGCCACGACGATGTCCGGCACCTGCTCGACGATCTCCTTCGTCGCGGCCAGCAGTTCACTGTCGTCGGCGAGCGGCACGATGCGCAGGGCAGGGGCGTGCAGGACGGCGGCACCGCGTCGCTGCAGCAGCGCCCCGAGCTCATCGGCCCGGCGCGCGGCCGTCACACCCACGGTGAAACCCGCCAGGGGTCCGTGGTCCGGTCGCTGTTCTTCCTCGTACATGGCTCTCGTCCCGCACTCGAGTCGTCGTACTTATGGGTACGGCGTACCTACATGCCGATCGAGCCTGTCAACGGCTCGTGACAGGCCCGGATCGGCGTGATGACGACGGTGTTACGTCACACCCTGGCGTAGCTGAGCTGCGGCTCCGCCTCCGAGGTCGCCGTCGTGACGGGTACCCGGGGTGCCGTGCGGCGAAGGTATACGGCCCAGGTGACCAGGAAGCAGACCGCGTAGAAGGCGAGGAAGGCGACGAAGGCGCCGGTGCCGGAGCCGTAGGAGAGGAAGGACTGGCGGAAGGCGAGGTTGATGCCGACGCCGCCGAGCGCGCCCACCGCGCCGATGAGTCCCATGGAGGCGCCGGAGAGGCGACGCCCGTGGGCAGCGGCCGCTTCACCCTTCAGCCCCTTGGCGAGGGCCTTGTTCTGGAAGATGCCCGGGATCATCTTGAACGTCGAGCCGTTGCCGATGCCGGTGAGCACGAACAGCACCACGAACGCGACGGTGAACAGCGCCAGCGACTTCTCCATGCTGGCGGAGATGAGGACGGCGGTCGCCGCACCCATGCCGACGTAGTTCCACAGCGTGATCCTCGCACCGCCGTACTTGTCGGCCATCCAACCGCCCAGGGGGCGGATCAGCGAGCCGAGGAGCGGACCGATGAAGGTGACGTACGCGGCTTCCAGCGGGGTGCGTCCGAACTGGTTCGTCAGGACCTGGCCGAAGGCGAAGCTGTATCCGATGAACGACCCGAACGTGCCGATGTAGAGGAACGACATGATCCAGGTGTCCGGGTCCCGCGCGGCGTCCTTGGCGGCGCCGGTGTCGTTCTTCACGTTCTCGATGTTGTCCATGAAGAGCGCGGCCAGGACGGCGGCGACGACGATCAGCGGGATGTAGATCCCGAGCAGCACGCGCGGGCCGCCGCTGGCGCCGATGATCGCGAGCGCGGCGAGCTGGATCACCGGTACGCCGATGTTGCCGCCGCCCGCGTTCAGGCCGAGGGCCCAACCCTTCTTCCGCAGGGGGAAGAAGGCGTTGATGTTGGTCATGGAGGAGGCGAAGTTGCCGCCGCCGATGCCGGCCAGCAGACCGACGAGGAGGAAGGTGGCGAAGGAGGTCCCCGGCTCCATCACGGCGAACGCGGCGACGGTCGGGACCAGCAGGAGGCTCGCGGAGATGATCGTCCAGTTCCGTCCGCCGAAGATCGCCACGGCGAAGGTGTAGGGGACGCGGACGACGGCGCCGACCAGCGTGACCATCGAGGTCAGCATGAACTTGTCGGCGGGGGTCAGTCCGTACTCCGGGCCCATGAACAGCACCAGCACGGACCACAGGGTCCAGATCGAGAAGCCGATGTGCTCGGACAGTACGGAGAAGAAGAGGTTCCGGCGGGCGACCTTCTCCCCGGTCTCCTTCCAGAACGTCTCGTTCTCGGGATCCCAGTGCCGGATCCAGCGTCCGCCCTTGCTCGGGGGTACGGGTGCCGTGCCAGGGCCTGTCATGACGCCTCCACTGTGCTCCGGGGCTCGGTCGTACTTTGTGCGACTGACCCCGAAGGTAGGGAGGACGCGTTTCCTGCCTGTGGCACCGGGTGACCGCGAGGGAACTTTGCTCTCACCCCGGGCTCGGGCGGGATGAGAGGTCGCGGGAGGTTTCCGTGTCAGTGCTGCGGGGGCTGCCCGTGCGGGTGCTGGGGATGCTGGGGGTGGGGCTGGTGGTACGGCTGGTTGTAAGGGCCGGGAGGCTGCGCCCCGGAGGGGCCGGGCGCGGGACGGCTCTGGTGCGCGGCCGGTGAGGGCTGCCCCGGGTACGGGCCGGGTACGGGCGGACCGCCGTAGGGACCGGGAGCGGCCGGGCCCGGGTACGTGCCCGGCGCGGGCGGACCGCAGTAGAGACCGGGGGCGGGCCGCCGGCCGTCGTATGGTCCGGGTGCCGACTGGGCATACGGCCCGGGGGCCTGCGGGGCATACGCCCCGGGGGCCTGCTGCGCGTACGGCCCACCCCCGAACGGATTGCCCTGCCCCGGCGGCTGCGCCCCGGGCGGCAGGTACCGCAGCCGCCCGTTCTCGTCGTTCACCGGCACGAAGCCGGCCGCCCGCAGCCGGGCCGCGAACTTGGCGTTGCGCTTGCGCGTGACCCCGAGACCGATGCCGAAGATCGCCATGAACACCAGCCACACCGCACCGGCCGCGATGAAGTCGGCGGACTCACCCCCGAAACGGAAGCCGAGGATCACGCAGCCGAGGGTGACGCCCAGGGCCCCGTACGCCATGCGTTTCTCGGCGTGCTTGCCGGTGAGGTCGAAGTTGATGCGGGCCTTGAGCAGTTCGAAGGCGTCGGGCACGAGCGGCGGCAGGGAGACACCGTCCGCCGCGTTGGGGTACTGCGCCCAGTTCTGCCCGGCCCGGGCCCTGGCCTGCGGGCCGGGGTCGGGCATGAGCAACATGGTGAGCGCGCCGTTAAGGCCGCTGCTCTGGCGGACGTCGGCGTACTCGTAACCGAACTGCTGCGCCACGAAGGCCAGCCGGGCGAGCTTCTTCACGGACGCCATCGGGCTGGTGAGTTCGACCGGTTCCCCGCTCGCCATCAGCCGCAGCATCTTCTGCATCTGCCGCTTACTCATCCCACCACTCCCCCGGCCGCCCACTGGGCACACTTGTTCACATGCGCAACTCGGGCAGTTTTCCACACCGGCGAACCCCGGGGGTACGGGGTCCCGTTATCCTCTTGCGGACCCCACCTGGGAAGGGGAGAGTCCATGTCCGCCGAGTCGGGGGCCGAGCGGCCTGAGGCGCAGCGCCCGCAGCGCTCCGTTGCCGGAAACGTCGCCTTCGGAGCGGGAATGCTCCTCGTGCTGGCGCTGGCGACGCTCGGCGCGTTCGCGGCCGTGGCCCTGCTGGGCCGGGTGGTAGACACGGCCCCGCTGTCCGGCATGGTGCCCGACGACGGGAACAACGCCTTGGTGGTGGGCGGCATCGCGGTCGGCGGGCTGACCGGGCTGATGCTGCCGGTGATCCTGTTCGGCATGGTGCGGGGGAACGAGGACACGCCCCGGGTCGGTCCGGGAGCGGCGGCGCGCAAGGTGCTGGCCGTACTGGCGTTCGACGTCTGGCTGCTGGTCGTGGCGTTGCTCGTCGCCCAGCTGGGGTGGTTCCTCCCGACTCAGGTCATCACCGTGGTCGCCGTCTTCACCGTCGGATTCAGCTGGATGCCGCTCGCGATGGTCCCCTGGGAGCGGTTCGGTCTCGGCGATGTCTTCGCCAAGCGCCGGGGTTCCGCCACGTCACGCCAGGCGGAGTGAGTCCGCCAGCTCGTCGGCGACCTTGACGAGTTCCGCGCCGAGTCCCAGGGACGTCCACAGCAGCCGGCCTTCCAGCGCGGTGGGGTGCCGGCGCGGCAGGACGTAGTGGGCCACTCCCTCGACGATCGTTCCGCTGTCCGCGTCCGGTTCCGTCGGCTCCTGGCGGTGCACGCGCAGGGCCGGCCCGAGGGGCAGTTCGACCTCGATGAGCATCTGCTCCGCGCCGAAGTACGGGCCGTCCGCGCCCTCCGCCTCGGCCCGGAAGGCGGTCACCGTCAGGGACTCCGGCGGGATGTTCAGCTCCCGCACCGTGTAACTCGCTACGACGGGCCCGTCCTGGGGTGCCAGGACCGCCGCGCACAGGGCGCGCTGCCGGACCGCCGCACCCCAGTACCAGAGCAGGTCCGTCGCGAACGCCTCCCGCCACTGCTCGGGTACGTCGCCCCCGAGGTGCTGTTCGGCGAGGGTGCGTGCCCATGTCTCGGGGTCCTCGCTCCGCAGGTCCAGGACCAGCCAGTTGTGGTGGGCGGGCAGCGCGACGCGGCACTCCCGCCAGTCCACCGGGTTCGACATGGCCGGGCTCACCGTCCGGCCAGTGACGCGTCGGGACCGGTGACGTCGATCTCCGGGTCACCGCCGAACAGGCCGACGAAGCTGTTGGTATCGGAGGCCGCGCCCGTACCGGTGCCGCCGAGGCCGACGACGTTGTACGCCATGGCCTGCTTGAACGCGTCGGGCGTTCCGATGATGCGCAGGTCCGCCGGGTCGATGTTCTTGATACGCGCGAGTTCGTCGACCATGCCCGGGCCCGCGTACATGCTGGCCAGACCGCGCGGTCCGGCGGCGTTGTAGGCGTCGCGGGCCGCCGAGAGGTTGTCGCCGGCCTTGAACAGGTCCCGCCAGTTGCCCCGGATGGTGGCCAGGTCGTCCGCGAAGGAGCTCGGCAGTCCACGGAAGGCCGCCCTCAGGCCCACGTCGGGCAGGGCGGCCCCGGGGCGTGCTCCGGCCCGTGCCCCGACCATGGACTCGACGAGTGCGCGGCGCGCGGCCGAGTTCATGCCCGGGTTCCAGCCGCGCACGTACTGTGTGGCCGCCGTCCAGACGCGGCTGCGGCCGACGGTGGCGGCGGCCTTGGCGCCCGCGGAGAAGACGCGTCCGATGCCGAACGTGGCGAGGCCCAGCACGTCGATCGCCACATCGCCCCAGGAGCCGTCGCCGTTGATGGCGAGCAGCACGTGGCAGACCAGTGAGATCGCGGTCATGACCAGGGCGATGGTGCCGAGTACACCGGCCAGGGCCTGTCCGATGACGGGTATCCAGCCCACGAGCAGGGACAGCACCCCGCAGACGGCGGCGATGGCTCCCGTGATGTCGCTGACGAGTTTCAGGGTGTCGCGCAGGTCGTCCAGCCAGCCGTCGTTGAGGCCGTCGCCCTCGGTGGTGTCGTGGATGCGCTTGGCGGCCTTGTCGCCGGCCTCCTTGTGACGGGTCTTCAGCTTGTCGAGCTGGCCGCGCAGCCCGTCGAGCCCCTCCTGGAGGTCGGTGACCGCCTTGTCGAGCTTGCCCTGCCCGGCGTCGTCGGTGCCCTTGGGCGGGTTCTCGGCCTTGGACTTCGCGGTGGACAGGCTGTTGTGCTGGGTCTCCGCCTGGGTGAGGAGCTTGTCCGCTTCTCCCTGGATCGTCTCCAGATCGGTGGAGTAGTCCTTGAGGGCGACTCCGGCGTCGGCGTAGCGGTCGTGGGCCTTGCTCACCGTCTTGGCCGTGTCGTTCGCCTTCTCGGCGAAGGCGCGTCCGGCCTCGGAGTCCCAGCTCTCCAGGGTACCGAGCCGGCGCAACGCGTCGGCCGTCTTGGTGATGGTCTCGGCCGTGGCCGTGAACCGGCGCGCGAGGGCCTTCATGTCGTGGACGTCACCGGGCACGGGGTCACCGCTCTCCCCCAGTACCTCCCACCGGTGGTCGGCGGGGCGGGTCACTTCTTCTTCCCCTTGCCCGTGAGCGCGTCGTACAGAGCGGTGTCGAGCTCGGTGTACGCCTTCCCGGACTCCTTGGCGATCTTCCCGAGCCCCTGGATCTCCTCGATCATCTTCTTGCGGTTGTCGTCCCAGCCG
This sequence comes from Streptomyces sp. 378, assembly GCF_030124145.1. Taxonomy (GTDB): domain Bacteria; phylum Actinomycetota; class Actinomycetes; order Streptomycetales; family Streptomycetaceae; genus Streptomyces. The sequence goes on from NZ_JASKMS010000024.1 coordinate 45,471, forward strand.
TCGGAGAACTCCTGGAGCCGGTCGTGCAGTGTCTGGTGGCCGACGGTGCGGCGGTCGTAGGCGTCCATGAGCTTGTCGAGCCCTTCCAGCTCGGTCGCCACCGTCCGCAGTCCGTTTCCGGCCGTTTCGAGATCCTGCGTCGAGACCCTGAGCTTCTTGCTCACTTCTGTTCCTCCCCCGTCCGCTCATCGTCGCGAGGTTGCCAGCGCAAGGTTCCGGCCACCGCGTCGAACAACTGCACCATGGCGTCCGCGATCGGCTCCAGCGGTGTGCTGAACGTCAGCATCAACACCTCGTCGCGGTCCGGGACCGGTACGAAGTACTCGACGACCGTGTCCTCGAACTCGGAGCCCAGCTTCCGCGACTGCCTCGTCCGCTCCCGCCGGAGCACCCGGGCCACGCGCCCCACGGCGGGCAGCGACTCCAGCGTGACCTCGCCGGAGCCGGCCAGGGCGGCGACGGCGTCGAGGGCGTCGAACCTCTCGTACAGGCGGGAGACCAGCAGGGAGGCCGACAACGGGATGCCGCCCGCCTCCAGGAACGACAGGTACAGCACCACACCGCCCTGCTCGACCGCCGCCTCGGCCGTGCCGAGCAACTGCTCCTGGGCCTTCCGGCGCAGCACCGGCTGGTCGTCGACGCCCGTGAACTGCCGCCGGATCAGCGCGTTCACGGACCCCTCGCGGCGGTCGGCGGGCAGGAGCGGGATGCGGTACCAGTCCTCGGGCGTGATCAGCCCGAAGACCGGCGCGCGCGGTCCGGCCGGTTGTGGCGTCCGTGCCTGTGTCACTGTCGTTCTCTCACCTGGACCGAAAGGAACCCTCGGAAGGGCCGCTCGTCGTCCGCCCCCGCCGATGCCGGGTCAGCTTAGCTTCCGGGGGCCGAGCGCCTCCGGCTGCCGCGAACCCTCACCCGAGAGGCACCGTTCGGCCACAACCGGGGTTTCCGCTTCGCCGCGACGTCCTCGACCCAGCCGAACACGAGGATCGCCGCGCCGATCAGGGGCCAGACCAGGACGAACATCCAGGTCGTGTACGTGGCGTCCAGGGCGGACACCCCGCTGTCGCTCTGGAGGAACGGCAGTTCGTAGAGGAGGTCGAGGATCGGGATCGTGGCCATGATGAGGCAGTTGTGCCAGAGGTAGATCGTGACCGCGCGGTTGTTGGAGAGGGTCACGAGCTTGTCCCACCTGGCCAGGCGGCCCGGGAGTTCGCGCCAGGACGGGGCGTACTCGAGAAGGACGACCACGAAGCCGAAGGACCAGGCCGCCTGGGCCAGGGGGATGTCGTTGAGGTCCCAGCCGTCGGGGCCCAGGTGACCCGAGGCCCACCACAGGCCGAAGGCCATGAGCAGGGCCGCGCAGGAGATCGACAGGTAGCGGGGGATCCGCTTGAGCAGGCCCTCGTGGTGGGCGAAGCCCAGGATCCAGCAGCCGCCGTAGACCGCGAAGTCGGTCACCGCGTTGCCCGTCTCGCCGGGGATCTTCACCAGACCCGTGCCGACGATCGCCGTGAGGCCCAGCGGTGCCAGCAGCGTCGGCCACGGTGCCCGGCGGAACGCCCACAACAGCAGCGGGGAGGCGATGACGAACCAGAGGTAGGCCCGCAGGTACCACAGCGGACCGGCCGCCTGCACCGCCCAGGTGTCCTCCAGCAGGCCGGACTTGGCGCCGAGGTGCCAGGGGAAGGGCGGGGCGCCCACGGGGAAGAAGTAGTTGGCCAGATCGACGAGGGCCCAGGCACCGCCGTGGTACGGGTCCTTCAGCGGGTTCCAGCCGGCCGCGAACATCATCGTCAGCACCACCACGCTGAACACCCAGAGCGGGGGCAGGAGCCGGCGGATCCGGCCCCGGACCACACCGAGCGCCGGGCGGTTCAGCGAGCGCGCCATCAGGGAGCCCGCCAGCGCGAACATCACGCCCATCGACGGGAACAGCACCGTCAGCCACGCCCAGCCGAACAGGTGGTACACGACGACACGGACCAGGGCGATCGAACGCAGCAGGTCGAGGTAGCGGTCACGGCCGCCGCCCTGGTGCTCCGGCGGGGTGGGGGCGGTCGCGGTGGGGGCGGTCGCCATGGCGGTGCCGCCCTCCGGTGCGGGGTCGGTCGTGCGCTGCTGCGGCATGCCGTAGGACGCCCCCGGCACACCGGACGCCGCCGAGGACGTGGGGATCGGGTTTCCGTGGGTCATGCCACCGGCCTCCGCTCGGAGCTGTTCTGGGACCGCTGGCGCGGCACGGGCCCGCCGCCGGGCGCGTCGACCACACCGGTGCGCCGCAGCTTCTGCCAGCGCAACCGGCCGCCGGTCAGGGCGGTGATCCAGGACTGGAGCAGTACGACGTACATGAGCTGGCGGTAGAGGATCTGCTGCAGGGGCAGCGAGATGAGATGCGTCATGCGCTCGCGGTCGAGCCGGAAGGCGTAGGCCGCGCAGACCGCCTGGATGGCCAGGACGCCGAGCCACGCCATGATCGTCTTCTGGGTGGGGCCGAACACGAGGCCGTAGACGAGGAACACGTCGATCAGCGGGGCCAGCAGGGGCGCCAGGACCATGAAGAGGGACACCAGCGGCAGGCCGACGCGGCCGAAGCGGCCCGAGGGGCCCTTGTCCACCAGGGCCCGGCGGTGTTTCCAGATGGCCTGCATGGTGCCGTACGACCAGCGGTAGCGCTGGGACCACAGCTGCTGGACCGTCTCCGGCGCCTCGGTCCAGGCACGGGCGTTCTCCGCGTAGACCACGCGCCAGCCGTCACGGTGCAGGGCCATGGTGATGTCGGTGTCCTCGGCGAGGGTGTCGTCGCTCATGCCGCCGACCCGTTCCAGCGCGCTGCGGCGGAAGGCTCCGACCGCTCCGGGGATCGTCGGCATGCAGCGCAGCACGTCGTACATCCGGCGGTCGAGGTTGAAGCCCATCACGTATTCGATGTGCTGCCAGGCGCCGATGAGGCTGTCCTTGTTGCCGACCTTGGCGTTGCCCGCCACCGCGCCCACGCGTGGGTCGCCGAAGGGCTGCACCAGTTCGCGCACGGTGGACGGTTCGAAGACCGTGTCGCCGTCCATCATCACGATCAGGTCGTGGCGGGCGTTGGCCACACCGCGGTTGAGCGCGGCCGGCTTGCCCGCGTTGAGCTGGCGGACGACCCGGACGTTCGGCAGGCCCATGGCCTCGACGATCCGTGACGTGCCGTCGGCGGAGCCGTCGTCGATGACGAGGACCTCGATGGGGTGGTCACTCTCGGCGAGGGAACGGACCGTGTTTTCGATGCACTTGGCCTCGTTGTACGCCGGGACCAGAACCGACACCGGTTCGGTGATCGGCGCTCCCCAGCGGAAGCCGCGGCGGCGCACCCGGCGTGCGTGCACCCCGGAGAGCAGCAGCATCAGCACGAAACGGCCGATGACGAGGGTGCCGACGATCGCGAGTCCGACGACCAGCCCGTCGGTGAGGTGCTCCGAGGCCTGGACCAGGAAGATCCACGCCGTGCCCTTCCACCGGTCGAGGCCGGTGACGCCGGAGTGCGCGCTCGGGGCGTCGAGGGCCTCGGTGAGGTTGCTGAACGCGTAGCCCTTCTCGCGCAGGTCGGGCAGCATGCGGCCCAGTGCCTCGACGGTCTGGTGACGGTCGCCGCCGGAGTCGTGCATCAGGACGATCGCGCCTTCGCCGCCCTTGGGCGTGGCGCGTCGGATGATCTCGGCGACACCGGGCTTGCGCCAGTCCTCGCTGTCGGTGTTGTTGACGACGGTGATGTAGCCGCGGCGGCCGATGTACTCGGTCACCGGCCAGGACCTGTTGTCCATGGCGGCGGCGAAGGAGGAGTACGGCGGCCGGAAGAGGGAGGTACGGATGCCCGCCGCGCCCGAGAGGGCGAGCTGGTTCTGGGACAGCTCCCAGTCGATGCGCTTCTTGGACTGGTAGGACAGGTCGGGGTGGTTGAAGGTGTGCAGGCCGATCTCGTGGCCTTCGTCGACCATGCGCCGGACCAGGTCGGGGTAGCGCGAGGCCATGGTGCCGGTGACGAAGAAGACCGCGTGTGCGTCGTGCTTCTTCAGAACGTCCAGGATCTTGGGCGTCCAGACCGGGTCGGGGCCGTCGTCGAAGGTGAGCACCAGGCGGCGGTCGGGCACACGCAGGCTCTCGGTGCGGCCGCTGCGGGTGTCGATGACGGGCCCGCCTCTCCTGATCTTCTCCGGCACCTGGTCGGTGGCGGCGGGCGGCCGGACCCGGTGGTCGGCGAGGATCTCGCTGTGCACGTAGCCGCGCAGCATGAGCATCGCCATCAGCGCGACGAGGACGAGCAGGGGCAGGAGCAGGCGCAGCGGCAGGCGGCGCCTGGAGCCGCCACGGGCTCGGGGCGCCGGCCCGGAACGGCGGGTACGGGATGCCATGGGTGGTGGTACTCCGGGTGGTGCGGGATGGGGTGCTGCGGGAACGGTGGGTGGTACGGGGACGGTGGTGATACGGGGACGGTGGGTGATGCCGGGGACGACGGTGCTGCGGGGACGGTGAGTGATCCGGGACGACGGTGCTGCGGGACGGTGGGGGCGGGGCCGTGCCGGCGGGCTCCGCGGCGCCGTCGGTGGGTCCCTCACTCCCCCAGCGGGACCGGGAGCCCGGGGTCCGCGAGGGTGAGGCGCCGGAGCGCCCTTCCCCCCGGCCTCCCTCCGGGGGCGACCTGGCAGGCACCGCTCACGCGGCCGGGACCAGTGCTGATGGCCGGGAAGGATCACCGGCTCGCGATGCTCGGCAGGGTGCCTCGCCGCGTCGTCGCATCACCCGGGTACGTCCTGTAGGCGGGCGATGCTCCGCCGTGCGCACCGCACCGGGCGCCGGGAGCTGTCCGGCAAGCCGTTCCGGCCACCGGCTCTAGACGGCGGGCGTCGGTTCGGCGTTCGGCGTCTCGACCGGGCCTTCGGCGACCGTGCCGGTGCCGTCGCTGTCGTCGGCGCCCAAGGTTTCGGTCGGCTCGGGCGTGGGCTCGACCGTCGGCGTCGGGTCGGGCGCCGGGGTGGTCGGTGGGTCGGCGGGCTCGGTCGGGGCCGGGTCGGTCACGCCGGTGCCCGGGTCCGGTGTGGTCCGGGCCGCGGTCGGCGAGGGGCGTGCCGTCGGGCCGCGGCGGCCGGGTTCGACGGTGGCGGCGGGTTCGACGACGCCGGCAGCGGGCGAGGGTGACGTGGCCTCGTCGGCCGTCGGCGCACTGACCGGGGCGGTGGCGCCGGTGCCGGTGCCGGTGGCCGGGTCCGACTGCTTGGGCAACGGCGGGGTGTCGACCTGCCCGGCCGACGGATCCTGCTTCTGGCCCGGTACGGGCAGCCACGGCGCGTTGGAGTTGCCCGACAGCAGCGTGGCGACGATGACGGCGGCGTAGACCCCGCAGGCCAGGGCGATGGCTATGCCGATGCGGCGGAAGCGGCGGCTGCGGCGGCCCGACTCGTCGACGAAGACCGGCCGGTCGGCGGGGGCCGGGCCCGCGCCGATGCCTTCCTCGACCCGCCGCACGGACCCGTCCCCGAGCTGTACGGCGTCGAGCTGGATGGTGACCTCGTGCGGGTCGTGGGTGTGCCCGGTGGAGCCGGGGGTCCCGGCCGGGTCGTGGGCGCTCCCGACCGGGTGGGCGTCCTCCTGCCAGGGGTCGCGGACCGCGGTCCGGGACTCGGTGCCCGAGTCGGACGAGCGGAACGAGTCGGCCTCGCCCTCGCTCTGCCGGGGGATGCCGCGCAGTATCTCCGTACCGGCGGGCAGCCGGCAGCCGCTCGCCCGGTCGTCACCGTCGCGCACCTGGGTGGCTTTCCGGTCCCGGACGCTGCCGTCCGCAGGGAGTTCCCCGGTCGCCGCCGCGACCTCGGGCCACTCTGGTTGGGCGTCTTCTCGCCAACTTGTCACACGCACGCACTTCCCCCCACGGGATGGTTCGGGTGCGCGTACGACCTGAACACCCGTCGTCGGAACGGGCCCCCACCCGTCCGAGCGCCCCCTATTACCACACCGTGCTCAGGCGTTGAATGTAGCGCACGGGGAGGTTGTGTGTGAGCGCGGGCATCGAATCGTGTCAGCCGTGAGACGTCATGAGGACATCGTCACCGGCCGGAATCCATCCCCCGGTGGGCCGCCGCAGCCACCCCTCCTCGGCGGCGAGCCGGGCCGCCGCCCGCCGCAGCGCGTCGAACGCGGGGTGGGTCAGGCCCTTGCGCCACACCAGGGACAGCGGGGACAGCGGAACGGGGTCGATCAGGGGCCGCACCACCGTCGACGGCAGTGCCGGGAAGCCCACGACGGCCAGAATCGGGTTGCGCGTTCTGGCCATGATCCGCTGGAACTCCTCCTCCCCGACCGCCAGCGGCGCGGGTGGCGCGATCTCGATGCCCCGGCCCTCGAACAGCAGCCGGGCGAGGCCCGTCCACTCCGGCGTGCGCGGATTGCCGGCGCCCGCGTAGACGGTCTCGCCGACCAGCTCGGCGAGCGGCACCGCCTCCAGAGCGGCCAGCCGGTGGTCCTCGGGCAGCACGACCGCCATCGGCTCGTACCGCACGGGCAGGTGGTCGAGCCCCGCCCGCAGCGCCGGGTCCAGCCCGGCGAAACGTCCGAACGACGCGTCCAGCCGGCCCGCGAGCAGTTCACCGGCGGCTCCGGTCAGGCCGCTCTCGTAGCGGGCCATCAGTTCGTGGCCCGGCGCGAGCTCCCGCGCCCGGTGCAGGACGCGGCGGGCGGTGACCAGGCCCGGGGAGTTGAGGTCGACCAGCAGGGGTCGGGCCTGGTCGAAGGCGGCGAGCAGCTCGTCCTGCGCCCGGAGCACCCGCCGGGCGTACGGCAGCAGCCGCTCCCCGTCGGGGGTCAGCGTCACCTGCCGGGTGGTCCGCACGAACAACTCGGCCCTCAGCTCCCGCTCCAGCCGCCGCACGTCCCGGCTGAGCGCCTGCTGAGCCACATGCAACCGCACGGCGGCCCGCGTGAAGTGCAGTTCCTCGGCAACGGTGACGAAGGCACGCAGCAGACGGGGGTCGAGGTGGGCCGGCATGCGGTGCAACCTACAGCGGCGGACGCCGGGTGCGGCGGGCCCCGGGAGTCCCGGGCCCGGGAGGGCCGCGCCCGGGGACCCGGGCTCAGAGGACCCGCGCCCGGGAGGCCCAGGCTCAGAGGGCCTCGCTCGGGAGGCCCGGGCTCAAGAGACCCGGGCTCAGGAGCCACCGGCTAAGAGCGCCCGGGGCCAGGGCCGGCTGCTTCAGGTCTCATGGGCGGATGGTCTTCAGAGACCTTTACGACCCGCCCGGCTGACCTTCCGCACCCCTATAACCTTCCGCACCCCTATAACCTTCCGCACCCCTATAACCCTCCACACCCCTATAACCCTCCACACCCTTCTGACCCTCCGCGCCGGCCGGTGCCGGAGCCTGTCCCACCCGGTGACGTGGAACCGAACGCATCGGCGGGCGGGTGAGGGTGATCTGGCGCACCACCTGCTGGAAGCAGGCGAGGGCGGCGAGGCCGGGCAGGGCCGCCGCCGCGGTGCCTAGGATCGTCCGCGGTGCCTGGACGACGCACAGCAGCACGGCGATGCACGAGAAGACCACCACCACACACCACGAGTGCACGGCACGGCGCTGGTGCAGGGCGGCCCGCAGGACGGACAGGGAGCCCACCAGCCACGGCCCGTACACCAGCAGGGGCCACCAGGTGCGCAGGCCCCGCGCCCCGGGGGACACCGCGACCAGGCGCAGGGGGTCGTAGGCGACGATGCCGCTCAGGAGGCTCACGGCGGAGGCGATGACGGCCGCCAGGGCGGCGACGAGGAAGCTGGTGGTGCGCAGTACGCGCGGGGCCTTGCGGGTCGGGACCTTGCGGTGGCGCCGGGGGACCTCCCGCACGGGCGGAAGCTCCTCGGTGATGTCCTGGAGCCGCCGCATGTGAGTGGCCGGGGCGGAGACCGGCGCCGGTTCCGCGGCCTCGTCCGGGTCCTCGTCACGGGGAGCGGGGATCCTCGTCGCCTGCTCCCCGAGGGCCTCCTCGAGGATGAACGCCAGTTCCTCGGCGGGATCCCAGGTCGGGTCCGGCGGTGTCAGGGGGGTGATGAAATCCCGGGCCGGAGCCCGATGCCGGCCAGTGCCCTCGACTTTGTCGTACATGACGTGACCCGACTATTTCGAAAGCGCGAAAGCCGGCCAATCCGTCGCACTGATCCAGCGCCGGGCGAGATCCTTTTCCAGCGCGCTCATGGCGTCGATGAAATCACGCAGCACCGGCTCGGTCACCTGCAGAGCAACCGGGCAACCGCCTCTGGTGAGGGTGCCGTTGACTGTCGCCGACGAGTGCGCTGGTGCCGGAATGTAGGTATACGGGCCGAGCGTTACCGCCCAGCCGTCTTTCCTGGTCGCCTCGGTCATGTACCCACTAACCGTCGGCCCACTCCGACGGATGCGCGGCAAACGAGTGAAGGATTTTCCGGAATGAACATATTTTCCATGCGCCATGAGGAGCATTAGGAATCTCCATATCTCTGTATGAAGAACAAGGAGCGAACATTTCCGGCCATGGGGTTTCGCCCTTCCGGCCAGTGATCCACAACCCAGGTGCGTGACTGCGCACGGAACAGGTGTTGGACCGGTTGATCGTCCCCGGGCGACGGTGGACGCATGCCGCGCCTCTCCCCGTACCGCCGCCTGTTCCGCCTGCCTGGCGCCCGCGCGTTCACCGCCGGGAACCTCATCGCCCGGCTGCCGATGGGCATGTTCAGCATCAGCGCGGTCGTGATGATCGCCGGGACGCGGGATTCGTACGCCCTCGCCGGTGCCGTCACGGCGACGGGACTGGCGGCGACCGCGCTGGTCGCGCCCTGGATCGCGCGGCTCGTCGACCGGCACGGCCAGGCCCGGGTCGCCCTGCCCGCCACGGTGATCGCCGTCCTCGGCTCCCTGTCCCTGCTGCTGTGCGTGCGCCACGACGCCCCGGACTGGACGCTGTTCGCCTCCTACGCCGCGACCGCCACGACCCCCAACACCGGCGGGATGGCACGGGCCCGCTGGGCGCATCTGCTGGCCGGCGACCCGAAGGCACTGCACACCGCCAACTCCTTCGAGCAGGCGGCGGACGAACTGTGCTTCATGCTGGGCCCGGTGCTCGCGGCCTTCCTGTGCGGGACCTTCTTCCCGGAGGCGGGCACGCTCGTGGGCGCGGTGCTGCTGCTGACCGGCATGGTCCTGTTCACGACCCGGCGTGCGACGGAGCCCCCGGTCGGCGCGCGCATACCCGGAAAGGCACCCCTGCGCGCCCCCGGCATCCCCCCGCTGCTCGCGGTCTGCCTGGCGATGGGCGGCATCTTCGGCGCGACGGAGATCGTCACACTGGCGTTCGCCGACGCGCAGGGGCGGCAGTGGGCGGCCGGCGCCGTCCTCGCCCTCCAGGCCGCGGGTTCCTGCGTGGCGGGCCTGCTGTACGGCTCCGTGAAGCCCGTCGGACCGGCCGAGGCCCGGCTGCCCCGGTGCGTGGCGGCGATGGCCGCGCTGCTGACCCTGCCGCTGCTGGCCGCGGCCCTCACGGGCTCGCTCCTGCTCCTGGCGGCCACGCTGCTGGTGGCCGGGATGGCGACGGCCCCGACGATGGTCACCGCCATGACGCTGGTGCAGCAGCGCACCCCCGACGGGCGGCTGAACGAGGGCATGACCCTCGCGGTGACCGGCCTGCTCGGCGGCATCGCCTGCGGCAGCGCGATCGGCGGCTGGACCGTGGAGCACCTCTCGCCGACGGGGGGCTTCGCGGTCCCGGTGACGGCGGCGGCCCTGGCCTTCGCCCTTTCCCTGCGCCGTGCTTCGAATCGCTTCACCAAGTGTCTCGCACCCCATTGACGCCCTCACGCACCCCGCATACGTTCGATCGTCGAAGCGCTTCGACACCGTGCGCCGGGAGAGTAGGGAACCCTCACATGAAGTTCACCGACGGCTACTGGCTCCTGCGCGAGGGCGTCACCGCGGCCTATCCGGCCGAGGCCCTCGACGTCACCGAGTCGGACGGCGCGCTGGAGATCCACGCCCCGACCCGGCCCGTCCGCTCCCGCGGCGACCTGATGACCGGCCCGGTCCTCACGGTCAGGGCGCACACCCCCATGCCGGACGTCATCGGCCTGACGCTGACGCACTTCACCGGCGGACGGCCCCGCGGCCCGGAGTTCGAGCTCACAGGTTCGGACACCACCGCGGAGATCACGTACGGCGACGAGCACGCGACCCTGACCTCCGGCGACCTGGCGGTCCGGCTGGCCCGGGGCGGCCCCTGGCACGTCGAGTTCCTCGCGCACGGCCGCACGCTGACCAGCAGCGGCCACAAGAACGCGGGCATCATGCGGGACGCCTCGGGCGCGCACCACCTGCGCGAGCAACTGGTCCTGAAGGTCGGCACCTCCGTCTACGGCCTCGGTGAGCGCTTCGGCCCGCTGGTGAAGAACGGGCAGGTCGTCGACGTCTGGCAGGCCGACGGCGGCACGTGCAGCGAACAGGCCTACAAGAACGTGCCCTTCTACCTCACGGACGCGGGGTACGGCGTCTTCGTCGACCACCCGGGCAAGGTGTCCTTCGAGGTCGCCTCGGAGGTGGTCTCCCGGATGCAGTTCAGCGCGGAGACACAGGAGCTGACCTACTACGTCATCCACGGCCCCACCCCGAAGGAGATCCTCCGCAAGTACACGGCCCTGACCGGGCGTCCGGCCCTGCCGCCCGCCTGGTCGTTCGGCCTGTGGCTGTCGACGTCCTTCACGACCGCCTACGACGAAGAGACGGTGACGTCCTTCATCGAGGGCATGAAGGAGCGTGAACTGCCGCTTTCCGTCTTCCACTTCGACTGCTTCTGGATGCGGGAGTTCAACTGGTGCGATTTCCGGTGGGATCCACGGGTGTTTCCCGACCCCGAGGGCATGCTGGCCCGCTTGAAGGCCCATGACCTGCGCGTCTCGGTGTGGATCAATCCGTACATCGCCCAGCGCTCCCCGCTGTTCGCCGAGGGCAAGGCGCTCGGGCATCTGCTGAAGCGCCCGGACGGCGGTGTCTGGCAGTGGGACATGTGGCAGCCCGGCATGGCCCTGGTCGACTTCACGTCACCGGCCGCCCGCGACTGGTACGCCGGCAAGCTGGAGGCACTGCTCGCACAGGGCGTCGACTGCTTCAAGACCGACTTCGGCGAACGCGTGCCCCTCGACGTGGTCTGGTCCGACGGCTCGGACCCGGAGCGGATGCACAACTACTACACGTACCTGTACAACCGCACGGTCTTCGAGGTGCTGCGCAAGCACCGCGGCGAGCAGGAGGCCGTTCTCTTCGCCCGGTCGGCGACGACGGGGAGCCAGCAGTTCCCCGTGCACTGGGGCGGCGACTGCGAGGCGACCTACGAGTCGATGGCGGAGTCGCTGCGCGGCGGTCTGTCCCTCGGTCTGTCGGGCTTCGGCTTCTGGAGCCATGACATCGGCGGCTTCGAGGGCACCCCCACCCCGGCCCTGTTCAAGCGCTGGCTGGCCTTCGGGCTGCTCTCCTCCCACAGCCGCCTGCACGGCAGCAGCTCCTACCGGGTGCCCTGGCACTTCGACGAGGAGTCGGTCGAGGTGGCACGCCACTTCACCCGGCTGAAGCTCCGCCTCATGCCCTACCTGTACGAGATGGCCCGCGCGGCCCACACCGAGGGTCTGCCCCTGATGCGGGCCATGGTCCTGGAGTTCCCGGACGATCCGGGATGCGCGCACCTGGAACGGCAGTACATGCTCGGCCCCGACCTGCTGGTCGCCCCGGTGTTCGACGACGACGGCGACGTCACCTACTACGTCCCCGAGGGCACCTGGACCCACCTCCTCACCGGCGAGACGGTGACCGGCCCGCGCTGGGTGCGCGAGCGCCACGGCTTCCTGAGCGCGCCCCTGCTGGTGCGGCCCGGCGCGGTGATCCCGGTCGGCGCGCGGGACGACCGGCCCGACTACGACCACGCCGACGGGGTGACACTGCGGGCGTACGGCCTGCGGCCCGGCGACGAGGTGACGGTGGCGGTCGGGAACGTGACCTTCACGGTCGTCCGCGAGGGCAGCCGGCTGCGGGCCACGTGCGGCCATCCGGCAGCCGCCTGGGGCCTGGCCGCGGGCGGACGCGAGGTCCAGGCCCCGCCCGGCACGGGTCTCCTCGCGCTGGAGCTGGACTGATGGTCACGATCACGGACGTGGCGCGCCGGGCCGGGGTCTCCCCCAGCACCGTCTCCTATGCGCTGAGCGGCAAGCGTCCGATCTCCGACGAGACCCGGCGGCGTGTCCAGGCGGCCGTCCGCGAGCTGGGCTACCGCCCCCACGCGGGTGCCCGGGCCCTGGCCGGCGGCGAGCCGAACGTGCTGGCCCTCGCCGCGCCGCTGCGCCCCGGCGTGCAGGTCCCGGTGGTGATGCGGCTGGCCGTGTCGGTGGTGACGACGGCCCGCGCCCATGACCACGACGTCCTGCTGCTCACCCAGGAGGAGGCCGAGGAGGGACTGAGCCGTGCCATGGGCTTGGACTCGGTGGCCGGGCTGCTGCTGGCGGACGTCGAGCTCGACGATCCGCGCCTGCCCCGGCTCCGCGCCCTGGACCGCCCGTCGGTCCTGATCGGCCTTCCCGCGGAGCCGTACGGTCTGACCTGCGTGGACCTCGACTTCAGGGCGGCGGGCGAGGCGTGTGTGAACCATCTGGCGGAACGGGGTCACCGCAGGGTCGCCCTGGTCGGCTCACCCCCGGAGGTCTACCTCCGCGGAACGGCCTACGCCCACCACCTCATGCGGGGTTTCACCGCCGCCGCCACCCGTCGCGGCCTGACCACGTCCGTCCACCCGGCCGCCCCCGACCCCGCCACGGCCCCGGGGCTCGCCGAGCGGCTGCTGCGCGAACACCCGGCCCTCACCGCCGTGGTGATACACAACGAACCCCTCCTGGAACCACTGATCCACGCTTTCCGGCGGCTCGGCCCACGGATCCCCGGCGACCTGTCGGTCATCGCCGTCTGCCCCGACGACCTCGCGACGACGCCCGGCGTCCCGGTCACGTCCGTGTCCCTCCCGGCCGACGAGCTGGGCATCCGCGCGGTCGAGTTGCTGATGCGGAAGCTGCGCGGCACCCCCGTACCGCAGGCGACGCTGCTGCCCCCGCGTCTGACGGAACGGGCCACCACGGGCCCCGCATGACAAAGGCCCCGCCGCTCGAAAGCGGCGAGGCCTTGGCCCACATGGGATGAGTGGAGATGGCGGGAATCGAACCCGCGTCCAACGGTGCAGAATCAGGGCTTCTCCGTGTGCAGTTCGCTGCGATTTTCTCGGCCCCGGCGATCACGCGAACAAGTCGCCGACGGGCCCAGTCACTGTTTGGTTTCCCATCGAGCCCCGTGACCGGGCTCGATGGTTTAGTTCCCTAGATTATGCCAGGATCCGGGCCGGGAACACTCCCGGGCTGACACCCATTTAGGGTCCTTCACTCACTGCTTATCAGGCAGCGAGGGCGAAGGACTGGGAATCGCGCTTGGTATTGGCGATTATTTTTTGCGACATATGGTTTACGAGATCATTGCCGCTTCCTCGACACGCTTCCCCTGCTTCGACAGCCGCTGTCGAAACCGATCATCCCCATGTTGTGTTGACAATCCCTCCGGAGAGGGGCGCGCACCCGCTGTGGGGTGCAGACACCATCGTACGTGACCAACGCGGGTCGGTGCCAGCGTATTCCCTACGCCCCGCGCTGCCTCCGCTTCACCGCCGCGATCGCGCGGTCGGTCTCGCGCCGGTCCTGCTTCTCACGGAGCGCCTGGCGCTTGTCGTACTCCTTCTTGCCCTTCGCCAGCGCGATCTCGACCTTGGCCCGGCCGTCCTTGAAGTAGAGCGCCAGGGGCACGATGGTGTGCCCCGTCTCGCCCGTCTTCGACTCCAGCTTGTCGATCTCGGCGCGGTGCAGCAGCAGCTTCCGCTTGCGCCGGGCGCTGTGGTTGGTCCACGTGCCCTGGCTGTACTCCGGCACGTGCACGTTGTGCAGCCATGCCTCGTTCCCGTCCAGCTGGACGAAGCCGTCGACCAGCGACGCCCGACCCTGGCGCAGGGACTTCACCTCGGTCCCGGTGAGGACCAGGCCGGCCTCGTAGGTGTCGATGATGAGGTAGTCGTGCCGCGCCTTCTTGTTCTGCGCGATCAGCTTGCGCCCTTTTTCCTTAGCCATAGTGCCGACCATTTTCGCACTACGGAGGGGCCCTGCGGAAAGTCGATTACGAGGGGCTCGTGAGACCGCGCAGCACGGCCTGGGCCCGCTGGAGGGCGTCCTCGTCGGTTTCCAGGTCGGGCGTGATGCCCCGGCCGTCGACCCCGCGGCCGGAGGGGGTGCGGTAGTGCCCGACGGTCAGCTCCGCCACGGAGCCGTCGGGCAGCCGGCTCGGCATCTGGACCGAGCCCTTGCCGAAGGTGCGGGAGCCGACGACGAGCGCCCGTCCCCGGTCCTGCACGGCACCGGTGAGCAGCTCGGCCGCGCTCATCGTCCCGCCGTCGACGAGCGTGACCAGGGGCCTGGTGGTGTCGCCGCCGGGCTCGGCGTGCAGGGCGCGCTGCTCGCCGTCGACGTCGTAGGTGGCGACCAGGCCGCCGTCGAGGAAGGCGGAGGCTGCGGTCACGGCCTCGGTGACCAGGCCGCCGGAGTTGCCGCGCAGGTCGAGCACGATCCCGGCGTCGCGCGGGGCCCGGCGGACGGCGGCGTGGACCTGGTGGCCGGAGCCCTTGGTGAAGGTGGCGACCTTGATGACGGTGACCCTGTCGGCGAGCTCTTGGACGGTGACCGGGTCGGTGGACAGCTGGGCCCTGCGCAGGGTCCGGGTCCAGGTGTGCGAGCCCCGCTCCAGGCCGAGGCGGACGGCGGTGCCGGCGGGGGCGTCGGTGGCGTCCCCGCGCAGTAAGGAGACGACCTCGGTGACGGGCCGGCCGTCGGTCTTCTCGCCGTCGACGCTGCGCAGCAGGTCCCCGGGGCGGATCCCGGCGGTGGCCGCGGGCGAGCCGGCGCGCACCTTCGTCACCTCGATGCGGCCGTCCCGTTCGCTGCGGGCCCAGAGGCCGACGCCGGTGTACTGGCCGTCGAGGGCCTCCTCGAACTCCTCGAACTCGCCCCGGGAGTAGACGGCGCCCCAGCGGTCCCCGCTGCGGCTGACGGCGCGCTTCGCGGCCTCCATCGGGGACGTGCCGTCGGCCATGGCCTCCTCGGCCGCCCGCGCGACGTCCGTGCGGGGCCCGGCGGTGTCGGCCGAACGGACCTTGTCCGGCGCGGAGTTCCGGTCGTCCTGCGGCAACGCCCCCGTGGCCGCACCGGCGACGAGGACACTCGCGAACACCAAGGTCAGGGCGGCCCCGCGGCGGATGCGACGGGGCTGACAGAGCGGGTCACGACCTGACATGCCGGTGAGTCTAGGACAAGGGGAAGGGCCGTACGGTCGGTTGACCGCACGGCCCCTCTTGGCATGCGTCACACCTTCAAGTACTTGCGCAGCGCGAAGAACGCGGCCAACGCGGGCATCAGCAGGCTCGTGGCGAGGATGAGCGGCAGCTTCGTGAGGACGGCGTCCCAGCCGATGAAGTTGATCAGCGTGAGCTGATCGGCCAGGGCCAGTCCGTGGTCGATGATGAAGTACCGGGCGACCAGCAGGAAGGCGCAGGCGACAGCGCCGCCGATGAGTCCGGCGACCGCGGCCTCCATGATGAACGGCGCCTGGATGTAGAAGCCCGAAGCGCCGACCAGGCGCATGATGCCCGTCTCGCGCCGCCTGCTGAACGCCGAGACGCGCACCGTGTTGACGATCAGCATCAGGGCGACGACCAGCATCAGCGCCATCACCGCGCGCGCGGCCCAGTTCATGCCCTCCAGCAGCTTGAAGAGGTTGTCCAGGGTCTCCTTCTGGTCCTGCACCGACTGCACGCCGTCCCGGCCGTTGAAGGCGGTGGCGATGACCTGGTACTTCTCCGGGTCCTTCAGCTTGATGCGGTACGACTCCTGCATCTGGTCCGGCGTGAGGGAGCTGGCCAGCGGGGAGTCGCCGAACTGCTCCTTGTAGTGCTTGTACGCCTGGTCCTGCGACTCGTAGGTGACCGTCTGGACGACGCCCATCTTGCCGAGGTCGGCCTTGATCTGCTTCTTCTGGTCGTCGGTCACCGCGCCCTTGGCGCAGTTGGGGTCGGACTCGGCGTCGCTCTTGTTGCAGAGGAAGATCGAGACGTTGACCTTGTCGTACCAGTAGCCCTTCATGGTGTTGACCTGGTCGCTCATCAGGAGCGACCCGCCGAACAGGGCGAGCGAGAGGGCGACGGAGACGACGACGGCGAAGGTCATCGTCAGGTTGCGGCGGAGACCGACACCGATCTCCGACAGGACGAACTGGGCGCGCATGGCGACTGGTTATGCCTTTCCGTGGATCTCGGGTGCGGTATCAGTGCTGGTAGCCGTAGACACCGCGGGCCTGGTCGCGCACGAGGCGGCCCTTCTCCAGTTCGATGACGCGCTTGCGCATCTGGTCCACGATGTTCTGGTCGTGGGTGGCCATCACCACGGTGGTGCCCGTCCGGTTGATGCGGTCGAGCAGCTTCATGATGCCGACGGAGGTCTGCGGGTCGAGGTTGCCGGTGGGCTCGTCGGCGATGAGCAGCTTGGGCCGGTTGACGAAGGCCCGCGCGATGGCGACGCGCTGCTGCTCACCACCGGACAGCTCGCCGGGCATCCGGTCCTCCTTGCCGCCGAGCCCGACGAGGTCGAGCACCTGGGGCACGGACTTGCGGATCTCGCCGCGCGACTTGCCGATGACCTCCTGCGCGAAGGCGACGTTCTCGCCGACCGTCTTGTTGGGCAGCAGGCGGAAGTCCTGGAACACCGTCCCCAGCTGGCGCCGCATCTGCGGCACCTTCCAGTTGGAGAGGCGGGCGAGGTCCTTGCCCAGAACGTGCACCTGCCCGTGACTGCACCGCTCCTCGCGGAGGATCAGCCGCAGGAAGGTGGACTTTCCGGAGCCGGAGGACCCCACGAGGAAGACGAACTCGCCCTTCTCGACCTCCAGGGAGACATCCCTGAGGGCGGGGCGGGTCTGCTTGGGGTAGACCTTGGAGACATTGTCGAATCGGATCACGGATGCACCACGGGTCGCCGGGGGTAGATGAGCGTGACCATACGCGAACCGGGTGGGGCATCGCAGTCACCGACCGTGGTTGCGCCACGGATGTGCCGTTTTATACCGAGGCCCGCGGGGCGCGGGGGCACTGTGCGTACCACCACAGAAAACGCGCAGCCGCGCGACGGCCGACGGAACCTGGCAAAGTGGAGGGGGGAACATTCCCACCCCCACGAACGTTGGACACGTGGAACCGGCGCAAGGAGGGCAAGCGCATGACGTACGACCGGCTGGTGTGCGCGAACTGCGCGTCCCCCGTGAACGAGGGCCGTTGCGCCGTGTGCCGCGCGAACCGCGAGCGGCTGCAGCAGGAGAACTTCTTCGCGGGTCTGAACGGTCTGAACCCGATGGCACTGATCGCTCTGCTGACGGTGCTGATCGCGGCGGTGGCCCTCTTGGCGCACCAGACCGCGTAAGGGCGCGGCAGCCGCCCCCCGGACAGGGCCGAGGGCCCGGAGCGTTTCGCTCCGGGCCCTCGGTGTTGCGCTGAGCGCACGGTCCGTACGGACGCCTGCCGTCAGGCGGCAGCACCGCCGCGGCCGCCCACGAGGCGCGGCAGCAGACGGAAGCCGACACCGCCGGCGATCATCGTGGCGGCGCCGATCACCAGGAAGGTGGTCTGCGCGGCACCGGTCTCGGCGAGCTCCTGGCCGTTGCCCTGGGCCCGGGCCTGGCCCTGCGTGGCCGCCGGGGCGGAGTCCGAGCCGATCTCGGTGAGGGAGGAGGAGCCCTCCTCCTGCGGCGAGGTGCCGCCGTCGGGGTCGGTGTTGTTGCCGCCGCCGTTGCCGCCACCGTTGCCGTTGCCCGGGTTCGTCGGGGCGTCGGTCGGGTCCTCGGTCGGCTCGGTGGGCTCCTCCGTGGGCTCGGTCGGCTCGTCGGTGGGCTCCTCGGTCGACGGCGGCGGTTCGGTCGGCTCGCCCGTCGGGATGACGGTCGGCTCACCGGTCGGCTCACCGGTCGGCTCACCCGTCGGCGGCGGGGTCGGAGTGGGCGACTCCTCGGCGCACAGGATGCCGAGCAGGCAGTCCTCGGTCTCCGCGGCGGATGCGGCACCGGCGGCGGTCAGTGAGGCGCCGGCGGCGATCACGGCACCGGCCGCTATCCGCGCGACACGGATCCGCGTCTTCTTCGTCATGTGCTTGCTACCCCCAGTAGCTCATCGTCATTAGGCAGCGCTCGGGGCTGTGCTCGACGGGGGAAGCTGCGATGAAAGGCCCCCGGTTCACATGCGCCCCAGAGACACGCATGCCGCGCTTCACCCTTCCCACTTTTCAAGAACACGTCAAGGCCGTTTGCAGCCGCCATGTCCAATTACGGGGGCTATGCCGGGAGTCTGAGCCTGTGAGTGTGATGCAAAACCCAGACATGCGGGCACAGAAAAGGCAACCGCCGCCCACGGAGCGGCAGTTGCCTTGTCGACAAACTTACTTCTGCTGCTGCTTGCGCCAGCGAATTCCGGCCTCCAGGAAACCGTTGATCTCGCCGTTGAACACGGCCTCGGGGTTGCCGACCTCGAACTCGGTGCGCAGGTCCTTCACCATCTGGTACGGGTGCAGCACGTACGAACGCATCTGGTTGCCCCAGGAGTTGCCGCCGTCGCCCTTGAGGGCGTCCATCTTGGCCTGCTCCTCCTGGCGGCGCCGCTCCAGCAGCTTGGCCTGGAGCACGTTCATGGCGGTGGCCTTGTTCTGGATCTGCGACCGCTCGTTCTGGCAGGAGACGACGATGCCGGTGGGGATGTGGGTGAGGCGCACCGCGGAGTCGGTGGTGTTGACGCCCTGGCCGCCCGGGCCGGACGAGCGGTACACGTCCACCCGCAGTTCGGACTCGTCGATCTCGATGTGGTCGGTCTGCTCGACCACGGGAAGGATCTCGACGCCCGCGAAGGAGGTCTGGCGCCGGCCCTGGTTGTCGAAGGGCGAGATGCGCACGAGCCGGTGCGTGCCCTGCTCGACGGAGAGCGTGCCGTACGCGTAGGGCACCTGGACGGCGAAGGTGGTCGACTTGATGCCGGCCTCTTCCGCGTAGGACGTCTCGTAGATCTCGGTCTTGTAGCCGTGCTGCTCGGCCCACCGCAGGTACATGCGCTGGAGCTTCTCGGCGAAGTCGGCGGCGTCGACGCCGCCGGCCTCGGCGCGGATGTTCACCAGCGCCTCCCGGGAGTCGTACTCACCGGAGAGGAGTGTGCGGACCTCCATCTCGTCCAGCGACTTCTTCACGGCGGCGAGCTCGGACTCGGCCTCGGCGCGGGTGTCCGGGTCGTCCTCCTCCTCGGCCATCTCGAAGAGAACGCCCAGGTCGTCGATGCGACCGCGCAGGGCCTCGGCCTTGCGCACCTCGGCCTGGAGGTGGGACAGCTTGCTGGTGATCTTCTGCGCCTCATCGGGATTGTCCCAGAGGGACGGCGCGGCCGCCTGCTCCTCGAGCACGGCGATGTCTGCCCTCAGCTTCTCGAGGTCCAGAACGGCCTCGATCGACTCCATGGTCGAGGAGAGGGACTTGAGCTCTTCGGATACGTCGACGACTGCCACGCCCTCCAGCGTAACGGCTCCGCCCGGCGGCCATCGCCGGGCGGCCGGAGACGGCGGCTCAGGGGGACTGGGGCGCCGAGTTCCCGGTGTCCTGCGGAGGGGGGCTCGCGCCGTCGTCCGAGGTGGACAGCCACGCGCCGACGCCTATCGCCGCCGCCAGGGCGACCGCGCCCGCTCCCAGGGCCACCCTGCGGCGCCGGGTCGCCGCGCGGTTGCGGGCCGAGCCCGGGCGGGGGGCGCCGGGGGCGCGGGGTGCCCGGGCCGTCCCGTGGGCGCCGCCGGCCAGCTCGTCGGGGGCGGGGACACGCATCGAGGTGTGGGTGTCCCGGTTGGAGTCGGCCGGCTTCGCGCCCGGCACCAGGGGGACCGCGCCCCGCCGCCGGACCCGCTCACGGGCCGGTGCCGGTCCGGCGGGCTGTTCCTCGCGGTCGGCCTCCTCCGCGGAGTCGGTGTCCGGCTCGTCCACCTCCAGCGGGGGCATGCCCGCCAGCATCGGCAGCAGCTCCCGCAGCCGGGTGCCGAGCTCCGAGGCCCGCAGCCGCGAGGCCGGTGCCTTGGCCAGGCACTGCACCAGCAGCTGCCACAGCTCGTCCGGGATGCCGGGCAGCGGGACCACCGTCTCCGTGACGTGCCGGCGCAGGACCGCGCCCGGGTGGCCGCCGCCGAACGGGGTGAACCCCGCCAGCAGCTCGTAGAGGACCGTGGCGAGCGCGTAGATGTCGACGGACGCGCGCGGGGGCAGTCCCTCGACGATCTCCGGCGCGAGGTAGTCCGGGGTGCCGATGATCTTGGTGGCCTTGGTCCGGCGCGGCGTGTCGATGAGCTTGGCCACACCGAAGTCGGTCAGCAGGGCGCGGTGTGATCCGCCGGGACCGAGCGGGCCCTGCATGTCCAGGAGCACGTTCTCCGGCTTGACGTCCCGGTGCACGACACCCGCGGCGTGGGCGGCCGCCAGTCCGTCGGCGATGTCCGCCGCGATGGCGACGGCCGCCTCGGGGGCCAGGCGCCGGTCCCGGTCCAGCCGGGTCCGCAGGTCCGTGCCGCGGACGAGGTCCATGACCAGTGCCAGGTCGTTGCCGTCGACGACCAGGTCGCGCACCGACACCACGTGCGGGTGCTCCAGGCCGAGCAGGGCCGTGCGCTCCTGCACGAAGCGCCCGACCAGTTCCTGGTCGGACGCGAGGTCCTCGCGCAGCAGCTTGATGGCGACGGGGCCTTCCGGGCCCTCACCCAGCCACACCGTGCCGGCGCTGCCCCGCCCCAGGATCTGGTGGGCGGTGTACCGGCTGCCGATCTTCCGTGCCAAGGCTGCTCCTACCGACGCGTGTTGTCGCTAAAACTACGCGCCCGGAGAGCCAACCTTCACCGTGGAGGCGGAAATCACCCGCCAGGTGTCGACAAATCACCAACCCCGCAGGGCGGTTCCCGTCAGTTCGTGCCGGAACCGCTCCCGCCGAGCTTCTCGAACCAGCCGGTCACGGTGCTGAACCAGTCGGTGAGCTGGTCCCAGTAGCTCTTGCCGGTGCCGATCCACTCCTGGAGCGGGCTCAGTTCCCAGACCAGCCAGCCGGCGACGAACAGGATGATGATCGTGAAGAGACAGCCCTTCAGGCAGCCGAGCCCGGGGATCCGCATCCGGTTGGCACTGCGCTGCCTCGGCTGCCGGGGCTCGCGCTGGGGCCGCTGCGGCTGCTGGGGCTGGGCCGGCGGCGCGGGCGGGGCGTAGCGCTGCGGCGGCTGGGGCCGCTGGGGCTGAGGGGCGTACTGCTGGGGCTGCTGGTGCGGACGGCCGTGGCCGGGCCCGGGCGGGGGCGCCTGGCGGCGCGGGGGCTGCTGCTGCGGCTGCGGCCGGGCCACCTGGCGCTGGGGGCGGCGGCGCAGCGGATCCTGGTTCGGGTCGAGGTACTGGACCTGCGTCTGCTCGTTGCGGTCGCGGGCCGCCCGCAGCTGGTTCTGCCAGGGGTGCGGGTCCTCGGGGCCGCCCTGCTGGCCGGGGTGGCCGGGCGAGCCCGGCGGGACCGGCGGCATGACGGCGGTCGGGTCGGCCGCGCCCCGGTGGGGCATGACGGCGGTCGGGTCGGCGGCGCCGGCCGGACCGCCGGTGTGCGGCATGACGCTGGTCGCGGCGCTCGGGTCGTACGCGCCCGCGTTCTGCGGGAGGACCTGGGTCGGGTCGGCCGCGCCGGGTGTGTCCGGCACCGGCGCGGGGGCCGGGTCGGGCACGAGGAGCATGCCGACGCCCTCGGCGGCGGCGATCTGCGCGGAGTTCGCGTGCACCCCGATGCCCTCGGCGACGACGCGCAGGCCGCGGGCGAGGTTCTCGGCGCTGGGCCGCTCGTCCGGGTTCTTGCGCAGGCAGCGCTCGATGACCGTCCACAGCGGGTCGGGGACGGTGGAGGGACGGCGCGGCTCGGCGCTCAGGTGCTGGTGCAGCACCTCCAGGGCGGAACCGCCGGCGAACGGCGGGCGGCCGGTGACCAGCTCGTACAGCAGGATGCCGGCGCCGTAGATGTCGACGGCGGAAGTCTGCGGGCGGCCTTCGGCGGACTCGGGCGCGACGTACGCGGGCGTGCCGACGAACTCCTGGGTCCGGGTCAGTCCCGGGGAGTCGGCGAGGCGGGCGATGCCGAAGTCGGTCAGCAGCGGGTGCATCCGCCCGTCGTACTGCTGGAGCAGGACGTTGGCCGGCTTGAGGTCGCGGTGGACGACGCCGTCGGCGTGGCTGGCGGCGAGCGCGTCGGCGATCTGGGCGGTGAGCAGGGCGGCGGCGACCGGGGTGAACGGCCCGTTCTCCCGCAGGTAGCGGTGCAGGTCGGGGCCCTCGACGAGGTCCATGACCAGCGCCAGCAGCTCGCCCTCGACGACCAGGTCACGCACCCGGACGATGTTCGGGTGGGTCAGCCGCAGCAGGACGGACCGCTCGCGCAGGAACCGCATGACGATGTCGGGGTCGCCGGCCAGCTCCTCCTTGAGGACCTTGATGGCGACGGTCTCGCCGGGCTGTCCCGGCACGGCCGCCTCGGCGCCCGCGGTCTCGCGCTGGCGGGCTCGCCAGACGGTGCCCGTGGCGCCGCGTCCGAGCGGCTCCTCGAGCAGGTACTTGCTGCCTACCGGCCGCACGTCATGCGCTCCCTGGTGCTTGCCTTGCCTGCTGGCCTGTCCGAACCACTGTAGTGCCGGGTGGCCGAGGACCGGAGTGTCGTCTTTCTGTGGGTCTTACGTTTCCGCTCTCGGACTCGTTCGAAGGAAAGACGCTGACCTCGGTCTTGTGGTTGCCGGGAATAGACGTGACCGATCTCAAGCGGTCGCCCGTGGGTCATCTCTCAGGCACTTTTGCGGGCAGAGCCGACCAATCAAGATCACCTTTTCCTGAGAGAGGGGCGCGCTGTCAGTGGCAGGTGCGAGGATGCGTGCAGTACTGGCCGACGTGCTGGGGCGGGGTGGGGGACTCCGCGCCCGGGCAGAAGGGACCGCTGACGGCGATGCAGATCCGGCTGACCGTCGTAGATCCGCTGGGCCCGTCGGCGCCGGCGCGGGACCGCGCCCCGCGCAGCGACGTGCTGGTCACGGCACCCGCCGGTACGGCGCTCGCGGCGGTGGCGTCGGCGCTGGCCCAGGCGGTCCTCGGCGGTGACGGCTCGGGCACACCGGTGCTGTACGCCGGGGAGCAGCGACTGGACGCCCAGCGCTGCACGCTGGGCGAGCCCCCGCTGACCGACGGTGCCGTGCTGTCCGTGGGCGCGCCCGGGGAGCCGGAGCCGCATCCCGAGCTGGACGACGCCCCCGCCCAGCTCCAGGTCGTCGCCGGCCCCGACGCCGGCGGCGTCCATCTGCTGCACGGCGGCGAGATCCGCATCGGCCGCTCCGCCGACGCCGACGTGCCGCTGGACGACCCGGACGTCTCCCGGCTGCACTGCGCGGTGACGGTGAGCGCGGACGGCCGTGTCGAGGTCGCCGACCTGGACTCCACGAACGGCACGACGGTGAACGGCACGCGCGTGGGCGGCCGGGCGGTGCCCTTCGCGCCGGGTGCGCTGTTGCGGATCGGCGAATCGGCCCTGCGGCTGGCTCCGGCCGGGGGGCCGGGTGCCCGGGTGGAGACGACTCCGGACGGGGAGGGGCACGTGCGCGTGCCCGGGCCCGCCGGGGGCGGGGCGGAATCCCCCGTATCCCCCGCGCGCGTGGCCGACCCGGGACCCGCCGGGCCCCTCGGGCCCACGCATCACGCCTACGGCTCGGCTTCCGCGGCCTGGGGCGCGCCGGGTGCCTCGGAACACGGCTCCGCCGATCCGGCTGTGGTGCCGGGGCAGGGTGGGGCACCGAGGATCGAGCGCGGAGACGCGGGCGCGGGGTCCGAAGCGCCCCGGGGACGGGACCAGGGCGACTGGACCCGCCTGGCGGGCAGCGGCGGCGGGGCCGACTCGGGAGGCGGCCCGAGTCATGTGCCGTCCCGGGGCGCGGGAGACGCGGCCCGTGGAGGAAGCGACCGGAGCGAGACGCCCTCGCGCGGCGCCGCGGACGCACCCCACTCGGGAGGCGGCCCGAGCCCCGTCCCGTCCCGGGGCACCGGACGCGCGGAAGACAACCCGAGCCACACGCCCTCGCGAGGCACCCCAGACACACCCCACCCGGGACACCCCCGGAGCCAGATGCCACCCCACGGCACCGGGCCCGCACACGCGGAAGACAACCGGAGCGAGGCGCCGGGCGTCGGCACGCGCGACGGATCGCGGTCGGGAACGGCCGGTGCCGCGCAGGCCGCCGTCGGGACTCACGGAGCACCCACCGGGCAGCAGGCCGCCGCTCGGCGGAGTACTTTCGCGCCACCGGCCGAGGTCGCGCGGCAGCGCGACGGGGTCCGGGCCGGGAGCGGCGCCGGGGACACGCATGCGGGTCGTTCCGGCGCCGGGGCGTTCGGCGACGTGGCCCCCGTCCGGCCGACGACGGTGTACGACGCCGGAGTCGCGGACGGTACCGGCCCTCACCCCTGGGGCCCGGACGGGTCGGTCGCCCCCGCTGTTCCCGCCCGTGCCGTGGACCCGGACCTCGTGGACGAGCAGGCCGGCCGGGGACGCAAGGGCACTCCCCTGCGCGGCACCGACGTGCCCTCGGGCACCCGCAGGCGTGGGGGGCTCGGTGCCTGGGCCCGACGGCTGGCCGGAGGGCGTGGCGAGCAGGCGGCGGAACCACCCGGGACGCACGAGGACGAGCCGGCCGCGGTGACGGCGGCGGAGCACCACCCGGTCGCCGTGTCGGCCGCGCCGGAGACCTGGCCGGACCCGGCCACCCTGCTGCTGACGGCGCTGGGGCCGGGGCCCCGGCTGTGGGAGCGCGCCCCCGGCCATCCGGAGGCGCTCGCCGTGCGCCTCGGCACGGCCGACCGTGCGGCGCCGGACGGCTCGGGTCTGCTGCCCGCCGTACCCGTGACCGCCGGGCTGCGTGAGGTCGGCGCCCTGGGGCTGGCCGGGCCGCGGGCGCGGCTGTCCGGGCTGGCCCGCGCGGTGCTGGCCCAGCTCACGGCGCTGCACTCCCCCGACACGCTGGAGATCGTCCTGATCGCCGCGGACCGCGCCCGGTCCCTTGAGGAGCGCACCGCCGAGTGGTCCTGGCTGGGCTGGCTGCCGCACGTCCGCCCGGGGCACGGGCAGGACTGCCGGCTGCTCCTGGCCCACGACCGCGAGCAGGCCGCGGCCCGCACCGACGAACTCACCCGCCGTCTGGAGGACCACCTCGCGGAGTCGGGTCCGGGCGTCGCCGCCGCCGGTCCGCCGGTGGGCGCCTCGGCGCCCGGCGGCGCACAGCCCACGGGTACCGGTCCGTCCCCGCACCACTCCGTCCCGGCCCCCCGGCGGCCGGCCTGGGCACGTGACGACGCTTCCGCCGCCGACGTGACCGGCGCTTTCCCGGGCCCGTACACGGTGCTCGTCGTGGACGGCGATCCCGGCGGAGCCGACCTGCGCAAGGCCGTCGCACGGCTGGCGCTGGAGGGCCCCGGGGCCGGGATCCACGTCATCTGCCTGGCCGAGACGGCCGCCGCCTCCCCCTCCTCACCGGTGACGGACACCTACGAGGCGGCCTGCTCGGTGGCACCCACCTTCCGGCAGTGCGGCGCGGTCGCGCTGCTCAGCGGGGACGTGGCGACGGCCCTGCGGCTGATGCGCGTGGCCCGGGTAGGTGGCGAAGGAACTCCGGCGGCGCCCGTCGGGCACGGCACCATCGCCACCGTCGACGCCGTGTCCGCGGCCTGGGCCGAACGGTTCGCGCGGGCGCTGGCGCCGCTGCGGACGGACGGCCCGGCGAGCGACCGCCAGCCGCGCGTCTCCGCACCCCTGCCGCAGGCGGCCCGGCTGCTCGACGAACTGGGCCTGGCCCGCGCCACTCCGGCCTCGCTGATGGCACGCTGGGCGGACGCGGCCGACGACGCCGACGCGCTGGGCGGACGCGTGCGCGCGGTGCTGGGCGCCGGGCCGCGCGGCCCGGTCTGCGCGGACCTCGCGGCCCAGGGGCCGCATCTGCTGGTCGAGGGCCCGCCGGGCAGCGGCCGTACGGAGCTGCTGCGGGCGATCGTCGCGTCCCTGGCCGCCGCCGAGCGGCCGGACCGCCTCGGCATCGTGCTGGTCGACGGCCGGGGCGGCCCGGGCGCGGGCGGCGGGCACAGCGAGGGACTGCGGGTGTGTACGGACGTACCGCATGTCACCACCCTGCTCATGGCGCACGACCCGGTCCGCATGCGGGAGTTCGCCCAGTCGCTGAGCGCCGAGCTGAAGCGGCGTGCCGAGCTGCTCGGGCGGTCGGACTTCGACGAGTGGCACACCGGGCGTGAGCTGTCGGGCCGTATGGTCACCCAGCGCACGGCGACGGCACGAGGCGGTGCCCCGGCCGAGCCGCCCGCCTCGGGAGGCTCCGGCGACCTCGACTCCCCGTCCAGTTCCACCATTCGGCTGCGTCCCGGAGCGGCCCGGCGGCAGACGGAGGCGGCCGCGCCCCCGCTCCCCCGGCTCGTCGTGGTCGTCGACGACCTGGACGCGCTGGTCTCCCCGGCGCTCGGCTCGACCGGGCGGCCCGCGGCCGGGTCGGTGATGCGCGCGCTGGAGGCCGTGGCCCGGGAGGGCGAGCGGCTCGGCGTCAACCTCGTCGCGGCCACCGGTCCATGCCCCCGTACGGCGGAGACCGAACCGGCGCGCCGGGCCACCCTGCGCGTCACACTCGACGCCCCGGCCCCGGGCCCGGACGAGCCCGCGCCCGGGCGTGGCCGGCTGACCGGGCCGGACGGGCGGGTCACCCCGTTCCAGGGCGGGCGGGTCACCGGCCGGATCCCCCGCACGGCGACGCTGCGCCCCACCGTCGTGCCCCTGGAGTGGCACCGCATGGGTGACCCTCCGGCCCGGCGTCCGGTGCGGGAGCTCGGGAACGGACCGACCGACCTGGCACTGTTGGCCAGCGCGCTGGAAAGGGCGGCACGGGAGGTCGCGGCGGCGAAGGTGCCGTCGCTCCTGTAGCCGGGTACGGCCCCCGGCCCCGCGGCGTCACGGGGCCACGTCGCTGGTCACGAGGGAGTCACGATCCCCCGCTTGACAGCCGACGCCATCTTGCCGCCCCCGCACACCCGGGCGTAGACCAGATCGCACGGGAGCGCGCTCGACGTTCGACGAGGAACGAAGAACGGGGCAGTCATGCGCATGACGAGCAGCACCATCCGGACACGCTGGTCGCCCGACCGGGACAAGGCGACCCCCCAGCACCGCAGAGCCGCCAAGGCCGCGGCCATCGTCGCCGCGGGAGCGCTCGCGCTCTCGCTCTCCGCCTGCGGAGGCGGCGACAAGGACACCGGTGGAAGCACGGGCGACAGCGAGGAGACCACCAACAGCGTCAACCTTCCGAAGCTGGACGGGACCAGCCTGGAGATCGCCGCCGTGTGGAGCGGCACGGAACAGGCCAACTTCAAGAAGGTCCTCGCGGAGTTCGAAGAACGCACGGGCGCGGAGGTCACGTTCGTGCCCGCCCAGGACCCGATCATCAACTTCATCGGCTCGAAGGTGGCCGGCGGACAGCCGCCGGACATCGTGATGCTGCCGCAGCCGGGCGCCATCAAGCAGGCCGTCGACCGGGGTTGGGCCAAGCCTCTCGGCTCCGACGCCCTCAAGGAGCTCAGCGAGAACTACTCGCAGGGCTGGCAGGACATCGGCAAGGTCGAGGGCAAGCAGTACGGCGTCTACTACAAGGCCGCCAACAAGTCCCTGATCTGGTACAACAACCAGGTCTTCGAGAACGCCGGGGCCGGCGAGCCCGAGACCTGGCCGGATCTGCTCAACACCGCGCGGACGGTCTACGACTCCGGCGTCACCCCGTTCTCCGTCGGCGGCGCCGAGGGCTGGACGCTGACCGACTGGTTCGAGAACGTGTACCTCTCGCAGGCCGGGCCGGAGAAGTACGACCAGCTGGCCAAGCACGAGATCAAGTGGACGGACCCGTCCGTGAAGGACGCGCTGACCACGCTCGCGCAGGTCTGGGGCAAGCCGGACTGGATCGCGGGCGGGGCGAACGGGGCGTTGCAGACCGACTTCCCGGCGTCCGTCACCCAGGTCTTCACCGGCGGGGACCAGCCCAAGGCCGCCATGGTGGCCGCGGGTGACTTCGCGCAGGTCAACATCCCGAAGGACATGAAGATCGGCACGGACGCGAAGGTCTTCCCGTTCCCGGCGGTCGGTGACAACGGGCCGGTGGTCTCGGGCGGCGACGCCGCCGTGATCCTTCAGGACTCGAAGGGGTCGCAGGCCCTGGCCACCTGGCTCGCCTCGCCGGACGCGGCGCAGATCCAGGCCAAGCTGGGCGGCTACCTCTCGCCGAACAAGAACGTGCCGAACTCCGCGTACCCGAACGCGGTGCAGCAGAGGATCGCCAAGGCGCTCATCGACGCCGGTGACGACTTCCGCTTCGACATGTCCGACCAGGCCCCGCAGGCGTTCGGCGGGACGCCCGGCAAGGGCGAGTGGAAGATCCTCCAGGACTTCCTGACGAACCCGAAGGACATCGCGGGCACGCAGGCGAAGCTGGAGGCCGAAGCGGCCGCGGCGTACGGGAACTGACGTCATGACGTCGGTGACGGCGGCAGGGGGCTCCAAGCCCCCTGCCGCTTCCAAGTCGCGCAAGAGTGTGACCGGCACCCGCAGGACCGTCGCGGCGCTGTTCCTGCTGCCCGCGCTCGTCCTGCTCGGCGCGCTCGTGGTGTACCCGATCGGGTACTCGGTCGTGCGCAGTTTCTACGACCAGTCCGGTGACGGCTTCGCCGGAATAGACAACTACCAGGCTCTCTTCACCGACGAGGGCATCCGCACCGCGCTGAAGAACAACATCATCTGGGTGGTGTTCGCGCCGACGGTCGCCACGGCCCTCGGCCTGATCTTCGCGGTGCTGACCGAACGGGTGCGCTGGGGTACGGCGTTCAAGCTGGTCGTCTTCATGCCGATGGCGATCTCGATGCTGGCGGCGGGCATCATCTTCCGCCTGGTGTACGACCAGGACCCGGACAAGGGTGTGGCGAACGCGGTGTGGGTGGGCGTGCACGACACGTTCTCCCAGGCGTCGGCCTTCCCGAAGGCCCACCCGGGCCGGGACTCGCCGCTGGAGCCGGCCGGCGGCGGCGCGTTCATCACCACGTCGCCCGTGCGCACCGGCGAGGCGGTCTCACTGCCCCTGGTGGGCGTGGCGCCCGACCTGATGCCGGACGACGCGAAGGCCGCCGCGGCGCCGAAGCCGGAGCCGGACAAGATCACCGGGACGACCTGGCAGGATTTCACGCGCGGCAAGGGCGTCGGCGAGCTCAACAGCGTCGACCCGACCGAAGTCGGCTATGCCGGCATGAAGATCGAGGCCGTGAAGGACGGCAGGGTGGTGGCGTCGGCGACGGCCGCCGACGACGGCAGCTTCACCCTGCCCGCCGCGGCCGACGGGGCCCTGCTGCGGCTCCCGGCGAGCAACTTCGAGGAGCCGTACAACGGTCTGGACTGGCTCGGCCCGTCCCTGGTCACCCCGTCCATCATCGGCGCGTACATCTGGATGTGGGCGGGCTTCGCGATGGTGCTGATCGCGGCCGGGCTCGCGGGGGTGCCCCGGGAACTGCTGGAGGCCGCCCGGGTCGACGGCGCGACCGAGTGGCAGGTGTTCAGACGGGTCACGGTGCCGCTGTTGGCGCCGGTCCTCGCGGTCGTCATCGTCACCCTGATGATCAATGTGCTGAAGATCTTCGACCTGGTCTTCATCATCGCGCCGGGATCCGCCCAGGACGACGCGAACGTCCTCGCGCTGGAGCTGTACCGCAAGGGCTTCTCCGAGAACCAGCCGGGCATCGCCAGCGCCATCTCGGTGTTCCTGCTGCTGCTCGTGATCCCGGTGATGTGGTTCAACGTACGCAGGCTCAGGCGGGAGGTGCGGCGATGAAGGCCAGACAGTCGCTGGGGTCGCGGCTCGCCGAGGGGGTCGGCGGCGGGCTGGTGCGGGTGTTCCTCATCGTGGTGGGCCTGTTCTGGCTGGTGCCGACGATCGGTCTGCTGCTGGCCAGTCTCCGTTCGCCGGAGAACATCGCGGCGAGCGGCTGGTGGACCGTGTTCACCGAGCCCGCGCAGATCACCTTCGACAGCTACACGAAGCTGCTGGAGAACGACGACATCACCGGCAGCCTGCTGAACACGGTGTGGATCACCGTCCCGGCGACCCTGCTGGTCGTGATCATCGGCTCGCTGGCGGGCTACGCCTTCGCCTGGATGGAGTTCCCGGGCCGGGACTGGTGGTTCCTGGGCGTGGTCGGCCTGTTGGTCGTGCCGGTGCAGGTCGCGCTGATCCCGATCGCCGAACTCTTCGGCAAGATCGGCGTCTTCGGCTCGGTGATCGGCGTGGTGCTGTTCCACGTCGGTTTCGGTCTGCCGTTCGCGGTGTTCCTGCTGCGGAACTTCTTCGCGGAGATCCCGCGCGAGCTGCTGGAGGCGGCGCGGCTGGACGGCGCGGGTGAACTGCGTCTGTTCTTCCGTGTCGTGATGCCGCTCGGCGGACCGGCGATCGCGTCGCTCGGCATCTTCCAGTTCCTGTGGGTGTGGAACGACATGCTGGTCGCGCTGATCTTCTCGGACTCCGGGAGCCAGCCGATCACGGTCGCGCTGCAGACGCAGGTACGGCAGTTCGGCAACAACATCGACGTGCTGGCACCCGGCGCGTTCATCTCCATGGTGGTCCCGCTGGCCGTCTTCTTCGCGTTCCAGCGGCAGTTCGTGTCCGGCGTCATGGCGGGCGCGGTCAAGTAGCGCTCACAGGACGGTAGTCGAAGGGGCGGGCCGGGGGCGGCCCGCCCCTTTCGCGTTCCCCCGGATGCCGTAGCCGGCGTAACCAAGTCGGCCCACCGGGCGTTCCCGGGCCGAACGCCCGCGCCGACCGATGGATGGCCTCTTGCCCAGGTTCAGTGTCATTGTCCCCGCGTACCAGGTTCAGGCGTACCTGCACGAGTGCCTGGAGTCGGTGCTCTCCCAGTCCTGTCCCGATCTGGAACTGATCGTCGTCGACGACTGCTCGCCGGACGCGTGCGGCGCGATCACCGACGAGTTCGCCGCCCGCGACGCGCGCGTACGCCCCGTGCACCTGCCGGAGAACGTCGGACTGGGCCGCGCGAGAAACGCCGGCGTGGCGCACGCGAGCGGCGACTACCTGCTGTTTCTCGACGGCGACGACACCTTCACGCCCGACGCGCTGCGGTCGATCGCCGACCGGCTGAAGGAGACGGGCGAGCCGGACGTGCTGGTCTTCGACTACGCGCGCAGCTACTGGACGGGGGAGGCGATCCGCAACCAGGCGGCCCTGCAGCTGACCGAGCAGGGCCCGGCGCCGTTCCGCCTGGAGGACCGGCCGGGCCTGCTGCGGCTGCTGATGGTCGCCTGGAACAAGGCCTACCGGCGGGAGTTCGTCGAGCGGGAGGGGTTCGTCTTCCCGCCCGGCGTCTACGAGGACACGCCGTGGACCTATCCGGTGCTGATGACCGCCGAGTCGATCACGACCCTCGACCGGGTCTGCGTGCACTACCGGCAGCGGCGGCGGGGCAGCATCCTGCGCACCACCGGCGAACGGCACTTCGACGTCTTCGAGCAGTACGACCGGGTCTTCGCCTACCTCGACGAGCGCCCCGAACTGGCCCAGTGGCGCTCGGTGTTGTTCCGCCGCATGGTGCACCACCTGGCGATCGTGTACTCCCGGCGGGACCGGCTGCCCCCGGGCTCGCGCGCCGACTTCCTGCGCCGGGCCCGCGCCCACTACCGCCGTTACCGCACCCCGGGTGCCCCCATCCCCCTGCGCTGCCGGATCCACCACGTGCTGATCCGCTTCGGCCTGCACCGCACCTACCGCACCCTCCAGTTCGCGTCGGCCGGGCACCGCGCCGCCGCCAAGGCCGTCGGGAAACTGGCGCGGGGCCTGCGGTCGGCCGCCCTCAGGACCCACTACCGCGTCCAGCGCTGCCTGCCGCTGCGTGCCGACCGTGCCGTCTTCGCCGCGTACGAGGGACGCGGCCACGGTTGCAACCCGGGCGCGCTGGAGGCCGCGTTCCGCGAGTTCGCGCCGCACGTCCGCACGTCCTGGATCGCCCGCCGCGAGCACCACCACACGATCCCGCCCGGCCCGCGCCGCCTCGTCCCCGGGACGGCCGCCTACTGGACGGCGCTCGCCCGCTCCCGGTACCTGGTCAGCAACACCGGCTTCGACGACCGTCTGGCCAAGCGCCGGGGCCAGGTCCTGATCCAGACCGGGCACGGCACCCCGCTGGGGCACATCGGCCTCGACCTCCAGGAGCGCCCCGCGGCGGCCCGCGGCCGGGACTTCGCACGGCTGCTGAAGGACGTCGACCGCTGGGACTACGTGCTGTCCGCCAACCGCCACACCACACTGACCCACGAACGCGTCCACCCCGGCCGCTACACCACGCTGGAGTACGGCTACCCCCGCAACGACGTGTTCCGGACGGCGACCCCGGCGGACGTGGCCCGGCTGCGCGCCTCCCTCGGCATCCCCCGGGGCGCGGTGGCGATCCTGTACGCGCCGACCCACCGCGCCTACCGCCGCTCCCAGCGCCACCCCCTCGACCTGCAGCGGATCGCGCGGCGCCTCGGCCCGCGCTTCGTCGTCCTGGCCCGCGCCCACCACGCCTACGACGCCCCGCTGACCACCACCTGCGGCCGGGTCGTCGACGTCAGCGACCATCCGAGCGTGGAGTCGCTCTGCCTGGCGTCGGACGCCCTGGTCACGGACTACTCGTCGCTGATGTTCGACTACGCCAACCTGGACCGGCCGATCGTGATCCACGCCGACGACTGGGAGGCGTACGACGCCGCCCGGGGCACGTACTTCGACGTGCGCGAGGCCCCGCCGGGCGCGGTCGCACGCGGTGAGGACGAGCTGATCGACATCTTCGCCACCGGTCACTGGCGCGGCTCCCGCTCGGCCCAGCTGCGGGCGGCGTTCCGCGAGCGGTTCTGCACCTGGGACGACGGCCGGGCCGCCGAGCGGGTGGTGCGCCGGGTGGTGCTCGGGGAGTCGGAGCTACCGCCGGTCGTGCCGCTCGGCGAGCGCCGTCCGGTGCCCTCGGCGGCGGCCTCGCTGGTCCGTGAGCCGCTCACCACGGTGTCACTGCCGGCCGGTCCCCTCGCCGTCACCGACAGCCTCTGACCACGGTTCTCACTCGGGGAGTCCG
The DNA here is from genome assembly GCF_030124145.1 of Streptomyces sp. 378. Classification (GTDB taxonomy): domain Bacteria; phylum Actinomycetota; class Actinomycetes; order Streptomycetales; family Streptomycetaceae; genus Streptomyces. Next base: position 78,881 of record NZ_JASKMS010000024.1, read on the forward strand.
CTTGCCCTCCAGCCCGTCGCGGCCGACACCCAGCCGGCCGCCCTCCTGTCGTCCGTCCGGGCGGCCGGGACGCCCGCGCATCGCGTGAGACGGCCCGACTCCAGCAGACCCGCCTCCTGACAGAAAGAGCAGAATGCCCCGCTTCAGCATCGTCGTCCCGTCCCATGGGGTCGCGGGCCGGCTGTCCCTGGCGCTGGACTCGGTCCTCGCCCAGTCGTTCGGCGACTTCGAGCTGATCCCGGTGTGCGACGCACCCGACGCGCCGGCGGCGGACGTCGTCGCCGGGTACGCCGAGCGGGACTCCCGGGTGACGCCGGTGCACTCGCCGCCGTCGGCCGGTCTGGCCGGAGCGCGCAACGCCGGGCTGCGGTCGGCGGTCGGCGGCCATGTGCTGTTCCTCGACGGCGACGACGTCCTGGTCCCGGGGGCGCTGGCGGCGCTGGACGCCCGGCTGGCCGAGGCCGGTGACGCGGACGCCCCGGTGGACGTCCTGTACTTCGAGCACGAACGCACCCCCTGGTGGCAGGGCGAGCCGACCAACCCGGTCGCCCCCCTGCTGGCCAGGACGCCGGAGGGGGCCTTCTCGCCCGGCCGGGCCCCGTGGCTGACGGGCGTGGCACTGCCGGCGTGGAGCGCGGTCTACCGCCGGGCCTTCCTCACCGAGCAGGGCATCGCCTTCCCCGGGGACCACTTCACCGACGTCGGCTTCGGCGGTCTTGTCACCCTGCGGGCGGAGCGGGTGGCGGCGCTGCGCGCGGTCGTCGTCCGGCATCTGCTGCGCCGGCAGGGAAACCGCCTGAACCTCCCCGGCGAGCACCACACCGAGCTGCTCGACCAGACCGAGCTGGTGCTGACGCGGGCCGTGGAGCAGGGGCTTCCGGCGGACCGGCTGACGCCGCTGTTCGAGCAGCTCTTCGCCGCCGTGCTGAAGACGGCCGCCCGTCCGCGGCGGCTGGCGTCCGGCCGCCGCGCCTTCTTCCGGAGGGCGAGCGCGCTCTACCGGCGGCACCGGCCCGCCGGCCACCGGGCGCCCGGCGGGAGCCTCGGCGTCCAGCACCGGCTGCTCGCCTCCGGGTCGTACACGGCCTTCCACGCCCTGCGCGCCGCCAACCGGAGCGCGCTGCGGGCCACCGGGCTGCTCCCCCGCCCCCGAGGGCTGCGCACCCGGCTGCGGTACGCGGTGCACCTGCGCCTCCCGCTGGACCGGAACCTCGTCGTGTACTGCGCGTACTGGGGCCGCGGCTACGCCTGCAATCCGGCGGCGATCCACGCCAAGGCCCGCGAGCTCGCCCCGCACCTGCGCGCGGTGTTCCTGGTGGAGCCGGAGGCGGTGGGGAGCCTGCCGCCGGACGTGGAGTACGCGGTGATCGGCAGCCGGAAGTACTGGGAGGCGCTGGCCCGCGCCGGGTACCTGGTCAACAACGCCAACTTCGCGGACGCCGTGGTCAAGCGCCCCGGCAGCGTCCACCTCCAGACGCAGCACGGCACGCCGCTGAAGACGATGGGCGCCGACCAGGCGACCTACCCCGTGGTGGCCGCGGCGACCGGCAGCTTCGCCAGGCTGCTGGCCCGCGTGGACCGCTGGGACTACAACCTCACCTCCAACCGGCACTCCACCGAGATGTGGGAGCGGGCGTTCCCGAGCGCCCAGGAGACCCTCGAGTACGGCTATCCGCGCAACGACGTCTACTGCACGGCGTCCGCCGAGGACGTCACCCGCGTCCGCAAGGAACTGGGCGTCCCCGACGGCAAGAAGGCCCTGCTCTACGCGCCCACCCACCGCGACTACGCCACCGGCTTCGAGACGGGCCTGGACCTGGCGGAGTTCTGCGAGGCGATCGGCGACGACTACGTGGTGCTGCTGCGCGCCCACTACTTCTACGACCAGGGGTCGAGCAGGGGCGGCGGAAGGATCATCGACGTCACCGGGCACCGCTCGTCGGAGGACGTGTGCCTGGCCGCGGACGCGCTGATCACCGACTACTCGTCGATCATGTTCGACTACGCCAACCTGGACCGGCCGATCGTCGTGTACGCCGACGACTGGGACGTCTACCGGGAGACCCGCGGCGTCTACTTCGACCTGATGCGACAGCCGCCCGGCCGGGTGGCCCGTACGCCCGGGGAGCTGGCGGCCCTCTTCCGCGACGGCTCCTACGCCGACGCGTCCGCCGCGGCCCTGCGTGCCGCGTTCCGGGAGCGCTTCTGCCAGTTCGACGACGGGCGCGCCGCCGAACGTGTCGTGCGCCGGGTGCTGCTGGGGGAGCCGCCCGAGTCGATCCCGCCCGTGATCCCGCTCGCGGAGCGCACCCCGGCCCCCGCCGCCACCCTCGTGAGGAGCTGACCGAAGAAGTGCCCCGCTTCAGCATCATCGTCCCCGTCTACAAGGTGCAGGGCTTCCTGCGCGAGTGTCTCGACTCGGTGCTCGGCCAGTCCTACGGCGACTTCGAGGTGATCGCCGTCGACGACCGGTCGCCCGACGGCAGCGGCGCGATCCTCGACGAGTACGCCGCCCGCGACGCCCGGGTGCGGGTGCTGCACCTGCCCGAGAACGTCGGCCTGGGCCGGGCCCGCAACGCCGGTCTGGAACAGGCGGCCGGCGACTACGTCCTCTTCCTGGACAGCGACGACCTCTACACGCCGGGCCTGCTGGCCGCCGTCGCCGCACGCCTGGCGGTGACGGACGACCCGGACATCGTGGTCTTCGACCATGTGCGCACCCACTGGTGGGGCCGGGGCGGGCGCAGCGAGGCGGCGGACCTGCTGGCCTCGGCCGGCCTGGGGACGTTCGGCATCCGGGAGAGCCCGCGGTACCTGAAGCTGTTCCTGGTCGCCTGGAACAAGGCCTACCGGCGGGACTTCTTCCAGGAGCACGGTCTTCGGTACGCGGCGGGGCTGTACGAGGACGCGCCGGTCACCTACCGGTCGATGGTGCTGGCCGACCGCATCGCCTGTCTGGACCGGATCGGCGTGGAGTACCGGCAGCGCCGGCAGGGGGCGATCACCAAGACGCCGGGGCGTCGGCACTTCGACATCTTCCCGCAGTACGAGGGGCTGTTCGCGTTCCTGGAGCAGCGCTCCGACCTCGACTGGGCGCGGCCGTTGCTGCTGGAGCGGGCGCTGGACCACATGCTGTTCGTGCTGGCCCGCGAGGACCGGGTGCGGCCCGCGGACCGGGGCGACTTCTACCGGGAGATCCGTTCCTGCCACCGCCGTCACCTCCCGGTGGGCGGTTTCCCGCAGCCGGACGGCTGGCGCGGGGTCGAGATGCGGCTGCTGGCCTCGGCGCCCTACGCGTCGTACGCGGCGGTGCGCGGGCTGCGGGACCTGCGCGCGTCCGCCGTGGGCGGGCAGCGGCGGGTGGCGAGGAAGGCGTCGGAGACGGCCCTGCGCGGCTGGTACGCGGCCCAGTCGAAGCGCCCTCTGGATCCGCGTCTCGCCGTCTACTCGACGACCCACCACCGGGGTGTGTCCGGTGACCCCGCGGCGATCTACGAGAAGGCGCGCGAGATCGCCCCGCACATCCGGGGCGTGTGGGTGGTCCGGGAGGACGCGGTGGAGGCGCTGCCGCCCGGCGTGGACCACGTGACCCCGGGATCGCGGCGCTACCACGAGGTCATGGCGCGGGCCACGTTCTGGGTGAACGACGTCAACTGGCCCGGCACCCTGGCCAAGCGGCCCGGCAGCGTCCACCTCCACACCCACCAGGGCACCCCGCTCAAGTACATGGGCGCCGACCTGTTGACCAAGCCGGGCGCCCGGCACGGGTTCGACGTGCCGCAGATGCTGCGCCGGGCCGACCGCTGGGACTACAGCCTGGTCGCGGGGCGGTACGCGGAACGGGCCTGGGAGCGGGCCTATCCCTGCCACTTCACCTCGCTGCGGACCGGCAGCCCGCGCAACGACGTGCTGGTCGGCGCGGGGCCCGAGCGGGGCCGGGAGGTGCGCGAGCGGCTCGGCATCCCGGCCGGTGACACGGTCGTGCTGTACGCGCCGACCCGGCGCGACTACCGGCGGGGCGGCCATGTCGAGCGGTTCGACCCGGGCCGGTTCGCCGAGGACCTGGGCCCCGGGCACACCCTGGTCGTCCGGCTGCACCCGTCGCTGGCGTCGGGCGTCGCGCGGGGCCTCGGCCTGTCCGACCTGCACCGGCGGGGCGTGCTGGTGGACGCGACCGACGAGCCGCACGTCGAGGACGTGATGCTCGCCTCCGACGTGCTGGTCACCGACTACTCCGCCCTGATGTTCGACTACGTCCTGCTGGACCGGCCGATCGTCGTCCACGCCGACGACTGGGGCGCGTTCGCGGCCGCCCGGGGCGCCTACTTCGACATCACGGCCGACGCGCCGGGCCATGTGTCCCGCTCGTACCGGGAGCTGGCCTGGCTGTTCGCGTCCGGCACCTGGCAGGACGCGGAGGCGGCGCGGCTGCGCTCCGGCTTCCGGGAGCGCTACTGCGAGTTCGAGGACGGGCGGGCCGCCGAGCGGGTCGTCCGGCTGCTGATGCTGGGCGAGCGGGGTGGCGCGCTGCTGCCCGCGGCCCGCCGGACCGAGGGCGTCCGCACCCGACCCGAGGCGCTGATCGAGAGATGAGAACTCCCGCGACCCCCGAGGCCGCCCCCTCCCTGCCCGGCCAGCGGGCCGCCCCGGCCCGGCCGCCCGCCGCCGCCGAGCGGCTGCCGTGGGTGCGCGGGTGGCACGCGGCCCTGGTGGCCGTGCCCACGGCGGCCCTGTTCGTGCTGGGCTACCGGCGCCGGTGGATCTGTGACGACGGGCTCATCTACCTGCGCCCGGTGCGGCAGATCCTGGCGGGCAACGGGCCCGTGTTCAACGTCGGGGAGCGGGCGGAGAGTTCGACCGGCACCCTGTGGCAGTGGCTGCTGGTGCTCGCCACCCGGGTCACCGGGGAGGACCCCGCGTTCCTCGCGGTCGGTCTCGGTCTGGTGCTGAGCACGGCCGGGTTCGCGTGCGCCCTGCTCGCCACCTGCCGGCTGCACCGGGGCGCGGGGGCGCTGCTCCCGGCGGGCGTGTTCGTGCTGCTGGCCGTGCCGCCGTTCTGGTCGTACATGACCTCGGGTCTGGAGAGCGGCCTCGGCGCCTTCTGGACCGGCCTGTCGTGGTGGCTGCTGACGCGGACCCGGCGCGGCCAGGAGGCCCGGGAGACGTATTCGGCCGCCTTCGTGTTCGGGCTGGGTGCGCTGGTCCGCCCCGATCTGGCGGTGGTCACGGTGTGTTTCCTGGCGGCGCAGTGGTGGGTGCTGCGCCCCTCCCGGCGGGGCACGGCGGCGATGCTGGCCTCGGCGGGAGCGGTGCCGCTGGCGTACGAGGTGTTCCGGGCGGGGTACTACGGGATCCTGGTGCCGCTGCCCGCCATCGCCAAGGAGGCGAGTGCCAGTGACTGGAGCCGGGGCGCCGGGTATGTGCAGGAGACACTCGGGCCCTACTGGCTGTGGCCCGTCGTTCCCGTGCTCGGGGCGCTGGCGGTCCTGCTGGTGCGCCGGGCCCGGCGGCAGCGGCGGGAGCGCGCCCCGCACCGGGTCTCCCTCGCGGTGCTGCTGGCGCCGCTCGCGGCGGGTCTGCTGCTGGCCGGGTACGTCGTGCGGGTCGGCGGCGACTACATGCACGCCCGCATGATCCTTCCCGCCCTGCTCCTGCTGCTCCTGCCGGTGCTGGTCGTGCCCGCGACCAGGTTCACGGGCGTGGTGAGCGCGCTGCTGGCGGTGTGGCTGTGCGCGGCCGTCAGTCCGCTGCGGACGCCGTTCGACGTGCGCAGCACGCCCGGCTCGTTCAACGTGCGCAGCTCCGACGTGGAGGGCCTCGGCGACCACAACCCGGTGCGCACCGCCACCTGGGTGGACAACTGGCCCGCCCTGCCGGAGGGGCGCGCCATGCTGGCGCGGGCCGAGCGCGCGCCCGGGCCGACGCTGCTCTACTTCGACGCCGCGCGGCGGCTGCACGCCACACCGGCGCGCGCCGACTCGCCGTACCGGGTGGTGATCGTGGGACGTCACCTGGGAGTGACGGGGGCCGCGGCGCCGCTGGACGCCTACGTCAACGACGCCTGGGGGCTGGCCAGCCCGATCGGCGCGCATCTGGCGCTGGAGCGGTGGAGCTGGCCCGGGCACGAGAAGTTCCTGCGCAACCACTGGATCTTCGCCGAGTGGGCGGCGAAGCACCCGCCGCGGCGCGACCTGCTGCGGGCCGGGGCACCGAGGGAGGCGGTCGAGGCGGCCCGGGCCACGCTGGGCTGCGGGGAACTCGCCGAGCTGAGGGAGTCGGTGCGCGCGCCCCTCACCGCCGAGCGGTTCTGGCGGAACCTCACCGGGGCGGTCGAGCGGACGCGGTTCCGTTTCGCGCGCTGGCCGGCGGCGGCGCAGCAGGTGTTGTGCGACCGACCGGCAGGTGGGCGTAGCGGCCTCACCCGATGAAGTGACCCGAGGTCAGGGCGCGCGGAGGGGCGGGAACATTCGGCGCATGCCCCAGACCTCCTCCCCCCTCCTGTGAGCGCCCCGGTCCTCGTCCGGCGGGCCGTGCGCGGCGCGACGGCCCTGCGCGGCGGCCGTGCCGGGCGGCTCACCCCGTACCAGCTCTACGGCGCCCTGTTCTGGCTGGTGATGGCGCTGGCGTACTGGCGGATCCCGCTGTGCTGCGACGCCGGACAGCACGCGGCGGTCGTCGAGCGCCTGAAGGCCGATCTGCTGCACCCGGCCCACACCATGGCCGATCTGCCGGGTGAGGGCAGCCCGTACTACGGCCCGTACGCCGTCGCCCAGGGCGTGCTGGCGCGGTTGACGGGGCTGTCGGGCTGGGAGGTCGTGAAGCTCGCCGGGCCGGTGCACCTGCTGGTGCTGCTGACGGGGCTCGGCCGTTTCGTGCGGACCCTCACCGCGCGTCCCTGGGCGCCGGTGTGGGCGCTGCTGTGCATGACGCTGCTGTGGGGCACCGCGCGGATTCTGTGGAGCGGCTACCTCGGGCTGATGTCGATGACGACCAACCTGGGCTACCCGTCTGCGCTGGCGATCGGCCTGACGTTCTGGGCGTGGGCCTGGACGGGCAGCCGCGCGCGGGACGACGCCCCCGCCGTGCGGTTCGTCGGCCCGAGCGGAATCGGCGGCTGGTGGGGGTACGCCGGGATCGGCGCCCTGTACGGGCTGATCCTGCTCACCCACCCCGTGACGGCGGCCTCCGCGCTCACCGGAGCGGTGGCGATCGTGGCGTCACGGCAGCGCGGCTGGCGCCGGCCGGTCGCGGCACGCTGGGCGCTCACCGCGGCGGCCTGCGCGACGGCGGCCCTGACCTGGCCGTACTACGACGTCCTGACGCTGGTGGGCGACACCGGCATGGACGCGATGCACCGGCAGCTCTACGAGAGGATGCTCGCCAACGCGTGGCTGGCGCTGCTCGGGCTGCCCGCGCTGTGGCGGCGGGCCCGCAGGTCCCCGCGTGATCCGCTGGTGTGGATGTTCCTGCTGGAGTGCCTGCTGGTGGCGTACGGCTGGGTGAGCGGGCACTACACGTACGCCCGGGCCCTGTGGGCCGTGCTGGTGCCGCTGCAGTTCGCGCTGGCGGTGGAGCTGGCGGCGCCGCGGCCCTGGAGCCGGGCCAGGCGGGTGCTGGGCGGGGCGGCGGTGGCCGGGGCGTGCGTCGGGTTCGTCACCGTGCACGCCGGGGCGGTCGTGCCGCGCTCGGTCGACCCGGTGGGGTTCACGCAGCCGACGCGCTGGCCGTCGTACGACTGGGCGGCGCGGCACATCGGGCCCGGCGAGGTCATGATCACCGACGGCTACTTCGCCTCTCACGCCATCGCCGGGTACGGGCCGAATCTGGCGGCTCCCATCTGGCCCGACCCGGCCCTGGACGAGCGGAGCCGGAAGCGCCGGGCGGCCGATGTCCGCGCCTATCTGGCCCCGGGTTCGACCCGCGCCGAGCGGTCCGCCGTCGTCCGCCGCTATCACGTGCGCTGGCTGCTGCTGACGCGCTGGCACCCGGTGCCCGAGGAGGCCGTGGTGGTGGCGTGGAGCAGACGGACGGGGGAGGTGCTGGCGCGGGTCGGGGAGTGATCTCCGCGGGCCCGCGGGGTCACTCGATGACGAGGTCGACCTCGATGTTGCCGCGGGTGGCGTTGGAGTACGGGCAGACCTGGTGGGCCTGGTCGACCAGCTTGCGGCCGGTCGCCTCGTCCACGCTGTCGGGCAGCTCCACGCGGAGCGTGACGGCGAGGCCGAATCCCTCGCCCTGCTTGCCTATGGAGACCTCGGCGGTCACGGCGGCGTCACTGACGTCGACCTTGGCCTGGCGGCCGACGAGGCCGAGGGCGCTGCCGAAGCAGGCGGCGTAACCGGCGGCGAAGAGCTGCTCGGGGTTGGTGCCCTGGCCGTTGCCGCCCATCGCCTGGGGCACGCCCAGGGCGAGGTCCAGCACGCCGTCGGAGCTGACGGCGCGGCCGTCGCGGCCGTGGGTGGCGGTGGCGACAGCGGTGTAGAGCGCGTCCATGGAAGACCTTCCCTCTCATGTCATGGTGCGGCGGCCCGCTTCCGGGCCGCCCGACACCCAGGATTAGAGCACACAATTAAGTTGTACGCAATTGAATGGCGCAAGCTACCCTGGAGGCATGAACGCGCCCGACGACGACTGGCTCCGCCTGGACCAGCAGATCTGCTTCTCCCTGCACGCGGCCTCCCGCGCCTTCAACGGCGTCTACCGCCAGATCCTCAAGGACCTCGGGCTCACCTACCCGCAGTACCTGGTGATGCTGGTGCTCTGGGAGCACGACGAGCTGCCCGTGAAGAAGCTCGGCGAGCACCTGCGGCTCGACTCGGGCACGCTGTCGCCGCTGCTCAAGCGGCTGGAGGCGGCCGGTCTGGTGCGCCGGGAGCGCAGCGCGCGCGACGAGCGGTCGGTGGAGGTGCGGCTGACCGGGGAGGGTGTCGCCCTGCGTGGGCGGGCACTTCAGGTGCCGCGCCGGATCGCCGCCTCGACCGGCTTCGACCCCGGCGAGATCCGCGCCCTGCGCGCCCGCCTCGACGAGCTCACCACCGCCCTGGACGCGGCCGCGCTCGCGGAGCCGCAGGGCGGCTCACCGGCAGGCGGGCCGTCGTAGCGGCACCGGGCGGCACGCCGGGCGGCTCGTCCGCCGGCTGCCGCCGGACGTGCAGGCGGAGCACCACGCCGTCCCGGGCGTGTTCCTCCCGGACGGCGAACTCCTCCCTCAGCACGGCGAGTTTGGCGCGCTCGACCGGGTCGGCCGGGGACCAGCGCGGATCCAGCGCGTACGGCTCGGAGACGACCCAGACGCGGTCCACCGAGGCGAGCCGCCGGCGCAGCTCCCCGGGGGTCGCCTCCCGGCCCCACAGCGTCCCGGAGCGGGGGGCGGACTCCCGCAGCGCGATGTCCCGCGTCCGCCGGAACCCCTTCGGGTAGGCCAGTGCGGCGAGCCTGCCGACCGACGGCACGAACAGCACCGGGTCACCGGGCCGCAGCTGCCGGGCGGCGAGCGCGGAGACCACCGCGAGGTTGTCCGGGCGGTGGGCGGCGGCACGGTCCTGGCGATGCACGGGCAACTGGCTCAGGAAGGTGGCGACCAGGGCGAGGACACCGGCGACCCCCAGCAGGGCGTGCACCCGCCGACCGCCGACCCGCATCCGCCGCCCGTCGAACCGCACCCGTCCCAGAGCCCGGGCCACCCGCCCGGCCCCGGCCGCGATCAGCAGGGACGCACCCGCCAGCGCGTAGAGCACATACCGGTCGTGGTAGAGCGGCCGGACCTGCGACACGGTCATCAGGATCGCCGGCGGCACCAGCAGCAGCGGCAGCGCGACCGCCGCCGTCCGCCGCTCCCACAGCCCCACGGCCGACAGCAGCAGCGACCCCCAGAACACCGGCCCCGCCGGGCCGGGGACGAAGTTCCCGGCCAGCCTCTCCACCCGGTCCCACCCCGGCGCCACCAGCCACGCCACCTGCCCGGACTGCCCCTGCGACACCCACACCAGCGGCACCAGCAGCAGCGCCACCGCCACCGCCGCCCGCCCCCAGCCGGACCAGACCCCCTTCGGGGCCCGCAGCAGGGCCAGCGTCACCGCGTGCGCGCACAGCACCGGAACCGCCAGCTCGTGCAGCGCACAGGTCAGGCCGACGACCGCCCCGTACGGCCCCCAACCCCGGCCACCCACCCCGTCCACAGCCCTCAGGAGCAGCAGCGTCGAGGCCGCCACGCCCGCCGCGACGAGCGCGTACGACCGTCCCTCCTGGGCGTAGTGGCCGGCCATCGGCGTGATCGCCCAGAGGACACCGGCCCACAGACCGACCCGGGGCCCGGCCAGCCGGACGCCCAGGGCCGCGACCAGACCTGCCGTCGCCGTGGCCGCGCACACCGACGGCAGGCGCAGCACGACCTCGCCGGGATGGACGGTGAGGACGGCGTGCATGAACAGGTAGTAGAGGCCGTGCACCGCGTCCACGTCGTGCAGCAGCCGCCAGATCTGCGGGACCGTGCGCTGCGCGACCTGGAAGGTGACACTCTCGTCGCCCCACATGCCCCCGCGGTCCAGCCCCCACAGCCCGATCCCGAGCATCACCGCCATGGGCACCGCCACGGGCACCACACCCGCGCCGAACCGGCCGCTCCCCCTCGACTGTCCGCTCATCACGGCCCGATTCTGTGTCGCTTGAGACCAGTTAGCCGGGTTCTATGGTGTGTTATCACTTTCATGTCATTCGCCCGGCTTACGATCCGTCGTGATGAACGCCGTGAAGTATGCCGAGACCGACACCGAGAGACCGCTCGCCGAGGTCGCCGTCGTGGTGATCGGCTACGACGACGCCGCCCATGTGACGGACGCCGTGCGCTCGGCGCTCGCCCAGGGCCCGGCCGTGCGCGAGGTGGTGGCCGTCGACGACTGCTCCACGGACGGCAGCGCCGGCCTGCTCGACCGGCTCGCCGCCTCGGAGCCCCGCCTGAAGGTGATCCGCCGCCGGGTCAACAGTGGCGGCTGCGGCACCCCGCGCAACACCGGACTCGACGCGGTGACCGCGCCGTACGTGATGTTCCTGGACAGTGACGACGTCCTGCCGCCCGGCGCGGTCGGCGCGCTGCTCGAAGCGGTCTCGGGTGCGCGCGCGGAGGTCGCGGGCGGCCTGTGTGTGCGCCGTGAGGTGCCGTCGGGGCGCGAGATCCCCTGGCAGGCGCGCCTCTACGCGCTGCACACCGTGGTGCCGCATCCCGCGCAGCGCCCCCGCCTGGTCCACGACACGCTCTGCGTCAACAAGCTCTACCGCACCGGCTTCCTGCGCGCGCACGGCATCCGCTTCCCCGAAGGCCGCTTCCCGTACGAGGACGTCGTCTTCACCGCGCGCGTGCTCGCCGCGGCCCCCCGCATCGTCCTGATCCCCGACCGGGTCTACGTGTGGCACGTGCGCCGGTCCGCCGAACGGCTGTCGATCTCCCTGGACCGGGCCGGCGTCGAGAACTGGCGGGCCCGCACGGAGGCCTGCCGACAGGCGCACGAAGTGCTGCTGGGCGCCGGGCACAAGGAACTCGCGCGGGCCGTGCGCGCCAAGTTCCTCGACCACGACCTGCGGATGTACCTGCGTGAACTGGGGTTGCGCGACGCCGCCTACCGGCGCGCGTGGTGGGAGCTCACGCGGTCCCATCTCGCGCAGTACGACGCCGACGACTGGGCGCGCAACCCGGGCGCTCCCGGCCGGCTGGCCGGGCGGGTCCTCCTGGCCTCCCCGGAGCCGCGCGACCTGCCCCGGCTGCGGGAACTGGCGGCCCGCCCGGCCCGTCTGTACCCGCCGTACGCCCGTGCCGCGGACGGCACGCCCGTGTGGTCGGACGGCCTCCCCCAGGTCTCCCTGGAACCCCTGCGGGACAGGCCGGTGCGGGCACTGCCCCTCGCCGTCGACGGGGAGCTGCGACCACGCTCGCGTGACACCCGGCTGCGGCTGTGCCTGCACGAGCTGTACGGGCGCGTGGCGCAGGCGGGACCGGAGACGGTGGAGACGCAGTGGCGGCACCGGGACGACGAGGACGTGGCGCTCCGGGGCGCGCCCGTCGCGCTCGTGCCGTCCGCGACGGGCTCCGGGACCGCCGGGGACGCCGGCACCTGGTGGGCGGAGACGACCGTCGACCTCGCCGCGCTGGCGGCACGCGGCGTGGGCACCTGGGACCTGCGCCTTCGCATCCGCTTCCGCGACGGCGCGAGCCGCGACGTCACCGCGCACGCGCTCACGGGCGCCGGTCTGCTGCGCCGCAGCGCCGTCCCGAGCGCCCGGCACGGCGTGGTACTCGTACAGCCGTACACCACCCACTCCGGTGCGCTGGCGCTGCGGGTGGCTCCCGGCGTACGCGGTGTGCTGTCGGTCGCCCGCGCACGACTGCGCCGCCTGCTTCACTGAGAGCGCGACACCCGCAACGCAGCAGCTCACAGCACCACCACCACGGGTCAACTGACGAGGGGACGGCCGCACATGACCTGGTTGATCACCGGCGGCGCCGGCTACATCGGCGCGCACGTCGTACGGGCGATGACCGCGGCGGGGGAACAGGCGGTGGTGTACGACGACCTGTCCACCGGTATCGCCGAGCGCGTGCCCGACGGGGTGCCGCTGGTGGTGGGCTCGACCCTGGACGCCGAGCGGCTCGCCCGCGCCCTCGCGGACCACGCGGTCACCGGCGTCGTCCATCTCGCGGCGAAGAAGCAGGTGGGCGAGTCGGTCGACCTGCCGCTGCACTACTACCGGGAGAACGTCGAGGGCCTGCGGGTCCTCCTGGACGCCGTGACGGCGGCGCGGGTGCCGTCCTTCGTCTTCTCCTCCTCGGCGGCGGTGTACGGCATGCCGGACGTGGACCTGGTGACGGAGGAGACGCCGTGCGTGCCCATGTCGCCGTACGGCGAGACCAAGCTGGCCGGTGAGTGGCTGGTCCGCGCGACGGGGCGGGCGACCGGGCTGTCGACCGCGTCCCTGCGCTACTTCAACGTGGCGGGCACGGCGGGCCCGGAGCTCGCGGACGTCGGGGTGTTCAACCTCGTGCCCATGGTCTTCGAGAGGCTGACGCAGGACGCGCCGCCGCGGATCTTCGGCGACGACTACCCGACCCCTGACGGCACCTGTGTGCGCGACTACATCCACGTCGTCGACCTGGCCGAGGCCCATGTCGCGGCGGCCCGGGTCCTGCGCTCCTCCCCCGGCCGCGCTCTCACGCTGAACATCGGCCGGGGCGAGGGCGTGTCCGTGCGCGAGATGATCGACCGCATCAACGCGGTCACCGGCCACGACCGGCCGCCCACGGTGGCACCCCGGCGCGCGGGCGACCCGGCCCGGGTCGTCGCCTCCGCCGACCGCGCGGCCACGGAGCTGGGCTGGAAGGCCCGGCACGACGTGCAGGACATGATCACGTCGGCGTGGGAGGGGTGGCTGCGGCTGCATCCGGGGGCGGGGAGGAGCTGATCCGCCCGAACGGGTGATGAGTCCCGGGGTGGCGGAGCTGATCCGCCCGTGCGGGTGACGAGTCCCCGGGTGGCGGAGCTGATCCGCCCGAGGCGGGCGATGAGTCCCCGGGTGGCGGAGCTGATTCGCCCGAGCCTGTGACGAGTCCCCGGGTGGCTGCCGGGGCCCACCCAAGGGCGGCTCACTCGAGCGCGGCTGACGCCCGGGTTCATGGAGCCGCCAGGGTGATGCCCTACAGCGCCTTGAGCCCCTCCGACGTGGCCCGGGCCAGCGCGCCCAGATACCCCTTCGGCAGCTTCGGGCTGCGGATCACCACCGAGCGCCAGTACAGCGGGCCGGAGATCAGGTCGAGGGCCAGGTCGTGGTCGATGCCCTCGCGGAGCTCGCCGCGGCGTTCCGCCGCCGTCACGATGCCGGTGGCGACGCCGTCCTGGCCCTCCCGCAGGGCCTTCTGCAGGGCCTCGGCGATGTCGGGGTTGCGGGCCGCCTCGGCCTGGAGATCGGGGATGACCTGCGAGGCGACGGGGTGGCGCAGGGCGCGGGACGTCACCCCGTAGAGCAGCCGCAGGTCGCCCTCCAGGGAGCCGGTGTCCGGCGCGGGCAGGCCCTGCACGGCGAGCGCCGAGACGATGTCCAGCACCAGGTGCAGCTTGGAGCGCCAGCGGCGGTAGACCGCCGTCTTCCCGACGCCCGCCCGGCGCGCGATCCCCTCGATGGACATCCGCGCGTAGCCGACGGCCGCGAGTTCCTCGAAGACGGCCGCCCGGATCGCTTCCGTCACGTCCTCCCGCAGTACGGCGGCCCCCGCGGGGGCCCGGCGGCGCGGCGGCTGCTGGGGCTCGTCGGGCTTCGTCGTCATGCCGACAGCATAGGGCGTCACGACGAAACGGTTGCGTTCCGACGTTCACCCGTCGTACGCTCCCGTTACGACGATACGGTCCCGTCCCGACGTAAGAATCCGTGAAGAGTCCGGTAAGGACCACCCCCTCCGGAGCTTCACGGCGCCCAGGCCCCACCCCGTCCCCCCGAGCGAAAGCAGCGGATGTGAGCACGGTCCTCCACACACCGCCCCAGACCCCCGCCCCGGCCTACGACGACCTCGCGGCCCTCGCCGCCCGCCACGGTCTCTCGGTCAGCGGCGCCCGGCCCTCCCTGCCCGAGTACGTCCGCCGGCTGTGGGCCCGCCGCCACTTCATCACCGCGTTCGCCACCGCCAAGCTCACCGCCCAGTACAGCCAGGCGAAGCTCGGCCAGGTCTGGCAGGTGATGACCCCCCTGCTGAACGCGGCGGTCTACTACTTCATCTTCGGCGTGCTGCTCGGCACCAAGCACGGCGTGCCGGACTACGTCCCGTTCCTGGTCACGGGCGTGTTCATCTGGACGTTCACGCAGAGCTCGATCATGGCGGGCACCCGCGCCATCTCCGGCAACCTCGGCCTGGTGCGCGCCCTGCACTTCCCGCGCGCCGCGCTGCCGATCTCCTTCTGCCTCCAGCAGCTCCAGCAGCTGCTGTTCTCGATGGGCGCCCTGATCGTCATCCTGCTCTGCTTCGGCGTGCCGGTCGGCGTGTCGTGGCTGCTGGCGCTGCCGGCGCTGTTCCTGCAGTTCACGTTCAACGCCGGCGTTTCCATGGTCATGGCCCGGATGGGCGCCAAGACCCCCGACATCGCCCAGCTGATGCCGTTCGTGCTGCGCACCTGGATGTATGTCTCGGGTGTCATGTGGAGCATCGACAAGCTGGCGAAGAACGACAGCCTTCCCCACGCGGTGACCATCGCCCTCGCGGCCAACCCGGCCGCCGTCTACATCGACCTGATGCGCTTCGCCCTGATCGACAGCTTCCAGGCGAGCCAGCTCCCCGCCCACGTGTGGGCGCTCGCCGTCGGCTGGGCACTGGTCGCCGGTGTCGGCGGCTTCATCTACTTCTGGAAGGCTGAGGAGACGTACGGCCGTGGCTGAGCACCCGAGCGAGAAGATCCCCACCGTCGTCGCCGACGGCGTCGACATCGTCTACCGCGTCAACGGCACCGGCTCCGGACGCGGCTCGGCCACCGCCGCCCTCAACCGCATCGTGCGCCGCAAGCAGACCGAGAGGGCGTCGGGCGTGCGCCGGGTGCACGCCGTGAAGAACGTCTCCTTCGTCGCCTACCGGGGCGAGGCGATCGGCCTGATCGGCACCAACGGCTCCGGCAAGTCGACCCTGCTGAAGGCCGTCGCCGGGCTCCTCCCCGTGGAGAACGGCCGGATCTACACCGACGGCCAGCCCTCCCTCCTCGGCGTCAACGCGGCCCTGATGAACGACCTGACCGGCGAGCGCAACGTGCACCTCGGCGGCCTGGCCATGGGCATGTCCCGCGAGCAGGTCAGGGACCGCTACCAGGAGATCGTCGACTTCTCCGGCATCAACGAGAAGGGCGACTTCATCACCCTGCCGATGCGGACCTACTCCTCCGGCATGGCCGCCCGGCTGCGGTTCTCCATCGCCGCCGCCAAGGACCACGACGTCCTGCTGATCGACGAGGCGCTGGCCACCGGCGACCGTTCCTTCCAGAAGCGCTCGGAGCAGCGCATCCGCGAGCTGCGCAAGCACGCGGGCACGGTGTTCCTGGTCAGCCACAACAACAAGTCGATCCGGGACACCTGCGACCGGGTGCTGTGGCTGGAGCGCGGGGAACTGCTCATGGACGGGCCGACCGAGGACGTCCTCAAGGAGTACGAGGCGTTCACCGGGGACAAGGCGCCCAAGCCCAAGCCGAAGGCCGCCGTTCCCTCGTGAGGCCCACCCGGTCGGCCCTTTTGTCTCATTGATGGCAGCATGAGCGCATACGGTGCAGCTGTGAGAGGGGGTCCCCGGGATGGCCGAGCTCAGTGTCATCGTCCACGGACCGAACGTCCAGGACCATCTGACGGAACTCCTCGGCTCCCTCGCCGCCCACCCCCTCGCGGACGCCGAGGTGATCGTGGCCGCGGTCGGCGACTGGGCCCGGGAGACGGCCGAGCGGCACACCCCGGACGTCCAGGTCGTGCCGCTGCCGGACGGCACCGGGGACGCGGCGGCCCGGGCGGCGGGCGCGGCCCGGGCGTCCGGCCGCTGGCTGCACTTCGTGCACGCCAAGGACGGCCTGCCCGCCGGCGCCCCCCGCACGGTCGCGGAGCGGGTGGCCGAACTGCCCGGCGAGGTCGACGTCCTCCTGCTCGACCACGTCCGCAGCACCTGGCACACCTCCGGCATGCCCTCCCCGGACGGCCCGCTCCTCGCCCGGGCGGGCCGCGCCGACGTCGCCCTCGACGACTGCGCGCCCCTGCTGCGGCTGACCTCGCTGCTGGGCACCCGCGTCCTGCGCGCGGACTTCTGGCGGGCGCACGAGCACCGGCTCGCCACCGACGACGAGCCGTATGCCGCCCTGGCCGCCCTGCTGCTCGCCGACCGCGTCGCCTGCCTGCCGCACGTCGCCTACGAGGACCGCCGACTGCGCCCCGCGAGCCTGCCCCCGGTCACACCCGAGCAGCGCTACGGCCTCGTCGAGCGCTACGAGTCCCTCCTCGACCTCACCCGCGACCGGCGCGCCGCGCACACCGTGCTCTACGACGTCATGGTCCGCGACTGCCTGCGCACCTTCGCCCGCGGCGGCATGCCGGAGGAGGTCGCGCGGGAGTTCTTCCGCCGGGCGTCCCTGGCCGCCCTGCGCCGCCGCCCCGAGGGCCACCGCCGCCCCGCCGGGCTCGAAGGCGTCCGCCGTTCCCTGCTGGAGGAGGGCGCGTACACGAAGTACCGGGCCTTCCAGGCCGTCAACCGCACCCGCCGCACCGCCAGGTCGGCCGTACGGACCCGGAAGCGCCAGGCCGGCGCCAAGCTCCGCGACCACCAGTACCGCAGGGCGCTCGGCCGCCCCGTCAACCCGCATCTCGCGGTGTTCTCGGCGTACTGGAACCGCGGCGTGGCCTGCAATCCGGCCGCGATCGCCGCCAAGCTCGCCGAACTCGCCCCGCAGATCCACGCCGTGTGGGTGGTGACCGAGGAGAACGCGGCCCTCCTCCCGCCCGGCACCGACCACGTGGTGCCCGGCAGCCGCCGCTACGGGGAGGTGCTGGCGACCGCCAAGTACCTCGTCAACAACGTCAACTTCCCGAACGCGGTGGTCAAACGCCCGGACGCGATCCACGTCCAGACCCACCACGGCACCCCCCTGAAGCGCATGGGCCTCGATCAGATGGCGTTCCCGGCCGCCGCGCAGGGCCTGGACTTCCGGGCCCTGCTGGAGCGCATCGACAAGTGGGACTTCAGCGTCTCCGCCAACAGCCACACCACCCGCATGTGGGAGCGCGCGTACCCGTCGCGCTACGTCTCCCTGGACCACGGCTACCCGCGCAACGACGTCTACTACACGGCCGGCGCCGACGACATCCGCGCGGTCCGCGACCGCCTCGGCATCGCCCCGGGCCGCCGTGCCGTCCTCTACGCGCCCACCCACCGCGACTACGAGGCCGGCTGGACCCCGCGCCTGGACCTCGCCGCCCTCGCCGACCGCCTGGGCGACGACACGGTCCTGCTCGTGCGCGGCCACTACTTCTACGGCGGCGCCGCCTCCCCGCTCACCAACCTGCGCCGCACGGGCCGGATCATCGACGTCTCCTCCTACGACCCGGTCGAGGAGCTGTGCCTGGCGGCGGACGTCCTGGTCACGGACTACTCCTCGATCATGTTCGACTACGCCAACCTCGACCGGCCGATCGTGATCCACGCCGACGACTGGGAGACGTACCGCACCACCCGGGGCGTCTACTTCGACCTGATGGCGGAGGCCCCGGGCCCGGTCGCCCGCACCCAGCAGGAGCTGACGGAGATCCTCACCACGGAGGCCTGGCGCGACGAGGGCGCGGCGAAGACCCGGGCCGTCTTCCGGCGCCGGTTCTGCGAGTACGACGACGGACGCGCCGCCGAACGCGTCGTGCGCCGGGTCTTCCTCGGCCAGGACGAACGCGAACTGCCGTCCGTGGTGCCGGTCGAGGAACGCACCCCGGCCCCCACCCCGCAGGAGGCGAGCGCATGAGCACCCCCGACGTCACCGTGACGGTCATCGTCTACAACGACGCCGAACGGCTCACCCGCGCGGTCGAATCGGTCCGCCGCCAGACCCACACGAACATCGAGATCGTCATCAGCGACGACCACTCCACGGACGAGACCCCGGTGGTGGCCCAGCGGCTGGCGGCCCAGGACCCCCGGGTCCGCCACCTCCGCCTGGAGCGGAACAGCGGCGGCTGCAGCGCCCCCCGCAACCGCGCCCTGCGCATCGCACGCGCCCCGTTCCTGATGTTCCTCGACAGC
The DNA here is from genome assembly GCF_030124145.1 of Streptomyces sp. 378. Lineage (GTDB taxonomy): Bacteria > Actinomycetota > Actinomycetes > Streptomycetales > Streptomycetaceae > Streptomyces. The sequence continues at coordinate 97,659 of NZ_JASKMS010000024.1, forward strand.
GACGACGAACTCCCCGACAACGCCGTCGAACTGCTGCTCGCCGCCCATCGCGAACGCGAGATCGATTTCGCCATGGGCGCGGTGCAGCGGATCCGGGTGGACAACGGCCGCCGCTCGACCTGGATGCCGCACCTGGTCGCCGAGCGCCGCACCCTCGACGGCATCGAGGCCGACCCGCGCCTGCTCTTCGAGCACCTGTCGACGAGCAAGATGTACGCCCGTGCCTTCCTCGACCGGCACGACCTGCGCTTCCCCGAGGGCATCCACTACGAGGACCAGCTGTTCTCCGCGCAGGCGTACTGCCTGGCCAAGAGCTTCACGATCATCCCGGAGCCGGTCTACCGCTGGTACGTGGCGCCCTTCGCGGCCTCCGAGGCGGCCTCGATATCCAACCAGCGGCACAAGCTCGCCAACGTCCGGGACCGGGTCCACGTCCAGCACCTCATCGACGCGTTCCTCGCCGAGAGCGGGCACGAGTCGCTGCGCGAGGACAAGGACCACAAGTTCCTCAAGCACGACGTGCGGATGTACGCCGGTGACCTGCCCTACCGGGACGACGCCTGGCTGACGTCCTTCGCGGACATCGTCACCCCCTACCTCGACACACTCACCCCGGGCGCGTTCGCGCGTCTCCCGCGCGCCGAACGTGTCGTCATCCAGCTGATCCGCGACCGCCGTCTGCCCGAGGCGCGTCTGGCGGCCCGGGGCCTGGGGCACGGGGTGGCACCGAGGCGTGTGGTCACCGACGGGGACGGCCGCACCTACTGGGGGGACCGGATCCCCGAGTCGGAGTGGTCACGCCGCGAACTGGACATCTCCGACCTGGAGCTGGAGACCCGCCCCTTCCCGAGCGCCCAGTTCCGCCACGAGATCAAGGAGATCACCCGAGGCCCGGGCGCGTCGATCGACCTCACGATCCGCACCTGGGACCCGGCGCTGCGCCTCCCCGTCGGCCCCCAGCGCGCGACGCTCCTCATCGCCCCGGGCGGCCGCCGCCTCCGCGTCCACTTCCGCCTCGCCCCCGTGCGCCCCGGCCTCTTCGAGGGCCACGCCCACCTCGACCTCGCGGCGGCCCCGCTCCCCCTCCAGGGCTTCGCCGGAATCCGCCACCCGCTGCTCCGCCTCCAGCACCAGGGCCTGTCCCACACGGGCCTGCTGCTGGCGCCCCTGACCTTCCCGACGCTGACGACCCGCGTCCCCTCCCACCACCTGACGGTGGAACCGGAGGGCCACGGCCCGGGCCGCCTGCAAGTCCGCTGGAAGCCGGTGGGGGTGACGGCCAGGGTGATCCGCCCGACGGTACGCAGGGTGGCCCGCCCGAGGGTGAAGAGGGCGGCACGCTTGGTGGCGAGCGCACTGAGGTAACGGCCTCCGCCGCAGAGCTGCGGGCACGCCTGCCGCTACCGGCTACGGGAGCGCGTGCCGCTACCGGCTGCGGACAAGCGCGCCGCCACTCAACTGCGGGCATGCGCGCCACCGCTCAGCCGCGGACCAGCGCACCGGCCGCTCAACTGCAGACAAGCACGCCGCCACTCAACTGCGGGCATGCACGCCACCGCTCAGCCGCGGGCATGCGTGCCGCCTAGGGGCGGCACGGGTGGGCGCAGGCAGCACCCCGCTCCGCCGGGCTGCGGACCCACCCGGCCTCAGCAACCACCCCGCGCACCGGCTCACTCACCACCGCGTACAACACCTGCCCCTCCGGCCCCCGAGCGACCTCCCGCAACCCGACGCCCCGATGACCAACCCCCGCCACGACCCACCGCACCCCGTACTCCCGCAGAATCTCCCTCCGCTCCTCCCCCGGCGTCCCCGCCGCGAAGTACCTCCGCACCGCCCGCTCCCGCCGCCCCTCGTCCGGCAGGAAGAAGTCGGGATACCCCGGCGCGACCGTGTACGCCCCGTACGCCGGGATCTGCCGGGCCGGCCGCCCCTCCCGCGCCATCACCACATCGCCGTACCGCACCCAGCGCGTCATCCAGTGGTACCCGGCCCACGGCCGCCGGTACTTCTCCGCGACGGCCTCCGGCAGATCCCGCGGCGGCACGACGTACCCGACCGTCCCCGCCTGCGTCCACGCGCCCAGCACCAGCGCCACGCCCAGCACCCACGCCCACCCGGCCCGCACCCCGCGCCGCCCTGCCTCGCACACCTCCACGGCCGCCGCGAGCTGCGCCGGGATCAGCGCCGCCGGCAACGCCCGCCCCCAGGAGTAGTGCCCGCTGACCCCGCCCACCGCCACCACCGCGACACCCAGCACGAAGAACAGCACCAGCGGATCCCACCGGTCCCGCCCCGCCCGCACCCCCAGGGCCACCACCCCGAGCAGCACCAGCCAGTACCGCCCGAGCAGGTCCTCGTACAACGGCCGGTGCACCGCCTCCAGCCCGTCCCTCGCCCCGAACAGCGCGAAGAAGTCGTAGTACGGCCACAGCGCCAGCACCGCGAGCCCCACGGCCGCCCCGCCGCCGAGCCGGAGCCACACCTGCCGGCCCGGCCGCGCCGCCAGCACCGTCGCGACCGCGCCCAGCGACGCCACCACCCCCGAGAACTGGTGGCACAGCAGAATCACCGCCCACAGCGTCCCGAGGCCGGACCACACCCCCCACCCGGCACCGCTGCGCACCGCCCGCGCCAGCCACGCCCAGAGGTGGAACGCCAACGCCAGCGCGAACAGGCTCGGGTACGACACCGTCAGCGCCAGCGAGCTGAGCCCGTAGAAGCCACTCCACTTGAACAAGGCCGTTCCCCACAGGAACAGCAGGCTCAGCAGGGCGAGCGCGGGCGCGGCACGATGACCGGTCAGCGTCCGCACATACCGCCACACCCCTGTCACCAGCAGCCCCAGTCCGGCCAGGGCCGCCAGCCGCAGCACCACGAAGACCGACAGACCGCTGACCCGCGCGACGCAGCCGAGCACCAGCATCCAGGGCGAGTAGTAGGGGCTCGGCGTGTCCGCGTCGACGAGCGGATTGCCCGGGTCGACCAGGTCGTGCCGCAGCCGCTGGACGGTCGCCGCGTGCATCCCGAGATCACCGGCCCACGGCAGCCGGACGATGACCAGGAGCAACAGCAGGACGACCACCGCGGCAGCGGCCTGCGCGGCGACGGCGGCCGGTCTAGGCGCGGTGCGCATCATGGGGCCCGTCCAGGCCGAGGCCGTGATACCCGGAGTAGAACAGTCCGCTCTCCCTGGCGACGCCGAGCGCGCTGGGGGCGGCCACCCGCTCCTCGAAGAGGTTCACAGTCACGACCCAAGCCTCAGCCGGATTCGGTGAGTCCTCCAGTCGAATCGCCCTAATGCACACCAAGAAGAAGCGCCCCGGGCCGGAACCGGCCCGGGGCGCCCGTCACGCCGTGCGCCTATGAATGCGTGCGCAGCAGCGTCCTCATCGTGCGCATCGCCACCGACAGGTTGGCGAGGTCGAACGCGTCGGAGCTCTGGATGTCCTCCAGTGTGGTGCGGGCCCGGCCGAGGATCGCCGCGTTCTTCTGCTCCCACGCCTTGAAGCGCTGCTCGGGCGTCGAGGTGCCGTTGCCCACCGCCAGGACGTCGGCGGTCAGCGCAGCGTGCGCCGCGTACAGGTCCTCGCGGATCGCCGCGCGGGCCATGGACTGCCAGCGGTCGGCGCGGGGCAGCTCGATGATGCGGTCCATGAGCTGGGTGATGCGCAGCCGGTCGGCGAGGTCGTAGTACACCTCGGCGACGTCCATCGGCTCCCGGCCCATGCGGTCGGCGATCGAGACGATGTCGAGCGTCGGGAAGGCCGAGGAGAAGCCCGCCACCCGGGTGGCGAGTTCGTCCGGGACTCCGGCGCCCGTCAGCTCGTCGTAGATCTTCTGGTACCACTCCAGGTCGGCGCCGCGCAGCAGCTTGGGCAACTGCCCCCAGACCTGCTCGACCCGGTCGGCGAAGAAATCGACGGTCCCGGCGAGCTCCAGCGGCTGCGGCCGGTTGTTGAGCAGCCAGCGCGTGCCGCGCTCCACCAGGCGGCGGGCGTGCAGCCGGATACGGGTCTGGACGTCGGCCTCGACCTTGTTGTCCAGGGCCTCGACCCCGTCCCACACCGGGGACTGGCGGAAGATCGCCCGGGCCACGGTCTGGGCCCGCACGATCTCCTCCAGCGACGCGCCGGTCTCCTCGCGCAGGCGGTGCAGGTACGTCGTACCGCCCGTGTTGACCGTGTCGTTGACCAGGACGGTCGTGGTGATCTCGCGGCGCAGCGGGTGACCGTCGAGCCGGTCGGAGAACTGCTCGCGCAGCTCCGTCGGGAAGTACGCGTGCAGCAGGCCCGTCAGGTACGGGTCGTCGGGCAGCGAGGTGTGGAGCAGCTCCTCGGCGACCGTGATCTTCGTGTAGGCCAGCAGGACGGCCGTCTCCGGGCCGGTCAGGCCCTGGCCCTGGGCGAGCCGCTCGCGGATCTGCCGGTCCGTGGGCAGGAACTCCAGCGCCCGGTCGAGGTGTCCCTCCCTGACCAGGTGCTTCATGAAGCGCTGCTGGGCGTGGAGCATGTCCTTGGACTGCGCGAGGGCGTTGCCGATCGCCGTGTTCTGCGCGTAGTTGTTGCGCAGCACCAGGCGGCCGACCTCGTCGGTCATCTCGGCGAGCAGCTTGTTGCGCTGCTTGACGGTCATGTCGCCGTCCCTGACCAGGCCGTTGAGCAGGATCTTGATGTTCACCTCGTGGTCGGAGGTGTCCACGCCCGCGCTGTTGTCGATGGCGTCGGTGTTGATCCGGCCGCCGTGCAGCGCGAACTCGATCCGCCCCAGCTGGGTCAGGCCGAGGTTGCCGCCCTCTCCGACGACCTTGACGCGCAGGTCCTTGCCGTCGACGCGGATGGCGTCGTTGGCCTTGTCGCCGACGTCCGCGTTGGACTCCACCGAGGACTTGACGTACGTGCCGATGCCGCCGTTCCACAGCAGGTCCACCGGCGCGTGGAGAATCGCCTTCATCAGGTCGGCCGGGGTCAGCTTGGTGACCTTGGCCTCGATGCCGAGGGCCTCGCGGATGTGCGCGTTGACCGGGATCGCCTTGGCCGTGCGCGGGAAGATGCCACCACCGGCCGACAGCAGCCCCTTGTCGTAGTCCTCCCAGCTGGAGCGGGGGAGCTCGAACAGGCGGCGCCGCTCGGCGTAGGAGGTCGCGGCGTCCGGGTCGGGGTCGATGAAGATGTGCCGGTGGTCGAAGGCGGCGACCAGGCGGATGTGCTCGGAGAGCAGCATGCCGTTGCCGAAGACGTCACCGGACATGTCGCCGATGCCGACGACCGTGAAGTCCTCGGTCTGGGTGTCGACACCCATGTCGCGGAAGTGCCGCTTGACGGACTCCCAGGCGCCGCGGGCGGTGATGCCCATGCCCTTGTGGTCGTAGCCGGCGGAACCGCCGGAGGCGAAGGCGTCACCGAGCCAGAAGTTGTAGTTCTCGGCGACGCCGTTGGCGATGTCGGAGAAGGTCGCGGTGCCCTTGTCGGCGGCGACCACGAGGTACGTGTCGTCCTCGTCGTGCCGGACGACGTCGGCGGGCGGGACGACCTCGCCCGCGACCATGTTGTCGGTGATGTCGAGCAGCGCCGAGATGAACGTCTTGTAGCTGGCGATGCCCTCGGCCAGCCACGCGTCCCGGTCGACGCTCGGGTCGGGCAGCTGCTTGGCGACGAAGCCGCCCTTGGCGCCCACCGGCACGATGACGGTGTTCTTCACCATCTGCGCCTTGACCAGGCCGAGGATCTCGGTGCGGAAGTCCTCACGCCGGTCGGACCAGCGCAGGCCTCCGCGCGCGACCTTGCCGAAGCGCAGGTGCACGCCCTCGACGCGCGGCGAGTACACCCAGATCTCGAACGCCGGGCGCGGTGCCGGCAGGTCGGGGATGGCCTGCGGGTCGAACTTCATGGAGACGTAGTCGTGCGGTTTGCCGCCCGCCGCCTCCTGGAAGAAGTTCGTCCGCAGGGTCGCCTTGATGACGGTGAGGAAGGACCGCAGGATCCGGTCCTCGTCGAGCGAGGCCACCTGGTCGAGGGCCGCGTCGACCTCCTCCAGCAGCGCGTCCACGATCTCGTGCCCGGCGCGCTGCCGGTCCGGCGACATCCGCGCCTCGAACAGGGAGACGAGCAGACGGGTGGTGTGGACGTTGTTGCGGAGGGTGTCCTCCATGTAGTCCTGGCTGAAGGTCGACGCCGCCTGCCGCAGGTACTTGGCGTACGCCCGCAGCACCGTCGCCTGGCGCCAGTTGAGCCCGGCGCTCAGCACGAGGGCGTTGAAGCCGTCGTTCTCCGCCTTGCCGGTCCAGGTGGCGGCGAAGGCGTCCTGGAAGCGCTCGCGGGCGTCGTCGCCGAAGTGGTCGCCGCCGTTCGCGCGGGGCATGCGCAGACCGAAGTCGTAGATCCAGGCCACCCTGCGGTCCGAGCAGCGCAGCTCGTACGGCCGCTCGTCGACGACCTCGACACCGAGCCGGTTGAGGACCGGCAGCACGGCCGACAGGGAGATCGCGTCGCCGGTGCGGTAGATCTTGAAGCGGCGCTCCTCGGGGGCGGCGCCCACCGGCTCGTACAGGCTGAGCGCGAAGTCCTGGTCCGCCTCGGTGTTCAGCTGCTCGAGGTGGACGAGGTCGGCGACCGCGGCGCGCGGGTTGTGGTCGGCCTTGTAGCCCTCGGGGAAGGCGTGCGCGTACCGGCGCATCGCTTCGGCCGCGTGCTCCTCGCCGAGCTCGGCGTTGAGCGCCTCGGCGAAGGCGTCCTCCCAGGAGCGGGCGGCCTCCACCAGCCGGGCCTCGATGCGCTCCTTGTCGGAGTCGGACAGCTCCGGCAGCTCGGTGCCCTGCGGGACCCGCACCACGAAGTGCAGCCGGGACAGGATCGACTCGGTGTTCCATGCGGTGAAGTCGACGCTGATGCCGCCGAGCTCCTCCTTGAGGATCTCGATGATCCTCAGGCGCACGGCCGTGGTGTAGCGGTCGCGCGGCAGGTAGACGAGGGCGGAGTAGTAGCGCCCGTACTCGTCCTGGCGCAGGTAGAGCCTGAGCCGCCTGCGCTCCTGGAGGTACAGGACGGAGGTGACGATGGCCCGCAGCTCGTCGACCGGGGTCTGGAACAGCTCGTCGCGCGGGTACGTCTCCAGGATCTGCGTCAGGTCACGGCCGTCGTGGCTGTTGGGCGAGAACCCGGCCCGCTCCAGGACCTCCTCGACCTTGCGACGGATGACCGGGACCCGGCGCACGGACTCGGTGTAGGCGGCGGAGGAGAACAGTCCGAGGAACCGCCGCTCGCCGATGACGTTGCCCTCGGCGTCGAACTTCTTGACGCCGATGTAGTCCAGGTACGACGGCCGGTGCACGGTCGCCCGGCTGTTCGCCTTGGTCAGCACGAGCAGCTTGTGCTCGCGCGCCTTGGCCCGGGCGTCGGCGGGCAGCCGCTCGAACGACGGGCTGACCGGGTGGCTCTCCTCGGCGGCGTGGTGCGGGTCCGCGCGCAGTATGCCGAGCCCGGTGCCGGGCACGGCGGCCAGCGAGTCGTCGTCGCGCAGCTGGTACTCGCGGTAGCCGAGGAAGGTGAAGTGGTCGTCGGCGAGCCAGCGCAGCAGCTCGCGGGCCTCCTCGACCTGAGGTCCGGGCAGGTCGGCGGGGGTGGGCTCGTCCGGCAGCCCCTCCGCCAGCCGGATCGCCGCCTCCCGCATCTTGCCCCAGTCCTCGACGGCCTCACGGGCGTCGGACAGCACGCGCAGCAGGTCGGCGGTGATCTGCTTCAGATCGGCCCGGTCGGTCTCACGGTCGATCTCGACGTGGATCCAGGACTCGACGTGCGCGTCGTGCGGGAGGTCGCCGGTGGCCGGGGTGGACAGGACCTCGATGAGCTTGCCGGTGACATCGCGCCGCACCACGAACTGCGGGTGGATGACGACGTGGATCCCGCGCCCCTGACGCGTCAGCTCATTGGTGACGGAGTCGACGAGGAAGGGCATGTCGTCGGTGACGACCTCGACCACGGAGTGGCTGCAGGTCCACCCGTTCTCTTCCACCGTGGGGGTGTGCACCCGCACGTTGGCGGTGCCCTGGGGGCGGTTCTCGGCCAGCCGGTAGTGCGATACGGCGGCTCCGAAGACATCGACCGGGTCGCGGTCGGTGAGGTCCTCCGGGGCCGTGTGCAGGTAGTAACGCTGGAGGAACGTCAGGAGGGTCTCGCGGTCCGGGGCCTTCTGGGCGTCTGGGGTCTCCTCGCCCGTCGACCCGGTCGGTAGGTGCCCCCCGACCGGGCTGTTCTCAGCTACCCGGGCAGCCCTCTCGAGCAACTCGGCCTTGGCTTCGTCCAGCTTGGTCTGCATTGTCCTCTGGCTCCTGTCGCGCGCCGTTGCGTGACGTAGAAGGAAGTACGGCCTCTGCGCTTACGACCCCACGTCGTGACACGGGGTATCCGGTCTGTTCCGACGCTATGCCGCAAGGTGAGATGAGCGGGGGTGTCTGAGCCATTCTTGAGCTGCGCCACCGGTGTGACGCTGCTCTCTGCGACGCCTGGGAACGGGTGATGCTCGGCGTCCCGGGAGTCCTCGATGCCACGTCCCGCCCGCGAAGACCAGCGACCGCCGCCCGGTCACGGATGTCGTCCGTGCTCTCCGGGCGCAGGGCAGGGACGACGACGTCCCCGCGAACTATCGCGCTGATCACGCCACCAAGGCTATCGCTCCTTACAGGTACTCCGTCATGAGCCGTATGTGTACAAAACCAGCCCCGGAAGTTTGACGTTCTGCACAGTGTCCCCGCGGGGTCCGGTCGGGGCTGCCGGTCAGGACCGCCCATCAGGCCGCGAGCCGCTCCGCCTCCGCGACCGCTTCCTCCAGCGTGTCCACCACAGGGACGCCGACCGCTTCCAGGCTCATCCGGCTGTGCGACCCGCCGGTGTACAGCACCGCCCGGGCCCCCACGTGCAGGGCGGCCACCGCGTCGTCCGCGGCGTCCCCGATCACCACGGTCCGCTCCGGCGCCACCCCGCTCAGGGACGCCAGGTGCCGCACCATGTGCTCGGCCTTGCTGCCCCCCGACGGCCCGGTCCGCCCGTCCACCCGTATGAAGTGCGGCTCGATCCCGAAGCCCCGCACCAGCGGGACGAGCTCCTCGTGCACGTACATGCTCAGGATCGACTGGCTGCGCCCCGCCGTCCGCCACCCGGACAGCAGCTCCACGGCCCCCGCCGTCAGCCCGCACGTCGTCCGGTGCTCGGCGTAGTACCGGTGGAAGATGTCGTCCATGGCCTCCCACTCGGCCTCGGTCGGCAGCCGCCCCATCAGCCGCTCATAGAACTTCGGCACCGGTACGCAGTACAGCTCGCGGTACTTCTCCAGCGTCAGCGGCTCCAGCCCCAGCTCGGCGAAGGCCGCGTTCGTCGCCCCGATGATCGCGTCGATGTCGTGGAACAGCGTCCCGTTCCAGTCCCAGACAATGTGCGCGCCCGTCTTCATCCCCATGCCCGAAAACGTACCCGCCTCCACTGACAATCAAGAGAACGGCGCCTCAACGCGCCCCCTCGGCCCGCTCAGGCCCCGCCCTCCACCAGGTTCCGAATCTCCTGCGTGGCGAACCACAGCAGCTCGTGGTCCTCCGCCCCGTCCACGACGAACTGCGCGTCGCCGTCCCCGCCGTCCGCCGCCGGCAGCGCCTCGACGGCCGCGGTCACGTCGGTCTCCGCGTCCGCCGCGTCGGCGTGCACCGACGCCGCCTTGCCCAGGGGCACCGCGGTCGCGACCCGCACCTCGCCCAGCGCCGCCGGATCGAGTCCGCGGTCCGGATCCGCGCTCACGGCCCGGTCGGCCACGTCGACGGCGACCACCACCCGGCGCCGCGGCGCCCCGGGCTCGGCCGCCAGCAGCCGCAGCGAAGCCAGCGCGGCCCGGCCGAGCGCCGCGTACTCCAGCTCCTCGATGTCGTCGGACACGTACCACTCGCGCAGCCCGGGTGTCACGGCATAGGCGACGAACGGCCCGGCTCCCAGCTGGCCCGCCTTGTACGCCTCGGCGAGACCGGGGAGGGTCAGGGGCACGTAGACACGCATGGCTGGCCGCTTTCGTGGTCGGGTCGGAGGGCTCCGGAGGGCCTTCAGGATACGTGCGGGGTGTCCCCTTTCGAGTCCCGCCCCATGCCGCCCGACGCGTCCACCCCGGTCCCGGAATTCACCCGGCACACCCCCGTACCGACGGGGACCGCACCCCCGACATCACCCGGATAGGTGAACATTCCGGCGCCCGCGACCCGAATTCCGCTTCCTTGCCGCCGCCCCCGTCGGCCCCGTACAAGATCACAGACCCGAAGTTACTCTCCGGTATCCACCGGGCCCACGAAACGGGGACCCATGCACAAGGTCATGACCAGGACCCAGCACCGTCCGCCCACCCACCCACCGACCCACCACGAGCCCCACCACCCGAACCCCACGACAAGTCCCACACGCGACGCTCCCGCGAACACGACACCCCCCGCTTCCGCGAACACGGCACCGGGCACACCCCCGAGTACCACACCTGGCACACCCGACAGCCCGGCACCCCGCCCTCCGGCCCGCACCGCAGCCCCCCTCCGCCACAGCACGGCACCGGGCACACCCCCCGACACCACGCCCGGCACCACGGCACCCCGCCCTCCAGCGGGCACCGCAGCCCCCCTCCGCCACAGCACCGCACCGGGCACGCCCGCGAACGCCACGCCCGGCACACTCGGCAACACAGCGCCCCGCCCTCCGGCCCGCACCGCAGCCACCGTGGGCCACAGCACCGCACCGGGCACACCCCCGACCACCGCACCCGGCACACCCGACAGCGCGGCACCCCGCACGCGTACTCCCGCCGACGCCGACGCCTATGCCACCGGGCCAGCCCCCGCCGCCCCCGGAACCACACCGCCCGCCCCTGCCGGCGCCGCACCCCCACGCTCGCCCGGCAGCGGCCGGACCCGGCCTCAGGCTGCGGGTGGCCGTCCACCGGCCTCCGCCCGCACCAGGACCTCCCGCACGCGCCCCGCGGACACGCGCCCACCGACGCCCTTCACCGCCCGCACAGCGCCCCGCAGGGCGACGGACACCACCACCCCGGCGCGCGCGAGCGTCACCGCCCCGGCCGCCCCCGAAGCCGCCCCGCGCGTCCCGGTCCAGGGCTTCCGCCCCGCGGCGGTCCCCCAGCCCCGGCCCACCGACCTCTTCGCCGACCTCCTCCTCGCCGTCCTGAGCGGGCACCGCCCCGTCCACTCGATGCTCCGCCACACCCGCGGACGCGCCTACGACGAACTGGCCTGGCTGGCCGAACGCGGCCCGCTGCGCACCCGCGGCGCCCGCCCCGTCGTCCGCGACATCGGCTACTTCGAGCCCCGCCCGGGCGCCATCGAGGCCTTCGCCCGCATCGGCGCCGGAGACCGGCTGCGCGCCATGGCCTTCCGCCTGGAACTGGGCCAGGACCTGCGCTGGCGCTGCACGGCGGTGGAGCTCGGCGGCCCCCGCCCACCCCGCCCGGAATCCGACTGAGGCCTTCACGCCGAAGGGCCGGACACCCGCAGGTGTCCGGCCCCTCAAGCCGCTACGCGACTACCGTCACTTCTTACGACGCCCGCGGCTGCGCGCCTGCTTGCGCCGCTCCGCGCGCGTGAGGCCGTCGGCCTCGGAGCGCACCGGCTCGCCGTCCTCGGTGAAGTCGCCCTCGATGGTGCCGCCCTCGCCGTCGACCGTCGGCGCGGAGAAGTGGAGGTTGCGCCGCTGCGGGACGTCGAGCCCCTTGGCGCGGATCTCCGGACGGGAACCCGCCTGGGCCGGCACCGCGTCGTGCTTCTCCAGGTCGGCCACCGGCTTGGTGTCCTCGACCGGGACCTCCTCGACCTGCTGCTCGACCTGGACCTCCAGGTTGAACAGGTAGCCGACGGACTCCTCCTTGATGCCCTCCATCATGGCGGTGAACATGTCGAAGCCCTCGCGCTGGTACTCGACCAGCGGGTCCTTCTGCGCCATGGCGCGCAGGCCGATGCCCTCCTGGAGGTAGTCCATCTCGTAGAGGTGCTCGCGCCACTTGCGGTCCAGGACCGACAGCACGACCCGGCGCTCCAGCTCGCGCATGATCTCGGAGCCGAGCTGCGCCTCACGCGCCGCGTACTGCTCGTGGATGTCGTCCTTGATGGAGTCGCCGATGAACTCGGCGGTCAGCCCTGCGCGGTCGCCGGCCGTCTCCTCCAGCTCCTCGACGGTGACATTGCACGGGTAGAGCTGCTTGAAGGCGCCCCACAGCCGGTCGAGGTCCCAGTCCTCCGGGAAGCCCTCGGCGGTCTCGGCCTCGACGTAGGCGTCGATGGTGTCGTCCATGAAGTGCTGCACCTGCTCGTGCAGGTCCTCGCCTTCCAGGACGCGGCGCCGCTCGCCGTAGATGACCTCGCGCTGGCGGTTGAGGACCTCGTCGTACTTCAGGACGTTCTTACGGGTTTCGAAGTTCTGCTGCTCGACCTGCGACTGGGCTGAGGCGATCGCACGCGTGACCATCTTGTTCTCGATGGGCACGTCGTCCGGGACGTTCGCCATCGACATGACGCGCTCGACCATCTGTGCCTTGAACAGCCGCATCAGGTCATCGCCGAGGGAGAGGTAGAAGCGCGACTCACCCGGGTCGCCCTGACGGCCGGAACGACCGCGCAGCTGGTTGTCGATGCGCCGCGACTCGTGACGCTCGGTGCCGAGCACGTAGAGCCCGCCGAGCTTCTCGACCTCGTCCTTCTCGTTCTGGACGGCCTTCTCGGCCCGCTCCAGCGCCTCGGGCAGGGCGTGCGCCCACTCCTCGATGTGCTCCTCCGGGTCGAGGCCACGCTGGCGCAGCTCCGCCTCGGCGAGGTCCTCCGGGCTGCCGCCGAGCTTGATGTCCGTACCACGGCCGGCCATGTTGGTGGCCACCGTGACGGCGCCCTTGCGGCCGGCCTGGGCGACGATCGTCGCCTCCCGGTCGTGCTGCTTGGCGTTGAGCACCTCGTGCTGGATGCCGCGCTTGCTGAGCTGCTGCGAGAGGTACTCGGACTTCTCGACGGAGGTGGTGCCGACGAGGATCGGCTGCCCCTTGCGGTGCTTCTCCTCGATGTCGTCGACGACCGCCTCGAACTTGGCGACCTCGGTGCGGTAGATCAAGTCCGACTGGTCCTTGCGGACCATCGGCCGGTTGGTCGGGATCGGCACCACACCGAGCTTGTAGATCTGGTGGAACTCGGCGGCCTCGGTCATGGCCGTACCGGTCATGCCGCACAGACCGGGCTGTTCCTTGCCGTTGTGGTCGTGGCGCTTGTAGAGGCGGAAGAAGTTCTGGAGGGTGATCGTGGCGAGCGTCTGGTTCTCGTCCTTGATCGGCACCGCTTCCTTGGCCTCGATCGCCTGGTGCATGCCCTCGTTGTAACGGCGGCCCGCGAGGATACGTCCGGTGTGCTCGTCGACGATCATGACCTCGTCGTCGATGATGACGTAGTCCTTGTCCTTCTTGAAGAGCTCCTTGGCCTTGATGGCGTTGTTCAGGTAGCCCACGAGCGGGGTGTTCACCGACTCGTAGAGGTTGTCGATGCCCAGCCAGTCCTCGACCTTGGCGACACCCGACTCGTGGATGGCGACCGTGCGCTTCTTCTCGTCGACGTCGTAGTCGCCGGTCTCCTCGATGCCCTTGAGCGGCTGGCCGGCCTCGCCGCGCTTGAGGCGCTTCACCAGCTTGGCGAAGTCCCCGTACCACTTGGTGGCCTGGTCGGCCGGGCCGGAGATGATCAGCGGCGTACGGGCCTCGTCGATGAGGATGGAGTCGACCTCGTCGACGATGGCGAAGTTGTGGCCGCGCTGGACGAGCTCTTCCTGGGACCACGCCATGTTGTCGCGCAGGTAGTCGAAGCCGAACTCGTTGTTGGTGCCGTACGTGATGTCGCAGGCGTACTGCTGGCGGCGCTGAGCCGGCGTCATGTTCGCGAGGATGCAGCCGACCTCCAGCCCCAGGAACCGGTGGACACGGCCCATCATCTCGGAGTCGCGCTCGGCCAGGTAGTCGTTGACCGTGATGATGTGGACGCCCTCGCCGGACAGGGCGTTGAGGTACGCGGGAAGGGTGCCGACGAGGGTCTTGCCCTCACCGGTCTTCATCTCGGCCACGTAGCCCATGTGCAGCGCCGCGCCACCCATCATCTGCACGTCGTAGTGACGCTGGCCGAGGACGCGCTTGGCGGCCTCGCGCACGGTGGCGAAAGCCTCGGGCAGCAGGTCGTCCAGGGTCTCGCCGTCGGCATAGCGCTGCTTGTACTCATCGGTGAGGGCGCGCAGCTCGGCGTCGGAGAGGTCGACGAAGTCCTCTTCGATGGAGTTGACCTGGTCCGCGATGCGGTGCAGCCTGCGCAGGATCTTGCCTTCGCCTGCACGCATGATCTTCGAGAGGACGGACACGGGGGTTGGTCTCCTTGCCGGTCGGGCCTGGGACGGTCGGTTACCACTTGACTTACTGAGCAACGGCCATCGTATGCGAGGACCCCGCCGCGCCGGGAGGGCCTGCTGTGACGGCGACCGTCCGCTGCTTCCATTCTGATTCACGTCTGCTTCAAAGGGGACAACGCCCGGCCCTCCCGGATGGTGCCGCGCCTCCCGGCCGAATTCGCACCGTGCGTGATCACCCCCTCACTCACGGCAAATCCATGACATCGCGCCCGGCCGCCGAGCAGAATCGGCCGATGGACCCCGTCACCCTCACCACGGACCGCCTCCTGCTGCGCCCGGTGGGTCCCCAGGACACCGACGCGGTGTACGACGCCTGCCAGGACCCCGACATCCAGCGCTGGACCACGATCCCCTCGCCCTACCTGCGCGAGCACGCCCGGAACTTCACGGAGCAACTGGCGCCGCAGGGCTGGGCGGACGGCTCCATGTTCGCCTTCGGTGTCTTCCTGCGCTCCGGAGACCTGGCGGGGATGCTCGGCATCACGATGCGCGCCCTGGGCATGGGCGAGATCGGCTTCTGGGCCGCGAAACAGCACCGCGCCAACGGCTACGTCACCGAGGCCGTCCTGACCGCCTGCCGCTGGTCCTTCACCCGCGCCGCACTCGACCGCGTCGAATGGCGCGCGGAGGTCGGCAACCGGGCGTCCCGAGCGGTGGCCGAACGAGCGGGCTTCACGATCGAGGGCACCCTGCGCTCCGCGACGAACAACAAGGGGGTACGCCGTGACACCTGGGTGGGCTCGCTGCTCCCCTCCGACCTGGGCCTCCCGTCGACGGCCCCGTACCTTCCGGCGCGCTGACCGGCTCGGCCGTCCTGCCTGCCGGCGCTGACCGGCTCGGCCGTCCTGGCGAACCCGCAGATCACATCCCCTTGTCAGTCCCACCCCCTACGCTGCGACCATGACCACCCCGCGCCCCACAGCAGACCTCTCCGCGGACGAGGCCCGCAGAATCGCGCTGCGCGCCCAGGGCTTCCTCGGCGCGCCCGACCGTCGCTCAGGCGTCCGCGGCGTCCTTCGCCACCTGGGCGCGATACAGCTCGACACCATCTCGGTCCTGGCTCGCTCCCATGAACTCGTGCCCTACGCCCGCCTGGGCGCGGTGGGCCGGAGGACGGTCGAGGACGCCTACTGGCGGGACACCCACTCCTTCGAGTACTGGTCCCACGCCGCGTGCATCCTCCCGATCGAGGAGTGGCCCCACTTCGCCTTTCGCCGCCGCGCCTACCGCAACCGCCCGCATTGGGGCCACGAGTTGCCCGACGGCGCCTACGACCAGGTCATCAAGCAGCTCCGCTCCGAAGGCCCCCTCACGGCCACGGAGTTGGGCGGCGCGAAGAAGACGAACGACTGGTGGGACTGGTCCGGCTCCAAGGTCGCCGTCGAACGCGCCCTGATGTACGGCGAGGTGGTGTGCGTGGAGCGCCGCGGCTGGAAGCGCGTCTACGACCTGGCCGAGCGGGCCGTCCCCGAGGCGCTGCTGCACGACGAGCTGGACGACACCGAGTGCCTGCGCCGCCTGGTCCGTCTGGCGGGGCGGTCGCTCGGGGTCGGGACCCGTGCGGACATCGCCGACTACCACCGCCTCAGGGGTGAACAGGTCGACGCGGTGATCGCCGATTCCGGCCTGGTCCCGGTCTCGGTCGAGGGCTGGGGCAAGCCGGCGTGGGCCGACCCCGCGGCCCTGGAGACGTCCCCGCGGGGGCGTCACCGCACGACGCTGCTGTCGCCCTTCGACTCCCTGATCTGGGAGCGGGCGCGCACGGAGCGGATCTTCGGCTTCACGCACCGCCTGGAGGCCTATGTCCCCAGGCAGAAGCGGGTCCACGGCTACTTCGCGATGCCGGTGCTGGCCGGTGGCCGTCTCGTCGGCCGCGTGGACCCGGCCCGCGAGGGCCGCACCCTGGTGGCCAAGCAGGTCACGCTCGACGGCCCGAAGGCGATCCCGGCCGTCGCCCAGGCCTTGGCCGAGGCGGCTGCCTGGGTGGACTGCGCGGACGTCCGCGTGGAGCGGGTCGACGCGCCGGATCTGCGCGAGCCCCTGGCGAAGGAACTCGCACGCCTGCTCGGCTGAGGCGGGGTCCTAGCGGATCTCGAGGATCTTCTCCCGCATCGCGTACACCACCGCTTCCATCCTGGAGTGAAGTTGCAGCTTCTCCAGGATGTTGCGGACGTGGTTCTTCACGGTGTTCTCGGAGATGAACAACTCCTTGGCGATGTCGCGGTTGTTCATTCCCGTGGCGACGAGCTTGAGGACTTCGAGTTCGCGGTCGGTCAGGCGCGGCGCGGGCACCAGCCGGCGTTCGTCCGTGCGCTGGATCATCGACTTGAACTCGGTGAGGAGTTTCGACGCCATGGACGGGCTGATCTGCGACTGCCCGTCGGCCACCGCGCGAATGGCGGTGGCCACCTCGTCCGTGGAGATCTCCTTGAGGAGATAGCCGGTCGCGCCCGCCTTGATGGCGTCGTAGAGATCGGCTTCCTCGTCGCTGATCGTCAGCATGATGATCTTGGCGCTGGGTGCCACCTCCTTGATGGAGGTGCACGCCTCGATCCCGCCCCGCTTGGGCATCCGGACATCCATCAGGACGATGTCGGGCAGCAGGTCGGCGGCCTTCTCGACGGCCTCGGCGCCGTCGCCCGCCTCTCCCACGACCTGGATGTCCTCCTCGGCGGCGAGCACGATCTCCAGACCACGGCGGAACAAGGCGTGGTCGTCCACCACGAGGACTCTGATCGGTTCCTTGCGTGGAGTCCCCGAGTCCGGGCCCATGGCGACGACGCCGTCGCCGGCATCCTTGTCACGCATCGGTCCGAAGCTGTCCGCCATCGTTCCTCCCCCTGAAGGCTGTGGCCTGAGGTCCTGAGCCATCGCCAACCCAGAGCAACGACCCACCGGTTGGGCCGTGGCCACCATGATTTCATGCCCGGACGGCACCGGGGTGCCGGAGCGGGGCGCGAAGTGGTCGCACGGGGGTGCCCCTGGGGGCGCACACGCGCTCCAGGGGCACCTGTTCCGCTGTCACCCGGCGGGGTCAGCCGCCGAGCACACCGCCCGCATCGGGGGAGTGCGCCTGGGTGACCATCGTGTCCGTGCTGAGGTGGATCACGCCGTAGTCGTAGGCGTGCCGTCGGTAGACGACACTCGGTTCCTTGGTCTCGGAGTCGACGAACAGGTAGAAGTCGTGCCCGACCAGCTCCATCTCGTAGAGAGCCTGGTCGAGGGTCATGGGCGCTGCGACGTGGGTCTTCTCGCGGACGACGATGGGGCCGTCACCCTGCACTTCCAGCGAGCCGATCTTCTTCGTGGGTACGGCCTCGGGCTCCTCCTCGGAGGACGGCACCAGGCCGTTTCCGTTGAGCGTCGCCACGCCCGGAACGTGGTCGGCGACCTCGGCGGCCGGGATCCGGCGCGCTCCACGGCGCGAATACCGCTTGTCGTGCTGCCTGCGCAGCCGGGCTTCCAGCTTTTCCGCCGCCAGGTCGAGCGCCGCGTACGGATCGCTCGCCGCTGCCTCCGCCCGGATCACCGGACCGCGGGAGCGGAGCGTGATCTCCACTCGGTCACTGCGGTCGGCCTGTCGGGGGTTCGGCTCCTTGGACACCTCGACGTCGAGGCTGATCACCTTGCCGTCGAGCTTCTGGATCTTCTCCAGCTTCAGCTTCTCGGCCACGTGCTTCCGGAACCGCTCGGGCACCTCGGTCTTGCGGCCCTTGACGACGATGTCCACGCAGAACTCCGTTCCCGGATCGCTCCGCTTCGATGCGGAGCGTCTCCCTTTTGCACCAGGTTCCGGTGAGCCCCGGAACCTCGGACTCGGTGACTTCCACCTCCTCCCCCGTGGGCAAGATCTCCATTCCGCCGTCGCGAGTGATGAAGAGAAACGCGCGGCACGGCATTCGGATTTGAGAGGTGTGGCCTGCGGCTTTCCCTCTCAACCGAACATATCTCGCCCGGACGGATGTCGTCACCCTCTACCGCGGCGTACCTCCGTTCAGGTGAATAGGTCTTCTCGTTACCTGCAACGACACAAGATCTCAGTCAGTTCCGGTTTATTTCCAAAGAGTCCGGAGATGCCGCGACGACTGCCGCGCACACCACGTCGACGACCCCGTCCGCGTCATCCGCGCCCGCGATTCCCCGCCGGGCGGGCCGCCGACCCGTCCTCTCTCGCCTTGATCCGACGTTCTGTTCCTCTCTGCTTTCCCACGTCTCTCGCCCGTACACGGCCGAAGTCCCCGCAGCATTCGGAATCGGCCCCGTCGCCCTGTCCGAGATCGCAAGCCTGTACGACACCGCGCGCACGGCTCGTGCGGCCTCCGCGAGAGAGGCCCCGGTGGTCATCACGTCGTCGACGAGGACGACCGGCCCTCCGGAGAGCAGCCGGGCACCTACGGGAGCCACCTCCAGGGCGCCCGCGAGATTGTCCAGCCGCTGCCGGGAGTTGAGCCCCGACTGATCGGCCACGGCCCGCCGCTGTCGCAGCACGCCGAGCACCCGGGCCGGCACTCGCCTCCGCCGCAACTCCACCGCCGCCGCGAGCGCGATCCGCCGGGTCGGATCATGCCCCCGGGCCCGCACGGCCCGCCGCCCGGACGGCACCGGCACGAGCAGCACAGGAGCTCCGCCACCCCGGGACCGCGCCATCCCGGCCGCAGTCGGCTCCAGGGCGCCCCGGAGCCCCGCCCGCACGGCCTCCGCGAGCGCCGCCCCGAGCGGCCCGGCCAGCGCCAGAGCGCCCCGCTCCTTGTGGGCCAGCAGCGTCGCCCGCACCTCGTCCGCGTACCGGGCCGCCGCGTGCACCACGGGCAGTCCGGGCGGCTCCGGCACCGGTCGCACCCGACGCACCGCAGCTCCGCTCAACACCGCACGGCAGCGCGCGCACAGCACCGTACGCAGCGCGCCGCAGCCCCCGCACTCGCCCGGCAGCACCAGGTCGGTCAGGTCCTGCCACCACTTCCGCATGGCCACCACTGTGCCCACCCGGGCCCGGCCCGACCACCCCTGTGGACAACCCCCTGTGGACAACCAGCCGCGCCGCGACCCGACCGTCCCCCACACGAGTGGAGCCCGCACGCGTGAAGCCGTGCAGCGGACCATCGCGGAGGACGTGCCGGTGCTGGAGCCCGCACGAGCGACGCCCGCGCCGAGATTTACCCCCCCCCAACAGCCCCGCCCCGACCGTTGGCACCCCCGTGAACCACCACACCCCACACCAGCGGCACCCCCGTGAACCCCACACCCCGAACGCCGACGGCCGCCCCTCCCGAGTCCGTCCTCGGCAGAAGCGGCCGCCGCCCGCGTTCAGCGCACTCCGGCACACACCTGCGGCCGGGACGCTCACACCTCACCCCGGATAAACCGGCGCCGTCCCCTCCGTCACCTTCTGCCACTGCTCGCCCGACGGCAGCCGGACGATGCCGTCCACCGAGTACGCCACCAGCGGCAGCTGGTCGTCCTCGGCGGCGGTGACGTCCTTGACGCCGGTCAGGGCCGCGGGCGCCGGCACGTCCGGCGTGGAACCGTCGACCTGGACGTACCGCATCTGCTCGACGCCCCCGTGCTCGCGCCCGACCACGACGAGCCGGCTGTCCCCGGCCCACGACATGGCCGTGACCTCTTCCAACTCCGGTGTTGCGGAGCGCAGTTCGACCACACTGACGGCCGGCTCACCGCCCGGCTTCTCGCCCCGCTCGATCAGCCCGATGAGCAGGGTCTTCTTGCCGCCCTTCTCCACGACGAGCGCGATCCGCACCCCGTCGGCGGCCACCCGCACGGACTGGATCCGTCCGTCCAGGTGCGGCATGCGCACCTCCAGCGGATCGCCCTTGCCCTCCTGGAGGAGGAGCAGCCGGGGATGGTCGGGGTCGCGGTCGGCCACCCACAGACCGTCGTCCGCGTCCCAGCTGGGTGTGGTCAGCCGCTGCTTCTCGGCCCCGCCCCGACTGCGCAGCACCGGCTCGCCCAGCGAACCGCCCGAGACCAGCGATCCCACATACAGCGATCTGCCGTCGAGGCTGACACCGGCCGCGGTGTGCTCGTCACGCGAGACCGCCACCGACCGCAGCGCCGTTTCACCCTCGCCGAGTGCCCCCGGCGCCGGTTCCGGATCGGTGTCGCTGTTGCCCGCGGCGATCCGTACGAGCCGGTGCTTGCCGTCGACGAAGTACAGGTAGTCGGGGTGCCGTGCCGCGCCCCGGGAGGCCGCCGCTTCGGCCGCTTGCTGTGTGAGTGAGCACAGGTCCTCCCCGCCGGCCCGCAGCTCGACCTCGTCCACCGCGGGGCTGAGTTTCCGCAGCGTGAAGAGCAGCTGGGCGGCCATCTCCTCGCACCGGTTGGTGCCGACGCCCGCGGCCTTGTCGTTGAGCGGAACGGTCAGCTTGTTCCGGTCGTCGGGCGTCAGGGCGCCGGCGTCCTTCGCCAACGCCGTACCGGTGGGGAAACTCGACCTGACCACGGGCCCCAGCCATCGCGTGGGCCCGTTGAGCAGGGAGCTCACCATCTGCGTCATGGGCTCCACGCGCCGCCGCACGTAGACCGGGTCGGCGACCGCCGTCTGTGACTTCGATCCGGCCGCGTCGGTGTTCGAGGCGAAGTAGTACTTGCTGACGGACATGTAGTTGCGCTGGAAGTCCGACTCGCCGATGACGACACCCTGCGGCAGCGCGTCGATCCGCCACTGCCCCTTGCTGTCTTGCGTCAGGTGCACGCTTTTGCCGTACGCCCCCGTGGCGGGCGCGTACGCCTGCTGCGCGTCGACGGTGGCGACCTTGGCGCCGGTCAGCATGTACGAGATCGCGCCGCTGTCCTCTCCACCGCCGCCCGCCTCGGGCTTGGCGCCCGGCCCGTCCGTCAGCACGGTGGTGGACGCCTCGGGCCGCCAGGTCTTCGCGGCGTCGCCGGTCAGATACTGGCGTGCCGTCTTGTAGTGCGGATCGTCGCTGGTGAGCGCCTCCAGGAAGCCCTGCACGATGTCCGAGGGCGGCGCGTCCTCCCCCGGCGGCACGGCGAACACCCGCACCTGCGTCTCCTGGCGGGGGGTGGACTCCACGCCCCGCAGATCCCCGCTGTCCGGCATCGAGGCGCACCCCGCCAGCACCAGGACGCCACCGGCGGCGTACACCATCACACGCGCCGGCCTGCGCCGGCCGCGCCCCTCGCGGTCAGCGCCCACGAGATGCCTCCCCTTGCCTGTCCACGTCCCGGGGCCCGGCCACCCGGCCACCCGGTCCCGCGGAGCGGTCGTCCTCGTTCCGCGGCCCGTTCACGACCGGATTCCGGGTCGGCCCGGTCCGGCCGTCGGCGCCCTCGCCCCGCCCCGTGCCCTCCGGGTCACTCACACCCGCGCCGGGAGCCGACTGCTCCGCCCCCGCCGCCCGGTCCTGCCGCCGCGTGCCCGAGGCGGGCCTGGGCACCACACGCGAACCATTGCCGGGCAGAGCCGTCGGGTCCGCCGTGGGGGCGACACGCGGCGGTATCGGGTCCCGCTTCGCGCCCTGCGGCACCGGCCCGCTCATCGGCTGCGCCGGCACGGTCGCCCGCTTCTCGCCGTCTCCACCGCCGCACGGCAGGCCGGCGTCGTCGAGGCCCCGGTTCCGCCGTGAATCCTTGGGCTCCAGCGGTATCGGCGAGCCCCGCAGCGGCTCGTCGGCGGTCCTGGGCAGCGTCAGCCGGAACTGCGAACCGCCCCCCGGCTCGCCCCACGCCTGCAGCCAGCCGCCGTGCAGCCGCGCGTCCTCCAGGGCGATCGACAGCCCCAGCCCCGTACCACCGGTGGTCCGCGCGCGTGCCGGGTCGGCCCGCCAGAAGCGGCTGAACACACGGGTCGCCTCGCCCGGCTTCAGCCCGACCCCGTAGTCCCGCACCGCCACGGCGACGGCACCACCGGCCGCGGCGAGCTTCACGACGACGTCCCTGCCCTCACCGTGCTCGACGGCGTTGACGACGAGGTTGCGCAGCACCCGCTCCACGCGCCGGGCATCGGCCTCGGCGACGACGGGCTGCTGGTCCCCGAGGACCCGGATGCGGGTGCCCTTGCGCTCCGCGAGCGGCTCGGCCCCGCTGACGACACGCCGCACGACGTCCCTGAGGTCTACCGGCTCCGCCTCCAGGGCCGCGGCGCCCGCGTCGAACCGGCTGATCTCCAGCAGGTCGGCGAGCAGCGACTCGAACCGGTCCAGCTGGTCGGCGAGGAGTTCCGCCGACCGGGCGGTCACCGGGTCGAAGTCCACACGCGCCTCGTGGATGACGTCCGCGGCCATCCGGACGGTCGTCAGCGGCGTACGCAGCTCGTGCGACACGTCCGACACGAACCGCCGCTGCATCCGCGACAGGTCCTCCAGCTGGCTGATCTTCAGCTGGAGGTTCTGCGCCATCTTGTTGAAGGCCTCGCCGAGCCGCGCGATGTCGTCCTCGCCGGTGACCTTCATACGTTCCTGAAGCCGCCCCGCCGACAGCCGCTCGGCGACCCCCGCCGCCATCCGCACCGGCGTGACGACCTGCCGCACGACGAGCCAGGCGATGGCCCCGAGCAGGACCACGACGAACAGCCCGGCCGTCGCCAGCGTGCCCTTGACCAGGCTCAGCGACTTCTCCTCCTGGGTGAGCGGGAAGAGGTAGTACAGCTGGTACGGATCGCCGTTGGGGTCGTCGACCTGCATGCCGATGACCAGGCCCGGCTGGGAGTCCTTGGTGGCGTTGTTGTAGGTGATGCGGGTGTAGCTCTGCGCGGCCGCCGTACTGCTGCCGACCCGCTCCCGCAGGTCCGCGGGCACGCTCCTGCTCCAGTCCACCTCGCCGGAGGCCCGCTGTCCGCGGCCGCCCGCACCGTGCGCGCCGGAGGCCGGGAGCGTCACCACGTCGAAGGCGCCCTGGCCGCCGCTGGACAGCGAGGAGACGAGGTCACTCATCCACGGGGTGACGTTCTGCGCGGGGCGCCCGCCCGCCGTGGCGGCGTCGTCGCCGGTGCCGCTCGCCTCCTCGTCGGCCCGCTGCTTGGCCACCGCGAACCCGCCCGTGGCCTGGCTCTGGGACGCCTTCACCTTGGCGTCCAACAGGCCGTTGCGCACCTGCCCGATGACGACGAAGCCCAGCAGCAGCACCACGCCGAGCGACATCAGCAGCGTCGTGACGACCACCTTGAGCTGGATGTTGCGCCGCCACAGCCGCATGACGGGCAGCAACGGCCGGCGCACCCACCGCATGAACAAGCGGATGACCGGGCTGCCCTGAACGCCGCCCTGGAGCAGCCCGCTCTCCAGGAACCGCGCCCAGCGGGAGTCGGACTTCTTCCGCCCGACAGGCCGCTCCGGGCGGGCCCCGGACCGGCCGGGCGCCGAAGCGGCACTGTCTCCGGACATGTCAGCTCGGCCCTGCCTTGTACCCGACACCACGGACGGTCACCACGATCTCCGGCTTCTCCGGGTCCTTCTCGACCTTGGAACGCAGCCGCTGCACATGCACGTTGACCAGCCGCGTGTCCGCCGCGTGCCGGTAGCCCCACACCTGCTCCAGCAGCACCTCGCGCGTGAACACCTGCCACGGCTTGCGCGCCAGCGCGACCAGCAGGTCGAACTCCAGCGGCGTCAGCGCGATCGACTGCCCGTCCCGCTTCACGGAGTGCCCGGCCACGTCGATGACCAGGTCACCGATGGCGAGCTGCTCCGGAGCGGGCTCCTCCGACCTCCGCAGCCGCGCCCGGATGCGGGCCACCAGCTCCTTCGGCTTGAACGGCTTCACGATGTAGTCGTCGGCACCGGACTCCAGGCCCACGACGACATCGACGGTGTCGCTCTTCGCGGTCAGCATCACGATCGGCACGCCCGACTCCGCCCTGATCAGGCGGCACACCTCGATGCCGTCCCGGCCGGGCAGCATCAGGTCGAGAAGCACCAGATCGGGCTTGGCCTCGCGAAAAGCGGCCAGCGCCTTGTCGCCGTCGGCCACGAACGACGGCTCGAAACCCTCACCACGCAGCACGATGCCGAGCATCTCGGCCAGTGCGGTGTCGTCGTCGACGACAAGGACTCGTCCCTTCATAAACGACATCATCCCATTCTCATAACGGTGGCGAAGGCAGTGGTGAGGTAGCTCACCGGCCAGTGACCATAGTCGCAGTAAGCGCTACTGTCTGCTCTCGCCCGCCCTCCCATGATCTCGACGCGGACGAGACCCGCCCGATTTCACGGCTCCCCAAGGGCGTGGAGAGCCGCAGAACCGAGCGGGGCGAACCGAAGGTGCCAGGAACCCGCCTCGCCCCGCGAACCCTCCGTAGTCGCCGACTCAGTCCGCCGACACCCGTCGGGACCGCGCACACACCTCGGCGAGCGCCTCCGCCGTCACAGGCGAAACGACACCCTCCTCCGTGACGATCGCCGTCACCAGCTCGGCCGGGGTCACGTCGAACGCCGGGTTGTAGGCCTGCGTCCCCAGCGGCGCCACCGCAATCCCACCGCCCGCCTCCGCACCGGCCACCGGCACCTGCGGCGCGGTCACCTCCGTCACCTCGTGCCCCGGGCGCTGCTCGACCTCGATGGACGCACCGTCCGCGGTGTCCAGATCCACCGTCGTCACCGGCGCCACCACGATGAACGGCACATGGTGGTACCGCGCCAGCACCGCCAGCGGATAGCTCCCGACCTTGTTCGCCACCGAACCGTCCGCCGTGATGCGGTCCGCCCCGATCAGCACCGCGTCCACCTCGCCCGCGGCGAACAGCGACCCCGCCGCGTTGTCGGTGAGCAGCGTGTACGCCATCCCGCTGCGAGCCGCCTCGTACGCCGTCAGGCGAGCCCCCTGCAACAACGGCCGCGTCTCGTCCACCCACAGCCGCCGCAGCCGGCCCATCCGGTGCGCCGCGAGCGCCACCGCGAACGCCGTCCCCTCCCCGCCCGACACCAGCGAACCGGTGTTGCAGTGGGTGAGGATCCGGTGCCCGCCTCCGGGCAGCAGCTCGTCGAGCAACGCCAGCCCGTGCTCGGCCATCCGCCCACTGGCCTCGGCGTCCTCCCGGTGCAGCTGCCGCGCCGCGGCCAGCGCCGCCGCGGCCGCCCGCCGGACGTCACCGCCCTCGGCGAGCGCCGCCCGGTGAGCCGCCTGGGCCCGGCGCACACCCACAGCCAGGTTCACCGCGGTCGGCCGGGCACTCGCCAGCGCGGAGGCGGCCTCGTCCACGTCGAAGCCCCGCACGGCCGCGAGCGCGACCCCGTACGCCCCCGCGATGCCGAGCAGGGGCGCTCCGCGCACGGCGAGCGAGCGAATCGCCTCCACGAGTGCGGACGCGTCCGTACAAACCAGTTCGACCTCCTCGACGGGCAGCCTCGTCTGGTCCAGGAGGACCAGAACGGGGCCTTCCGGTGGCTCTTCCCAGCGGATCGCGGGGATCTCGGTCGGCCGCTTGTCGTCACCGCTGCGCGTGTACTGATCAGCCATGCCGTCAGTCTGCCCCCTATCGGGCGGACAATTGAAGGTACCCAGCCCCTACCTCGGCCGGTCATTCCAAGACCACCCCATGGCACGATGGCTGCCAACCTGCCGCCGCGACCGCGGACGGGCACCGTGAAGGAGCGACGATGAACGACACTCCGGGCTGGGCCTCGCCCGGATCCGCCCCGTCCGACGGACAGAAGCCGGATCAGTCCGGCCCTGCCGAGCCCACCGACCGCCCCGGACCCGCACAGCCCGCGGACCAGCCGGCCCAGCCCGGCCAGACCCCGCAGGACCCCGGTCCGCAGTGGTCCAAGGAGCAGCCGCCACCGGCCCAGTGGTCCGCCCCCAGCGGCCCAGCCGTCCCCGGCCAGGCTCCCCCGCCCCCGCCGCCCGGGCCGGGAGGCTGGGGCACCCCGCCTCCCGGCGGCCAGGGCCCCGGCGGATACGGCCCCGCCGGCCGACCCGGACACGGCGCCCCCGGCGGCTGGGGAAGCGGCTGGGGCGGCCCCCCGCCCGCCGCCAAACCCGGCGTCATCCCGCTCCGCCCGCTCGGCGTGGGCGAGATCCTCGACGGCGCGGTCTCCACCATGCGCACCTACTGGCGCACGGTACTGGGCATCTCGCTCACCGTCGCCGTCCTCACCGAGGTCATCGTCGTCCTGTTCCAGGGCCTCGTCCTGGACGACTCCTCCACCGACGCCCTCAACGATCCCAGCGCGACCCTCAGCGAGCTGACCCGCGCCATGGGCGACGCCATGCTCAGCTCCACCGTCGTCTTCGTGATCTCCCTGGTCGGCACCGTCATCGCGACCGCGCTGCTCACCACCGTCACCAGCCGCGCCGTCCTCGGCAAGTCGGTGACCATCGGCGAGGCCTGGCGCGACGCCCGCCCTCAGGTCTTCAAACTGTTCGGCCTGATCTGCCTCTTGCTGCTCATCACCGCCGGCATCGTCACCGTGGGCAGCCTGCCCGGCATCATCGTCGGCGTCACCGTGAACGGCGGAGCGGGTGTCGCCCTGACCGTGCTCGGCATCATCGGCGCCGGCATCGTCGCCCTGTGGCTGATGATCCGCTTCTCCCTCGCCTCGCCCGCCCTGATGCTGGAGAAGCAGGGCATCAAGAAGGCTCTGATCCGCTCCGCCAAGCTCGTCCAGGGCACCTGGTGGCGGATCTTCGGCATCCAGCTGCTCGCCACGCTCATCGCGAGCGTCGTCGCCTCGATCATCGTCATCCCCTTCACCCTCCTCGCCGCGGCCCTCAGCGGCGACGGCCTCACCGGCTGGCTCAACACCGGTGCGGGCGGCCTCGGCTGGACGTTCCTCATCATCAGCGGCATCGGCTCGGTGATCGGCTCCATGATCACGTTCCCGATCACGGCAGGCGTCACCGTGCTCCTGTACATCGACCAGCGCATCCGCCGCGAGGCCCTCGACCTCGAGCTGGTCCGCGCCGCAGGCGTCCAGGGCCACGGCTCCCCCGCCCCCGGCGCCACCCCGGGGAGCTGATGCGGTGAGCAGGGCGGGGGAACTTCTCACCACGGCGCTGCCACGCGCCGGCATACGGACACTGCTGAGCGCCGGCGACACCCCCCTGCTGTCGCCGGCCCGCTCCGCCGACGATCCGCCCCTCACCCTCCCGCGCGATCCCGCACGGGAGGCGGCCCGGCGTGAGCTGTCCAAGCGGATGTACCACGAGAACGACCCCAGCCTGTTCCAGCGCGCCCTGGACGCCTTCTGGGACTGGCTCGGCAAACTCTTCAACGCCACCTCGGCCGCCACCCCCGGCGGCACACTCGGCCTGATCGTCATCATCCTGGCCGTCATCGCGCTCCTGGCCGCCCTGTGGTGGCGCCTGGGCACCCCCCGCCGCCAACCCGCTTCTTCCGCCGCCCTGTTCGACGACGGCCCCCGCAGCGCCGCCGACCACCGCGCCACCGCCGAGGCACACGCCGCACAAGGCCACTGGAACCAGGCCGTCCAGGAACGCATGCGGGCCCTCGTCCGCGCCCTGGAGGAACGCGCCCTCCTCGACGTCCGCCCCGGCCGCACCGCCGACGAGGCCGCAGCCGAAGCCGGCCGCGCCCTGCCGGCCCACACCGACCGGCTGCGCACCGCCGCCCGCGACTTCGACGACGTGACGTACGGCGGCCGCTCGGCGACAGAGCAGTCGTACCACCGCATCGCGGAACTCGACCGCGAACTGGAACGCACCAAGCCCCAGCTCACCGCGAGCAGCGCGGGCACGGCCGGCAAAAGCCGCCAGGGAGCCGCCGAATGACCACCGAGGCCACCCTCTCGCTCACCTCGGCCTCGCCCACCGCCCGCCAGGTGTGGACCCGCGCCCGCGGCATCGCGCTCGCCCTCGTGGTGCTCCTCGTGGGAGCCGTCGCCATCGCCCTCATCCGCTCCGACGCCCGCCACGGCGAACTCGACCCGCGCTCCGCCGACCCGGGCGGCAGCCGCGCCGTCGCCGAACTCCTCGCAGACCGCGGCGTGGACACCCGGGTCGTCACC
This sequence comes from Streptomyces sp. 378, assembly GCF_030124145.1. GTDB lineage: Bacteria > Actinomycetota > Actinomycetes > Streptomycetales > Streptomycetaceae > Streptomyces. The sequence goes on from NZ_JASKMS010000024.1 coordinate 126,052, forward strand.
ACCTTGGACGACGCGGCCGCCGCGGCCGGACCCGACACCACCCTCCTGGTGGCCGCCCCCGATCTGCTGACTCCCAGCCAGCAGACCCGCCTGCACCGCGCCTTCGCCGACTCCCGCGGGCGCACCGTCCTGGTCGCCTCCGGCAGCGCCTCCATCGAACGGCTCGCCCCCGGCGTCACCGCCGACCCCGCCACCAGCCTCGACTCGGCACTCTCCCCGGACTGCACCCTGCCCGCCGCCCGGCGCGCAGGCACCGCCGAGACCGGCGGCGTCCGCTACACGACGACCCACCTCGGCGCGGACCAGTGCTACCCCAGCGAGCGTCTGGCCACCCTGCTGCGCATCCCGGACGCGCGCGGGGACGGCGACACCATCGTCCTGGGCGCGCCCGACATCCTCCTCAACGACCGCCTCGACGAGCAGGGCAACGCCTCGCTCGCCCTCCAGCTCCTCGGCTCCCGCCCCCATCTCGTCTGGTACCTCCCCTCGCTCTCCGACACCCCGGCCACCGACGCCGACGACCAACGCGGCTTCTTCGACCTGCTCCCCTCGGGCTGGCTCTGGGGCACCCTGCAACTCTTCATCGCCGCAGCCCTGGCCGCCCTCTGGAGGGCACGCCGGCTCGGCCCCCTCGTGGCCGAAAAACTCCCCGTCGCGATCCGCGCCTCGGAAACCGCCGAAGGCCGCGCCCGCCTCTACCGCAAGGCCGACGCCCGCGACCGCGCGGCCGACGCTCTGCGCTCCACCACCCGCACCCGCCTCGCCCCCCTCGTAGGCGTCCCCGTCGCCCAGGCGAACACGCCCGAGGCCCTGCTCCCCGCCCTGTCCGCCCACCTCCACGGCGACGGCCGGGACCAGCACGCACTCCTCTTCGGACCACCGCCCAGCGACGACACAGCACTCATCGCACTCGCCGACCGACTCGACGCCCTCGAAAGAGAGGTACGCCGTCCATGATGGACCCGACCACTGACAACGCCGGGCAGACCGGGGACCCGGGCACCGCCCGAGACGCCCTGGAGGCCCTGCGCGCCGAGATCGCCAAGGCCGTGGTCGGCCAGGACCCCGCCGTCACCGGCCTCGTCGTCGCCCTGCTCTGCCGCGGCCACGTCCTCCTCGAAGGCGTCCCCGGCGTCGCCAAGACCCTCCTGGTCCGAGCCCTCGCCTCCGCCCTCGAACTCGACACCAAACGCGTCCAGTTCACCCCCGACCTCATGCCGAGCGACGTGACCGGTTCCCTGGTCTACGACACCCGCAGCGCCGAGTTCTCCTTCCAGCCCGGCCCGGTCTTCACCAACCTCCTCCTCGCCGACGAGATCAACCGCACGCCTCCCAAGACCCAGTCGTCCCTCCTGGAAGCCATGGAGGAACGCCAGGTCACCGTCGACGGCACGCCCCGCCCCCTCCCCGACCCCTTCCTGGTCGCAGCAACGCAGAACCCGGTCGAGTACGAGGGCACCTACCCCCTCCCCGAAGCCCAGCTGGACCGCTTCCTCCTCAAGCTCACCATCCCCCTCCCCTCCCGCCAGGACGAGATCGACGTCCTCACCCGCCACGCCGAAGGTTTCAACCCGCGCGACCTCCGAGCCGCCGGCGTCCGCCCCGTGGCGGGCCCCGCCGACCTGGAAGCAGCCCGAGCCGCCGTCGCCGAGACGACCATCTCCCCGGAGATCACCGCCTACGTCGTCGACATCTGCCGCGCCACCCGCGAGTCGCCGTCCTTCACGCTCGGCGTCTCACCACGAGGCGCCACGGCCCTCCTGGCCACCGCCCGCGCCTGGGCCTGGCTGACCGGCCGCGACTACGTCATCCCGGACGATGTGAAGGCACTCGCCCTCCCCACCCTCCGGCACCGCGTACAGCTCCGCCCGGAGGCCGAGATGGAAGGCGTGACGGCCGACTCGGTCATCAACGCGATCCTCGCCCACGTCCCCGTCCCACGCTGATGGCACTCACCGGACGCGCCGCCCTCCTCGCGGCCCTGGGCTCCCTCCCCGTCGGCATCTGGGAGCCCGGCTGGACGGGCATCCTGGCGGTCAACGCCCCCCTGGCCGTGGCCTGCGCCTGCGACTTCGCACTGGCCGCCCCCGTACGCCGTCTCGGCCTGACCCGCTCCGGCGACACCTCCGTACGCCTGGGCGACACGGCGGACGTGACCCTCACCCTCACCAACCCATCCGGCCGTCCCCTCCGCGCCCGGCTCCGTGACGCCTGGCCCCCCAGCAGCTGGACGCCGGGCACCGAAATGACGGCCTCCCGCCACCGCATCACAGTCCCGCCGGGCGAACGCCGCCGTGTGACGACCCGTCTGAGCCCCACCCGCCGGGGCGACCGCCAGACCGACCGCGTCACCATCCGCTCGTACGGCCCCCTCGGCCTCTTCGCCCGCCAGGGCACCCACAAGGCCCCCTGGACGGTACGCGTCCTCCCACCGTTCACCAGCCGCAAGCACCTGCCGTCCAAACTGGCCCGCCTGCGCGAACTGGACGGCCGGACCAGCGTCCTCACCCGCGGTGAAGGCACGGAGTTCGACAGCCTGCGCGAATACGTCCCGGGCGACGACACCCGCTCCATCGACTGGCGCGCCACAGCCCGCCAGACCACGGTCGCCGTCCGCACCTGGCGTCCCGAGCGGGACCGCCACATCCTCATGGTCCTCGACACCGGCCGCACCTCGGCCGGCCGCGTGGGCGACGCCCCCCGCCTGGACGCCGCCATGGACGCGGCTCTTCTGCTCGCCGCCCTCGCCTCCCGCGCCGGCGACCGCGTGGACCTTCTCGCCTACGACCGTAAGATCCGCGCCCTCGTCCAGGGCCGCACCGCGGGCGACGTCCTTCCCGCCCTGGTCAACGCGATGGCCACGCTCGAACCGGAACTCGTCGAGACGGACGCCCGAGGCCTCACGGCCACCGCCCTGCGCACGTCCCCCCGCCGCTCCCTGATCGTCCTGCTCACGTCTTTGGACGCGGCTCCCGTGGAGGAGGGCCTGCTCCCGGTCCTCCCTCAGCTCACTCAGCGGCACACGGTCCTGGTGGCCTCGGTGGCGGACCCGCATATCACTCGCATGGCCAAGTCCCGCGGAGATGTCGACGCTGTCTACGCGGCCGCCGCAGCCGCCCAGGCCCAGTCGGAACGTCACCGCACCGCAGAGCAACTCCGTCGCCACGGCGTCACGGTCGTCGACGCCACACCGGACGACCTGGCGCCGGCACTGGCGGATGCGTACTTGGCGTTGAAGGCGGCCGGGCGCCTCTGAACGAAAGCGAGCCCCGAAAGGGGCCCTAAACGCAGAAAACCCCCGCATCCGAAGATGCGGGGGTTTTCACAAGAATTGTTCGGCGGCGTCCTACTCTCCCACAGGGTCCCCCCTGCAGTACCATCGGCGCTGTAAGG
>NZ_JASKMS010000025.1 GCF_030124145.1 Streptomyces sp. 378
CGCCGGGCGTGGGCGCACCGGCCTCCGCACCGGCCTCCGCACCGGCCTCCACGGCGGCCTCCGCGCCGGCCTCCACGGCGGCCTCCGCGCCGGCCTCCGCACCGGCCTCCACGGCGGCCTCCGCGCCGGCCCCGACGGCGTTGTCCGGGCCCCAGACGCCCCCCACCGTCCCCGCGCAGTCCGGCGGGCCCGGCAGTGCCCAGCCCGGCGCCGCCGCCGCGGTCCCCCTCAGCGCGGGCCCCGGCGGCGGCCAGTCGTCCTGGGCGCAGCAGGTGCACCGGCTCGCCGGGGGCGGCGGTGGTGACGAACAGCCCGTCGCGCCCTGGAAGCCGCCGGTCGAGGACGTCTTCCAGGCGGCCGCCCGGCGCCAGGCGGAAGCCCGCCCCGCCGGTCTCGGCAAGCGGCTGGCCGCCCGGCTGCTGGACACCGTCGTCCTCGCCGCCCTCACCGCCGTGGCCGCCGTACCGCTCGGCACCAAGGCGATCGACCACGTCAACGAGAAGATCGACGCGGCCAGGCTCTCCGGAGAGACCGTCACGGTCTGGCTGCTCGACGGCACGACCTCGGTCTGCCTCGGCATCATCCTGGCGGTGCTGCTGCTGGCCGGTGTCCTGTGCGAGGTGCTGCCCACCGCCAAGTGGGGGCGCACCCTCGGCAAGAAGCTGATGGGGCTCGAAGTCCGGGACATCGAGGGCCACGACTCCCCGGAGTTCGGCCCGGCCCTGCGCCGCTGGCTGGTCTACAGCGTGCCCGGACTCCTCGTCGTCGGGCTGGTCGGCGTCGCATGGTGCCTCTTCGACCGGCCCTGGCGCCAGTGCTGGCACGACAAGGCCGCGCACACCTTCGTGGCGGGCTGAGCTCCCTCGGACGGCCGTCTGCCGGATGCGGAGACCGGGTGTTCGCGGTCGACTCGGGCCATGAGCAGTGAACCGCCCCCCGGCTCCGGTCAGCGGCCCCCGGAAGACGACCCGTTCAGGAAGCGCCCCCCGGACGAGCCGCCCGGTGAGGGCACGGGCTCGCCCTACGGTAGTGATCCCCCGCCGTACGGGGGCGGTGGTCCGGGCGGTCCGGGAGGCTCCGGTGGCGGGTATGGCGGCGGCCCGCCCGGCGGTGGCGTTCCTCCCGGCGGCGGCCCCTACGGCGGTGATCCGTACGGCGGCGGCTCCTCTCCGGCCGACCCCCTCGCCGGTATGCCCCCGCTCGCCGACAGCGGCAAGCGCACGCTCGCCCGCATCATCGACATGATCCTGGTGGGTGTCGTCGTCTGGCTGCTCACGTGGGGCTTCGGCGTCAACGAGTACGACGTGGACAGCGACCGCATCGAGGTCGGCAAGTCGTTCTGGCAGTCGGCGGTCGCCGCCGTCCTCTACATCGCCTACGACACCGTCACGACCGCCGGGACCGGTCAGACCCTCGGCAAGAAGCTGCTGCACCTGCGCGTGGCCAACCTGGACAACGGCGCGACGCCCTCCGCGCAGACCGCGCTGGCGCGCGCCGCGGTGCTGTGGATCCCGTTCGCCTTCTGCTGCGCCTGCGTCTGGACGGCGATCTCGGGCGGCTGGAGCTTCTTCGACCGGCCCTACAAGCAGGGCCTGCACGACAAGGCGGCCAAAACGGTCGTGGTCAGCACCAATTGAGGCAGGCGGGGACCAGCGGGCGGCACCGGAGGATCAACGGGCGGTCAGGAGGCCGCCCGTTCCCGTACCGGCTCCTGGGCCGGCGCCGGGATGGAGGCCCGTACCGGCTCCCGGGGGGCGGGCTGTTCCACCGCGGCCGGGCGTGTGCCGGGCAGGGGCACCGTCAGGGCTACCAGCAGTCCGAGGGTGAGCGCCGCGACGGCGATGATCGCGACCCCCGCGCCCGAACTCGTCCGGGACAGCAGCAGCATGGCGAGGGTCGAGAGGATCACGGTGCAGGAACCGTAGGCGAGCTGTGCGGCAGTCGGACGGGGCATGGCCATCATGTCCTCGAAAGTGGGGTCCACGGGGGTGTCGGCCTGGCTTTGCGCCGGCTTCCGGGCGTTCCGCCGAACGACATTCTCTCGGGCAGGGTGCCCGACCGGAACCGGCGGTAAGCGTGACCTAATCAACAACGGCGGTGCACAGGGGGCGCACGGAGTCATGACGTCCACCTGGTGGACATATGCACGCGCCCGCTCGGCCGGTGGAGGGGCCGTGGGACAACCGTTTGGTTGTCCGTAAAACGAACGCCACCTCCGCATAGTGCACTTGACTTGTCCAAGTCAAGGTCTGTCTTTTCTTCTAAACCTCTAGTCAAATGTCGTCACTTGACTACACGCGTTGATCACGCGCGCGCGGATTTCCATGACCGGGACCCTGCCTGCCGCGCGCCGCAACGCGGGGGAGGATCTCAAGTGACCAGTAGACCCTGGACGTTCAGAGCGGCCGCCATCAGCGTGGCGCTCGCGGCGGCCACCGCCACCGCATCGACGTACGCGGTGGCCGACGACGCCTCGGCCCCCCGGTCCACCACCGTGGACCGGCACGACCCGGCGGATCGTCACCATGACGATCACGACCTCGAAGGCCCGCTGAGCAAGACGCGGGACGCTCAGCGCCAAGAGGCCCTGAAGCAGGTCATATCGGGCAAGAGCAAGGTCAAGAACCGTGATGGTTCGAAGGTCGTGCAGCTCAAGAGCAAGAAGGGCGACGCCAAGTACGTCGAGCTCGGCCGCGAGAAGACCGACAAGATCTTCACGATCCTGGTCGAGTTCGGGGACAAGGTCGACAGCCGCTACGGCGGCACCCCGGGCCCGCTGCACAACACGATTCCCAAGCCCGACCGCAAGAAGGACAACTCCACGGCGTGGAGGGCCGACTACGACCGGGAGTACTTCCAGGACCTGTACTTCGGCCACGGCAAGGGCGTCAACTCCGTCAAGACCTACTACGAGAAGCAGTCCTCGGGCCGCTACTCGGTCGACGGTGAGGTCTCCGACTGGGTCAAGGTCCCCTACAACGAGGCCCGTTACGGCAACAACGCCTGCGGTGACACGAACTGCCCGAGTGTGTGGAACGTCGTCAGCGACGGTCTGAACGCCTGGGTCTCCCAGCAGAAGGCGGCGGGGAGGACCGACGCGCAGATCAAGGCGGACGTCGCGCGCTTCGACGAGTGGGACCGTTACGACTTCGACGGCGACGGCGACTTCAACGAGTCCGACGGCTACATCGACCACTTCCAGGTCGTGCACGCCGGTGAGGACGAGTCCGCGGGCGGCGGCGCCCAGGGCACCGACGCGATCTGGGCCCACCGCTGGTACGCCTTCGGCACCGACGCCGGCGCCACCGGCCCCGAGAACAACAAGCTCGGCGGCGCGAAGATCGGCGACACCGGCATCTGGGTCGGCGACTACACCGTTCAGCCGGAGAACGGCGGACTCGGCGTCTACGCCCACGAGTACGGCCACGACCTCGGTCTGCCGGACCACTACGACACCGCGGGCGGCGAGAACTCCACCGGCTTCTGGACGCTGATGTCGTCCGGCTCCTGGCTCGGCACCGGCAAGAACGAGATCGGCGACCTGCCCGGCGACATGACCGCCTGGGACAAGCTGCAGCTGGGCTGGCTGAACTACGACAAGGCCAAGGCCGGCGTCAACTCCTGGCACAAGCTGGGTGTCGCCGCGTACAACACCAAGCACAAGCAGGCGCTGGTCGTCGACCTCCCCAAGAAGGCGGTCACCACCGAGATCGTCCCTCCCGCCGAGGGCAAGACCCAGTGGTGGAGCGGCAGCGGTGACAACCTGAAGAACACGCTGACCCGTTCCGTCGACCTGACGGGGAAGACGTCGGCGTCGCTCACGCTCGACGGCTGGTACGAGATCGAGGCCAACTACGACTACCTCTACACCGAGGTGTCGACCGACGGCGGCGCCAACTGGACGGCCCTGGACGGCACGGTCGACGGCAGGCCGATCCCGCGTGACGGCAGCGACAAGCCGGTCCTGACCGGCACGGTCGACGGTTACAAGAAGCTGGCGTACTCCCTGGACGCCTACGCGGGTAAGAAGTTCGACCTGCGCTTCCGCTACCAGACCGACGGCGGTCTGGCGATGAAGGGCTTCGCGGCCGACCGGATCGCCGTGACCGCCGACGGCACCACCGTCTTCTCCGACGACGCCGAGTCGACGGACGCGGCCTGGACGGCGAACGGCTTCTCGCGCATGGGCGCGTCCTTCACCAAGGACTACGCGCAGTACTACATCGCCGAGAACCGGCAGTACGTGTCGTACGACAAGACCCTCAAGGTCGGCCCGTACAACTTCGGCTTCACGGAGCGCCCGGACTGGGTCGAGCACTACGCGTACCAGAACGGCCTGCTGATCTGGAAGTGGGACACCTCCCAGGCGGACAACAACACCAGCCAGCACCAGGGCACCGGTCTGGTCCTGCCGATCGACTCCCACCCGACCGCGCTGAAGTGGGCCGACGGCACGCTGATGCGCAACCGCATCCAGTCCTACGACTCGCCGTTCAGCCGCTACCGCACCGACGGCATGACGCTGCACAAGGCGGACGTGGCGAAGTACATCCCGGGCTCGAAGGGCGTCCCGGTCTTCAACGACCGGAAGAACGACTACTACGACGAGTCGAACCCGACGGCGGGTGTCAAGATCACTGACACCAACACGAAGATCAAGATCCTCAAGGAGGCCAAGGACGGCTCGACGATCGAGCTGGAGGTCGGCCCCGCGGGTAGGTAATCCGCATCCTTGCAGGTCAGAACATGATCGGCGGTGACCCACTGGCGGGTCACCGCCGATCCGTGTTTAGGTGCGTCCTGTGGCTCTCTTATTGACACCGACCGACACGGGGGGATGACCGCATGGCCGCAGGAGGCTTCTGCAAGCTGCCGAACGGCATGGTGGTGGTGGCACTGAACCTGCCCAGCCCCGCCGCCGACGGCCCCGGCGCCGTCCGCGTCCTCGTGCACTCCGTGAACCGCGCCCGGGCCCTGACCAGGCTCCGCAACCTCGGTCTGCGGTCGGTCTACCTGCGCGGCAACGCCGCCCCGCCGACCCCGGACGAGATCACCGCGGTCCTGCACCACCCCGACGGCCTCATATGGCGCACGGCCCCCGACAACGGTGTCGCGTCGACCCCGGACCTGGTCCAGGAGCTGTGGAGGCCGATCAGAGCCCTCCTGCGGCGCCCGACGGCCCAGACCTGACCCACGGGGGCCCGCCGAACCGCGGGACTACTGCACGACCGGCTTGCCCGACAGCTCCACGCCCGCCTCGCGCAGCTCCTCCAGGGCCCGCTCGGTGCTCTCCGGGGCCACCCCGGCCGTCAGGTCCAGCAGGACCTGCGTACGGAAGCCCTCCCGGGCGGCGTCCAGGGCCGTGGCGCGCACGCAGTGGTCGGTGGCGATGCCGACCACGTCCACCTCGGTGACATCGCGGGAGCGCAGCCAGTCGGCCAGCGGCGTGCCGTTCTCGTCGGTGCCCTCGAAACCGCTGTACGCCGCCGAGTACGCCCCCTTGTCGAAGACGGCGTCGACCGAGCCGGAGGCGACGGCCGGGGCGAAGTTCGGGTGGAAGCCGACGCCCTCCGTGCCGGCCACGCAGTGCGCGGGCCAGGAGCGGGCGTAGTCCGGGTTCGTGGAGAAGTGGCCGCCGGGGGCGATGTGGTGGTCACGGGTGGCCACCACGTGCTGGTAGCCGGACCCGGCCGCCTGCCCGATCAGCTCCGTGACGGCGGCGGCCACATCGGCACCACCGGCCACCGCGAGGCTGCCCCCCTCGCAGAAGTCGTTCTGCACATCGACGACGATCAAGGCGCGGCGCATGGTCGGTGTCCTTCGGCTATGAGGTCGGCAAGCCCGGCCGGTGAACCACCGAGCCTATGACCAGAGGAGAGCGGACGGGAGGGGGCACGGGTCGGCGCGTCACGGCACACCGCAATTAGCTACCCGGGGTCTCGTGCAGGTACTCCGTGGGCAGGACGGGCTCCCCGCGCGAGAGCTGCGTGGCCGACATCGGGAGACCCGCGCGCGCCCTCGTGTGCCGCTCGCGCGCCGCGTCCAGCGGCTCGCGCGCCACGACCTCGCCGCCCTTGACCAGCTCCCCCAGCAGCTGCCGGTCCACGAGCTCGCCCGGCACCGGACCGGTGCCGATCACCTCGGCCTCGGCGACCCCGTGGGCGTCCACCCGCCGCGCGGCCCACTTGCGTCCGCCGACGGACGTCTTGCCGCCGGTGGACTTCTTCGCGACCGGCACCAGCGGCGCCTGCGGGTCGGCGGACTCGGCCCGCGCGACCAGCTTGTAGACCATCGAGGAGGTGGGGTGCCCGGAGCCGGTCACCAACTGCGTACCGACGCCGTACGCGTCCACCGGCGCGGCGGCCAGCGAGGCGATCGCGTACTCGTCCAGGTCGGAGGTGACGACGATCTTCGTCTCGGTCGCGCCCAGCTCGTCCAGTTGCCGGCGCACCCGGTGCGCGACCAGCAGCAGGTCGCCGGAGTCGATGCGCACCGCGCCCAGCTCGGTCCCGGCGACCTCGACGGCCGTGCGGACCGCCTCGGTGACGTCGTAGGTGTCCACCAGCAGCGTGGTGCCCCGGCCCAGTGTGTTCACCTGGGCCTGGAAGGCGTCCCGCTCGCTGTCGTGCAGCAGGGTGAAGGCGTGCGCGGAGGTGCCGACGGTGGGGATGCCGTAGCGGAAGCCGGCCGCCAGGTCGGAGGTGGTCGCGAAGCCGCCGACGTAGGCGGCCCGGGAGGCCGCCACCGCCGCGAGCTCGTGCGTGCGCCGGGCGCCCATCTCGATCAGCGGCCGGTCACCCGCGGCCGCCGCCATGCGCGAGGCGGCCGCGGCGATCGCCGAGTCGTGGTTGAGGATCGACAGAATCACGGTCTCCAGCAGCACGCACTCGGCGAAGGTGCCCTCGACCCGCATGATCGGCGAGCCCGGGAAGTACACCTCGCCCTCGGGATAACCCCAGATGTCCCCGCTGAAGCGATAGCCGGACAGCCACTCCAGCGTCTCCTCGTCGACGATCCCCCGCTCGCGCAGGAAGTTCAGCACGGCCGGTTCGAAGCGGAAGTTCTCCACCGCGTCCAGCACCCGTCCGGTGCCGCCCACGACGCCGTAGCGGCGCCCGTCCGGCAGCCGCCGGGTGAAGACCTCGAACACGCTCCGCCGCTCGGCCGTGCCCGCCGTGAGGGCGGCCCGCAGCATCGTCAGCTCGTACTGGTCCGTGAAGAGCGCCGTCGAGGGGACGCCCACCCGTCGCCCGCCACCGCCCTGTCGTGGCGGCGCGTCGCGCCCTTCTTCTTCCGGCAGCCCAAGGTCCGCTGTGTTCATGACGCCCGATCGTACCCCCATTTCGTCAGTTTGACGATTTCCAGCAAGACCCCCGGATTCCAGGCCCGTTTGTGCGTCCACCCCCCTCGGGTGGCAGCATGGGCTGTGTGACGTCACCCGCGCCCCTGGAGATCGAACGCACCGAGTCGGCGGAGGAGGTCTTCGCCGTACCCGAGCCGGACCTCCCGTGGGTCACGATCGTCCACAACGACCCGGTCAACCTCATGAGCTACGTGACGTACGTCTTCCAGTCGTACTTCGGCTACTCCAAGGACAAGGCCACCAAGCTCATGCTCGACGTCCACCACAAGGGCCGGGCGGTCGTCTCCAGCGGCAGCCGCGAGGAGATGGAACGCGACGTGCAGGCCATGCACGGCTACGGCCTGTGGGCCACCCTGCAGCAGGACCGCAAGTAGCCAGCTCCCCGCCCAGCAGTGAAAAGGCGTTCATGCCCGGAACCTTCGAACCGCTCCCCGGCGGCGGCGCGGCCGTCGCGCTCGACGACGTCGAGATCTCCATCATCCGGTCGCTGGCCGTCCAGCTCCTGGAGCTCATCGGCCCCGGCCCCGCCGAGGACACCTCCGGCGACCCGCTCGCCGAGTTGTTCGCCGAGGGCCCGAGCGAGCCGCCCGGCGACCCGGTGCTCAGGCGGCTCTTCCCGGACGCCTACAGCGACCCCGAGCAGCCCGCCTCGTCGCGCGACGCCGAGGAGCAGCGGGCGCATTCCGCGGAGTTCCGCCGCTACACGGAGAACGACCTGCGGGCCGGCAAGCGGGACAACGCCCTCGCGGTGATCCGCTCCCTCGACGCGCTCTCCTCGGCGTCGGCCGGTGAAGGCGGCGCGGTGCTGAAGCTGTCGTCGGCGGAGTCGCAGCAGTGGCTGGGGGCCCTGAACGACCTGCGGCTCGCGATCGGCTCGCGGCTGGAGATCACCGCCGACGAGGACACCGACCTCCTCTACCGCCTTCCGGACGACGACCCGCGCAAGCCGATGGTGATGGCCTACCTGTGGCTGGGCGGTCTCCAGGAGACGCTGGTCGGAACCCTTATGGCCTGATCGGTGCGGGTTGCGCCATCGCCGGATCGGTGATCGGTGTTCGCTCAGAGGACACTCAAATCCGGATAACGATCCCGTCACCGCACCCGCCTCCTATGGCCTCTCCGAAAGCGTTTTGTCCGCTTTTCCCGTGCGATGCGCCACATTTCCATGCCTGTGACCGGTCTTGCGGCGTGATAGATCTTCACGTCCGCCCGGTCAGAACACCACCCGAATGTTCGGCCGGGTGCGCCACCGAGCCGGTGACCGCCGGCCAGGCACGAGCGGGCTTGCGGGCCCGCTCAGCTCCATCATTCCGGGGGGATCGAAACCCGATCCGAGGCCGACGAGAGGGCCCGGGTCGGCATGGAGAAAGGCGCACCACACATGACCTCTGCGCAGGTCGACACGGAAAACGTGCCCGAGGAGGGGTACGAGCGGGGACTCGGCAGCCGCCAGGTCCAGATGATCGCGATCGGCGGCGCCATCGGCGTCGGCCTGTTCATGGGCGCCGGAGCGAACATCGCGAAGGCCGGACCCAGCATCATCCTCATGTACGCCCTCGCGGGTGTCGTGATCTTCTTCATCATGCGGGCCCTGGGCGAGCTGCTCCTCTACCGGCCCGTCTCCGGCTCCTTCGCCGAGTACGCCCGCGAGTTCCTCGGCCCGTTCTTCGGGTTCGTCACGGGCTGGACGTACTGGCTCATGTGGGTGGTGACCGGCATGGCCGAGCTCACCGCCGCCGCGATCTACATCCACTTCTGGTTCCCGGAGATCCCGCAGTGGGTCAGCGCCCTGGTGTTCCTGGTGGTGCTCTTCGGCGTCAACCTGATCTCCGTCAAGATCTTCGGCGAGGTCGAGTTCTGGTTCTCGATGATCAAGGTCACGGCCATCATCGGCATGATCGTCATCGGTCTCGGCGTGCTCACCCTCGGCTTCTCGGACGCCGGTGACACCGCCGCCGTCTCCAACCTCTGGTCGCACGACGGCTTCTTCCCCAACGGCATCGGCTCCAGCCTGATGACCCTCCAGGGCGTCATGTTCGCCTACCTCGCCGTCGAGCTCGTCGGCGTCACCGCGGGCGAGTCCGAGAACCCCGAGAAGACCCTGCCCAAGGCCATCAACACCCTGCCCTGGCGCATCATCGTCTTCTACGTCGGCGCCCTGCTGGTGATCCTCTCCGTCGTCAAGTGGACCGAGTTCTCCGCCGGCGAGAGCCCCTTCGTGCACGCCTTCGGCAAGATCGGCATCCCGCTCGCCGCGGGCATCGTCAACTTCGTCGTGCTCACCGCGGCCCTGTCGTCCTGCAACTCGGGCATGTACTCCACCGGCCGGATGCTGCGCGGCCTGGCCGCCAACAGCGAGGCGCCGCGGGCGTTCGGCAAGCTCAACGCCCGCAAGACGCCCGCCGTCGGCATCACGGTCTCCGTCGCGCTCATGGGCATCGGCGTCGTCCTGAACTACGTCGTCCCGGAGAAGGCGTTCCTCTACGTCACCTCCGTCGCCACCGCGGCAGGCATCTGGACCTGGATGATGATCCTCGTCAGCCACATCCGCTACCGCGCCGCGGTCGACGCGGGCCGGCTGCGCGCCTCGTCCTTCCCCGCCCCCGGCGGAGCCCTCTTCAGCTGGGTCGCCCTCCTCTTCCTCATCGGCGTGACCTGCATGATCGCGTACGACAAGGACGCGCGGATCTGCCTGTACGTCGCGGCCGGCTGGGCCGTGGCCCTGGGGGTCGGCTGGGCGGTCCTCAAGAGCCGCAACCCGCAGCTCACCGAGCGCCCCGACGTGGAGTTCGAGAAGGTCGGCTGACCACCCCACAGGACGTCCGGCCGCAGGGAGTACTCGTGGCACCCCCTGCGGCTGCCGCTCAGGGCGTCCGGCATATGGGCCGTTCCGTACCAGTCCTCGGTACGGAACGGCCCTTCTGCTTATCCTTGCCGGCATGCTGACCATCACCCAGGCCCTCGTCGACCAGATCGTCGCCCACGCGCGCAAGGACCACCCCGACGAGGCGTGCGGCGTCGTCGCAGGACCGGCGGGCTCGGACCGCCCCGAGCGCTTCATCCCCATGCTCAACGCGGCCATGTCGCCCACGTTCTACGAGTTCGACTCCGGCGACCTGCTCAAGCTCTACCGCGAGATGGACGACCGCGACGAGGAGCCGGTCGTCATCTACCACTCCCACACCGCGACCGAGGCCTACCCCTCGCGCACCGACATCTCCTACGCCAACGAGCCCGGCGCGCACTACGTCCTCGTCTCCACCGCCGACACCGACGGGGCCGGTGAGTTCCAGTTCCGCTCCTTCCGGATCGTCGAGGGCGAGGTCACGGAGGAAGAGGTCCAGGTCGTCGAGGCCTACTGAGACCGTCTGAACAGCACGGTCTCACTCCCCGGCCCGAAAACGTCCGCCATGTGGGATCACATTCCAGGACCCGGACCGGGAATCGATACGATGAGCCCATGGTTTTCCACGACGTGAGCGAAAAGACGCCGGGCGATCTGCTCGTGGCGCGGCTGCACGTCGACCTGTGCAGGCTCGCCAGCGCCATCTGTTGACGCCGGACCCTGCCGCCGTACGGCCGTCAGCCGCGGCGCCGCACACACGCACCACCCCGCTGTTCCTGCGCTGCCGCGCGCCCCGACCGACTACTCCCGACAGGAGCCCTGAAGCCATGGCCATCGAGGTCCGCATCCCGACCATCCTCCGCACCTACACCGACGGTCAGAAGGCGGTGGAGGGCAAGGGAGACACCCTCGCCGAGCTGTTCACCGACCTCGAGACCCGGCACGCCGGCATCCAGGCCCGCATCGTGGACGACGGTCAGCTGCGCCGCTTCGTCAACGTGTACCTGAACGACGAGGACGTCCGCTTCCTCGACGGCATCAACACCAAGCTGTCGGACGGCGACAACGTCACGATCCTGCCGGCCGTGGCCGGCGGCATGGTCTGATCACCGATGCGCTACGACTCCCCCCTGGCCGCGGTCGGCAACACCCCCCTGGTGTGCCTGCCGCGGCTGTCGCCGTCCGCCGACGTCCGCATCTGGGCGAAGCTGGAGGACCGCAACCCGACGGGGTCGGTCAAGGACCGTCCGGCCCTGCACATGATCGAGCAGGCGGAGAAGGACGGCCGCCTGACCCCGGGCTGCACCATCCTCGAGCCGACATCGGGCAACACCGGCATCTCCCTGGCCATGGCGGCGAAGCTCAAGGGCTACCGCATCGTCTGCGTGATGCCGGAGAACACCTCGCAGGAACGCCGGGACCTGCTGGGCATGTGGGGCGCGGAGATCATCTCCTCCCCGGCGGCGGGCGGCTCCAACACCGCCGTGCGCGTCGCCAAGGAGCTCTCGGCCGAGCACCCGGACTGGGTGATGCTCTACCAGTACGGCAACCCGGACAACGCGGGCGCCCACTACGCCACGACCGGCCCCGAGATCCTCGCCGACCTGCCGTCGATCACGCACTTCGTGGCCGGTCTGGGCACCACCGGCACCCTCATGGGCGTGGGCCGCTTCCTGCGCGAGCACAAGCCGGACGTCCAGATCGTCGCGGCCGAACCGCGCTACGACGACCTGGTCTACGGCCTGCGCAACCTGGACGAGGGCTTCGTGCCCGAGCTGTACGACGCCTCCGTCCTCACCACCCGCTTCTCGGTCGGCTCGGCGGACGCGGTCACCCGCACCCGCGAGCTGCTCCAGCAGGAGGGCATCTTCGCCGGCGTTTCCACGGGCGCCGCGCTGCACGCCGCGATCGGTGTCGGCAAGAAGGCCGTCAAGGCCGGGGAGCCGGCCGACATCGCCTTCGTCGTCGCCGACGGCGGCTGGAAGTACCTCTCCACGGGCGTCTACACGGCGGCCACCACGGAGGAGGCCATCGACACGCTCCAGGGCCAGCTCTGGGCGTAGCCGACGCAACGAACCGACACGAGGGGGCTGGAGTCCGCGACTCCGGCCCCTTCGCGCCGCTCAGCCCGCCAGGTACCGCACCTGGTCCCACAACGCCGGATCCACCACGCCGACCCGCCGCCGGAAACCCCACACCGGGACCTCGCGCAGCTCGTTCGTCTCCAGGAAGCTCGGGCGGCCCCGGGCGTCGTCGACCGACCCCGGGGGCAGCGGGATCACCCCGGCGCGTTCGTCACGGACCCGGGTGGTGATCTTCGCGACCGTCGCCCGCTCCCCGCGCACCGCCAGCACCAGGCAGGGCCGGTCCTTCGCCCGCCCGTCGCCCGTCACCGCCCTGCCTGACGCGCTGCGCGCGGACCCCTCCGATTCCGCTTCGTCCTCGTAGGGCACCCGCGCCCACCAGATCTCCGCCGGCTGCGGCCGGCCCTCCGGCGCGAGCACCGGCGCCACCGTCCGGCCCCGTGGGGCCGACGGCCGCCGTCCCCGGCCCCAGCCGTCGACGAGCGTGGCGACGAGCGCGAGCAGCACCACCGCGGCGAGCGCCAGCCACCAGGACGTGTCCATACTGAGACGTTACCGGCGCCGCCCGCGCCGCGCGCCCCCCTCGCGAGGATCACCCGCTGCCCTGCCAGCCGAACCGGTGACAGCACAGGTGAGTTCGCCCACAACAGGCCTTTGTGGAGGAGCTACCGGAGGTTTCGCGCCTTACGCTCGACGGACCGCACGACCCCCCGACGCCCCTCTCAGACATTCCCGCCAGCGGAGGTTTCTGCTTCATGAAGCTCACCGTCGTCGGCTGCTCGGGGTCGTTCCCGTCCGCGGAATCGGCCTGCTCGAGCTACCTCGTCGAGGCCGACGGCTTCCGGCTGCTTCTCGACCTGGGCAACGGTGCCCTGGGCGAGCTGCAGCGCCACTGCGGTCTCTACGACCTCGACGCGATCTTCCTCAGCCACCTGCACGCCGACCACTGCATCGACATGTGCGCGTACTTCGTCGCGCGCTACTACCGTCACGACGGCGGCCGCTGCGATCCCCTGCCCGTCTTCGGCCCCGAAGGCACGGAACACCGGCTGACCACCGCCTACGCGGACACCCCCTCCGCCTCCTCCATGAGCGAGGTCTTCGACTTCCACACGGTCAAGCCGTCCACCTTCGACATCGGCCCGTTCACCGTGCACACCGAGCGGGTGGCCCACCCCGTGGAGGCGTACGGCATCCGCATCGAGCACGGCGGCCGGACGCTGGCGTACTCCGGAGACACCGGCGTGAGCCCCGCGCTGGACGAACTCGCCCGGGACGCCGACCTGTTCCTGTGCGAGGCGGCGTTCACACACGGCAAGGAGAGCATCCCCGACCTGCACCTCAACGGCCGCGAGGCGGGTGAGACGGCGGCCCGGGCCGGTGCCCGCCGCCTGGTCCTGACCCACATCCCGCCGTGGACGGACCCCCAGATCAACCTCGCCGACGCCCGCGAGGTCTACGACGGCCGGGTGGACCTGGCCGCGCCGCGGCAGACGTACGAGATCTAGCGTCCCCCGCATCCGGACCCCGGACCACGCGCGAGGGCCCCGGAACCGCTCTGGCGGTTCCGGGGCCCTCGCGCGGAGGGGGGTTCCCTACTTCGCCTCGGCCTTCTGCAGCTCGGCGAGTTCCTCGTCGGACTCGCGGCCCGGCGTCGGCAGGTTGAACTTGGTGATCGCGAAGCGGAAGACCGCGTAGTAGACCGCCGCGAAGCACAGACCGACCAGGGCCAGGCCCCACGGGTTGGTGGCGATGCCCAGGTTGAGGAAGAAGTCCACCGCGCCGGCCGAGAAGCCGAAGCCGTCCTTCATGCCCAGCGCCCAGGTCAGCGCCATCGAGACACCGGTGAGCACGGCGTGGATCGCGTACAGCACCGGGGCGATGAACATGAAGGTGAACTCGATCGGCTCGGTGACGCCCGTGACGAACGAGGTCAGCGCGAGCGACAGCATCATGCCGCCGACGATCTTGCGGCGCTCGGGCCGGGCGCAGTGCACGATCGCGAGGCAGGCGGCCGGCAGGGCGAACATCATGATCGGGAAGAAGCCGGTCATGAACTGCCCGGCGCTCGGGTCACCCGCCAGGAACCGGGCGATGTCGCCGCTCTTGCCCTCGTAGGTGCCGGCCTGGAACCAGGGGAAGGAGTTCAGCAGGTGGTGCATGCCGATCGGGATCAGCGCACGGTTGGCGACACCGAAGATGCCCGCGCCGACCGCCCCGGAGCCGACCAGCCACTCGCCGACGTTGTGCAGAGCCGTGCCGAGGACCGGCCAGATGTAACCGAAGACGATGCCGATGACCAGGCCCGCGAAGGCGGACAGGATCGGCACCAGACGGCGCCCGCCGAAGAAGCCCGCCCAGTCGGGCAGCTTGGTCCGGTAGAACTTCTGGTAGAGCAGGGCCACGACGATGCCCATGACCACACCGCCGAGGACCTTGGCGTCCACGGGAGCGTCGACCATGACGACCTTGCCGTCGACCGCCGTGGCGACCTTCGGCAGGTTCTTGTCGGTGAACGTGGCCAGCACGTTCTTGAAGACGAGGTAGCCGACCACGGCCGCCAGCGCGGTGGACCCGTCCGACTTCTTGGCGAAGCCGATCGCGATGCCCACGGCGAACAGCAGCGCCATGTTGTCGAGGATCGCGTTGCCGCCGGCCGCCATGAAGCCGGCGATCTTGGTGAGGAAGGCGGGGAACGACTCGCGCCCGAGCATGTCGGTGTTGCCGAGTCGGACGAGCAGGGCGGCGGCGGGCAGGACGGCGACGGGGAGCATCAGGCTGCGGCCGATGCGCTGCATCACCGCCATCACCGCCGACCCCCTCTTCGGGCTCGCGGGCGCGGTCGTGGCTGTGGACATGAACTTCCTCCAGGGGGCACGGCGCCGCCCAGAAAGAGTTCGACGGGGGCCGGCGGCGTCTCAAAGAAAGGGGAACGCGGTCATCACCGCGTGACCTCCACCACTGAGTGGTGTAGACCAGTTGTAGCACGGTAGGCCGAACGAGTGGAACCCGCCAATTCCCCCCGTCTGTGACGACCACGCCTCGGCGCTGTCCTCGACGTCCCCCTCGGGCTCGCGCCCCGCGGTGGCCGGATCGAACCTCCTGATTCCCGAACACGTCCGGCTGCCCCAGCCGCTGAGGAGCCCCGCGGCCGGCAGCATCACGATCGGCCACCGCAGACATTCCGGGCCCTCGGTCGAGACACTTCGGCGGGAGACTTTGTCGAGAGGCACGCTCGTGGTGTAGACCAGTCGTTCGACGGTCGCACGAACGTGACGCCATCACTCGGCACACACGACTTGGCCGCTCGCACAGAGGGGCCGGCTGTGGGTTACTGCGACAAAGCGGTTCGGATCAGGGAGAACGAACATGGCCACCAAGGCTGAGAAGATCGTTGCCGGGCTCGGCGGCATCGACAACATCGAAGAGGTCGAAGGCTGCATCACCCGCCTGCGGACCGAAGTCGTGGACCCCGCCAAGGTCGACGAGACCGCCCTGAAGGCCGCCGGCGCCCACGGCGTCGTCAAAATGGGCACCGCGATCCAGGTCGTCATCGGCACCGACGCCGACCCCATCGCAGCGGAGATCGAAGACATGATGTGAAGGGCGGGGATCGTCCCGGGCTTCACCCCCTGACACCCAGCCCCACCGGGGCCCCGTCCCACCGCGGAAGGGGCCCCTTCCGCACGTACGGATAGGCTCAGCCGCATGTCTCGAATCGACGGCCGCACCCCCCAGCAGCTCCGCCCCATCACCATCGAGCGCGGCTGGAGCAAGCACGCCGAAGGCTCCGTCCTCGTCTCCTTCGGCGACACCAAGGTCTTCTGCACCGCCTCCGTCACCGAAGGCGTCCCGCGCTGGCGCAAGGGCAGCGGCGAAGGCTGGGTCACCGCCGAATACTCCATGCTGCCCCGCGCCACCAACACCCGCGGCGACCGCGAGTCCGTCAAGGGCCGCATCGGCGGCCGCACCCACGAGATCAGCCGCCTCATCGGCCGCTCCCTGCGCGCCGTCATCGACTACAAGGCCCTCGGCGAGAACACCATCGTCCTCGACTGCGACGTCCTCCAGGCCGACGGCGGCACCCGCACCGCCGCCATCACCGGCGCCTACGTGGCGCTGGCCGACGCCGTCGCCTGGGCCCAGCGCAAGAAGCTCATCAAGGCCGGCCGCCAGCCCCTGACCGGCACCGTCTCCGCCGTCTCCGTCGGCATCGTCGACGGCGTCCCCCTCCTCGACCTCTGCTACGAGGAAGACGTCAAGGCCGACACCGACATGAACGTCGTCTGCACCGGCGACGGCCGCTTCGTCGAAGTCCAGGGCACCGCCGAGGCCGAACCCTTCGCCCGCGACGAACTGAACGCCCTCCTCGACCTCGCCGTCGCCGGCTGCGACGAACTCGCCGCCCACCAGCGCACCGCGCTTGATACCGTCCTCGAAAAGTAAAGGGCACACCAAGAAGGCGGCTCGGTGCGGGCAACCGCGCCGAGCGCCCGCGCGTCTGAAGGAGTACGGGCGCACGGCTCATCCCTGTGCGCCCGGCCAGCCGCGCGGGCCCGACCGGCCCCGCCGAACGAGAGGGACCGCTCCATGGCCGCGAGCCGCCGACGCCGCACCCCAGCCGTCGCCGCCACCCTGGCGGCCGTCGCGCTGACCGCCGGACTCACCACCGGCTGCGCCGCCGTCGACAAGGCGCTGGACTGCGTACAGACCGCCGACGCCATCGCCGACAGCGTCACCGAACTCCAGCAGGCCGTCGACGGCGCGGCGAACGACCCGACGCAGCTCGACGAGTCCCTCGACTCCATCGACAAGAACCTCGGCGACATCGGCGACAAGACCGACAACGCGGACGTCAGCAAGGCCGTCGACGACCTCAACAAGGCCGTGGACAACGTTCGTACGTCGATCAGGAACGGCGACGAGACACCCGACATCAGCCCCGTCACGGACGCGGCGGGCGAACTGACGAAGGTCTGCACGCCGTAGTGCTGCGCTCGCTGGGCCGGGCCTCCTCGTCTGCCGGGTTCCGCTCGGTGGCGGGCAGCGGGTTCGTGGTGGTCGCTCGCGCAGTTCCCCGCGCCCCTGACGGGGCGCCGGGGCAATACTGTTGTGGCCATGACCCGCCTGATCCTCGCCACCCGCAACGCGGGAAAGATCACCGAGCTTCGTTCGATCCTCGCCGAAGCCGGGCTGCCCCACGAACTCGTCGGCGCCGACGCCTACCCGGACATCCCCGACGTCAAGGAAACGGGCGTGACGTTCGCCGAGAACGCCCTCCTCAAGGCCCACGCCCTGGCCCGGGCGACGGGCCTGCCCGCCGTCGCCGACGACTCGGGCCTCTGCGTCGACGTGTTGAACGGCGCCCCCGGCATCTTCTCCGCCCGCTGGTCCGGCCGCCACGGCGACGACAAGGCCAACCTGGACCTCCTCCTCGCCCAGCTCTCGGACATCGCCGACGAACACCGGGGCGCACACTTCGCCTGCGCGGCGGCGTTGGCCCTGCCGGACGGCACGGAGAGGGTGGTCGAGGGACAGCTACGGGGCGTCCTGCGCCACGAGCCCGCCGGCACGGGAGGCTTCGGCTACGACCCGATCCTCCAGCCGGAGGGGGAACAGCGGACCTGCGCGGAGTTGACTCCGCAGGAGAAGAACGCGATCAGCCACCGGGGGAAGGCGTTCCGGGCACTGGTGCCGGTGGTTCGGGAGCTGTTGGGCTGACGACGAGGCCCACCCGGTACACCGGGTGGGCCATCGATTCAAAGGCGTGCGGCCGGAGGGACTCGAACCCTCAAGGGATTTCTCCCACAACATCCTAAGTGTTGCGCGTAGGCCAATTCCGCCACGGCCGCATCCAGGCCATCGTACCGGTCAGGTACTGCGCGGCTGTGAGGAACGTCTGCCGCCGCCTCTGCACCAGGTGCTCGTTACCGCATGGCAGTTGGGACACAGCAGCCGCAGGTTCTCCAGCCGGTCGTCGCTCCAGTCCCCGTTAATGTGATCCACCTCCAGCGTCATGGGCTTGCCGAGCCACTCGGGGCCGATCCCGCAGTCGGCGCATTTATCGGGTACGCCCATCTCGCGGAGCATCCGACGTAACACAACGGTGCGGGTCCGACGCTCGCCGCCATGCTTGACCAGGACATCTTCAGGACGTCTGAGGGCTGGCCGGCGCTTCCCGCGCTGGTGAGCCTGGCCCAGAAAGTGCACCGTGGTGAGCTGGTCCTCGGCGATCCACTGCCGCAGATGCGCACGCTGAGTGCCGCCGTCCGCGCGCCCGAGGCGGCGTAGCACCTCGGCGAAGGAGAAAGACTCGATGACTGCCGCACGTAGTTCCTCAGGGGTGGGCCGGGCCCGCCTACCGCTCATGAGGTACGCCTCTTGCCGCGCCCTCGGTAACTGTCCGTCGTCGAATGGCAGTTGGGGCACAGGAATCGTAGGTTCTGGAGCCGGTTGTTCCTCCAGCTGCCGTCGATGTGGTCGACTTCCAGGGGGAGCGGGCGGCCCCGCCACACCGCCTCAGTGCCGCAGAGGGCGCACCGCTCCGTCACTCCCAGGGAGGTCATCGCCCACTTGAGGCGGTCGCTCGGAATGCGCCGGGCGCGGTTGACCGGCTGTTCGACGAGGAGGGCGTCCGGGGTTCGAGGACGCCAGGGCTTCCCGCGCCTCGTCGGCACCTGGAAGTGCGATGTATCGATTCCGTATGCCTTGATTCGACGGCTGATGTGCGTGTGATGCCCGCCCACCACCTCAAACCCGAGACACCGCAACACCTCGCACATGTTCGTCGAAGCCCCAACCGCCCGTTCAAGGACGTCTCTCGTCCACTTCACGCCCTCCCGCTCGAAGTGCGACACGTCCACCCCGAGCTTTTTCATCCGGCCGAACACATACCGCCGTGTTGAACTCCGGGGGTCCACCCCCAATCTCCCCAAAGCCTCCGACAACGTCCGCGCCCCCGAGCCGCCTCCTCCAGCCGCTCCCTGGTGTACGCACTGGCCCCCATGAATCGCTCCTCCGTCCCCGACCACACGTTCGTGATCTCGTACGGAGTAACGAACCGCTTATCGGACCGTCACGCCCGAAATGCGGAGCGGCTCGTACCGGATCTCCCCGGTACGAGCCGCTCGCGGAAGAAGAACAGCGGGTCTCAGACCCCCAGGTCCTTGATGATCTTCGCCACGTGACCCGTCGCCTTGACGTTGTACAGGGCGCGTTCGACCCTGCCCTCCTCGTCCACCACGATCGTGGAGCGGATGACGCCGACGACCGTCTTGCCGTACAGCTTCTTCTCGCCGAAGGCGCCGTAGGACTCCAGGACCCGCTTGTCCGGGTCGGCGAGCAGGGTGACCTTCAGGGACTCCTTGTCGCGGAACTTGGCCAGCTTCTCCGGCTTGTCGGGCGAGATGCCGATGACGTCGTAGCCCGCGCCCGCCAGCAGCTCCAGGTTGTCCGTGAAGTCGCAGGCCTGCTTGGTGCAGCCGGGGGTGAGGGCGGCCGGGTAGAAGTACACGATGACCTTGCGGCCCTTGTGGTCGGACAGGGACACCTCGGTGCCGTCGGCGTCGGGGAGGGTGAAGGCGGGGGCCACGTCCCCCGGCTGGAGTCGCTCGCTCATCGGGCCAGGGTAACCGGGGGTGCTGACAGTGTGATGAGTCGTGGAGCTGACAGACTGTCCCGCACAGGCTTCACACCGACTTCGGAGGCGACACGGTGGCGGACACGGCGGACACCAGGACCCCGGCGCAGATCGAGGCGGACATCAGGCGCCGCCGCGCGACCCTGGCCGAGACCCTCGACGAGATCGGGGTGCGGGTGCACCCGAAGACGATCGTCGGGGATGCCAAGGCCAAGGTCGCGTCGAATATCGATCACACCCTGGGACGGGCTTACGTGGGGGTCAACCAGGCCGTCACGGACGTGCGGGCCCGGTTCGTGGACGAGGACGGCGCGCCGCGGCTGGAGCGGGTCGTGCCGGTCGCGCTCGTCGCGGTGGGCGTGGTCGGGCTGCTCGTGCTCGGCACACGGCGGCGCAAGGGCTGACCCGACTGCGTACGTTCGCGGGGAAGACAGGTAGGTTCAGGGCGTGAGCGCCAAGAGAAACGAGCACAGTACCCATCCGGACAAGCTCCCCATCCGGATGCTGCACGACCGCGTACTCGTGCGGCAGGACACCAGCGAGGGCGAGCGGCGTTCCGGCGGCGGCATCCTGATCCCCGCCACGGCGGCGGTCGGCCGGCGGCTGGCCTGGGCCGAGGTCGTCGCGGTGGGTCAGAACGTGCGGACCGTGGAGGCGGGTGACCGGGTTCTGTTCGACCCGGAGGACCGGGCCGAGGTGGAGGTGCGGGGGATCGCGTACGTGCTCATGCGCGAGCGTGATCTGCACGCCGTGGCCGCGGACCGCTTCGAGGGGGCCGAGGACTCGACGGGCCTGTACCTGTAGATCCATGCCCATGACATGGGGGCCGGCGACCGACCGTTGTCGCCGGCCCCCACGTCATGGGTTTTGCTACGGTTGCAGGCACCCGACGAGACGCGCCGTACCGGGACCAGGCAAAGACGACGCACCGACACCGTCAGTCCGTCCCGGAGGTGCCCGTCATGGCCTGGGTTCTGCTCGTCGTCGCCGGTCTGCTGGAGGTGGGGTGGTCCGTCGGCATGAAGTACACCGACGGGTTCACGCGCCCGCTGCCCAGTGTGCTCACGGGCGCCGGCATCGTCGCCAGCATGCTGCTGCTGTCGCAGGCCGCCAAGACCCTGCCGATCGGTACCGCCTACGGCGTGTGGGTGGGGATCGGCGCGGCCGGGGCGGCGGTGTTCGGCATGGCGGTGCTCGGTGAGCCGGCGACCGCCGCCCGGATCTTCTTCGTGGGTCTGCTGCTGGTCGCCGTGGTGGGGCTGAAGGCGACCAGCGGTCACTGATCCGCTCGCGTGCCTACTCGCGGCGGGCGCCCTGCGGGACGATGCCCCAGCCGGGGCCGGTCGGGCCCGTCGCGCCGCCGTCGCCCGTGTCGCCGCCGCCCTCCGTCGTGCCGCCGTCGGTGGTGGCGCCGTCGGTCGTGGCGCCGTCGGTGGTTCCGCCGTCCGTGGTGCCGCCGCTGGGGGACTGGCCGCCGGTGCCGCCGTCGGTGGCGCCCCCGTCGGTCTGGCCCTCGGTCTGCGCCGCGGGGGCGCTGGGGGACTGTTCGGGCGTCTGGGTGCCGGTGTCCTCGCCGCCGGTGGTCGTGCCGCCGCCGTCGGTGGTGCCGCCGGTGGTGGGGTCGGCCGGGGCGTCGCTGCTGGGGGCCTGCGAGACGTCGGCGCCGGGCTGGAGCCTGAGGTCGAAGTCCTTGGCGGGCTTGCCCTTGAGGGCGTCCTGGGTGAACTGCGTCCAGATCTCCGTGGGCGCCCCGCCGCCGTTGATGCGCGGCAGGCCCATGGCGCCGTACAGCGACTTGTGGGCGGCGGTGACGGGGTCCTGTCCCATGACGGCGACGACGGTGGCGAGGTCGGGGGTGTAGCCCGCGAACCAGGCCGCCGTGTCCTCCTCGGCGGTGCCGGTCTTGCCGGCGACGGGGCGGCCCGCGCCCTGGGCGGCGGAGGCGGTGCCGTTCTGGACGACGCTGCGCAGCATCGAGGTGGTGGTGTCGGCGGCCTCGCGGCTCACGGCCTGCCGGGTGCGCCGATCGGGCAGCTCGACGGGCGTGCCCTCCTTGGTGACCTTCTCGACCATCGTGTAGGTGCCGTGCCTACCGTGGTTGGCGAGGGTGGCGTAGGCCTCCGCCATGTCGAGGACGCTGGCGGTGGCGGTGCCGAGCGCGATGGCGGGGCCGTCGGCGAGGTCGGGGGTGGTCTCCGGGATGCCCAGGTCGATCGCGGTCTGCTTGACCTTCGCGGGGCCGACGTCGGCGGCCATCTGCGCGTAGACCGAGTTCACGGAACTGTCGGTGGCCTCGGTGACGGTGATGTCGCCGTAGGAGCGCTGGTCCTCGTTCTCGGGGGCGTAGGGCTGGCCGGTCCAGCCCTGGACGGGGCGTTTGTTGGTGCCGTCGTAGACGGTGTTCGGGGTGATGACGCGACCGTCCTGGGTCTCGGAGTGGTTCTCGACGGCCGAGGTGAACACGAACGGCTTGAAGGTGGAGCCGACCTGGAAGTCCCTGCGGGTGGCGTTGGGGGTGTACTGCTTGACGTAGTCGATGCCGTTGTACATCGCCACGACCTTGCCGGTCTTGGGGTCGACGGAGGCGCCGCCCGCGCGGACGTAGGTGTCGACCTTGTTGTTCTTCTTGTCGAGCTTGGACATCAGCTTGTCGTTGACGGCCTTCACGAACGCGTCCTGCTTGCCCTTCTGCAGGGTGGTCGTGATGCGGTAGCCGCCGGCGTCGAGCCGCCTCTCGTCGACGATCTCGTTCTGGACGAGGTAGTCCTTGACGATCCGGACGATGTAGCCGCGCTGTCCGGACATGCCGGTGGAGAGGGTGGACTCCTTCGGCATGGGGAACGTCATGCCGGTGCGCTCGGACTCGGCGAGCCAGCCCTTCTTGACCATGCCGTCCAGCACGTAGTTCCAGCGGGACTCGGCGGCCTCGCGGTTCTCGGGGTGGGCGACGACGTCGTACTGGCTGGGGGCGTTGACGAGCGCGGCGAGGTAGGCGGCGCGGGCCGGGTCGAGGTCCTTGGCGTCCTTGCCGTAGTAGGCCTGGGCGGCGGCCTGGATGCCGTAGGCGTTGCGGCCGAAGTAGCTGGTGTTGAGGTAGCCCTCGAGGATGTGGTCCTTGCTCACCTCGCGGTCCAGCTTGATCGCGATGAAGAACTCCTTGGCCTTGCGCGTGACGGTCTGGTCCTGGCGCAGGTAGTAGTTCTTCACGTACTGCTGGGTGATCGTGGAGCCGGACTGCTTGCCCTTGCCGAGGGCGGTGTTCCAGGCGGCGCGGACCATGGCCTGGGGGTCGACGGCGGACTCGGTGTAGAAGTCGCGGTCCTCGGCGGCCAGGATGGCGTGCTGGGCGTCCTTGGAGATCTGGGCGAGGGTGACGTTCTCCCGGTTGACCTCGCCGTCGCGGGCGATCACGGAGCCGTCCGCGTAGAGGTAGACGTTGGCCTGCTTGGTGGCGAGCGCGTTGGCCGGGGGGATCTTCACGAGGGAGTAGCCCAGGAAGAAGCCGCCGACCAGCAGCAGCGCGACGATGACGAAGGCGCTGAGCGTCATGCGCCAGGTGGGGATGATCCGGCGCCAGCCGGTCCGCTTCGGTTTCCCGGCCGCCATGGCCTCGGGCGTGCCCGGGGTGCCGTCGGCGTCCGCCCGCGGCTCTCTCGGTGGCCGGCCCGGATTCGGCTGCTGCGGCTGAGGCTCGTCACTCATGTCGTGCACGGACTCCTGTTTCGCGTCGTACGTCGTTCCCGTACGTCTCTGCTCGCTCTTGCGCCCCTGTGGTGAAGACTGTCCCATCCTTTGATCAGTTCCCTGATCGAGGGCCGGGCTGTGAGCCGTCCGGTGAGGCGGGCCGGGTGCGGGTGAGCGCGCGGGTGGGCACGGGGTGAACCGCGCTGTTCCGCACGCCGGCCCGCATCGCGATCTCGCCTGTGCGACATTCGCCCGAAGGGGGATCCGACCGTGGATCGTGACGGCTCGTACGCTCCGTCCGGCCGGCACCGCCGCCACGCTGCTCGCCCTGGGCACGGGCGCCCGGGCCCGTGCGGACGCAACGGATCGTACCGTCTGGGCCGGTGCGCGCTCGCCTCGCGCCACCTCGGCCGCTGCCCGAAAACGCGTGGCATGCCCCATCAGGGGGCCACTAGGCTCCTGCGCTTCGGTGCCGGGTGGCGAGGAGGGCGGTGGATGTGGGCTCGGGGCGGTTGTACGCGGCCGTCGCGGCGGGCGGTTTCCGGCGGTACGCGACGTATCGGGCGGCCACGGTGGCCGGGGTGTTCACCAACACGGTCTTCGGCGTCATCCTCGTCTACACGTATCTGGCGCTGTGGGAGGAGAGGCCTCATCTCGGCGGGTACGACCAGGCGCAGGCCGTGACCTATGTGTGGCTGGGGCAGTGCCTCTTCGCGACGCTGGCGATCCAGGGCGGGGGCGCGGAGAAGGACCTGATGGAGCGCATCCGCACCGGTGAGATCGCGGTCGACCTGTACCGGCCGGCGGATCTGCAGTTGTGGTGGCTGGCGGGCGACGTGGGGCGGGCGCTGTTCCAGATGCTGGGGCGGGGGGTGGTCCCGTTCGTGTTCGGCGCGGTCTTCTTCCCGATGGCACTGCCCGCGGACGTCACCCGGTGGGCGGCTTTCGCGGTGACGCTGCTGCTGGCGACGGTCGTGAGCTTCGCGATCCGCTATCTGGCGGCCCTGAGCGTGTTCTGGCTGATGGACGGCATGGGCGTCAGCCAGGTTCTGATGGTCACGGGGGTCTTCTTCTCGGGCATGGTGCTGCCGTTGAACGCGTTCCCGGGTGTGCTCGGCGAGGTGGTGCGGGTGCTGCCGTGGGCGGCGCAGATCCAGATGCCGGCGGACGTGCTGATGGGGGAGACCGACCCGCTGCGGGCGTTCGCCTTCCAGGCGGCGTGGGCGGTGGCGCTGCTGGGGGCGGGGCGGCTGGTGCAGTCGGCCGCGACGCGGCGGGTGGTGGTGCAGGGTGGGTGAGCGCGCTGCCCTGGCCGAGGGGGTGCGGGCCTATCGGCTGATCGCCGGGATGTGGGTGCGGTCCAGCATGACGTACCGGACCTCCTTCGTCGTCACGGTGATCGGGAACCTGGCGGTGACCGGCCTGGACTTCGTGGGGATCCTGCTGATGTTCTCGCAGGTCGACTCGCTGGGCGGCTGGTCACTGCCCGAAGTGGCGTTCCTGTACGGGCTGTCGGTGACGTCGTTCGGGATCGCCGATCTGGCGCTCGGTTCGATGGACGTGCTGGGTGCCCGGATGCGTGACGGCTCGTTCGACACGCTGCTGGTGCGGCCGGCGCCGGTGCTCGCCCAGGTCGGGGCCGACCGGTTCGCGCTGCGCCGGCTGGGCCGGATCGTCCAGGGCACGGTGGTGCTGGGCTGGGCGCTGGTGTCGGTGGACGTCGACTGGAACGCGGCCAGGGTGCTGCTGGTGCCGGTGATGGTGGTCAGCGGCGCGGCGATCTTCTCGGCGGTGTTCGTGGCGGGTGCGGCCTTCCAGATCTACGCGCAGGACGCCGCCGAGGTGCAGAACGCGTTCACCTACGGCGGGACGACGCTGTTGCAGTATCCGCCGACGGTGTTCGGCAAGGACCTGGTGCGGGGCGTGACCTTCATGGTGCCGCTGGCCTTCGTCAACTGGGTGCCCGCCACGCATGTGCTGGGGCGGCCGTATCCGGTCGGGCTGCCGGGGTGGGCAGTCTTCGCCTCGCCGCTGGTGGCGGTGGTCTGCTGCGGACTGGCCGGGGTGGCGTGGCGTACGGGGCTTCGTTCGTACCGGAGTACAGGGAGTTGACGTGACCGGGTCGGAAAGCGGGTTCATCGAACTCGACGGTGTGGAGAAGGTCTTCGAGGTGCGCAAGAAGACCGGCTTCATGAAGCGGGAGCGGCGGCGGGTGCGGGCGGTCGACTCGATCTCCTTCCGCGTGGCGCGCGGCGAGATGGTCGGGTACATCGGGCCGAACGGCGCCGGCAAGTCCACCACGATCAAGATGCTGACCGGCATCCTCACCCCGAGCGCGGGCCGGCTCCGGGTGGCCGGGATCAACCCCTCCGAGGAGCGGACGCGGCTCGCGCACCGTATCGGCGTGGTGTTCGGGCAGCGTACGACGCTGTGGTGGGACCTGCCGCTGATCGACTCCTACCGGCTGATGCACCGCATGTACCGGATCCCGGACGCCCGTTACCGGGAGAACCTCGGCCGCCTGGTCGAACTCCTCGATCTGGGCGACCTGCTGGACGTGCCGGTGCGCCAGCTCTCCCTGGGGCAGCGGATGCGCGGGGACGTCGTGGCGGCGCTGCTGCACGACCCGGAGGTCCTGTACCTGGACGAGCCGACCATCGGGCTGGACGTCGTGTCCAAGTCCAAGGTGCGGGAGTTCCTGCGGGAGTTGAACGCCGAGCGCGGTACGACGGTGCTGCTGACCACGCACGACCTCCAGGACATCGAGCAGTTGTGCAAGCGGGTGATGGTCATCGACCACGGGCGCCTGATGTACGACGGTCCGCTCGCCGGGCTGCACGAGGCGGGGGAGAGCGAGCGGATCCTGGTGGTGGACCTGGAGCGGGAACTGCCGCCGATCGAGGCACCGGCGCCCGCGCGGGTGGTCCGTGTGGACGGGCCGCGGCAGTGGCTGGCGTTCCCGGCGGGGCAGTCGGCGGCGCCGCTCGTGGCGCGGATCGCGGCCGACCACCCGCTGGTGGACCTGTCGGTGCGGGAGCCGGACATCGAGGCGGTGATCGCGAAGATGTACGCGGACCGGGCCGAGCGGGCGATCTCGTAGCCCTCGGCGGGGCGAACTCGTAATCTGCTGTGTATGACCGACGACGCAGTCCCGGACCTCCGCGCCTCCGACGCCGACCGTGACCGGGTCGCCGGCATCCTGCGGGACGCCGTCGCGGAGGGACGCCTCGACATGGAGGAGTTCGGGGAGCGGCTGGAGGCCACGTACAAGGCGCGGACGTACGGGGAGCTGGCGCCCCTCACCCGGGATCTGCCGGCCGAGGGCGTCACGGTGCCGGTGGTGTCCCTGACGAAGGACCCGGCGGCAGGCCCGGAGTGGTCGGGGCGGATCGTCGGTGGCGAGGGGTCCTCGAACTGGGCCGTCGCCGTGATGTCCGGTTTCCAGCGCAAGGGGCGCTGGACGATGCCCCGGCGGTTCACCTGCTTCGCCCTGTGCGGCGGCGGGGAGATCGATCTGCGCGAGGCGAACTTCGCGGACCGCGAGGTCGAGATCAACGCGATCGCGGTCATGGGCGGGGTGGATGTGATCGTGCCGCCCGGGGTCGAGGTCGTCGTCCGCGGCATCGGCATCATGGGCGGCTTCGACCACCGCGAGGAGGGCGTGCCGGGGGAGCCGGGCGCGCCGCGGGTGATCGTGACCGGGTTCGCGCTGTGGGGCGGCGTCGGGGTCCAGCGGAAGCTGACCCGGGCGGAGAAGCTGCGGATCCGGGAGGAGCGGCGCCAGGAGAAGCTGGAGCGGCGGGCGGGGCGGCGGGAGGAGTTGGACGAGCCGCGCCGGCGGAGAGGGCACGGGGAGCACTGAGCGCCGGCAGCGGTGTGCCCGCCGCCCGCGGACGGGCGACGGGCACAGGGCGGGACGGGGGCGGGGCTACAGCTCCGCCGGCGCCGACCCCTTCAGCATCTCCAGGTCGAAGGACTCCGCCATCCGTGCGTACCCCTTGTCGCTGGGGTGCAGATGGTCCCCCGAGTCGTAGTCGGACCGCAGCCGCCGAGGATCGTACGGATCGCGCAGCGCCCGGTCGAAGTCGGCCACGGCGTCGTACACCCGCCCGGCGCGGATCTCCGCGTTGATCGTCTGGCGTACCGCCTCACGCGCGTCGGTGTATCCGCGGTGCCCGTGGAACGGCATCAGGGTCGCCCCGACCACCTTCACTCCGCGTGCGTGTGCCTGCCCCACCAGGGTGCGCAACCCGTCGAGGATCGCGTTCGGGTCGGCCAGGCGCGGGTTGCGCAGGATGTCGTTGACGCCGAGGTCGATGACGACGACCTTCACGTTCGTGCGCTCCAGCACGTCCCGCTGGAAGCGGTTCAGGGCGCTGGGGTTGTCCGCGGGGCGGCCGAGGCCGTCGGTGAGGACACGGTTGCCGCTGATGCCCTGGTTGACGACGCTGTAGCGGGGCAGGTCCCGCCCGGCCGCGATCTGGGCGCGCAGCCGGTCGGAGAGCACGTCGGGCCACCGGTTGTTGGCGCCCGGGGTGGAGGTGATGCCGTCGGTCAGCGAGTCGCCGAGGGCCACGATGGTGCCGTCGGACTCGTTGCTCAGCACGTCCAGCGCGGTCAGGTAGCGCCAGGAGACGCTCTGCTCGGTGTAGGGCGTGCCCGTCGCGTCCCGCGCGTGGTCGCCCTGGGCGACGTAGGAGGTCTGGCGGGCGTGCGGGTGGTACGTCACGGGGCCGGAGCCGGTCGGCGTGTACGTGGTGACCAGGACGTCGGAGTCGGGTGGGACGACGACCCGGACCGCGTCGCTCATCACCTGCCGGCCGGGCGGGATGACCACCGTGGGGCCGCCGCCGAAGGTCAGCTGCCGCATGGTGTCCGCGAGCGCCGCGGCCGTACCGCTGCCCGCGGAGACGGCGATGGTCGCCCGCGTGATGTTCAGCGGGGACTGGCCGTAGAGATTGGACAGCGTCACGCGGGCACTCGTACCGCCGACGCTGGTGTGGACGACGTTGCGCACCGATCGGTCCGCCATGCCCGTCGTCTCGGTGCCGGGCTCGGCCGCGGCCGGGGACGTGGACCAGGTGCCGACCCAGGTGCCGGTGGAGGCCGGGGCGGCCGAGTTGCGCGGGACGCGGCCCTGGCCGACCGCGTTCCCGTCGGGTGTGCCGTTGTCGGACGCCACTCCGACGTACAGGGCGGTGGAAAGGGCCATGATCGCTGCGACGACCATGCCCAGGAGGGCGTAACCACGTCCTCGGGTCATGCTGTGTTGTTCTCCTCGGGCGATGGGAGCCCAAGGCTCCGATCTGATGTGCCCATGATGCGTCATGGACCGGGGGAAGCTCACAGGACCCCGTGGCAATACCCCCCCTGACAGACGCCGGGAACTCCTGTCCCGTTCCAGGAGTCGGTCAGCAAGGGACAATGTGTGCGGGATCACCAAGCGGGTGGAGCGGATGAACCGGACGAAAACAGAACAAAGCGGTACTGACGTCGGAGGGCAGCATGCCCGGCCCGGTGCCGTCGTGAACCGTGCGATGACGACCTTCAGCCCGGCGGACGAGGAGAAACAGCGCGGCGTGCGGCAGATGAAGCTCACCGCCACCGGGCTGCTGCTGTTCGTGGCCGTGGTCTACGTCCTCGCCAAGTGGGCGCAGAACTCCGGCGCCGGCCCCTGGGCGGGCTATGTCGCCGCGGCCTCCGAGGCGGGCATGGTCGGCGCGCTCGCCGACTGGTTCGCCGTCACCGCCCTCTTCCGGCACCCCCTCGGCATCCCCATCCCGCACACCGCGATCATCCCCACCAAGAAGGACCAGCTCGGCGTATCCCTGGGCGAGTTCGTCGGCGAGAACTTCCTCTCCGAGGACGTCGTACGACAGCGGCTGCGCGCCGTCGGCATCGGCAGCCGCCTCGGCGCCTGGCTCGCGGTCCCCGAACACGCCGACCGGGTCACCGCCGAGCTGTCCACCGCCCTGCGCGGCGCCCTGACGGTCCTGCGCGACTCCGACGTCCAGGCCGTGGTCGGCGAGGCCATCACCCGCCGGGCGGCCGCCCAGGAGATCGGGCCCGGCATCGGCAAGATGCTGGAGAAGGTCGTCGCCGACGGCGGTCACAAACGGGTCGTCGACCTCGTCGTCAACCGCGCCCACGACTGGCTGGTGCTGCACCGCGACGAGGTCATGGACGCCGTGGAGGGCGGCGCCCCCGGCTGGACGCCGAAATTCGTCGACCGCAAGGTCGGCGAACGGGTCTACCGGGAACTGCTGCGCTTCACCACCGAGATGCGCGACATGCCCGCCCACCCCGCGCGCGGCGCCCTCGACCGCTTCCTCACCGACTTCGCCTCCGACCTCCAGTCCGACACCGACACCCGCGCCCGCGTCGAGCGGCTCAAGGGCGAGGTGCTGGGCCGCGACGAGGTCCAGGACCTCATCGCCAGCGCCTGGACGGCCGTACGATCCATGATCGTCGCGGCGGCGGAGGACGAGCGCAGCGAACTGCGGCTGCGGGTCCGCGCGTCCCTGCTGTCGCTCGGCTCCCGGATGGCGGCCGAGCGCAAGGTGCAGGACAAGGTCGACCAGTGGGTGGAGGACGCGGCCGTCTACGTCGTCACCGCCTACCGCAAGGAGATCACCTCCCTGATCACCGACACCGTGGCGAGCTGGGACGCCGAGCACACCACACGGAAGATCGAGGCCAACATCGGCCGCGACCTGCAGTTCATCCGCATCAACGGCACGGTGGTCGGCTCACTGGCCGGCCTGCTCATCTACACGGTGTCCCACGCTCTCGGGGCGTGACGAAAGCAACTCAGGGCGTAAGGAAAACCGCTCAGGGCACTAGAACCGGGTTCCGCTCGATGAGGGAGGGAGCCCATGGGCACCGCGCAGGCCGAAAGAGGCCGGACCATCACCACCGACATCCCCGCCCGCCTCGACCGCCTCCCGTGGTCGCGCTGGCACTGGACGATCGTGATCGGCCTCGGCACCGTGTGGATTCTCGACGGACTCGAAGTCACCGTCGTGGGCAACATCGCCAGCCGCCTGTCGGAACCGGGCAGCGGCCTGCCCATCACGTCCGGTGAGGTCACCGGCATCGCGGCTGCCCTGTACGTGGCGGGAGCCTGCCTGGGCGCCCTGTTCTGGGGCCGCCTGACCGACACATGGGGGCGCAAAAAACTCTTCATGATCACCCTGGCGGTGTATCTGGCGGCCACCGCCTTCACCGCCGTCGCCTTCGACACCTGGTGGTTCTTCCTCTTCCGCTTCCTCACCGGCTTCGGCATCGGCGGCGAGTACGCGGCGATCAACTCCGCGATCGACGAGCTGATCCCCAAGGAGTACCGCGGCCGCGTCGACCTGATGATCAACGGCAGCTTCTGGCTCGGCGCGGTCTTCGGCTCGCTGCTGTCGATCGTCGCGCTGGACACGGACATCTTCGCGGCGAACGTCGGCTGGCGCCTCACCTTCGCACTCGGCGCGGTCCTCGCCCTGGTGATCCTCCTCGTGCGCCGGCACGTCCCGGAAAGCCCGCGCTGGATGCTCATCCACGGCCGCGACGACGAGGCGGAACGCGTCGTCTCCTCCATCGAGCGCAAGATCGAGGAAGAGCGGAACGAACCCCTGCCGCGCCC
Source organism: Streptomyces sp. 378 (assembly GCF_030124145.1). Classification (GTDB taxonomy): domain Bacteria; phylum Actinomycetota; class Actinomycetes; order Streptomycetales; family Streptomycetaceae; genus Streptomyces. Next base: position 31,249 of record NZ_JASKMS010000025.1, read on the forward strand.
CGAGGGCGAGATCACCATCCACCAGCGCCGCAGCGTCTCCTTCCTGGAGATCGGCCGCACGGTCTTCTCCGACTACCGCAAGCGCGCCGTCCTCGGCTTCTCCCTCTTCATCGGCCAGGCGTTCCTCTACAACGCGATCACCTTCGGCTTCGGCGCGATCCTCACGCAGTTCTTCGACGTCCCGAGCGGCAACACCGGCTACTACTTCGCCGTCATCGCCATCGGCAACTTCTGCGGCCCGCTGCTCCTGGGCAAGCTCTTCGACACGGTCGGCCGCCGCATCATGATCTCCGGCACGTACATCCTGTCCGGCCTCCTCCTCTTCGGCACGGCCTGGCTCTTCGACCAGGGCTCGCTGAGCGCGGCCACGATGACGGCCTGCTGGTGCGCGGTCCTCTTCTTCGCCTCGGCGGGCGCCTCCAGCGCCTACCTGACGGTCTCCGAGGTCTTCCCGATGGAGACCAGGGCGATGTCGATCGCCTTCTTCTACGCCATCGGCACCGCGGCCGGCGGCATCAGCGGCCCGCTCCTCTTCGCCAAGCTCACGGAAACCGGTGTCGTCGGCGACACGGTCCTCGCCTTCTCGATCGGCGCGACGCTGATGTGCCTGGCGGGCCTGGTCGCGGCACTCCTGGCGGTCAACGCGGAACGCCGCTCCCTGGAGGACATCGCCAAGCCGCTGACGGCGACGGAGAAGAGCGCGAGCACCGTCAGCGCAAGGTAGGAAGCCGGGGAATCCGTACCTCGGGCCGGTGGGTCGGGGGCGTATGGAAAACCGCGTACGCCCCCGCGACGGCTCCCCCCTCCGCAGCCAAGTCGCCTACCTGCGGGGGCCGGTGAGGGGAAGCCCGGACGGCGAAGGGGGCGGCCGGACGGCGAAGGGGACGACAGAACTGCGTTATAGTTGATCTGCATCCGCTCGCCGGACTCCGGCAGACGGACGATGCGTTGGTGGTCCAAGGAAAGACGCCCCACTTCCTGTGGGGAGATGCAGGTGCAAGGCCTGCCCGGCGCTCTGACAAGAACCCCGGCCCTGGTTTCAGGGCCGGGGTTCTTCGCGTCACCGCCCGCCGGCCGGTCGTCACGGTCACGTCGGGCGCAATGACCGACACGGTCCCGGCCCGATCGCTGGTCACGTACGCCATCCGCCGACGACGGCATCTCCCCATCCACAGGCAGCTGCTCTGCTCAGCCGCCACGGTGCTGCGCCCACGTCTCGGCGGCGGTCTTGATGCGCCGTGTCCACGCGTCGGGGTCTGCCCCTGCGATCCGAACAGGGAGCCATGCCGGGGTTTCGGCACAGCGAAGGAGGGCGACGGTTCCTTCAGTGCCGACGGAGGGGGTGGCAGTGCAGCCCGGCAATGATTCCTTCGCGCGTTTCCACGAGCACTTGGAGGCTCTCGCCGCCGATTCCGGACTCTCCGCCGGGGGAATCCCGGGCAAGTTGGGCATGGTGCGCGGAGGTCTGATCTTCGCCATGGGGCATGCGTCCTCGCTCAGGGCGCTGGAGCAGCTGCGCCGCTGGTCGGCGTCCCACTGGCGGCGGGCCGGGACAGGACCGGGCGGCCCGGAGGCCGCTTGGTGCGATCTGGCCGGCGTTTCGCTGCGACTCGCCTTCCAACTGGCCCATGAGAGCGACTACTCCGTGCAGTCGGGCATGGGTGCGCTGGCCCGGCAGATGACGGTCGCCGCCCACCGGCGATTCCTGGCCCGATCCGTGGATCCGGCGACCGGTTCCCGCGAGGACTACGACCAGGCGCTCAAGCGGGTCTTCGAAGAGAACTCCCTCAGGTACATGGACCGCCGCACGATGCCGCTCTACCGCCGACTGGCCACCGGCGCGTTCGCCGCTGCCCACGCCGACGGCGGTGCCTCCGCGAACGCGGCGGAGCAGGCCGGGCAACGGTACGTCCCGGGGCTGCTGGCGGAGGTCGGCGGTATCCCCGTGCCGTCCGGGCACCCCCAGGCCGGGGCCCGCGTGCTGGGGCGGCTGGTCGCGGACCGGGACTGGGAGGCGGAGATGACCACCACGGGAGCGCCGGACCGCGGCGGCAGCGCCGTGGCCATGCTGGCCACCCGCCGGTTCGACACCTTGCTGGGACTTCCGCCGCGCGCCGGCTGATGCGACGTGATGCACGGGCGTTACTCATACGGAAAGGTGCTGAAGTCACAGAAGGTTTCCGGACATAGGACTGATGGTATGAAATCGAGGTTGATAGTCAGCTAGGCAATGGCTTCGCGGCGATTGCCCGGTGGGGGGAGAAGAACTGGACGCGGCGGCCAGGCCCGAAGACCCCGAGGACGCCCCTGGGAGGATGAGCGCGGCGGCCATCGCCCGTCTCCCCTACGACCGGCGCCGGGTCATGACCGAGTACCTCGACGTCCTGCGGTCCCACGGGAAGGACACCGAGCTCGTCGAGTCCGCGCTCGCGGCGTGGGACGAGCACGGCGGGGACCCGATCGACGAGAACTGCCGGTTCGTGGCTCAGGCCGTGGCCGGCGCCCTGACGGAGCTCGGCTGCGACCGTGCGGTCCTCGACCGCTTCGAGATCTGCGCCGTGGCCCGACAGGCGATCAGCGCCGCGGGGCAGGCCTACGGGGACGGCTCGGCCCTGATACGGATCTCCGATGCTCTCTTCGCCTTCGCGCACCTGTATTCCTCGCATCTGGCGTACGCCAGGGTCAAGGAGTCGGACCTGGCCTCCTTACGAGCCGTTTTCCGCCGGCACATGCGCGACGAGAGCGGCCTGGACGAGGTCCTGCTCACCGCGTCACTACGGTTCAGCGCGCTGCACCAGCGGGTCCTGGGGGGAGCGATGACGCCCGTTCTGACTCTCGGGGAACGGCAACAGGTCGACGCCGACTGGTATCTGACCCACTGCCTGCGCTTCGTGGTGGCCCACGAGTACGGCCACGTCCTGCTCGGCCACAGCGCTGCCGCCGCCGGTGTCTCCTCCTGTTCCGGCGACCCCCGGTGGGAGACCGAGGCGGACGAACTGGCCCTGCGGACGGTCGTGCACGCGCAGCGCGGTCACGGACCGGGGACCGCGCTGCACGCGGGGCTCGGTGCCCTGCTGGCGGTGGTCGTCGTGCACTTCGCGGAGCGGGCCCTGTACGTCCACCGCGGCAGCACCCACCCCCCGGCCGCCGAGCGCCAGGAGCGGCTCGTCCGGTCCCTGCCACCGCATGTCGCACTGCTGGTCAGGCAGTACGGCGACACTCTGATGGCGCTCACGGACCGGGCGGCCGACTTCACGCTCCGCGCGGTGGCCGTGCCGTGGCAGCCGGTGCTGGACCACCCGCGGGTGGTACGCCATGCCCTCTGGGACGACTACCGCGACGGCATCGCGCGGTACGCCGAGATCCAGTCCGGTGCACCGGAGCGGCTGGTCTCAGCCCTCCGCGCCCTGGGCACCCGGCACGGCATCGCCGTCCCAGCCGGGGCCGAGGCCGTGCTGTCGGGCCGGCCCCGTGACGGGCTCCGGCTGTGGGGCCTCGCGGACCGGCGGATCGAGGAGATCACCGATCCCGCTCTACCGCTGTCCTTCTGGGCGCTGCTGGAGGACATCAAGGAATCGCTGCCCGTCGTCGGCTCAGCTCCTGCCGAGCAACTGGAGTTGGCCCTGCACGCCGCCACGTTGACCCAGCACGTACTCATGAAGGAGTCCCGCCGATGACCGCAGCCGACCGCGTCCCGCTCGACACGTACCAGTCGATGACCGAGAACGAACTCTACGAGGAACTGGGACGGCACCTGCTCGGCTCCGGGCCCGGCATGACGCCGGACGACCGGCGTGAAGCCCGGGACTTCGGCCGTACCTGGTTCCGCAACCAGTACGACCGCCTGCGGCACAGCGTGTGTCTGCACCCGAGACTGCAGGGCTTCAGGGACAACAGCGTCTCCGACAACCTGATCGACGCGGGTGCCATCTACTCCGCCGCGGAGCAGGTGCTCAGCGACTCCGTCCAGGCTGCGATCGTGGCCGTGCTGGCCACCCGCATGGGGCTGTCCGTCTTCTGCGCCGGCGTATCACCCGACGGTTCCTCCGACGCCTGACCGCGCGGCAGCGGACGGCCCTCCCGCAGTCCCGAAACAGTGCGGGTTCTTCGCCCAGCCGGCGACGTGGTCGATGGAGCACACCCCGCTGACCTCACCTCACACATACGCCGTTGAGGTCGCAGGGTGTCGGTGCAGCCGTGTCCACGGCGTCTGTCAGCGGGCCAACGCAATGTCGTGATTCATCACGGGGAAGGGCTCAGTGACGGTCGTCTCCGGCTCCGGACATGATCGGCCGGACAGGCGTGGGCGTCGGCCGTTGGGGATCGCCGTGCCGGCTGAACGCGGGCCGGTCAGCCGCGCCGGTCCGCCACCACCCACGACGCCAGCCCGACGGCCCCCGCCACCCCGAACACGGCGGGCCAGGCACCCACCTTCTTCGCCAGCGGATGAGACCCGGCGAAGGCGGCGACGTACGCGGCCGACAACGCCCCCGCGGCCACCCCGCCGGCCTGCTGCCGCCACTGCCGCGCGGCCGTCACCCCGGCCGCGGCGAGCACGACCCCGCCGAGCGGCCGCTGCCTGGTCCAGCGGGCCACGCCGTACCCGCCCACGAGCCCGCTCGCCGCGACGACCGCGCTGGGAACCCGAACCTTCGCCATACCTGCCTCCTCCTGCGTCCTACGCCCTGCGCCGCGCCCTCTCCTCCGGGCCCTGCTCGATCTTGAGGCTAGCCCCCTCCCCGGCGGGGCTTCCGCACCAGGGCACAGCGGGGACGCCTATGAACATGAGCGGGGGCTTGTCAACTTTCCTCCTCCGAGCTATATAAGAAGACGCAGACCGTAGGGCATCGCACCGACTGCACCCGAAGAGAGGAGTGACCGGTGATGCTCATGCGCACGGACCCCTTCCGTGAACTCGACCGGCTCACCCAGCAGGTTCTGGGCTCCGCCACCCGCCCGTCCGCGATGGCGATGGACGCCTACCGCTCCGGGGACGACTTCTTCGTCCGCTTCGACCTCCCCGGCATCGACCCCGAGACGATCGAGCTGGACGTCGAGCGCAACGTCCTCAACGTACGAGCCGAGCGCAGGTCCCCCGCCCCCGAGGGCGCGGAACCGCTGGTCGCCGAGCGTCCGACCGGCACCTTCACCCGCCAGCTCTTCCTCGGCGACACGCTCGACACGGAGCGCATCGACGCCTCGTACGAGGCGGGCGTCCTGACCCTGCGCATCCCGGTGGCCGAGCAGGCCAAGCCCCGCCGCATCCAGATCTCGGGCGGCGACACGCGCAAGCAGATCAGCGGCTGACCCCCGCGGCACCGCGGCAGCCGCCCGTACACAGGTCGCGCCGCCGGCACGATCCCCCCGGCGGCGCGCCACGCGCTCTCGACCCACCCTCGCACCACGCACGCACCCACCCACGCACGCACCCGGAGGAAATCCCCACACATGAGCACGACGACGGTGCCCCGTGTGACGACAAGTAGCGCCGCCCACCCCGACGACGGCGACGGCTGGCCCCAGCTGATCGAAGCGGTCCGCGAGTCGGGCCTGTACCCCACCCGGTCGAAGGCGGAACAGGTCACCCGTACCGTCCTGGCCGCCCTCGGCACCCACGTCACCGGCGACGAACGGGTCGACCTGGCCCGCGCCCTGCCCGGGGAGGCCGCCCGGCTGATCGCCTCCCAGGTCCCGGCCACACACCGGCTGACGGCCGCCGAGTTCGTCGACTCGGTCGCGGCCCGGACACCGGCAGCCACCCCGGCCACAGCCCGCTGGGACGTCAGCTCGGTCCTCGGCGTGCTGCCGTCCCTCATCGGCGACGGCCTGGTCACCCGCATCCTGACCCAACTCCCGCCGGGCTACGCCCTCCTGTTCGGCCGAGCCGACCTGACCCCGGCACCGTAGGCTCCCGGGCTCCCGGGCTCCTGAAGCCGTAGGCTCCCAAGCTCCCGAAGCGCGCACGACGGCCGCCCCGCGACGCACAGGGGCGGCCGTCGGCGCGGCCGGCCGAGCTGACGACAACGGGGGACCCCTTGACCCGCACGACGTCCGGAACCCTCACCACCCCCGACGGCACGCACATCGCCCACAGGACTCACCACCCCGCGGGCGAGCCCACGACCACGTTCCTCCTCCTGCACGGCCTGGCGGGCCACCAGGGCGAGTGGGACACCCTCGCCGGGCAACTGCAGTCCGATGGCCACCGCGTGGTGACGTACGACGCACGGGGCCACGGTGCCAGCACCCGCATCCCGGTGACCACGACCCGCGAGGCCCACGTCCGGGACGCCGTCACCCTGCTCAAGGAACTGGCCCCAACTCCCGTGACCCTGCTTGGCCAGTCCCTGGGCGGCCACACGGCGATGCTGCTGGCCGCGTCCCACCCGCACCTGGTGGAGGCCCTGATCCTGATCGAGGCCGGCCCGGCGGGCCCGGCCCCCGACCTCCCGGCACAGATCGCGACCTGGCTGGACGGCTGGCCCACCCCCTTCGAGTCCCTGGGGGAGGCGGAAGCCTTCCTGGGCCACGAGGCATGGACGAGAACCCTGGAACGGCGGGACGACGGCTGGTACCCGGGATGGGACCGCACCACGATCATCGACACCATCGCCGAACTGGCCACCACCGCCTACTGGGAGGAGTGGTCCCGCATCACCCGCCCCACGCTCCTCATCCAGGGCGAACACGGCACGATGCGCCCCGACGAACCGGCCACGATGCTCGCTCACCGCCCGGGCACCAGGACGGTCCGCATCCCCGGGGCGGCCCACGACGTCCACCTGGACCAGCCGATCCGCCTCCACGCGGAGATCCGCGCCATCCTCCTTGACCTCAAGCTCGCTTGAGGTCCTACGTTGACCGGCATGAGCGCACCGACCGAGAACCTCAAGGAGTACTCCCAGCAGGAACTGGCCGCCCAGCCCATCGGGGCATGGACCGGCCAGGCCTACCGCAGGGTCGTAGGGGCCATACGAGACCAACTCGCCGTGGAAAACCTCACCCAGCCCCACTGGTGGACCCTGAACCACGCCTCCGGCGCCCCGGGCACCTGGACCCGCGCCACCCTCACCGACCGCCTGACCCCCTACGACGACCAGAACACCGACTTCGACGCGATCTACGACGACCTCATCGCCCGAGGCTGGCTCGCGGAGGACGCGACGGGCGGCATGACCCTCACCGAGGAGGGCGAGGCCGGCCGCCTCCGAGCCCGGGAACGCAACCTCCGCGTCCACCACCAGACCCACGAGGGCATCCCCGAGGCCGACTTCGTCACCACGATCAACGTCCTGCGCCGCATGGTCGCCAACCTGGGCGGCAACGGGAACCTCCCCGAGGAACCGAAATAGATCGACAAGGCCCGGTCTCCCCACGCATCCTGCGGAGCGCGACCGCCGCACCGGGCTAGGGCCCGCGGCGGAAGTGGGTCAAGAGGTGGGGTCGGCCTCGGGATGCGTCCGATCCGGCCAGCCTCGCGACAATGCGAGGCGGCCGGACCGAAGGGCCTCGCGCTGTTCGGCGACCCACCGCACGACCTGGTCCGCGGAGTCCGTGATGGACGGGCCCGTGGTGTCGATCAGATGGGTGGACCATCGCCGGTCGTCGGCCGTCCACTCACTCCAGTGTTGCCAGGCCATCTCGGGCCAACTGTCGTTGATAATGACGTCGGGCCGGTACCGGGGATCCCGGGCGTGCTTGCGGTGCCAGTCGGCCCAACCGAGAAAGGCGTCGACCGCCGACGCGTCCCACCGGCCCGGATCGCGGTGGGTGAGTCTCCGGCGCCGGACCTCGTCGGACACGTCGACCATGCATACCGCGATGCCGTCCAGCAGTGGCGCTGACGGCGCCGCCAGGACCTCTCCGAGCGGGGACTGGCCGGTCAGCAGGAGATCGAGTCCGTGGTCCTGGTACTCCAGCGCGCGACGCACCCACACCTCGGTCATGCGGTTGCGCCATTGACGGTCGGCGCCTTCCGGCACGCCGAGTTCGTCGAAGTCGTGCACGACGACCCTCTCAAGTCGTTCGCCCACGGACCAGGCGAGCATGCTCTTGCCCGAGCAACTGGAGCCAGCCAGGTTGAACAGCATCTTGCCAGAGTGGCAGGAGAGGCGGATCCTCCCCAAACCTGCTTCTTGGGGTGCCTCTGCCACGGCCCGGACTGCTCAAGGACATGCGTCGACGCCTGCGACCAGCCCTGTCGCTCCGTACCGGACGGCGAGTTCGTCGCACCTGGTGGCAACGGCCCGGTGGCGCGTGAGCCGGCCGATCCCGCACTCGGCAGCATGCGGCCGCTCGTGGTCGGCCCTGTCGAACTTCGGCGGCCTCCCACCGTGCGAGCCGCGCCCGAGCCGGTCGCGGACCCGGTCCGGAGAGTCGCGCCGGCCATGGCGTGCTGGTGGGCCGATAACCCGATGCGCCGGCGCGCGGCGGCCCTTACGGTCGGTACCCGCTGAGCTGAATCGGGAGGGGTACGTGCCACAAGGGGAAGACGAGCCACGGGTGTACGAGATTCGCATCCACGGATGCCTCAACACCGAGGAGGCGCTCGCACTCCAGGACCCGGTCGAACACCTTCTCTGCCCGGACCCCGACCACACGCCCCCGTGCGACGTCCCCTGGAGCTTCGCCCTCGCCGCCGACGAGACCGACGACAACTCCACGACCCTGGTCCTGGGCGTGTATACGACCAAAGGGCAGGCCACCCAGGTGGCAAACCGAGTGCGCACCCTCGCGGTCGGGGCCCGGCTCATCACCGTGAGCGAGGGCGAGGCCGGGGAGTGGGAGGAACTGGTCGAGCAGTATCGGTTCGAGGAGGGGCTGCGCTAAGTCTCGTCCGGGTCAGAGCCTCACGCTGACGCGCTTCATGGTCTGGACGAAGGAACGCCACGCGATGCTGCTCACCGCGATCACGTGCGTCTCCGCGCTCTTGGTGTCACGGACAAGAGCGCCGTCACCAGTGAGCGCACACTCGACGCACTCACCTCCGGCACCGTTGCTGTAGGACGACGTGAACCACACCGGACGGCTGCTGCTGCCGGACTCGGGCAATATCACTACGTGTAATCCTTCAAGATCGACTCGACCAACAGGGCTGAGCGCTGAGGACTGAGAGCTGCCGCTCGCAGGCCATCGAACGCCCTCGTGTACTCACGCACATGATGCTCGCCCTCCAAGTACACGGCATCCGTGATGCCATCCCGATACACGACGTCCGGATCCTCCGGGGCTGGAAAGCCCAGCATGGTGAATGAACCGGTGGTCGGATAGGTCCCGGCGTCGAAGGGAAGAACTTGCAAGGTTACGGTCGGCAGTTCGGCCGTGCCCAGGACTCGTTCCAACTGCTCCCGCATCAGGGCGCGATCCCCGATGACGTAACGAAGCGCGCCCTCGTTCACGATGAACCACGCGTCCGGAGCATCCGGCTGTCGCAGCATGGCTTGGCGTTCCATGCGCACACGTACCGCCTTCGCGATGTCCTCCGCGGACATGTGTGCGCCGGCCTTGTGAAGCTCGGCCGCGTACACCTCGGTCTGCATGAGCCCAGGAACCACCTCGCACTGGTACTGGCGGAAGGTGGAAGCGTCCTGTTCAAGACCGATGTAGATGTTGAACCACTCGGGAACACCGGCGCCGTGGATCTGCCACCACCCCCGCACCTTTGCCTGCCGGGCCAGCGACTTGAGGAACTCGCGCAGTTCGTCGCTCGTGTCGTAGAAGCGACACAGGGCGTCGATGTCCGAGGGCTGGACACGCCCACTCCCCGTCTCCATGCGGTTGACCTTGGAGCCGCTCCAGTCCAGGGCCTCACCGACCTGGGCGCAGGTGAGGGCGCTCTCCTCGCGGAGCTTCTTCAGCTCGATCGAGAGGCGCCGGCGGCGCGCCGTGGGTGATCCGGCCATCTCAACCCTCTTTCGAATAGCGAGTGTTCAGTCTCGCGCCAAGAGATGTGGCTGCCAATCACTCAGAAGTGGGAATCCCCTGCTGCACATTGCAGAACGGGATGCGCTCCCCGCACTCTGGTCTCGACGCAACTCACGGTGAACGTCCGTGACCCTGCGCTTCGGATGCGGTGCCAACTGCGACGAAAGGGGTCTGTATGAGTCAAGAAGTCTGCATGCCACGCGAACCATGGGACATTGCCTTCATGGCCGAGCCCGCGGAAGTGGCTGCTTTGCGCCGGACCATGCGGCTGCACCTGGAGGGATGGGGACTACACCACGTTGTCGGCGAAGCTCAACTGTGCGTCAGCGAGCTGGTGTCCAACGTCATCACCCACGTAGGACCCGGCACTCCCGCGACCCTGGCTGTCTCCATGAAGGGCGCGCATCTGCGCATCGAGGTGCACGACCCTGACACGCGTGCCTTGCCCACCCTCCGCGACGCGACCACAGACGCGGAGGAGGGGCGAGGAATGGCGCTCGTCGACGCCGTCGCCGACCGCTGGGGCGTGCTGCTACGCCCGGACCAGAAGGTCACGTGGTGCGAGCTGACGACACAACCCACCACCACCGACAATCAGGTAGAAGACGCCGGCGTGATCCGGGCAGGGGGCCTTCTACGCCACTATGCCGCCGCTGCGCAGCCGCAGCCGCAGCGGAGAGTGGGTGCGAGCAGACTGACCTCGACCGTGGCGGAGGAGACGGTGATCGCGGCGATCACCGACTTCCTCCACTGGTTCCGAGCCCACGGCCGAGACGCGGACGACATGCTCGACCGAGCACAAATGCGCTTCGAGGCCGAGCACGCCGCCTTGCATCGAGGTGAGTGAAGCTTTTCCCGGCAGCCGGTGGTCAGTGGTGCAGTACCTCTGAGAAGTAGCCCACCTCGGGATCCTCCGGGGTCCCGACCAACAGCGCGCGGTCGAGCAGGATGTTGTTGTGCTCGCAGCTCGTCTCCGGGAGCATCACGCAGGCATGGCAGGCGGCGAGGTTCGTCCCGCCCGTGCCGGAGGCCTCGGTTTCGACGCACAGGGGATCGGCGGAGCACCAGGAGGCCCGGCGGATCGCCGACCGGATCGCACCTGCCAGCTTTTCGGGCTCGCCCTGGGCCACCAGGCCGCCGAGGCTTCCCGCGGAGTCGCTGGTGGCGGTGTAGACGAGCAGGCCCGCCATTTCCGCGTCCGCATACAGGCGTTCGCGGAGGGCTGCGGCCGGGTAGCCGGCGTCCAGGCTCCACTCATTGATCAACACGTGTGCCAGGGTGTGCAACAGCACCATGCGGGGGGAGGCGGGGGAGGGCTGAACCTCAGTGGGATCTGAGGCCCACTGTTCCATGAGCCGCTGGTGGGCACTGCGAACGCGCTCAGCGCGGTCGATCACAGCGGCGAGCTTCTCCCACGCGGCGAGCCGATCCTCAGCCAGGCGCAGGAAGACGCCTTCGCCGCGCACCTCCATGGCCGGCAGCCAGTTCAACCGAGTGTCGGAGAGTGCGGCCTCGTACGCCTCGGTGGCAGAGTTGGGATCGGCGAGTCGAGTGAACGCCTTGAGCGCGCGGACCTCGCGCAGCTTCTTGACCAGCATGGGGCCGGTGACGCCGGTGCCGTCGAGAGTGGCTGGAGAGGTGAGCGGAGTCTCGCAGATGAACTGCTCGTTGCGGGAGCGCTCACGCTCGTCGTTGCCACTGCGGAGGCGCTCGTACTCCTTGTTACGCAGAGCACGGTAGCGATGGTCGAAAGAGCGCACCTCGTTGGCTGCGGGATCTTCCTCACGTTCCGCGGCGAGTAGCGCCATCACTTCGTCGATGGGTACCGGAATGTCCTCCCCGAAAACGAACTTGAGGCGATCTTCCACCTCCGCTCGACTGTCCAGGTCGCGAAGCCGGTCCCAGTACGGGGCAAGCGCGTCCGCCCGTCCGTCACTCCACGGCGGGATGGACAGCGCGGACTTCAGGACCGGCTGCCATACGGCTGAGGAACCGCGCTGGAGGGTGCGCGCGGTGCGGCTGCAATTCTCCGCCGGAACAGAGGTGCCGAGCCACGGTCGGGTGCCCCGACAACGGAGACCGAGATCCTTGAGCGCACTTTTGCGGAAGGAGCCCTCCATCGACACGTCCGGCACCCCGCAGCTGCACGAGACGAGGATCGAGCGGAGCGAGGAACTCCGTCCGGAGGTGCGCAGCCCGAGGGTGCCGCCGCACTGGCCGGCGTTCTTCGTGCCGCGCCCCGCGGCGCGGTGAACCCAGTGCCAGTACGGGAACTCGTCGAGGTGGCCGGCCTCGCAGGCGACCACGAAGCGGGAGGGAACCAGATCCGCCTCGCAGGTGCCGCAGAGGCTCTTGCCGGGCGGCGGGTTGAAGTCACGATGGCGGCGCAATTCGTTGCACTCCGGGCAGGAGTGCATGAGCGGGAAGCGGCGCACCCGAATGCCGTCCTTGCTGTACTCGTCGGACGCGGGCGGCAGACGAAAGTGCTCGACCTTCAGGATGCGAGCGAGCCGACGCTCATAAATGCGCGGTGCCTCGTCCGTGCTCCAGTGGTCATCGGCCCCGTCCAGGCCGGAGACGACGAAGGACTCGTGGTCGACCGCGATCAGCGAACCGACACCGTACGTGGTGATCACCTGGGCGCGACGGACCGCACCGCGACGCGGGAGGTTGTGGGCGGGCGCAGAGCCGTTCGTGCTGGAGCGGCGCCGGCGTGCGGGGGGCGGGGTCATCGGGTGGCCTCCATGAACAGGACGGACTCGGCATCGACATCGCGCAGGCTCCACAGGGTGGGCCAGGCCTCGGCGTTCTCGGCCTCGTCGTCGTACGGCTGCAGAAGGGAGGGTGTGCGCTTTCCCCTCTTCGGTTCGAAGAGCAGACCGTTGTGGATGTCGGCCTCGTCGCACCACCAGTCGAGGAACTCGTCGAAGGCACGGGAGACGGCGTCGGCCTCCTCGGGAGTGACGGCCCGGACTCGATCGAGGAGGACAGGCTTGATCTCGTCGCGAATGCGGTGCGCGTATGAATCGACGCCGCCTGCGGCTTCGTTGGGACGAGCCTCCGGGATCATGATGCGGGTCAGGGCGACGATCACCGCGTGCAGTCCGCGTTCGCGGGCGCGGGCGGAGAAGGGCGTGACGGAGGTCGATTCGACCTCGCGGTAGAGCGCGGAGTGGAAGTGCAGGAAGTTCTCGTAGTGGGAGCGGTCGCGTGAGCGGGTTGCGTTCAGCATCACGGCGACCAGACCTGGATGGGCGCGGCCGACGCGGCTTGTGGCCTGAATGTACTCGGCAGTGGTCTGCGGCTGGCCCATGACGGCCATAAGGCCGAGCCGGTCCACGTCGACGCCGACCGCGATCATGTTGGTGGCCAGGAGGACGTCCACGGCGTCAGGATCGGGATGCTTTCGCTCGATTCCCTTGAGACGGGCCGGGATCTCGCTTGCGTCGATGCGGCTGGTCAGTTCCGAGTAGTTGTCGAGGTTCCGCACAGTGGTCCCCTCGCGTGCCGCGAGCAGTTCCAGATACGCCACCACGTCGTCGTGAACTTGGAGTTCGGCCGCGGAGAGCAGTCGGAGGCTGTTGAAGTAGCCCACCAGGCTCCAGTAGGCGTCGCGCACCTCGTTCGAGGACTGTGCCCGTTTCGCTCGGTGCAACAGAGTCGCGTAGGTGCGGATGAGCAGGGTGGACTGGCTGGTGCCGGGCGCCAGAAGCCCCACGTAACGTCGACTCGCCTTGTCCTCGCGCGGGGTCTCCACCGCGAACCAGGAGTCTCGGGAGTCCAGGCCCGCAGGCGGGAACTGGCGGACCTCGCGGTCGAAGAGGCTGCGACCTTGATCGGCGGCGCGTCGGATGGTCGCTGTCGAGGCAATCACCTTGGGCCGCCCGGCGAGCTCGTCGACAGCGGTCTCGTAGAGACCGGTGAGCGTGCCCAACGGTCCGGAAATGAGGTGGAGTTCGTCTTGGACGATCAGCTCGGGCGGAGGGATGCGGTCGCTCGGGTCGTCCCTGTTGAAGAGGGCGGCCGTGGCCGGACGCCATGGCATGGAAGCGAACTTGTCGACAGTTGCGATGACCAGCGTCGGTCGGGCGTCGTACACCGCCTCGTCGATCAGGTGGACGGGCAGGCCCTCCCCGAAGTCGCAGTCTGCCCCGGGACAGCGGACGTGCATGCGCTTGGCGTCCTCGTCGACCTTGTAGGCGCGGGCATCCAGACGGGTGCCGCACCAAGGGCAGGCGTGCAACTGGACGGGGTTCTTCGTTGCCAGGCGCTTGTCGAGATCCTTGTGCAGTGCTGCAAGTTGGTGGCTCGCGTCCTCAAGCCTGTTGGGAGTGGCCGACTCACCGACCCACATGCCGAGCGAGAACGGTTCGGAGCCCAGCTCCGCCCTCTTGTCGCGACGCATCCGTTCCATGGCGCAGAGCAGGATCGTGGCGCGCTCGAATTGCTGAAGGGTGAGCAGGCGCAGGGTGTACCGCATCAGGACGGTGACGCCACCGCCGTTCGCACCGAGTCGGATGCGGCGCAGGTAGGAGGTGAGCGCGATGAGACCCAGGTACGCCTCGGTCTTGCCACCACCGGTGGGGAACCACAGGAGGTCGGAGATCTTGCGGTCGCGGTGCTCGGGGTCGTCGATGCCTGCCAGGCAGAGCAGGACGAAGGCGATCTGGAACGGCCGCCAGCGTCCCTCGGCAGGCTCGGGGGAGCCATGGCGGCCGCCTTTCACCCAGGCGCTGCGTGCACGCTGGTCGGCCATGGCCTGATTGGCCAGTCGGAATGCCCTCATCAGGTCGGGCTTGCCACGCAGTAGATCGATGCCTTCGCGGATCCGGCCCAACGCCTCGCGGCAGGCGTCGACCTGGTCGCGGGCGGCATTCTCGTAGGCCCTGCCGATCAGAGCATCGGCCTCGGCCTGCTTGCGCTCGATCCACTGCTCGTAGCCCGCAGCGAGCGCTTCGAGCGCGGCGAGAACCTCCGTGTCCGGGCGCTCGGCCAGACCGAGCATGGACAGGGCGGAGCTGTCGATCTCCGGGTTCGAGTCGGTGAGCAGGACCTCCACGGTCGGGACGAACTCGCTGCGCACCTCGGGCACACCTGCTCGCCTCGAGTCCGTTATGCCGATCGGCGCCGGCGTCCAGTCCCATTCGGCGGCGCAGCCGTGCCCGACGGCGAAGGTCGGGGCATGGCGGTGCAGCAGGCGGCTGGTGGCGACTTCGGGATCGTGCGCGAGGTCGAGGGCTGGACGCTCGACAAAGGCGCTGGATCCGTCGGCCGCGCGGACGACGAGCCCGCACTGGAACAGGGAGAAGGCGTCCTGCAGTTCCCGCTCGCCGACCCTGTGTGTGTTGACCAGGGTCACCGTGACGGTCACTGTTCGCATCACGGCGTCGGGCCGCCGAACGTTGACGCGCAGCGCGACGCCGTTGGCCAACTCGAACCGCAGGTCGGGGGCAGGTGTGGTGACGTCCACCGTTGTGTCGGGCAACGGGAGTTCCTCGCGCCGCCAGTGCTCCTGCTGATCAGAGGTGGTGCGGGCCTCGGCGCGACGGGCGGGGACAGGGTTGCCGTCCGCGTCCGTGGGCCGGTATGCGGCTGCCCGTACGTGGACCACGACGGAATCGCTTATGGTCGGGTCGATCGCGAACGTGAGCCCCATGGAGGAGGGCCGGCGCGCTCCGGCGGCGCCGACCTCCTGTGCCGTCCCGGACTCTTCCATGTTGTCCCGGGTGCGCACCGGGGGCATGTCCAGCCCCTCGTGCTCCGCCTCGTCCTCGCGCATCCTTTGCTCGGCTGCGTCGTCCGCCGACCTCGGGTAGAGGACACCGGTCAGGTATCGGTCGATGGGGGCATCCCTTGCAAGGACTTCCGCTCGGTCTTCAGGAGCCGCGTCGGGAGCCGGGCCGAGAAGCTCGCGACGGAGGCCAGCCAGCAGCTCCTCGTCTCGGACCCGGTAGTGCTCGGCGTGCCGGTTCTCCGTGTCGCTCATGCGCGCTGCTCCTCGTCGTCGGCCCGTCGGTACCTTCCGGCCCCGGTGATCCGGGGCGCGATCCAGACGCCCCGGTCACCGAGGCCGGCGTTGGCACTGGCGGCAGTGCTGCCCGCGACGGACTCCAGGGTGTCGACCCGAAGCCCGTGGATCTCGTCGGGCCACCAGGGGTCCCATGTGCGGTTCACCTTCTGCACCTGGAACAGCTCCTGTCGGAACCGCTCCGAGACCTCCCCGATCTCCCTCCCGTTGTGCAGCAGGGTGTACGGGGGGCTCTGCCACTCGCCGAGCGGCAGGTCATGGCGCCTGCGTATCACCACCTCGTCACCGGGGGCGACGTGCTCCAGAAGGTAGGACTGGGCCGCCACGGCGTCGGTCTCGTGGCCGGCAGGGTTGTCCGCGCACACGTCACCGGACTCGCCGACGATCCCGTAGCGGTCGTACGGTCTCCAACCGCCGAGGAACCTCCGGCCGTTGGTCCTGCCCCCAACCCTTCTGAAGATCGGCAGTTCGGGGCGATCCGCGTGATACAGGTCCTGACGGGCTCGCGTCAGGGCCACGTACAGGGCGCGAGCCTCAGCCGGGAGGTCCAGTTCCTCCTTGAACTGCTGTTGCAACTCGGCGACGGTCGGCGGGGCGAGCACGATCACTCGGTCGAACTCCAGGCCCTTGGCCCGATGCACCGTGGACACGATGATGCGTGCCATCTCGGGATCGGC
Source organism: Streptomyces sp. 378 (assembly GCF_030124145.1). GTDB lineage: Bacteria > Actinomycetota > Actinomycetes > Streptomycetales > Streptomycetaceae > Streptomyces. The sequence continues at coordinate 47,878 of NZ_JASKMS010000025.1, forward strand.
CAGCTCGTCCGGGAAGCGGCAGTCGGCAACCAGGCGACGCAGCCGGTCCAGGTCGAGAACACCTCGTCCCGGGCCTCGCGCGGCCCGGCGCAGCGCGGTCCACATCGCTTCCGGGTCCGGCTCGTACGGCAGGGGTATCTGGATGAGCAGTGAGCGGAACCGATCCTCGGACAGTGTTGTGGACTCGGTGCGGCGCAACAGCTCAGCAACCCAGTACGGGACCGGGCGATCCTCCAACGGACGCCGCAACCGATGGTCCACACGGTGCCCGTGCAGCAGTTCCGAGACGATGAGGGCTTGCCGATTGTCGCGGGTGAGAATCGCACAGGTGTCGGGGAAACCGCGCAGTGCGTCCAGGGTGAACGGGTCTGTGAGGACGCCCATGCCGTTCGCCGGGTCGAGGAGCAGCTCGCGCATCTCTTCGTAGAGGGTTGCGGCCTCGTCGGCATCCGTGACGTTCTGCAGGCGCTGCCCGTGGGCGAGCGCCAGCCGGGCCTCCGGGGTGGCCGCTCGAAAGTTCTTGGTGAGGCGAAGTTCGACCAGGTCGTCCGGATACGAGGCGCGCAGCCAGTCGAAGAACCGGCCGGTCTCGTCGGCACGTTCGGAGAGGTCCGCGATCTGGAAGCCGTAGACGGACTGGGCGGCATCACCGACCACGGTGAAGCCGCAACTCTCCTGATAGCGGTCGAGCAGCGCCTCCACAAGGTCCCGACGGTTGCCCAGCAGGTCCTGAACCTCGTCGATGACCACGTGCGCGGGGGGCCTTGTGTCGCCGGCCTCCAGCGCTCCTTTCTCGACCGCGCGGGCAGCGGCCTCGATCCGCTCCGGGAAGGAGGCAGTACCCCAGTCGTTGTCCGGGTAAGCCTGCCGGAGCACGCTGTATGCCCAGGCGTCAAAGGTTTGCGCCCGCACTCGACGCGCACGCTCACCGTACCGGGTGATCCGCTCCCGCAGCTCTCGGGCTGCCGCCCGGGAGAACGTGAGCACCAGAATCTCGGAGGCTTCCAGAGCCTCCTCGGGTTCCTCGTGCCCGCACAGTGCGTCGAGCCGGCGCACCAGCGTGTGGGTTTTGCCGGCCCCTGCGCCGGCGGTCACCAGGACACGGGCGTCCCAAGGCTGCTCCACAACGGCCCGCTGCTCCTCGGTGAGCGGAGGACTGTCGAGGTAGGCGTCGGTCACGAACGGCTCCAGAGGTGCTCGAACTGGGTGAAGGCGAGCTGGGTGTCGAAGTTCTCGATGTTGTCGCTGACGTTGAGGATCAGGCAGCTGTCCTTGCCGCCGTTCCGGGGTCCGCGAAGGCCGCGACCGATCATCTGCTGGTAGACGTTCGCGCTGTAGACCGGCCTGGCCACGACGACGGCACGGGTGGCCGGCGCGTCGAAGCCCTGGGTGAGAACACCGTAGTTGGTGAGCACACGAATGCGGCCGTTTCGGAAGTTCTCGATACGAGTGCGACGGTCCTGTGCGCTGGTGGTCGAGTCGACGGCCGCGGATCGGATGCCCCTGTCGTTGAGCATGGCCGCCAGGTACTTGGCGTGATCCACCGAGGTGGCGAAGAGCAGCGTCGGCCAGCCCGCCGGCAGAGCGGCCACCTCGTCCACGATGCGACGGCTCCGCTCGTGGTCATCGGCGAGCCGCTGCTCGGCGGAGCGAGAGAGCATCGCCATGCGGTCGGCGTGTGTCTTCTCGTCCCGGGTCAGCTCGATCTTGCCGCCCTGCAGGGTGCGGTGTTCGACCTGGGCGAGCATCCCCCAGTCCTGCAGGTCCCGGTACGGATCCCCGGACGGGAAGACGCCCTCGTCGAGACGGCGGTTGCCGAAGCGGCTGACCAGCCGACGGGTCTCCTCCTCGTTGGTGTTGCGGAACGGCGTCGCCGTCAGGCCGAGCAGATGCCGCCCGGTCTCGTACTGGGTGAGTCCCAACTGTCCCAGGATCTCGGTGTACCGCTTGGAGATGGCGGTGTGTGCCTCGTCCACGATCACCAGTACCGCCTGTCGCAGCCAGGCGTACTGATCGGTGCCCAGGCACCGCTCCAGCTTGGCATCGGTGGCGACCACCAGGTGGGGGTGATCGACCACGTTGCCGACCTCGTGGCTGCTCCACAGTCGGCTGATGGTGAGCGGACGCTCCGCGCCGACCTTGCTCCACACGAACTTCCAGCTCTGCACGGCCTGTTCGCACAATTCCTCGGTCTGTGCGATCCACAGCAACGGACCCTTGAGATCGCCGAACCGCTTGACCCAGCGGATCACGGCCTCGGCGGTGACCCGAGTCTTGCCGGCGCCGGTCGGCAGGGACAGCATGCCGCGCTGCGGAGCCAGCCGGTCGAGCATGGTCGAGATGTTCCGGACCAGATCTTCCTGGTAGTCGTGAAGGCTGGGGAAGTCCCGAGGGCCCTCGACCGTCTCGAACGCGGGCGGGGACGGAGTCCTCGAACCGGCGAACGCGACGGGCAGCTTCAGCTCCGATACGAAGGCGATGGCGGCCGACGAACCCGTGTAGCCGACCGGCGCGTCGGGGAAACGCGCCTGGATGTCCCGGGCATGCTGCTGAAGCACTCCGTCGCCGTGCGCGTTGAACGCCATCTGCGCGATCCGCCGTCCGGACGGCTCCGCGCCGTCGGCCGCCTGCAGCTCGGCGTCCATCAACCCTTCAGGGAGTCCGGCGCGCAGCGCCTCTGCCCCGATCAGCAGCTCGATCTTGTCGACCACGTCCTCCGCCTCGCGTACGGCTTTCCGTGCGGCCTGCATCGCGCTGTCCCGGGCCATGCGTTCCTGATGCTCCAGGACGGCTCGGCACCCGGCCGCTCCGAGACCGAGCCCGAGTTCGCGGTCGATCAGGATCAGCATCGGCTCGGGGTCCAGCGGGACGCGGATTTTGACGGTGCCGTTCTGACTGATCGCCTTGAGGGGAAGAGCTTGTGTGCCGTTGGGCGTACGAGTGATCTCCTCCAACTCGGTGCAGCGCTGCACCAGGCTGTTGCGGTTACCGGTGTGCAACCGCTGGCGCAGGGCCGGATAGAGCTCGACGAGCGGCACTGGGTCCTCCTCGGCCACCTCTCGGGTCTCCCGGCTGATCACGTCGGCATAGCGGAGCATGCCCCACTTCTCGACCATCAGCTCAGCGTCCTCGGCGGTCGGCACGAGCAGCGCGGGCAGCTGTTCAGCACGGAGCGCTCGGTACTCGGCGGCATTGACGGCGAGGGTGATCTCCTCGTCGGGGCGGGTGTCCCATGTGTCACCCACCCGGCAACGGGTCAGGGAGTCCTCGGGGAAGTCGGCACCGAAACGGGTGAGCATCACGTAGGTGGCACCGACGAAGGAATCGTCCTTGCTGCGGGACACCTCGTCGAGGAGCGCGTTCCAACGGTCGGCGGGAACCTCATCGACGGTGGCCGGGAGCCGTAGCTTGCGGGCCTTCTCCGGTGTGATGTCGGCGACCGGCAGCACGTCGCGATGTGCGCCGAGTTGAGGGCCGACGGCTTCGCTCAGAGGCTTGATCCCCTGGGAGGTGGCGACCGTGCCGTACTTCCTCAACATCCACCGGATCGGAGAGGCCACCGCCTGCCGGGTGTTGGTCTGCGCGCCGATCTGCCGGGTCCAGTTGTCCACCACGGCGTCATCGGGCAGCGCCTTCAGGAAAGCCGCACGTGATTCCTCGGAGAGCGCGGGGAAGAGATGGAGCGGGCCACCGATCGCGGCGCCCTCGACCTTCATGCGGCTCAGTGTCGGACGGGGGGCGCGGGTGTCCAGACCGCGTAGGCAGGCGGCGTGAACGGCTGCGCGGTACTCCTCGAACCATGCCTCGTCCGCCTTGGGCTGCACCCCACCGGTCGGCCGCTCCTGCAGGCCGACCTGGGAGAAGAAGGGACTGTCGTCGGAGTGGAAGGCCATGTCTACGGCGATGCTCGGGTCGCGCTTGGCGTCGACGACGACACCCGGGAGCATGCAGTTCTCCACCGGTCGGAACCGTCCATCGGCGGTCCGCACGCGGAGAGTCGAGCGAGGCGTGGGTACCCGTTCCAGGACTTTGTGAGCCACTCGACGGGATCCGGCCTGGCGGAACAACTCCCAGAACCGCTCCCAGTCCGACTCGGTGTAGTGGTCGAATCCCTGGTCGAGAACGCTGAAGAACCGACCTTCGACATCGGCCTCCCGAATGCCCAGGACATTGAGCGAGTGCATGAGCGAGAGGTCTTGGGCCAGTTCGTCGACCACATACACGAGCGACTCGCGCAGCCCACCTTGATCGGCACGGCGGAAGACCTTGCCGTGCACGGGGGCGACCAGACCGTGCTCCTCGGTCAGCACGATGCGGGCCTTGCGCGCCTCATCGGCGTAGGGAGAGCGGACCTCGATCATGTCGGCGAGAATGCGGATGGCGACGGCCGACGCCTCGGCGGTGCCGCTCTCGACCAAGGCCTCGAGCCATTCGCGGACATCCGTCCGCCCGTGTCCGGCCGCCGTCAGAATGTGCTCGACCTTGCCGGAGCGCAGGGGGTCCGCCTCGACGCTCGGGTGCAACCAGTTCGAGGGGCGCCCGGGGCACTCGTGCCACATCCGGAGCCAACCGGACAACTTCTTAAGATCTCTGTCGAGCCGAGGGTGGACCCGCAGCTTCGTCGGGACACGCAGGACGCCGTCCTGGTCGGGCAGCGACGGACTGTCCGCGGTGCGATCCCAGATCTCCCGGGTCAGGAACTCGTCGGCCCAGCTGATGGCCTCCTTGACACGGCCGGGCAGCAGCGGGAGATAGGCGGCCGGGTCTTCGGCGGGGGCCAGGGAGGGCAGAGAGCCGACGACGAGCTGCGCCGACACCTTGATCATCTCCCGGTTGAAGGGGGAGGAATCGAGCAGGTTCTGACGGTCCTCGTTGGTCTTCCAGGCCCCGTTGAGAATGCCGCTGAGCGACACCTCGTACTTGGTCGGGAAGAAGGACCAGAACTTGCCGCGACCGCGCGAGCGCGGGCTGACGTGCAAGCCGCTCTCCGGATCCTTCTCCAGTGCGGGTACGGCCCAGGCGAGTTCGAGCGAGAGCCGGTCGTGCAGCTCTCCTGCGTCATCGCGGGCCGCCGGACCGGGCTCGTGGGCGGTGGTGAACACGCGCCACCGCTCGGTGGCCACGGCCTTTCCGGTCCGCTCCTCGACCACGGTGTGCAGGTCTCCGGCCTGCTGTGCGGTCAGGACACGGCGGGCAATGGGCCGGGGCCGGCGGTCCTCCAGGACGACCTTCGCGACGTGCGGGGAGAAGAGTTGGAAGCCGATCGGGAATTCTTCGCGAGGCTCGCCGTGGTTCTTGGCCCGCCCTCCATGCATGTCCCGACCCAGGCGGTCGTCGGCTTTCGGAAGCAGGGGCAGGCGAACGACGGTGGTCGCCCAGGTCAACAGCTCGTGCAGGACCGGGTCGGCAGCGCGTTCGGCCGACTCGTCGAGTGGGCGAGCCATGCGCAGGACCGGGGCGTCGAACTCCGATCCGTAGCGCGCTGTCACACCAGGGACGGCCCTGATCTGCTCGTACGACCAGGCCCGGTCGAACCCAAAACTCCCCGTGCGACTGAAGAATTCGGGAGTGTCGGTCACTACGAGCACCGATTTCACGCCGACCCCGAAGCGGCCGATCTGGCCTCCACGTTTCTTCGACATACTCATTCGAAGAATTGTCTCAGCGCCTTCTGGGGTTACCGCATTGCCCTCGTTTGCGCAGTACAAATGGCTGTCCGTGAGAACGACATGGACTGTTCCCCCCGGCTCGTCGGCGATTTCGTCGGCCGCATTCTGGACCAGTTCGAAAAGCTGACGGTCACCGTAGCCACCCTGAGTGATACGGCGCTCACCATTGGCGTGCTCGGCTACGAGGCCGGGGTCGACAGCGTAAGTCTGCAGGACGCGGGTGGACTGTTCAAGGACGGTTTGAATCACCGGTTGGGACGAAGACGACACTGCTCCTGCACTCCTCGGGTCAGGGGTCGGGCGACGAGCCGGCTGTGGATTCGGCACAGCCGACCATCACCTTCGTACGGCATAGCTGGATGTGGCGCAGCGAGCGCCTTCGAGCGGTTCGGTGCAGTTGCGAGGAATGGAGGAAACGCCGAATGCCCCGGCTGCACCACGGCATCAGTCGGAGACGGAGGCGTCGTCCGGCAGCTCCTGAACCTTCTTGGCCAATCCAGGGAAATTGGACATGAAATCGTCATCGGAAAGGTCGAACCGCAGGAGAACCATCGCTGCTTCGGCCTTGCTCTTGGCCAGCAGAATGCCCGTCCGGAAGGCGCTGATTTCGCGGTCGGAGTTGACGTGGTCGCCGCAGCTCTGCTCGTCCGTTTCATCCATGAAGAGATACACCCCCGTGATGTTGGGTCGTCGATTCGCACAGGGGTGGTGTCGCGCGCAGGTTTCCCCCGTGAAGGCGCTGAGTTTCTTAGGTGAGACGCTTCTCCGGAATTACGATAGCGGATGGGAGTTGTGCGCCACCACCGCTTTGGAGAAGGTGCTCATGTGCAAGGTCGAGCTGGTCCAGCCAGGTCATGCGGCCATCACTGAATTTGGGCGTACTTCTGCCCCGGCCGCCCGGCCTACTCGTATTTCGAGTTTCGTGAGCGGGATGGATTCCCCATCGTTGAATACCGTATCGACGGTCGCTCGATCGCGCAAGCCGAACTCCCGTTCCCCGAAGGGGAATTGCCCATCGCCCCCACGGTGAACGCAGAGCAAAGCAGGTGAAATCGGGTATTTAGTGCAACTCGGGCGGCGGTGTCGAAGTGATCGAGGGGGCGGGTTCGATCAACTTTTGGTTGACGTGGTCGCCCATGTCAAATTAGCCTACGTTCGAGCATGTGATCTGCAGGGCACTCCGACGAAAGAGCAGGTGGCGCGTGGAGGCAGGTGAGGAGTTCGGGCCCTGGCTGGCCCGTCAACTCAAGCTCGCGGGGAAGACGCAGGCCGAACTGGCCCAAGAGCTCAAGCTGACTCGAGCCGCCGTCTCGGCTTGGATCACCGGACGGTCGACTCCCCGGCCTACCGTCATGCAAGACATCGCGCAAGCGCTCGGCACGGATCTCGGTACGGTGCACACCCGCACCACCGACACTCAAGCCGGTCTGCCGGTCACCTGGTATCACCGCCCCGGTTATCCCGACGGTGGGCGTGACCTGGGTAATGCCGCGGCCTTCGCCTTCGATGCGGATGTACAGGTCCTCGCGCGAGAGACCTGCCAGAACAGCCTCGACGAGCGACTGACGGAGAACGGCCGGCCGGTCAGAGTGCGTTACACCCTGCACGAGCTGACCGGCGAGGCCTTGGACGCCTTCCGGGAGGCGATTCTCTGGAACGATCTCTTCCCGCACTACTCCGCTGTCTCGGAGGTCGCCGGCAATCAGAAGGTCGGTCGTGTCGTGGACGCCGGGGTGCGCGACATGTATGAGAAGGGCCGCTTGGTCCTGCTACGGGTCGACGACTACAACGCTTCCGGGCTCATCGGTGACGACTACGCGGACGGCAAGTTCGCCGCCGTGGTGAGGCGCCAGCTCGAGAGCCTCAAGTCGGGTCCCGCCGCGGGGGGTTCGTACGGCCTGGGCAAGGCGACGCTGTGGGCCACCAGTGCCCTCGGCCTCGTACTCATCAACTCCACCCTGTCCGAGCCTCACGAGGGGCGTACCGAGCGACGGGTCATCGGCCGTCTCGAACTGCCGTGGCGAGAGGTCGAAGGAAGGCCCTATGCGGGCCCCGCCTGGTTCGGGCGCCCAGATCCCGATTCCCCCGGCGCCAACGTTGCCCGTTCCTGGTGGGCGGACGAGGAAACAGTGGCGCGCCTGCACCTGACTCGAGAAAGCGATGAACCCGGTACGTCCTTCCTCATCGTCGGTGCGCACGATGTGGCCAGCCTGGAGGACAAGGAGTCCGATGCCGACGACGAGACCATGGATGAGGAGGGCGGCGAGGACACGCGTGACATCCGCAAAATGCACCGCCGTCTGGTCCAGGCGCTGGGACGTGACTTCTGGGCGGCGATGACCGGAGGGGGCAGCAGGCTTCCCCTCTTGGAGGTCTCGGTCCGCTCCCTGCGTAACGGTGACGTGGTCGTGGCGGAGGAGCAGGTGGACCCTTCTGCCGAGCAACCTTCCCGGACGCGTGCCCTCCGAGCGCACTACGAGGGCAACACCGTGGATCGACTCACCGAAGCCGGGCAGGTGGCGGCGCGGAGCGTTGCGTTGAAGCTGCCGCTGTCCGGGGGCGCGCGGGGAACACTCGGTACGCACCAAGCGGTCCTCCTGGTCACCGAAGCCGACAATGACAAGGACGCACCCAAGAACCAGGTGCACTCGCTGCGTGGCAACCGCATGACCGTCAAAAGGACCAGGGTTCCGAACCTGCCGCTCGGGACCAACCCTTTCCAGGCTGTTCTTCTGGTGGGCGAGGCCGCCGGGGAATCGGCCCCCTTCGCGAGTGAGGCCGAGGAGTTTCTGCGTGCGGCGGAACCGCCCGAGCACGATCGCTGGGGACAGACGGAGGAGCTGACCCTGCGCTGGTCCCCCTCCGCGTACCGACGTGTCAACATGCTGACCACCGAGGTCAACAACGCGGTGAGGGAACTCGTTGCGCGACCCAAGCGCGGCAGCCGCGAAGGCGGTGAGGCCCTGCGCAAGGCGTTGACCGTGAGGACCAGGCCGAAGGCCAAGACGCCCACCGGGCCGGTGATTCCTGTGCTCGACGGGCTCGAGGCGACGATCGGCGACGGCGGGGAGTGGCAGATCACCGCGGAAGTGAGCATCCCACGGGGCGACGAGGTCGTCCCGATGGTGCCGGTGGCCCAGCTGGACGTGCGCTCCGGGGGTCGCCCGAAACTGGACTGGGCAGAGCTCGTGGCCGTGGACGGCTGTGTTGTGGAGGACGGCACCCTGCGCTTCGCTCCGGGCACACGTCGAGCGAGATTCCGCGGATCCACCGATGTCACCAGCCACCCGGTCAGGACCGCGCTCACCCGTCTGGTTGTCGAACTCCGTGCCGGCAAGGGGGAGTGACGGTGAAGATCTACCCGTACAAGAGGCTCAATCGGCCGGTCACGCTCCGGGTGACATCGGTCGCCCTGAAGCTCTCCGACGGCACACGTGACCAGCTGGAGACCACTGCATATTCGACCCAACAGCAGGCCGTGGCACTCGGTATCGCGGGTCACACCGACTGGCTGAGCGCCACGATCGGCCTCTCCGTGACACTCCCGCCCGGAGCGAACGCGCCGGACGCGGCCTGGTCCGATCTGCGTGTGCTCGCCGTACTGACCGACGGTGAGACCAACGTCCGCACCTCCACCGACCTCGTACGGGACACGGAGGACGGCCGGGACTGGTCGGGCTCACTGGAGGTGATCCGTGACAACCATTTGAGCCGGGCCTCCCTCGCCGCGCATGCCGTGGGGACGGTGGATGGAGTGCGCGGACGGTCGATCGCAGAGACGGACCGAAGCTGGATCATCGACACGGTATCGGACGAACCCGTCCGTGGACTCCAACTGGACGTCCAGAAAGCCTCGTTCAGTAAGAGTTCCAGGGCGTGGCTGCACGCCTACGCCGACGTGCCCTGGATCGTGGACACGTCGGCTCGGGTCCCCACGGTGTTCGTGAACACCGATGTCGAGGGAGTCCTCGGGTTGTTGGACAGCAGCGGCTCAGGAGTGGACAGCAAGGTGCGTGACCTTCTCGTCGCTCAGATGGCCACCGATGTCTGGACCGCGGTGTTCCACGGTGCCATCGGTGATCTGGAGGTGGAACCCGACGGCGGACCGGTCTTCCCGACGGACTGGCAGGGCGATGTGCTGCGGGAGATGCTCCCGGACGTGGTTCCCGGTGTTCATGTCGAGGAGGCCCTACGACAGGTCCATCGCCGGCGCACCGGCGACTCGGGTTGGGTGGAGCTTCAGACCCGCATCCACTATGCGGCGTCCCGTCGTGCCGATGCGACCAAAGCCCTTGCCTACACCATCCGCAGTCTGGAACAGATGAACCGAGAGAGTGAGACGTGATCACCCAACCGAACCACGTACCGGAGCGCTTGGCACTTCTCGCTACCTCGGCCGTCGATCCGTTCCTCACCGAGGAACTGCTCAAGGGTGAACAGGTCCACGGTGGTATAGAGCTCGCCAAGGTTGTCGAACCGCTCCCCGAGGACGACGCCAGGTGGTCGGTCGAGCCTGTCCGAAGTCTGGTCGACGACGCCATGTTCGAGTTCCGCGAGGACCGCACCCGAGCCGATGCGTGGCTCGCACCCCGGCTTCATGCCACACTGCGCCTGACGCGGCGTGAGGCGGCGGACAAGCGTCTGTGGAATCACATCGCCGTGGCGGTGGCCCCCGACTACGTCGTCTGGCGTCATCTGCCGGAGACGACGGCGAACCGGCCGGTGAGGCGTGTCGCCGCGGACCGCTTCCGGGGTCCGGCGGACCGCCAGTGCTTCTCCCGTCTGTGGTGGGCGGCCGAACTCTTCCGGAACGGGCCGGACTATGAGCCCGTCGAGGTCGCCTGCGGCAACCAGGACCTCATCCACACGGTGCTGCGGACGGATGTGATCGACCACCGTCCCACCGCCCAAGCGCTGGTTCGCCTCCTGAAGAACGGGCAGGTGACCACCGGTCGAGAGATCAACGGCCTCAGCGTGGCGATCAGTGCGGCGGGAGCGACCCTGGCTTACGACGCTCTCGCAGCGGACGGCCCTCGCGATCCAGGCCCGCTGCGGCAATGGATCGAGGAGGCGGAAACGGCGCCCCCGGTCGCGCGACATGTACTCCCGGAGGGGCCGGACGAGGATCCCGTCCCGGAGGAGTCCGTGACCGCGCTCGCCGTCTACTTCGCCGACCTCTTCGAGACCGCGCCGGTCAGAGGCAGGAATAGCGAGGACCGATTCGGAAGCTCCTGAGCTACCGCGGCGACGTCTTCTTCTTGCGCGGGAGAGAGACCGAGCGGGGCGGCGCCTGGTCCTGGGGGCGCGGGCAGCGGGCAGTGCAGTCGTCCGCAGCCCCGCAACCCTGACTTCGTAGCTTTGCGCGCTGCTCCTCCGTGGCCGGCTGCCACGGTGTCCTCAGTGCGTGAGGAGCCGGCGCGGGAAGTCCGAGTGCGGCGCTCAACAGGTGTGCGCCGAACAGGGGTGGTACGGCGTTGCCCACTTGCTGGGCCTGTGCCGTACCGGACCAAGGGTAGTCCGGAGGGAAACTCTGAAGCATTCCCGCCTCGTTCATGCTGAAGCGGGAGCCCTCGTAGACGATGTTGTCATCGAGGTGTTCGAAGACCACGAAGCGGGAGATACGGCCGGTGACGGTGGCGGCCGGCTGCTGGTCGGTTCGTACACCGCGGCGCCCCGGGTGCCCGGAGCTGCCGTAGTTCGAGCGAACGAGGAAAGGAACTTTGCGTCCCGGGTGCGCGCCCACCGGGCCGGCCAATGCCTCGGCCATCGAGGTCCAGTGTTCCAACTCGCCGTCTTCCTCCCGGCGTTTCCGAGGCTCCGGGGCGCTCTCCCCGTCAAGGGTCGGCTGATGGATCTGAGCCGCGCTCCTGTCGTTCCCCCGACTCCACTCCTTCGCCTCGTAGGCACGGTGGGTCGGCGCGGGCAGCGCGGGTTCACCGAGCCCCTCGCGGCGAGCGATCAGCACGGCTCGAGATCGCGTCTGCGGCACTCCATAGGTCTCGGTGTCGAGGACATCGACGACGACCTCGTACTTGGTGCCGTCGGGGAGGCCGGTGTTCTCCAGCACCAAGGCGTAGTGGTGCCAGAGCGCTTCGACCGCGGGAACCTGCTCCAGCACGATGACGTCGTACGGTCGGTTGCCGCGGTTCGGGCTCCTGGTTGCTTGGATCGCGTACCGGAGGGGCTCGAGGACCAACGCGGTGCGCGGATCGCTGAGCTTCTTCAGCTCCTTGTCGATCTCTTCGTCGGAGTCGCCAGCCATGAGTCGTTCGATGTAGCCCTTGACCTCCTCCAAGGCCTTTCGGCCGGCGCCACCCCCGGCAACCGAGTACGTCTGGCATGGCGGGCCACCGGCGAGCACGTTGATCTCCGGGGGCAGGGACTCGAAGGCGTCCCTGCGTACCGAGCTGACGTCGGCGTGGAGCGTGTCCAGTCCGGCCGCGTATCGCGTCAGACAGGCGCTTTTGTCCCACTCGATGCCGAGACTCGGGATGTCGAGCACGTGCCCGGCGACATCCAGCCCTCCTGGTCCCGCGAAGAGATCCAGGACAAAGGGCTTGTCGAGGACGGAATGGTGTGGCGCCGAGCTGGTCATGTGGCGGAAGTCTAGCCGGCAGCGGAGGCTTCGAGGTCCCCGCTCAGCGCTTCGGCGAAGGCCCGCCCCAGTGCCTCTCCGACGGGCGGGGGCGTGGCGTGCCCGATCTGGCGGTACCGCGCGGTCTTGAGCCCGGCAATTGCCCATGATTCGGGAAAACCCTGCAACAACGCCGCCTGTTCGGCCGTGATTTTCACCATGTTGTCTCTGCCGAGTTCGGGATCCCAGATGAATTCCGGGCCGGGAACCGTATCGCCCAGCGTGTGGGCGTTGACACCCATGGTCGCCCACGTCCGCTTGGCGCCGGTCGGCCCCAGGTCAGCGCCCCCTCGGTTCTTCGAGCCTCCGACCAGGGTCGGAGCCGGTCGGTCGGCTTGGGCGGCCCAGCGGGCGGCGTCCCGCCAACCGCGCGAGGCCATGGACGGCCCCAGTGCGGCGCCGACCGTCGTGGGCTCTCGCACGGTCGCCGTCGGCGGTCGGAACGCCCTGGCCCGATGCCGTTCGACGGCCACCAGGACGCCCTGCTTGCGGCTCTGCGGTACGCCGAAGTCGACGGCGTTCATGACGAACCAGCTGAACTCGTATCCCAGGTGGGCCAGTTCGGCCCGGGCGAAATCGCGGAGACGCCGGTATTCGTCGGAGTGGGCGAGCCCGGGAACGTTCTCTATGAGTACTGCCCGGGGCCGGATCGCATGGACGAGATAGACAGCGGCCTCCAACAGCCGCTCCTCCGTGCTGGAATCCGCCCGTCCCACGGTCGCACTCGACTTCACCCGTGGCAGGCCGGCCGCGAGGAGATCCACGTCATAGCTCACGCGGTGTTCGGCCGGGTCGAAGTCCAGCAGGTCGGTGTGCAGCACGTTCCACCGCGGCCGATTGGTCCGCAGAGTAGTGACGGCGGCCTCGTCCTCGTCCAATAACAGGCGCGGCTCGAACCCCGCCCGCTCGAGTCCGTGAGCAAGTCCTCCAGCCCCGGAGCACACGTCCACGAAGGTGAGTCCGCTCACTCTTCTTCCCCCCTGGTTCGGTCCGATCGGCGCCGCTGCACGGCTGCCGCCACCTGTACGGCCACCTCTTCGGGAGCTTCGTGCTCCCAGAACCGCAGTACGGTCCACCCCGCTGTGACCAGATGCTCCGTCGTTTCCCGGTCGCGGGCCATGTTCCGGTCCAGCTTCGTACGCCACCACTCCGCGTTGGCCTTCGGGTGCGTTGCGTGGTGGGGGCAGCCGTGCCAGAAGCAGCCATCGATGAGGACCGCGACCTTGACTCGTGGGAACGCCACGTCGATGCGTCGTCGGGGCAGTCCCGGCACGGGATACTCCACGCGGTACCGCATCCCGGCGGCGTGCAGCAACCGCCGCACGGCCAGCTCGACAGCGGTGTCCTTGCTCGCCTGCCTGCTCATGCGGGCCGAGACGCCGGGAGACGAAGGCGTCATGCTGTTCACTGTCGAGCCTCACGCATGCGTGTCGTCACGGTCGTTGATCGCTGCTTTCGGGCATCGGCTGATCTGTACCGATCACTCATGGCGATACGTTCTGTTCTAGCAGTAGCCACTGACGTACGAAGGGCTTTTGGCGCAAGCTGATCGTTTCGGGCTGTCGGGGCGCCCGCTTCCTTGCCAGTCTCGCGCTTCCGCCGTGCGCTGTGCGGCTGTCCGGATGTGACGGGCTCGTCAGCGTCTCGCGCACGCCGGGTCGGTTCAGCGGCGACCTGCCGGTGGCCGTGGTGCCCCTCGGCGCTCGGATCTCAGACAGTACTGCCGTGACACTGGCCGTACGCCTGCCCCGACCCGCACCAGCACCCCGCCCCCCGCTGCGGCGGCCAGGCAACCGCCCGCCCCCGGGCCGCCAGCGTCGTCGCGTACTGCGGCAGGAGCGTCGTGTCGTCCGGGGGCGAGCCCTCCGAGGCTGCGAAGGCCTCGTAGGACGGGACCGTGCCGGTGACGATGCCCAGGTTCGGGGTGCCGGAGGCGGAGAGTTCGCGGAGGGACTGCTCTATCGAGGAGAGGTGGTCGGCGTGGGAGGGGTACTCCGACGTGAGGGTCGGGTACGCCTCCAGGAGTTCCGTGAGCTCCGGTGCCGGCCAGTGCAGGACCGCCACCGGGAAGGGGCGGGACAGGGCCGCCCGGTACGCGCCCAGTTCCGCTCGCAGGCGCAGGATCTCCGCTTCCAGTTCCGCCGGGTTCTCCGAGCCCAGGGACCATACGCGCTTGGGGTCGTGGAGTTCGTCCAGGGTGATCGGGAGGGAGTGGACGGTGTCCGCCAGGGCGTCCCACTCGTCGTGGGACTTGCCGAGCATGCGCCGTACGCGGTGGCGGCCGAAGAGGAGGGGGTGGGTGGCGTAGGGGGGCTCCGCGACGTCCGTCAGGAGGCGGCGTACGGCCTCGGTGAAGGTGTCGTGGGCCGCTTCCAGTTCGTCGTGGGATTCCAGGGACTCCGCGACGATCACCCAGGGGGCCGGATCCTCGGGGGACGCCACCCGGACGCCCTCGATGATCGCGCGGGCCTCGGCCTCGTGGCCGTACTCCCAGAGGTTGGAGGCCTTGAGCGCCCGTACCAGGTGGGGGTTCTCCAGGCCGTCGGGGGAGGAGAGCAGGCGGTCGTAGAGCGTGGTCGCGGTGGGGCGGTCGCCGGAGAGTTCCAGGTGGGCCGCTGCCCGCAGCAGCAGGGCCTCGGCGTCCTCGGGATACAGGCCGGCGGTCCGCTCCAGGCGTGCCGCCTCGGCGGTGTGGTCGACGTTTTCGGCAGGCGTGTCGGGGCGCATGGGGGACACCGTACTGCCGACAGGTGACGAACGTGAGAGATGTGCAGGCCAGGCCCGATATCGAGGGCCTCAGGGGTCTCTCGCGCTCGTCACCCGGGGGCTGCGGCTCGCCCCGAACCGCCTGTCGGCGTCGGCCTACCGCGTCACACCGTCGATGTGCAGGGTTTGAACCGACTTCGCCGCGAAGGGGACGCTGACCGACTTGCCGGACAGGCGGATGTCCGAGCGGGCCGTGTAGAGGTCGCCGCCGCCGGTCGTGACCGTGTTCCAGCGGGGGACCAGGCCTCCTGAGCCGCCCGTCACCGTCGAGAAGCGGGAGAGGTCGAAGGTGAGGGTCTGGGCGGATGTGGAGGTGTTCACCGCGACGATCACCAGGCGGCGGGACGCCGCGTCGTACGCCGCCACCGCGTAGCTCACGCCCGTGTCCAGGATCGTCATGCCGGGGCGGATGTGGCGGCTGAACTGGGCCAGTACGTAGTGCTTGGTCTGGACGGTCGTCGGCTGGAGGGTGTCCTTGTCGTAGGCGATCATCGCCCAGCCCGCCGTCGGGTCCATGACCTGCCAGTAGCACCAGGCCGTGGGGTGCAGCCAGCGGAAGTCGTAGCAGAGGTTCGAGGCCATGGTCAGGCCGGTGCCGTCGCTGTCGCCCGTCTCGGAGTTCCACAGCTTCTTGCGGGAGGTGGTGACGACGTCCGTGTAGAGGAGGTCGCGGCGGCCGCCCGAGCCCTGGTAGCCGTGCACGTTGACCTGGGAGACCAGGCCCTTGGTCGTCGAGTTGAAGGACGACCACGTGGAGCGGGCCGTGTCGTAGTTCGTCTCGTCCGAGGCGGCGATGCGAAGGCTCGTGAGGCCGCGTTTGTCCAGTTCGCTGCGCATGTGGGGGAGGACGGCCGCCTGGACCGCCGGGTCCATGTGGCAGCCCTCCTGGGTGCCGGTCGCGGTCCACCAGGTGGAGGCCGGCTCGTTGAAGGGGTCGACGGTCGCGAAGTTCACGCCCCAGTTGTTCTTCGCGTGCAGGGCCGTCGCCGCCAGGTGGGAGGCGTGCTGGCGGTAGTTCCAGGTCTGGAGGTTGTTGCCGCCGCCCGACGCGCCCGAGGGGTTGTGGTTGTTGCACATCCACCACATCGGGGAGTTGGCGAACAGTTCGGTGATCGCGCCCCGCTGCGTCGCCTTCACCAGCATCGCGCGCTGGTTGGCGTCCGCAGTCCACTTCCACGCCGAGGAGGTGGGGTCCTCGTTGTTCCAGTCCTGCCAGAAACCCTCGATCTGCTTGAAGGCCGGGATGTTGGGCGACTCGACCATCGTCTCGCCGCCGACGCTGTTCCAGCTGCACGCGCCGAGGTTGTAGCGGGCGATGTTGAGGCCCAGGCCGGGCAGGGAACGGCCGTTGTACGTCACGGGCTTGGTGGTGAAGAACAGATCGGCGAAGTCGTCCCGGGCGCCGAAGACGTTGGCCCACCAGGCGAGGGAGGTGCCCCAGCCCTCCCAGGTGCCGTACGTCGTCGACGGGTTGACGGCGATGGTGGCGTCCGCGCGCGCGGTGCCCGTCGCCAGGGCGCTGCCGAGGAACGTACCGCCTGCTGCGGCCAGCAGACTTCTGCGTCGGATCACGGCTCCTCCGTAAGGGAGTTGAGGGCGCACGCCGGTCCCCGGCCCGGCGCCGCAGGGGTGTCCCGTTGTCGGGTGACGAGAAGCATCGGGCGTGGCGGGTGGGTTGTCGAGAGTTCTGACGAACCTTCCTCAAACCCGTGTACGAAGTCGCGGGCCCGTCGGTGGGGTGATCCTGTATAACGAACAACAGGGCATGCACACGGAGGAGAGGAGGGGCGGCTCATGAACCGGAGCTGGGCGACGACGCTCCGCCGAATTCCCTCGCAAGCGCGGCTGCGTCCCGCTCTCGCGCTGCTCTTCCTGCTCGCCGGGGTGGCGCTGCTCGACACCGGCAGCCTCTCCGCCACCGTCGCCCTCGCCGCGACCGCCGCCGCCTCGTCCGCCCTGGCACTCTGCGCCCTCGTCGCCTCGCGCTGCGCGCCCGCCGTGCCGCGTACCCGCGTGCGGACGGCCATCCGCGACCGGGACCGGCGTACGGCCTTCCTGCCGCAACGCGATCCCGACGCCCGGGGGCGTACCCGTCCCCGAGCACCCGGCCACGCCCTCCGGACGACCGTCGCGTAGGGGCCACCACCACACCTGAAGTGACCCCGCGCGGGTCGTCATGCCGTCCTGATCCGTTCCGGCACGACGAGACCCCCGGAGGGCTCACCCATGTCCGTCTTCGCCAGCCTGGTCGAGCACCTTGCCGACCTGCTCCAGCCGCTGTTCGGCGCCTCGGCGACCGCCGCGGCGATCGTCCTGTTCACCGCGCTCGTACGCCTCCTCGTCCACCCCCTGTCCCGGGCCGCCGCGCGCGGCCAGAAGGCCAGGACCGCGCTCCAGCCGAAGATCGCCGAGCTGCGGAGGAAACACGGGAAGAACCCCGAGAGGCTCCAGCGGGCCGTGCTGGAACTGCACGCCGAGGAGAAGGTGTCGCCGCTGGCCGGCTGTCTGCCCGGACTGCTCCAGGCGCCCGCGTTCTTCCTGCTCTACCACCTGTTCTCCAGCGACACGATCGGCGGCGAGGCCAACGGGCTGCTCGCGCACCGGCTGTTCGCGGCGCCGCTGGGGGAGCGGTGGGCGGACGCGCTCCAGGGCGGTGCCCTCGGTGGCGCGGGCCTCGTCTACGCCGGGCTGTTCGTGGTCGTCGGATGCGTCGCCGCGTTCGGTTACCGGCTCAGCAGGCGCATGATGGCCGCGAACCCGGCCGCCCAGGCCGGTGCGGGGGAGCAGCTGCCCGGGCTGGGGGCGGTGACCAGGGTGCTGCCCTTCATGTCGTTCTTCACGCTCGTCACCGTGGCCGTCGTACCGCTGGCCGCCGCCCTGTACGTCGTGACCAGTACGACGTGGAGTGTCGTGGAGCGGGCCGCGCTGTACCGGTGACCGGGCGGTCGGGGTCCAGTACGTGAACGGGTGTTGCGGAGTGGACTCCCAGCTTGGAGGATCGACCAGTCCTCCGATGGCTGCCCCGCCGCATCCGGGTCGCGCGCATCGGTCGGGCGCCCGCGATCGAGGGAGACTGATCATGAAGCTGCTGCGAGTCGGTACGGCGGGGTCGGAGCGGCCCGCTCTGCTCGACGCCGACGGGACCCTGCGGGACCTGTCGGGCCTCGTCCCGGACGTCGACGGCGCGCTGCTCGCCGACGAGGAGGCCCTCGGCCGGGTGCGGGCCGCCGCCGACGCCGGTGATCTGCCGGTACTGGACGCCACCGGGCTGCGGGTCGGGCCGCCGCTCGGGCGGATCGGCAAGATCGTCTGCATCGGGCTGAACTACCACGACCATGCCCGCGAGACCGGTGCGGAGCCGCCCGCCGAGCCGGTCCTCTTCATGAAGGCACCGGACACCGTGGTCGGGCCGAACGACACGGTCCTCGTGCCGCGACGGTCCCTCAAGACCGACTGGGAGGTCGAGCTGGCCGTCGTCATCGGACGTACGGCCAGGTACCTCGGGTCCGCGGAGGAAGGGCTCGCCCATGTCGCCGGGTACGCCGTGGCGCATGACGTGTCCGAGCGGGAGTTCCAGATCGAGCGGGGCGGGACCTGGGACAAGGGCAAGAACTGCGAGACGTTCAATCCGCTGGGGCCGTGGCTGGTGACGGGGGACGAGGTGCGCGATCCGCAGGACCTGTCGCTGAAGCTGTGGGTCAACGGGGAGTTGAAGCAGGACGGGACGACGGCCGAGCAGATCTTCCCGGTGGGGGAGGTCGTGCGGTATCTCAGCGGGTTCATGACGCTGTACCCCGGTGATGTCATCAACACGGGGACGCCGGCGGGGGTCGCCCTGGGGGCGCCCGAGCCCAAGCCGTTCCTGCGGGCCGGGGATGTCGTGGAGCTGGAGATCGAGGGGCTCGGGCGGCAGCGGCAGGAGTTCAAGGACGCGTAGGCGCTCCGCTGGGTGAGCCGGGGAACTGCGGTCCGTTTTCGGCTGCGGGCCGTCCGTGGCCGGTCGCGCAGTTCCCCGCGCCCCTGAAGGAACGTCAGTCCAGCAGAGCCGCCAGGTCGCGCCACGCCTTCCTCGGGAGGTCGTTCCGCGGTTCGCCGGTCAGGACCTGGAGGGCCACGTGGTCCGCTCCCGCCTCGAAGAAGGCGTCGATCTTGGCGCGGATCGCCGTGTCGTCGCCCCAGGCGAAGAGGGCGTCGACCAGGCGGTCGCTGCCGCCGTCCTCGAGGTCGTCCTCGGTGAAACCGTGCCGGAGGAAGTTGTTGGTGTAGTTCGCCAGTGGCAGGTAGATCTCCAGGAACTCCCGGGCCACGGCGCGGGCGCGGGCGGGGTCCGTCTCCTGGATGACGCCCAGTTCCGGGGCGAGCAGCGGGGCCTCGCCCAGAATCTCGCGGGCGTGCGCGGTGTGCTCCGGGGTGACCAGGTACGGGATCGAGCCCGCCGCCCGGTCGCGGGCCAGCCGCAGCGACTTCGGGCCCAGGGCGGCCAGGAGGCGGCGGTCCGCCGGCACTCCGGCGGCGTCCAGGCCGTCGAGGTGGCCGACCAGAGCCGAGTAGGGGCGGGCGTACTGCTCCACCCGCTTGGCGTGGCTCACTCCGAGGCCCAGCAGGAACCGCCCGGGGTGAGTCGACTCCAGCTCCGCGAAGGCCGTGGCGGCGGCGTCCGGCTCGTGCTGCCAGATGCTCTGGATGCTGGTGCCGACCGTGAGCTTCGAGGTCGCCTCGATCAGCGGGGCGGCGTGGGCGGCGGAGCTGTTGCCGCCCAGCCACACGGCGCCGTAGCCGAGTTCCTCCAGTTCGGCGGCGGTCTCCGCCAGTTCGCCGCGCCGGTCCGGGTCCTCCGAGCGCAGGCCTACGCTCCAGATGCCGTACCGGTCGACGGTCTCCTTCAAAGGGGTGGTCATGGTTCGGGATCCCTCCGGTCGGAACGCCGCGCTCGATCACGCGTACGCGGGTGCCAACCGGAGGGAGCCGGTGATGATTCCGGCGTGGCCTACTGGTTCAGGAACCGCTCCAGCGCTTCCACCACGAGCCGGTGGTCCTGGAGTTGCGGCAGCCCGGACACCGTCACCGCGCCGATCACGCCCACGCCCTCGACGGTGATCGGGAACGAGCCGCCGTGGGCCGCGTAGGTGTCGGGGTCGAGGCGCGAGGACTCCTCGAACGTGCTGCCCTTGGCGCGGAAACGGGCGCCGACCAGGTAGGAGGCGGAGCCGTAGCGCTCGACCACCCGGCGCTTGCGGGCGATCCAGGCGTCGTTGTCCGGGCTGGAGCCGGGCAGCGCCGCGTGGAAGAGCTGCTGGCCGGAGCGGTGGATGTCGATGGCGACCGGGGCCTGCCGCTCCCGGGCCAGCTCGACGAGGAGCGAGCCGAGCGCCCAGGCGTCGTCGTGGGTGAACCGGCGGAACACCAGGAGGCGTTCCTGCTTCTCCAGCTCCTCCAGGCTCGGGGTGAGCTCGGGGTGGAACTTCGGGGTGAGCCCCTGGCTGTGGGAGGGGTTGCTCTTACGGGTCACAGCGTCACCGTCACCTTCTCGCGGGCCGAACGTCCGGCGGCCTCCAGTACGTCCAGGGCGGCGGCCGCCTCCCGCGCGGTCACCGGGTTCGTGGCGCCCTCCAGCAGGGCCTTCGCCACGGCCGCATAGTAAGCGGGGTAGTCGCCCGGGAGGGTGGGTTCGGGGCGGCCCCCACCGGTGACCGGGGACTCGCAGGAGCCCACGCGGCCCCACAGCGACTCGGGCTCCACGCCCCAGTCCGGGCCGGGGCGCAGTCCGTCCCGGAGCGCCGCCTCCTGGGGGTCCAGTCCGTACTTGACGTAGCCGGCGGTCGAGCCCAGGACGCGGAAGCGGGGGCCGAGTTGGGCGGTCGTCGCGGAGACGTAGAGGTGGGAGCGGACGCCGTTGGCGTGGGTGAGCGCGATGAACGTGTCGTCGTCCGTCTCGGCGCCCGGGCGGCGGATGTCCGTCTCCGCGTAGACGGAGGCCGCCGGGCCGAAGAGGGCCAGGGCCTGGTCGACGACATGGCTGCCGAGGTCGTAGAGCAGACCTCCGATCTCTGCGGGGTCGCCCGACTCGCGCCAGCCGCCCTTCGGCTTCGGACGCCAGCGCTCGAAGCGGGACTCGAAGCGCAGGACGTCACCCAACGCGCCCTCGTCCAGCAGCTTGCGCAGGGTGAGGAAGTCGTTGTCCCAGCGGCGGTTCTGGAAGACGGAGAGGAGCAGTCCGTGCTCCTCGGCGAGGGCTGCCAGCTCGCGGGCCTCGGCGGCCGTGCCCGCGACCGGCTTGTCGACGACGACCGGCAGACCGGCCTTCAGCGCGGTCGTCGCGAGCGGTACGTGCGTCTTGTTGGGGGACGCCACGACGATCAGGTCCAGCTCGTCGGCCCGGCCGAACAACTCGTCCGGGGTGGCGGCGAGGCGTACGTCCGGGAACTCGGCACGGGCCTGCTGCCGCCGTTCCGGGTTCGAGGTGACCACCGTGTCGAGGGCGAGGCCCTCCGTGGCGGCGATCAGCGGGGCGTGGAAGACGGAGCCGGCGAGGCCGTAGCCGACGAGGCCGACGCGGAGGGGCGAGCCGGAGGCTGTGCCGAGGGGTGTGCCAGTCATGCCACCCACTTTCGCAACGCTGTTGCCAAAGTGCAAGCGCCGGGGACAATGGGGGGCGTGAACAGGGCGGACGACCGTACGGGCGGAGTGGGCGGCATGCGCGGGCCGGGACGGACCGGGACGGCTGGGGCAGGGAGCGGGGTGAACCTGCTCGCCCTGCGCAGCCACAACACCGCGCTGGTGCTCGACCTGTTGCGGACGGCCGGGGACGAGGGCATCAGCCGCCTCGAACTCGCCGAGCGGACCGGGCTCACCCCACAGGCCGTCAGCAAGATCACGGGCCGGCTGCGGGAGGACGGCCTGGCGGCGGAGGCGGGCCGCCGGGCGTCGACCGGGGGCAAGCCGCGCACGGTGCTGCGGCTGGTGCCGGAGGCCGGGCACGCGGTCGGGGTCCATCTGGACCGGGACGAGGTGCGGGCCGTGCTCGTCGATCTGCGCGGGACCGTGGTGGGGGAGCGGCGGGCCGCGCTGGATCTGGGAGCCGGGGCGCAGGCCGTGCTGGCGGCGGTGACGGGAGCGGTGCGGGAGTCGCTGACCGGGCTCGGCAGCGCCCTGCTGGGGGCGGGCGTCGCGCTGCCCGGGCCGCTCGACCATGCCCGGGGCGTGCTGCACCGGGTGACCGGGTTCCCCGAGTGGGACGGCTTCCCGCTGCGGGAGGCGCTCGCGGAACGGCTCGGCGTGCCGGTCGTGGTCGACAAGGACACCAACGCGGCGGCGCTCGGCCTGGCCGCCGGGGGCGAGGGCGGCTCCTTCGCCTATCTGCACCTGGGGACGGGGCTGGGTGCCGGGCTGGTGATCGGCGGCAGCGTGCACCGGGGTGCCAGGACCGGGGCCGGGGAGTTCGGCCACCAGGTGATCCAGCTCGACGGGCCGCCGTGCACCTGTGGGAACCGGGGCTGCGTCGAGGCCCTGTGCCTCGGAGCGGTGGAGCGCGGCGATCTGGAGGAGGCGGCGCGGGTCCTGGGGGCCGGGGCGGCGAATGTGGCGGGGCTGCTCGACATCGACGTCGTCCTGCTGGGCGGCCGCAGGGTGACGGCGGCACCGGAGGCCTTCGTGACCGGGGTCGCCATGGTTCTGGAGGCCCGGGCCCGGCGGACGGGCCAGGACACGGTGCCGGTACGCGTCGCGCCGGGGGGCGGCCGGGTGGTGGCGGTGGGCGCGGCTCACCTGGTGCTGGGGCCGGTGTTCGGGCGCGGGGGTGGGTGAGATGGGGATGCGGGGTCGTGAGGACGGCACTGACCGTGCCCGGACCGGTGGTCGGGCGGGGAGCGGCTGAGGCGGGGACGCGGGGCGGTGAGCCTGCTCAGCCGGCGTCCAGCGGGTGTGGGGACGCCGACGGCCGAGGTCCGGGCGCCGTGCTCCCGGCGGCCCTGGTGGTCTCGGCGGCCGCAGCGGGGAAGATCCTTGCCAGGTGGTAGTCCAGCACGGTCCGCACTCCCGCGAGGGACCGGCGTTCGTGCACGACGTCCAGGCCCAGCCCGACGGCTCCCGACACCAGGAGGTCGGCCTCGTGCGCCCGGTCGATGCCCGGGGCCGTGATCCCCGCCGCCTCGCCGGCCCCGATGATGTCCGCGACGAGCCCTTCGAGCGGCTGCTCGGCCGCCAGGAAGACCGCCGCGAGCGCGGGATCGGTCAGGCTGCGCGCGTAGTACGCCGTGAACACGCGCAGCGCGAAGGTGCGTTGCTCGTCCAGCGGCAGGAACTCGTCCAGCACCGCCCGCAGCAGCCGGCACGGGTCTGTCATGTCGTACGGAATGCGCCCCCGGGCCAGCCGCTCGTTCTCCTCGTGCAGCAGGCGCAGCGCGTCGACCAGGAGGGCGTGCTTGGAGTCGAAGTGGTACTGCACGACCCGCAGTGACACCCCCGCCTCCAGCGCGATCCTGCGCATGCTCGCCGCGTCCAGGCCCTGCCCGGCCGCGATCCGCCACACCGCCTCGGCGATCCGGCGTCGCTGCCGCGCCCGGACGTCCGTCGGCCGGGACGCGGGCGGCGTGCCCGGTTCGGGCAGCGGCTGCCTGCGCCGGCGGTAGGCCCGGGCCTGGCAGCTCCGCGAGCAGTAGACGGGCGGACGGCCGCGGCTCGGACGGGCCAGGGCCGTGCCGCACACACGGCACGCCCGCATCTTTTCGTCACGCACCACTTCACTTTAGCGCGGTGAGAAAGTGTGACGTAAAGGCGGATTTGTCTACGACAGCGGGCCACATGCGCACCCTCCGGTTGATACGTTCGTAACGTCACTCCGTGTAGAAGGGAAGGCCGTGAAATACGACGTCCTGCAGGTTCTCGGCATGCTGCTGCTGGCGGTGTGCATTCAGGGGCTCGCCCGGCTCGTCATCGACGACAAGCGGGGCCTGCTGGGAGGGCTGCCCGGCGGGTTCGTCCCGCTGCTGCTGACGTACGCGGTCCTCACCGCGGTCGGCGCCTGCCTGGCAGGCTGGGGCCACTCGCGCGCGAAGGCTCTGGGGCGCCGCTAGGGGGGCGTGTCACGTGTCCGCCGACCGGGGGGATTCGCGCCGCCGTTCGGGGGCGGTTCGCTGCGGCGTCGTCTGCCGAGGGCCGTCGGTCGGAATGTCACATCATCATGCGACTCTGCACGCCCGCTCACCTCTGCCTGGCGGCGGCAGCAGCGACCGCCGTCCTGCTCCCCGGCGCTCATCCGGCGCACGCGGACGCCCCGGCGCCCGCCTGTGCCGCGCCCGACGACCACACCTTCCCGCTCACCACACGCATCCACGGCGGCCCGGACTCCTATACGGCCGGTGGCGGGTTCGGGACCTGGTACGTCGACCTGACCAACACGACCGACCGGACCTGCACCGACATCCACCCCGTCGTCGTGCTCGTCGACGACAAGCGGGCCCTGGAACCTTCCCAGCCGCAACTTGAGTTCTTCGAGGGGGCGCGGGCCCACCCCGTGCGGTTCGAGAAGACCGGCGAGGACGAACTCGTCGGGGCGTTCGCCGACGAGGAGGACCGCTTCGCCGGGTTCACCGTCGGACCGGGCCGAACCGTCACCGTGAAGGTGCGGCTCATGCTCACCTCGGACGCCGTGCCCAACGACGTCACGGCCAACGCCGCGGTGGTGCAACGGCACGACGACGACGGCGACTGGGTCGGGCAGTCGAACGACTACCGGTTCGGGATCGACGGCGGTGAACCGGCCACCGACAGCGACACCGACACCGACACCGACACCGACACCGATACCGAGCCGCGCCCCGACCCCGACGCCTCCGTCCCGCCCCGCGAGGACCGGTTCCCCTTCGCCGAGGAACTGGCCCGGACGGGAACCGGTACACAGGTCGCCGCGGCGGCCGCGGCCCTGCTGCTCACCGCGGGCGGGGTGCTGCTCATCGCACGGCGCCGCCGCTGAGCGGCTCGTCCCGCCAGTCGGGACGCCGCACGCGGACCGTTCCGCAAGATCCCGCCACTGTTTAGGCTGGGTCGCACGCTGGACCGCGTACGGCAGGAGATCCCGCACATGGCAGACCGCAAGCCCATCGAGTCGTGGCTCACCGACATGGACGGTGTACTCATCCACGAGGGCGTACCGATCCCCGGAGCCGACGCCTTCCTGAAGAAGCTGCGCGAGTCCGGGAAGCCCTTCCTGGTCCTCACCAACAACTCGATGTACACCCCGCGTGACCTGCACGCCCGGCTGCGCCGCATGGGCCTGGAGGTGCCGATCGAGTCCATCTGGACCTCGGCCCTGGCCACCGCCCAGTTCCTGGACGACCAGCGGCCGGGCGGCTCGGCGTACGTCATCGGCGAGGCCGGCCTGACCACCGCGCTGCACGACATCGGCTACATCCTGACCGACCACGAGCCGGACTACGTCGTCCTCGGCGAGACCCGCACGTACTCCTTCGAGGCCATGACGAAGGCGGTGCGGCTCATCCTCGGCGGCGCCCGGTTCATCTGCACCAACCCCGACGAGACGGGCCCGTCCACCGAGGGCCCGCTCCCCGCGACCGGCGCCGTGGCCGCGCTGATCACCCAGGCGACCGGCAAGAAGCCGTACTTCGCGGGCAAGCCGAACCCGCTGATGATGCGGACCGGGCTGAACGCGATCGGCGCGCACTCCGAGAGCAGCGCGATGATCGGCGACCGGATGGACACCGACGTGCTGGCCGGCATGGAGGCCGGGATGCAGACGTTCCTGGTGCTCACCGGCCTGACCCGGCCCGAACAGGTCGAGGACTTCCCGTACCGGCCCTCCCAGGTCGTGGACTCGATCGCGGACCTCGTCGACCGGGTCTGAGCCCCCGCGGCAGCGCACGCGGCCTCAAACCCGCCGTCACCCGTACGGAGCAGCCGTCGCGTCCTTGAGGATGCGGCGGCTCACCGGGCGGGGGAGGCTCCAGGCATCTGGAGGTTCACGATGGGTTCCCTGAGAGTCACTGTCTGTACAAGCGTCCTGGCTGCCGTTGCCCTCGCCCCGGCGGCGTCCGCGGCGTCCGCGGCGGACGCGGGGGGCGTGTCGGCGATTCCGGCGGCCCCCGCTCCCGGCAGTGACGTCACGCTCCGCGTGACAGGCTGCGCGCAGCGAACGGCCGTGGCCACCTCGCCGGCGTTCGTCGCGGACGCACGGCTGACCGTCACCGGCGCGCACGAGCTCACCGGCGAGAGCCGCGTCCGCTCCACGCTCGCAGCGGGTTCGTACGCGGTGCGGGTCGACTGCGGCGACACACGACGGACCGGCACGCTCACCGTCCACGCCGGGGCCCGGCACCGGCCCGGGGCCGCCCCCGTGCCGGGCCCCGGCGAACAGCCGCCCGCGCCCGGCGAGGGCGAACAGCCCTCCGTGTCCGGCGAGGACGGGCAGCCGCCCGTGCCGGAATCCGCCGGGCAGGAGCCCGCGCCCGGCGAGGACGGGCAGCCTTCCGTGCCCGGGTCCGCGGGGCAGCAGCCCGCGCCCGGCGAGGGCGGACAGCCGTCCGTGCCGGAATCCATCGGGCAGCCGCCCGCGCCCGGCGAGGACGGGCAGCCGTCCGTGTCCGGCGCCGACGAGTCGTCGTCCCTCTCGTCCCACCGGCCCGGCGCACCGGCCTCGCCCGTCGCCCCCGTGCAGGCGGGCGGTGGCGGCGCCGCCGCTCTCGTCGCCGCCGAGGACCGCGGGACCGGTCCCGGTACGGCACAGGGGGTGACCGGGCTGGTGCTCGCGGGGGTGGCCGCGGTGGTCGTCGCCTGGCGCGGTGTCCGCCGGAGCCGTGGAACGGACTGACATGCGGCATCGGGACGAGGATCGGGACCATGTGCGGGTTCAGGGACGCTTCTCGGGCACCGGACGGATGCTGACCGGCCTGGCCTGGGTGGTGCTGCTGCTCGGGTTGTGGCTGTGGGGCCGTGAGGTCACCGAGATGCGGCACGGCATATCCGCCCCCACCACCGGCGACATGGCGGCGGCAGGGCGGCCCCCGGACATCAGGCTGCCGCCCGAGCACCGACCGCTGGGCGACGCGCCGCCGCAGCGGGTCGACATCCCCGGGCTCGGCGTCCAGGCGCCCGTGGTGGCACGCGGCCTCGACGAACGCGGGGCGCCCGATCCGCCACCGTACGACCAGCCGGGCGTGGTCGGCTGGTACGCCGACGGGGTCGCGCCCGGGGCGCCGGGCACCGCTCTCATGGTCGGTCATGTCGACACCGACACCCGGCCCGCCGTCTTCTACAAGGTCAGTGCCATGCGGCCGGGCCAGACGATCCGGGTGATCCGGGCCGACGCCAAGGTCGCCGAGTTCACCGTCGAGTCCGTCCAGGTCCTCACCCGCGACCGCTTCGACGCCCACCAGGCCTACGGGCCGCGTGAGTCGGGGCGGGCCGAGCTGCGGCTGGTCACCTGCGGCGGCAGCTTCGACCGTACGACCCGCAGCTACACGGCGAACGTGGTCGTCTCGGCGTATCTGACGGGAACCGGCCTGTGACGGTCCGACGCGAACGCGGCCACCCACCCCGGTCGACGGCCCGCTCCCCCTGAAGCCGCCGACCGGGCCGGTCCTCGACCGCGCGCGCACGGGCCGCGGGAGTAACCCGGCGAGCTGCGCGGGAGGCCACGGGAGCCACGGTGGGTGAATCTCTGGCCGAAGGCCGGGCACGTGCTGAGAAGACTCTGGAACCAAAGGGCCGCCCCGGCCTAGAGGTTGATTAACGCCAAGTCCCTATACGGTGGCACTGCGTTATCCGCGCAGGTGGGGTTTGCCTCGTGAGTGCCGCGGGGCGTATGTCAGGATTGAGACTTGGAACGGTGCATCAAGGGGGAGTTGGATGTACGGCAGCAGGGGGGTCGGGGCGTTCGCCGGGAGGCGGATGTCCGCAGTGGTGCTGGGGGCGGCACTGCTGATCACAGGGTGTTCCTCCTCCGACGGGGGAGACGGATCGGACGAAGGCGCCGACGCGAAGATCACTCAACAACCCAAGGAAAAGGCTCCTTTCTGGGTCAATCCAGACGGGACCGCGGCCCAGGAGGTCGCCGCCCTGGAGAAGTCCGGCAAGAAACAGGAAGCCGAGCAGATCCGCAAGATCGCGGAGCAGCCGGTCGCCGAATGGGTCGGCCCGGACGATCCGCAGGAGCAGACCCGGGGCTTCACCGAGGCCGCCGACAAGGCCGGTCGTACGGCGCTGCTCGTCCTCTACAACGTCCCGCACCGCGACTGCGGCCAGTACTCACAGGGCGGCGCCGCCGACGGCAACGCCTACCGGGAGTGGCTCGACGGCGTCGCGGCGGGCATCGGCGACCGGTCCGCCACGGTCATCCTGGAACCGGACGCCCTGCTGCACCTGGTGGACGGCTGCACCCCGCAGCAGTTCCACGAGGAGCGCTACGACCTCCTCAAGGGCGCCGTCACCAAGCTGAAGTCCCTGAAGAACACGAAGGTCTACCTGGACGCGGGCAACGCCGGCTGGCAGCAGCCCGACCAGATCTTCGAGCCCTTGAACCGCGCGGGCATCGCACAGGCCGACGGCTTCGCGGTCAACGTCTCCAACTTCTACTCCACCGAGGACTCCATCGCCTACGGCAAACAGCTCTCCGCCAAGGTGGGGGGCAAGCACTTCGTCATCGACACCAGCCGCAACGGCAAGGGCCCTTACACCGGCGGCAACCCCGACGAGCGCTGGTGCAACCCGCCGGGCCGCTCCCTCGGCGAGACCCCGACGACGAAGACGGCCGACCCGCTCGTCGACGCGTACCTGTGGGTGAAGCGGCCGGGTGAGTCGGACGGTGAGTGTAAGGGCGGGCCCAAGGCGGGCCAGTGGTGGGCGGACTACGCCCTGAAGCTGGCGAAGGCCACCGGCTGACGTACCTCGCCGGGCAGACGAAAGGCAGACGAAAGGGGCGCCCTCCCGGCGGGAGGGCGCCCCTTTCGTCGGATCTCAGGGCACCTTGACCCACTGGGCCTTGCTCGGTGTGCCCTCGGCGTCCGTGACGAACATCATGTACCAGCCCGCCTGGACCAGGTTCCGGTTCTCCGGGACGGTGACCGTGAGCTTGTCGCCGGACGCCTTGAAGTCCAGGGCGATCGACCGCTGGTCGACGTCCGTGACGTGCGTGGCGGCGCTCGGCCGGATCAGCCGGACCTTCTTGACCTTCGCCGCGTCCGCCGAGGTGAACGTCCCCGTGCCGCCGCGCTCGATGGTCTGCGGCCCGCCCGCGAGCGAGGGCCGGTCCGCGTCGCCGTACAGATAGGGCGGCGTGTAGATCTCGATGCGCTGCTCGAACTCACCCGGCTTGGTGTTGGCCTTGTCCCCGTAGAGCGAGTCGGAGCCGAAGAACATCACGCGTCCGTCGGGCAGCAGGACCGACCCGGAGTGGTAGTTGCGGCCCACGAGCGGGTCGGCGACGCGCCTCAGCTCGTTGTTCTCCGTGTCGTAGAGCCGCGCCTCGAAGATGTTCGAGTCGCCGCGGCCGCGGTAGTCCTCCGAGCCGCCGGAGATCAGCACGCTGTCGTCGGGCAGGATCGAGGCGTTCGGGTACCGCGTGCCCTTGTCCAGGGACGGGCCGTCCACGAAGCGCGGGTTCGCCTTCTTCAGGTCGACGACGCGCGTCTTCTCGCTGGACCGCTCGGACTCGCCGACGCCACCGCCGCCGACCACCATGTACTTCTCGCCCTGCGCCGGCGGCAGCAGCACCGTGCCCGACGTCTCCATCAGCGTGGGGTCGCTCAGGCCCGGGATCTTCTTGAACTTGTTGGTGTCCACGTCCCACACGCCCGGCTCACGGCCCACGTCGTCCGGCCCGTACCCCGCGTTGGAACCCGAGTAGAAGACCTTGCCGTTCTGCATGAGGAACAGCGCCGGGTAGGTCGGGAACTGCCGGACCTTGCCGGTGTAGGTCCACTTCTTGGTCTTCGGGTCGAAGACCTCGTTCTTGCCCGGTACCAGCTGGCCGATGTCGTCGAGGCCGGAGACGCTGAGGATCTTTCCGTCGCTCAGGGTGGTGAGTGTCGGGTACCAGCGGGCCTCCTTCATCGGGTCGACCTTGATGTACTTCTCGGCGACCGGGTCGAACTCGAAGGCGTCCCGGATGCCCTGGAAGTCCTTCTTGTCCAGGGCGAGTTTCTGCGCGATGCCGTAGGTGTTCTTGGCGTCGGCGCCCTTCAGGCCGTGCACACGGTAGTTGTCCTGCGTGCCGGTCTCGTACTTCTTGCCGCGCTTCTGCGCCTCGACGTAGATCCGGCCGAGACCGGGGTCGTTGCGCAGGAACCTGCCGGTCGCCTTGTCGAAGACCTTCTTGGCGCGCGGCACGAGCACCGGGTCCTTGGAGACGAAGGTCTTGCCGTTCTCCTTGCCGGTGAACACGGTGCCCGCGGGCAGGGTGATCGGGGCGTCCGGATTCTCGTTGTGAACGATCATCAGGCCGCCGGCCTTGGTGACGTCACCCTTGAGCTTCTCGTACCGCTTGGTGCCGCCCGCGATCAGCAGATTGCCGTTGGCGAGCTGGGTGTGACCGGTGCAGAACAGGTCGGCGGGCGTGGGCACCTTCTTGACGGTGCCCTTGACCGGGTCCCAGATCCGGGTGTCGAACTTCTTCGCGTCGAAGTTGTCCTGGTCGTTGCCCGAGCCCGCGACGAGCAGCACCTTGCCGGTGCGCAGCAGCGCCGCGTGGATGGTGTTCTGCCGGTACTCCTCGGGGAAATCGACGATCTCCCACTTGCCGTTGGCGGCCTTGTACTCCGGCTTGTTGATCGTGTACTGGTGGTATTTCTCGGTGCTGAAGCGGTAGAGCCACGGCCCGTTCATCCCGGCCAGCGCGAGTACCACCGCCGTGCCGATCGCGAGTCGACGAGCCCGGCGGCGGCCTGCACGGTCGTTCATTCCTTACGTCCCCCAAGTCCACCAAGGGCGATCTGCATGGTCTGGTCGGATCCCCCGACCTCCCCGGGTGCGCCCGGGGTCGCGGCCCACGTGGGCTTGTGCTGCGGGGTGTGCCCCGTCGGCTGCTGCGGGATGGGCAGCGACTGCGTGCGGGGTGCCTCCGCGGGGTCCTGCGGCCGTCCCCCGGCGTGGGCGGGAGGCTTCTTCGCGTCCTGCCGCAGCTGCCAGCGCCAGGCGAACACCGGCGAGGCGGTGATCAGCAGCGCGAACGTCGCCCAGATGATCATCGCGGGGTGGGAGTGGCCGAAGACGAATCCGGCGGCGATCGACCCACCGAAGATCGCGACGAAGTACCAGTGGTAGCGGAACGTGCCGAACCAGCGGTCCGGGCTCGCCGAGTCGCCCTTGGGCGTGACCACGAACTTGCTCTTGCGCCGCAGCACCGAGTCGATGAGCGCCTTCGCGTACAGCGGCGCCGACAGTGCGGACATCACCATGCCGGCCACACCGCCGGAGCCCTCCGGCTCGTGCGGCGAGACGTTGTGCCGGCGGTTCCAGACGTACAGGCCGATCTGCAGGGCGGAGGCGTTGCCGTAGAGCATCAGCCAGACCGCCGGGTCGATGTTCACACCCGAGGCGCCCAGGCCCAGGAACAGGCAGCAGCTCAGCGCCGCCAGGATCCAGTTGAGGGCCGACATCGGGTAGAAGATGATCATCATCGTGTAGTTGAAGAGCTTGCTCGGCGGCAGCGAGTACCAGCCCTTCCAGTACTGCCCGATGATCGTCTCGTACGTGCCTCGCGACCAGCGCATCTGCTGGGTGAAGAAGTCCGTCCAGGCGCTGGGGCCCTCACCGACGGCGAGCACGTCCGGCGTGTACACCGAGCGCCACTTGCGGCCCGTCGCCGGGTTCTTGTGGCGGTGCATCTCGAAGCCGGTCGCCATGTCCTCGGTGATCGAGTCGTACAGACCGCCGATCTGCTTCAGCGCCTTGATGCGCACGGCGTTGGAGGTGCCGACGAACATCGGGGAGCCGTAGCGGTTGCCCGCGCGCTGGATCAGCGCGTGGAACAGGAACTGCTGCGACTCGGCGGCCTTGGTGATGGGGTTGTCGTAGTTGCCGTAGACCTGCGGGCCGATGACGAAGCCGACGTCCGGGTCGCGGAAGAAGCCGAGCATCCGCTCCAGGTAGTTGGGCAGCGGCACGTGGTCGGTGTCGACCGAGGCGAAGAAGTCGTAGTCGTCGCCGTGCGCCTCGAGCCAGGCGTTGTAGTTGCCGTGCTTGGTCTTGGCGCGGTGCGGGCCCTTGGCCTGGTTCCACTTCGCGACGCCCTTGCGGGAGAAGTGGTGCACGCCGAGGCGCTCGCAGACCGCCTTCACGTCGGGGTCGTCGCCCTCGTCGAGCAGCCACACGTGCATCAGGCCCCGGTGGCGGATCTTCACCGCCGCCTCCAGGGTCTTCGTCACCATCTCCAGCGGTTCCTTGCCGGGCACGAAGGAGGTGAGGAAGGCCACTCTGGTGCCGGTCTCGGGCACCACCGGGATCGGGTCGCGGGCCACCAGCGTGGCGTGCGCGTTGGACAGCACGTTCATGCAGCGGAAGAACTCGATCAGGCCGATCGAGACGAGCATCACCATGTCGAGCGCGGGCAGCCAGTCGAAGGCCGGATAGTCGCGCTCGGTCCAGTGCTCGGGCTGGAGCAGCCAGAACAGCAGCACCAGGGACAGCACCGGGGCCGCGGCCAGCATCAGGGCGACCCGGATGCGGTGCGGCTCCTGCGAGATGAGCGAGCGGTACTGCACCTTGTACGGCTTGCTCGGATCCGGCTGGGTGAGGGGACCCGCGAGCCGGCTGTAGTGCTCGTAGTCGTACCTCGGCAGGGTCTTCTTGATCCTCCGGAACGTCCCTGTCGTGCTCATCCGGTGTGACGGCACCCTGAGTTGGGTGGTCTGGGACGGGTCGTGGTCCTGCCGGGCACCCGTGGGCCTCGACGTCATGAGTCATCCCCCCACACGCGGACACCGCGTGTTTCGTAGCTTCCTACCGTCTGCTGCGGGTCCCCCTCGACCTTCACAGACGTATCAGTGGTGGATCGCAGTCACCACGTCATCCACACCCTATAGACACGGCAACGCGACCTTCCGGTTGCATGATGCCCCCCTAGGCATCGGTTCATGAACGGAGCCCCTACCCCCGCCCAGTCCGCAACCGGTTCCAAAGCCCCCCAACTGCCGCGAACCCGCAGCATCTTGTAAAACCAGAAGCACAGGGTTCTACGGCGTCCATCATGATCGCAAGGTGTGAAACGCGGTGTTTACCGGTCATACGCGTTCATTGTGGCGGGTGTGGGGGCTCTGTGGAGTCGTTGTGGACAGACGGGCGCGGATGTTGCCGAAGTGCTCCCTTATGGCCTCCTCCGCCCGCATCGAGTCGCCGGACCGCACCGCGTCGAGGATCTCCCGGTGCTGCCGGCAGGTGACCTTCGGGTCCTGCGGCTCGCCCCCGAGGTCCGTGCGCACCCGGTGGAAGGCGTCCCAGAACGCCTCCAGGACCTCGCACAGCAGGACGTTGTCCAGCCCCCGGTAGAGGGTGGCGTGAAAGGCCCGGTCGGTCTCGGCGAGACCGGCTCCCCGCGCGGCCTGCTCATCCATACGGGCGGCGAGCGCGTCCAGTTCAACGAGGTCCGCTTCCGGCATCCGGCCGGCGAGCCGGGACACGAGCCCTGTCTCCACCGCCTCCCTCAGCTCCAGCAGCTGGAGCAGGGAGTCCTCGCCCCGGTAGTGCCCGGCGACCGTGCGGAAGGCCAGACCCTCGATCATCGGGGCCAGGGACATCGGGCCGACGTACGTGCCGAAGCCGTGCCGGATCTCCACGATGCCCATCGCCTGGAGCGCCTTCAGCGCCTCCCGCACCGAGTTCCGGCTCGCGCCGAGGAACTCCATCAGCTCGGGCTCGGTCGGCAGCGGGGCCCCGGAGGCCAGCCGGCGGTCGATGATGAGCTTCTTGATCCGCTCCTGAAGGTCTCGCGCTGCCATGGCGAGAGGGTATCCGGCCAATCGTGCGGTGGGCCGGGTTCCGGCCAGAGAGGTGTTTTGGCCAGAGGGAGACAGGGAGGGGCGGGCCCTCCGGGGAACGCGAGAAGGCCCCTCGCTTTCGCGAGAGGCCTTCCGGTCGGTGCGCCGCCAGGGACTCGAACCCCGGACCCGCTGATTAAGAGTCAGCTGCTCTAACCAACTGAGCTAGCGGCGCGCGCTGACGTCGTAACTCTACAGGACGCCGCGAGGTGCTCCCGACCACCCGGGCCGGGCCCGGGCGGACTCCCGCGAGGCGTCCGCGTACATCATTCGGACCGTCAGCATGCGCGTGCGGAAGACAGTTGCGAAACTGACGCTGCGCGCCCCGAGATGCCCGGGCGCCGCATTTTCCGCCGGAAGTGTGAGGGGAATCGCATGGAGTCTCCGGTATTCGAGGAAATCGACCCCGCGAGCGACTGCGACTGCCCCGGCTGTGTCCACTGGCGCCGCGTCCTGCCGCATTCCCGGTCCGGCCGGACCAGTGCCCACCCGGCCGCGCGCCTCCAAGCTCTCGGCGGCGCTCGGGCAGGGGGGACCCCCATGGCTCTCGCGCTGGCGGCCGCGGCCTCCACGGCCCTGGGAGCGGGCCATGCCGTACCTGCCGCGGCCACCTCGTACGGCCCCCACCGCCCGGGCATTCCGGCAGGTGACGAGCCTGACAGCCCGCAGGGCGACACGGCTCCGCTGCACGGCCCCGGCGGCCGGCCGACGATGCCCCCGGTCGCCCCCAAGCCGACCGCGATCACCCGCTCGGAGATCATCGACCGGGCCAAAACCTGGGTCGCCGCGAAGGTGCCGTACAGCATGAGCGCCTATTATTCGGACGGTTACCGGCAGGACTGCTCCGGCTATGTCTCGATGGCCTGGAAGCTGCCCGGAAACGAATGGACGGGCAGTCTCGCCCAGTACGGGGAGAAGATTTCCAAGGAAGAACTCCAGCCGGGCGACATACTGCTGTTCTACAATGCGTCCGACCCCGAGAACGGCTCGCACGTCACCATTTTCGGCGGCTGGGCGGACTCCACGCACACCCACTACATCGCCTACGAGCAGACCCGCCCGCACACCCGCCGGCAGTCCACCCCGTACGCCTACTGGAACAACTCCGACCGGTACGTGCCCTACCGCTACAAGGGCGTCACACCGGAGGAACCGGCGCCCGAACCGGACAGCGGTCTGCCGGGCGCCCCGGCCGGCACGCCGTACCCGGGAGCGGCCTATTTCGGCCCCGGCGCGAACAACAAGTACGTCACACAGCTCGGCCGCATGCTCGTCGCGCGCGGGGCCGGCGGCTCCTACGCCTCGGGTCCGGGGCCGCGCTGGACCGACGCCGACCGGCGGGCGACCCGGGCGTTCCAGCTGGCGCAGGGCTGGAAGGGCGCGGACGCCGACGGGCTGCCCGGCCCGCGCACCTGGGAACTGCTGGCCACGGGGAAGGGCAAGGACGTGAAGGGCGGGGCGGTCGGGCCGCCGCCCGCCTCCCACGGCGTCCCCGGCTACCCGGGCCGGGCGATGTTCCGTCCCGGCGCCGACAACACCTACATCACCCAGCTGGGCGGACAGCTCGTCCGGAAGGGATTCGGCAGGTTCTACTCGGTCGGGCCCGGGCCGCGCTGGGGCGAGGCGGACCGGCGCGCCGTCGAGGCCTTCCAGCGCACCCAGGGCTGGCGGGGCGGCGCGGCGGACGGCTACCCCGGGCCGGAGACCTGGCGGCGCCTGTTCTCGTAGCGCGTTCTCGGCCCCTTTCGGGCGGGCCCCGACATCCCGGTCGGCCCTTTTCGGGCGGGCCTCGACATCCCGGTCGGCCCTTTTCGGGCGGGCCTCGACATCCCCCGGTCGGCCCTCTCGCCGGGCCCCCCATCCCGGTCGCCCCCCTTCGGCGGGCCCAGCGTCCGGGATCCACCGTTGTGACGCATCTGGCGCGGAGGCTGGAGGCACGCATGAGTACGACCACTTCCCACCCGTCCGAACCCGACGGACCGGCCGACGGCACGGTACGGCCCGCCCGGCTCATCCAGAACGAGTCCACCACCGAGATCCCCGTCCACCTGCTGTTCCGCGACGACCCCGACCCGGCGCCGGTACCGCTGAAACCGGCGGTCGTCGGCCGCAGGCAGGGCACGGGGGAGCAGCCGCGCCTGAGGCGCCCGGCGATCGCGCCGAAGCGGCCGGTGCCGCAGGTCGACCCCGACCTGGTGGAGCGGCCGGCGACGGTGCTGCCCGGCGCGGCGGGCGTCTTGGCCGGTGCCTGCGGTGCGGCCGGGTGTGTGGCCACCTCCTGGTGGGCCGGGGTGCTGCCACCGCTCGCGCTGGAGGTGCTGCGGCTGCCCGCGTACGCCGGGGCCGGGCTCGGTCCCGCGCAGTGGGCGGCGTACGCGGCGGCCGGGGCGCTCGGGCTGTTCGGGCTCGGCGGGCTGGCCCGGGGCCGCACCGGGCGCGCCTGGGTACTGGACCTCTTCGGGCGCTACCGGGGGACCGTCCGGCGCTCCGGCCTGCTGTGGGTCAATCCGCTGCTGTTGCGCCGCCGGGTGGACATGAGGCTGCGGCACTGGCGCAGCGAGCCGGTGCCGGCGGCCGACGGGGCCGGGGTCGCGCTGCGGGTGGTCGTCCTGGTGGTGTGGCGGGTGCGCGACACCGCCCGGGCCACACTGGCCGTGGACGACCACGAGACGTATCTGCGCGAGTGCGTCGAGGCCGCGCTGGCCCGGGTGCCGGTGCAGATGCCCGGCGGGCCGAAGGGGGCCGGGGACGCGGCGGCCGAGGCACTGACCCGGCTGGTGGCGGCGGACGCGGCGCCGGTGGGCCTGGAGGTGTTCTCCGTGCAGCCGGCCCGCGTCGAGTACGCCCCCGAGGTCGCCGCCGCGATGCACCGCCGGCGGATCGCGGCGCTCGACGCCCAGCACCGGGCGAGCGTGCTCACCTCGGTCGTGGACTCGGTGGAGGACACCGTGACCCGGCTGACCATGCGCGGGCTGGTCGAACTCGACGACTACGAGCGGAAGGCGCTGGTGAAGGACCTGACGGTGGCGTTCTGCGCGGGCCGCGGGGAAACAGCTCCGTGATTGGTATGGACATGTTCAACCAACGTCCCTACTCTCAGACTTGGTCTAGACCTACCTGCACGCCTCAGTGAAACTCCCCCACGTTCTCCAGGAGCGGCAGCATGCGCACAAGGACCAAGTTGTCCGCGGTCGCGGTGGGACTGGCCACGACCGGAGCTCTCGTACTCTCCTCCGGCGGCGCCAGCGGCCACGGCTACACCGACCTCCCCATCAGCAGGCAGAAGCTCTGCCAGAACGGCACGGTGACCAACTGCGGTTCCATCCAGTGGGAACCGCAGAGCGTCGAGGGGCCGAAGGGCTTCCCGGCCTCCGGACCGGCCGACGGGCAGATCTGCAACGGCGGCGTCGGCCACTTCAGCCAGCTCAGCGCACCGCGGACACCGTCCGGCGGGGCCTGGCCGGCCACCCGGGTGGCGGGCGGCCAGACCTACACGTTCCGGTGGCAGTTCACGGCCATGCACGCCACGACCGACTTCAAGTACTACATCACCAAGCCGGGCTGGAACCAGAACCACAACCTCGCCCGGTCCGACCTGAACCTCACGCCGTTCTTCACGGTGCCGTACAACGGGCAGCGCCCGCCGTCGACCCTCTCCCACACGGGCAGGCTGCCGTCCGGGCTCAGCGGCCGGCACGTCATCGTCGCGGTGTGGACGATCGCCGACACGGCCAACGCGTTCTACGCCTGCTCGGACGTGACCTTGTCAACTTGACCCGGCCCTGAAGGACCGGGCTTGGAGGTAGTGCCCAGCTGGTTGCTGGGGGACTCCTCCGTCCAGACACCCCGTCATGGGGTGGCAGGGACGCGTGACTCACGCCCCGCATTCCACACGCTCTCGCCACGGGTGGCGATGTTGTGGGAAGCATTCCGGTCGGCGTGGGCAACGACCCCGCACCCCCGGCAGATAATCTTCCGAAGTTCGCTTGAGTCACCGGTGAGGCCGGCGTGGGGGGTTCCTCCCGCGCCGGCCGCGTCGCCGACCGCGGAGGCGCGGCGCCCGGGACACGCTGAGGGGCCCCTCGCTCCCACGAGAGGCCCCTCATCCGTGCGCCGCCAGGGACTCGAACCCCGGACCCGCTGATTAAGAGTCAGCTGCTCTAACCAACTGAGCTAGCGGCGCATGACTCTCGCCTGCTGCTGGAACCGCGTTCCGCGGCGGGCGACGGAGAAAATACTACCCAATGCCGAGGGGTGCTCCGGACCACCCGGCGGCGTCCTAGATCGCCATGGAGAGCAGCACCGGAGCCGCGTTGCGGTTGAGGGCGTCCGCGGCCCGGCGCAGCCGGTGGGCGTGCTCGACCGGGAGGGACAGGGCCAGGCAGCCGACGGAGGAGCCGGCCGTGATCGGGACGGCCGCGCAGACCGTGCCGATCGCGTACTCCTGGAGGTCCAGGACGGGCACGGTCGGCGGCTGGGCCTCCAGGCGGGAGAGC
This sequence comes from Streptomyces sp. 378, assembly GCF_030124145.1. Taxonomy (GTDB): domain Bacteria; phylum Actinomycetota; class Actinomycetes; order Streptomycetales; family Streptomycetaceae; genus Streptomyces. Next base: position 86,423 of record NZ_JASKMS010000025.1, read on the forward strand.
AGGAGCCGGTCGCTGGTGATGGTGCGCGAGGTGAGGCGGGCCATCTTGTGCCGGGCGAGGTGGTCGCGGCGGCCGGCGTGGTCGAGCTGGGTGAGCAGGCTCTTGCCGATGGCGGTGGCGTGGGCCGAGGAACGGAAGTCGACCCACTCGTTGACCTTGGGCGCGGCCGGGCTGTCGGCGTACTGGGTGATGCTGATCTCGCCGTCGACGTACCGGCTCATGTAGACGGCGGCGCCGACCGAGTCGCGAAGCCGGTCGAGGGTGCGCTGGAGCTTGTCGCGCAGGGCCTGCTCGCGGTGGTGGGCGGAGGCGAGGCGGGCCAGGGTCTCGCCGGTGACGTACGCGCCGTCGGCGATCTGCTCGATGTAGCCCTCGCGGCGCAGCATCCGCAGGAGCGTGGTCAGTCGCTCCGGGATGATGCCGGTGTGCCGGGTGATCTCGGTGTCGGTGACACCGCTGGAACCGTGCGCCACCGTCTCCAGGACGCGGAGGGCTTCCTGGGCCGAGTGGTACGGGGTGGTCGGCTCGTGCTTCAGCGCCACGGTGGTCTCCCCCTGCGCTTGCTGTAGGGCCGTAATCCGGTCAGTGAACCTTGTCCAGGTTAACCGGCAAAGGGCTTGCGCAGAGCGGGGGTTGACAAGATTCCCGGGGCCCCGGACTGGGGCGATGGCGCACTGGCATATGCCATACGCATGCCCCAGTCCGGTCTCCGTCAAGGGGCCGGGCGTTCCTCCTGCTCACGGGGTGTAGTCACAGCACTGCGCTGAGGAAGTCCCGTGTCCGGTCCAGCTCGGGCTCGCTGAAGATCTTCTCCGGTGTGCCCGACTCGATGATCCGGCCCGAGTCGAACATGAGTACCTGGTCGGAGATGTCCCGGGCGAAGTTCATCTCGTGGGTCACACAGAGCATCGTGATGTCGGTGGAGCGGGCGATGTCCCTGAGGACATCGAGGACGCCCGCGACCAGCTCGGGGTCGAGCGCGGAGGTCACCTCGTCCAGGAGCAGCACCTTCGGGCGCATCGCCAGGGCCCGGGCGATCGCCACCCGCTGCTGCTGGCCGCCGGACAGCTGCGCCGGGTGCGCGTCCTGCTTGTCGGACAGGCCCACCATGTCCAGCAGGCCCTTGGCCCGTTCCACCGCCTCGTCCTTGGACATGCCGAGGACCGTGACCGGTGCCTCGGTGATGTTCCGCAGCACCGTCATGTTCGGGAACAGGTTGAACTGCTGGAACACCATCCCGATCTTCTTGCGGACCTCGCGGACCTGCTTGTCGGAGGCCGGGAACAGCTGCTGCCCGTCGACCGTGATCGTGCCCTCGTCGGGCTTGAGCAGGGTCATCAGCAGCCGCAGGATCGTGGTCTTGCCGGATCCGGACGGGCCGATCAGGGTGACGTGCTTGCCGGCGTCGACCGAGAAGTCCAGGTGGTCCAGGACGGTGTTGTCCCCGAACCGTTTGGTGACCTGTTCCAGCCGGATCAGCTCGCCGGTGCTCCTGGCGGGGTTCTTCTCGGGGTCGGGGAGAGTGTCAGTGGGCAAGGCGTCGCTCCAGGGCTCGCAGGGCAAGGGAGGCCAGGTAGGAAATGACGATGAAGGCCACGCCGATCACCGTCAGGGGTTCGGTGAACTGGAAGTGCTCACGGGCGAAGAGCTGCGCCTCGCCGAGCATTTCCAGCACCGTGATCGCCATCAGGATCGGGGTGTCCTTCAGCATGGCGATGACGTAGTTGCCGAGTGCCGGGACGACTCGGCGCACCGCCTGCGGAAGGATCACCGCGGACCAGGTCCGGCGCAGGGGCAGGTTCAGCGCCGTGGCGGCCTCCCACTGGCCCACCGGCACGGCCTCGATGCCGGCCCGGTACACCTGCATGGTGTAGGTCGAGTAGTGCAGGCCGATGCCGACCACGCCGGTGGTCAGGGCGGAGAAGGTCAGCCCCCACTCGGGCATCACGTAGAACAGGAAGAAGAGCTGCACCAGCAGCGGGGTGTTCCGGATGAACTCGGTGACCACGCCGACGGGCCAGGTGACCCAGCGCGAGGACGACCGCATCAGCAGGGCCCACACCAGGCCCAGCACGAAGGAGATCACCGAGCCGATGACCAGGATCTGCAGGGTGACCAGCAGACCGTCCCAGAAATGCGGCATGAAGTCGGCCACCGCGCTCCAGTCCCACTTCACGAGACACCTCCCACACCGGTGGCCTCGGGCTGCCGCGTGACGTCGACGCCGGCCCGGGGTTCCTTCCCCATCCCTGCCTTCAGCTTCTTCTCCAGGCCCCGCATGAGCCGGGTGAGCAGGAAGGCGATGACGAAGTAGATCAACAGGATGTACGTGTAGATCTCCGCGCTCTCCTGGAGCGCCAGGCGCACCAGGTTGCCGCTGAACGCCAGGTCGCCCATGCCCATGAGGGACACCAGCGCGGTGCCCTTCAGCAGTTCGACCAGCAGGTTCGAGAACGGCGGGATCATCTCCGGCACCGCCTGCGGCAGCAGGATCAGCCGCATCCGCTGCCAGGGCGTGAAGCTGAGGGCGATGCCGCCCTCCCGCTGGGCCGGATCGACGGCGGCGATCGCGCCGCGCACGACCTCCGAGCCGTACGCCCCGTAGGTGAGCCCGAGCGCGAGCGTCCCCGCCCACATGGGCACGAGCTGCCAGCCGAAGCTCAGCGGCAGCACGAAGTAGATCCAGAAGATCATGATGAGCGCGGACGTCCCGCGGAACACCGTGGTGTACAGGCCCGCGAGGAACCTGACCGCCCGCGACTGGTGGGTGCGGGCGATGCCGACGACGAACGCGACGGCCGCGCCCAGCAGGGCGCTGAAGACCAGCAGCTGGACGGTCGTCCAGATGCCTCGGAAGACGAGTTCCCAGAGTCCGGATGTCATCCGCCGCAGAGCTCCTTCGCGGTCATGTCCGTCATCTCGTTCTCGGTGAAGCCGAAGGGTTTGAGAATGCGGAGCAGTTCGCCGCTGTCCTTGAGCTTGTGCAGCTCTCGGTTGAAGGCGTCACGCAGGTTGGTCTCGCTCGGCCGGAACGCGAAGGCGCCGCCGTCGACATGCGGTTCACCGTCGACGATCGGCTTGAACGGCTCGGTCACCTCGGCCTTGGTGGACTTCTTCACCACTTCCCGGGTGGTCAGCGCCGTACCGGCGAAGACGTCGGCGCGCCCGGTCTCGACCGCGTTGAGACCGGCCACCTGGTCCGGCACGATGAGGATGTCGCCCCGCGGGTAGCCCGCCTCGACGGCGTAGGCGATCTCGGCGTAGCCGGTGCCGGTCGCGAACTTCGCCTTCTTCTCGACGACGTCCTTGTAGTCGCGCAGGCCCAGGGGGTTGCCCTTGCGCACGATGAAGGAGTCGAGCATCTGGTAGTCGGGGTCGGAGAAGATGACCTGCTCGCAGCGCTCGGGGTTGATGTACATCCCGGCGGCCACGATGTCGAACTGCTGTGAGTTGAGGCCGGGGATGAGGGAACCGAACTCGGTGGGGACGGGCTGCACCCGGTCCACTCCGAGCCGCTTGAAGATGACCTTCGCCAGCTCCGGTGCCTCGCCGGTCAGTTCGCCGTTCTTGTCGATGTACCCGAAGGGGATCTCCCCGGCGATGCCGAGCCGCGCCACGCCCTGTGCGCGGAGCCGCTCCAGGAGCTCACCCCCCTCCGTTCCGGAGTCGGGGGCCACGCGCGAGCATCCGGACGCACCCAGCGCGCCGAGCGCCGCGACCCCCGCGAGCAGCGATCGGCGGGTGGGTCCTGATGTGCGGTCACGCCTGACTATGGGCGGAATTCTGTCTGGTGGTGAGGCCATGGGCGCGCGGCTACCCGAAGCCCTTCCGGTTATGCCGATCTTTTTGGGACCGATATCGCGCCGATGCGCCCTTGACCGCAGCGGCCCTGGGCACTGCCATGGGGGTATGGCTGATCGCTTCATCGAAGTCTCGCTGGTCAAACGCGACATCCACTGCACCGCCCGGCTGCTGGACGACCGCGCCCCCCTCACCTGCGCGGCCGTCTGGGAGGCGCTGCCACTCGCCGGCGACGTCTATCACGCGAAGTACGCGCGCAACGAGATCTACGCGCTGTTCCCGCCCTTCGCCCCGAGCGAGCCGCCCCTGGAGAACCCGACCGTCACCCCCATTCCGGGCGATCTGTGCTACTTCGCCTTCGCCGGGGCGGAGTTGGGGACCAAGGCCTACGGGTACGACCGCGAGGTCCGCGCCGGGACCACGCTCGTCGACCTGGCCCTGTTCTACGAACGCAACAACCTGCTGCTGAACGGCGACGTCGGCTGGGTTCCCGGCACCGTCTGGGGCCAGGTCGTCGACGGCCTGGAGACCATGGCCGAGGCGTGCAACGACCTGTGGCGGTCGGGAGCGGCGGGGGAGACGCTCAGCTTCCGGAGGGCGTGAGCCGGCCGGCCGACGCCACCTCGGCCTCGAACAGCGCGTGGGCCGCCCGCAGCACCAGATCGTCCCGGTGCCGGGCGGCCACGAGTTGCAGCCCGATCGGCAGCCCGTCCCCGTCGGCGCCGACCGGCACGCTGGCCGCGGGCTGCTGCGTCATGTTGAACGGGTAGGTGAACGGGGTCCAGCTCGTCCAGCGCCGGTGACCGGATCCCCTCGGCACCTCGACGCCCGCCTCGAACGCGGTGAGGGGCATGGTCGGCGTGACGAGCAGGTCGTAGGTGTCGTGGAAGCGGCCCATCCGGCGGCCCAGATCCATCCGGACGTCCACCGCGGCCAGATAGTCCAGCGCCGAGTAACGGGCGCCCCGCGCGCAGATCTCCCGCAGGCCCGGGTCCAGCGACGCGCGCTGGTGCGGGCCCAGATGCTGCGTCACCCGGGCCGCTCCGCTGAACCAGAGGGTGTGGAAGGCCTCCACCGGGTCGGTGAGGTCCGGGTCGGTCTCCGTGACGTATGCGCCGAGTTCCGCCAGCCGCTCCACCGCCCGCCGGACCGCCCTGGCCACGGCCGGCCGCACCGCCACCTGCCCGCCCAGCGACGGCGAGTACGCCACCCGCAGCCCGCGCACCCCGCCCGCCAGAGCGTCCGTGTACGGACCGGCCGGGGAGGCGAGCGCCGACCAGTCGCGCGAGTCCGGGTGGCCGATGACGTCCATCAGCAGCGCCGCGTCCGCCGCGTCCCGGGTCATCGGCCCGACGTGCGCCAGTGTGCCGAACGCGCTCGCCGGGTAGAGCGGCACCCGCCCGTAGGTCGGCTTCAGCGCGAAGATCCCGCAGAACGACGCCGGGATGCGGACGCTGCCGCCGCCGTCCGTGCCCAGCGACAGCGGTCCCGCGCCGAGCGCCACGGCCGCCGCGCTGCCGCCGCTGGACCCGCCCGCGGTGCGCGAGGGGTCGTGCGGGTTGCGGGTCACGCCGCTCAGCGGCGAGTCCGTCACGCCCTTCCAGCCGTACTCGGGGGTCGTCGTCTTGCCCAGGAAGACCGCCCCGTGCTCGCGCAGCCGGGCCACGGAGGGGGCGTCCTCGTCCCAGCGCCCCGCGGGGTCCACGGCCTTCGACCCGCGCAGGGTCGGCGCCCCGCGCAGCAGCAGGATGTCCTTGACGGTGACCGGCACCCCGTCGAGCAGCCCCCGCGGCTCACCGCGCCGCCAACGCTCCTGCGACTCCCGGGCCCGCTCCAGCGCGTCCTCGGCGGTCAGCCGGACGAAGGCGTTCACCTCCGGCTGGATCGCCTCGGCCCGCTCCAACGCCGCCCGGGTCGCCTCCACGGGACTCCACTCACCCTTGCGGTACCCGTCGAGGAGCCGTGCGGCGGTCAACTCGGTGAGCTCGGTCATCAGACCTCCCAGGAACGTCAGTGACCAGGTACGTACCCACGCTGCTTGTCGACCACGTTCGTCAGCGGCTCACCGGCCGCCCACCGTTCGTACAGCTCCACGAACTGCGCGCCGAGTTCGTCGCGCCAGCCGACGGTGTCGCCGCTCATGTGCGGGGACACGATCAGGCCCGGGGCCCGCCACAACGCGCTGTCGGCGGGCAGGGGTTCGGCCTCGAAGACGTCCAGGGCGGCGCCCGCGATCCAGCGTTTGGCCAGGGCCTCGGCGAGCGCGTCCTCGACGACCAACTGCCCGCGGCCGATGTTGACGAACCGGGCGGACGGCTGCATCAGGCCGAAGCGGCGGGCGTCGAACATCCCCCGCGTCTCGTCCGTGAGCGGCGCCGCCGCGACCACCCAGTCGGCGCGGGCCAGCAGCCGGTCCAGGTCCTCCGGGCCGTGCACGCCGGAGCGCGCGGCGCGGCCCACGAGTGCGGTCGTGATGTCCAGCGCCCCCAGCGTGCGCGCGATCGCCCGGCCGATCGGCCCGGAACCGACCACGACGGCCCGGGTTCCGGCGATCTTGTGCGACTCGCGGTGCCGCCAGGTCCGCTCCCGCTGGAGTTCCAGCGTCCTGGGCAGGTCCTTGGCCATCGCCAGCACGAGCGCGGCGACGTACTCGGCGATCGGCTGGTCGAAGACGCCGCGCGCGTTCGTCACCACCGTGTCCGAGGCGGCGAGCTCCGGACACATCAGGTGGTCCACACCGGCGCTGGCCGTGTGCACCCAGCGCGGTCGCGGACCCTCGCCCGGCCACGCGTCCCGTACGGCGCGCGAGGTGAAGTCCCACACCAGGAGTGCATCCGCACGCGGGAGGCGCTCGGCGAGATGCGCCGCGTCGGTGTGCTCGACACGGGCGCGACCGGTGAGGCGCCCGAGGCGGGGGAGGGGTTCGGCGTCCAGGACGAGGAGGGTGGGGGTGGGCATGAGCAGCCGTTTCTCCAGCCGTTCGGCGAGGGTGGACGGCCCGGACGCGACCGCCGGTGACGACGAGTTAACCCGGTGTTGACCAAGGAGTGATCCGGGCGGATTGACCACGCTCGCACCCGAACCTACCGTCGTCAACACGGGCGTTCCCACGATCCGTTGCACACTCGTTGCCCAGCGTGAGGCCGGTGGCTGCCATGGACGTCTCATTTCTCGGCGGGCCGAGCCCGCAGCGGGGGGTCGGCGTCGTCGCTCCCTTCGACTTCGCCCTCGACCGTGAGCTGTGGCGCTGGATGCCGGACGAGGTCTCCCTCCACATGACCCGCACCCCGTTCGTACCGGTCGAGGTCAGTCTCGACCTGGCCCGCCTGGTCAGCGAGCACGAGACGCTGAGCGAGGCGGTCCGCACGCTCAACGCGATCGCCCCCGAGGTGGTGGCCTACGCCTGTACGTCGGGCAGTTTCGTCGGCGGCATGATGGGCGAGCGGGCGATGTGCGAGGCGATGAGCCGGGCCGGTGCCGTACCGGCCATCACCACCTCCGGCGCGCTGCTGGAGGCCCTGGTCGAGCTGGACGTGCGGCGGGTGGCCCTGGTGACGCCGTACACGGTCTCGGTGACGCGGTCGCTGGAGGAGTACGTCGCCCAGGCCGGAGTCACGATCTCCGGCTGCGCCTTCATGGGGCTGACCCGGCACATCTGGAAGGTCCCCTACCGGGAGGTGGTGGACATGGCACGGCAGGCCGTCCGGGGCGACGCCGACGCGCTGTTCATCAGCTGCACCAACCTGCCCACCTATGACGTGATCCCCCAGTTGGAGGCCGAGCTGCGCATCCCCGTGATCTCGGCCAACCAAGTGACGATGTGGGCGGCACTGCGCCGACTGGGTACCCGTGCGGTGGGGCCGTACCAAGCGCTGGTCAATCCGGCGGCGCGTTCCGGTCCCGTGGCGCCGGGGGCGGACCCCGGTCCCGTACTGCCGGAAGAAGAGCAGCAGCAGGAAGGCTGGACATGACAGCGCTGGGATTTCTCTACCCGGGCCACTCCGCCGAGGACGACTATCCGCGCATCGAGCAGTTGCTGGGCAGTGACATCCGGGTGGACCTGGTGCACACCGACATCGGCGAGGACGCGCACCGGGTGGACGCGCTGCTCGAGATGGGTTCCGCCGGCCGGCTGGCGGCGGGCGTGCAGGAACTGCGGCACGCGGGTGCCGACGCCGTGGTGTGGGCCTGCACGAGCGGCAGTTTCGTCTACGGCTGGGACGGCGCGCAGGAACAGATCCGCGCCCTGGCCCAGACGGCCGGCATGCCTGCCTCCTCCACGTCCTTCGCGTTCACGCACGCGGTGCGGGAGCTGGGGGTGCGGCGGGTCGCTGTCGGGGCGACCTATCCGGAGGACGTGGCCCAGCTGTTCGCCGAGTTCCTCCGCTCGGCCGGCGTGGAGGTCGTCTCGGTCGGCAGCTCCGGCATCATCACGGCCGCCGAGGTCGGCACCTGGGGCGAGCCGGAACTCCTCGCCCTCGCCCGGAACTCCGACCACCCCGACGCGGAGGCGCTCCTGCTGCCCGACACCGCCCTCCACACGGCGGCCCACATCCCCGCCTTGGAGAAGGAACTCGGCAAGCCGGTCCTCACCGCCAACCAGGTCACGGTCTGGGAGGCCCTGCGCCTGGCGGACCGACGGGTGAACGCGCCGGAACTGGGCGCACTCTTCTCGAGGGAGCCACTCGTCCAGGCGTGAGGCCGGCCAGTGGGCCGAACCCGCCGCCCGCACCAGCACGCCGCGGGCGGCGCGGAGGCCTCCCGATCACGCCGCTTCGCACGCGGACTCGCCACCGTCCGGGCCGCCCTCCAGGTGACTCCCCCCGGGTCCCGGACGGCCTCGGCCAGATTCATGGCGACGGCCACCACGAACGCCGCCTTGAGGCAGCCGGCCGCTCGTGCCACCCGGTGCGCACCCGTCGGCATGGAGCCCGAGTGCCCCCGAGTGGGGTGAGAAAGGGTGCCGTGCCCTCGAACGCGCGCCCCATACGGGCCGGAATCGGTCCCACCCCTTCTTCGGGAGGAAGCGGGACATAGATGCGCCAACGCGCCACCCGGAGCTGAGGAATGCTCAACTCCGCCGCCACAGGCGGCCCTTGGGTTGACCGAAAGCGCGTTCCCCTTTCGCCGTCCATTCCGTGCACACTGGCCACGTCCGCAGCCAGTCGTGCCGTGAAGGACTCCCCGATGGCCGAAACGGGCCCGTTCAGACCCTCCGCAAGCGCTGTCCAGCTGTCCGGCCGCCTGCTGTGCCGGAGTCTGGCCGCGGCCATGGCCTCCGCCGCCGCGGACGCCTTCCTCGATCCCCGGGCCGACTGGTGGGGCGTCGTGTGGCCGGCGCCCTGGTGGCTCGTCGGGGTGACCGCCCTCGCGTGGGCCGTCCTGCGGGCACGCGAGAAGGCCCACCGCCCGCCCCCGCGGGGCAGCGCGCGCGGGGACTGGGAGCAGGCCGCCTGACGCCTCGGCGGCAGTGGCCGGGAATAACCGGAGACAGTCCCCTGTTAGAGCCGGAACGACAGCACACGGCCCACAGCAGGAGGCACCCCACCGTGGCGGCAGACGAGATTCGCGGCGCAGCCCAGGGCAGCGCCCCCGTCCCCCTCTCCGTACTGGACCTGGTCACCGTGGGGGCCGGCCGTACCGCCTCCGACGCCCTGCGCACCAGCGTCGACCTGGCCCGTCTCGCGGAGAACCGCGGCTTCCACCGGTACTGGGTCGCCGAGCACCACTCCATGCCGGGCGTGGCCTCCTCGTCCCCGGCCGTGATCCTGGCCCACCTCGCCGCGCACACCGAGCGCATCCGGCTCGGCTCGGGCGGTGTGATGCTGCCCAACCACGCCCCGCTCGTGATCGCCGAGCAGTTCGGGACGCTGGAGGCCATGGCCCCGGGCCGGGTCGACCTCGGTCTCGGCCGCGCCCCGGGCACGGACGGCGCCACCGCCGCGGCCCTGCGCCGCACCGAACGGCTGGGCGAGGGCGCCGACGACTTCCCGCAGCAGCTCGCCGAGCTGACCCGGTTCCTCGACGACGACTTCCCCGACGGGCACCCCTACCGCCGCATCCACGCCGTTCCCGGCCCGGTCCAGGCCACGTCCCCCGGCGGCGTCCAGTCCCCACACCGCCCGCCGATCTGGCTGCTCGGCTCCTCCGGCTTCAGCGCCCGCCTGGCCGGCGTCCTGGGGCTGCCCTTCGCCTTCGCGCACCACTTCTCGGCGCAGAACACCGTCCCGGCGCTCGACCTGTACCGCGAGTCCTTCCAGCCCTCCGCCGTGCTCGACGAGCCGTACGCCCTCATCGGCGTCTCCGCCCTCGCCGCAGACGAGGAGCGCGAGGCCCGCCGGCAGGTGCGGGCCGCCGCCCTGAGCATGGTCCGGCTGCGCACCGGGCGCCCCGGCCTCGTGCCCAGCCCGGAGGAGGCGGAGGCCCACGAGTTCAGCCCCATGGAGCGCGACTTCGTCGACTCCTGGAACGCCAACGTCGTCCACGGCACCCCCGACGAGGTCCGCTCCGGCCTGGACGACCTCGCCAAGCGCACCGGCGCCGACGAGTTGATGATCACGGCCAACGCGCACGGCGGAGACGTCCGCGTCCGCTCCTACGAACTCATCGCGGACGCCTACGGGTTGCCGACGCCCGCCTGAACATCCGGCGTGCCCAGCAGTTCGGAGATGCGATCCGGCGGCACCGGACGGGAGTAGAGCCAGCCCTGTCCGGTGTCGCAGCCGATGCGGCGCAGCCGGGTCGCCTGGGCCGAGGTCTCCACGCACTCGGCGGTGACGGTCAGCCCGAGCCGGTGCGCGAGCTGGATCATCGCCTCGACGACGACCTCGTCGGCCGGGTTGGCGCGGGTGGCCGCCTCGCGGTCGTCGTACTGGAAGCCGCGCACGAACGATCCGTCGAGCTTCAGCACCGACACCGGCAGCCGGCTCAGGTAGGCGAGGTTCGAGTAGCCGGTGCCGAAGTCGTCGATGGCGATGCGGACGCCCATGTCGCTGAGGGCCTTCAGGGTCTGCAGCGGGCGGCCCGCCGAGCCCATCACCGCCGACTCGGTCAGCTCCAGTTGGAGCAGGTGCGGCGCGAGGCCCGCCTCGGTCAGGGTCTCCGCGACGTCCGCCACCAGGTCGGAGTCCCAGACCTGGCGTACCGCCACGTTCACGCTGACGAAGATCGGCGGTTCGTCCGGGTGGTCCAGCTGCCATCGGCGGGCCTGCTTGCAGGCCGTGCGCAGCACCCAGCGGCCCAGCGGGACGATCGAACCGTCCTCCTCGGCAAGTCCGATGAACCGATTCGGCGTCAGTACGCCGAACTGAGGATGATTCCAGCGGATGAGCGCCTCGACCCCGTGCAGCCGGTCGTCCTCCATGCCCACCAGCGGCTGGTACTCCAGCCGGAACTCGCCCCGGTCGATGGCCGGGCGGAGGGTGGAGGCGAGGGCCTGGCGGGTCATGCGGTGGGCGTTGCGCTCCGGGTCGAACAACGTCCAGCGGGCCTTGCCGTCGGCTTTCGCCCAATAGAGCGTCGTGTCCGCCGCCTGCATCAGCGCGGTGGCGGTGGTGCCCGCAGCGTGCCGCTCGACGACGCCGATCGACGCCGAGACCGACAGCCGCTGGCCGCAGATGTCGAACGGGTCCTGAACCGCCCGCAGCGCCGACTCGGCCAGTTCGGCCAGTTGTTCGGTGCCCGTGGAGTCCTCGACGAGCAGCGCGAACTCGTCACCGCCGAGCCGGGCCACCAGCGGGATGCTGACCCGTGCGTGGCCGGCCTCGTCCGCGCAGCGCGTCAGACGCTCGGCGACGGCGGCCAGCAGCCGGTCGCCGACACGGTGGCCGAGGGTGTCGTTGATGGCCTTGAAGCCGTCCAGGTCCAGGTAGCACAGCCCGATCCGGCCCGTGCCGCTCTGCTCGTACGACTCCGCCTCCAGTGCCGCCGACAGCCGCTCGAAGAACAGCGTGCGGTTGGGCAGGCGCGTCACTGGGTCGTGCATCTGCAAGTGCCGCAGCCGGGCCTGGAGTTCCCGGCGGGCGCTGATGTCGGCGACGGACATCAGCACACCGCTGTCCTCGGCGGGCAGCGGGGCGATCGTCACCTGCACCCACAGCGAGTGCCCGTCGGGGTGCTTGAGCCGGCGCGTGCAGCGCAGCCGTGACTGCCGGCCGCGCAGCACCTCGCGGTACGCGTGCCAGGTGCGGGCGTCGGAGGTCAGGTCGACCAGGTCGGCGGCGACGGACCCGGCGAGCTCGTCCGGGGTGCCGCCGAGCAGCGCGGCGAGCGCGTCGTTGGCGCTGACGACCGAGCCCTCGCGGTCCACCACGGCCATGGCGAGCGGGGCGGCCGTGAAGACGGAGCGATAGGGCTGCCGGGACGGGGGCTCGGTACGGGGAGACGTGTCGATCTCACTCTCTGTGACGACCGGCCGGTCCAGGTCTGCCGCGGGCGCCGGCCCTTCGGAGGTTCCGCTCACCGCTCGCTCCCGCATGTATTCGATCTCTGTCCGTGCAGGAAAGGTCAGGAAAGTGTGCCGATCATAGAGGCTGGCCCCGGGGCCTTCCAGCCGGTGTTCAGTCTTCCCGGCCAACCCGCCCTTCTGCCAGATCGTTTCTGCACGCACCTGGACGGCTCCTTCAGGGCCCCGACCAGTTGTGACGTTCTGTGAGTGCTTCGGGGGTGTCGGCTTTCGTGATTTTTCGCCCCCTTCACCCGACCGGTGCAGGCAAACAGGGCGCGGTAGGACAAATCATCACAGGCTGGGTGCGGTGTCCCGCGAACCGCACCCGGAGGTACCCGTGCCGCGTCCGTTTCCGCGCGCCCGACTGCGCAGCACCGCGGCCGTGTTCACCACCATGTCCGCGCTCGCCGCCACCTCCCTGGGTGCGGGCCCCTCGGCCGCCGGGCCCGACTCGGCCGTGCCCTGCGTCCTGACGCGCACCGACGCCCACCACTCGGAGGGCCTGGACACCTGGAACGCCGCCTATCCCCGCCCGGCCAGGGCCCTGGACGCGGTCATGGTCTTCCTGTCCTTCCCGGACTCCCACCCACTGACCACCCCGCAGGAGCTGACCGCCGACCACTTCCCGGCCACCACCCGCTTCTTCGAACGCGCCTCCTATGGCCGCTTCACCCTGCGCCCGCATGCGCTGCGGCACTGGATCGGGATGCCACAGCCGTCCACCGCCTACGACATACGGCGTGACTGGAGCCCCGAGCACCGGGCCGCGTACCTGCGGGACGCGCTCTCCGTGGCCGACCCGCAGGTGGACTTCTCGCGCTACGACGTCGTGTACTTCGTCGCCGACCCGGACGCGCCCGGCGTGGACTCCGACGCGACCAAGGTGGTGAACCTGACCAGTCCGCTGCGGGCCGACGGCACCGACCTGCGCCGGATCGTCACGGTGTTCGAACAGCACCCGCCGGACCGGCTGGTCCTCGCCCACGAGACCGGGCACGTGTTCGACCTGCCCGACCTGTACCGCCGTCCCGTGGACGGCAAGGGCGACTGGGACACCCATGTCGGCGACTGGGACCTGATGGGCAGCCAGTTCGGACTCGCCCCCGACCTCTTCGCCTGGCACAAGTGGAAGCTGGGCTGGCTGGATCCGCGGCAGGTGCGGTGCGTGCAGGACGCCGCGCCCGCCCGGCTGACCCTGGAACCGCTGGCGGCGGGACCCGGAGGGCCGATGACCGGGGCCGCGGGCGCGCAGGCCTTCGGCCTCGGGCGGGGCACCAAGCTGGCGGTGGTGCGGACGGGACCCGACAGTGTGCTCGCCTTCGAGGCGCGGGGGCAGGTGGGCAATGACGTGACCGCCTGCCGGCAGGGGGTGCTCGTGTACCGGGTGCGGGGCGGGGCGCAGTCCGGGGGTGGACCCATCGAGGTGATCGACGCCCACCCGCGCACCGAGGCCTGCTGGGAGGACTCCGTCTACCCGCCCCTCGCGGACGCGCCGATCGGCATCGGGGAAAGCTTCACGGTGCCGGGCGAGGACGTACGGGTCGAGGTGGAGGGGCGTACGGTGTCGGGGTCCTGGACCGTGAAGATCGCGGTGGGGCGCTGACGGGGCGGCGGTGCGACGCCCAGAGGCGGGGGTGTGTGGCAGCCCTCACGGCGCGCGGCGAAACCACACACAAACGACGGTGGCGGCTTGCGTTCACGTTGTCCGCGAACACAAGCCGCCACCGGTACAGTGCGCCGCCAGGGACTCGAACCCCGGACCCGCTGATTAAGAGTCAGCTGCTCTAACCAACTGAGCTAGCGGCGCCTGCTGACGTCGTAGACCTTAGCACCCTGGTCGGCGGGAGGAAAAATCGAAATCCGCACGGCGGAGCGGGCCGCCCGGACGGCCGCCCAGAGCAGTACCTCGGGGCCGGGGAGCCAGGGCTGACGGGTGTCCGGGGCGACGAGCCAGCGGGAGCCGGAGCGGGACGGGGCGGCGGCTCGGCCGGACCCCGACCCGGTGCGGGCGCCGGGCGCCGGGCCGGAGGCGGAGGTGCTCTGCGACGGGGCCGGGACGGTCACCGCGTCGCCGGTGCCGTGGCACAGCAGTGGCGGCACCGCGTCCGTGCGGCGGGTCTCCCGGCGGTCCCGCGCGCCCCACTCCTCCCACTCCAGCAGCGCGGGGAGCCGCTGCGCCGTCCCCGGGGCGGCGAAGAGCAGCATCCTGCCCCGGAACTGCGCGACCGGCCCCGAGCCGGGCCCGTCGTCCCACAGCCGGTCGAGCATCCGCCGGCCGAACATCGCCGGTGCGCTGACCACGTCGAAGACCGAGCCGCAGGGCAGTACGACCGGCGTGTCCGGCCGCTCCACCCAGAGGGCGAGTGTGCTTCGCGGATACGTTCCTGCCGAGGCGAGCCAGGTGGCCCCGTTCGGGGTGACATCGGAGGCGTTCCATGCGCTGCTCATGGCATGCAGGTCTACCCGCCGTGAGCACTCGGTTTCCATGGGTTGCGGGAAATCGGGACAGGAGGGGGTGGGGAGGGGTATCTTGCCCGCCTGGCATATGCCATGTGATCGGGAAGGGCCGGTGTCAGGCGGTCTCGCCCGGTCCCCGGCCCTCGGCGTCGCCCCGCATCAGGTCCCGCCCGAACTCGACCATCTTCTTGGCGTAGTCCTCGGTCCACTCGGCCCGCTCGGCGATGTCCGCGGTCGTCAGCCGGTCGAACCGGCGCGGGTCGGCCAGCTGCGCCGCCGCCATCGCCTGGAACTCCACCGCCCGGTCCGCCGCGGCCCGGAACGCCAGCGTCAGCTCCGTCGCCCGGGCCAGCAGGGCCCGGGGGTCGTCGATCGACTCGAGGTCGAAGAAGTGCTCGGGGTCGGAGGCCGCCTCCGCGGGCTCGAAGAGCAGGGGCGCGGGGCGTAGCCGCGGTTCGTTCCGACGCGGCGTGGGCTCCGCCATGTCTTCTCCTCCTCGTACGTCGCGCTGACCCTCCCGGTGGAGTGGGCCACCGTCCATTGTCTCGCGGGCGCGCAAGTGGGCATAGCGGTCTCGGGTACGGCCGGCACACCACCCGGTGTTCGTCCAGGCTCCCGGGACAGGCGAAGTCCGGCCACGCGCAAGGTGCTCGCGGGCGCCGGTCACGGGCGCCACTGCACGCGGTGCTCCGCCAGGTGCGCGAGCACCGCGTGGTTCGCCTCCCAGCCGTCCGGGAACTTCACCACCGTCCCCAGCTGCACCGGCTCCGTCGACGGATAGTCGTCCAGCAGGTCGGTCACCCCCGCTCGGCAGACCACGATGCAGGCGTGCCGGTGGCGGGAGGCCAGGACGCACAGGCGGCCGGTCTCCAGGTGGAAGGCCGTGGCGTCGGGGCGGCCGGACAGGGGGTGGAGGATCACCGTGACGTCGTACTCACGGCCCTGCAGCCGGTTGGCCGTGTCCACGACCACGTCGGTGACGCCGAGGCCGGCCAGCGCCGAGCGGACCGCCGCCGCCTGGTCCCGGTGGGCCGTGCCGACGGCGATCCGGTCGGCGGTGAGGGGGGAGGTGAATGGGGATCGTTCCGAGGTTGCCGCGCCCGCGCGGTCCAGCAGGCGCCGTACCACCGTCGCCACCGCCCGGACCGCCTCCGGGTCCGTGCGCGGGGTGTGCCGGGCGGGCAGTTCCAGCAGGCCCCAGCCCGCCCCGGCCGCCTCGTCGATCACCCGGTCGGGGGCCGAGCCGTCCGACGGCACCCCGAACGCCAGGGTCCGGTCACCGTGGCCGGTGCCGCTGCGGAACGGCGTGTACGGGTAGAAGGCGTCCGAGACCAGGGGCGCGGCGGAGGCCGGGAGCCGCCAGGAGACCGGCAGCCGGTGCTGCGGAAGGTCCGGGTTGTGCGCCAGCAGGGTCGTCACCGCCGAGGCCGACGGGTCGTAGGACAGGCCCGCCCACTGTTCGCTGCCCACGATCGCGAACGGATCCAGCTGCCCCGGGTCGCCCACGAACAGCGCCCGCTCGAACAGCCCGGCCACGGCGAGCAGCGCGTCCGAGCGCATCTGGTACGCCTCGTCGACGATCGCGTGCCGCCACGGTTCGTCGACCTTCACATGCGCCCACTTCGCGGCGGTCGAGAGCGTCACGGCCAGTCCGGCGAGGTCGGCCGCCTTGGCCGACGTGCGCACGTTCGGCAGCTCGTCGAGCGCCTTGTCGTACGGGTCGGAGTCGCTGCTGTGCAGCCGGCCCACCGGCAGCTCGGGGTTCTTCTCGGCGAGCCGCAGGACCAGGTCGTCGACCTGGGCGTTGGTCTGCGCCACCACCATCAGCGGGCGGCCCGCCTCGGTCAGTTCCAGCGCCGCGCGGACCACCAGCGTGGACTTGCCCGCGCCCGGCGGGGAGTCCACGACGACACCGCGCGCGGTGCCCTGCAGCGTGTCGCGCAGGATCGCGTCGGTCGCCTGCGCCGCGGCGGTCGAGGGATCGAACACCGTGGTCACAGCACATCCTCCTCGGTCACCGGGTCGGCGGCCTCCAGGGTCGCCTCACCGGGCGGCCCGCCGTGCGTCCACGGCGTCCGGTCCGGGTCGGGCAGCTTCGCGCCGCCCCGCTGCTCGTGCTCGAAGAGCGTGAAGCAGACCCGGTCGCCCTTCTCCGGCACCGAACCCGGTTCGGGCTCCTTGCCGCGGCCCATCTTGTCGAGGACCCGCAGCACCAGGTGCCCGCCGCCCTCCTCGGCCGCGACGAACTCCGCCGCCTGCGGCTTCCCGCCCAGCGACCGGTACACCCTCGTCCGCTCGCCGAGATGCGGCCGGTCGTCCGTGCGCACCGTGACCAGGGGGCGCGGGGTGGGGCGCTTGCCCTCGCCGTACGCCATCACGACGTCGGTGACCTCACCCGCGAACGCCTCCCCGGACAGCCGCCGACCGGCCATCACCAGCGGGTCGTCGAGGGCCTCCTGCGCCTCCAGCCGGGCCTGTTCGCGCTCGCGCGTGGCCAGCTTGTTCGCCGCGGTGACGGCGTCGTCGCGGCGTGGCTGCGGGGGCTCGCCCGCCAGGACGCGGTCGCGGTGGCCGGTGAACGACCAGCGGTCGCGGGTCCACCGCTCCTCGATCCGCGTCCCCTCGGGCAGCTCCCGCAGCAGGTCGAGGCCGCGCCAGACCGCGTCCCAGGTGGGGCGGGTGCGGCTGAGCACCAGGTCGCGGATCTCCCGCTCGGCGGCGGTCAGCGCCCCGAGCCGGTCGTCGGCCTCCAGGCCGTCCTCGGCGGCGGCGAGGGCGGTGCGGGCCCGGTCGTAGCGCTCGATGGCCGGGGCGAGCAGCTTGTTGTCGAACGCCGGGTCGGTGGCCGGGCCGGCCGGCGGGCAGATCAACTGGCCCCGCTCGTCGCGCTCCAGCTCGGCGCGCAGCGCGGCCTCGGCGCCGGTGACGCCCTCCGGCGGGTCGATCCAGGCGAGCAGCGCCCCCAGGTGCTGGTCCTCCAGGGCGGACTGCCCGGTCACCCAGTGCCGGCTCAGCACGTCGGTCATCGCCAGCAGCAGCGAGGAGCCGGGCACCCGGGCCCGCTCCCCGAAGTGCGTCAGCCACCGCCCGAGCAGCGGCACCCGGGGCGGCGCCGGGTAGGGGGCCTCCGGATCCTGCTCCGCCGTGCGCCGGAACCGCGTCGAGCGCCCGAGCAGCCGCACGAGGTCGATGCCCGCGCGACTCGGCACGATCAGCTGGGGCGCGTCCGCGCACAGGTCGACCTCGACCTTGACGCGCTTGCCGGTCTCCGGGTCGGTCTCGGTGCGCTCGGCGGCCTCCACGGCCTCGGCGTACGCGTCGACGTACGGCAGCACGATGTCGGCCAGCTCGGCCAGGAACGCGAACCTGAGGTCGCGGTCGCGGGGCTGCGGGACGGCCAGCAGGCGCGGCGCGTCCCGGTCGGTGCCCACCAGCGCGCCGAGCGGGGCGCCCGCCTCACCGGCGGTGGTCAGCGGCACGAACACCAGGGGGCGCTCGCCGAGGTGCCGGTGCCGGACGGTGGCGGCGGGCTGGGCACGGCCGGTGCTGACGGCTTCCAGCCGGGCCAGGGTGGAGATCAGCGACACGCCGCCTCCAGCGCCTCGGCGCGCAGGGCGGCCGCCCGCCGCAGGGCCGCCACGGCCGGGTCGTCGGGATCGCCCGCCTCACCGCGCGCCGCCGCGAGGACGTCCTCCACGGTCGTCAGGCCGCCCAGCTCCGCCCGCGCCGGGCGCCCGAGCGTGGTCACCGCGCCCTCCCGGCGGGACCGGGCCCGGCAGTGGAACGCCAGCTCGCACGCGGACAGGCACTCGGGCGCGTACGCCGCCGGGACCGACTCCACGGCCGCCGACAGGTCCTCCGCGGGAAGCTCGGGCGAGAAGCACGTGCCCTCGGGGAGCGCGTCGGCGATCTCCTCGATACGGGTCAGCCGGGCCAGCTGGCGGGCCGTCACCGCCCGCTGCTTGCGGATGTCGACGGCGGACGCGGCCGGCAGGTTGGAGAAGTCCCGCGGGCAGACCAGCAGGATCCGGTGCCGCACGCGCGGGGCCCCGCCCGGGGTGCTCGGCCTCGGGGACGCTTCAGCCGGGGCCGAGGAGTCGACCGGGCTCGACCCTTCGGGCCTCGGCGCGCTCACCCCCTCGGCACCGGCGCGCCCCTCCGGCTCCGCGCCGAGACGCGCCGCGACCTCCTCCAGGGCCAGCACGTAGACCGCCGCCTGCCGGGCCGCCGCCCCGACCTTCGCCGGGTCCGCCGAACCGTCCAGCAGCGGGAACGACTTGATCTCCACCACCGTCCAGCTGCCGTCCGGATGCACCACCACCGCGTCGGGCTCCAGGAAGGCGGGAGAGCCCGCCACGTCCAGCGCGAGCATCGGATGGTCGAGCAGCGTCCACGCGCCCGGGTGCGCGGCGGCCTCCCGCAGCTCCAGCGCCGTACGGGCCGTGCGCCCCTGGGGGCCGGTCGCGGTCAGGTCGGGCACGCGCGCCTGCGTGGGCGGCTCGGCGGACCGGTCGAGCTTCTCGTGCACCAGCCGCAGCAGCTCCGCGCCGCCGTCGGCCTTGACCTTCGCCTCGAAGGCGTTGCCTCTGGTGAGCGCGAACTGCGACTGCCCGAAGGCGGACGGCGAGCCCAGGGCGCTCGCCAGCGCCGCCTTGTTCACGCCGGCGCCGTCGAGGATCGCGCGCCGCGCACAACCGGGGTTGGCGGCCAGCGCGGCCAGGGCGCGCGCGTCCAGCGCCTTCGCGGGTACGTCGGGGCCGCGCAGCTCAGCGAGCCTTCCCCAAGCTCTCGACTGCGCTCGAGCAGGGGAGACCCCTGTCCGGAGCGCCGTCCCCCGCGTCCTGGGGAGAGGCACCCGGCTCGGTTCCCGCTCCGACCGACTCGCGCTGCCGTGGAATTCGCTCACCCGCGGAAGTCTGGCATCCGGCACTGACAATCGGGGAACCCGCGGCGGAAGAGTCCGCCGTGACCGGTGCGGCAGACGGCACGAACCGTGCCTTGACCCGGTCCGCGGCGCGCATCACGCGGGGTGCCAGCAGCAGCCCGACGCCCATGACGGCCGCGCCCGCGACCGCGTCGAGGAAGTAGTGGTTGGCGGTGCCCATGACCACGATCGTGGTGATCAGGGGGTAGGCGACACCGGCCGTCTTCATCAGGCGCGTACCGCCGTGACGCCAGAGCATCACCCCGCACCACAGGGCCCAGCCCACGTGCAGACTCGGCATGGCCGCGTACTGGTTGGTCATGTCCCCCATGCCGCGCGGCGCGCTCGCCGCGCCGCCCCACCAGCCGTACGAGCTGTACTGAGCCATCGTGTCCACGAAGCCGTGGCTCGCGTCGAGGAGCCGGGGCGGGCAGGTCGGCAGCAGCGTGAAGCCGATCAGGCCGATGAGGGTGGACGTCATCAGCCAGGTGCGCGCGGCGCGGTAGCGCACGGCGCGGGAGCGGAAGAGCCACACCAGGACGGCCGGTGTGACCAGGTAGTGCAGCGACGCGTACCAGAAGTCGGCGGGTATGCCGATCCACGCCTCGCGTGTGAAGAGGCGGTTGAGCGGGTGCTCGAAGTTGAGATACAGCGCCTTCTCGAAGCGCAGGATCGTCAGACCGTGGTCGACCGCGCCGGAGACGTCACCGCGGGCGAGGAGCCGGCCGGCCGAGTAGCACGCGTACACCAGCAGGATCAGCGGCAGCTCGGTCCACCAGCGCAGCCTGGGCGCGGGGGCCGCCTCGGTGCCCGGTGTCTCGGTGTGCGGCATCCGATCGTCCTCCCCCTTCAGTTCAGTCTCGTAGCCCGGTCGGCCGTGCCACTTTACGGTGTGCGCGCCCGCCACGAGGGGGCGCCTCCGGACCTCGAAGACGCAGAGATCGCCCCCCGGGTTGCCTGCGGCGGCCGTGCGCGATGATGGAGGAGTCCCCCTTGCAGTTCCTCTTGCGTTCCTCTTCCGGAAAGGTGCCTCATGGCCGCGCGCATCCTGCTGGCCCGCCACGGACAGACCGAGTGGTCCCTGTCCGGCAGACACACGGGCAGGACCGATGTGCCGCTCCTGGAGGAGGGCCGGCGCGGCGCCAAGCTGCTCGGCGAGCGCCTGCACCGGGCACCGTACGAGGGTCTGGCCGGGGTCGAGGTGCGCACCAGCCCGCTGGCACGCGCGCGTGAGACCTGCGAGCTGGCCGGTTTCGGCGACCGCGCCCGGACCTGGGACGCGCTGCTGGAATGGGACTACGGGGCGTACGAGGGCATGACCCCCGCGGACATCCAGGCCGTCCGGCCCGGCTGGCTGATCTGGCGCGACGGTGTGCCGGACGGGGAGTCACTCGCCGAGGTCACGGCCCGGGCCGACGAGGTGGTCTCCTGGGCACGCGCCGAGGACCGCGACGTCCTGGTCTTCGCCCACGGGCACATCCTGCGCTCCATCGGGGCGCGGTGGCTCGGCCTCCCGGTCGACTTCGCGGCCCGGATACGGCTGAACCCGACCTCGCTGTCCGTGCTGGGCTGGGCCTACGGGGAGCCCGCGATCGAGAGCTGGAACGACCTGGGGCACCTCGCCTGAGGCGGGCCCGCGCCGCCCTCCGGTGCCGCGGCAGGCAACGTTCGCCCGTTGAGGAACGGCGTCGGCTGCGTGCTCTCGGCGGGCCGGCCGGACGTCGTCGTACGGGACGTCCTCGGGCTTTGGGCCGGTGCGGCGGCGGGGGCCCCTCCCGTTCGAGCGCATCCGGAACGGGGGAGCGTCCCAGGCGTCGCGGCGGGGCCGCGCAGCCGGGAACGGGGGAGCGTGCCGGGTGTCGCGGCGGGGCGAACGTTGCCTGCCGCGGCCTCAGGTCATCCGCGGGGACGAGGCGTGCCTCTCCAGGAACGCCGACACCCCGGACGCCCTGCGATGCGGCAGCAGGACCCGCGCCGTGGCCGCCAGCATGGTCTGCACGCGGGACGACTGGACCTCCTCCAGCAGATCCAGCACCCGCATCCCCGCCACCGCGGCCTCGTCCGGCCGGCCACCGCGCGCGAGGTCGTCCGCCAGCTCCGCCGTGTAGAGGGCGATGTTCCGGGTGAAGTGCGGATCCTGCAGCTCGGCCGCGCGCCGCGCATGCCGTGCCGCCCGGGGCCAGTCACCGAGCGTGGACCAGCACTGTGCCTCCAGGCCCTCCAATTCGGCCTCGCCGTAGAAGCTCATCCACTCGGGGTCGGCGTCCGAGGGGCCCCGTTCGAAGAAGGCCTGCGCTCGGGCCAGCGCCTGCTCGCAGCCCACCCGGTCGGCGAGCCCCGCCCAGCCGCCCGCCTCGCGCAGGGAGAGCAGCGACATCAGCCGGGCCGAGCCCACCGGCCGGGCGACGCGCTGCGCGGCCTGGGCGGCCCGGACCGCCTCGCGCGGCCGGCCCGCGTCGCGCGCGAGGAACGCCGTGTTGCAGAAGGCGTGCGCCTCCAGGCCCGGGTCGCCGGTCATCCGGGCGGTCGCCAGTGCCTCCGCGTAGTGGGAGCGGGCGTCGTCGAAGCGCCCCGAGTCGTGGGCCAGCCAGCCCACGGAGATGGCCAGTTCACCGGCGCCCGAGTAGAGCCGGTCAGCGGTCGTCTGCCGGGTCGCGCCGGCGTCCAGCAGGGTGTAGGCGGCCCGCAGCGGGGCGGCGGCGCGACGGTAGAGACCGTCGGCCCCGTGCCGGTCGTCCAGCAGCCGGATCCGGCGGACGGCTTCTTCCAGGGCACCCGCGTCACTCGCCCCTGCGCGGTGCACGGGGCGCTGTGCCGCCGTCGCGTCGAGGGCGAGGCCGACAGGCCCCAGTGAGGCGGCGGCCACCGTGGCGCCTCCGCCGGTCATGAACGCGCGACGTAGCACGTCGCTCTCCTCGTAGGTGTCGTGCGGGTGGTGCGGGTGGTGCGGGTGGTGCGGGTCGTACGGGTTCTGCGGTGTATACGGCTCGCACGCCCCGCTGGTCTCACTCGTGGCGTGCGCCGGGTTCGCGGTGCGCGTCAGGGGCGCGTGATCGATGTCGCGCGCCCGGCGCCCGCGTACCGACGAGCGGGGCGCGAACCCGAGATCGGTGAGTGTGCGGCCTGGGAACATGTGCAGGAACACCCGTTCGTACGCGTAGTTGGGGCAGCGGATCTCGCCCGCCTCGACCCGGCCGATGTACCGCGCGTCACAGCTGACCTGCTCGCCGATCTCGAGTCCGGCCCGGCGGATCGCCGCGGCGAACTCGGCCGGTGAGCGCTGTCCGCGCAGTCGCCGGAAGACGAGGTTCGGCCGTGCGGGCCGATCGGATGGAGACGAGGTCAGCGGTGACGACGCCATGGCCGGGTCCTCTCGTGCGAACCGTCGAACCATGCCGGATTCGAGGCGGACTGCTGCGAGTTGTCCGCATAGTCTGCCCCGTGTCCGGCGGGCAAGAACGTACCTGCTGTGATGGAGCCACCACGCTGGGTTTGGCTACAAACCGGATATCTCATCCGTGATCTGCCATGAAGTGCCATCCTTTGCGGCTGACTTCCGCCGTAGCCGTTGACGGGCCGGCCGCGTTGAACCCTGCGGACCGGGAGCCCCCGACTCCCGACCGCTCGTCCAAGCAGGGGTTTTCGTGGTGGAGGCCGGGATGAAGACCAGCCGGATCAACGATCCTCGTCCGCGACCGGGCGGACCGCCGGGCGCACCGGCCGTCGGCTGCGATGTGGTGACGGTGTCGGCGCGGCAGGGGCTGGAGGCGGTCGACATCCTGCGGCGCGGGCCGGGCGACGCCGTGGGATCCGTACTGCACGACGACGGCGGCGACACCCTCGGCTTCCTGGTCCCGCCGGGGACGGCGGCCGCGTGGGACGTGCCGGGGAGCACCTGCACCGAGACCGACGGACGCGGACCGACCCTGGCGCCCGAGCCTCCCGTGGAGGGTTCGGACTGGCTGTTGCCACCCGGCGAGGCCGACCTCGCTACGGACCCCGCGGTGCTGCGCGAGGCCCTCGGGGAGGCGGCCCGGATTCTCAGGGCGGCGGACAGCTGCCGCTGAGGCCTCCTCCGGTACCGGGCGGCAGCGGGAGCGTGCGCCCCGCTCGGCGGGACACCCCGATAATGAGCCCGTGGGAAAGTCCAGGGGCGGCCGACGCAGACAGGCCGAAGCGGAGGCCGTCGTCGAGAGCGTCGACGGCGGGCTCGCCGAGCTCATCCCCGACCGTGAGCGGGCCCGGGCCTGGACCCTGGTGATCGACGGGGCCCCGCAGTCGCACGTCGACCTGGACGACCCGTCCCACCTGTCCTTCGAGTACCAGCGCCGCCTCGGGCACGTGATCGACCTCGCCGCCCCGCCCGGTCGGCCCGTGCACGCGGTGCACCTCGGCGGCGGCGCCCTCACCCTCGCCCGTTACGTCGCCGCCACCCGGCCCCGCTCCACCCAGCAGGTCGTCGAACGGGACGGCGCCCTCGTCCAGTTGGTCCGCCGGGCACTGCCGCTGGACCCGAACGCGCGCGTCCGGGTGCGGTCCGCCGACGCCCGTGAGGGCCTCGCCAAGGTGCCGGACGGCTGGGCCGACCTCGTCATCACCGACGTGTTCAGCGGGGCGCGGACACCCGCACACCTGACCTCCACCGAGTTCCTCGACGACGTGCGCAGGGCCCTCAAGCCCGGCGGTGTCCACGCCGCCAACCTCGCCGACGGACCGCCGCTCGCCCACCTGCGCGGCCAGATCGCCACCGCCGCCGCCCGTTTCGAGCAGCTCGCGCTGGTCGCGGACGCGGCGATGCTGCGCGGCAAGCGCTTCGGCAACGCCGTCCTGGTCGCCTCCGACCATCCGCTGCCGGTCGCCGAGCTGACCCGCCTGGCCGCCTCCGACCCACATCCCGCCCGCGTCGAGCACGGCAGGACGCTCACCGACTTCACCGGCGGGGCCGCGCCCGTCACGGACCTCGCGGCGGTGGCGTCGCCGGCCCCGCCCCCGTCGGTGTTCGGATGACCGGGTACGGCACGCGGGCGCCGATGACCGACCGCGGCGGTCAGTAGGTCCCGATCTCCACCCGGGGCGGCCCGTCGTGCCAGGTGCAGAACACCGACACCCGGTCCGCGCCCGAGGCGAACTCCACACGGATCCACGACTCCGTCTTCCACACCTGCATCGACCAGCCCGGCCCGGGCGTCGCCGAGACGAGCGAGGCGGCGGTCCTCCCCAGGTCGAAGACCGCCCGGCCGCCGTCGGTGTCATAACTCCGCACCCGGCTGGAGGCGCCGGGGGCGGTGCTCGGCGAGGGCGAGGGCACCGACGGCGTGGCGGCGGGGCCCGGTTTCGCGGAGGTGGACGGCGGAGGCGTGCTCGGCTCCCGCGGCTTCCCCGAAGGTGTCCGTTCCGGCGCGCCGACCGACGCCTTCGGCTCCCGCGTGGACGCGTCGACGGCCTTGACGGGCAGGGCGCGCGGCGGATCGTAGGCCGTCCCCGCCATCACGGTGTGGACTCCCCACCACGACAGCGTGACCGCCGCGCCCGTGGCGAGCAGCCAGGCCAGTACGTGTACGAGTCCTCTGCGCATCGCGGGCCATACTGCCTCACTGGTCCCACGCGTTGTCCACAAGGGGCCGCGTACGGGGGCCGGTTGTCCCCGTCCGGGGAGTTGTCCACAGGCCCGCGCCCGGCTGTTCGAGATGGCGTACGGTGCGGCGCATGGCAAGTGTGCTCGTGGTCGAGGACGACCAGTTCGTACGCTCGGCGCTGATCCGGCACCTGACCGACGCCGCGCACACCGTGCGCAGTGTGGGGACGGCCCTGGAGGCGCTGCGCGAGGTCGCCCATGTCCGCTTCGACGTGGTGATCCTGGACCTCGGACTGCCCGATCTCGACGGGTCCGAGGCCCTGAAGATGCTGCGCGGGATCACGGACGTGCCGGTGATCGTGGCCACGGCCCGGGACGACGAGACGGAGATCGTCCGGCTGCTGAACGCCGGGGCGGACGACTACCTGACCAAGCCGTTCTCCGTCGAGCACCTGTCGGCCCGCATGGCGGCCGTGCTGCGCCGCGCCCGCTCCGGCGCCGCAGACCGGGAGCCGTCCCCCGTGATCCGGGTCGGCGGCCTGACCGTCGACCCACTGCGCCGCAGGGCCGAGCTGGACGGCGCGCGGCTCGACCTCACCCGCCGCGAGTTCGACCTGCTCGCCTTCCTGGCCCGCCGGCCCGGCGTCGTCGTGTCCCGCAAGGAGCTGCTCGCCGAGGTGTGGCAGCAGTCGTACGGCGACGACCAGACCATCGACGTCCATCTGTCCTGGCTGCGCAGGAAACTGGGCGAGACGGCGGCGCATCCGCGCTATCTGCACACCCTTCGGGGCGTCGGAGTGAAGCTCGAACCACCGGGGGCGGGGGCGCCGCGATGAGGTGGGCCCTGGTCAAGGTGTCGCTGGCGGTGACCACCATGGTCGTGGTCGCCTTCGCGGTGCCGCTCGGACTCGTCATCCGCGAGATGGCCCGCGACCGCGCCTTCTCGGGCGCCGAGCGGGAGGCCGCGGCCGTCGCCCCCGCCCTGTCCATCACCACCGACCGCGACCAGCTCGAACGGGTCGTCGCCTCCGCCGGCTCCGACGCCGGGATGGCCGTGCACCTCCCCGCGGGCGACGGCCGGGAGGCCCTCGAACTCGGGCGGCGCCGCGCCGCCGACGAGGACATCGCGGCCGTGCGGACGCTGGGCCGCGCCTCCACCACCGCCGTCCCCGGCGGCTCGACGCTGCTCCAGCCGGTCGCGCTCAGCACCGGCAAGATCGCGGTCGTCGAGGTGTACGTGCCGGAGTCCGAGGTCACCAACGGCGTGGGCACGGCCTGGGCGGTGCTCGCCGCGGTCGGGGTGGCGCTGGTCCTCGGCTCGGTCGCGGTCGCAGACCGGCTGGGCGTCCGCATGGTCCGCCCCGCGCAACGCCTCGCCGAAGGCGCGCACGACCTGGGGGAGGGCCGCCTGGGCGCCCGTGTGCCCGAGGAGGGCCCGACCGAACTGCGGCTCGCGGCGGTCGCGTTCAACTCGATGGCCGACCAGGTCGTCCAGCTCCTGGCGAACGAGCGGGAGCTGGCGGCCGACCTGTCCCACCGGCTGCGGACGCCCCTGACCGTGCTGCGGCTCAACACCGCCTCGCTCGGCGAGGGACCGGCCGCCGACCAGACCCGGACCGCCGTCGAGCAACTGGAGCGCGAGGTCGACACCATCATCCGTACGGCGCGGGAGGCCAAGCCGCAGACGGCCGCGGCCGGTCCGGGCGCGGGATGCGACGCGGCCGAGGTGGTCCGGGAGCGGATGGCGTTCTGGTCCGCGCTCGCGGAGGACGAGGGCCGCAAGTGGCGGGTGGCCGGGGCCGACCGGCCGGTGCGCATACCCGTGGCCCGCGCCGACCTGGCCGCCGCGCTCGACGCGCTGCTCGGCAACGTCTTCCGGCACACCGCGGAGGGCACCGCTTTCGCGGTCGACGTGCACAACGGCGAGGACGCGGTGATCGTCCTCGTCTCCGACGCGGGCCCCGGCATACCCGACCCCGAGACGGCGATGGCGCGGGGCCGCGGCTCCGGCAGCGACGGCTCGACCGGGCTCGGCCTGGACATCGTGCGCCGGCTCGCGGAGTCCACCGGCGGAGACGTACGGATCGGCTCCTCGGTGCTCGGCGGCACCGAGGTGCGGATCTGGATCCAGCTGGACGGCCGTGCCCCCGCGGGCCGAGGGCACCGCCAGATGCGGCGTCGCCGCCCCGGCAGGCTCACTGCCGTCCACAACCGCTCACGGTCCCACTGACCGTTCTCGTGAGGGCCCTCACGTGTCGGTCACGTTTCGACAAATGGAGGGACCGGCTCTTGACGCATGACCGGACATGCGGCTGTCATTGCGCCACCGTGTTCGGTCAAGTTGATTTCTGGTTGATTGCGACCGGAATTCACGCCACACCCTCCTGGCCGAACCCTGCCCTCAGGAGCCGTTCATGCACGACCTCTCTCCCTCCGGTGTCTCCCTCCCCGCACCCGGCCGCCGCACCCTGCTGCGCGGAGTGGGCGGTGCGGCCCTGCTCGGAGCCGGCATACCCCTGCTGAGCGCCTGCGGCGGCAGCGGCGCGTCCGCCGACCCGAAGACGGTCAGCCTCGGCTCCAACTCGTCGGACGCCGTGCCGAAGAAGGCGTTCGCCGAGATCTACGCCGCCTTCACCAAGAAGTCCGGCATCAAGGTCGACGTGAACACCAAGGACCACAACACCTTCCAGGAGCAGATCAACTCCTACCTGCAGGGCACGCCGGACGACGTGTTCACCTGGTTCGCCGGCTACCGCATGCAGTTCTTCGCCTCGAAGAAGCTGGCCACGCCGATCGACGACGTGTGGGAGAAGATCGGCGGCAACTTCCCCGAGGCGATGCACAAGCTCAGCAAGGGCGAGGACGGCAAGTACTACTTCGTGCCGCTGTACTCGTACCCGTGGGCGGTGTTCTACCGCAAGAGCGTCTTCGCCCAGCACGGCTACGAGGTCCCCACCACCTGGGACGACTTCGTCGCCCTGTGCAAGCGGATGCAGAAGGACGGGCTGGTCCCGATCGCCTTCGGCGACAAGGACGCCTGGCCCGCGATGGGCACCTTCGACCAGATCAACTTCCGCGCCAACGGCTACGACTTCCACGTCGAGCTGATGGCCGGCAAGGCCTCCTGGACCGACCCCAAGGTGCGCAAGGTCTTCGACCACTGGACGGAGATCCTGCCCTACCACCAGGAGGGCGCCGTCGGCCGCACCTGGCAGGACGCCGCGCAGACCCTGGTGGCCAAGAAGGCCGGCATGTACCTCCTGGGCACCTTCGTCGGCCAGCAGTTCACCGACAAGGCCGACCTGGACGACCTGGACTTCTTCGCCTTCCCGGAGATCGACCCGCAGTTCGGGCAGGACACCGTCGAGGCACCCACCGACGGCTTCATGCTCTCCAAGGCGCCGAAGAACCGCGCGGGCGCCGTCAAGCTCCTGGAGTACCTGGGCACGCCCGAGGCCGAGGAGATCTACCTCAAGGCCGACTCCAGCGTGGTGGCCGCCTCCACCAAGGCCGACACCTCCTCCTACACCGCGCTGCAGAAGAAGTCCTACGAGATGATCTCCGGCGCGAAGAGCCTGACGCAGTTCATGGACCGCGACTCCCGCCCGGACTTCACCGCCACGGTGATGCAGCCCGCGCTGCAGAACTTCGTCCGCAACCCCAAGAACATCGACAGCATCCTCTCGTCGATCGAACGACAGAAGAAGACGATCTTCGCCTCCTCCTGACCGAACGGAGACTCGACGACTCGGATCCCACATGACTGCCACCCCCGCGAAGGCTCCGGAGCCGGCCGCCCAGCCGGCTCCGGAGCCCGCCCCCGCACCCGCCCCCGCCAAGACGCCCCACGGCCACCGGCGGCTGCTCACCCGCCGCGACCGCCTCACGCTCGGCCTGATGGCGGGCGTGCCGACGATCCTGCACGTCGCCCTGGTGTGGCTGACGGCGCTGGCCTCGATCGCGCTGGCCTTCACCACCTGGGACGGCATCGGCTTCGACGCCATCAAGTGGGTCGGACTGCACAACTTCAGGGAGCTGTTCACCAGCAACCCGCAGTTCTGGCCCGCCGTCGAGCACAACGTCGTCTGGTTCGTGGTGCTCATCCTGCTGCCCACGCCGTTCGGCCTGTTCCTGGCCGTGCAGCTGGACAAGAAGATCCGCTTCAGCCGCGTGTACCAGACCGCGTTCTTCCTGCCGGTGGTGATGTCGCTGGCGGTCATCGGATTCGTCTGGCAGCTGATCTACAACCCGGACACGGGCCTGATCAACAGCCTGATCGGCGCCAACGAGCCCGGCCACTACATCGACTGGATCGGCGACCCGGACCTGAACCTCTGGGCCATCCTCGTCGCCGCCTCCTGGCGGCACGCCGGTTACATGATGATCCTGTACCTGGCCGGCCTGAAGAGCGTCGACCCCGCCCTGCGCGAGGCCTCCGCGCTGGACGGCGCGAGCGAGTGGCAGACGTTCAGGAACGTGATCTTCCCGACCCTGCGCCCGACCAACACCGTCGTCCTGGTCGTCACGATCATCGAGGCCCTGCGCGCCTTCGACCTGGTGTTCGTCTTCAACAAGGGCGCCCAGGGCACCGAACTGCTGTCGATCCTGGTCACCAACAACATCATCGGCGAATCCAGCCGCATCGGGTACGGCTCCGCCATCGCCGTCGTCCTGCTGGTGATCTCCCTCGTGGTGATCATCCCGTACCTGATCGCCACCTTCCGGAAGGAGCGGCGCGCATGAGTACCCTGAGCGCCCCGCGCAAGCAGCGCGCCCCGATCCGCCCCGCCCGGATCCTGCTGCACACCTTCCTCGTCGTCACGGCGCTGGCCTGGCTCGCGCCCCTGCTGTGGGCTCTGCTCGCGGCGATGCGGCCGTACGCGGAGACCAGCACCAAGGGCTACGTGTCCTGGCCCGACAAGCTCACCTTCGACAACTTCACGAACTCCTTCCAGCAGTCGGACATGCTGCACTACTTCGGCAACACCCTGCTGATCGCCATCCCGGCCGTGCTGCTGACACTGCTGCTGTCGTCGATGGTCGCCTTCTACGTCAGCCGCTTCGACTTCCGCCTCAACCTGTTCCTGCTGCTGGTGTTCACGGCCGGCAACCTGCTGCCCCAGCAGGTCATCATCACCCCGCTGTACCGGCTCTACCTGCTGATCGACCTGCCCGGCATCACCATGAGCGGCAAGCTCTACGACTCCGCGCTCGGCCTGGTCCTCATCCACGTGGCGTTCCAGTCCGGCTTCTGCGCCTTCGTGCTGAGCAACTACATGCGCTCCCTGCCGCACGAGCTCACCGAGGCCGCCCTCGTCGACGGCGCCTCCGTCTGGCGCCTGTACTGGCAGATCGTGCTGCCGCTGTGCAAGCCCGCGATGGCCGCCCTCGCCACCCTGCTCTCCATCTGGATCTACAACGACTTCTTCTGGGCCATCGTGCTCATCTCCACCGGCGAGAACATGCCGATCACCTCGGCCCTGAACAACCTCTCCGGCCAGTACTTCACCGACCCCAACCTGGTCGCCGCCGGCGCCCTGCTCACCGCGATCCCCACCCTGATCGTCTACTTCGCGCTCCAGCGCCAGTTCGTCAGCGGCCTCACCCTGGGCGCCAACAAGGGCTGACGTCCATTCCCCGGAAAGGGAACCCCGTGGCCACCGCCGCCGTCCCAAGGCCGGTGGCCACAGCCAACCCGGCCAGGACCCGCGCGAGTTCACGGGAGCGGCCCGCCGGTGGCGGCGTCCCGTCCGAGCACTCCCCGCCGAGACGGAGCGGGGCGCGGCACTCCCCTAAGCGTGCCGCGCCCCGCGCCCCGTCCCCCGTCGGTCAGACCGCCTCCACCTCGGGCAGTGACCCGGTCCGCGCCGCCCTGCCGTACCACAGGGCGCTCGTCTTCGGCGTGCGCTCCAGCGTCGCGTAGTCCACGTAGACCGCGCCGAAGCGCTTGCCGTAGCCGTACGACCACTCGAAGTTGTCCATCAGCGACCACAGGTAGTAGCCGCGGACGTCCGCGCCGTCGGCGATCGCCCGGCGCACCGCCGACAGGTGGCCGTGCAGGTAGGCGACACGCTCCGGGTCGTGCACCCGGCCGTCGGAGTCGATCTTGTCGTCGTAGGCCGCGCCGTTCTCCGTGATGTAGAGCGGCAGGCCCGGCGCCTCCCGGGTGTAGCGCATGATCAGCTCGTGCAGTCCGGTCGGGTCGATCGTCCAGCCCATCTCGGTACGGTCACCGGGTGTCTGGTGGAAGGCGACGTCGTCGGCGGCCGGCCACGGCGAGTGGTCGCTCGCCCCGTGGCCGTCGGCGCGCGGCGCCTTCGCCGACGCGTCCGCGGCCGAGACCAGCGCGGGCGTGTAGTAGTTGAGGCCCAGCGCGTCCAGCGGCTGGTTGATCAGCTCCAGGTCGCCGTCGAGGACGTGGTCCCAGTCCGTCAGGCCCGCCGTCGCCACGTACAGCGACTCCGGGTAGGCGCCGTGCAGCATCGGCCCGTGGAACACGCCGTTGGCCAGGTCGTCGATCCTGCGGGCCGCCGCCAGATCCGCCGGGTCCTGCGAAAGAGGCCGCACCACCGAGGAGTTGAGGCTGATCGCGACCGTGTTGCGGGCCGGCATCACCGACCGCAGGGCGGACGCGCCCAGCCCGTGCGCGAGGTTCAGATGGTGCGCGGCACGCAGCGAGGCCGCCGGGTCCGTACGGCCCGGGGCGTGCACCCCGGAGGCATAGCCCAGGAACGCGCTGCACCACGGCTCGTTGAGCGTGATCCACTGCTCCACCCGGTCGCCCAGCGCCTCGCCGACGATCTGCGCGTACTCCGCGAACCGGTACGCCGTGTCGCGCTCGGGCCAGCCGCCCGCGTCCTCCAGCTCCTGCGGCAGGTCCCAGTGGTAGAGGGTGACGGCCGGCTTGATGCCCTTGGACAGCAGCTCGTCCACCAGCCGACGGTAGAAGTCCAGGCCCTTCTGCACGGCCGGGCCCCGGCCGGTCGGCTGCACCCGCGACCACGAGACGGAGAAGCGGTAGGCGCCCAGGCCCAGCTCCGCCATCAGCGCCACGTCGTCGCGGTAGCGGTGGTAGTGGTCGACAGCGATGTCACCGGTCTCACCACCGGCCGTCTTGCCCGGCGTATGGCTGAAGGTGTCCCAGATCGACGGCGTACGGCCGTCCTCCCGTACCGCACCCTCGATCTGGTACGCGGACGTCGCCGCGCCCCACAGGAAGGCGGGCGGGAAGGACACCGCGGTGGCCGGGTTCTCGGAGTCAGGCATGGAAGCGCTCCCAAGGGGGTCGTGTGACCGACGAGTGGAGGGGGAGGGGCCGAGGCGGCTGTGGCTCGGCCCCGGGGAAGGCAGGATTCAGCGGCGCTCAGCCCTTGACGGCGCCCTGCATGATGCCGCCGACGATCTGCTTGCCGAAGATCGCGAAGACGATCAGCAGCGGCAGCGTGCCGAGCAGGGCGCCGGCCATGATCAGCGACTGGTCCGGCGTGTAGCCGCGCCCCAGCCCCGCCACCGCCACCTGCACGGTCGGGTTGCCGGTCTGGGTCAGGACCAGGAAGGGCCACAGGAAGTCGTTCCAGGTCTGCACGAACATCAGCATGCCCAGGACGGCCATCGCGGGCCGCGCGGTCGGGAACACCACGTGCCACACCACGCGCCAGCTGCTCGCGCCGTCCACCCGGGCCGCCTCGATGATCTCGTCCGGCAGCGCCTGGATCAGGTACTGCCGCATGAAGAACACACCGAACGCGCTCACCAGCGACGGGAAGATCACCGCCTGGAGCTGGTCCGTCCAGTCGAGTTTGGCGACCATCATGTACAGCGGGATGATGCTGAGCTGCGGCGGCACCATCATCGTGCCGATCACCACCAGCATCGCCGCGCCACGGCCCTTGAAGCGCAGCTTGGCGAAGGCGAATCCGGCGATCGTCGACAGGAACACGATGGTGAACGACGAGATGCCGGCCACCAGGGTGGTGTTGAGGAACGCCTCGCCCAGGTTGGCGTCCGTCCAGGCCACTTCGAGCTTGTCGAAGAGGCCGGAGCCGAACCAGAAGGGCGGCGGGGTCTGCGCCAGGCGCTGGTTGTCGCGCGAGGCGGCGATCGCCGTCCACACCAGCGGGAACAGCGAGATGACGGTGAAGAGGGCGAGGATGACGTATGCCACCGGGCCGGCGTGCAGCTGCCCGCCCGCGCGTGCCGCCTTCATGCCACGTGACCGCTTCGGCGGTTCGGGGACCGCGTCGGCCGGGGGTTTCGTCAGGGTCGTCGTCACGGCCGGTTCTCCTTAGCTACTGGCGCGCAGCCGGCGCGAGATGACGTAGTTGACGACCCCGATCACGATGAGGATCAGGAACATCGTCCAGGCGATGGCGGAGGCGCGGCCCAGGTGCTGGTTGATCCAGCCCTGCTCGTACAGGTACAGGCCGAGCGTCTGGAACTGGTGCTGGGATCCGCCGGAGGCACCCTTGTTCGCGTCGAACAGCAGCGGCTCGCCGAACACCTGCGAGGCGCCGATGGTCGACACCACGACCGTGAACAGGATGGTCGGACGCAGCGAGGGCAGCGTGACGTGGAGGAACTGCCGCCAGCGGCTGGCTCCGTCCAGGGCCGCCGACTCGTAGAGGTCCTGCGGGATCGCCTGCATCGCGGCCAGGTAGATCAGCGCGTTGTAGCCCGTCCAGCGCCAGATGATGATGGTGGACACGGCGATCTGGGACGGCCACTTGTCGTTCTGCCAGTCGACGTGGTCGATGCCGACGGCGTTCAGCGCCCAGTTGATCATGCCGTAGTCGCGGCCGAAGAGCAGCACGAAGACCAGCGAGGCGGCGGCGATCGACGTGGCGTAGGGGGCCAGCATGACGACGCGGTAGAACGTGGAGCCGCGCAGCTTGTAGTTGAGGATGTGCGCCAGGCCCATCGCCATCAGCAGCTGCGGAACGGTGGAGATGATGCCGATGGTCAGGGTGTTCTTCGCCGCGTTCCAGAAGAAGTCGTCGTCGAAGATGCGGGTGTAGTTGTGCAGGCCCACCCAGGACATGTCCGTGGGTGCCGTCAGCTCCACCTGGTGCAGCGAGGCCCAGCCGGTGTACAGCAGCGGGAACAGGCCGAACGCGAGGAAGAGCAGGAAGAAGGGCGAGACGAACGCGTACGGGCTCCAGCGCATGTCGCGCTGCCAGCGGCGGGAGAGCCGGGCGCGCTTCTTCCGCGCCGCCTCCGCGTCCGCGTCGGCCGGCGGGCGGCCCGGGGCCGCGCCCCCCTCCTTCACGGGGGACGCGGCGGTGTCGTGCCTGGTTGCCATTCGGGTCACTGGTCCAGGTTGTTGTCGATGGTCTTGACGGCCGTGTCCCACGCCTCCTCGGGCGACTTGCCCTGGGTGACGAGGATGACGCCGTTGTCCGTCAGACCCTGCTGGATGATCTGGTCCTTCGGGCCGATCGTCTGCACCGGGCTGCTCTGGGCGGCGGCGGCGAAGATGGTGCCGATCGGCGCGTCACCGGTCATCTCGTTCTTGGCGTTCTTCACCGCGTCCGACTCGTAGGCGGCCGGGGTGCTCGGGAAGCTGCCCTGCACGGCGAACAGCTTGGCCTGCTGCTCGGGCGCGGTCAGCCAGGCGGCCAGCTTCGCGGCCTCCTCGGCGTTCTTGCCGGACTTGGGCACCGCCAGGAAGGAACCGCCCCAGTTGCCGGACTTCGGCGACGCGGCCACGTCCCACTTGCCCTTGGCCTCCGGCTTCGACTTGCCCTTGATGTAGCCGAGCATCCACGGCGGGCAGGACATCGCGGCGAACTTGCTGTTGGCGATCGTGGTGTCCCAGGCGGGCTGGAACTGGGTCTGGTTCCCGATCAGTCCGTCCTCGGCCGCCTTGGCGGTGAGGTCGAAGGCGGCCTTCACGGCCGGGTTCGACTTGTAGATGACCTTGCCGGAGGAGTCGTAGAAGCGGTCCTTCTCGCTGCTGAGGATCGCCTGGAGCAGACCGCCGGGGGAGTCCAGGAAGGTGGTGCCCTTCGGCGCCTTCTTCTGGTAGTCCTCGCCGACCTGGACGAGCTTCTTCCAGTCACCGGCCCACAGCTTGGCGACCTCCTCGCGGTCGGTGGGCAGACCGGCCTTCTCGAAGAGGTCCTTGCGGTAGCAGATGGCCATCGGGCCGACGTCCGTGCCCAGGCCGATGGTCTGACCGTCCTCGGTGGTGGCCTGCTGCCACTTCCAGTCGAGGTAGTCGCTCTCCTTGCCGTACTTGGAGAGGTCCAGCAGCTTGTCGGACTGGGTCTTGACGATCTCGGCGATGTTGCCGACCTCGACGCCCTGGATGTCCTGCAGACCGCTGTTGGTGGTCAGGTGGTTGACCAGGGTGGGGTAGTAGTTCTCGTTCCGCTCGACGACCGTCTGCTGGATGTCGATGTCCGGGTGGAGCTTCTCGTACTCCTTGTAGAGGCCGGCCTCCTCGAACCCGAAGGTACCGAACAGCCCCAGAGTGATCTTGGTCTTGCCGTCGCTGCCGCCGCTGCCGCCCGACGAGGAGCCGTCGCCTCCGCCGTCGTCGGCACAGCCGGCCAGCAGCCCGGCGCCCAGCGACGCGACGGCCGCGACGACCATCGCCTTGCGGGCGGTTCGGATGCGTGCTCGCATGTCGTCCTCCTGTTGCCCTGACGTGCCGACCCCCCGGCCACCTGCATGGTCGGACCGTTTTACGCGCTTAAGGCTCGGGTGGGGAACGTGCGGGTTGTGTATGTGTCAGGTACTGTGGGAGCGCTCCCACCGGTGATGTGTTGAAGAGTCCCCGGTCGCGGCGGGGGTGTCAAGGGACCGGACAACGAGAGATGCGTTCAGTTATCGGGCTGTTAACTGGACCGGGCCCGGCACCGGTTGGGAGTCGGGCCGGTGGTATCGAGCCGGCCGGGGCGCCGGTCGCACCGGCTCGTCCGGCCGAACCGGAAGGCCGGGGGCGGCGAGCCCTCGGCGGCGGTCATACGGCTGACGAGCCTGTTAAATTCCAGGCCAGTCGCAGAGTGCGGGTGTGGACGGGAAGGCGGAGCCCATGGCAACCCACGGAGCGCGGGGCCGAAGCGGTGGCCGGCCCACTCTCGAAGAGGTGGCGGCGCGCGCCGGTGTCGGACGCGGCACCGTCTCGCGGGTGATCAACGGCTCGCCCCGGGTCAGCGACGCGACCCGCGCGGCCGTCGAGGCCGCGGTGGCGGAGCTCGGCTACGTCCCCAACACCGCGGCCCGGGCCCTGGCCGCCAACCGTACGGACGCGATCGCCCTGGTCGTCCCCGAGCCGGAGACCCGGTTCTTCGCGGAGCCGTACTTCTCGGACATGCTGAAGGGCGTCGGGGCGGCGCTGTCCGACACCGAGATGCAGCTACTGCTGATCTTCGCGGGCAGCGACCGGGAACGCCGCCGCCTCGCGCAGTACCTGGCGGCGCACCGGGTCGACGGCGTCCTGCTGGTGTCGGTGCACGCGGACGATCCGCTGCCCGACCTGCTGGCCCAGCTGGAGATCCCGGCGGTGATCAGCGGCCCGCGCTCCTCGACGGAGACCCTGCCGTCGGTCGACTCGGACAATTACGGCGGCGCCCGCCAGGCCGTCGAGCATCTGCTGTCCCGGGGCCGGAGCCGGATCGCCCACATCACCGGCCGCCTCGACGTCTACGGCGCGCAGCGCCGGGTCGACGGCTTCCGCGAGGCACTGAGCGACGCCGGCCGGTGGGTGGACGAAGGGATGATCGAGGCGGGGGACTTCACCGAGGAGGGCGGGCACCGGGCCATGACCGCCCTGCTGGAGCGTCACCCGGACGTGGACGCGGTCTTCGCCGCCTCCGACGTCACCGCGTCCGGCGCCCGCCGGGCGCTGCGCGAGGCGGGCCGCCGCATCCCGGAGGACGTGGCACTCGTCGGCTACGACGACTCCGCCATCGCCCGCCACATGGAGCCGCCCCTCACCAGCGTCCGCCAGCCCATAGAGGAGATGGGCCGCCGGATGATAGACCTCCTGCTCACGGAGGTCGCCGACCGCCGTCCCCTCGCGTCCCGCGGCCTGGAGCGCCGGCAGATGGTCCTGGCCACGGAGTTGGTGTCCCGGTCGTCGTCCTGACGGACCGCGTCGTACGGCTCCTGCGGGCGCACGGTGAGCTGGTTCGTGATCCGGGCCGACCCGGGTGAACGGCTCGGCTGCATGCGGGAGTTGACCACGACCCGGCGGCGGCCGGCGGGCTGGGACCGGGAAGCCACCGCAGGCCTCCACCCCGTCCGGCACGAACAGCCACTTCCGGAGCGCCGCGCACGCAGGTACAGGAAGCTCCGCCTCGCCGAACCAGCCGTGTCAGGCGATCCCGTCCCAGGGCAGACGTAGCTGAAGAGCGGGAGCCGCACCGGGGCCCGCAGGCCCAGCTCCTCCGTCCGTACCCGGGCCAGCGCCTTCGCCGCTTCACCAGCTCGCCCATGGCCTCACGACCGCATGTGCTCACGCCCGAGCCGGTGCCGGGCGGCGTACCAGGTAGGCCGCCGCCGTCACGACCAGAATCGCCATGCACGTGATGAACACCAGCCCCGCGCCCTCCAGGCCGATCGGGCCGGTCAGCAGGCCGACGCCGATGACCGGGAGGGAGATGCCCGCGTAGGCCACCACGAACAGGGTCGAGATCACCGCCGCGCGCCGGTGTTCCGGAGAGGCCTCGGCCACCTCGGACAGGGCACCGCGGAACGCCAGGCCCTGGCCGATTCCGCCGACGAGGGCGCTGGCGACCAGCAACGGCATCTGGTCCCACCGCAGCGCACCGGCGAGCAGCGCCAGCCCGGCCAGGAGCACGCCGCAGCCCAGCGGAAGGGAGCGCCGTACGCCGACCCGGCCGACCGCCAGTTGCCCGGCCGTCGACGAGAAGAAGGCCAGCGCGACGATCAGCCCGCTCACGGCGTGGTCGTCCACGTCCAGGGACTCCGCGAGGAAGGCCGGGCTGACCGAGGTGAACACGCCGAACAGGGCGAATCCGACGAAGGCGGCGGTGGCCGCGGGACCGAACACCGCGCGCACCCGCGGGGGCAGCGCGGGCCGCTGCGGGCGTACGGCGCGCAGCGGCCGCCGCTCCCGTACCGTCTCCGCGAGCCGCAGCAGGACGACGGCCGAGGCGGCCACCAGGGCGAGGTGGGCGACGAACGGCAGGTACAGCGGCCAGGGGGCGTACTCCGCGAGCACCCCGGACAGCAGCGGACCGCAGCCCAGTCCGCCCATGTTGGCGGCCGTCGCCACGAACGTGGCCCGCGCGGCACCGCCCCGCGGCGCCAGCTCCATCACGTACGCCGTGGCGGCCCCGGTGAACAACCCGGCGGACAGTCCGGACAGCAGCCGCCCCGCGTACAGCCAGCCGAGCCCGGTGGCGCACAGGAAGCAAACGGCGCTCACCGCCGCGAAGCCCAGCCCGCACAGCAGCACCGGGCGCCTGCCCACGGCGTCCGAGGCGTCGCCGACCAGCAGCAGCACACCGATCACGGCGAAGGCGTACAGCGCGTACACCACGGTGACGGTCAGTTCGGAGAAGCCGAACTCATCCTGGTAGAGGGGATAGAGGGGAGTCGGCAGCGTGGTGCCGGCCATGCAGACGGCGAAGACCGCTCCGCCGAGCACACACGCGCGCCATCCCGGGCGTCCACCGTCCATGGCGCCGACGGTAGCCGCGCCCCGCGGACGTCATCTCGATCGGCGCGCTGGAAAACGCTTCAGCCGGTGGCCTCTTTCGAGGCCACCGGCTGAAGACTCAGGGTGAGTGACGGGACTCGAACCCGCGGCATCCTGGACCACAACCAGGTGCTCTACCAGCTGAGCTACACCCACCATGACCGGCTTGGAGATCAGTGTTTGTCCCCGACCGGCCGAGAAAAAGTGTACAGGGTCCGAAGGGGTGCTCGCGCCAGGCTTTCGCAGCAGCCCCCGACGGGCCCCTCTCCCGCCTACTGAGCAGGCAGGACGTGCTTCGCGGCGATCGTCCGCGCGGTGTCCGAGTCGGGTCCGGGCTGCGGGACGAACACGGCCTCGCGGTAGTACCGCAGCTCCGCGATCGACTCACGGATGTCGGCGAGCGCGCGGTGGTTGCCGCTCTTCTGCGGGCTGTTGAAGTACGCCCGCGGGTACCAGCGACGCGCCAGCTCCTTGATCGACGACACGTCGACGATCCGGTAGTGGAGGTAGTTCTCCAGCGTCGGCATGTCACGCAGCAGGAAACCGCGGTCCGTGCCGACGGAGTTCCCGCACAGCGGGGCCTTGCCCGGCTCCTTGACGAACTCCCGCACGTACGTCAGGACCTGGTCCTCGGCGTCCTTCAGCGTCGTGCCCCCGGCCAGCTCGGTGAGCAGCCCGGAGGAGGTGTGCATCTGACGCACCACGTCCGGCATCGTCTCCAGCGCCTGCTCCGGCGGCCGGATGACGATGTCCACGCCCTCGCCGAGCACGTTCAGCTCGGAGTCGGTCACGAGGGCGGCCACCTCGATGAGCGCGTCGTCCGACAGCGAGAGGCCGGTCATCTCGCAGTCGATCCACACCATGCGATCGTTCATGTGTCTCACCCTACGGCCCGTCGTGTCCCGGCCGGGCCGCCCGGGCCGGGAAAGCCGCGGGGCCCGCGAGGAGGCGTGCTCCTCGCGGGCCCCGCGGTCCGATCACGGCGCGCTGCGCTGCCCGGGCAGGCTCGCCGACAGGGCCGGGGACTGCCCGACCGCGCTCGCCGCCGCCGTACGGCGGGACTGGAGCGGGACGGGGTGCTCCGGGTGCAGCGGCGACGACACCTGGCCGGGCTGGCCCGGATGGTGTCCCGCGTGGCCCGGGTGGCCCGGCATGCCGGACCCCGGACCGCCCGGTGCGCTCTCGGTCTCCTGAGGCCGCTCGCCCTGCGGGCGCCGGGCACGGTACGCCGCCCGGTACGCGGCCGGGGACGAGCCCAGCTGGCGGCGGAAGTGCCCGCGCAGGGCGACCGGTGACCGGAAGCCGCAGCGCCCCGCCACCTCGTCCACCGAGTAGTCCGACGTCTCCAGCAGGCGCTGCGCCTGAAGCACCCGCTGGGTGATCAGCCACTGCAGCGGAGCGCTCCCGGTCAGCGAGCGGAAGCGGCGGTCGAACGTACGCCGGCTCATGTACGCGCGTGCCGCCAGGGTCTCCACGTCGAACTGCTCGTGGAGGTGCTCCAGCGCCCAGGCGACGACCTCGGCGAGCGGGTCGGCGCCGATCTCCTCGGGTAAGAAGTCGTCTCATTTGGTGAGTCTGCGGTAGCAGATGAGGGTGCAGGCG
This sequence comes from Streptomyces sp. 378, assembly GCF_030124145.1. Lineage (GTDB taxonomy): Bacteria > Actinomycetota > Actinomycetes > Streptomycetales > Streptomycetaceae > Streptomyces. Next base: position 126,897 of record NZ_JASKMS010000025.1, read on the forward strand.
ATGCTGGTGAAGG
>NZ_JASKMS010000026.1 GCF_030124145.1 Streptomyces sp. 378
CAGGGGGGACCCCCAGAGCACGCACCGAACGCCGCTCCTTCTCCCACGGAGATCCATCAGAAGCGGCCTAGTGCCGCGGCGGGCGCCTTCCGCCGGACCCTCCCCGGGTCCTCCGCCGCTGCTGTCGCTGCTCGCGCCACGACCGGTAGTGGTCGAGCAGCGTCTCCTCGATCGGGCGGTAGGTGAGCCCTAGTTCCTCGACGCTTCTGTGGTTGTCGACGCGGAAGCGGATGCCGAGGTGCTTGCGGATGTAGTCCTGGCTGAGGCCGAAGGCCGGTCCCAGGACGCGGACGGGCCAGTGCGGGAGGGCGGTGCGGGGGAGGCGGAGGTTCCCGGGGTGGTGCGTGCGCAGGATCGTCGACATCTGGTGGAACGACGTCATCTCCTGTGCCGCGACGAGGTAACGCCCGTGTGCCTCGGGTCGTTCCGCCGCCGCGATGTGGGCCGCCGCCACGTCCCGTACGTCGGCCGTCGTGAAGCTGAAATCGGGGGCGCCGTAGAAGAAGTAGCCCTTGAACAGCTCGTCCAGGAGGAACAGGCTGCCGGAGTCCGAGGCGGGGGTGAGCGAAGGGCCCAGGATCAGGCCGGGGTTGACGGAGACCATGCTCCAGCGGTCCTGCGCGGCCGCCGCGTCCCAGGCCGCCCGTTCCGCCACGGTCTTGGCGTGGTGGTACGGGTTGTTCTCCACCGTGCTCGTGGTGTTGAAGTACTTCTCCGACAGGATCCGGTCGTCCATCCGCAGGACGTCGGCATAGTCGCCGAAGATCGCACCCACCGTGGAGGTGAGGACGAGCCGCTCGACGGTCTCCGTGCGGTCGATGCCGGCGAGCACGTTGCGCGTGCCGTGGAGCGCCGGTTCCAGCATGTCCCGGCGGCCGTCCTTGATCTTCTCCGGCATCAGGAAGGGCGAGGCCACGTGGAAGACCACGGAGCAGCCCTTCATCGCCTCGTCGAAGGAGCCGTCCGCGAGCAGATCCGCCTCGAAGAGGTCGAGGCGGCCGGGGTGCTCGTCCCGCATCGCCCGCAGCGGCTCCAGCTTCGCGACGTTCGCCGTGCTGCGCACGGTGGTGTGCACCCGGTAGCCGCGCTCCAGCAACTGCCGTACCAGATGGGCTGCGACAAAGCCGCTGCCACCGGTCACCAGGACCGTCCTGCCGGCCGGGTTGTCGCTCACGTGCGCACTCCTCGGAGGATGAACTCGGGATCTGCCATGATCCCATCATGGCCCGCCCCATCCCAACCACCCTGCACCTGGGGGGAGTTCGGGCACGTCCGCCGCGAGGGCACGACTGAAGGAGGTCGATGCCTTCCCGGGCCGCGGGCGGGCGGGAGGCCGGACGCGGACGCCGACTCCCCACCCGCTACCCGGCTGGGACAACGCCGCGCTCCTCGACGCTGTCGAGCGGAACCTGGAGACGAGGAAGCGCTGGAGGCCGCGGATGGTGTTGGGGCCGACGTCGCCGTCGACGGTTCCGGCGTTGTGTTCGTACAGGAGTGACGCGGTCGGCGCCGCCGCTACCGCCGGGCGTTCAGTGAACCGGTGACGCCGGTTGTGAGGGTTTTGTCAGGCTCTGGTCAGCCTTGCCGACCATCAGGACTGGCTGACCGCCAGCTCAGGCGAGACAGGCCGCCCGCACCCGACCGAGAACGGGGGAGCATGCCGCGCGTCGCGGCAGGGCGAATGCCGCCTGCCGCGGCACTGGCGCAGCACACCAGGCCGCTGCGACCCTCACTCGCCGTCGCTCTCCCAGTCCACCGTCACGACGATCTTGCCGCGGGTCCGGCCCTCCTGGTTCAGCCGGTGCGCGTCCGCCGCCCGCTCCAGGGGAAACGTCTCGTCGACGTACACGCTCACCACGCCCTGCTCCGCCAGGTCGGCCACCCGCCGGAGGTCCTCCGCGTCGGGGCGGACGAAGTAGTAGCGGCCGCCGTAGGTCACCACGTCGTTGTCGGCGATGGAGACCAGGCGGCCCTCGGGGGCCAGCAGATTCGCGGATACCTTCAGCGCGTCGCCGCCGACGGTGTCGAACACCGCGTCCACGCCCTCCGGGGCCAGTCCGCGCACCCGCTCGCCCAGGCCTTCGCCGTACGCCACCGGCTCGGCTCCCAGACCCCGCACGAAGTCGTGGTTGGACTCGCTCGCCGTACCGATCACCCGGGCACCCAGATGGACGCCCAGTTGCACGGCGATCGAGCCGACACCGCCTGCCGCGGCGTGCACCAGGACGGTCTCGCCCCGCTTCACCTCCAGCAGTTTCGTGAGCACCTGAAACGCGGTGAGCCCGACCAGCGGGAGCCCGGCCGCCTCCTCGAAGGAGAGGTTGCGCGGCTTGCGCGCGAGGGTGCGCAGGGGTGCGGCCACGTACTCGGCGAAGGTGCCACGGGAGAGGAAGTCCTCGCGCACGTACCCGATGACCTCGTCCCCGACGTCGAACTCCGAGACGGCCACGCCGGGCCGTACGACGACGCCCGAGACGTCCCAGCCGGGCACCACGGGGAAGACGGGGGCGAGGATCCCGTCGAGGTATCCCTCGCGGGCCTTCCAGTCGACGGGGTTCACGGCCGCCGCCCGGACCTTGACCAGCACCGCGTCGGGGCCGACCTTCGGGTCACGGACCTCCCCGAACGCCAGCACCTCGGGACCGCCGTACCGTGAGTAGCTGATGGCCTTCATGGCTTTGACCTTCCGGTGTCGTCGCGGGGCGCGCAAGCCGGATGGCCTGAACGAACCGGCCGAAACCTCCCCGGCCGCCTCCCGGGACGAGCGGTCGGCCTATCGTGGGTCCGATCACGTTTCGGCCCCGCTCTGGACGACATACCGACCGGTCGGCATCATGAGTCGGGAACTGTTCACCTGCCCGTAGGAGCGACGCATGAGCCCCGACCATCCGCCCGGACTGGATCTCGACCGGCTGCGCGGCCTGCTCGACCGCGAGCGGCCCGGCCTGGTGAACGGCCCGCTGTCCGGCCGGCTGATCGAGGGCGGACGGTCGAACCTCACCTACGCGGTCTCCGACGGCACCTCCCGGTGGGTCGTGCGCCGGCCTCCGCTCGGCCATGTCCTGGCCACCGCGCACGACATGAAGCGCGAGCACCGGGTGATCAGCGCGCTGCACCCGACGGCCGTGCCCGTGCCGGAGCCGGTGCTGCTGTGCGAGGACGAGGAGGTGCTCGGCTCGCCGTTCTACGTCATGGAGTTCGTCGACGGCACCCCCTACCGCACCGCCGACCAGCTGACCCCGCTCGGCCCCGAGCGGACCCGGGGCGCGGTGCTGAACCTCGTCGACACGCTGGTGGAGCTGCACGCGGTCGACCCGGGCGGGGTGGGCCTGGCGGACTTCGGCCGGCCCGAGGGCTTCCTCGACCGGCAGCTGCGGCGCTGGGGCAAGCAGCTGGACGCCTCCCGCAACCGCGACCTGGACGGCATCGACGAGCTGCACGCCGCCCTCGGCCGTGAGCTGCCCCACTCCCCCGCCGCGGCCGTCGTGCACGGCGACTACCGGCTGGACAACGTGCTGATCGGGGAGGACGACTCCATCCGGGCGATCCTCGACTGGGAGATGTCGACGCTCGGCGACCCGCTCACCGACCTCGGCCTGCTGGTCATGTACAGCATGCCGCTGGGCATGCCCGACTCCCCCGTCTCCACGACCGCCGAGGCCCCCGGGCACCCGGCGCCGTCGGAACTCATCGAGCGGTACGCCGCGCGCTCGGGGCGCGACGTCTCCGCGGTCTCCTGGTACACGGCGTTCGCCTGGTTCAAGCTCGCCGTGATCCTCGAGGGCATCCACTACCGCTACACGCTGGGCCAGACGGTCGGCCGCGGCTTCGACCGCATCGGCGACCTCGTCCCCGTCTTCGTCCGGCACGGACTGACCACGCTCCACGAAGGCCTCCAGGAGGGCTGATCCACATGGACTTCGCTTTCGACGCGCGCACCGAAGAGCTGCGCGCCAAACTCCTCGCCTTCATGGACGAGTACGTCTACCCGGCCGAGGCCGTCGCGCACGAGCAGCGCGAGCGGCTCGGCTCGCCGTGGGAGACCGTGCCCGTGGTCGAGGAGCTCAAGGCCGAGGCCCGCAGGCAGGGCCTGTGGAACCTGTTCCTGCCGGACTCCGAGTACGGGGCCGGGCTCACCAACCTCCAGTACGCTCCGCTCGCCGAGATCATGGGCCGCTCCCCGCAGCTCGCGCCGACGGTGACGAACTGCGCGGCGCCCGACACCGGGAACATGGAGGTGCTCACCCAGTTCGGCGACGAGCGGCAGCGCAAGCAGTGGCTGGAGCCGCTGCTGGCCGGTGAGATCCGCTCGGCGTTCGCGATGACCGAGCCGGAGGTGGCCTCCTCCGACGCCACCAACATCACCACGCACATCGAGCGGGACGGCGACGAGTACGTCATCACCGGCCGCAAGTGGTACATCTCCGGGGCGATGCACCCCGACTGCACCCTCTTCATCGTGATGGGCAAGACCGACCCGGACGGCGAGGACATCCGCCGTCAGCAGTCGATGGTGCTGGTGCCGCGCGACACCCCGGGCGTCACCATCGAGCGCGCCATGCAGGTGTTCGGGTACGAGGACCACTACCACGGCGGTCACGCCGAAGTGATCTTCGACCACGCGCGCGTGCCGGTCTCCAACCTGGTCGGCGAGGAGGGCGGCGGCTTCGCCATCGCTCAGGCGCGACTGGGTCCCGGACGGATCCACCACTGCATGCGGCTCATCGGCATGGCGGAACGGGCCATCGAGCTGATGTGCGAGCGGGCCGTGGCCCGGACCGCGTTCGGGAAGGCACTGGCGCAGCAGGGTGTGGTGCACAACTGGATCGCCGACGCGCGGGTCACGGTGGAGCAGTTGCGGCTGCTGGTGCTGAAGACCGCGTGGCTGATGGACACGGTCGGGAACCGGGGCGCGCACACCGAGATCCAGTCCATCAAGATCGCCACGCCTCGGGCGGTGGTGGACATCCTCGACCGGGCCATCCAGTTGCACGGCGCGGGTGGAGTGAGCCAGGACTTCCCGCTGGCGGAGCTGTACGCCGGTGCGCGGACGCTGATGATCGCGGACGGACCTGACGAGGTGCATCAGCGGTCGCTGGCCCGGCGGGAGCTGAAGCGGTACATGTGACGCGGCGGGGCGGTGGGGGGCTCTCCCCGCCGCCCCTTGTCGTGGAGGGGCGGGCCGGGCCGCCCCGGCTGCGGACGGGATGTGAAACTTCGCACGGTCTCGTGACCGGCCGACGGGGTAGGCAGCCGTTTTCGGGCGCGTCGTGCCCCGGGTCGGTTCCCCGCGGGGCCGGGAACCGACCCGGTTGGTTGCACCAGCCACCCGGATTGCGGGACGGTGCTTCGAGAGCAGCCCTCTTCCGTCGTCGCAAAAGTGAGGTGTGGGTCACGCGTAGGGGCCCGTACATGACTTCTTCCCCGGCCGGGCTCCGCACCGGCGCTGCGAGCACGGTGAGCGTCGCTGGGCCGGATCACGGTCGCCTGCGTGGACCAGGAGTGGCACGCCCTGCCGGCGCGCCTGGTGTCCGAGACGCTGCGGCTGCGCGGCTGGCAGGTGGACTACCCGGGGGCGCAGGTTCCCACCGCCCACCTGATCGGCCACGTCCACCGCACCGGGCCGGACGTGGTGTGCCTGTCCAGTTCGCTGCCCACCCGTCTGCCGCTCGCGCACAGCGCGATCACCGCCGTCCAGGCCGCCGGGACCCCGGTCATGGCCGGTGGTCTCGCCTTCGGTGCCGACGGCCGCTACGCCCGTCTCCTGGGCGCCGACGCGTGGGCGCCCGACGCCCGCACCGCGGCGGACCGGCTCGCGGAAGGTCCGCCGGCCCGGCCGGTGCCCGCCCACCGGGCGATCGACGATCTGCCGCATCTGGGCGACCAGGAGTACACGCTGGTCGCCAAGTCCGCCACGCGGCTGGTGCGGGACACCTTCCGGCGTCTCGAGCAGCACGTCCCCGCGATGCGCGACTACAGCGACGAGCAGCGCGAGCGCACCGCCGAGGACATCGCCCACATCGTCGGTTTCCTGACCGCCGCCCTGTACGTCGACGCGGACGACGTCCTCACCGGCTTCCTCGGCTGGACCGCCGAGGTCCTCGCGGCCCGCCGGGTCCCGGCGCGCTCGCTGTTGCCGTGCCTGGGCCTGCTGGAGAAGCAGCTGCACGACTTCCCCCGCGCCCGACGGATCCTCGCCGCCGGGCGCGCCGCGCTCGTCTCCTTGCCCGCCCTTACGGACGCAGCGCGCGAAGCAGCAGGTCGGCCAGGTGGTCCGCGACCTCCTGGGGGCTGAGCGGGCCGTCCGGGCGGTACCACGTCGACAGGTGGTGGACCGAGCCGAAGTGGTAGTCGACCACCAGATCCGCCGGGGTCGCCCGGGAGAAGACGCCCGCTTCCTGGCCCTCCTCCACGAGCGCGCGGAAGCGCTCGTGGTAGCGGCGGCGCTCGGCGCGGACCTGCTTGTTCTTCTCGGGGCCGAGGTGGTGCATCGAACGCCAGAAGATCATCGCGTCGTCGAGGTTGTCGATGGTGGTCACCACGACGTCCGCGGCGGCGGCCCGCAGCCGCTTCTCCACCGGCTCGTCGGCACCCGCCACGGCGTCCAGCCGCTCCTGCTGGATGCGCAGCACGCGCGCGTACACCTCGTGCAGCAGGTCGTCCTTGGAACCGAAGTAGTGGTACAGCGCCCCCTTGGTGACGCCGGCCGCCTCGACGATCTCCTGCACCGAGGTGCGGTCGTAGCCCTGCTCGGCGAAGAGCCGGGTGGCGGCGGCCAGGAGCCGCTGAGGCACGGGCGTGCCGTCCGAGTCCGTGGTCCTGGGCACTGCCGCCACCTGCCTTTCCGTTCTGCTGTCAATTGCCTTGCGTACGGGAACGAAGTTCCCGACGGAGGATCTTCCCACTGGCCGTCTTGGGCAAGTCCGGCAGGATCTCCACGTGGCGCGGATATTTGTAGGCGGCCAGTCTCTCCTTGCAGTAGGCGGCGAGTGCATCGGGGTCCGTGTCGGCGTCCGGACGCAGGCTGATGTAGGCCTTGACGGTCTCGCCGCGGTATCCGTCGGGCACTCCGACGACGGCGGCCTCGCGCACGGCCGGGTGGGTGTAGAGGACGTCCTCGACCTCGCGGGGCCACACCTTGAAGCCGGACGCGTTGATCATGTCCTTCTTGCGGTCGACGACGTAGAGCCAGCCCTCCTCGTCCATGAAGCCGATGTCGCCGGTGCGCAGTTCGGCGCCGGGGAAGGTCTCGGCGGTGGCGTCGGGGCGGCGCCAGTAGCCGGGCACGACCTGCGGGCCGCGGACGACGATCTCGCCCTGCTCGCCGAACGGCACTTCCCGGCCGGCGTCGTCGACGATCCGTACGACCGTGTCGGGGCCGGGCAGTCCCACGGCGAGGGTCCCGGACACCGGGTCGACCGGCGCCTCCAGGCCCGGCGGCACGGAGGCGCAGGGCGCGGTGCACTCCGTCAGTCCGTAGCCGTTGCGAAGGTACGGTCCGAAGCCGGCCCGGAACTTCTCCACCAGGGCGGGCGGCAGGGGGGCGCCGCCGGAGGAGATCACCCGGAAGGAGGAGAAGTGGTCGCGGGTGACGGAGGGGTGGGCGGCGAGCGCCATGAAGGCGGTGGACGGGCCGACCGTGTAGTGCGGGCGGTGCTCGGCGAACGCGTCCAGCACCACGCCCGGCTCGAAACGGTAGGCCAGCACGAGCGTGCCGCCGCTGTTCAGGCAGGCGCCGAACTGGCACACCATGCCGGTGATGTGGAAGAGCGGTGCCAGCGCGAAGTAGACCGGCCGCTCGGGCAGCCCGAGGCCGGTCCGCTGCCGCTCGGCGTTGTACATGATGTTGCCGTGCGTGTTGGTGGCGCCCTTGGGCGTGCCGCTCGTGCCCGAGGTGTAGCTGATCAGCGCGACCCCGGAGGCCTCGGGGTCCCGGTCGGCGGGCGGCTCGTGCCCGGCCCGGGCGACGGTCACCAGGTCGTCGGCGTCCGGGGCCTTCGCGAGCCGCTCGAAGCCGAGCACCCGCGCGTCGCCGCGGCTCTGGAAGTCCAGCTCGCATCCGGTGAGCACGATCCGCACCGGCGAGTCCGCCGCCGTCTCGCGCAGATACGACTCCCAGGCCCGGTCCGAGCAGATCAGCGCGGCGACCTCGCCGTCCCGCAGGACGTGGGACACCTCGCCCGACTTGTACATCGGGTTGACGGGCACGACGACCGCGCCCGCCTTCCACGCGCCCAGCACGGCGAGGACGAAGTGCGGGGAGTTCTGCAGCAGCACCGCGACCCGGTCGCCGTGCCGCAGACCGCGCGCGGCGAGATGCCCGGCGACGGAGTCGCTGAGCTCGTCGACCTCGCGGTAGGTCAGCCGGCCGTCGAAGTAGGCCAGGAAGTCGCCGTCGGGTGTCTCGGCCACGGCCCGGCGCAGGGCGTGCACGAGGGAGGCGGCCGGGCTGATCGCGCCCTTCTGGGCGTCGCTGAGCAGGTCGAGCCAGGGCTTGGCCGCGTAGCGGGACTCGGTCACCGGTTCCCCTCCCACTGCTGCTGGATGCGGTTCATGCCGGACAGCCACCGGTCGGGGTCACCGGCCCGGGCCTGGTGGTAGGCGGTGACCTCGGGGTGCGGCAGGATCAGGAAGCGGTCCTGTTCGATGCCCTCGATCAGGGCGTCCGCCACGGCCTCCGGCTCGATCGCGGTCGGCTGGAGCACCAGGTCGCCCGCGCTGCCGGTGGCGGCCAGCATGTCGGTGCGCACGCCCTGGGGGCAGATGGCGTGGACTTTCACCCCCCGGTGCCGGTACGTCAGCGACAGCCACTCGGCGAAGGCGAGCGCGCCGTGCTTGGTGACGGCGTAGGGGGCGGCCCCGATCATGGTGAGCAGCCCGGCGGCGGACACGGTGGAGACGAAGCGCCCGCTGCCGCGCTCCAGCCAGTCGGGCAGCAGTTCCTGCGCGGCCCGCACATGAGCCATGACGTTGACGTCCCAGGACAGGGCCCACGCCTTCTCGTCCAGCGGCTGCCCGGGCTCGATGCCGTCGGCGGCGACACCGGCGTTGGCGCAGTAGACGTCGACGGTCCCGCCGAGTGCGTCGCGGGCGTCGCGGGCGATCGCCGAGGCGTCGCCGGGCACGGCGATGCCGCCGATGTCGGCCGCGACCTGCTTGGCCCGCTCGGCGTCGAGGTCGTTGACGACGACCCGGGCCCCTTCGGCCGCGAACCGTCGGGCCAGCGCGGCCCCGATTCCGCCGCCGGCCCCCGTGACAACGACTCCGGCCTCTTGAAAGGCTCCCACCATCGGTCTCCTCAGTCGCGGCTCTGCAATGGCGTCAGACTAACCGGTCGGTATGTGCGGCGGAAGAGGTGCGAAACGCCCCTTGGGGGCGCGGGGAACCGCGCAACAAGCCACAGGCCCGGCAGCCTCCCCACGGCCCGCGCGAGCGCATACCGTGCCCATGCCGACGTCCCCGCTCAAGGAGGTCACCGCATGCGCCCTTCCAGACGAGCCGTCATCACCACCGCCACGGCGGCAGCCGTGTCGGCCACGTCCACCGCGGACGCCGCCCAACGCCACAGACACCTCCGCACCGGCTTCGAACGACTCGCCCACGCAGGTTACGCGCCACTCGAAGGCCAGAAGGTCGGCATCGTCACCAACCCCACCGGCATCACGCGCGACGCCCGCCACATCGTCGACGTCATGCACGCGGACACCCGAGTCGATCTGAGGGCCGTCTTCGGCCCCGAGCACGGCTTCCGCGGCACCGCCCAGGCCGGCGGCTCCGAGGGCCGCTACGACGACCCGGCGACCGGTCTGCCCGTCTACGACACGTACCTCAAGAGCGGCCGGCCGCTCGCCGACGTCTTCACCGCGTCCGGGGTCGACACGGTCGTCTTCGACATCCAGGACGTCGGCGCGCGCTTCTACACGTACATCTGGACCCTGTACGACTGCATGGAGGCCGCCGGGCTCGCGGGCAAGCGGTTCGTGGTGCTGGACCGGCCGAACCCGGTGACCGGCCGGGCGGCCCTCGGGCCGGTGCTGCACAAGGAGTTCGCCACGTTCGTCGGGCGGCAGCCCATCGCCCAGGCCCACGGGATGACCGTCGCCGAGCTGGCGCGGCTGTTCAACGCGGAGTTCCTCACCGAGCCCGTGCCACTGGAGACCGTGACGATGTCGGGCTGGAAGCGGTCGGACTTCCACGACGCCTCCGGGCTGCCCTGGGTGCCCCCGAGCCCGAACATGCCGACGCCCGAGACGGCCCTGGTCTACTCGGGGACGTGCCTGTTCGAGGGCACGAACCTGTCGGAGGGACGCGGCACCACCCGCCCGTTCGAGTTGCTGGGCGCGGAGGGCATCGACCGGCGCTGGGCGGCGGCGGCGAACGCACTCGCGCTGCCCGGAGTGCGCTTGAGGGAGGCGTACTTCGCGCCCACCTTCTCGAAATTCCAGGGCCGGACGATCGGCGGTGTCCAGCTCCATGTGCACGACCGGGCCGCCTTCGACCCCGTCCGCACGGGGATCGCCCTGCTCGTGACCGCCCAGCGGGTCTGGAGCGGCTTCGCCTGGCGCCCGGACCACTGGATCGACAAGCTCACCGGCTCCACGCGCGTCCGCACGATGATCGACGCCGGTGCGGACACCGACGAGGTGGTGGCCGGATGGCAGGAGGATCTGGCGGCGTTCCGCAGGACGCGGCGGAAGTACCTCCTCTACCGCTGAGCACCGATGCGCCCGTGACGTATGGCCAAGCTCCCCCGTTGGCAGGACGATGCGCCCACACCGTGGCGTCACCCGGGGACCAGGGGGCCTGTCATGGCGGATCCGGCGATGAGTGTGACTCCCTACTGGGAGCTGGCCTTCGACGCGGACGGGGACCCCGCGGGCCGCCGGCGCGACCGGCTGCTCGCCGGCGTGACCGAGCGGGGCGTGCGCGATCTGATCGTCTTCGCGCACGGCTGGAACAACGACCGCTCGGGCGCGACCCGCCTGTACGACCGCTTCTTCGCGCCCGTCCCGCGGCTGGCCCCGGCCGCCCGGGTGGGATACGTCGGAGTGCTGTGGCCCTCCATGCGGTTCTCCGACGAGCCGGTCCCGGACTTCCCGCGGGCCGTGACGGCCGATCCGCCCAGACGCCCGGTGCTGGACAAGGACACGCGGCACGCGCTGCTGGAGACCTTCCCGGGCCGGGCGATCCTGGTCGACCAGATCGCCCGGCTGCTGGAGCAGCAGCCGCCCGAGGAGGCCGAACTGGAGGAGTTCGGGCGGCTGGTGCGGACGCTGGTGGAGGTGGTGGCGCCCGGGCCGCAGGCGCTGTTCGCGGCGGACACGGTGGCGGAGGGCGTGCCGCAGAGCGCCCCGCGGATGTTCGCCGGGTCGTCGGCGGCGGTCTGCGAGGAGTTCGCGCGGGCGCTGGCGGAACTGGAGGCGCCCGGGGCGCAGCAGGGGTTCAGGATCCCCAACCCCTGGGACGGTGCACACGAACTGCTGCGGCAGGCGACGTACTACGCGATGAAGCGGCGCGCGGGGACCGTCGGCGAGCGGGGTCTGGGCCGGGTCGTCGGCCTGCTCGCGAAGGCGGCGCCTGGAGTGCGCGTACACCTCGTCGGGCACAGTTTCGGAGCGCGGCTGGTCTCGTTCGCGCTGCGGGGCCTCCCCGAGGGCGTGCGCACGGTGAAGTCGGTGACGCTGCTCCAAGGGGCTTTCTCGCACTACGCGTTCGCGGCCCGGCTGCCGCACGACGCGCGGGCCGGAGGGGTACTCCAGGGTCAGCAGAACCGCGTCGACGGGCCCCTGGTGTGCTGCCACTCCCGGCACGACGCGGCCCTCGGCACGCTGTATCCGCTGGCGTCCCGGATGGCGGGCGACAGCCGGTCGGCCGTCGAGCTGGACCTGGGGCGGGCCCTGGGCGCCAAGTGGGGCGCCATGGGCTACGGCGGGGTGCGCGCGGTGCCGGGCACGCGCGCGTACACCCTCGCCGAGGCCCTGGAGGGGACACTGCCCGCTTCGGGGTGCGTGAACGTCGACGCGGCGGCGGTGGTCAGACGCGGTGGCCCGCCGGCAGGTGCGCACAGCGACATCCTGCACCCGGAACTGGCCCGGCTGGTGCTGGCGGCGGGCCGCGTCCGCTGACCCGCCGCCGCGTGGTGCGTCACCGGTGTGAGGTGAACTCCACGACCTGCTGGTAGGTCGGCCGGTTCTGCCAGCCGATCTTGCCGTGCTTGATGCCGCCGAGGGTGCGGTGGTTGATCGAGTCGGCACACCACTGGTCGCCCGCCGCGCACACGTCGTCGCCGGGGTAGACCTGGGCGGCGGTCTTGCCGGCCGCCTCCTTGAGGGTGCCGACCAGGGTGTCCCGGCAGGCCTCGAGGTTTCCGCCGCCGCAGTACTTCCGGGCCAGGGGGCCCTTGACCTGCTCACCGAGCACCGCGCGGAGGTCCTTGTCGACGTAGCTCCACCAGCCGTACTGGAAGGAGCTTCCCGCGTGCGAGCCGGTCGGGCCGTGCGCGGCCGACGGGGACTCGTCGACGGGGAGGTTGGCGGTGAAGGCCCTGTACAGCTCGCTGCCCAGGCCCGGTTCGAACGCGGCCTCGACCAGCAGCGGCCACCAGGCGTCCAGGATGCGGATCGCGTCGGCGTCGGCGTACTTCTTCGAGCCGGCGGCGGTCTCCGTGCGTTGGGCACCGTTCGCCAGCCACGTCTGGAGCTTGGTCACGGCGGCCGCCGCGGCGGGGTCGGTGACCGGCGAGCTGTTGACCACCTTCAGCAGCCTGGGCAGGACGTCCTCCGCCCGTAGATCGGCGAGGCCCGCGTCGGCCATGGCCTGCACCAGGGCGGCCCGGGTCACCCCGCCCCGCTGGACCAGCTTCTTCACCCGGTCCTCCAGGAGGTTGCCGCGGTGCACGGAGCCGTTGCCCCAGGGCGCGGTCGTGTAGTCGCGGGCCTGCTTGTTGTTCCAGGAGATGTAGTAGTCCTGGTCGGTGGACTGGGGGTGGGCGGAGGCCGGGGTGTAGTCGGCCGTGTTGGTCTCCGGCTGCCAGCCGCGCCACTCGTACGCGGGTCGTGCCCACGCGGGGAACTCGGCGTCGACGCCGGTCGCCCGCACGGGGTTGTCGCCGCTGTTGTAGTACGCGGTGTGCTCGGAGTCGGCGTAGAACCAGTTGAAGGTGTAGTTGATGTGCCGCACGGCCTTCTGGAAGGAGTCCGGGCCCTTGACGTAGTCCGGGTCGTTCAGCATCTGGAAGCCGATGATGGAGTCGGCCTCGTGCATGAAGGACGAGCGCAGGGTGGTGTAGGCGACGCGCTTGCCGCCGACCGTCGCGCGGTACTCGACGGGGCCGTACTTCGTGCGCCAGACGCGCATGGTGTACGAGCCGGCCGGGGTGCCGTCGGCGACCGTGGGCTTCCAGGCGTTCTTCTGCTCGATCTTCTCCATCGGCGTGCAGGTGCCGCGGTACAGGTAGTGGTAGTCGTCCTGGCACAGCTCGACGGCGTAGGAGTCGATGATGTCCTGGCCGGACGTCGTGGCGCTCCACGCGTAGTCCTGGCCGCGGCCGAGCTCGACGTACATGCTCAGGCCCGCGAAGGAGGCGCCGCGAGCGCTGATGCCGGGACCCTGGATCTCCTGGAGCAGGAGCAGTTGGGGGGCGAAGTAGCCGGTCTGCGGGCCGAACACGGCGACGGGGTGGCCGCTCGCGGTGTGCTCGCCGCTGACCACGAGGGCGTTGGACATGCCGCGCTTGGCCGAGGAGAGGGCGGCCTTCGCCGCTTCGCCGGACGCGCCGGTCGCACGGGCCGTGGTGGCGCTGCCGGTGCGGTCGTACACGAGCGGTTCCGCCGTCACCGAGCCGGCGTCGGGCAGGGCGGCGCCCTGTGCCCGGTCGGGCTTGCCGCCGTACGGGAAGCTGCCGTCGTGCTGGGTGAGGACGGCCTCCGGGTCGTTGCGCATCCGGAAGGACTCCCAGACCTTGGTGCCCTCGGTGACGCCGTACTTCTCCTGGGCGGCCAGCAGCGAGAGGGCGTTGTTCACCTCGCCACCGCCGCCGGAGCCGAACAGCGCGCCGATGACGGAGGCCAGCGCGACCAGGTCGGTGATCTTGAAGTGTTCGATGGTCCCTGCGTTGGTGACTGAGTCCTTGTGCCCGGTGAGCACGTACTCACCGGGGAAGAAGCGCCCACGGTCGGAGGCGTCGATGTAGGAGTTGATGCCGTCGAGGTAGGCCTTGACGTCGGCGAGAGCCTGCTGTCCGCGGTCGCCGTTGCCGGCGACGGCGTTGTCGATCTGCGCCTGCAGGTCGGCCTCGCTGTACGGGGCGTGCCTCCAGAACTGCTGTTCCAGGCCCTGGTTGGAGGGCGCACCGCCCGCGAAGGAGGTCAGCTGACCACGCCCGACGTGCCGGAAGACGTCCATCAGCCACAGCCGGTCCTGGGCTGCCGCGTAGCCGGCGCCGAACTCCGTGCCGTACCGGGTGGTACCGGTGATGTGCGGCACACCGGTCTTCTTGTCCCGGACGATCGTCACATCGCCGCGTCCGGCGGGCCGGACGGTGGAGGCGACCTGGTCGGCGGGAACCCCGAAGGAGGCGTCGTTGAAGAAGGTGTTGATCTTGTCGTTGGTGAGGCCGGGGTAGCCCTTGGCCAGGCCCGCGTAGGGCCCGAGCTGGTCCTCGGCGTGTTCGGGCTGAGTGCCGAAGGCCTGGTTCAGGAGGATCTGGGCGAGGGTGGCGTTGCCGTTCTGGCCGGGCGGGAGGATGTCCGAACACTGATGGCCGCAGTGGTCGTTCGCCGCGACCGTGACCTGCGCGGCAGCTGTTTCCGAGGCGGCAGCCGGGGCAAGCGGCGACAAAAGACCTGCGATCAGGGCGCATACCGATGCTGTCTTCAGGAACCCGGGGATTCCGCTGGGAGTTCTCATTCTGTCGAGAACGGTGCGTGGGGCGTGCCGTGGCATGGGGGGCTCCTCCCGACGGGGGTGGGCCGGATGTTACCGCCGGTATCCCCCGGCTTGAAGATGAACAGGCGTCACTTTTCGGAGACAGCACAACAGGCACACGGACCACGGCAGTCGACATGCGAGCCCCTCCGGGCGGCTTATGGAGGCCATTTGAAATCGGATGGAGCCGATTCGCTTGTCGATACGTCTATTCGGCGACGTCCTTACGACGACGCCGAAGTGACCGGATTTACAGGTGCAGGTGTGACGGAGGTGCAGGACGATGGCCGGTTTCCGGAGTCTGGCGAGACAGGTCCGCGATCCGCGGTGCGATCTGGCCTTGCGGCGCTATTCGCTGCGCAAGTGCCTTGAGCGGTTCGCCCCTTACGGACACAGGGCGACCTGGGACCATCTGTGCTCCCGGGCGGGGTTCGGGCCCGAGGACCGCTCCCCCGATCCGGTGCGGCTCGTGGCCGCACTGGACGAACTGGAGGAGGCGCGGGCGGTCTGGCTGGCCTACGAGGTCGGGTTCGCCGAGCGCCGCAAGAAGGAGAAGCACGACGGACTGCGCAGGCCGGGCAGTGTGGACGACTGGCACCGGCTGACCTGGGGCGGTTTCGGCGTGGCGTGGTGCGACGATCCGGCGGTCCACCCCCGTGAACCGCTGGCCGAGGTGCTGCGCCGGCTCATCGCCGCGCTGGAGCGCGAGCCCGGCTCGGCATGCCCGGTGTGCGGTGGGGAACAACTCGTCTGGAGGTACGACCTGGACCACGAACCCTCGTCCGGACCGGTCTGCACGGACTGCGGAATCCTGGTGCCGCGCCCCGTGCTCACGCCCGAGTCCCTGGCGTACGCCCGGCGGGCGAGGCTGTTGGTGTCGGCTTGACGGATGCGGGTGCGCGGGGGGTGCGCCGGGGATGCCGCACCCCCACTGTCGGTGGCGACCGGCACCATCGACGACATGACGCAGGTGTGCCTGAACGGTTCGCGGACGGCCGCCGACGGTGTGGCCGTGCCGCTGACACCCGAGTCGATGGCCGACTCGGCTGCCGAGGCCGTCGCCGCCGGGGCGACGGACATCCACGTCCACCCCAAGACGCCTTGCGGGAGTGACACATTGTCGCCGCGGGTGCTCGCGCCGACGCTGTCGGCGATCCGGGCGCGGGTGCCGGTGCCGGTCGGCGTGACCACGGGTGCGTGGGCGGAGCCCGACCCCGCCGCCCGGCTGGAGCGGATACGCGCGTGGACGGTGCTGCCCGACCACGCCTCGGTCAACTGGCACGAGCCGGGGGCGGAGGAGACGGCCGCCCTGCTCATGGAGCGCGGGGTCGGCGTGGAGGCCGGCATCTGGTCCGGGACCGACGGGGCGGAGCGGTTCGCGGCCTCACCGCTCGGGCCGAAGGTGCTGAGGGTCCTGGCGGAGGTGACGGACACGGACCCGCTGAGCGCCGTCTCCCGTGCGCGGGCCCTGCTGTCCGCCATCGGGGCCGCGCACGGACGTCCGGTCCTGCTGCACGGCGAGGACGGGGGCGCCTGGCCGGTGCTGCGGCTCGCGGGCCGGCTGGGCCTGGCCACGCGGGTGGGACTGGAGGACGTCCTGTATCTGCCGGGGGGCGAACGGGCGCCGTCCAACGCGCGGTTGGTCGCGGCCGGGCTGGCGGAGTACCGGGCGGGCCGGGCGGACGCTAGCCGCGACCGCCCCGGTCGACCATCAGGCGGGACCCGGTGAGGCGTTCGCCGAAGACGTCGTCCGGGTTGGACAGGACGCAGGTGTCGAGGGAGAGACAGCCGCAGCCGATGCAGTCGGCGAGGTGGTCCCGCAGGCGGTTCAGCTGCTTGATGCGCTCCTCCAGTTCGGCGCGCCAGGTCTCGGACAGGTGGGCCCAGTCCTCCCGGGTGGGCGTGCGCTCCTCGGGGAGCTCCGCGAGCGCGTCGCGGATCGTCGCCAGCGGAATGCCGACGCGTTGCGCGGCCCGGATGAAGGCGACCCGGCGCAGCGTGTCACGGGAGTAGCGGCGCTGGTTGCCGGCGGTCCGGCGGCTGCTGATCAGGCCCTTGGACTCGTAGAAGTGCAGGGCGGACACGGCGGCGCCGCTCCGCGCCGCGAGCTGGCCGACCGTGAGCTCATGGATCTTCTCTGGAATCTGAGGCACCCGTCGAACCCTACCGAGTCCGTTGACACAGCCCCCACGGCCGACCATGCTAAGCAGTCGCTTAGATATATGAGCGCGCAGACCCCCTGCACACGAGAGGCCTGGAAGACATGGCAGAGCCGAGGATCTTCACGTCCGTCGACGACCTGAAGTCGGCGGTGGGCGAACAACTGGGGTACACGGACTGGCTGGACATCGACCAGAAGCGGATCGACCTGTTCGCGGAGGCCACCGGTGACCACCAGTGGATCCACGTCGACCCGGAGAAGGCCGCCGCGGGTCCCTTCGGCACCACCATCGCGCACGGCTATCTGACCCTGTCGCTGCTGCCCCTCTTCGGGCCGCAGCTGATCGCCGTCGAAGGCGTGAAGATGGGCGTCAACTACGGCACGAACAAGGTGCGTTTCCCCGCCCCGGTCCCGGTCGGCTCCCGACTGCGCGCCACCGCGGCGATCAGCGCGGTCGAGGAGGTGCCCGGCGGCGTCCAGGTGGCCGTCGCCTTCAGCGTCGAACGCGAGGGCGGCGACAAGCCGGTCTGCGTCGCCGAGTCCGTGGCGCGCTACTACCTCTGAGACCCGGCCTCCGGTCCCTGGCCCCGGGCGCCGACCATGCGCAGCACGAGATCGGCGTACAGTGCGCCGACCTCGTCCGGCGTCCGGGGCCCGTCGACGTTGAACCACCGTGCCACGTCGATGCAGAGCGACAGCACTGCCAGCGTCGTGCCGTGCACGTCGATGACCTCGAACTCGCCGGACCGCGCGCCCTCCTCGATGATCCCGCGCACCTCGCCGTCGACCTGGCGCCGCAGCGCGAGGATCTCGGCCCGGGCATCGGCGCCGAGCGAGTCGAGTTCGTACTGCACGACCCGCGCGGTGGTACGGCCGCCCGCGTGCCAGCGCACGAAGGAACTCACCGCGTCGGCGAGCCGCTCGGTGGCACTGCCCTCGCGCCGGGACGCCGTCCGCAGGATCTCCAGGGCCTTCTCGTGCCCGATCCTGCTGATGCGGTGCAGCAGCTCTTCCTTGGTCTTGTAGTGGATGTAGAGCGCGGCCGGGCTCATCCCCGCCCGGCCCGCGATGTCACGGGTCGTCGTGGCGTGATAGCCACGCTCGGCGAAGGCCTCCACCGCGGCGACCAGCAGCCGCCGCGCCGCGTCGGGCGTGACCTCGCCCCACGCCTGCGCCTCGCCGTCGGCCGTCTCCTCCGCCGTACTCATCACTCGCCCCTCTCCACTGGCAGGAGCAACACCATACCGCCGAAGGTGAGCGGGCGCTTAGTGCGGCTGATCCGTGCTCTCGGTGGCTGCTCAGTGCTTTGTGCGCCGCCCTCCGCGGTCGGCGGCAACCATGCCTCGGCGAAAGGCTGTGCGTCCCGTACAGCGGCGATTACATGGGCCATCGGCGGCAGTGTTTCGAAGCTCAGTGCTTTTCGAAGGGGGCGTACGAGGGGGTCGCCCCCTCCTGCCGGTCCCGGATCACCTTGGCCAGGGTGAAGGACGAGGTGACCAGGTACAGGACGGCGATGGCGAGGAAGCCCCGCACCCAGGCGTCGGCGCTCAGCTGGTAGATGCCGACGGCGGTGGCCGCCATGGCGACGGCGAAGGAGGCGACGGCCTGACCGTAGAAGGCGGCCGTGTTCTGCTGCTTGCCCGGTGTGTCACTCATGAGGGAAAGCATCGGCGGACGTGGCCCGTGCCACATCCGCCGACGTACTCAGATGCGTACTCAGAACGCGGAGACCCCCGTGAGCGCCCGTCCGATGACCAGCTTCTGGATCTGGCTCGTGCCCTCGTAGAGGGTCATGACGCGGGCGTCCCGCAGCAGCTTGCCCGCCGGGTACTCGTCGATGTAGCCGTAGCCCCCGAAGACCTGGAGCGCGTTGTTCGCGGCGCGAACGGCGGCCTCCGAGGCGAACAGCTTGGCCTTGGACGACTCGACGGCGAACGGCCGCCCCCGGTCGATCAGATCGGCGACCCGCCAGGTCAGCAGCCGGGCGGCGTCGACGTCCAGGGCGATGTCGCTGAGCAGTTCCTGGACGAGCTGGTGGTGGGCGATGGTCTTGCCGAACTGCTCGCGCTCCCCCGCGTACCGCACGGCGGCGTCGAGGGCGGCCTGGGCTATGCCGACGCAGCCCGCGGCGACCGACATCCGGCCCTTGGCGAGAGCCGACATCGCGATCGAGAAGCCCTTGCCCTCCTCCCCGACCAGCGCGGAGGCCGGTACACGCACATCCTCCAGGGCGAGTTCGGCGGTGGCCTGGCCGCGCAGCCCGAGCTTGCCGTCGACGGTGCGGCGGGTCAGGCCCGGCGTGGCGGTGGGGACGAGGAAGGCGGAGACGCCCTTGTGGCCGGGGGCGTCCGTGGAGCGGGCGAAGAGCAGGACGACGTCGGCCCAGGTGCCGTTGGTGATGAACATCTTGCTGCCGTTGATGACGTAGTCGTCGCCGTCCCGCACCGCCCGGGTCGTGAGGCTGCCCGCGTCCGAGCCCGTGCCCGGCTCGGTCAGGCCGAAGCAGCCGACCGACGCGCCGGAGGTCAGCCCCGGCAGCCAGCGCCGCTTCTGCTCCTCGCTCCCCCAGGCGGCGACGGTCTTGGCGACGAGCCCGAGGGAGACCGAGACGATGCCGCGCACGGACGAGTCGCCCCGGCCCAGCTCCTCCGTGACCAGGCAGTAGGCGAGGTGGTCACCGCCGGAGCCGCCGTACTCCTCGTCGATCGTCAGGCCCAGGAAGCCGACCTCGCCGAGCTTCTTCACGATCGCCCGGTCGACCTCCTCGGCACGGTCCCAGGCGACGACGTGCGGGGTGATCTCGCGCTCCACGAAGTCCCGCGCGAGCTGCCGGACCGCGCTCTGCTCCTCGCTGAGCTCCAGATTCACCACAGGTCACCTCATTGAAAGCCGTACAATTAAATTAGCACTGCTAGTTTCTCTGCGCAGCCCTACTATGTGCGCCATGGCCCGACCGCGCAAGCCCTTGCTCAGCACCGACCGGATCGTCGAGACGGCCCGGGCGCTCGTCGACGCGGAGGGCCTGGCCGCCGTCTCCACGCGGCGGCTCGCCGCCGAACTCGGGGTCAGCGGACCGTCGCTGTACAACCACTTCCGCACCAAGGACGAGATCCTGGAGGCGGTCGCCGACTCGGTGAGCGGCCAGGTGGACCTGTCGATGTTCCAGGACGGCCGGGACTGGCGGACCGCCCTGCACGACTGGGCCGTCTCCTACCGGGCCGCGCTGCGCGACCACCCGAACATCGTCCCGGTGCTGGCCCGCGGCCCCGGCCGCCGCCCGGCCGGACTGCGCCTCGCGGACGCCGTCTACGGCGCGATGGTCGCCGCGGGCTGGCCGCCGGCACAGGCCACCTCCATCGGCGCGCTGATGCGGTACTTCGTGATGGGCTCCGCGCTCGGCTCCTTCGCCGGCGGATTCGTCGACGACGCGAGTGCCTACGACCCCGCCGACTACCCCCACCTCCAGCAGGCCCACCTCCTGGCCGAGCAGCAGGAGAAAATCGACGAGCGCGCCTTCGAGACGGGGCTGAGGGCCCTGCTGGACGGCCTGGCGCGGCAGTACGAGCAGGTCCGGCCGACCGCGTAGGAGCCGGGCGGGACAGTTCGGCGGATGCCGAAGAGTCCGTGTTCCATGCTGATGGCATGACGACGAGGGACCCGCAGGCCACCGCCCTGGCACGGCTCGCCGCGCTGTTCGCGGACGAGACCCGGGCCGCGTGCCTGCTGGCGCTGCTGGACGGGCGGGCCTGGACCGCGAGCGAGCTGGCGCGGCACGCGGGTGTCGCCGCCTCGACCCTGAGCGAGCACCTGGGCAGGCTCGTCGCGGGCGGACTGCTCGCCGAGGAACGGCAGGGCCGGCACCGGTACGTCCGGCTGGCCGACGCCCGCGTCGCCCACCTCGTGGAGGACCTGGCCGCCCAGGTCGCGCCGTCCGCGGCCGTACGGCCGCGGAACCTGCGGGAGTCGAGCGCCGGCTCGGCGATGGCCCGGGGCCGGACCTGCTACGACCATCTCGCCGGGCGGCTCGGCATCGCCGTCACCGACGCGCTGACGGCGCGCGGGCTGCTGGAGCAGGAGACCGGCTTCGCGCTCACCGACGCGGGGCTGGCGTGGTTCGCGGCGGCCGGCATCGGCCTGGAAGGGCGGGGCCGACGCCCCCTGGCGCGGGCCTGCCTCGACTGGACCGAACGCCGCCCGCATCTCGCGGGCGTCGCGGGCGCGGCCCTGTGCCGGCACGCCCTGCACACCGGGTGGTGCGTGCGCATCGGCTCGGAGCGGGCCGTGAAGGTCACGGCGGCCGGTGAACGCGCCCTCTTCGATCTGCTGGGGGTACGAGCGGCGGCCCTGCGGTAGCCGCGCCCGACTCCCACCCGACTCGGCACGGCACCCGGCCCGACCGGGGCACGGCACGCCGTCGGACTCGGCACAGTGCCCCGCCCGGGGCACGGCACCCCACCCGACTTGGCACAGTGCCCCGTCGGACTCGGCACAGTGCCCCGCCCGGGGCACGGCACCCCACCCGACTTGGCACAGTGCCCCGTCGGACTCGGCACAGTGCCCCGCCCGGGGCACGGCACCCCACCCGACTTGGCACAGTGCCCCGTCGGACTCGGCACAGTGCCCCGCCCGGGGCACGGCACCCCACCCGACTTGGCACAGTGCCCCGTCGGACTCGGCACAGTGCCCCGCCCGGGGCACGGCACCCCACCCGACTTGGCACAGTGCCCCGTCGGACTCGGCACAGGGCCCCGCCGGAACCGGCCCAGTGCCCCGTGGGAACCGGCTACGGCGCCGCGTCCGACCCGGCACGACACCCCGTCCGACCCCGCACAGCGCCCCACTATGCCTGGCGGGCGTGGCGGTGTCCCGGTCGCGCTCGCGGTCGGCGGCCCGGGCCGGGGTTCCGGGAGCGGTGGTGGAACCCCGGCCCGAGCAGACCCCGGACTCAGCTCGCTGACTCGGCCTCCGCGCGGGCCTCGTTCGCGGTCTCCGGCTCCGCGGCGCGCGCCCGGTCCGCGAGGATCTTGATCGACACCAGGGCGATCACCGAGAGCCCGATGATGTAGCCGGAGACGGCCATCGAGGTGCCCGTCGCCTCCAGCAGCAGCACCATCACGAAGGGCGCGAGCCCACCGCCCGCGACGGCCGCGATCTGGTAGCCGAGGGAGGCGCCGGTGTAACGCATCTCGGGCGTGAACAGCTCGGCGAAGAGGGCGGCCTGGGGGCCGTACATGATGCTGAGGAAGCAGCTGGCGACGAACGTGCCGACCGCGAGCCACAGCAGCGAGCGGGTGTCGATCAGCAGGAAGAGCGGCACCGCCCACAGCGCGATGCCGACCGCGCCGAGGGTGTAGACCCGGAGGCGGCCGACGCGGTCGGACAGCGCGGCGGCTGCGGGGATCAGCACGAGCTGCGTGAGGCTGACGCAGAGGGAGACGGTGAGCACGGCGCCCTTGTCCATGTCCAGCTCTCGGGTCGTGTAGTCGAGGACGCCGGTGATGAGGATGTAGAAGGTGGCGGTGTTCACGGCGAAGGAACCACCGGCCAGGAACACCGTGCCCAGGTGGCCGCGCAGGATCGTGCGCAGCGGCGAGTTCTTCTCGGACTTCTCCTTCTCGGAGAGCGCCCGCTCGGCCTCCCGGAACGCCGGGGTCTCCTCGACGCGCGTGTGGATGTACCAGGCGAGGGCGAGGACCAGCAGACCGATCAGGAACGGCACGCGCCAGCCCCAGGACGCGAACGCCGCGTCGCTGGTGAACGCACCGGCCAGCAGGAAGACGGTGTTGGCGGTGACCACGCCGATGGGGACGCCGAGCTGCACGACGCTGCCGTAGACACCGCGCTTGCCCTCCGGGGCGTACTCGGTGGCCAGGAGCATCGCGCCGCCCCACTGGGCGCCGACGGCCACGCCCTGGGCGACACGCAGCAGGACGAGCAGGATCGGGGCCGCCACACCGATCGTCTCGTACGTGGGCAGCAGACCGATGCCGGTGGTGGCCACGCCCATCAGCGTGAGCGCCAGGACCAGCATCGGCTTGCGGCCGCGCTGGTCGCCGAGGTGTCCGGCGACGATGCCGCCGATGGGGCGGGCGAGGAAGCCGACGGCGAAGGTCGCGAACGAGGCGAGGACGCCGGCCGTGGCGTTGCCGGAGGGGAAGTAGAGGTCGCCCAGCACGAGGGCGGCGGCGATGCCGAAGACGAAGTAGTCGTACCACTCGACGGCCGAGGCGAGTGCCGCGGCGGTGGCCACCCGGCGGCGATTGCCGACGGCGGGAGTGTTCGTGGCGGGCTGAGCGGAAGGGGCCGAATCCATGTGGTGCACGCTCCGGGGGGTGCGGGGACGGAACGGGGGGTGGCGCGGGTTCCGGGGAACGTACTGACCGGACGGTATGTGCGTCAACGGGTCGTGCACCAGGACTTTTGCCTGTACTTGGCATCGACCACGGAGCTCGACCACGGGGCCGGACATGCCGAAGGCCCCGGCCTCGCGAGGAGGCCGGGGCACCACGGGCACCGGGCTGGTGTGCCGCGCCCGAAATCCGTCGGTAGATCTGTCTCGTTTCGGCGGTCGGATTCTCGCCGCCGACCAGGGGTGTTGACCGTCCGCAGCTCAGCGGGAACTACCTAGGAACTTCCGGCGCGGGACAACTTCCGGCGCGGGACACTAGAAGACGACCAGGGACCGGCCGCCCTTGCCCGCCAGCATGTTCTCGAAGGCCGCCGGGATGCCGTCGAGGGAGATGCGTTCGGTCACCAGCACGCTCAGATCCAGGCGGCCGGCCCGGATGTGCTCGGCCAGCACCGGGAGGTCCTGCGCCGGGTCGGAGTTGCCGTAGACGCAGCCGGAGAGGGTGCGGCCCCAGTGGAAGATCTCCAGGGCGTTGAAGGTGACCTGCTGGTCCTTGCCGCCGATGCCGACGACCGTGGTGCGGCCGCCGCGACGGGTGGAGTCCCAGGCCGTGCGGATGCTGACCGCGCGGCCGGCGCACTCCACGGCGACGTCCACGCCCTGTTTGCCGGTGAGACCGCGGATCTCGCGGGCGGTGGTGTCCGAGGCGACGAGGTAGTCGGTGGCGCCGGCCGCGCGGGCCAGTTCCTCCTTCTCGGCGGACACGTCCACCGCGACGATCTTCGAGGCGCCCGCGATCCGGGCCGCCTGGAGCGCGGACAGCCCCACTCCGCCGACGCCGAACACCGCGACCGTCTCGCCCCGCCGGACGCGGGCCGAGTGGTGGACGGCGCCGTAGCCGGTGAGGACCGCGCAGCCGAGGAGAGCGGCGTCGGTGAGCGGGACGCCGTCCGGGACGGGCAGGACGCAGGACGTGGAGACGACGGTCTCCTCGGCGAACGCGGCGACGTTCAGGCCGGGGTGCAGGTCGGTGCCCTCGGCGGTGCGGGCGTAGACCTCGGCGGCGCCGCCCAGGGCGTTGGCGCACAGCCACACCTCGCCGAGTGAGCAGGCGTGGCAGGCGCCGCAGGACGGGGCCCAGTTGAGAACGACCCCGTCGCCGGGCGCGACATGGGTGACACCCTCGCCGACGGCGACGACCGTGCCGGCGCCCTCGTGGCCGAGGACGGCGGGGACGGGCACGCGCATGGTGCCGTCGGACAGGGACAGGTCGGAGTGGCAGACCCCGGCTGCGGCGAGCCGGACGCGGACCTGGCCGGGTCCGGGGTCGGGCAGGTCGATGCCGGTGATCTCCAGCGGGGAGCCGACAGCGGGCAGGACGGCGGCGCGGACAGCCATGACGGAGGGGACTCCCTGGGGCTAGGGCCTGTCGTTCGGAGCAGGCCGCAGGAAACTGAGGGTGCTGGGCGATGCCGCGTCTGCGGCGCGATCCGGACGGCAGGGCCTAGAACTGGAGGGACTTGGTCTGGAGGTACTCGGTCAGGCCGTGCACGCCGAGTTCGCGGCCGATACCCGACTGCTTGTAGCCGCCGAAGGGGGCGAGGGGGTTGAAGCGGCCGCCGTTGATGTCGACCTGGCCGGTCTCCATCCCGCGCGCGAAGGCCACCGCCTCGGCCTCGTCCCCGGCCCAGACGGCGCCGGCCAGACCGTACACCGTGCCGTTGGCGATGCGCAGGGCGTCCTCCTCGTCCTCGTACCTCAGGATCGACAGGACCGGGCCGAAGATCTCCTCCTGCGCGATGGTCATGTCCTCGGTGACGTCGGCGAAGACGGTGGGGCTGACGAAGTAGCCCGTCTCGCGCGGGGCCTCGGGGCCGCCGGCCACCAGCCGGGCGCCCTCCGCGACGCCCTTCTCGATGTAGCCGCGGACCCGGGCCTGCTGCTTGGCGTTGACGACCGGTCCGATGCGCTCGCCGTACTTGGCGGCGGCGGCCGCGGCCAGCTCGACCGCCTCGTCGTACCGGTCGCGGTGGACGAGCATCCGGGTCCAGGCGCTGCACGTCTGCCCGGAGTTGGACATGACGTTGGCGACCCCGACGTTGACCGCCTTGGCCAGGTCGGCGCTGGGGAGGATGACGTTGGCGGACTTGCCGCCCAGTTCGAGGGCGACCTTCTTGACCTGCCCGGCGGCGATCGCGGCGATCCGCCGGCCGACGG
The DNA here is from genome assembly GCF_030124145.1 of Streptomyces sp. 378. Lineage (GTDB taxonomy): Bacteria > Actinomycetota > Actinomycetes > Streptomycetales > Streptomycetaceae > Streptomyces. Next base: position 25,653 of record NZ_JASKMS010000026.1, read on the forward strand.
CGGTGGAGCCGGTGAAGGAGACGAGGTCGACCCCGGGGTGCTCGGCGAGGGCCTGGCCGGCGACCGGGCCGAGACCGGTGACCAGGTTGAAGACGCCCGCCGGGAACCCGGCCTCGTGCACCGCGTCGGCCAGGAGCCGGGCCACCAGGGGGGTGTCCTCGGCGGGCTTCACCACGACCGCGCAGCCCGCCGCGAGGGCCGGGGCGACCTTGGCGACGATCTGGTGCAGCGGATAGTTCCAGGGCGTGATCGCGGCCACGACACCGACCGGCTCGTGATGCACGACCGAGTTGCCGGTCTTCTCCTCGAAGGCGTACGTCGCCGCCAGCTCGGCGTACGAGCCCGCGACCGCGATCGGCACGCCCGCGTGGACGGCCTGCGAGAACTTCAGCGGCGAGCCGAGCTCTGCCGTGACCGTCTCGGCGATCTCGTCCGCGCGGGCCGCGAGCAGGTCCCGCAGGGCGGCCAGACGCGCCGCGCGCTCGGCGGGCGGGGTCGCGGCCCAGTCCGGCAGGGCGGCGCGGGCGGCCCGTACGGCGTGGTCGACGTCCTCGGCGGTGCCCGCGGGGACCGTGCCGATGACCTGCTCGTCGACGGGGTTCACGACCTCGATCACGTCGTGGCCGGCGGCGGGGCGCCAGGCGCCCCCGATGTACATGCCGTCGTGTGCCTTCATCGCGGTTTCCTCCGGGGCGGGGCGTCGTCGTCCGACACATAAACTAGCGGCGATAGTTTTTCGGCGCCAGACGTCCCGGGGTTCCGGCCCCCGGGCCTGCCGGGTCATCACAGCACGGTGTGCTCCCCGCCCGGGTGTGCCGCTCCTCACTCCCCCAGGTCGGGAAGGCGCGCCGGGTGTGGGCAGATGCGGTCGCCGTTCTGGTCGAAGACGAAGAGATGGGCGAGGTCGACCAGGAGCGGCACCTGCATGCCGTGGCGCAGGGCCAGGTCCGGGGTGGTGCGGACGATGAGGTCCCCGGGCAGGCGGTCCTCGGCGGTCATGGCGCCGCTCGGGGCGTCCTCCGGGCGGTCCAGGGCGACGACGGGTCCGGCCCGCCCGGCTCCGGACCGCTCCCGCAGCCGGGTGAGGACCGAGCCGTCGCGACGGCGCCGCCGGGCGGGGCGGCCGGGGCGGGGGCGCGGGGCCTCCAGCTCGGGGACGACGGCGGGGCTGGAGCCGGTGTCGAAGTGGACCAGGATCTCGTGCCCCTGGAACTCCACGTGCTCGACCAGGCCGGTGATCGGCACCTCGCCGGGGCGGGCCGCGCTGTGTTTGGCGATCCGGACGGCCTCCGAGCGCAAACCGACGATGACCTCGCGGCCCTGCTGGACGCGCAGCAGCTGGTGGTCCAGGGAGAGCGGCTCGGGCAGGCGCAGGAACTGCTTGCCCAGGCTGATGGTCATCGCCCCGTCGAGGGGGGCCCGCACCAGGCCGCGCAGCAGGTTGATGCGCGGAGTGCCGATGAAGGCGGCGACGAAGACGTTGCTGGGCAGCGCGTAGACCACGCGGGGGGTGTCGATCTGCTGGAGCACACCGCCGCGCAGCACCGCGACCCGGTCGCCGAGCGACATGGCCTCGGCCTGGTCGTGGGTGACGTAGATGGTGGTGACGCCCAGCTCCTGGGTGAGCCGGGCGATCTCGGCCCGCAGATGGGTGCGGAGCTTGGCGTCGAGGTTGGACAGCGGTTCGTCCATGAGGAAGGCGGAGGGGTGGCGGGCGATGGCCCGGCCCATCGCGACCCGCTGGCGTTCTCCGCCGGAGAGCTGGCCGGGGAGGCGGTCGAGGAGGTCCTCGATGCCGAGCATGCGGGCGGTGGCGTCGACGCGGGGGCGCGGGTCCGCGCCCGGGTCCTCGATCCGCAGCGGGAAGCCGATGTTGGCGCGGCTGGTCATGTTCGGGTAGAGGGCGAAGTTCTGGAAGACCATCGCCATGTCCCGGCCGGACGGCGGCAGGTCGTTGGCGTACCGGCCGTCGAGGAGCAGCCGGCCCTCGTCGATCTCCTCCAGCCCGGCGATCATTCTGAGCACGGTCGACTTGCCGCAGCCGGACGGGCCGAGCAGCACGAGGAACTCGCCGGGCGTGATGTCCAGCGAGAGCCGGTCCACCACACGGAGACCCCGCGTGTAGGCCTTGCTCACGTCGTGCAGGGAGATGGCGCGTGTCATGAGGGGCCCCCGAGGGGTCATCCGGGCGTTGGTGCTCCGCGGTCGGAAGCCCCGTGCGGGTCGTACGGGGCTGTGCGTCACGGAAGTTAACGGAATGTGCGCGGCCTGGGGAAGACACCCGACAGAATCGGAGGCTCCGGTCCATCTGGTGAGAAGGCGGACGGCCCGGTTCAGGCCCCGGCCGGAACCGCCCCGGGTCAGCGGATGCCGGTGAGGTGGGCGAAGACGACCACGTTGCCCGAGTAGCCCTTCCTGCGGTCCACCGCGGTAGCCCCGGTTCCGCCCCCGCGCCGCCCCGACGGCGCGTCGGCGGAACCGGACCCGGACCCGGCCCCACGCCGGACCGCCGGGGCGGACCCGTCCCCGGCACCACCCCTGCCCCTCACCGGCCCGGCGTCGGGCCCGAGCGCGCCCCCGCCCTGTCCCGCCCGAGCGGAGCGATCCGTGGAACGTGGCCTACGCGGCGCCATCGGGGCGGCGACGGAGCCGGAACCAGACCGTCCCGGCGACGGCGGCCAGGCCGACCGCGGCCGCGCCGGTGACCGGCGTGAAGGCCTCACCGCGGGCGGATGCTCGATGCGCCACAGCGAGGTGAAGGCGACGGCCGCGGTCGCGCCCGCCACGACGAGGGCGAGCGCGCTGCTGCCGGCCATGTCCTCGGCGCCGATCAGCGTCCCCGCGGCGACCGGGCCGACCAGTTGGCCGAGGGCGGCGCCGATGGTGAAGTGGCCGAAGTTGCGGTCCTGTTCGTGCGGCGCGGACTGGCGGGCGACGAGGGACTGGGAGCCGATGACGAAGCACAGGTGCCCGAGTCCCATCACCCCGCTCCACAGGGCCATCGTCCACAGGGAGGCGGCGACGCCGCTGAGGGCGCAGCCGCCGGATATGAGGACGACGCCGACCGGCAGCAGGGGCGCGCAGCGGCCGTGGTCGGTACGGCGGCCGAGCGGCACGGCGGCGAAGAGGGGCAGCAGCGCGTAGACACCGGCGATGACACCGATGGCCCGCTCGTCCGCGCCAGCGCGAGGCCCCGGTAGGAGACGGCGGGCCGGGCCATCGACACCGCCCCCTGCGCGAAGCCGAAGGCGATGACGAGGCGGAGCAGCCAGCCGCGGTTCCCACCGGGCCTCACGACGACGTCCTCCATGAAGGGCTCAGATGATCCCGAAGAGCATGCCCGCGCCGAGGATGACCAGGCAGGTGAGGGCGGCCCACTTGACGACGAACCTGGTGTGGTCGCCGAACTCCACCCGCGCCATGCCGACCAGGACGTAGACGGCCGGGACGAGCGGGCTGGACATGTGCAGCGGCTGGCCGACCAGCGAGGCGCGGGCCATTTCCAGCGGGGTGACCCCGTGCGCGGCACCCGCCTCGGCGAGGACGGGCAGGACACCGAAGTAGAAGCCGTCGTTCGACATGAAGTAGGTGAGCGGCAGGCTCAGGATGCCGGTGACGAGGGCCATGTGCGGGCCCATGCCGGCGGGGATGACGTCCACCATCCACTTGGCCATGTGGTCGACCATGCCGGTGCCCTGGAGGACGCCGGTGAAGACAGCGGCGGCGAAGACCATGCCGGAGACGTTCAGGACGTTGTCGGCGTGGGCGGCCAGGCGGGCCTTCTGGTCGGGGATGTGCGGGAAGTTCACCGAGAGGACGAGCGCGGCGCCGATCAGGAACAGCACCGGGATCGGCAGCCACTCCATGATCATGGCGGTGAGCAGGACGACGGTGAGCAGCGCGTTGAACCAGTACAGCTTGGGGCGCAGGGTGGCGCGGTGGGGGTCGAGGCCCTGGAAGTCGTCGGCCTGCTCGTCGGCGTCCGTGCCGGACCCCGCGCCACCCGCGACGCCCTTGCGCAGGTCGGCCTTGTCGCCGGAGCCTCCGGCGCCCACGAGGACCGTCTCGGTCTCCTTCTCCTCGACCTTCTCCTCCAGCACCTCGTCCAGCGTCAGCACGCCCAGCCGCCGGCGCTCGCGCACACCGAGCACGTAGGAGAGGCAGAAGACGAAGAGCAGGCCGACCAGGAGCGCCGGGATCATCGGGACGAAGATGTCGCTCGCGTCGAGCTTCAGCGCGGTCGCGGCGCGGGCGGTCGGGCCGCCCCAGGGGAGGGTGTTCATCACGCCGTTGGCCATGGCGGCGACACCGGTCATCACGACCAGGCTCATCTTCAGGCGCTTGTACAGCGGGTACATCGCCGAGACGGTGATCATGAAGGTCGTGGAGCCGTCGCCGTCCAGCGAGACGATCCCGGCGAGCAGGGCGGTGCCGACGACGATTCGCATCGGGTCGGCTTTGCAGAATTTGAGGATGCCGCGGACGATCGGGTCGAAGAGACCGACATCGATCATCACGCCGAAGTAGACGATCGCGAACATGAGCATCGCCGCGGTGGGGGCGAGGCTGGTCACGCCGTCGATGACGTAGTCGCCGAGCTTGGCGCCCTTGCCGACGAACACGCAGAACAGCGCGGGAATCAGCACGAGCGCCGCGATCGGCGACATCTTCTTCATCATGATCAGGACCAGGAAGGTCGCGATCATGGCGAAGCCGAGGATGGTCAGCATGAGTGGATACCTAACGTTCGCCCTTGAACTCCCACCAGGGCCGGCGGTGTCCGAGACGTTAGGTCCGTTCAAGCAGCGTTAACAAGACGTTGACGTGCGAGCAATAAGCGCAAAACTGCTGGTCACAGCTTTGCTCAGGTCAGAGCGGTGAGCTTTTCGGTCACGGAGGCGCCACCTGCGGCCGACGCGGGGGCCACCTCGACCGGCACCGCGTTGAGGACCGCGTTGCCCGACAGCGGGTCGAGCAGCCGGCCGTCGAGGAGCTGGTTGACGTTGACGCCGGGGTCCGTGGCGGCGTGGTTGAGGCGGGTGCCGGGACGGTTGTGGCCCCAGCCGTGCGGCAGGCTCACCACACCCCGGCGTACCGCGTCGGTGACCTCGGCGGGTGCGGTGACCTCTCCCCCGGCGCCCTTGACGCGGACGGCGGCCCCGTCCTCGACGCCCAGCCGCTCGGCGTCCTCGGGGTGGATGTGCAGGGTGCAGCGGTTGGAGCCGCCGGTGAGGGCGGGCACGTTGTGCATCCAGCTGTTGTTGGAGCGCAGATGGCGGCGGCCCACCAGGACGAGTCCCTCGGGGCGTTCGGCCAGGGCCGCGCGCAGGCGGGGCAGGTCGTCGGCGATCGGGCCGGGAAGCAGCTCCACCTTGCCGCTGCGGGTCTTCAGCGGCTGCGGCAGGCGGGGTTCGAGCGGGCCGAGGTCGATGCCGTGCGGATGCGCGAGCAGCTTCTCCAGGGTCAGTCCGTCCGGTCGTACGCCGAAGCCGTCGCCGTAGGGGCCGAGGCGCAGCATCAGGTCGAGCCGCCGTTCGGGGCCGGTGTCGCCGGTGAGCCGGGCGGCGAGCTCGCGCGGGTCGCCGCCGTGGACGGGTGAGTGCGGCTCCTTGACCGCCTTGCCGAGGGTCTGGTCGATGACCATCTGGTCGACGGCCGCGGGATCGGCCCCGTGCATGCCCGTGGCGGCGAGGATCAGCCGCGCCAGGATCTCGGTCTCGGCCATGCGGCCCGGCTCCAGCGGGATCGCGGGGCGCGTGTAGCGGACCTGGTTGCGCACGGCGAGGGTGTTGAAGGCGAAGTCGTGGTGCGGGCTCTGGGAGGGCGGCGGCGGGGGCAGCACCACATCGGCGTGGCGCGAGGTCTCGTTGAGGTACGGGTCGACGCTGACCATGAAGTCGAGCGAGTCGAGGGCCTTGTCGAGCCGGTCGCCGTCGGGCGCGGACAGCACGGGGTTGGCCGCGACGGCGATCAGCGCCCGCACCGGCTCGCCCTCCTCGGTGGCGGTTTCGATCTCCTCCGCGAGGGCCGCCAGGGGCAGTTCGCCCTTCGCCTCGGGGTGCCGGCTCACCCGGGAGTGCCAGCGCCCGAGGGCGAAGCCGCGGCCGGGTCCGGCGGGGCGCGGGGTCTTGTCGGTGGCCGCCTGCGGGAAGAGCGCGCCACCGGGCCGGTCGAGGTTGCCGGTGAGGATGTTCAGGACGTCGACGAGCCAGCTGGCGAGGGTGCCGTGCGGGACGGTGCAGCTGCCGATCCGGCCGTAGACGGCGGCGGTCGGGGCGGCGGCCAGTTCCCGCGCGAGGGCGCGGATCCCGCCGGCCTCGACGTCGCAGGCCTCCGCGACGGCCTCGGGGGTGAACTCGCGCAGCGCGTCGGACAGTTCCTCGACGCCCTGGGTGTGCGCGGTGGGGTCGACGAGATCCTCGTCGAAGAGCACCCGCGCCATCGCCGCCAGCAGCAGCGCGTCGGTGCCGGGCCGGATCGCGATGTGCCGGTCGGCGAGCTTGGCGGTGCGCGTGCGCCGCGGGTCGATCACGACGAGCCTGCCGCCCCGGGCCTTGAGTGCCTTGAGTTTGCCCGGGAAGTCGGCGGCGGTGCACAGGCTGCCGTTGGACTCCAGCGGGTTGGCGCCGATCAGCAGCAGATGGTCGGTGCGGTCGAGGTCGGGCACGGGGATGGCGTTCGCGTCGCCGAAGAGGAGGCCGCTGGAGACGTGCTTGGGCATCTGGTCGACCGTGGAGGCGGTGAAGACGCTGCGGGTGCCGAGCCCGGCGAGCAGGACCGGCGGGTAGAGGGCGCCGGCCATGGTGTGCACGTTGGGGTTGCCGAGGACGACCCCGACGGAGTGCGGGCCGTGGCGCTCCACGACGGGCCGGATGCCCGCGGCGACCGCGTCGAAGGCCTCCTCCCAGGTGGCCTCGTGCAGTTCGCCGTCCCGGCGCACGAGCGGTGTGCGCAGCCGGTCGGGGTCGGAGTCGACGGCTCCGAAGGAAGCGCCCTTGGGGCAGATGAATCCCTTGCTGAACACGTCGTCGCGGTCGCCGCGGGCGTGGGTGACGCGGGTCCCCTCGATGGTGAGGGTCAGGCCGCAGGTGGCCTCGCACAGGGGACAGATACGCAGGGCGGTGCGGGACACGGGTCCTCCCGGGGCGGCGGCTACGGTGACGCGTTGACCCGCCCGAGCATACCGACCGGTATGGACGGCGGGGAGCCCCTGGCGGGATCGAGGTCAATCGAGCGTCCGCGCCAGATAGCCACGCAGCATCTCCCGGGCCTCGTCGATGATCCGTTCGTCCCCCTGCGGTGCGACCCGGAACGCCAGGTGGACGAGGGTGTCGGCGGTCTCGACGGCGATGAGGAAGACGCGGCGCAGATCCTCGTCGGGCTCGCGCCCGAGATACCCGGAGAGAAGTTCGGTGAGCCGGTCGGCGACGCGGTGGTTGGGTTCGGCGTGGCGGGCCCCGACCGGGATCTGGTTGCCGAAGTCGACGAGCGAGAAGCCGGGCGCGGTGCGCTTCATCTCCAGGTACTCGTCGAGCACGGCGTCCATGGCGGTGCGCCAGCCCCCGGCCTGACCGGCCTGCTGGAGGCGCTGGGTGACGCGTGCGGAGTACCGTTCGAGGTTGCGCTGAGCCAGGGCGTCGACCATCTGCCGCTTGTTGCCGAAGAAGCGGTAGACCGAGCCGATCGGGACCGAGGCCCGCTGGGCGACGGCACGGGTGCTCAGGGCGTCGTAGCCGACCTCGTCGAGGAGGCCGGCACAGGCGTCGAGGATTCTGGTCAGACGTTCGGCACTGCGCCGCTGCACGGGCGCACGACGGAGTGATGTCGCGTGGGGCACGGGCTTCATGATGCCGCTTCGGCGCGCTCCGGTGCACCTCGCCCCCCGAGGTCCGTCCCCTGGGTCCGGGCCTTGCGGCGGGAGGCGGCGTCCGGCGTCACGCCGCCGGTGCCGGGCCCCGAGGAGGTGACGTCGGCCGTGCTCTCCACGGGCTTGCCGTCCACCGCCCAGACGGTGGCGTCGTCGGCGTAGAGGCGGGCCGTGACGCGGTGTGTGCCGCGCGGCACGAGGCGGGCGTCCAGCCGGTACTCCGGGGCGCGGAGGCGGGCGACGGGACGGCCGTCGACGTAGAGGTGCGCCAGGCCGCGGCCGGGCACCGCACGGGCCGCCGCGCCGGCCGGCGAGAAGCGGAAGTTCCGCACGGTCAGGCGCACGTCCCAGCCGCCGGCCGCGTCGGGCTGCACCTCGATCCCGACGTCGGGTGCCTCCTCCGGCCCGACCTCCCGGAAGGGCCGGCCCTCCGGGTCCCGGTCCTCCAGGATCCGGCCGGCCGGCGAGGGCGACGCGACGCCCTCCCGGGCGTCGCCGGAGCCACAGCCCGCGGATCCGGCCAGAAGGAGGACACAGACCGCGAGCGCGGCACCAGATTTCCGTGTCCACGACATATCGGGAGCGTAGAACACACGTCCGGCCCGGCGGATCGTTCTCAAGTCGGGTTCAGGTCATCCCTCATGAGGAGGGGCGCGCCCCCCTTGCGTCGGGGAAATCGCAATCCTACGGTACTCCATAGGAATCGAACGCAAGGGAGCGGCGAACATGGGCGATGGGGGCACCACCCGCACGAGCGGGTTCGAGCGTGGGGCAGCGCGGAAGACCGCCGAAGGGCTGACCTACCTCTCCGGCTTCGGCAACGAGCACACTTCGGAGGCCGTCCCGGGGGCCCTGCCCGAGGGCCGCAACTCGCCCCAGCGGGCCCCGCTCGGGTTGTACGCGGAGCAACTGAGCGGTTCGGCCTTCACCGAGCCACGGGCGCACAACCGCCGCTCGTGGCTGTACCGGATCCGGCCGTCGGCCGCGCACCCGGCGTTCACCCGGATCCACAACGGCTCGATCCGCACCGCCCCCTTCACCCAGACCGTGCCCGACCCCAACCGCCTGCGCTGGAACCCGCTGCCCGACCCGGCGCCCGAGACCGACTTCCTGGCGGGCCTGTGGACCCTGGGCGGCAACGGCGACGCCACCCAGCGCACCGGCATCGCCGTGCACCTCTACACGGCCAACGTCTCGATGCACCGGGTCTTCGGCGACGCCGACGGCGAGCTGCTGATCGTCCCGGAGCGAGGCGGACTGCTGCTGCGCACGGAGTTCGGTCTGCTCCACGCGGAGCCGGGACATGTGGCCCTGATCCCGCGTGGCGTCCGCTTCCGTGTGGAGCTGCTCGACGAGTCCGCCCGCGGGTACGTGTGCGAGAACTACGGCGCACCCTTCCGCCTCCCCGACCTGGGCCCGATCGGCGCCAACGGACTCGCCAACCCCCGGGACTTCCGCGCGCCCGTCGCCGCGTACGAGGACGTCGAGGGCCCGGTGGAGGTGGTGAACAAGTTCTGCGGCCACCTGTGGACGGCCACCTACGACCACTCCCCGCTGGACGTGGTCGCCTGGCACGGCAACCACCTGCCCTACGTCTACGACCTGCGCCGCTTCAACGCGCTCGGGACCATCACCTACGACCACCCGGACCCGTCGATCTTCACCGTGCTGACCTCCCCGTCGGACACTCCGGGGCTGGCCGGGGCCGACTTCGTGGTGTTCGCGCCGCGCTGGCTGGTGGGCGAGGACACCTTCCGGCCGCCGTACTTCCACCGGAACGTGATGAGCGAGTACATGGGCCTGATCGAAGGCGCCTACGACGCCAAGGCCGAGGGCTTCGTGCCGGGCGGCGGCTCGCTGCACAACATGATGTCGGCGCACGGCCCGGACCGGGAGACGTTCGACCGGGCGAGCGCCGCCGAGCTGAAGCCGCAGAAGATCGACGACGGCCTGGCGTTCATGTTCGAGACGCGCTGGCCGCTCACCCTCACCCCGCACGCGGCCCGCGCGGAACACCTCCAGCAGCGCTACGACGACGTCTGGCAGGGCCTGGAGCGGCACTTCCGCCCCTAGGCGGCTTCTGACCGAACGCCGCTCCTTCTTGCACGGAGATCCGTCGGAAGCCCCCTTGCACTGATCATTTCCTACCGGTACGGATGGCCCGTGACCTCCTTCGCTCCGGATTCCATCGTCCTGAACCGCAAGCTGCCGCTCTGGTATCAGGTGTCGCAGTCGCTGCGGGCCTCGATCCTCGGCCGCTCGCCCCGGGACCCGCTGCGGCTGCCCACCGAGGAGCAGCTGGCCGGGCACTACGGCGTGAGCGTGCTGACGATGCGGCAGGCGCTGAAGGAGCTGGAGGACGAAGGGCTGATCTCGCGCCACCGCCGCCGGGGCACGTTCATCGAGCCGGACGCGCGCAGGGGCTCCCCCGTGCGCCTGCTCGGCTCGGTGGACGCGATCGTGGCCCAGCAGTCGGGCATGACGACCGACCTGCTGGATCACGGCACCACGCCGGTGCCCGGCGAACTCGCCGAGTTCTTCCCGGATGTGCGGGAGGTCGCGACCTACCACCGGCTGCGCAGCGACGAGAAGACCGGCGAGCCGACGAACCACGCCCGCAACTACGTACGCCCCGAACTGGCCGCGCGGATCGACCTGGACGACCTCGTCCGGTGGCCGATGACGAAGGTGCTGCGGGACGTGGTGGGGGCGGACATCAGCCGCATCACGGACACCGTGGAGGCGCGGCTGGCCGACCCGGAGACCGCGAAACTGCTCCGAGTCCCGCTGCTGAGCCCGATCCTGCACTACACCGGCGTGACGTACGACGCCGCGGGGCGGCCTCTGGACGTGGCCGTCATCCACTACCGCGGTGACCGGTTCTCCTTCACGGTGACCCTGGACGCCACCTGACCCGCCTGTCCTCGGCAGGTCGTACGATGCCCTGCGTGACGCACGACGACGCTCCGCCGCTGGCGGACCTCATGCCGTGGTCCGTCGCACCGCCGCGGCTCGGCCGGGGCTGGCCGGCGGCGCCCGACGCGGCGTCCCTGAAGGCCCGCTGGGACACCTTGGTGAAGGCCGAGGGGCCCGACCGCGAGATCCTGTTCGAGCCGACCCGCTCGCGCACACTGCACACGGCGGTCGGCCGGCTTCCCGGCCGGACCGGCAGCGGCACGCAGAAGCTGGCCCGCGCCTCGGGGCCCTGCCCGGAGCCGGTGCGCGTCCTGCTCGCGCCCTACGACGAACAGTGGCTGATCCCCGACCAGCGGCTGATCGACGCGGCCCGGCCGGAACTGTGGCGGGTGGCGGACGAACGGCAGGTCTTCGTGGTGGAGGCGCCCGGGACCACCCCTCCCCTGCTCGCCACCTCACTTCTCCCGCTGCTGCGCCCCGGCCGCGTCCGCCCGCTGTACCGGCGTCCCGGGGGCCGCGAGCCGAACCTGGCCCCGGGCCTGCTGGAGCACCTCGGCACCCGCCTGGGCGGCACCCCGGCGCCACTGGACGTCCTGGCCTGGATCACGGCCACGGCCCGTCCGGATCTCACCGTCCCGCTCACCGGGGACGCCGACGAGTGGGAGGGGGGCCTGGAACTGGGCCACCGGATGCTCTGGCTGATGCGCCGCGACGGCGAACGCCCGAAGCTCCCCGGCGGCCGCCGCCCCTATGTCCGTGCCCCGCTGCCCTCCCGGCCCGCGACACTGCGCTACGACCGGGACGAGGAGGCGCTGTTCCTGGACGAGGGCCGCGTCTCCCCCGTGCCGCCGGAGGCCTGGGACTTCGAGGTGGGCGGAGTCCACGTCCTGGAGCAGTGGTTCGCGACCCGCGTCGCCACCCCCGAGCCGGGCACGCTGGCGGCGATCCGCCCCCTGACCTGGCCGCAGCCCTGGACGTCCGAGCTCCTGGAGCTGATCACCGTTCTCGCACTGCTGGCCGAACTGCGCCCCCTGGAAGAGCCGGAGATCACCGACCCGGTCACGGCCACGGAGCTGCGCACGGCGGGCGTCCTGCCGGTACCGGACGCGGCCCGCCGGCCGGCGTCGGTACTGGAGGAACCCGAGGAGGGCCCCGAGGGTCAACTGGCGCTGCTCTAGCCGCGCTGGCTGCTTGAGCGCGACTCGGGGTCGAAGGCGTCCAGGACGCGTTCGAGCGCCCGTCTGAACACGGCTTCCAGGTCGACCGGCCCACTCTGCTCCGTGAAGGCCGCCATCATCCGCGGATAGGCGCCGGTGGCGATCTGGCTGCCGAGATAGGCCATGCGGACCGCGTTCTCCTCCTCCGCCGTCCACGGCATGGAGCGGGTGCGCTCGGCGGTCGCGATCTCGTTCCCGGTGTAGGTCGTCACGACGCCGTTGAGGAGCGCGATCAGTTCCGTCTTCGTGCCGGCCGGCACGTCGAGCGGTTCGAGGCAGGCCAGGCAGTGCTCCAGGTAGCGCAGGGTGTTGGGGCTGAAGCCGAACACCCCCGGCATCAGACGCGGCACCCAGGTGTGGCGGTACATGATCGCGCGCGTCTCCTCCGCGTTGCGGAGCATGTCGGCGCGCCAGTCACCGGTGGGCTCGAACATCTCGTGCTCGGCGCCGATGGCGTCGATCATCAGCTCGTACAGGTCCTCCTTGCGGGGGACGTAGTTGTACAGCGACATCGTGCCGCAGCCCAGTTCGGCGGCGACATGGCGCATCGTCACCCCGTCCAGCCCGTCCGCGTCGGCGATCCGCACCGCCGCCGCCGCGATGTCGGCGCGGGTGAACGCCGGTTTCGGCCCACGGCCGGTGCGCTCGGGGCGCGCCCAGATCACTTCGGGTACGGCCGCTCGGCCCGCCATCGATCATCACCTCGGCCACCATCCTAGTTACGTACAGCGTACGTAGTGCGCTATGGTCACGCCATGACTTCTACGTACGCTGTACTTAGTGAAGGTCTGGAGAAGCGGTTCGGGGAGGTCCATGCCCTGCGCGGGCTGGACCTCGCGATCGCCGAGGGGACCGTCTGCGGGGTCCTCGGGCCGAACGGGGCGGGCAAGACGACGGCCGTACGGCTGTTGACGACGCTGCTGCGGCCGGACGCGGGCTCAGCCCGGGTGGCGGGGCACGACCTCGTCCGGGAGCCCGCCGCCGTACGCGCCCGGATCGGTGTCACCGGGCAGGACACCTCGATCGACGGGGATCTCACCGGGCGCCAGAACCTCCAGCTGTTCGGCCGGCTGCACCGGGTGCGCGGCCCGGCCGCCCGGACCGCGGAACTCCTCGACCGCTTCGGCCTGACCGAGGCCGCCGACCGCCCCGCGTCCACCTACTCCGGCGGCATGCGCCGCCGCCTGGACCTCGCGGCGAGCCTGATCCGCCGCCCCGACGTGCTGTTCCTGGACGAGCCGACCACCGGCCTCGACCCGGCCAGCCGCACCCTCATCTGGGACGTGGTGCGCGGCCTGACCGCCGAGGGCACGACCGTGCTGCTCACCACCCAGTACCTGGAGGAGGCCGACCAACTGGCCGACGACATCGCCCTGGTGGACCGGGGCCGGGTCGCGCACACCGGGTCCCCGGCGCAGCTCAAGTCGCTCGTCGGGGCGCACGCCGAGGTCGTCGTGCCGGACGCGGACGTGCTGGTGAAGGCCGCGGCCGTACTCGACCGGCTGACGGGCGCGCAGCCGTCGTTCGACCACGAGCGCAACGCCGTCGGCGCGGTCAGCAAGGACGCGACGCTCACGATCCCGCTGCTGGTGCGCGCCCTGGACACGGCCGGGGTGCCGCTGCTCGACGTGAGCCTGCGCCCGCCGACCCTCGACGACGTGTTCCTGCGTCTGACGGAGACCTCGACCGAGACGACCGACGAGAAGGAGCGTGCCGCATGAGCATGCTGGCGTATGACGGGACCGCGATGCTGGGCCGCCAGCTGCTGCGGATGCGGAACAACCCTGGGCTGCTGATTCTCACCCAGGTCATGCCGATCAGCATGCTGCTGTTCTTCGGCTACGTCTTCGGCAGCGCTCTGGCGGTGCCGGGCGAGGCGTACCGGTCGTTCCTGGTGCCGGGCCTGCTGGTGGCGACCGCCTCGGGCGGGATCATGACCGGCATGTTCCAGGCGGCCGGGGACACGCACCGGGGCGTGACGAACCGCTTCCGTACGCTGCCGATGAGCCGGGCGGCGGTGCCGCTGGGGCAGGCCGCGGCGGACCTCGTGGCCACGACCGCAGGGACCGTGCCGTTCCTGCTGGTGGGCCTGGCCGTGGGCTGGCGGATCGAGGGCAGTCCGCTCGCGGCTCTCGCGGCGTTCGCGCTGCTGTTGCTGTTCCGCTTCGCGTGCACCTGGGCCGGGATCTACCTCGGCCTGCTCACCCGCAACGAGGAGGCGGCCGGTCAGCTGGGCGGTGCGACGTTCCTGCTGCCGCTGCTGTCCAGCGCCTACATCCCGACGAGCGGGCTGCCGGGCTGGCTGCGGACGGTCGCGGAGTGGAATCCGATCAGCGCGGTGGCCACGGCCCTGCGGGATCTCTTCGGCAACGCGTCGGTGCCCGACGGGGCGGCCTGGCCGGTGGCCCATCCTGTCGCGGGGGCGCTCCTGTGGTGCGCCGTGCTGCTCGGGGTGTTCGTGCCGCTGGCCGTGCGCCGGTACGCGCACGGGGAGCGGTGAGCGGGCGGCCGGAGCCGTGGAGGTCGCCCCCGGTCACTGCCGGGCGGGGATGAGACACCGACAGGGGGCGTACCGCGCTCGGGAACACTTCTGGCGTCGCTGCGTGCCGCGGGGTGACGGACGACGGGTGTCGCAGCGCTGCACCGGAAGTGGCGTGACCGCCCGAGCGCGGGGCCCTTACCTGCTGCCGAACAGCGAGCGGCGCAGTCGGCGCAGCGGCGCGAAGAGCGAGACGCGACGCACGCGTGCGCCCCTGCCACTGCGGTCGTGCGACTGACGCGCGGTCAGTTCCCGCATCAGCGAGGTCGCCTCGACCGTCTCCCGCTGAGGGACGGCGGGGCCGCCCAGCACCGAGAGGTGGCGGTCGAGGCGCGAACTGGTCGCGCTGCTCCCGCAGGTGATCGCAGGGACCCTGGCCCTGCTGCGCACTGTTATCTGTTCCATGTCACTCCCCACCCGTACGAGTCCACCCGGCCCGGGCAGGCTAACCCTATCTCCCCGTCCGGGCACGCGTGTATCGCGGTCACAGGATTCACCTTCCCCATAAGGGGGTTGACGATGTATCTCCGGTTACTCTCCGAATCGAGCAGATTTCAGGGCGAGTTGGATGATCGGCTGGGTAGTGGGTTGCGGCGATCCGCCGGCGGGCTCGACGGTCACGGCCAGTGACGTCGCCGAGGTGCCGAGATCCGTCGCGACCAGGGGCGCGTCGCCGTCGAAGAGCCCCAGGGAGCGCGGTTGCGCACCCGGGCGCATGAGCCACAACTGGTGCACGCGCCCGCCCGACGGGGCGCCGTATCCGCCGAGGGTGACCACCGCGCTCCCCTCCGTGGCGGAAGCGACCACTCCGATGGTGCGGCCCCGCCCGTCCCGGCCGCTGCTCACACGGGCGTCCGGAGCCGCCAGAACGTGGGCGATCTCACGTGACCGATCTTGCTCGGCGGTCAGCCGGTCCTGCGCCCGGTTCGCCTGCACGGCGAACAGCGCGGCGACGACGAGGGCCGCGGCGGCGGTGACCGTCGCGAAGGGCACGAACAGCGGAACCCGGCGCCGCTGCCGCTGCCGGGGTGGCGGCCGGGTGCCCCACACGTGCGGCGGCAGCCGCGTCGCACGCGCGCGGGCCGGCTCGCGCGCCGCGCCCTGCGGCGCCGGGTCCTGCGGAGTCGTCCGTACGGCGAGCATGACCCGGTCGCGCAGCGCGGCGGGGGCCGGGGCGGCCGTGGACCAGGCGAGCCGGACGGCGTCCTCGGTCAGGGCGCGCACCTCGGCGGCACAGCGGTCGCAGTCCCGCAGGTGCTTCTCGAAGCGGACCCGCTCCGGCGGCTCCAGGGCGTCGAGCGCGTAGGGCGCGGCGAGCGAGTGCGGGTCCTCGCGGCGGAAGAGGCTCATGCCGCGCCTCCGAGGCACTCGCGCATGCGGGTCAGCCCGTCACGCATCCGGGTCTTGACGGTGCCCAGCGGCAGGGAGAGCTGCTCGGCCACCTCACGGTACGTGTAGCCCTCGTAGTAGGCGAGGGTGACGGACTGGCGCTGCAGAACCGTGAGCCGGTCCAGGCAGTGGCGGACCCATTCGCGTTCGAGTCCGGCCTCGACCTCCTCGGTGACCTGGTCGAAAGCGGTCTGGTTCGCGCGGAGCGCCTCGCGCTGCTCGCGCTCCCCGGCCGCGCGGGCGCTGCGCACCCGGTCGACGGCGCGGCGGTGGGCGAGGGTGAGGATCCACGACATGGCGCTGCCGCGGCCCGGGTCGAACTTCCCCGCGGACCGCCACAGTTCGAGCAGCACCTCCTGAGCCACCTCCTCCGACTGGGCGGGATCGCGCACCACACGCCGTACGAGCCCGAACACGGGGCCGGACACCAGTCCGTACAGCCCTTCGAAGGCCTGCTGGTCCCCGCCCGCCACCCGCAACAGCAGTTCGTCCGCCTCCATTCGGTCCCCCTCTCCGAGGCCGCACCGGGCCTGTCCCCTCGCACGAGGCATTCGCACCACACACACCTCCGGCAGGGGTTACGGATCAGCTCGCCGAAAACGCGGGTCGCCCGGCGATGAAACAACTTTCCGCCCTCGCCGTAAGAACGTTTGAGATTCGACCAATCCGCTTCGCCGACCGCTCCGAATGGCGTGTGTCAGGCAAGTTGGCACGGAGGACGGACGGCATGACACCTATCTCCAGGACCGGTGCGGGACGCGCGAGCATCGCGACCGTGATCTGTGGCGCGCTGGCCACCGGCGGGCTCACGGCCGCCGGTGTGACCGCGCTGGAACCTGAGGCGGCCTCCGCCTCCAGCCACCGCGAGGCCCCGCTGATCTCGGGAACCCCGCAGTACGACAACACCGACGTGTACGCGTTCGTCAGCCCGGACAAGCCGGACACGACGACCATCGTCGCGAACTGGATCCCCTTCGAGGAACCGGCCGGCGGGCCCAACTTCTTCCCGTTCGCCGAGGACGCCCAGTACGACCTGCGCATCGACAGCAACGGCGACGCGCAGGAGGACCTGCTCTTCCGATACACGTTCAAGACCCATGTGAAGAACGAGAAGACGTTCCTGTACAACACGGGCCCGGTCGAGAGCCTCGACGACCCCGACCTCAACATCACGCAGACGTACGACCTCGAACTCATCAAGCTGAAGCGTCTGAAGGCCGTGTCGAAGACCAAGGTCGCCGACGACGTGCCGGTGGCGCCGTCGAACGTCGGCAAGGCGTCGATGCCGGACTACAGCACCCTGCGCAAGCAGGCGGTGCACAAACTCGCGGGCGGCGCCCAGACGTTCGCCGGGCAGGCCGACGACCCGTTCTTCCTGGACCTGCGCGTCTTCGACCTGCTGTACGGCGGGAACCTCTCCGAGGTCGGCAACGACACCCTCAAGGGCTACAACGTCAACTCGATCGCCCTGCAGGTCCCCAACAGCTTCATCACCGAGTCCCACGAGCAGCCGATCGTCGGCATCTGGTCGACGACCCAGCGCAAGAACGCCAAGGGCTACTTCTCGCAGGTCTCGCGCCTCGGCAACCCGCTGGTCAACGAGGTCGTCAACCCGCTGAAGGACAAGGACACGTTCAACGCCTCCGCGCCGCGGGACGACGCGCAGTTCCTGGAGAACGTCACCAACCCGGAGCTGCCCAAGCTCATCGAGGCGATCTACAAGATCCCGGCGCCGGCCGAGCCGCGCAACGACCTGGTCGACGTCTTCCTCAAGGGCGTCAAGGACCTCAACCAGCCGCCGCACGTGACGCCGTCGGAGCAGCTGCGGCTCAACACCTCGATCAAGCCGGCCGCGAAGCCGAAGCGGCTGGGTGTCCTCGACGGTGACACCGCCGGCTTCCCCAACGGCCGTCGCCTCACCGACGACGTGATCGACGCCTCGCTCCAGGTCGTCGAGGGCGAACTGCTGGGCGCGAAGAACGACCTCGGTGACGCGGTCGACAAGAACGACAAGGACTTCGAGAAGGCCTTCCCGTACGTCGCCCTGCCGACGGAGGGTTCGCGCGGTCCGCTCGCCAAGGGCGTGGACGGCGGCAACGACGTCCGCAGCCAGCTGGGCGACGCGCTCCAGCCGGCCGGCGCGCAGGGTTCGGACGACATGCGCCTGATCGCCGCGTCCGCCGGGGCCGGAGCGGGCGGCATCGTCCTGATCGGCGCGGCGCTGATGTGGTGGCGCCGCATGCGGAACCGGGCGTACTGACCCGCTCCGCTCCCCCTGCCGGCGCGGCCCGTACCCCCGCCCCCCCACGGCACGGGCCGCGCCCCCTGACCCAGCACCAGCACATCCGACGAGGAGAGGTCATGCCTCCGCGTACGACCGACAGCACACCGCAGAGGCGTGACGACGACGGAGCTCCGTCGACGACCCCGGAACCCGGGAACACCGGGGAGCGGGAGGCTTCGGCTGCCGGGACGGGGGCCGACTCCGGCACGGGCGGGGACGGCACTCCCGGCGCCCACCCCACCGAGGGCCGCTCCGGCCCCGGGCCCGGCACCGGTCAGCGGGTCGCCGCCCTGCGGCGGGCCGCCGACGGGGGGCGGCGGTGGCGGGCACTGCGGCTGGCCGGGTGCGCCGCGCTGCTGGCGGTCGCGGTGACCGGTGGGGCCATCGCGGTCGGGGGTGCGCAGGACCGGGGGGCCGGTGTCACCGCCGTGTCCGCGGCCGGGGCGTTGTCGCCCGGCGATCTCGCCCGGGGGGACCTCGACGCGGGCATCGCGTCCCTGCAGAGGCATCTCCGCGCCCAGCCGAGGGACTTCGGCAGTTGGGCCACTCTCGGCGTCGCTTACGTCGAGCAGGCCCGGACGAAGGGCGATCCCTCCCGGTACCCGCAGGCCGGGCGCGCCCTGAAGCGCTCGCTCGAACTGCGGCCCGGCAACGACCAGGCACTGGCAGGCCGGGCCGCCCTCGCCGCCGCCCGCCACGACTTCCCGGACGCCCTGACGTACGCGGGCCGGGCGCTCGCACAGAACCCCTACAACGAACGCGCCCTGTGCACCCGTATCGACGCCCTCGTCGAACTCGGCCGGTACGACGAGGCCGCCGAGGCCGCCGACACCGCCGACGACAGGCGCCCGGGCGTGCCGGTCTTCACGCGGTACGCGTACGTGCGCGAGCTGCGCGGCGACGTCCGCACGGCGCGTACCGTACTGGAGCGCGCCCTGGACTCCGCGAACGCGCCCGCCGACATCGCGTACGTCGCCACCGCCCTCGGTCAACTCGCCTGGAACCAGGGCGAGTACAAGGCCGCGCTCGGCCACTACGCCCGCGCCCTCGCCGCGGACGACGCGTATCTGCCCGCCCTGGAGGGCCGTGCCCGCGCCCAGGCGGCGAGCGGTGACCGGGCGGCCGCCGTGCGGGGGCTGGAGCAGGTCGTCGCCCGCTTCCCGCTGCCCGGCCCGCTCGTCGCCCTCGGCGAGCTCTACGAGGACCGCGGCGCCGACGGCGACCGGGCGAAAGCCGGCGACCAGTACGTCCTCGTCGACGCCTGGACGGCCCTCGCCCGCGCCGGCGGTGTCAACGCCGACCTCGACACGGCCATGGCCGCCGCCGACCACGGCGACCGGAAGGAGGCCCTGCGCGCCGCCCGCGCCGAGTGGGACCGGCGTCACAGCGTGCACACCGCCGACGCCCTCGCCTGGGCCCTGCATGTCAACGGCCGTGACGAGGAGGCCCTTCCGTACGCCCGCCGGGCGACGGCCACCGGCTACCGCAACGCCGTCTTCCTCTACCACCGCGGTGTCATCGAACGCGCCACCGGCGACGAGCGCGCGGCCCGCACGCATCTGCGGGCCGCGCTGGACCTGAACCCCGGCTTCTCGCCCCTCGGGGCGCGTGAGGCCCGTACCGCACTCAAGGACCTGGAGGGCAACCGGTGACCCTGCGCCGGCTGTTCGCGTCCGGCGCCGCCGTCCTCACGGCCGCCTGCGCGCTCACCCTGCTGCCCGCCGCCACGGCGAGCGCCCACCCGCTGGGCAACTTCACCGTCAACCACTACGACGGCCTCGTCGCCGCCCCCGGTGAACTGCGGGTCCACCACGTGGAGGACCTCGCCGAGATCCCGGCGACGCAGGCGGGTCCGGACATCGAACGGCTGGGCATCGCCCTGTGGGCCCGCGAGCGGTGCGCCACGGCCGCCGAGGACAGCAGGGCGACCGTCGACGGCCGTGCGGTGGCCCTCACCGCCGAGCGCAGCCACGCGCGCGTGCGGCCCGGGCAGGCGGGGCTCGACACCCTCCGTGTGGAGTGCGAGCTGACCGCTCCGCTGCCGTCGGGGAAGGAGACCGTGTCCCTCGGTTTCCGTGGCGCGAGTGCCTCCACCGGCCCGGGCTGGCGGGAGATCACGGCTCGGGGCGACCGGATGACGCTCGCCGCTTCGGACGTGCCGGAGAAGTCGATATCGGCCGAACTGACCAGCTACCCCGAGGAGTTGCTGTCCTCTCCGGCCGACACCGCGTCGGCCGCCCTGCGGGTGCGCCCGGGTGGCGCCGCCCTGGCCGAGGAGGAGTCGGACGCCCCCGCGGCCTCCGTGCTCCCGCGCGGAGCGGATCGCTGGACGCGTGCCCTGGACGACCTGGTCGCCCGGCAGGACCTCACCGCCGGTTTCGCGGCGCTGGCCCTCCTCATCGCCGTCGTCCTGGGTGCGATGCACGCGCTCGCCCCGGGCCACGGCAAGACCATCATGGCCGCGACGGCGGCGGCCCGGGGCGGCCAGGCCCGGATGAAGGACGTCCTGCCCATGGCCGCCTCGGTGACGATCACGCACACCCTGGGCGTGGTCGCCCTGGGCCTGCTGGTCACGGCCGGCTCGGCGGCGGCGCCCTCGGTGATCGCCTGGCTCGGCGTCGCCAGCGGTCTGCTGGTGACCCTGGCGGGCGCGAGCCTGGTCCGCCGCGCCCTGCGCGGCCGCGCGCACACCGGGCACCCGCACGGCCGTCGTCACGGCCACGCAAGCCACACGCACGGCCACGACGGCCACACGCATGACCACGACGGCCACACTCACGGCCACAGCCACGACCATCACCACAAGCACGACCACGACCACGATCACGGGCACGGGCACGGGCACGGGCACGGGCACGGGCACGGGCACGGGCAGGACCACAGCCACCCCCACCCGCATCCCCACGCGATCGAGCACACCCACGGTGGATCCACGCACAGCCACCCCGTCGCCCCCACCCTCCGCGGCACGATCCTCATGGGTTTCGCGGGCGGCCTCGTGCCCAGCCCGTCGGCCGTGGTGGTGCTGGTCGGTGCCGCGGCCCTCGGGCAGGCCTGGTTCGGCCTGCTGCTCGTCGTCGCCTACGGCGTCGGACTGGCGCTCACCCTCACGGCCGCCGGATACGCCGTCGTCAAGGCCGGCAGCGGCATGAGCCGGCTGCTGGACCGGCGCCCCCGCTGGACGGCGGGCCCGATGACGGCCCTGGTACGCCGGACCGCACCCCTAGGCTCGGCTTTCGCCGTGGTGGTCCTCGGGGCCGGACTCGTGTTCAAGGGGGCGGCATCCGCACTCGGCTGAGTTACGTTCGTGAGGCATCGGACGTCAGCAGAGCAGCGGACGTCGTGAAGAAATCCCACCTCGTGAGGAAATGCGACCCCGTGGGGAAAACACCCGTCATGGAGATCTCGCCCGGCTGCGAATGGGGGCGCCGTGTTCGAAGAACCGGGCCATGAGCGCGTGATCGCGGGCCGCTACCGGCTCCTGGCACCGCTCGGCGAGGGCGGTATGGGCACGGTGTGGCGCGCCCTCGACGAGGTGCTGCACCGCGAGGTGGCCGTCAAGGAGGTGCGTGCCCCGGCCGGTCTGGCGGGCGACGACGTGCGGCGGATGTACGCGCGCCTGGAGCGGGAGGCGTGGGCGGCGGCCCGGGTCACCAACCGCAATGTGGTGACGGTGTACGACGTGGCGACGGACGACGACCGGCCGTGGATCGTCATGGAACTGGTCCGCGGCCTCTCCCTCGCGGAGGTCCTGGACGCCGAGGGCCCGATGACACCGCAGCGCGCCGCGCACATCGGCGCCGAGGTGCTGGCCGCGCTGCGCTCCGCGCACGAGGCCGGGGTGCTGCACCGCGACGTGAAGCCGGCCAACGTACTGATCTCGAACGACGGCCGGATCGTGCTCACCGACTTCGGCATCGCCATGGTCGAGGGCAGCTCCGCCCTGACCATGACCGGCGAGGTCATCGGCTCGCCCGAGTTCCTCGCCCCGGAGCGGGCGCTGGGCCGCACACCGGGCCCGGAGTCCGACCTGTGGTCGCTCGGGGTGCTGCTGTACGCGGCGGTCGAGGGCCGCTCCCCCTTCCGTCACGACACCCCGCTGAGCACGCTTC
The DNA here is from genome assembly GCF_030124145.1 of Streptomyces sp. 378. Taxonomy (GTDB): domain Bacteria; phylum Actinomycetota; class Actinomycetes; order Streptomycetales; family Streptomycetaceae; genus Streptomyces. Next base: position 47,977 of record NZ_JASKMS010000026.1, read on the forward strand.
GGGCGATCGTCGACGAGGAACTGCCGCCGCCGTACCGGGCCGGTCCGCTCGCCCCGGTGATCGAAGGGCTGCTGCGCAAGGATCCCGGGCAGAGGCTGCCGCCCGAGCGGGCCGAGCAGGATCTGCGGGTCGTCGCCGCGGGCGGCTCGCCGGGCGCGGACACCACACGGGCGGTTCCGTTCCCGCCGGCGGTGGCGGGTCGTCCCGAGCACGCGCCCACACCCCCGGCGCCGTTCCCGGGCCGGACGGCGGCGTCCGGGTCGGGTGCCACCACGACGGCCACCGGCCCGGACCGGGACCGCCGGGCCGGCCGGGTGCTGGTCGCGGGTGTGATCGCCCTGGCGCTCGCGGCGGGCGGGCTGACCTACGCGCTGCTGAACAACGGGGACGGTTCCGGCGACAACGAGCAGGGCGCCGGGGAGAGCACACCCACGGCATCCAAGAGCCCCCCGCGCGACACGGGGACGGAGAAGTCCAGCCCGTCGCCGACGCCGAGCAGGACCAAGGAGAGCAGTCCGCCGCCGCAGTCGGTGCGGGTCGCCCTGGAGGGCCGGCGCACGGACTACTCGGGGACGTGTCCGCCGCCCGACGCCCGGGCGCCCGAGTTCACGGCGACGCTCACGGTGGGGCGGCTGCCGGCCGAGGTGAGCTACCGCTGGGTGACGGGGGACGGCCAGGTGCTCGACGGGGGCTGGAAGACGCTGTCGTTCGCGGAGGGCGGCGGCCGTTCGAAGCGGGACACGGTGCGAGTGACGACCGAGGCGGAGACCGGGACGTTCGAGAACGAGATCGGCGTCGAGGTGCGCGAGCCGGTGCGGACCACGTCCGAGTCGGTGCCGTTCTCGGTGACGTGCGAGACGGAGACCCCGACGGGCGGGGCCTCCCCTTCTCCTTCCGGCACGGACCCGGACCCGGAGTCGGAGTCGGAGTCGGACTCGGACTCCGACTCGGACTCCGGTTGAGCGGTCAGTCGTTGCTGTTGAGCACGGGCAGGTAGCCGCCCGACTGGCCGGCTGCCTTCGGGTGGTACGACTCGCCGATGTTCAGCCAGCTGACGCTGTGCAGCCAGGAGTCGCCGGAGCAGATCTCGTGGCCGGTGAAGGTGGTGCGTACGTCGCCGAAGGCGAAGCCGTGGTCGGCGGCGCGCTTGGCGACGGCGGTGTTGAGGTGGTCGGAGGCGTCGTTGATGGCTTTGCGCTTGGTCTCGGACAGGCCGAGGCAGGTGGTGCCGAGCTTGTAGAAGCGGGGGTAGCCGAGGACGACGACCCGGGCGGCGGGGGCCTTGGAGCGGATCGACGAGTACACGCTGTCGAGTTTGCCGGGCAGCGTGGAGTCCACGTACGCCCGGGCGGTGTTGATGCGGGAGACACAGGAGCTGTCGGACTGGGTCACGCAGGTCGTCATCACGTCGGCGAAGCCGGCGTCGTTGCCGCCGACGCTGATCGAGACGAGGGCGGTGGAGGCGCTGAGCGGGGCGAGCTGACTCGCCAGAACATCACCCGTTCGGGCGCCCGAACAGGCCGTGAAGTCGAAGGTCGAGGGTGAGTGGGCGGCGGCCCAGAGGTAGGGGTACGCCTTGGTGCTGCGCTTGCATTCGCCACTGGAGCTGATGTAGCTGCCGGCTCCGACTCCCGCGGAATAGGAGTCACCGAGGGCCACGTAGCCGCCGGTTGCGGCGAGTGAGGACGCCTGCGCCGTCGCTGCCCCGGTCAGGGCGGTGCCGACGGCGAGGAGGAGCGAGCTCACGAGGACGACAAGTCGGGAACGTCTCATGGAACCTCCCTTTAGCAGGATCTCTGCCATAACCGTCGTAGCAGCTACGCGAGTTGACAGGAAGTGTCCATGCCAAGTCTTTTCGACCTCTCCCCGGACGCTCGGCGCGTTCACCACGGCTCAAGACGCGCAGCGGGCACCGATGGTGACCCCGCACGTCGCAGGCACGGGGTCCGGTCCTCCGAACCCCCGCACACACGTTCGCCGGAGGTCCTGATCCCCTCCGGTGACCGCATGTTTATGCGACGGGAATGGGCAACTTGCGTCGCACGAGCGGTCCCTCACAACGACCAAACCAACAAAAACGTGAGAGTCCGCTCCAGGTCTTGCCATACGGGTTCAATCGTCAATACCGTCATACATCTCACCCGCATCGGTCCGTCAGTACGCGGCTCTAGGGGAGGGCTCAAGGACCGCGACGAACCGGCGCGGGGCGCGGTAGGGGGGTGCCGTGCTCGGCGACCGCAACTGTCTCCGGGCCGTGCCGCGCGGTCGGCTGCCGTTTTTCGCGGCCGGCCAGCTTTGCCAGCTCACCCGGCGTGCCTCGGGTGAGAACCCCCCTTTCGAACCGGACTGGATCCGGACTGCCCTGGGGGGGCGGTCCACCGGACGAGAGGGACCAGACCCATGAGCTCAGTTCTGCAGCCGGCCGCGACGCAGCAGCGTCCGCCGACCGCCTCCAAGTACCGGCCCGTCTCCTCGCACCTGGCCATAGCGCCGCCGGTGAGCGTGGTCATCCCGGCCATGAACGAGGCGGAGAACCTTCCGTACGTCTTCAAGACCCTGCCCGACTGGATCCACGAAGTGGTCCTGGTCGACGGCAACTCCACCGACAACACCGTCGAGGTGGCCCGCGAGCTGTGGCCCGAGGTCAAGGTCGTCGAGCAGCGGGGCAAGGGCAAGGGCGACGCCCTGATCACCGGCTTCCAGGCCTGTACGGGCGACATCATCGTGATGGTCGACGCGGACGGCTCGGCGGACGGCGGGGAGATCCTCTCCTACGTCTCCGCGTTGGTCTCCGGCGCGGACTTCGCCAAGGGCTCCCGCTTCGCCAACGGCGGCGGCACCGACGACATGACCTTCATCCGCAAGCTCGGCAACTGGGCGCTGTGCACGGTCGTCAACCGCAAGTTCGGCGCCCGCTACACCGACCTCTGCTACGGCTACAACGCGTTCTGGCGCCACTGCCTCGACAAGATCGACCTCGACTGCACCGGTTTCGAGGTCGAGACGCTGATGAACATCCGGGTCGTCAAGGCCGGGCTCAAGGTGCAGGAGATCCCGAGCCACGAGTACCTGCGCATCCACGGCGTCAGCAATCTGCGGGCCGTGCGGGACGGACTGCGCGTGCTCCGGGTGATCCTTCAGGAGCGCTCCAACCGCCGTGCGCTGCGCCGCCGTTCACCCCAGTCGCCGATGCTGGACACCATGCGGGGAGAGGTGTCTTGAGCGGTCCCGGCATCTCCGTCGTGATCTGCGCGTACACCGAGGACCGCTGGGAGGACGTCCTCGCGGCGGTCTCCTCGGTCCGCGCGCAGTCACGACCGGCCCTGGAGACGCTGCTGGTCGTCGATCACCACCAGGCCCTTCTGGACCGTCTCGGCAAGGAGTACAAGGAAGCCGACGACGTGCGGGTGCTCGCCAACGCGGGCCCCCGCGGCCTGTCCGCCGGCCGCAACACCGGCATCGCCGCGGCCCGCGGCGAGATCGTGGCCTTCCTCGACGACGACGCCGTGGCCGAGCGCGACTGGCTGCGGCACTTCGCCGAGGCGTACGCCGACCCGCGGGTGATGGCGGTCGGCGGGCGCACGGTGCCGGTCTGGGCGTCGGGGCGGCGGCCCGACTGGTTCCCGGAGGAGTTCGACTGGGTGGTGGGCTGCACCTACCGCGGCCTGCCGCGCGGCCGGGTGCGGGTGCGCAACGTGCTCGGCGGCAACGCCTCGTTCCGCCGCAGCGCCTTCGACGCGGCGGGCGGCTTCGCCACCGGCATCGGCCGGGACGGCGACAAACGCCCGCTGGGATGCGAGGAGACGGAACTGTGCATCCGCCTCAGCCGCGCCCGGCCCGACGCGGTCCTGCTGATCGACGACCGGGCGGTGATCCATCACCGGGTGCCCGAGATCCGGGAGCGGTTCCGCTACTTCCGCACCCGCACCTACGCCGAGGGCCTGTCCAAGGCCCTGGTGGCCCGGAGCGTGGGGGCCGAGAAGGGCCTGGAGTCCGAGCGCCGGTACGCCACCCGGGTCCTGCCGGCCGGGGTGGCCCGGGGTCTGCGGGACGCCCTGCTGGCCCGGCCGGGCGGTGCCGGACGGGCCGGGGCGATCGTGGCCGGGGTGCTGACGGCGGCGGGCGGTTACGTCGTCGGCAGCGCACGGGCACGCCGGGGCGGGACCACCTTCTCGGTGCCGCAGGTGGAGGTGACGGCACGTGAGTGACGCCCGCGTACCGATCCTCATGTACCACGCGGTCGCGACCGACCCGAACGAGGCGACCCGCGCCCTGTCGGTGACCCCGGAAGCGTTCGCCGAGCAGATGGCGGTGCTCGCCGACCGGGGCCGCACCCCGGTCACCACGGCCGAACTGGCGTCGTGCTGGCGCTCCGGCCGCGCGCTGCCGGAGCGGCCGGTCCTCATCACCTTCGACGACGGCTACGAGGGTGTGCACCGGCACGCCCTGCCCGCGCTCGCCGAACACGGCTTCCCGGCCACCCTGTTCGTCACCACCGGGTGGCTCAGGGGCCCGTACGACACCGGGGGCGGCCTGGACACCATGCTGGACTGGGACCAGGTCCGCGAACTCGCGGCGGCGGGCGTCGAGATCGGTGGGCACAGCCACAGCCATCCGCAGCTCGACCAGGTCTCGGAGGCCACCCTGCGGTTCGAGCTGATCCACTGCAAGGAGATCGTCTCGGACCAACTGGGCGCCGTGCCCGCCTCGTTCGCCTACCCCTACGGTTACTCCAGCCGCCGGGTCCGGCAGGCGGTGCGCGAGACGGGTTACGCCCAGGCCCTCGCCGTCGGCAACGGCCTGGCGCGCCGGGCGCAGGGGCCGTACGCCCTGCGGCGGGTGACGGTGCGCCGCGGCACCGGCATCGAGGAGTTCGAGCGGGTGGTCGAGGGCCGCGCGATCACCCGTACGTTCGCCCGGGACCGCGCCCTGACCAAGGGGTACGCCGTGGTCCGCGGGACCCGGCGGGCCCGCCGCCTCATCTCCCGCACCGAGGGCTGACCTGCGCGGGACTACATGCCGCGTGCACCGGGAAACCGGGTGCACGCGGCGCTCCCGTGCCGGATCATGGCGGCATGTCTGACAACCCGCACGAGGCGCTGCCGATCCGGCTCAACGTCGACGACTCCGACTCCCCGTCCGACGTCGTCGACGCGCTGTTCCTCGGCCGCTTCGCGACGGGCGAGCAGCCGTTCTCCCACGCGGTGAACATCGACCGCGTCCGGTCCGGGGCGACGCTGATGCCGTCCGGTGCCCGCCTGCTGCGCGTCGCCCGGGACGACGACCGCAGCGCGACCCTCGCCGAGGGCGACGGCTGGACGCTGCTGGTCTCCCGCTGGAACCGGGGCGCCGACGTCACGGTGACGGCGACCAGCGAGGAACTGGCGAAGAAGGTCCTCGACCAGGCCACGGACGGCGCGGCGGACGAGCCCGAACCGCAGCCGGAGAACGTCACGATGGGCTTTTGGTACGTCTCCCCGCGCCGCGGCCCGCACCGCACCACCCGCCAGATCGCGGCGGGCACCTGGGAAGAGGTCCGGCCCAACTACACCGCGCCGGTGGCGGACGCCATGGACCGCCTGATGAAGACGACCCCGGAGGACATCGCGGGCCGGCTGCTCCTGTTGCACGGCCCGCCGGGCACCGGCAAGACCTCGGCGCTGCGCACCCTGGCCCGGTCCTGGCGCGACTGGTGCCAGGTGGACTGCGTCCTGGACCCCGAGCGGCTCTTCTCCGACGTCGGCTACCTCATGGACATCGCCATCGGCGAGGAGGACGCGACGGGCAAGGGCCGCTGGCGGCTGCTGCTCCTGGAGGACTGCGACGAGCTGATCCGCGGCGAGGCCAAGCACACGGCGGGTCAGGCCCTGTCGAGGTTGCTGAACCTGACGGACGGCCTGCTCGGCCAGGGCCGCAACGTCCTGGTCGGGGTCACCACCAACGAGGACCTGGAGCGCCTGCACCCGGCCGTGGTCCGACCCGGCCGCTGCCTCGCCCGGGTCGAGATCGGTCCGCTGACCCGAGCCGAGGCGGTGAACTGGCTGGGCCGGGAAGACGGGGTCGGCCGCGAGGGCGCGACGCTGGCGGAGCTGTACGCGCTGCGCCGGGGCACGTCCCCGACCTCCCTGCCGGAACCGCGCGGGGGCGTCGACGCGGGGCTGTATCTGTAGCGAGGCCACCCTCGAGGGCCGTTCACAACCGCTTCTCACCTTCTTGTCACCCGGGCGTGCCACAGTGTCCGGCGGAGCGATGCCGAGCTCCGCATGGACCAGGGAGGCCTCCGATGGCACACACGGCACCCACCGTGTTCAGCGAACCGGCCCACCGCGTCGGGCGGTGGGTCCTGCCCGTCGTCCTGGGTGCCGTCTACGGCAACTGGGTCGCGGTGAACCGGCGTCACGGCGGCCCGATCACCGGACCGGATGTGGCGTGGGGTGTGTGGAGCGCGCTGGCCTTCATGGCCCTCTGCGTCGCCGTGGTCCAGGCGACGCGGCGTCTCAGGCGCGACCTGCACGCCCTGCACGCCCTGCTCCGGGCCGTCTTCGCCGGCGCCGCGCTGGGCTTTCTCTACAGCCAGACCGGGGACGACCTCCGCCCGGTGGTCATCACGACACTGCTGGTCACGGCAGCCGTCTTCCTGCTGTTGCTCTATCGCTTCCACACGCGCGCCGCCGCGTAGCGGGTCCGCGGGACACCGGGCCGCCGTTGCCGTCCTCCAGGGCGCCTGGTGCTTTGATGGGGATATGACCCTGTTCGTCGGCACGTCCGGGTGGCAGTACCGAGACTGGCGGGACGTCCTGTACCCGTCCGGGCTGCCGATGCGGCTCTGGCTGGAGGAGTACGCGGGGCAGTTCGCCACCGTCGAGATCAACAACGCCTTCTACCGGCTTCCGGCCCGGGAGACGTTCGAGAACTGGCGGGGGCGGGTGCCCGGGGACTTCGTCGTCGCGGTCAAGGCGAGCCGCTATCTGACGCACATCAAGCGGCTCAAGGACCCCGAGGAGCCGGTGCACCGGCTGATGAGCCACGCGGCGGGTCTCGGCGACCGTCTGGGTCCGGTCCTGCTCCAGCTCCCGCCCACCCTGCGCGCCGACCCGGGCCTGCTGGCCGCGTGCCTGGCCTGCTTCCCGGCCCCGACCCGGGTCGCGGTCGAGCCGCGCCACGACTCCTGGTGGACACCGGAGGTCCGCCGGGTCCTGGAGTCCCGGGGCGCCGCCCTGTGCTGGGCCGACATCCTGGCCCGCCCGGCCACACCGCTGTGGCGCACCACCGACTGGGGCTACGTCCGCTTCCACCAGGGCCGTGCCCGGCCCTGGCCCCGCTACGGCCACCGCTCCCTCGCCACCTGGCTCGACCGCATCGCCACGACCTGGTCCGACGGCGGGGACGTCTACGCCTACTTCAACAACGACCCGGGAGGCGCCGCGGTGGCGGACGCGATGGCGTTCGCACGGGCGGGCAGGTCGGCGGGTCTGGACATCACTCGGACACCGCAGCGGCTGACGCGGCCGTCCGGCTGAGGCCCTACTCCCCGTGAGCCGCCCGCAGGGCGTCCCGGACCGCTGCGAGCGCGAGGTCCTCGCCCAGCCCGAGCCTCCTGGCCCGCTCCGCGTAGGCCTGTGCGGCCGAGGCCAGTTCGCGGTCCGCCGCCGAGCCGGCCGCGGCCACGAACGTGCCGTTGCGGCCCCGCGTCTCGATCACCCCGTCCGCCTCCAGCGCCCGGTACGCCTTGGCGACCGTGTTCGCGGCCAGGCCCAGCGACTCCGCCAGTCCCCGCACGGTCGGCAGCCGGTAGCCCACCGGCAGCGCGCCCGACCGCGCCTGCTCGGAGATCCGCGCTCGCACCTGCTCGTAGGGGGGAGCACTGTCGTCGATGTCGATCCTCAAGGTCACGGGCCGATTGTCGCGCACCCGGCGGAAAATGAGAGGCATCCCCGAGGGGTTCACCCGTAGCGTGCGCCTCCATGACCGTGATCGTGCGTGACCTGCGCCCCGATGTCCCGGCCGACGCCGAGGGGTTCTCCACCACCCGCCGCCTCGCCCTTCCGTACATGCTCTCCACACCCGAGTCCGTGGTGCACACCCTGACGCACGCCCACCCGGACGCCCACTTCGGGCAGCTCGTCGCCGAGGAGGACGGTGAGATCATCGGCACGGCTCAGGTCAGCGTCGCCCACGACAGTCCTGAGCCCGGCCAGGGCTCGGCCAACATCTACGTCCGTCCCGGCCACCGGGGGCGCGGCGCCGGTTCGCTCCTGCTGCGCGCCGCCGAGGAGCGCCTGGGGCGCCTGGGCGTCACAAAACTGTTCTCCTGGGTGCTGGACGAGCCAGGCCACCGTGCCTTCGCCGAGCGGCGCGGCTTCCGGGCCAGCCGTTCCGCCTGGTTCCTGCGCCTGGACCTGGCGGCCGGCACCCTGCCGCCCCGCCAGGAGCCCGCGCCGGGAGTCGAACTGCGCACGGCCTCCGACTTCGAGGACGACCCGCGCCCGATGTTCGAACTGGACGCGGAGACGTCGTCGGACGAACCGAGCGACATCGACGTGGAGTTCGCGGACTACGAGGCCTGGGTCGAGGAGCACTGGAAGCATCCGCTGCTCAACCGCGACCTGACCACGGTCGCCGTCGTCGACGGCCGTCCCGCCGCGTTCAGCGTGGCGTACACCGACGGCGACTCCCGCTACGGCACCGCCATGACCGGCACCGCCCGCGCGTTCCGCGGCAGGGGCCTGGCGAAGCTCGCCAAGAACGACTCCCTGCACCGGGCCCGCGCCGCGGGGTACACGGAGGCGTTCACCGGTAACGACACCGGAAACGAGCCGATGATCGCCATCAACAAGTGGTTCGGCTACGAAGTCTGCGCGAAGGAGGTGCGTTATGTCCGCGAACTCGGCTGACGGGCCCGCCCGGCTGGACGTCGTCCTCGTCAAGGCGGGCCGTACGAAGATCCGTTACACCGGCGAGCTGCTGGCGGACGACGGCACGCGCGTCGTGGTACGCGCGCCCTGGGCGGGCTCCGGCGTCCGCGACTTCGAGTTCGTCCGCTTCGAGCCCGGGGACGTCTTCACGGAGTACTACTGGCGCGACCGGTGGTACGCGGTGAAGGAGGTCCGCTCCGCCACGGGCACGCTGAAGGGCTGGTACTGCGATGTCACCCGCCCCGCCCGGTGCTCCGGCCCGGAGCTGGTCGTGGAGGATCTCGACCTGGACCTGTGGCGCTCCGCGGACGGCACGGACGTGCGGCGCCTGGACGAGGACGAGTTCGCCGAGAGCGGCCTCGGCGAGTCGGACCCAGTGGCGGCGCGGGCCGCCCTGGCCGCGCTCGACGAGCTGGAGTCACTGGCCCGCGACGGTGGTTTCACCGCGCTCCTGGCCTGACGCCCGGGCCCGCGCGATCACCGCGTACCGCTCGTCCGCCACCGCCCCGCCCCACAGCAGCGGATCGCCGGAGAGCCGCTCCACGCGCACCTGCCCGGCGAGGGGACCGAGCAGGTGCGTGATCCGCTCGGCCGGTACGCCGACCGGCGCGACGCTTCCCCACACGCCCTCGACCAGCACGAGCCGCCCTCCCGGCCGCAGCAGCCCGCACCAGCGTCTGAGGGCGCGGCCGGGGTCGGGCAGGGCCCACAGGACGTGCCGGACGAGCACGGCGTCGAAGCGCCGTTCCCCGACCGGCGGTGACGCCGCGTCCCCGAGGAGGAACACGGCGTCGCGCCCGGCCAGTTTCTCCCGGGCGAGCGTCACCATCGCCGGGGAGAGGTCCACGCCCGTCACGCGATGGCCCTGCTCGGACGCGAGGAGTGACAGGCTGCCGGTGCCGCAGCCGAGGTCGAGGACGTCGCCCGCGCGCTCCGGCAGCCAACCGCGCAGCCGCCCTGCCCAGGCGCGGCGCACGTCGGGGTCGCGCAGGCCGTGGTCGGGTTCCTCGTCGAAGGAGGCCGCCTCGGCGTCCCAGTCCACGTCGGAGCAGGTCACCGGCTCCCTGTCGTTCGTCATGACCCAAGAGTGACACCCGCCACTGACACCCGAATCGTGACTGCCGCCACTGACAGACCGGGAGCGATGAGTAACCCTCCCCCGAAAGGTCTACCTCCGTGAGAACGCGGAACCCGGTAGACCCTTGAGGAGGCAGCCATGCGCCGTGTGACCGTGCAGAAGCCCCTGAAGAAGACGGACGTCCGCCGGGTCCGCGACGAAGCCGACGAGCGCCCCGCTGGACGCCCGGAGGTCCGCAAGGACATCGCTCGCACGTGGTGGCCGGACGCCTGAGCGGCCGGTGCCGGTCATGAGACGCGCCGCAGGGACCGCCCACGAGGGGCAGGGCAGCCGCTTGCGGTAGTGCAGGCGGTCATGGGGCCCGTCCGTGCGGGGCTCCACCCGTTCGTAGCCGTACCTCGGGCAGCTCTTCTGGTTCTCCCACATCAGCGCGTTCGTGTAGAGCCGGATCTCGGACAGTCCCAGCCCGCGCGCGTGTGCCTCCACGAGCCGCAGCAGGCGCCGACCCACTCCCCGGCCGTGTGCCGCGGGGTGGACGGCGATGGTGTCGAGGAAGAGGTGGTCCTCGAACGCCTCGACCACGACGAGCCCGGTCACGGGATCGCCCGTCACGAACACCTTGCCCGCGGCCACGTTCGCCGCGTGGTCCTCCCGCATGGGTTGCGGCGCCCGCCCGATGCGCTCGACGTAGGGGCGGAAGGCCGCGTCGATCACCTCCGCGACGGCCGGTACGTCGGCGGCCCCGGCCGGCCGGATCTCCTCGTCTGCCATGCCGTGACGGTACCTACCTGATGCCAGTCCGAACACTCCCTTAAGCGGGCCATAAGGATCTCCTCCACCCGCCCTCAGCAGGCGATTTCCCGGTTTTCAGGGGTTAGCTTCGGATCACCCCACGGGATCCGGCCCACCGGGGCCAAGCCCTTCCCCCGCACCGTTTCGAGGAGTTCCCGCATGCCCGCACGCCGCAAGGCCGCCACCGCCGCCGCCCTCGGCGGCCTCCCGCTCGCCCTGACCGCGCTGACCGCCGTCCCGGCCGCCGCGCACGGCTCGATGGGCGACCCGGTCAGCCGGGTCTCGCAGTGCTACGCCGAGGGCCCCGAGAGCCCGAGGTCGGCCGCGTGCGAGGCGGCGGTCGCGGCCGGCGGCACCCAGGCCCTCTACGACTGGAACGGCATCCGCATCGGCGACGCGGGCGGCCGGCACCAGCAGCTCATCCCGGACGGCAAGCTGTGCAGCGCGAACAACGAGGAGTTCAAGGGCCTCGACCTGGCCCGCGCCGACTGGCCCGCGACCGGGGTGAGCAGCGGCTCGCACACCTTCGAGTACCGCGTGACCGCGCCCCACAAGGGCACCTTCACGGTGTACATCACCAAGCCCGGCTACGACCCGGCCGAGCCGCTCGCCTGGAAGGACCTGGATCTCGCGCACCCCGTCGCGACGTCCACGAACCCGGCCGCCACCGGCGGCTTCTACACGTTCTCCGGGACCCTGCCCCAGCGCTCGGGCAAGCACCTGCTGTACGCGGTCTGGCAGCGGTCGGACAGCCCGGAGGCCTTCTACTCCTGCTCGGACGTCGGCTTCGGCGGCGGTGGCGGCGCGGCAGGGGGCGCCACCCCGGCCCCCTCGGCCTCCGCTCCCACCGAGGAGCAGATCGAGGAGGGCAACGACAAGTCGACGATCGAGCACCACGGGCACGGCGACAACGACCCCAGCACCTCGGCCGAGCCGGCCGCGGCCCCGAAGGAGGGGAGCACGGCGGTCCGGCCGAAGGCCGCCGCATCCGCGCCCAACCGGCCCGAGGCGGCCGGTGCCACCGAGAACCTCGCCGAGACCGGCGGTGACAGCGGCACCGCCTACCTCGCGATCGGCGGCGCGGCCACCCTGGCGCTCGGCTCGTCGGCCCTGTTCCTGTCGGCCCGGCGCCGGACGGACAGCGCCGGACGGCACGGCCGGTGAACAACGGCCCGGTGAACGGGGTCCGCTGACCCGGTCCACCGCCCCCTGACCAGGGGCCTGTCCGGCGGCTCAGGCCGGACAGGCCCCGACACGTCTCCCTGACACGTGTCAGAGGATGACACGTGTCATTCGAAGGCCGATGCGCAGGTGGTGGGCCTGGCCCGCCCCGGATCGAGGGCGTTGGCCACCTCGTGGAAGGCGACCCGGTCGAGCAGCCCGACGGCCACATGCTCGGACAGGTCGAGGGGGCACAGGTCCTGGAGCAGGACGTTGCGCACGTCCGGCCCGCTCAGGTACTGGCTGCGCCACGGGGTGACCACCTGGTCGTACCGGGTGGCGATGACGGTGTAGCGCACCCCGGGCACCGTGTCGCCGCCCGTGTTGAGCTTGGCGAGGAAGGCGGAGCCGGTGACCTGGTCGGCGAGGGCGGGGGTGTTCTTCGCCAACAGGTCGGCGGCGCCGGGGAAGTAGGGCAGCAGGTGGGTGAACCCGCTCAGGGTGGTGCCGTGGTTGCTGGGCGCGATACCCACCAGGGCGTTCACCTTGGCGGCTCCGCCGAGGAACTTCACGTAGTAGCGGGGCATCATGCCGCCCTGTGAGTGCCCGACGATGTCGGTCTCGGCGGCGCCGGTGGCCGCGAGCACCCGGTCCACGAAGTCCTTCAGCTGTCCGGCGGACTTCTCCACGGGTCCGAGGCCGTGGAAGAAGGGGACGCCCTCCAACTGGCCGTAGTCGAGGGAGAAGACGCAGTAACCGCGGACCTTCAGGTAGGGGGCGAGGCCCAGCCAGTTGTCGACGGAGTTCCCGAGGGTGCCGTGGACCAGGACGACGGGGCGGGGGTGGGTGGCGGACGGCTTGCAGGAGTAGTCGTTCCAGCCGGAGTTCGGGGCGCCGGAGGCCTGGGCGGTGGTGGCGGGGGCGGTGACGGCGGCGGCGGTCAGCAGCAGCGCGGCCAGGGGTCTGAGCACTCGTTTCCAGGGCAGCATCGGGTGATCTCCTTGCGGCTCAAAGGGGGCGCGACGGCACGAGGCCCTGTGATCCGGATCACGAGGATGCTGTTCACTCGTCAAGTTACGGGCGAGTAGTCAAACTGGGAAGTTACGCGTCAGCAAAAACTTCCAGTGGTAACCGCCACCCGGGGACCCCGCCTCACCAGGCGGGTCGTAGGGGCCCGTGGGGGGCGACGCGCAGCAACCGCTCGCCCAGGAGGCGCAGTTCTCCCTCCCCCAGTACCGCACTCCACTCCCGCACCGCCTCGGCCGCCGCTTCTTCCGCGGCCCGTGTGCAGTCCCGGCCCCGCCCGGTCAACACGACCAGCCGCGCCCGCGCGTCCCCGGGGTGCGGCCGCCGCTCGGCGTACCCCTTGCGCACCATCTCGTCGACGAGTTGGCTCGCGGCCTGCTTGGTCACCCCGAGGTGGACGGCGAGGTCGGTGACCGTCGCGCCGTCCGGAGCGAGCCGGGCGAAGGCGAAACCGTGCGCGGGCCGCAGCCCTTCGAAGCCGCGGGCGAGCACGCCCTCGTGGATGCGTTGCGTGAGCCCGCCGGCGGCGGCGAGCAGGGCGGTGGACAGGGCCATGGCCTCGGAGTTGTGCACACATGCATTGAAACACCCTTGACGCGATGGTCAAGCAGCTTGATTATATAGTCAACCTGCTTGACTACATGGAGGCCTCATGCCCATCGTCCGCTCGTCCGAAGGCGTCACCCACGAGATCCACGGCGCCCGTTTCGTCTCGTACGCCATCCCGAGCAGCGGCAGCAAGGAGCTGTGCGCCTGGCGCGGCGAGATCCCGCCCGGCCTCAAGGCACCCGCGCACGCGGTCAGCCGCGAGGAGATCTTCCATCTGCTCGACGGCGAACTGCTGATCACCCTCGACGGCCGCACCGAGCGGATCGCCGCGGGCGACACGGTGATCATCAACCCCGGCGCCACCCTGACCGTCGAGAACCCGACCGACCGGACCGCGTACTCCTGGGTCACCACCTCGATCGGCCTGGAGGCACGGCTGGCCGACGGCACCCGCGTCGTGCCGCCGTGGGCCAACTGACGTCACGCGGAAGGCTCTACGCCGCCCGCCCCCCCAGCCCCCCGGGCATCACCGCCCGCGGCCCGAACTTCGCTCGCGCGCGGTCCGCGACCTCCTCGACACGGCGGACCTTCTCGTCCACCGGGTCGAAGGTCAGCTGATGGGAGGCCTGGTCGGCGGGGTCGAGCCCCTCGGCGCGCAGGGAGATCGCCCGCACCCGGGCCCGCTGCAGCCCGAGCGCCTCGTACATGCCGTACGCGGCCCTGGTCAGCGCCGGGGAGTGCGCGGTCGGTTCGGGCAGGGTGCGACTGCGGGTCGTGGCGATGGGGGTCCCCCCGCTCGAGCCTGTTCGAGAGTGGGGGAGGTCGGCGTAGCGCACGGTCAGGGTGAGCGTGCGGCAGACCTTCTCCAGGGCGCGCAGCCGGGCACCGATCTCCTCGGCGGCCGACAGCAGCGCCCGGCGGTGCCGGTCCGGGTCCAGTTCGTCGCGTCCGAAGGGGCGTTCGGTGGCGAGGGACCGGGAGACGGCGTTCGGCACGACCCGGCCGCGGTCGACGCCGTTCGCCTTCTCACGCAGCTCGCGGCCGGCCTTGGCGCCGACCAGCCGCTGGAGCGTGGACAGCGGTGCGGCGGCGACCCGGCCGAGGGTGTCGAGACCGTAGTCTCCCAGCGTGTGGGCGGTCGCGGTGCCCACGCCGGGCAGCTCGGCGACGGGCTTGTCCGCGAGGAACTCCGTGATGGCGCCCGGCTCGTCGGGCACCGCACACGTCACCCCGGGCACGGCGTCGCGCAGCGCCATCCGGGCCAGCATCGGCCCGGGCCCCGCCCCGATCACGCAGTCGACGCCGTACAGCGCGAGCGACCGCACCCGGATCACCGAGGCCAGTTCGACGGCGTCCCGCCCGAAGTACCGCTCGGCGCCGCGCAGGTCGGCCAGCGCCCCGTCCGGTGGCAGGGCCTGGACGACGGGGGTGAACTCCTCGAGCATCCCGAGCAGGTGGGGCAGGTCGGCCTCGCTCGTCGGAGGCAGCTGGAAACGTACGCAGAGGATGGTCATCCCGCACTCCCCGGACTCTGGTGCCACAACTTCCTCGTGTTCGCGGGCCCTTCGCCCGCCGGACGCAGATCGGCCCAGGGGTGCATCTCGTACCCCGTGGGCATGCGGATCTTCCGCTGCTCCATCGGATCCCTGGCCGCGGAGCCCGTCGGCGCGGGCGCTCCGTCCGACCCGGCGAGCCGCCGGCGCGCGGCCCCCTCGCCGTCGCCGCCGGAAGCGTCATCGCCGGAACCCTCGTCACCGGCATCGCCGCCGCCGGGGCCGGCCAGCCGGGCCGCGACCCCCTCCAGCCCTTCCTCCCGGCGCACGTCCAGCAGATCCGCGAGGTTCCAGGCGGCGGCGCCCACCACGCTGAGGCTGCGCGGGCCTCGGCGCTGCACCACCCCGCGCACCAGCAGCAGCCAGGAGTGGAAGACGGTGTGGGCGCAGGCGTCGTGGGAGTCGTCGAAGAAGGCGAGGTCGACCAGGCCCGTGCCGTCGTCCAGGGTGCTGAAGATGACCCGCTTGCCGGACCGGATCGGCGGGGTCTGGGTGGCCGCCTTGGCGCCCGCGACCAGCACCGTCTCTCCGTGCCGGGCCTCGCGCAGCCGCCGCGCCGACACCACGCCCAGCTCGTCGAGGAACTGCCGGTGGTCGTCCATCAGGTTGCGTGAGGCGTCCATGGACAGCACGCCCAGCTCGGCGCTGAGCCGTTCCGAGGAGGTGAGGTCGGGCAGCCCGGCCGGAGCGGTCTTCCGGCCTCCGGCCAGGGGGAGCTGCCCGCCGCCCGCACCCCGGGCGCCCCGGTGCAGCTCGGTCAGATGCAGTTGCAGATCCCGGCGGTTGGCGCCGAACGCGTCCAGCGCTCCCACCTGCGCGAGCCGCTGGGCCAGCGGACGGCTGGGGCGGCCCCGCTCCCAGAAGTCGACCAGCGAGGCGTACGGCTGTCCCTCGGCGATCCGCGCCGCCTCGGCCTCGCTGATGCCGTGCACATCGGAGAGCGCCAGCCGCAGCCCCCATTTACCGGACACCAGTTCGATACGATGGGCGACTCCCGATGTGTTCACGTCCAACGGCAGCACGGGCACCCCGCGCCGCCGCGCGTCCGCCAGCAGCAGCCGCTTCGGGTACATCCCGGGGTCGTGCGTGAGCAACCCCGCGTAGAAGGCGGCCGGGTGATGGGTTTTCAGCCACGCCGACTGGTACGTCGGCACGGCGAAGGCGACCGCGTGCGCCTTGCAGAAGCCGTACGAACCGAAGGCCTCGACGATCTCCCAGGTCCGCTGGATCGTTTCCGCGTCATAGCCGTTCGCCGCCGCGTGCTGCGCGAACCACACCTTGATCCGCCCCTGCGACTCCGCGTCCGACAGCCCACGCCGCACCCGGTCGGCCTCGCCGCGCCCGCAGCCGGTCATGATGTCGACGATGTCGATGATCTGCTCATGGAAGACGACGACCCCGTAGGTCTCCTTCAGCGGCCCCTCCAGATCCGGGTGCGGATACCGGATGGGCGCCCGTCCGTGCCGCGCCTCGATGAACGGCCGCACCATGTCGGCCGCGACCGGGCCGGGCCGGAACAGCGAGATGTCGACGACGAGGTCGTGGAAGCCGGCCGGCTGGAGCCGCCCGACCAGGTCCCGCTGCCCGGGCGACTCGATCTGGAAGCACCCGAGCGTCTCGGTGGACTGGATCAGCCGGTACGTCGCGGGGTCATCCGGCGACAGCGCGTCCAGATCGACCCTCTTCCCCGAGACCCGCTCCACCTCCTGCACCGCGTGCGCCATGGCCGACTGCATCCGCACACCCAGCACATCGAGCTTCAGCAGCCCGAGCTCCTCGACGTCGTCCTTGTCGAACTGCGACATCGGAAAGCCCTCGCCGCTGGTCGGCATGACCGGGGTACGCGCCGGCAGGGAGGCGTCGGACAGCAGCACTCCGCACGGGTGCATGGCGACCCCGCGCGGCAGGGCGTCCAGCGCCTCGACCAGTTCCCACAGCCTGCCGTACTTCTCCTTCTCCCCCGCCAGCGCGCGCAGCTCGGGCAGTTCCGCCAGCGCGGCGCGGGCGTCCCGGGCCCGGATGTGCGGAAAGGACTTGGCGATACGGTCGATCTCGGCCGGGTCCATGGACAGGGCGGCCCCCACGTCACGGATGGCGTGCCGTACGCGATACGTCTCCGGCATGGCGACCGTCGCGACCCGCTCGGTGCCGAACCGGTCGATGATCGCGCGGTAGACCTCCAGCCGGCGCGCGGACTCCACGTCGATGTCGATGTCGGGCAGCACGACCCGCTCCTTCGACAGGAACCGCTCCATCAGCAGCCGGTGCTCGATCGGGTCGGCGTGCGCGATCCCGAGCAGATGGTTGACGAGCGACCCGGCCCCGGACCCCCGGGCCGCCACCCGAATACCCATCTCGCGTACGTCGTCGACCACTTGGGCGACGGTCAGGAAGTAGGAGGCGAATCCGTGGTGGGCGATGATGTCCAGCTCATGGTGCATCCGCTCCCAGTACTCCCGCCGCCGGTCGTACCCGCGCAGCACCATCCCCGCCGCCGCCCGCGAGGCCAGCGTCCGCTGGGCGGTACGGCGTCCGGCGCCGACCAGATGCGGTTCGGGAAAGTGGACGGTGCCGATCCCGAGATCGCCCTCGGGGTCCACCAGACACTCGGCGGCCGTGGCCTCCGTCTGCTCCACCAGCCGGTGAGCGGTCTCCCGCCGGAACCCCGCGGCCTCCACGATCCGCTCCGCCGCCCGGAACATGTCCCCGGCGTCCTTGAGCCACGCCTCGCCGGAGTCCAGCTCCCCGGCCGGATCGATGGGCACCAGTCGCCGGGCGGCGTCCAGGACGTCGGCGACGGGCCCCAGCCCCGGGTCGGCGTACCGCACCGCGTTGGTGAGCACGGGCCGGATCCGCTGCTCGGCGGCGAAGCCGACGGTACGGGCGGCCAGCCGCAGCGACCCGGGCCCCGTACCTCTCCGGCCGTGCCAGACGGCCTCCAGCCGCAGGTCGTCGCCGTAGTTCTCCCGCCAGGGCACGAGCAGCCGGGCCGCACGGTCGGGACGCCCCGCGGCCAGGGCGCGTCCGACATCCGATTCCGGCCCGAGCAGCACGGTCAGCCCTTCGGCAGGACGGCGCCCCCAGGGCAGCAGGGGCGTCGCCCTCTCCCCCTCGTGGGCGGCCGAGACGAGCCGGCACAGCTCCCCCCAGCCCCGGGCACCGTCCCGGGCGAGGAAGATCGCACGAGGGGCCGATTCGTCGACGAAGGCACCACCCCGCACCGGGGTCCGGCGCCGCCGTCCCCGCTGCCCGGCCCCGGGCTCCGCACCCGCCACGGCCAGATCGACCCCGAACAGCGGACGGACCCCCGTCTTCCCGCAGGCCTTGGAGAACCGGACCGCGCCGGCGAGCGTGTCGCGATCGGTCAGCGCCAGGGCGTCCATGCCCCGCTCGGAGGCACGCTCGGCCAGCCGCTCCGGGTGCGAGGCTCCATGGCGCACCGAGAATCCGGAGACGGTGTGCAGATGCGTGAACCCCGGCACACGCACCTCCCGCACTCGTGAGCCACACCAGCTCTCGAACATCTGTTCCCAATAACCTCACCCCCACCATACCCCCATCCTCGAATGTATGTACGACATCCGTTCGGCCCCGTCCCACCTGCGGAAACACCCCGTGGCCCCCGCCCCTCCTCCCGCCCTTCTGGAAGGCGATCGGCCCGGCCCTGCCCCCGGGCGCCGGCACCTGGGCGACCCGCTCCATCGCCTACTTCGACAACAACGCGATGACCGGCCCCCTCCTGGTTCTGGCGGCATGGGCAGCGGCGGGAACAGCGATCACCATGGCAGCGGCGGCACGCCGAAGGACGCCGTAACCACCGCACGCGAGGCCCCCGGGGGACGAGCGCCCAGACCCGCGAACGCCAAGCGTCACCGGCGTCTGCGCGGCGCCGACTTCCTCGACACGGACGCCCATCCGGCCCTCACCTCCACCTCGACCCGCGTGGAGCAGACCGGCGGGGCCCGCCTCCAGTCACCGGCGGCGCACCCGCGCACGGCGCGAAGGGGACGTGTCGGGGGGTGTCCGCCCGCAGCGGTTGGCGCGTCGACGAACAGTCAGTCGGCGTCCGACCCCATCGCGCCGTTCCGAGGACGGACACCCCCGGCGCGGCCCCGACCACCACCCGGCACCCGGCGAAGACGCGCACCCCCGACGCGGCCCCGCCCCGCACCCGGCGGTCAGGCGAAGCGGACGCGCACCCCCAGTGCGGTCCGAATCACCACCCGGCGAACAGGCGCAGACGACGCGCACCTCCACCGGAGGTATCCGCAAAAAGTCCCGCCCCTCGCACAAGGGGCGGGACCTCACACACGCAGCGTGTCAGCCGATCTGCGTCCCGGTCGCCGACAGCGCCTCGGTCACCGGCTGGAAGAACGTCTCCCCGCCCGAGGTGCAGTCACCGCTGCCGCCGGAGGTGAGCCCGACCGCCTTGTCGCCCGAGAACAGCGACCCGCCACTGTCACCCGGCTCCGCGCACACGTCGGTCTGGATCAGCCCGTTGACGATGTCGCCGTTGCCGTAGTTCACGGTGGCGTCCAGTCCCGTGACCTCGCCCTCGTGCACCTGCGTGGTCGATCCACTCCGGGTGACCGCCATGCCGACGGTCGCGTCCACGGCGCCCGAGATCTTCCGGGTGGACCCGTCGTACAGGTTCACCTCACTCGGGTGGGCGACCCCCGCGCTGTACTTGACCAGCCCGTAGTCGTCGTCCGGGAAGCTGGAGTCCGCGTTGGTGCCGATCACCTTGCCGCTGGAGTCCGACCAGGCGGAGATGCCCTCGGTGCAGTGCCCGGCGGTCAGGAAGAACGGCTCGCCGCCCTTGACCACGTTGAAGCCGAGCGAGCAGCGCCCGCCACCGCCCGTGATCGCGTCGCCACCGGCGATGAAGGGCTTGTACTCCCCCTTGGACCGCTTGAGTTCGGCCTTCGCCCCGAGCCCGTCCACGACCTTCGTCAGCGTCGCCCACTCGGCCTCGGAGACCGTGCGGTCGGCGGTCACGACGACCTTGTTCGTCGTCGGGTCGGTCACCCAGGCCGTACCCGGGATCGTCGCGTCCTGCTTCAGCGTGCTGCGGGCGCTGTTGAGTTCGGCGAGGGAGTTCGCCACGACTCTCGCCTTGGCGCCGGCCTTCTCGACGGCCTGCGCGGCGGCCTCGTCGAGCACGTTCACCACGAGCCTCTTGCTCTTGGTGTCGTAGTACGTCCCGGCCGCGTCACCGCCCAGGTCCTCGGCCAGCGCCGAGGCGAGCTTTCCGGCCGCCGTGACCGACAGGGTCCGGGGTGCGGACGCCTCAGGGGTCTCACTGGCGTTCGCGGTCTGGAACGTCACTCCCGCGGCGACGAGTGCGGTGATGCCCGCACCTGCCACGGCCGCACGCCGCTTGGGTATGCGTCGGTGCTTCAACTTCTGTCCTCCTGTGGGGGGTCGGCGCGAGAGGTTGTGGGGACCTCACGGGCCGGAAGGGCCTCGTTGACGAGCGTCCACTATTCCGAGGACAACGGGGAGCACACAAGGGTGAGTTCGAGACGCGCGTAGACGGCGCTTCACACGCCCCCCCAAGTTGACCGTCCACGGCCAAATCGGACCCAACTCCCGCGCGTTCGGACTGCAAACATTACGCGCGAGTAATGTGCACGTACTCTACGCGGTCTACCCATGGCCGGATTTCGCCCCGCGCCGCCCCCGTCCCGAAAGGGCGCCCGCACCCAGCGTGAAGCCCCCGCACGCGGTGCGTGCGGGGGCCACAAGGTGCTGCGAACTGCCGCCGGGGGCCTAGTAGACGCTGACGCCGTAGGCGCTCAGGGCCTCCGTGACGGGCTGGAAGAACGTCGTGCCACCGGAGGAGCAGTTGCCGCTGCCGCCGGAGGTCAGACCGTACGCCGTGCCGTTGCTGCCGTAGAGCGAACCGCCGGAGTCACCGGGCTCGGCGCAGACGGTGGTCTGGATCAGGCCGGAGACGATGTCGCCGCCACCGTAGTTGACGGTGGCGTTGAGGGCGGTGACACGGCCGCTGCGCGTACCGGTCGTGGAGCCGTCGCGGATGACGGTGGTGCCCACGCTCGGGGTGGCCGCGCGCGTGATGTCCACGCCGTTCGCGGTGCCGGGACGGCTGACGGAACCGCTGTAGCGCACGATGCCGTAGTCGTTGCCCGGGAAGCTGGAGCCGGCGGTCGAGCCGATGACCGAGGTGCGGCCGGAGTTGGAGTACCAGGTGCCCGCGCCGTCGGTGCAGTGACCGGCGGTCAGGAAGTACTCGGTGCCGTTGCTGGCACGGACGTTGAAGCCGAGGGAGCAGCGCCAGCTACTCGCATAGATGGCGTCGCCGCCCTGGATGAGCTTGCTGAACTTGCCGGGGACGCGCTTGATCGTGAGCGCGTCGGCGTTGGCGCCGGCCTGCTGCTTGATCTTCGCTATCTCGGACTGGGTGACCGTGCTGTCGACGGTCAGGAGTACGCGGTCGGTCTTGCTGTCGACGGCCCAGGCGGTGCCCGGGACGTCGGCCTTCAGCAAGGAACCGCTGGCGCTCTTGAGTTCGGCGGCGCTGAAGGTGGTGGGGGCGTCGGAGGCGTTCGCGCTGGGGATCGCGATCGCTGCGGCGGCGACGAGACCGGTGGAAACGGCGATCAGCCGGGTCCGTCTCGAAATGCCACTGCGGGGGGTGGTGCGCTTGATCCTCACTTTTCGTTCCTCCACAAAGGAAGTCGGGGGCCCTCGTGGGGTTGTGGGCCCGTGAGGCGCAGTCAGAGACCAGCTGTCCGGATTCCGAACTCGCCGTGCCCCTGACAAGCGCTGAAGGGGAGTATTCGGCCGAACGGCCGGTCGGCGCAAGAGTGCCTTTCGGACTTCAACCTTTGGGAGTTCTTGACGAAGCCGCCTCGCGGTCGGCTTCCGGACCCCCGCCCGCTCCTCGCACCAGCGCGCGCTTCCCCGCCGCGACCTCGGCCTCCGGCGTGTTCTCGGCGGGCGGCGAAAGGTCCAGACGAAGCGGCCGGTGAAAGGGCGGCGTACGCCATCCTGACCGTGCGGCAGATGTCGTACGGCGTGAAGCGCCCCGACCCCGCCCGGCGCGGGTCGTACGCGTGCCCCGCCAGGCGCTAAACGCCCGACGCGGGTCGTACGCGTGCCTTGGCAGGCGCGGAACGCCCGGCGCGCGGAGGACTCCGGGGGCGCAGTCGCATGCGCCCCCGCCCTCTCGCGCACCAGCACGACCAGCCGTGGCTCGCCGCGCGCCACCCAAGCGCCGCGCGCGGGGCCCGGGTCGGCCGCGAGCCGGACCTCACCGCCGAAGGACTGCCCCTCCACGGTGAGCGCGTCCGCTTCCGGGGCGGTCGGCCGACCGCGCCGTCGTCGGCCCGCCAGGGCCCGGGGATGTCCGGAAGTCGACCGTCCGCATAAGCCCTCGGGACGGAGGGAGAACGCCGGTGAGCGCGAGCGGTTCGTACGGCGCCCGCATCGACACGACGCGCCGCTCGTGCCGCCGCCGGCCCTGGGACGCGTCCGTCGTCACACGGGCGGCCCTGTCACACGGGGGCGGGTCCGCCGCGTCAGGGGCAGCAGCAGTCGCACCCGTCGCAGTCGCAGTCCCGGCAGGCACCTTCGCGCCTCTTCCGGGACCACGGCCCCTCGTACTCCTTGGCGCAGCACAGCTTGCAGGTGCAGCACAGCAGCCAGAACATCCCGCAGCCGGCCCAGAACCCACGTCGGCGGGGCGGTTGCGGCACCGGCGCGCCGCCACCGAAACCACCCCCGCCGAAACCGCCGCCACCGAACCCGTCTCCGCCGTATACCCCTCCGCCACCGGCGTACGGATTTCCGCCGCCGCCCGCGTACGGGTGCTGCGGGGAGCCGTAGGGCCCCGGCGGCTGCTGTCCGTGGGGTCCCTGCTGCCCGTAGGGCCCGCCGCCCTGGTGGGAGGCGCACACCGGCACCGTGCCGAAGGCCCGGTCCACCGAGCGCCGCAGTTCGTGCACGAGCAGCAGATGGACGAGCCGCGCGTCGGCGAACTCGACGTCGCGCAACGCCAGCCGGACGCCGTGCACCGCGTCGTCGGCGATCCGGCGGACCTCCGCCAGAGGGGTGCCGGTCGCCGCGATCGGGTTCCAGGCGCCTGACGCCGCGTCAGCGTGCTGGTCCTCCACGGCGTCCAGCAGGTGCGCGAGGCGCCCGAAGAGCCGTCCGGCCTCGGCGAGCGGCTGGGCGTTCCGCGGCCGGCCGGCGAGGATCGCCGTGTGCGCGAAGGCGGCGGCGGTCGCGGTCTCGGTCGGTTCGGTGACCGTCAGGAGCAGCGTCCCGGGACCGGCCAGCGCCTCGATCCCGGCCTGCCGGTCCACGGCGTCCACCAGGAGGTCGGTGTCGAATCCCACGGCGATGCCGGTCCGGGCGCCGGCCGTGTCCCAGCTCGCTGCGACCCGGCGCGCGGCACGCGCCACCGGTCTGCGGGCCAACAGCCCGTCACCGTCGGTGACGTGGTCGCGCACCTTCGCCGAGGCCAGCACCAGGGAGACGGCTGCCGCCAGCCGGGCCCCCTCGCCGTGCGCGACGGAGGCGGTGCGCATGCCGCGCAGTGGGCACGGTCCGGCCTTTCGCCGCCCGGCACCGTCACTCTCCGTCTGAGCTTCCGTCAAAACCGATATGAGCAGTCCGTCATAGTTCGTCACTATCCGCGCGAACTGTCCGTGGTCACCGCGCAGTGCGAGGCAGAGCCCGCACAAATGCGCCATCCACTGGCTTGTGAGCTTCTCTCCGAGCCGGTGTCTACAGGGCCTGACGATTCCGAACACAACGCTCCCCCGAGCTTCGTAACGATGCTGAGCTGCGGCATCGTATCGGTCCGCGCATTCACCCGTACGCCCCGGCCATCACCCGTACGCCGAGAAGAATCATATTTCACTCACAGTCAGCAGCCGTTTGGGAAACGACCCTTGGGACACACGGACTCTCGACGGATTCGCTGTGCACCAGTACCGTCACAAACCCCCCGTGCGGCGTCTATCCACTTGGCGCGCCATCCGCATCATGGACGACCATAGGGATGCGGAAAGCAGAAAGACCGCTGTGAGAGGAGGCGTCCATGGGATCGGTACGCAAGGCAAGTGCCTGGCTTGGCCTCGTCGACGACAACGAAGACGAGCGTTACTACGACGACGACTACTCCGACGGGACCGAGCCCGGGGAGGCCTGGGTCACTGATCCGCGCGTCAAGGTGGCCTCGGACGTCGCCGAGGAGAAGGGCCGCCGCATCGGGACGGTGACCCCGGACAGCTTCCGGGACGCACGCGCCATCGGCGAGCTGTTCCGCGAAGGCGTGCCGGTCATCATGAACCTCACGGCCATGGAGGCCTCCGACGCCAAGCGCGTGGTCGACTTCGCGGCCGGGCTGATCTTCGGCCTGCGCGGTTCGATCGAGAGAGTGTCGACCCGCGTGTTCCTGCTGACCCCCGCCAACACCGAGATCGTCAACGGCGACCCGGCCGCGCACCGCACGGACGGCTTCTTCAACCAGAGCTGAGGCAGGGCCGCTCACCGGCCCTGCCCCCGCGCAGGGTTACCGGACCGGTCTACCGGAAGGCGTCGAGTCCGGTGAGCGCCTTGCCCAGCACGAGCTGGTGCATCTCGACGGTGCCCTCATAGGTGAGCACCGACTCGAGGTTGGTGGCGTGCCGCATCACGGGATATTCCAGCGAGATGCCGTTGGCGCCGAGAATGGTCCGGGCCGTGCGGCAGATCTCGATCGCCTCCCGGACGTTGTTGAGCTTGCCGAAGCTGACCTGCTCGGGACGCAGGCGGCCGGCGTCCATACGCCGCCCCAGATGATGGGCGAGCAGAATCCCCTTGTGCAGTTCGACCGCCATGTCGGCGAGTTTGGCCTGGGTGAGCTGGAAGCCGCCGATGGGCCGCCCGAACTGCTCCCGTGACTTCGCGTAGTCGACCGCGGCCTCGAAACTGCTGCGGGCCGCGCCCATGGCGCCCCAGACGATTCCGTAGCGGGCGTGGGAGAGACAGCTGAGGGGCCCTCGCAGGCCGGTGACCTCCGGGAGGACGGCATCGGCGGGCAGCCGGACGTCGTCGAGCACGAGCTCACTGGTGACCGAGGCCCTGAGGGACCACTTGTGCTTGATCTCGGGTGCGGAGAATCCGTCACTGCCGGTGGGCACCGCGAAGCCGCGGATGCCGTCGTCGGTCTGTGCCCACACGACCGCGACTCCGGCGACCGAGCCGTTGGTGATCCACATCTTGCGGCCGTTGAGAATCCAGTCGGAGCCGTCGCGCTTGGCGTACGTCCGCATGGAGGCCGGGTCGGAGCCGTAATCGGGCTCGGTCAGCCCGAAACAGCCGATGACCTCGCCGGCGGCCATGCGCGGCAGCCACCGCTGCTTCTGTTCCTCGCTGCCGAACCGGTGGAGGGCGTACATGGCGAGGGAGCCCTGCACGGAGACGAGGGAACGGATGCCGGAGTCGGCGGCCTCCAGCTCCAGGCAGGCGAGTCCGTACTGCACGGCGGACGCCCCGGCGCAGCCGTACCCGTCCAGGGACATGCCGAGGGCGCCGATGTCGCCGAGTTCCTTGGCCAGCTCCCGGATGCCCGGCAGCTCCCCCTTCTCGTACCACTCGGCGACGTACGGCAGCACCCGGTCCGCGGCCCAGGCCCGCACGGTGTCCCTGATCCCGAGGTCCTCCGGCTCCAGCAGGTCGTCCAGACCGAGGGGGTCGGCGGGATCGAAGGGAGGCAGCTTGGACGAACCGGACATGATCGACGCCCTCCGAAATTCTTCAACCAGCACCGCTCACCAGACGCTACGACGCCCACCCACCCCGGCACCACCCGTAGCCGCAAACCGGGAGCGGGGCGTCACACCGAGACGCGTGAGTCCGCCGCGTCCCTGGGGGCCGGCAGGTCCACCGGGCCCGGCTCGCACTGCATGACCCGCGGCAGCCGCAAGGCCATCACCGCGCCGAGCAGCAGCAGTCCCGCGCTCACCAGCAACGTCACATGCAGCCCGTGCACGAACGCGTCCCGGGCGGCATGCCGCAACGCGGCACCGGCGGGCCCGCCCAGCCGCGCGGAGACCTCGTACGCCTCCCCCAGCGAATGCGCCGCGGACGCGGACGCCGAGGCCGGCACACCAGCAACGCCCGACAGCCCGGGCGCGTAGGCCGCGTTCATCACCGTGCCGAGTAGCGCGATCCCGATCCCGGCTCCGAGCTGGTACGAGGTCTCCCCGATCGCCGCCGCCCCGCCGGCCTGCTCCTGCGGGGCCTCGCTCAGCATCGACTCGTACGCCCCGAACAGCGTCGTCTCCAGCCCGAAGCCGAGCAGCACGAACCCGGTCAGCATCAGCGCGCACTCGTCCGTCCGGCCCAGCGCCGTCAGCAGCACCACCGCGAAGGCCGTGACGCAGAATCCGGTGCACACCATCCGGCGCGGCCCGAACCGCCGTAGCATCCGCGCCCCGGCCAGCCCGGCCGCCATCGCCGCGAACGTCAGGGGCAGCAGCCGCAGCCCGGTCTCCAGCGGTGACAGGCCGAGCACCAGTTGCAGGTACTGCGCCGCGATCAGTTCCAGGCCGACCAGCGCGAGCATCGCCAGCACGATGCATCCGACGGATGTGCTGAACGCAGGCCGGGCGAACATCTTGAGGTCCACCAGCGGACAGGCCCGCCGCCGCTGCCGCCGGACGAAACCGGCCAGCAGGACCGCGCCCACCGCCAACGGCAGCACGGTGAGCAGGCCGCCCACCGGCCCTCCGCTGCCGAGCCCCTTCACACCCAGTACGACACCGAACAGCCCGGCCGCCGCCATCAGCGCGCCGACGACGTCCCACGGGCCCTCGCGGTCGCCCTTCGACTCGGGCAGCAGCAGTCGTCCCACCGGGAGGCTGACCAGCATCAACGGGATGTTGACGAGGAAGACCGACCCCCACCAGAAGTGTTCCAGCAGGAAGCCGCCGAGCAGGGGCCCGACCGCCGCGCCCACCGCGGCCACGGCGCTCCAGATGCCGATCGCGAGCGCCCGCTCGCGCCGGTCCGGGAAGACCTGCCGCAGGATCGACAGGGTCGCGGGCATGATCATCGCGCCGCCCACGCCGAGCAGCGCCCGCGCCATGATCAGCACCTCGGCGCTCTGGGCCAGGGCGGCGAAGCCCGATGCGACGCCGAACAGCGTGTATCCGAGGAGCAGGACTCTCCGGCGGCCGACGCGGTCGCCCAGGGTGCCGAACAGGATCAGCAGCGAGGCGCAGACCAGTGGGTAGACGTCGACGATCCAGAGCAGCTCCATCCCGCCGGGCTTCAGGTCCTCGGTGACGGCGGGGACCGCCACGTGCAGCACGGTGGCGTCGACGGCGACCAGCAGCAGGCTGACGCAGAGGACGACGAGAACCACCCAGCGGTCGGCACCGGCCCCGGCCGGCCGACGGCGCAGCACAGCGGCGGCCGTGGTCGTCCCGGACATGTACGTACCTCCCAGATGTTCCCTCGCGATCGGCGGGCTCGCGGGGTGGGGGACGCCCCCGCGACTCGGCCGGAGAGGAGCGGTGGTCTCCGGCCCGCGCAAACGAACAGCGAGTGACACGTCAGCGTACGCGAGTCCCCGCCGGAGGCCAGTGGCGGACCTCTCACACCTTGAGCGGACGGATGTGGCGTACGCCACTGCCTCCCACCTCGTCGACGCACCGGGCGGCCGGACGGTTGCGGCCCGGGTCGATAATCGGGCCCGTGACCGTTCTTGAGACGCGCGCGGCCCCGCCCCGCGCCGGGGCGCTGCGCCGGGCGGCCCCGGCGCTCGCCGGGTACGCGGCCGTCCGCGCGCTGGGCCTGCTCGCCCTGTTCCTGTGGAGCGCGGCGCGGGACAAGAACGCGTACACACTGCTGACGGCCCGCTGGGACGCGCTCTGGTACGTCAGGGTCGCCGAGCTCGGCTACGGCTACGAGGTGCGGCTGGCGAACGGGGACGTGCACTCGAATCTGGCGTTCTTCCCGCTGCTGCCCTGGCTGGAGCGGCTGGTGGCGGCGGTGTCGCCGCTGTCGTACGCGGACGGGGGGTTCCTGGTCAGCCTGTGCGCCTCGCTCGCCGCTGCCTGGGGCGTCTTCGCCGTGGCGGACCATGTGTACGGCCGCCGGGCCGGGGTGTGCGCGGTGCTGCTGTGGGCCGTCCTGCCGGTGGGGATCGTGCAGTCGATGGCGTACAGCGAGTCGCTGTTCACGGCCCTCGCGGCCTGGTCGCTGTACGCGGTCCTGACCGGCCGCTGGGTGACGGCGGGCGCGCTGGCGCTGTCGGCGGGGCTGACTCGTCCGGTGGGACTGGCCGTGGTGGCGGCGGTGTGGGTGGCGGCGGTGGCCTCCTTCGTACGGGACGGAGGCGCGGCCCAGCCGGACGGCGCGCGGAGCGCGCCACGCGCCGGCGCGCCCGCAACCCGTGCCCGGCGCTTCCTCGGCATGCTCCTGGCTCCCCTCGGCACCGCCGGCTACGTGCTCTGGGTCGGGCATCACACCGGCAGGGGGCCGCTGGGTTATCTGGAGGTCCAGGCCGGGTGGCGCAACGGCTTCGACGGTGGCTACGCCTTCGGCCGGTTCGTCGCCGACAAGTTCACGTCGTTCCCGTCGGCCCTGGCCGGTGTGGGGCTGATCCTGGGGGTCGCGTCAGTCGTCTGGCTGTATGGGACCGGAGTACGTCAGCGCCAGCCGCTGCCGCTGCTGGTCTACACGGGGCTCGTGACGGCGCTCGCCCTGTGCGCGTCGAGCTACTTCGGCTCGAAACCGCGTCTGCTGATGCCCGCCTTCCCGCTGCTGCTGCCCCTCGCACTGGCCCTGGCGAAGACACATACGCGCAGGTCGGCAGCGGTACTCGGGGCCGTCGGGGTGGCCTCCGCGGTGTACGGGGCGTTCTGGCTGAACGGCTCCGGTCCGCCCTGACCCGCTGTGAGCGCCAGGGGAATTCCGCACCATGCCCGGGTGAACGAATTCAAAAGCGCAATATAACCCGCCTCCGGAATGATCAAAGGAATTGAAGGTCGCAGCCCTCTGCGATAGCGCATTCGCTGGAAATAAACCTCCTCCTGAGAGGAATCCCACATCACATCGTCATCACAAAGCCGTTGATTCGCCCGGGATCCGAGCTCACTCGCTGTAACGTCGATTGGGTGCGTACCGAACCGAAGCTCACCCGTCTGGACCGGGTGTTCGCCCGGCTGGACCGTGAGCCGGAACGACCGGCCCACATCGATGTACCGAAGATGAGCAGGCACCGCATCGTGCTCTTCGCGGGGACCCTGGCCTTCTACGGCGCGATCGTGTGGGCCGTGGTGATCACGTCCTGGCTGGTCCGGCTCGACTGGCAGGTCATGTTCTTCCGCCCGTACCAGCAGTGGTCGGAGATCCACTGGTTCGTCGACTACTACGTGGTCCTCGGACAGCGCGGCCCGACCGCCGTGATGGTCGCGGCGTGGCTGGGCTGGCGCTCCTGGCGGCAGCACACCCTGCGACCGCTGCTCGCCCTCGGCGTCTCGCTGCTGCTGCTGAACATCACGGTCGGCGCCGCCAAGTACGGCATGGGCCGCCTGGGGCCGCACTACGCGACCACCATCGGCGCGAACGAGATGTGGCTCGGCGGCGATATATTTCCGAGCGGTCACACCGCCAACGCCGTGGTGACCTGGGGAATCCTGGCCTACCTGGCCTCCAGCGCGAGAGCGCAGCGCTGGCTGTCCGCCGTGTCCGCGGTGACCTCGCTCGGCGTCGGGATGGCCACCGTCTACCTCGGTACGCACTGGCTGAGCGACGTGCTGCTCGGCTGGGCCGCGGGTCTGCTGATCCTGCTCGGCCTACCGTGGTTCGAGCCGCTGATCGCGCGCGCCGAGGCCTGGATCTTCGACCTGCGCGACCGTCTGCTGGTCCGCCGGCGAGGCACCTCGGCCGCCCCGGCCGGCGCGCCGCCCGCGTCGGTCACGCCGCTGCCCGAACGGGAGGACGTCGCGGTCCGCTCCCCCCGGGCCCCGGCCTACCTTGCGCCGGGCCCGCACACCACCCGTTCCGAGCGCGCTCCGGTCACCCCGGCCGGCAGCCGCCGCCCGCCGCACCCTGAGCGCCATCCGCGCGGTTCGACTCCGTCGTCCCGGCCCCTGACCGGCGGCTGAGCACGGGACGGTACGCACCCCGTCCGACAGCGCGAGGGCCCCGGTTCCCAACGGAACCGGGGCCCTCGTCCTGTCTCAGCCCTTCCAGGCCCGCGCCACCCGGCCGCCCCTGACCTCGAAGTTCAGCCGGCCCACGCGGTACTCCATCGTGATGATCGCCCCCGGCGGCAGCGAGCGCACCGTCGGCCAGCCCCGCTCACGTGCGAGGTGTTCGGCCCGGCCGGCCTCCAGGCCGACGTAGGTGTCCGGGCTGTCGTCGGGTTCCGCGGAAGGTGTCGGATTGGGTGCCATGCCGCCACGCTATGTCCTGCCCGGCGACCGTGGAAGTCCGGGCCCGTCCGGTCACTGTCCGCCCCCGGTCACGCTTCTGTCACAAGATCACGACAGGCGTTTCGGATGCAGTCCGTCACACGGACGAGCGGTTCCGTACGCCTTCCGCAGGCATTCGATCGTCATTTCCGCGTGTCGCATGAGCTCATGGAAAGCCCTGCGGAAAGCGCTGGGAAAATCGCCTCCGGAACTCCTTTCCCTTCCGGTTCCCGACCTGCCCGGCGGAGTCGGCGTGCTTCGGGAAATGGATGGCTTCGGCGCGAAGAGGCCGCTACGCCCCCTGTCGGAGCGCGCGGTGACGCGAGCATCATGGCGTGAGCTCGGGGGTACGTGAGGCGCGGGCCGCGGCGGGCCCGGTACGCGAGGAGCGAAGGGGCGAGCGAGTGATGGGGACGCAGACCGTACCGGTGGGGGCACCGCCCGCGCCGCGCACGCGGCACGGCCGGGTGGTGGTCGACTGGCTGACGACGACGGACCACAAGAAGATCGGCCATCTCTACCTGACCACGGCGTTCCTGTTCTTCCTGGTCGCCGGGGTGATGGCGCTGCTGATGCGCGCCGAGCTGGCCCGTCCCGGCCTGCAGATCATCAACAACGAGCAGTTCAACCAGGCGTTCACGATGCACGGCACGATCATGCTGCTGCTGTTCGCCACCCCGACCTTCGCGGGCTTCGCGAACGAGCTGATGCCCTTGCAGATCGGCGCGCCCGACGTCGCCTTCCCGCGGCTGAACATGCTCTCGTACTGGCTGTTCCTGTTCGGCGGGCTGATCGTGCTCGGCTCGCTGCTGGTGCCCTCCGGGCCGGCGGACTTCGGCTGGACCGCCTACGCCCCGCTCAACAGCGCGGAGCGCACGCCGGGCATCGGGGCCGACCTGTGGATCATGGGGCTGGCGCTGTCGGGCTTCGGCACGATCCTCGGCGCGGTCAACTTCATCACCACGATCATCGGGATGCGCGCCCCGGGCATGACGATGTTCCGGATGCCGATCTTCGTGTGGAACACCCTGTTCACGTCCATCCTGATCCTGATGGCGTTCCCGGTGCTGGCGGCGGCACTGCTGGTGCTGGAGTCGGACCGGCGGTTCGGCTCACAGGTGTTCGACGCGGCCAACGGCGGGGCGATCCTGTGGCAGCACCTGTTCTGGTTCTTCGGCCACCCCGAGGTCTACATCATCGCGCTGCCGTTCTTCGGCATCATCACGGAGATCATCCCGGTCTTCAGCCGCAAGCCGTTGTTCGGCTATCTGACGTTGATCGGAGCGACGATGGCGATCACCGGCCTGTCGATGATCGTGTGGGCGCACCACATGTTCGCCACCGGCGCGGTGCTGCTGCCGTTCTTCTCCTTCATGAGCTTCCTGATCGCGGTGCCGACGGGTGTGAAGATCTTCAACTGGGCCGGCACCATGATGAAGGGCTCGCTGTCGTTCGAGACGCCGATGCTGTGGGCGACGGGGTTCCTGGTGACGTTCCTGTTCGGCGGGCTGACCGGGGTGATCCTGGCGTCGCCGCCGCTGGACTTCCATGTGACGGACACGTACTTCGTGGTCGCGCACTTCCACTACGTCGTCTTCGGCACGGTCGTCTTCGCGATCTTCGCGGGCTTCTACTTCTGGTGGCCCAAGTTCACCGGGAAGCTGCTCGACGAACGGCTCGGCAAGATCCAGTTCTGGACGCTGTTCGTCGGCTTCCACACCACGTTCCTGGTGCAGCACTGGCTGGGCGCCGAGGGCATGCCCCGCCGGTACGCGGACTATCTCGCCGCGGACGGCTTCACCGCGCTCAACACGGTGTCGACGATCGGCGCCTTCCTGCTCGGCATGTCGACGCTGCCGTTCCTCTACAACGTGTGGAAGACCGCGAGGTACGGCGAGAAGGTCGAGGCCGACGACCCCTGGGGCTTCGGCCGTTCCCTGGAGTGGGCGACCTCCTGCCCGCCGCCGCGGCACAACTTCACGACGCTGCCCCGGATCCGCTCCGAGTCTCCGGCGTTCGACCTGCACCATCCCCAGTACGCGGCGGTGACTGCGCAGCCCGAGCCAGAGCCCCATCAAGCCGGTCGCGCGTCCTCCTGACCGCCTCGATCAGTTCGGTGGGCTCCACCACCTCGAACTCGAAGCCCAGCATGACGACGTGGATGACCATCACGTCGAGGCTGCCGGCGCCGCAGCGCAGCAGGCAGGTGTCCTCGGTCTCTGCCTCCAGCACCCCGGCGGAAGGCGAGATGTGCGCGGCGGCCTCCTCCAGGGGCGCCAGTAGCCGCACGAGGGCGTGGGCGGCGTACACGCGGGTGGAGACGCCCTGGGAGACGTAGGCGGCCAGGTCTTCGGCAGGCGGGTCGCGGGGGACGAAGCGCGGACCGTGCGGGGGTTTCGGGGTGATGCGGTCGACGCGGAAAGTGCGCCAGTCCTCCCGGGCGAGGTCCCAGGCGACGAGGTACCAGCGGCGCTCGGTGCACACCAGGCGGTGCGGTTCGACAGTGCGGCGGGTGGCGGTGCCGTCGTGGCCGCGGTACTCGAAGCGCAGCCGCTCGGCGTCCCGGCACAGGTGGGCGAGTTCGGTGAGCACGGACGGGTCGACGGAGGAGGGCAGCGTGCTGCGCAGCATCGGCACGGTGACGGCGTTCAGGG
This sequence comes from Streptomyces sp. 378, assembly GCF_030124145.1. Taxonomy (GTDB): domain Bacteria; phylum Actinomycetota; class Actinomycetes; order Streptomycetales; family Streptomycetaceae; genus Streptomyces. Next base: position 81,145 of record NZ_JASKMS010000026.1, read on the forward strand.
CGCTCACCCGGCGGCGCAGCCGGTTCGGCAGCACCTGCTCCAGTTTGGCGAGGGCCCGGACCGAGGTCTCGCCGATGCCGTCGATGCCCTGGCCCGCGGCCGTGCGCAGTCCGACCGCCACGGCTACGGCCTCGTCGTCGTCCAGGAGCAGGGGCGGCAGTTCGGCGCCCGCCCCCAGCTGGTACCCGCCGCCGGTGCCGGGGCTGGCGTTGACCGGGTAGCCGAGTTCCCGCAGCCGGTCCACGTCCCGGCGCAGGGTGCGGGCGCTGACACCGAGCCGGTCGGCCAGGTCGGCGCCGGACCACTCGCGGTGGGCCTGGAGCAGGGACAGCAGACGCAGCAGGCGGGCCGAGGTCTCCAACATGGGGCGAGTCTGCCAGGCCTTGCGGACAGCCGCTGTCCTCAAGGCCGGTAGGGCAGTCGCGGGACGGCGGAATCTGGAATCGGTCACCTGTCCGAACCGGCCCGTTCACCGGTACCTTGAGTAACGGCGATTTCCGGCCACCCACTTCATTCGTGGATTTCCGGATTTGTCGACCAACCTTCCTCTCACCCTGTGACCCACTTCACCCTCTCAACACCCGTCAGTCAGCGCGGAGTTGACGGCGAATACGCGATTCCGCACCGCGCGTGACCCTGTGCGCTGGATGGTTCGATTCCGTTCGCCCTGGGGCGTGACTCCCGCCACAGATCGCCCGTTGTCATCTTCATGAGCCGGGACCTACCCGGACCACGGGCCGGGAGCCACCCGGCTTTGCCACGCACCGCATCCCCGAGGGAGCCACCCGTGCCGCGCATGCTCGACGTCAGCGACGAGGTACGTGCCGAGATCGGCGACGAAGAAGCCGACCGCCTGCTCGCCGGAGAGACCGCCCCGGGCAGTTACGACTGCACGTCCTGCCGCACTCCGGGCAACTCCCAGCAGGAGCGCACCAGCACCGTGCTGTTCATCGGGGACGAGACCGCCGTCCTCGCCTTCGCCCACGCCGGCTGCCTGCCCTCGCAGATCGTGCAGGTCACCGAGGAGCAGCTGCGGGGCGCCGTGAAGTCCATCGCCGGCGACACCGTCGACCTGGAGCCCGACAAGGTGGTGCCCGAGCAGGCCGTGCTCGGCGTGACCAGCGGGCTCGTCCTGATCGCCGGCGAGCTGCACCCGGCCCTGGTGGTGGAGCCGACCGGGCCCATCGCCCGGCCCGGCACGACCGGCGCCGGCGACGACTTCCTGCCGTTGCTCATCGAACAGGGCTTCATGCCGCTGACCGAGCTGTCGGCCGTACCGCCGGTCCTGCACGGCTGGTCGGTGCTGCTCGCCGTGGGCCAGCTGCACGCGGTGCTCCAGCCGGGCGCCAACGGCGGCCAGCCGGTGGCCTGGTGGCAGGCGCACCAGCCGCTCCAGGTGACCGAGGGCTGGCGCGCGGCCGCCAACAAGCACCAGCAGGTGCTGATGTTCGCCTCGCCCGCCAGGTCGATCGGCCGCCAGCCGCGCGAGGACCTGCTGCGGGACGCACTGGACAAGGCGGCGGCGAACGGAAAGCTGGTCGCCTCGGCGCTGCCGCTGGCCGGCACCTGAGCCGCGCGTCACCCGCGCACGCCGTAGACCTGCGAAAGCCGTACCCGGGCCGCATCCCTTGACCCGCGGGGTCGTTTGGACATACGTGCACGCATACGACGTTTCCCGCCGCCAGTCCTTCTCGCCGATCCCGTCCGCGCGATCGGCTCAGGACTCCCAGGGCGGCCCATCGGCCACGCCGATCTACGACGCGCTCTACGCCGAGTACGTCAAGTCCTTCCGCGCACTTCCCGGCGACCGCAGTGGCGAGGAGAAGCTGGGTTTCACCGCCTTCGGGAACCCCCCGCACGGCTCGGGCTCGTACGGAGGGACGTACGGCGGCTCGTACAGCGCCTACAGCGCGGGTGCCCAGAGCGCCCGCCATGCCGCGGGGCAGCAGCCGCAGTGGCAACGCGTCGGGACCATCGCGCACGGCACCGGCATGCACTACGTACCGGCCGCGCTGCCGCCGGGGCGGCGCGGCGGCGTCTGAGCGAGCACCGGACACCGGAAAGGGCGGCCCCGTTCGGGGCCGCCCTTTCCGGTGTTCCGCGCTACTTCTTCTTGCCGCGCTTCTCGCGCACCCGCACGGAGATGTGGATCGGCGTCCCGTCGAAGCCGAACTCCTCACGCAGGCGGCGCTCGATGAAGCGCCGGTAGCCCGCCTCGATGAAGCCGGAGGCGAACAGCACGAACCGCGGCGGCTTGGTGCCCGCCTGGGTGCCGAACAGGATGCGCGGCTGCTTGCCGCCCCGCACCGGGTGCGGGTGGGCGGCGACCAGCTCGCCGAGGAAGGCGTTCAGCCGGCCGGTCGGCACCCGGGTCTCCCAGCCCGCCAGGGCCGTCTCGATCGCGGGGACCAGCTTCTCCATGTGCCGCCCGGTGCGCGCCGAGACGTTCACCCGCGGCGCCCACGCCACCTGGCCGAGCTCGGTCTCGATCTCCCGCTCCAGGTAGTAGCGGCGCTCCTCGTCGAGGGTGTCCCACTTGTTGTACGCGAGGACGATCGCGCGGCCGGCCTCGACGGCCATGGTCACGATCCGCTGGTCCTGCACCGAGATGGACTCGGAGCCGTCGATCAGGATGACCGCGACCTCCGCCTTCTCGACGGCCGCGGCGGTGCGCAGCGAGGCGTAGTAGTCGGCGCCCTGCTGGAGGTGGACGCGCTTGCGGATGCCCGCCGTGTCGACGAACTTCCAGGTGACCCCGCCGAGTTCGATGAGCTCGTCGACCGGGTCACGGGTGGTGCCCGCCAACTCGTTGACGACGACGCGCTCCTCGCCCGCCACCTTGTTCAGCAGGGAGGACTTGCCGACGTTCGGGCGGCCGATCAGGGCGATGCGGCGCGGTCCGCCGGTGCCGCCCGCGCCGAAGGTCTGGCGCGGCGCCTCGGGGAGCACCTCCAGGACCTGGTCGAGCATGTCGCCGGTGCCCCGGCCGTGCAGCGCGGAGACCGGGTGCGGCTCCCCCAGGCCCAGTGACCACAGGTAGGAGGCGTCGGCCTCGCCGCTCGGGCCGTCCACCTTGTTGGCGCACAGCACGACCGGCTTGCCGGCCTTGCGCAGCAGCCGGACGACGGCCTCGTCGGTGTCGGTGGCGCCGACCTTGGCGTCGACGACGAAGACGACCGCGTCGGCGGCCTCGATGGCGTACTCGGCCTGGGCGGCCACGGAGGCGTCGATGCCGAGCACGTCCTGCTCCCAGCCGCCGGTGTCGACGACCTTGAAGCGGCGGCCGGCCCACTCGGCCTCGTAGGTCACGCGGTCGCGGGTGACGCCGGGCTTGTCCTCGACGACGGCCTCGCGGCGCCCGATGATGCGGTTCACCAGGGTCGACTTGCCGACATTGGGGCGGCCGACGACGGCGAGCACGGGCAGCGGGCCGTGGCCCGCTTCCTCGAGAGCGCCCTCGACGTCCTCCGGGTCGAAGCCCTCCTCCGCGGCGAGCTCCATGAACTCCGCGAACTCGGCGTCGCCGAGCGCCCCGTGGTCGTGCTCGTACGCGCCCTCGGACGCGTCCGAGCCGTCGGGCTGGATGTGGTCGTTCATGAAGTCCGTACCTCGTCGTTCATCGTGGTGGTCGGTGGAGTACCCGCTGTGTTCGGGCTGATCCACTACTCAGTGTCGCTCAGTGCCTGGTGAGGCGCCTGGCGTTTTCCAGGTGGGCCGCGAGCTGCTTCTGGATGCGCCCGGTCGCCTCGTCCAGCGCCTTGCGCGTCCGGCGTCCGCTGCCGTCGCCCGCCTCGAAGGGCTCGCCGAAGACGACGTCGACGCGCGAGCGCAGCGGAGGCAGCCCCTTTATCAACCGTCCCCGCTTCCCGGAACTTCCCAGCACGGCCACCGGGACGATCGGGGCGCCGCTGCGCACGGCGAAGTAGGCGAGCCCGGCGCGCAGTGAGGCGAAGTCTCCCTCACCCCGGGTGCCCTCCGGGAAGATGCCGAGCACGCCGCCGCCCGCCAGGACGCCCAGCGCCTGGGTGATCGCCGTGCGGTCGGTGGTGGTGCGGTCGACCTTCACCTGCCCGATGCCGAGCAGGAAGGGGTCCAGCGGCCCGATGAACGCCTCCTTCTTGATCAGGAAGTGCGTCGGCCGGGGCGCCACGCCCATGACCATCGGGCCGTCGATGTTGTGGGAGTGATTGACCGCGAGGATCACCGGGCCGCTGGCCGGCACGCGCCAGGCGCCGAGCACACGCGGCTTCCACAGCCCGTACATCAGGCCGACGCCGATGCGCCGCCCGACCTCGGCGCCCCGCGCCGATGGCAGTTCGGTCACTTTCCGGCCCGCTTCTCCTCGACGAGGGTGACGACGCACTCGATGACCTGGGCCAGGGTGAGCGCGGTGGTGTCCACCTCGACGGCGTCGTCCGCCTTGGCGAGCGGGGAGGCCTTGCGGCTGGAGTCGGCGGCGTCCCGCTTGATCAGGGCCTCGCGGGTGGAGTGGACGTCGGCACCCTTCAGCTCGCCGCTGCGGCGGGCGGCGCGGGCCTCGGCGGAGGCGGTGAGGAAGATCTTGAGGTCGGCGTCGGGCAGCACCGTGGTGCCGATGTCCCGGCCCTCGACGACGATGCCCTGCGTCGCGGAAGCGGCGATCGACCGCTGCAGCTCGGTGATCCGGGCGCGCACCTCGGGCACCGCGCTGACGGCGCTGACCTTGGAGGTGACCTCCTGGGTGCGGATCGGACCGGCCACGTCGACGCCGTCGACGGTGATGGTCGGACCTCCCGGGTTCGTTCCGGAGACGATCTCGGGCTTGCCCGCGGCGGCGGCGATGGACGCCGGGTCGTCGATGTCGATGCCGTTGTTCACCATCCACCAGGTGATCGCCCGGTACTGGGCGCCGGTGTCCAGGTAGCTCAGCCCGAGCTGCGCCGCCACGGCCTTCGAGGTGCTCGACTTGCCCGTGCCGGACGGGCCGTCGATGGCGACAATCACTGGCGTGGCGCTTTCCACAGTGGGGACCTTCCTGAACCGGGCTCGGCGGGGGTGAGGGCGCGAGTGCCCCGCACAAGGTTACTGGGTGCGGGTCACTCGTCCGGCCGCGCGTCCACGGCAGCGCCCCGAGGCGGAGAGCGGCGCCTGCCCCACCCGGCACAGACCTGACGACACCACCCGGCCACACCCGCCCCGCCCCGGCGCGGACTGACGACGATGCGCAGTCCCGTCCGGCCCAGCCCGCCGGGCACGGGGCTCACGACACCCCCCGGCCACACCCACCCCGCCCGGCACGGGCCTGACAACACCACCCGGCCGCACCCACCCCGCCCGGCACGAGGCTGACGACGATGCGAAGCCCTGTCCGGCCCAGCCGTCCGCCACGCGAGGGACGACGGCACCGGCGGCGGATGCCGGAACCGGGCGATGTGGCGCCCGGCGGAGCGGCGAGCACCCGCCCCCGCACCCGGGCCGCCCCCTCGCACAGCCGACACCCCGCCCCCGCACCCGGGCCGCTCCCCTCGCACAGCCGGCGGCGGCGCTCAGCCGCGTCCAGCCCGGCCGGCGCCTGCGGACGAGGCCGTTCAGGTCGAGGCGGGAACCGGGGCGGCGGTCCCCGGACGCGGCGCACGAACCGGCCGGCCTCCTGCTGCCGGAGCTACTGCCGGAGTGCCCAGCCCCGTTCCCGCAGCGCGGCGCTCAGCACGGGGGCCGCCTTCGGCTCCACCATCAACTGCACCAGACCCGCCTGCTGACCCGTCGCGTGCTCGATCCGTACGTCCTCGATGTTGACGCCGGCCATGCCCGCGTCGGCGAAGATTCGGGCGAGCTGTCCCGGCTGGTCGTCGATGAGCACGGCCACGACCTCGTAGGCCCGGGGCGCGGACCCGTGCTTGCCGGGGACGCGGACCTGCCCGGCGTTGCCGCGCCGCAGCACGTCCTCGATCCCGCCGGCGCCCTCGCGGCGCTTGTGCTCGTCGGAGGACTGCAGGGCGCGCAGGGCCCGCACGGTCTCCTCCAGATCGGCGGCGACGTCCGTGAGCAGGTCGGCGACGGGCGCGGGGTTCGCGGAGAGGATGTCGATCCACATCCGGGGGTCGGAGGCGGCGATCCGCGTCACGTCCCGGATGCCCTGCCCGCACAGCCGTACGGCGGTTTCCTCGGCGTGCTCCAGCCGCGCGGCGACCAGGCTGGAGACCAGGTGCGGCATGTGGGAGACGAGGGCGACGGCACGGTCGTGGGCGTCGGCGTCCATCACCACCGGCACCGCGCGGCAGTGGGAGACCAGCTCCAGGGCGAGGTTCAGCACCTCGGTGTCGGTGTCCCGGGTCGGGGTCAGCACCCAGGGGCGGCCCTCGAAGAGGTCCCCGGTCGCGGCCAGCGGGCCGGACTTCTCCCGCCCCGACATGGGGTGGGAGCCGATGTACGCGGTCAGGTCGAGGCCGCGTTCCTCCAGCTCGCGGCGCGGCCCGCCCTTGACGCTGGCGACGTCGAGGTAGCCGCGTCCCGCGCCGCGGCGCATGGCGTCGGTGAGCACGTCGGCCACGTGCGCGGGCGGGGCGGCGACGATCACGAGGTCGACGGGCCCGTCGGGGGCCTCGTCCGTCCCGGCGCCGAGCGCGGCCGCCGTACGGGCCTGCTCCGGGTCGGGGTCGGCCAGGTGCACGGTGACGCCCCGCTGGGACAGGGCCAGGGCGGCGGAGGTGCCGATGAGGCCGGTGCCGATGACGAGTGCGGTTCTCACTGGGCGATGTCCTTGCGCAGGGCGGCCGCGGCGCCGAGGTAGACGTGGGCGATGTCGGCCCGGGGCCGGTCGGACTCGATGTGCGCGAGGACACGGACGACGCGGGGCATGGCGCCCTCGATGTCCAGTTCCTGGGCGCAGATCAGCGGGACGTCGACGATGCCCAGCTTGCGGGCGGCGGCCGCCGGGAAGTCGCTGTGCAGATCGGGCGTGGCCGTGAACCAGATGCTGATCAGGTCGTCGGCGGCGAGATCGTTGCGCTCGAGGATCTCCGTGAGCAGGGCTCCGACCTGCTCGTCCATGTGCCCGGCCTCGTCCCGTTCGAGTTGGACGGCGCCCCGGACCGCTCGTACCGCCACGGCGATGCTCCTTGCTCACGTACGTGTCGCTCTGCCTCCGGCCAGCCTAGTCAGCCGCGCGGCCCGGGGGCGCGGCGCCCGCCCGGCGAGACGCCGGGTTCGCATGCTTTGGGTCGGTTCAGTGCAAAATGAACCAACCTCTGATTCATCCTCTCTTTGGCACTTCCGGAGTGACGACATGAGCTACGAGACCACACGCCGCACGGTTCTCCTCACCACGGGCGCGTCAGGTGCGGCGGCGCTCGTCGCGGCCTGCGGTGGGGGCGGCGGCGACAACGGCTCCGCGTCCACGGACTCCCCCACCGCCGAGGGAGCGTCCAGCGGGCCCGCCGGCCGGGTCCTGGCCGGCATCGACGAGATCCCGGTCGGCGGCGGCAAGATCTTCAAAGACGAGGAGATCGTGGTGACCCAGCCGGAGCAGGGCCGGTTCAAGGCCTTCTCGGCGATCTGCACCCACCAGCGCTGCACGGTGGGGTCCGTCTCCGACGGCACGATCAACTGCCCCTGCCACGGCAGCAGGTTCGAGATCACCGACGGGTCGGTGGCTCAGGGTCCGGCGACCCGCCCGCTGCCCGCCGAGCCGATCACCGTGGAGGGGAACTCGATCCGCCTGGCGTGAGGGCCCTCCTCACGCGTCCCACAGCGCCCCGAGGGTGAGCAGGTCGCTCCGGTACTCGACGCGGTCGGCCCACTCGGTGGGCCAGGCCTCCGCGCCCAGGCAGGCGCCCGCGAAAGCGCCCGCCAGGCAGGCGATCGAGTCCGAGTCGCCGACGGTGCAGGCAGCCCGCCGCAGGACCGTCACCGGCTCGTCGACGAAGAGCAGGAAGCACAGCAGCCCGGTCGCCAGGGCTTCCTCGGCGATCCAGCCCTCGCCGGTGGCCAGGCAGGGATCGGTCTCCGGCGAGACGGTGCGCACGGCGTGCTGGAGCCGGTCGAGGGCCTCCAGGCACTCGTCCCAGCCGCGCGCGATGAACCGCTCGGGGCTCGGGTCCTCGGCCCGGCGCCACAGGTCGCCGAGCCAGCGCTCGTGGTAGTGACCACGGTTCTCCAGGGCGTACGAGCGGAGCAGCCCGACCAGCCCGGTCGGCTCGGCGCCCTGGGCGAGCAGGCGTACGGCGTGTGCGGTGAGGTCGGAGGCCGCCAGGGCCGTGGGGTGCCCGTGTGTCAGCGCCGCCTGCAACTGGGCGGCACCGGCCCGCTGTTCGTCACTGAGGCCGGGCACCAGCCCCAGGGGCGCGACGCGCATGTTGGCACCGCAGCCCTTGGATTGGATCTGGGCGGCGTCCTGCCAGGGACGGGCTTCGTCCTTCAGCAGATAGCAGGCCTTGAGGCAGGTGCGGCCGGGGGCCCGGTTGTTCTCCGGCGACTGGTACCAGTCCACGAACTCCTCACGCAGGGGCCGGGCCAGCCGCAACGGGGTGAGCAGCCCCCGGTCCATCGCCGTCCGCACCGCGCGGCCCAGCGCCAGCGTCATCTGTGTGTCGTCCGAGACGCGGGCACGCCGCGGCAGCTCCATCTCCCGCCACGGACCGAACTCGGCGAGGATCGAGGGGACGTCACTGAACTCGGTCGGGAAACCGAGCGCGTCCCCGAGGGCGAGCCCGGTGAGCGCGCCGGTGGCGGCCTGCTTGTGGACGAGCATGGTCATGCGGGGCGTCCTTCCCGGGTCGGGCGGAGGAGCGGCGGATGGAGGGTGGTGGCGCTTCCGGCCCGGTACAGCGCGGCGGGTTTGCCCCGGCCGCCGGTCAGTCGCGCCGCACCCGGGACGGGTTCGACGAAGCCCGGCGTGGCGAGCACCTTGCGCCGGAAGTTGGGCCGGTCCAGGGCGGTGCCCCACACGGTCTCGTAGACCTGCTGGAGCTCGCCGAGGGTGAACTCGGGCGGGCAGAAGGCGGTGGCGAGGCAGGTGTACTCGAGCTTGGCGCCGACGCGGTCGTGGGCGTCGGCCAGGATGCGGTCGTGGTCGAAGGCGAGCGGCCCCACCGTGTCGTACGGCAGCCAGTCGGCCCGGGCCGCGTCACTGCCGCCGTGCGCCTCGGGCGCGTCGGGCAGCAGTGCGGCGAAGGCGATCGACACGACCCGCATCCGGGGGTCGCGGCCGGGCTCGCTGTAGGTCCGCAGCTGCTCCAGATGCAGCCCGGAGACGTCCGACAGGCCGGTTTCCTCGGCGAGTTCACGCCGGGCTGCCGTCTCCGCGGACTCCTCGGGCTGCACGAACCCGCCGGGCAGGGCCCGGCGCCCGGCGTACGGCTCCTGCCCGCGCTCGACGAGCAACACGTGCAGCGCGCCCTCGCGAAGAGTGAACACGGCCAGGTCGACGGTGACGGCGAAGGGTTCGTGGGCGTACTTGTCGTAGTCGGCCATGCACCTGCACCCCCTTTTATAGTCGCTCTGACTATAAAAGGGGGTGCAGGTGACGCACAAGCCCTCGGAGGCGGTGATGCCTAGAGGTCGACCTCCTGCATCAGCATCCCGACCTCGGTGTTGGACAGCCGCCGCAGCCAGCCCGACTTCTGGTCGCCCAGGGTGATCGGCCCGAAGGCGACCCGCACCAGCTTGTCGACCGGGAAGCCGGCCTCCGCGAGCATCCGGCGCACGATGTGCTTGCGGCCCTCGTGGAGGGTGACCTCGACGAGGTAGTTCTTGCCGGTCTGCTGGACGACCCGGAAGTGGTCCGCGCGGGCGTAGCCGTCCTCCAGCTGGATGCCGTCCTTCAGCTGCTTGCCCAGGTCGCGCGGGATGGGTCCGACGATGTGCGCGAGGTAGGTCTTCTTCACGCCGTACTTCGGGTGGGTCAGCCGGTGGGCCAGCTCGCCGTGGTTGGTGAGCAGGATGACGCCCTCGGTCTCGGTGTCGAGCCGGCCGACGTGGAAGAGCCGGGTCTCGCGGTTGGTGACGTAGTCACCGAGGCACTGCCGGCCGTCCGGGTCCTCCATGGTCGACACGACACCGGCGGGCTTGTTCAGCGCGAAGAACTGGTAGCGCTGCGTGGCTACGGTCAGCCCGTCGACCTTGATCTCGTCCTTCTCCGGGTCGACGCGCCGCCCCTGCTCCATGACGATCTCGCCGTTGATCTCGACCCGGGCCTGCTCGATCAGCTCCTCGCAGGCGCGCCGGGAGCCGAAGCCCGCACGGGCGAGGACCTTCTGCAGCCGCTCGCCCTCCTGCTCGGCGCCGGGGAAGGTCTTGGGGAGCTTGACCTCCTTCTTGCCGGCGTACCGGTCGCGGTTGCGCTCCTCGACCTTCGCGTCGTACTCACGCGGGCGCGCCGGGGTCGAGCGCCCCTGCTTCTGGGGCTGCTTGGGCCCCCCCTTGGCGCCGCCGCGCGCGGCACCGCCGCGCCCGGCCTTGGGGCCGTCCTTCGTCGCCCCGGGGCCCACGTCGTAGCGGCGCTCCTCGGGGCGGGGCTTGCTGGGGCGGCCCTGCCCCTGCTTCTGGTCCCTGTTGTTGCCGGCGCCGCGGTGGTTACCGCGCCCGCCGCTCTTGCCGCTGCCGCTGCTTCGCATCAAAGTTCCGTCTGGTCGTCTTCGTCGTCGGTACCCGGGGTGGCCGGGCGGCTGCCCGGCACGTCGTCGTCAGGCGCGTCCGGGTCGAACGACGGTACGCCTTCCTGGGTCTCGGCCTCGATCGCCTCCGCCTCCGGGAGGAAGGGCGCGAGCTCCGGGAGCTCGTCCAGACCGCGCAGGCCCATCCGCTCCAGGAAGTAGTTCGTCGTCGTGTACAGGATCGCACCTGTTTCGGGTTCCGTGCCCGCCTCCTCTATCAGACCGCGCTGGAGGAGGGTGCGCATGACACCGTCGCAGTTGACTCCGCGCACGGCCGAGACCCGGCTGCGGCTGACCGGCTGCCGGTAGGCGACGACAGCCAGGGTCTCCAGGGCGGCCTGGGTGAGGCGGGCCTGCTGGCCGTCCAGGACGAAGCGCTCGACGGCCGGGGCGAACGCGGCCCGGGTGTAGAAGCGCCAGCCGTTCGCGACGTGGCGCAGCTCGAATCCGCGGCCCTGGACGGTGTACTCGTCGGCCAGTTCGCGCAGGGCGTCCGCAATCTGGCGTCTGGGCCGCTCCAGTATCCGCGCGAGATGCTCCTCGGTCGCCGGCTCGTCCACGACCATGAGGACGGCCTCCAGGGCCGGCTTGAGGTCGAGATCGGCGACGGCACGCGGCCCGGCCGGCAGGTCGGTCGTTCGCTCGCTCACGCCTTCTTCTCCTCCTTCGGCGGCTCGGGCGGCCGGTCGAACTCGTCGGTGACGGTCGGGGTCTCGTCCCCGTCCCCGCCGGTCCACCGTACGAGCAGGTCCCCGAGCGCGGTCTCCTGTTCCAGCGCGACGGCCTTCTCGCGGTACAGCTCCAGCAGGGCCAGGAACCTCGCCACGATCGTCAAGGTGTCGTCGGTGTCCGCCACGAGGTCCTGGAAGCCGGCCTCGCCGAGCTCCCGGAGCCGGGCCACGACGATCTGCGCCTGCTCCTGCACGCTGACCAGCGGGGCGTGGATGTGGTCGACGTAGACCTGCGGCTTGGGCTTGGGCTGCATCGCCTTCACGGCGAGCTTCGCGAAGCCCTCCGCGCCGATGCTGATGACGACGTCGGGCAGCAGCTCGGCATGGTGCGCCTCCAGCCCGACGGTCCTCGGGTAGCGCCGGGCCTCGTCGTCGAGGCGTCCGCTGAAGATGTCGGCGATCTGCTTGTACGCGCGGTACTGCAGCAGCCGGGCGAACAACAGGTCCCGCGCTTCGAGCAGCGCCAGATCGCCCTCGTCCTCCACCTCGGCGGCGGGCAGCAACCGCGCGGCCTTCAGGTCCAGCAGCGTGGCGGCGACGACCAGGAACTCGGTCGTCTCGTCCAGGTCCCAGTCCGGCCCCATGGCCCGGATGTACGCCATGAACTCGTCGGTCACCTTCGACAGCGCGACCTCGGTGACGTCCAGCTTGTGCCGCGAGATCAGCTGCAGCAGCAGGTCGAAGGGCCCTTCGAAGTTGGCGAGCCGGACCTTGAAGACCCCGTCGTCGGCCGCTTCCGCGTCCTGTGCCGACGGGGCGGGGCCGGGATCGGCCCCGGAGGCCTCCGCCGGTCCGGCCACGGGAGCCGCCTCAGCGAACTCCTGGGCCAGCGGGACCGCGGGCTCCACAGCCCCGGGCGACGCCCCGGCCTGCGGCGGCCGGGCCCCGTCCATGGACCCGGTCGAGGACGCCACGGGCCCGGCCGAGCCCACGTCAGTCCGGGCCACGTCAGTCCGGGCCGCGTCAGTCCGGGCCGCGTTCGTCCGGGCCACGTCCTCCCCCGCCGCGCCCGCGGCCGAAACTCCCGGCCGGACGGTCTGCGCCGGCTCGGCGGGCTCAGTCGGCGGAGCCGTCCCGTTCGCCTCCGCAGGAGACCCGGCCGATGGAGCCGCCGGTCCCCGCCCCAGCGCACGCCGGCGGCCGACCGGGCCGCCGGGGGGTGGTGGGGGAACGTTCGAGGTCATGGCCCCCGCAGGCTACCGCTACCGCCCGCGCAGTCGTCGTACGAGGATGCTGGCGTCTCCGCGGGTCTCCAGGTCGGCGAGGACCACGGCGACCGCTTCGCGGACGATGCGTCCGCGGTCGACGGCCAGGCCGTGCTCACCGCGGAGCACGAGACGGGCGTGCTCCAGGTCCATGAGCTCCTCGGCCGACACGTACACCGTGATCTTCTCGTCGTGCCGCTCACGGCCACTGGGGCGGCGCGAGGGGCTGCGCCCGCGCTTGCGGGACGTGGCTCCCGCGGCACCCGCGGTCCCGGCGGCAGAACCTTCCTGCGCCGTCTGCCGACGGGCGGAGCCGGAGCGCCCGGCGGCCGCGGAACGGCTGTGGGCCTCCCCGGCCTCGGCCGGTTCCGCATCCACCGCGACATGCTCGGCGCCCTCGCCGTCGCCACCCTGCGCGGGCACCGACTGCGGCGCGTCCTCCGCGGCCGCCGCGGCGTCGCCCTCCCCCGCCGGAGCGGGCACCCGGGCGTCGCCGTTGGCCTGACGCCTGGGCTGGGACGACTGAAGCGCCATCCCCCCTGTCGTACGGAAGAGTTCGTCGGCCCCCGGCAGACTCACTCGGCGTGACACCGGGCGAGCACCTCCCTGGCGAGCTGGCGGTAGGCGGCGGCACCGACGGAGTTGGAGGCGTACGTGGTGATCGGCTCACCGGCGACCGTGGTCTCCGGGAAGCGGACCGTGCGCCCGATGACCGTGTGGTAGACGTGGTCGTCGAACGCCTCGACCACCCGCGCCAGCACCTCACGGCTGTGCACCGTGCGCGAGTCGTACATCGTGGCGAGGATCCCGTCGAGCTCCAGCTCCGGGTTGAGCCGTTCCTGGACCTTCTCGATGGTCTCCGTCAACAGGGCCACACCGCGCAGTGCGAAGAACTCGCACTCCAGAGGCACTATCACCTTGTGGGCGGCCGTCAGGGCGTTCACCGTGAGCAGGCCGAGCGAGGGCTGGCAGTCGATGACGATGAAGTCGTAGTCGGGCAGCAGCGGCTTCAGGGCGCGCTGCAGCGTCGACTCGCGGGCGACCTCGGAGACCAGCTGGACCTCGGCCGCCGACAGGTCGATGTTGCTGGGCAGCAGGTCCATGTTGGGGACCGCCGTCTTCAGCAGCACCTCGTCGGCCGCCATCCCCCGCTCCATGAGCAGGTTGTAGACGGTGAGGTCGAGCTCCATCGGATTGACACCGAGTCCGACCGACAGCGCGCCCTGCGGGTCGAAGTCCACGAGCAGGACCCGGCGTCCGTACTCCGCGAGCGCGGCACCCAGGTTGATGGTCGACGTGGTCTTGCCGACGCCGCCCTTCTGGTTGCACATCGCGATGATCTTCGCGGGACCGTGGTCGGGCAGCGGCCCCGGGATCGGGAAGTACGGCAGCGGGCGCCCGGTCGGGCCGACCCGCTCCCGGCGCTGTCTGGCCGCGTCGGGCGCGAGAGTGGCCGCGTACTCGGGGTCGGGCTCGTACTCCGCGTCGGGGTCGTAGAAGTGCCCCTCGGGCAGTTCGTCGTAGTCGGCGAAGTGGTTGTGGGGCGCGCCACTTCCGTCGCCGGCCATGGCGTTCACGTGATGGCCATCCATCTTCTGGTGTGCTGTGTGAGTCGCCTGCTGACTCTGGTGGGCTGCGAAGGTGCGCACAGCGACGGAGCCGACAGCCTCGAACCCCGCGGGACCCTGGTCCCGTGCAGGCATTCCTGGTTGACCACCCCCGGGAGTAAATGTCGACTCATTCACAAGTCGTCTTACCTCCTTGGTGACCAGGAAACTTCTAGACAGGTCAGCGTGGCACCATGCCGACGATTGGCGACTCTATGGCGTGTCGGGCGTCCGCAGCAACACAATCCGCCGGACCCGGCCCGATGTGTCGGCAATGAAACATCCGGCTGTCAAGGGCGTACGGCCGTCGCACGGCAGGTTTCACCGGTGTGCGAATCGGTTGAAGGGTTACGTTCGAGGCGAGTTGCTCGAGAATCGCGAAGTGACCATACACACATCCGGCCGGACCTTGTCGGGCAAGGTCCGGCCGGGTGCGCGGCGTTGACGACGGGTGTTGACGTATCGCCTTTGCCGGTTGGTTACTTAGCCGACTTACCGGCCGCGAGGTTCAGCCGAGCAGCGAGGACAGCTCCACGTGCTCCACGCCGTGCGCCTCGGCGACCTCGCGGTAAACGACCTTGCCGTCATGCGTGTTGAGGCCCTTGGCCAGCGCGGGGTCGCGGCGCAGGGCGCCCACCCACCCGTGGTCGGCCAGCTCGACGATGTACGGCAGCGTGGCGTTGGTCAGCGCGTAGGTGGAGGTGTTCGGCACCGCGCCGGGCATGTTGGCGACGCAGTAGAAGACCGAGTCGTGGACCTGGAAGGCCGGCTCGGCGTGGGTGGTCGGACGGGAGTCCTCGAAGCAGCCGCCCTGGTCGATCGCGATGTCGACAAGAACACTTCCGGGCTTCATGCGCGAGACGAGCTCGTTGGTGACCAGCTTCGGGGCCTTGGCGCCGGGGATCAGCACCGCGCCGATGACGAGGTCGGCCTCCAGGCAGGCCTTCTCCAGCTCGAAGGCGTTCGAGACGACGGTCTGGATCTTCGTGCCGAAGATCTTGTCCGCCTCGCGGAGCTTGTTGATGTCCTTGTCGAGCAGGGTCACGTGGAAGCCCATGCCGATGGCGATCTGCGCGGCGTTCCAGCCGGAGACACCGCCGCCGATCACGACGGCCCGGCCGGCCAGCACACCGGGGACACCGCCGGGCAGCACGCCCCGGCCGCCGTTGGCGCGCATCAGGTGGTAGGCGCCGACCTGCGGGGCCAGGCGACCCGCGACCTCGGACATCGGGGCCAGCAGCGGCAGCGCGCGGCTGGGCAGCTCGACGGTCTCGTAGGCGATCGCCGTGGTGCCGGATTCCAGGAGGGCGTCCGTGCACTCCTTGGAGGCGGCCAGGTGCAGGTAGGTGAAGAGCGTCTGGTCCTTGCGGAGGCGGTGGTACTCCTCGGCGATGGGCTCCTTGACCTTCAGCAGCAGGTCGGCGGCGGCCCACACCTCGTCGGCGGTGTCCAGGATCCGCGCGCCGGCGGCGACGTACTCGGTGTCCGGGATCGAGGAGCCGACGCCGGCGCCGCGCTCGATGACGACCTGGTGGCCGTGGCGCACCAGCTCGTGCACACCTGCGGGGGTGATGGCCACCCGGAACTCGTTGTTCTTGACCTCGCGGGGGATGCCGACCTTCACGTGGATCACGGTCCTTGGCTCAGAGGGTATGGGGGTCTTAATAAGACATACCCGGGCACACACGGGCACACCGGGAGAGACCGCAGGGGAAGTGCGGCAGAGCCAGTCTAATGAAGGCGTTCTCGCTGTCTAGCCTTTCATTGCATCAATCTTCAGCTGATGCGGTACGGATTTCGCAGGCGTCTGGCTCAGTTTGAAGGTTTGAGTCGCCGAGAATCCGCTCGGCGGCGCCCCGGTGCAGCCCGGCCGACGCGGGATCACCCAGGTGCTCGAGAGTGTCGGCGACCCGCAGATGCAGGGCGGCCTGCAACCGCGGGTCCTCGGCGCGCCGCGCCCACTCCACGGCCTCTCGGCAGGTGCGCAGCGACTCCTCGGGACGGCCCGCGTACTCCTGGACCCGCGCCAGCTCGCTCAGCGCCCGTGCCTGGGCGGCCACATCGCCGTTCTTGCGGTGCCCGGCGATCGCGGCGCGCCAGTTCCGCAGGGCCTCGCCGTAGCGGCCCGCGAAGGTGTGGGCCGCGGCGATCCGCCCGTAGAGCCGGGCCGCCTCGGCGCGCTCGTCCCGGGCGAGCCGTTCGACCAGGGCGCGGCCGAACCAGTCGGCCGCCCGGTCGAAGTCGCCGAGCTCCAGGTGCGCGCCGCCTACGGATTCCATCGCGCGGCCGGTCGCGTACGGGTCGTTCACCTCACGCCCGGCGTCCAGCGCGAGCCGGTAGCGCGCCAGGGCGTCGGCCGTGCGGCCCGTGCGGGCGTCGAGGTCGCCGAGGTTCAGCAGGGCGGCGGCCCGCTCGCGAGGCAGGTTACGACGCTCGGCGACGTCGAGGACCATGCCGTGGATGTCGTAGAGGTCGGGCGCGGCGGCCTGGGTGCCGATGTGCGCCGCCATCGCCCGCACCAGTTGCGACATCAGCCGTCGGGCCAGGGTGTCCAGCTCCCCGTCGGCGACCGCGAGCCGGGCCGAGGCCAGCAGGGCGGGCCGGGTCAGGCGCAGCCAGTCCGCGGCCGCCCGCGGGGTCGGGAAGCGCAGGGCGCGCGGCATGTCGAGGAGTTTCTGGCGCGCCTGGGGGCTGTCGGTCTCGGTGATCGCCCGGCAGGCCTGGAGCAGCCGCACGGTCCGCTCCAGCATGCGGGCGCGGGCCAGCTGGAGCTCGGCCGGGCGTTCATGGTGCTCGGCGAGGATCCGCAGCTGGGGGTGCAGGCAGCCGGGCACCTCGTACTGCGGCAGCGGGGAGTCCACCGCGTGCAGGAAGCCGAGGGCGACGAAGTCGTCCAGGACGGTACGGGCCCTGCCGACCGAGCAGCCGACGAGCGCGGAGGCGGTCTGCGGATCGACCAGCCCGGCCGGGGCGAGGGCGAGCAGGCGCAGCATCCGGGCGGCGGTCGCGGGCAGGGCGGCGTGGGCGAGCCGGAAGACCCGGGTCAGGGCGGTGCCCTCGGTGTCCTCGGCGCGCAACTGCTTGGCGAGGTCGGAGACGGCGGCCTGGGGGCGGGCCGCGAGCCAGCCGCCCGCCAGCATCAGCGCGGCGGGCTGCCCCTGGCACTCCTCGGCCAGGCCCTCGGCGGCCCGGGGGTCGACGGTGATGCGGACCGAGCCGGTGTGCCGGGTCAGCAGCTCCACGCCGGATTTGGCGTCCAGGCCGCCCAGGGTGCACGGACGGACGTCCGAGATGCCGGTCAGCGGGCCTTCGGAGACCGCGACGACGAGACAGTCCGGGGTGTCGGGCAGCAGGGCGTCGACCTGTTCGGCGTCGGCCGCGTCGTCCAGCAGGACCAGGGTGCGGCGATCGGCCAGGGCGGTGCGCAGGGCGTCGGTGAGGTCGTCCTCGCAGGCCCCGGCGGGCGCCTGCTCGTCCAGGGCGGTGAGGAGGTCCCGAGCGGCGCGTCCGACGGGTACCGGAGTGCCGTCGGGGTCGGTGAGGCGGGCGCGCAGGACCCCGTCGGGGTAACGGTCCGCGACCTGACGTACGAGTTCCTCGGCGAGCGCGGTGCGGCCCGAGCCGGGCCGTCCCGCGATGAGCAGCACGCGTGCGCGGGGTGCCTTGCGGCCCGACAGGGTGTCCAGTCCGGCGCGCTCGATGTCGGCGCGCAGTTCCTTCAACTCCCGTGTGCGGCCCAGGAACTCGATCTGCCCGGCAGTGCGCCCGGTCGGCCGCACGTCGCCTGTCTCCACGACCTGATCCGTCACGGGCCACACTCCCGTCCCACCGCACACGCGAGCCCGCCGGGACTCCGGTTCGGGCGTGCCACAGAGCCTAGTTCACGCTCTGCAACGTTCCCGGGTGGAGCGCGAGGGGTGGAACGGCACTTCCCCCGATCGGATCAGCGGATCTTCACATCGCGGGGTTTCGGGTCGGCCTCACCACGAGGAGACGGTGCCGGGCGGCCCGGCGGCCACGGCCTGCCGCCGGTGCCGTACGAGCCGGCCCGGCCGGTGGCCGCACCCGCCCGACCAGCAGGCGCGGCGCCGAGCACGGTGCCCGCCCAGGAGCGCCCCGCCTCCCAGGCCCGGGCACCCCCACCTCCGAAGACCGGGCCCGGGCACCCCGCCTCCCAGGCCCAGGCACGAGCACCCCACCTCCGAAGACCGGGCCCGGGCACGAGCACCCCACCTCCCGGAGACCGGCCCGGGCACGAGCACCCGCCCCGGGCGGTTCGTGGATCCCGCCGCCTCGGACGGTTCAGGCCTCGAAGGGGCGGGCCGGCCACGGGGCCTGGGCCGGGCGCAGGGCGTCAAGGCCGTCACCGCCCCGCGCGGCGACCAGGGAGAGGACGCCCACGACCAGGCAGTTGTTGTGCAGCTCGCCGGCCAGCACCCCCCGCACGAGGTCCTCGACCGGCACCCGGTCGAGCTCCATGTCGGCTTCTTCCTCCTCGACCGCGAAGCGCTCGCCCTCGGCCTCGGACAGATCGCGCGCGAGGAAGATCCGGACCGCCTCGTCGCAGCCGCCGGGCGTGGTGTAGACGTCGGTCAGCACCCGCCAGTCCTCCGCCTTGACGTGCGCCTCCTCGTACAGCTCACGCTGCGCGGCGTGCAGCGGGTTCTCGCCGGGGACGTCGAGCAGTCCGGCCGGGATCTCCCACAGCTTGTGGCGCACCGGGTGGCGGTACTGGCGCAGGACCAGGACGCGGTCGGTCTCGTCGAGGGCGAGGACGGCCACGGAGCCCGGGTGGACCTGGTAGTCACGGCCGACCACGGTGCCGTCGGGCATGACCACCTCGTCGGTGCGGACGGAGGTCTTGTTGCCCACGAAGGGGGTGTTCGTCGCCCGGACTTCCCACTCCTCGGGAGTGTCCTTGATCGTCATGCCTGTCCTTCCACGTGCCCTGCGACCTGCCGAAACGAAACCGGGGTGCACACCCTTTGAAGGGATGCACCCCGGCCACCGTACAACTGGTGTGTTACTTCGAAGTCTTCCGCTCGACCGCGGCCTTGACGAGCCCGGCGAACAGCGGGTGCGGACGCGTCGGGCGCGAGCGCAGCTCCGGGTGGGCCTGCGTGGCGACCAGGTACGGGTGGACGTCGCGCGGGTACTCGACGTACTCGACGAGCTTGCCGTCCGGCGAGGTGCCGGAGAACAGGATGCCCGCCTGCTTCTCCAGCTCCGCCCGGTAGACGTTGTTCACCTCGTAGCGGTGCCGGTGGCGCTCCTCGACGTACTCCTTGCCGTCGTACACCTCGCGCACGATGGAGCCCTCGGCCAGCTTCGCCGGGTACATGCCGAGCCGCATGGTGCCGCCCATGTCACCCTCACCGGCGACGATGTCCATCTGCTCGGCCATGGTGGAGATGACCGGGTGCCCGGTGGCGGGGTCGAACTCGGTGGAGTTGGCGTCGGAGATGTCGGCCAGGTTGCGCGCGGCCTCGATCACGATGCACTGCAGGCCGAGGCAGAGGCCGAGCAGCGGCACCTTGTTCTCGCGGGCGTAGCGGATCGCGCCGACCTTGCCGGTCACACCGCGCTCGCCGAAGCCGCCGGGGATGCAGATGCCGTCGACGTCGCCGAGCTGCGCCGCGGCGCCGGCCGGGGTCTTGCAGTCGTCGGAGGTGACCCACTTGATCTTCACGCGGGCGCGGTTGGCGAAGCCGCCGGCGCGCAGCGCCTCGGTGACCGACAGGTAGGCGTCGGGCAGGTCGATGTACTTGCCGACCAGGGCGAGGGTGATCTCGTGGTCGGGGTTGTGGACGCGGTCGAGCAGGTCGTCCCAGGTCGTCCAGTCGACGTCCCGGAACGGCAGGTCCAGCTTGCGCACGACATAGGCGTCCAGGCCCTCGCCGTGCACGGTCTTGGGGATGTCGTAGATCGAGCGGGCGTCGGGGCAGGCGACGACGGCGGCCTCGTCGACGTCGCACATCAGCGAGATCTTCCGCTTGATCGCGGTGGGCACCTCGCGGTCGCAGCGCAGCACGATGGCGTCCGGCTGGATACCGATGTTGCGCAGGGCGGCAACCGAGTGCTGGGTCGGCTTCGTCTTCAGCTCACCCGAGGGACCGATGTACGGCAGGAGAGAGATGTGGACGACGAAGACGTTGTCACGGCCGACCTCGTGCCGGACCTGGCGGACGGTCTCCAGGAACGGCAGCGACTCGATGTCGCCGACCGTGCCGCCGACCTCGGTGATCACGACGTCGACCTCGTCCGTCGCCATGCGGCGGATGCGGTGCTTGATCTCGTTGGTGATGTGCGGGATGACCTGCACGGTGTCGCCCAGGTACTCGCCGCGCCGCTCCTTGGCGATCACGGTGGAGTACACCTGGCCGGTGGTGACGTTCGCGGAGCCGTCGAGGTCGCGGTCGAGGAAGCGCTCGTAGTGGCCGATGTCCAGGTCGGTCTCGGCGCCGTCGTTGGTGACGAACACCTCACCGTGCTGGAAGGGGTTCATCGTGCCGGGGTCGACGTTCAGGTACGGGTCGAGCTTCTGCATCACGACGCGCAGGCCCCGGGCCTTGAGCAGCATGCCGAGGCTGGAGGCCGTCAGGCCCTTGCCGAGCGAGGAGGCGACACCCCCGGTGACGAAGATGTGCTTGGTCGTCGAGTTACGAAAAGCGGCGGGCGGCATGGCCAAGACGGGGCTCCCGTGGTCGCGGTCTGGGGGTGCGGTGCGGCTGGCCGCCGGAATGCTCCGGGGCGCCGTCGCTGCGGTTCGGGGGTTCCCTGTCGGGAAGGGGCCCACCGGTCCACGGGCTACCAGCGTATCAGCGCCGCGGGGGGACGGCTTCCGGCCACGCTCCGCACACATTCCGACACGGAGACGGTCATCGTCACCGGCCCCTCACCCGCTGCTCACTCGTTCGGCGTACCCGCCTTGCCTGGACGGGCACCCGGATCACCCGCGTGCGTCGTATCCTGCTCGGACACTCGCTGCCGAGCCCGTCCGGCCCAACGGCACCACCCCCCGCCCGTAACCACCGGAACAACGTGAGCTCGTCAGTTCGTTGAGCAACAATTGGCGCTTTGCATCACGGCTGAGTGACCTGTTTTGCTTCATCGCTCAACGACGCATTGCAAGACCTGCTGAAACCCCCCTTGACCGCACTAGCGACAGCCCCCTTGCGGGGTGACGTGGCCGTTCGACTGGAGTTGCACGTGGCCGGGCGCATCGAAGATTACGCACTCATCGGAGACATGCAGACCGCTGCCCTGGTCTGCCGGGACGGGACAGTCGACTGGCTGTGCCTGCCCCGCTTCGACTCGCACGCCATCTTCGCCGGCCTGCTGGGCACCGAGGAACACGGGTTCTGGCGGCTCGGTCCCGCGTACGCCTCCGACCAGGAGCCGCCCACCGCGGCGCGGCGCAGCTACCGGGGCGACTCGCTGATCCTGGAGTCCGAGTGGGACACCCAGCGGGGCACGGTCCGGGTGACCGACTTCATGCCGCCGCGTGACGGCGCCCCGCAGCTGATCCGGATCGTGGAGGGCGTCTCGGGCCGGGTGCCGATGCGCTCCGCGCTGCGGATGCGGTTCTCCTACGGCCGGGTGGTGCCGTGGGTGCACAAGCACGAGGGGCGCACGGTGGCCGTCGCGGGTCCCGACTCCGTGTGGTTCGACACATCCGCGGAGACGTACGGCAAGTCGCTGACGACGTACGCGGACTTCACGGTCGCGCCGGGCGAGCGGATCGCGTTCACGATCTCCTGGGAGCCCTCGCACAAGGAGCCGCCGCCGCTGCCCGAGCCGGAGCAGTCGTTGGAGGCGACGGAGGACTTCTGGCGCGAGTGGGTCGACCACTGTACGTACCACGGCCCCTACCGGGAGGCCGTGGTCCGGTCGCTGATCACGCTGAAGGCCCTGACGTACGCCCCGACCGGCGGCATCGTCGCCGCGCCGACCACCTCCCTGCCGGAGGACATCGGCGGCGTCCGCAACTGGGACTACCGCTACACCTGGCTGCGCGACGCGGCGATCACGCTGTCCTCGCTGCTGCGGACCGGCTACCGCGAGGAGGCCCGCGCCTGGCGCGAGTGGCTGCTGCGGGCCGTCGCCGGCGACCCGGAGAACCTGCAGATCATGTACGGCATCGCCGGCGAGCGCGAGCTGGGCGAGGCGGAGCTGGACTGGCTGCCGGGCTACGAGAGCTCCGGCCCCGTCCGGGTCGGCAACGGCGCGGCGCACCAGCTCCAGCTGGACGTCTACGGCGAGGTCACCGAGGCCCTGCACCTGGCCCACATGACGGGTCTCGCGCGCAACGACTACGCCGCGCTGCTCCAGCTGAAGCTGATCCGCTACCTGGAGGACCACTGGCAGGAGCCGGACGAGGGCATCTGGGAGGTGCGCGGCCCGCGCCGCCACTTCGTGCACTCCAAGGTGATGGCCTGGGTCGCGGTCGACCGCACGATCAAGCTCATCGAGTCCGGCGACGCGGACGGCCCGCTGGAGCGCTGGCGCGAGCTGCGCGACGACATCCACCGGGACGTGTGCGACAAGGGCTACGACAAGGAGCGCAACACCTTCACGCAGTCGTACGGCTCGAAGGAGCTGGACGCCTCCTTGCTGCTGATCCCGCAGGTGGGCTTCCTGCCGCCGGACGACAAGCGGGTCATCGGCACCATCGAGGCGATCCAGCGTGAGCTGTCCACGCCGGACGGCTTCATCCTGCGCTACCCGACCTCGGGCGGCGACGAGGGCGTGGACGGCCTGCCCGGTGACGAGGGCGCGTTCCTGGCCTGCTCGTTCTGGATGGCCGACGACCTGGCGATGATCGGCCGCGTGGACGAGGCCCGCAAGCTGTTCGAGAAGCTGCTGTCCCTGCGCAACGACCTCGGCCTGCTGGCCGAGGAGTGGGACCCGCGGCTGCAGCGTCAGGTGGGCAACTTCCCGCAGGCGTTCAGCCACGTGCCGCTCATCGACACGGCGCTGCGCCTGACGGCCTCGGGCGCGTACGGCGGCTGAGCGGGGCGGCCCGCGGGGGTGTCATCGCGGCCTGAGGACCGTGAGCGTGCGCTCCCCCGCGGGATCGCCCGCCGTGGCCGGGACGAGCGCGATCTCGTCGAGTCCGGCCTCGGCGTAGGCGGCGATACGGGCGCGGACGGTGTCGGCGTCGCCGACCAGGGCGACCGTGCCGGCGGCCTCGGGCGGCAGCGCCCTCAGCAGGGTGTCCGGGTCGGCGCCCTTGGCCGCCAGCTCGACGACCTCGGCGAACCCGGCGTCGACGAACATGTCGCTGTAGCCCGGGACGGCGAGGTATCCCACGACGCTGCGCAGGACCTGGGTGAGCGACTCCGGGTCCGGGTCCACGGCGGCGGGCAGCCACGCGGTCAGCCGCGGCGGCGTGCGGCCCGCCTTCCCGGCGGCGGAGAGCATCCGGTCCCGCAGCATGCGGACCTGCTCGGGCGAGACGACATCGAGCAGCATCCGGTCGGCGTGCGCGACGGCCGCGGCGACCGCCCGTTCCCCGAACGCCGCGACGGTGAGCGTGCCACCGGGCGGCGGCAGCCGGCGCGGAAAGGCGCTGCCGGGCACGATCGGCTCGCCCGGCACGCTGTGCATCAGCGCCCGTACGGCCGCCGCCGACTCCGCGAGGGCGGCGGCGGGCCGGGTCCGCGGCCGGCCGTGCACGCCTTCGACGACCCGCCTGCTGGAGGTGCCCAGGGCCACGCCGACGGGCCGGCCGGTGACGGCCGCGGTGGAGGCGGCGCCCCGCACGATGGTGAGCGGGTCGCGCACCGACACCGGCACGGGCCCGGCGGTCAGCGCGACCTGCTCCGTGGTCGCGCCGATCGCCGCCGCCAGGACGAACGAGTCCCACGTCGGTCCCTCGCCCGCCCACACCTCCCGGTAGCCGAGCCGGTCGGCGAGCACCGCGACCCGCAACGGCTCCTCGACCGGACTGTCGTCCTCTCGCCCCACCGCGACCACGCTCAAGTCCACGAGGACGCCGATACCCGGTCGCTGACCGGGTATTCCAGGGCGTGATCGTCCTCGTGTCCCTCCGGAGATGCCCGCGAGGCACCCGCGCGGGTAGCGTCCGGCACATGGACAGCGCGACGGACAGCGATCACGACAGCCAGGGCGCGGGGATCACCGTGCGGCGGGCGCTGGAGCTGCCGGGGCTGCGCAGTGGGCTGCCCGAGGTGCTGGCGGGAGCCGAGCGGCTCGGGCGGACCGTGCGCTGGGTGCACGCCGGGGAGGTGCCGCACATCGCCTCCCTGCTGAAGGGCGGCGAGCTGCTGCTGACCACCGGCTACGGCCTCGGCACCCGCCCCGCCGAGCAGCGGGCGTTCGTGCGCACCCTGGCCGAGCGCGGCATCGCGGCCCTGGTCGTGGAGCTGGGTCCGCGTTTCACCCGGCTGCCCGCGGCCCTGGTCGACACGGCACGCGCGGCCGGGCTGCCGCTGGTCCAGCTGCACCGCGAGGTGCCGTTCGTCACGGTCACGGAGGAGGTCCACACCGAGATCGTCAACGGCCACTACGCCCTCCTGCAGCGGGCCGAGGAGGTGCACCGGCGGTGCACGCAGGCCGTGCTGGGGGGCGGCGGAGTGCCCCAAGTGCTCGGCATCCTGGCCGACTTCGCCGGCAACCCGGTGTTCCTGGAGACGGCGGACGGGCAGTTGCTGTACGCGGCGGGGGCCGGCCCCGAGGGCGCGGACCCGCTCCAGGTGTGGGAAGGGCTGCGGGGCCGGCACAAGGAGGAACCGCCGCCGGCGGGTTCGGTCCTGGTGGACGTGCCGGGCGGCGGGCCGGGCAGTGGCGGCGTCCGGGCACGGCTTGTGCTGCTGCCCGTGCGGTCCGCGCCGGCGCCGGTGCACCGGATGGCGGCCGAGCGGGCCGCGGGCATCCTGGCCGTGGTGCTGATGCAGGCCCGCCAGGAGGAGGAACTGGCGGCGCGTGGACGCGGCGACTTCCTCACCGACCTCGCCGAGGGCCGGATCACGGCCGAGGACGCCCCGGCGCAGGCACGCGTGCTGGGCTTCCGGCCGGGAGAGGGCCCGCTGCTGCCGGTGGTCATGCGGCTCGGGGACGCCCTGTCCTCGGGCGGGGGCTGGGCGGTGCCGGCGCGGGCGATCTCGGAGGAACTGGCGTCGCTGGGCGTGCCGGTGCTGCTGGGGGTGCGGCCGGTGGAGGGCCGGGTGCTGGTGCTGCTCGGCCTGCGCGCGGAGCCGGAGCGGGAGACGGTCGCGGACCGGGTGGCGGCGGCGCTGCGGGCGGGGGTGGGCCGGGCCGGGATGCCGCGGCCGGGCGGGCAGCCGCCCGTGGTGGTCGTGGGCCTGGCCGGGGGCTGGACGGCGGCGGCCTCGGGCCTGCGGCACGCGGCCGAGACGGCCACGGCGGCCCAGGGCCTGCCGGACCGGCCCTGGTACGAC
Organism: Streptomyces sp. 378; assembly: GCF_030124145.1. Lineage (GTDB taxonomy): Bacteria > Actinomycetota > Actinomycetes > Streptomycetales > Streptomycetaceae > Streptomyces. Next base: position 106,742 of record NZ_JASKMS010000026.1, read on the forward strand.
GCCCGGAGCCTCGACATCGACCTGCTGCTGTGGCGGCTGCGTGACCAGCCGGACCTGGCGGCCTTCGTCGACCGCGCTCTCGGCCCGCTCCTGGAGCACGACCGCCGCTCCCGGCCGGCGCTGCTGCCCACGCTCACGACGTATCTCGCCCACGCGGGCCGCAAGGCGGAGACGGCCCGGGAGCTGCACCTGAACCGGCAGACCCTTTACAACCGCCTGGCACGCATCGGGGAGTTGCTGGGCACGGACCTCGACGACCCGCAGACGGTCCTGGCCCTGAGCCTGGCTCTGCGGGCCCGCCGGCACGTGCCGTAGGGGCCTTCAAGGCAGCGGCCTCGGCTGGGTCAACTCGTCGTAGACGCTCAGGACCTGTGCGACCGTCTCGTCCTCAGTCGGCCAGGTGGCGGCCTGCCGGGCGCCCCTGGCAATCAGCAGTTCCCGGCGCGTCCGGTCGCCGAGCAGCCCGACGACGGCGTCGGCGAAGGCCTTCGCGTCCCCGTACGGGACGAGTTCGGCGGCGTCGCCGACCAGTTCGGGGATGCCGCCGACCTCCGTGGCGACGAGCGGCACGCGCGCGTGGAGGGCCTCCTGGGCGAGGACGGAGCGGGCCTCCCAGCGGCTCGGCAGCAGGGCGAGGTCGGCGGCGGCGAGCAGGTCCGTGATGTCGTCGCGCCGCCCGATGAGCCGGACCGGCAGTCCCTCCTCCTCGATCCGTGCCTGGAGTTCACCACGCAGCGGCCCCTCCCCGGCGATCACGACCAGGGGCAGGGGGTCGAGCCGGCGCCAGGCGCGCGCGGCGTCCAGCAGTACGTCGTATCCGCGGTGCTGGTCCAGGGAGCCGACGGCCATCAGCAGCGGCCGTCCGATGGCGCCCAGTTCGGCGCGCGCCTTGGGCCGCCGCCGATCGGGGTCGTCGGGCTCCGGGGGCCTGCGGGAGCCGGGCAGCGCGACGGCCGCGAGCCGGGCGTCCCGCGCGCCGGTGAGCCGGGCCCGGTCCACGAGCGCCGAGGTCGTGCCCAGCACCACGGTGGACGCCTTCACGACCCTCCGCTCGAGCACCCGCAGCAGGTGGGCCCGCGCACCGTCGACGTGCGCCCGGTCGTGCCACGTCACGACCAGCGGCGTGCGTACGCGCCGCCCGCTGAGGGCGAGCACGGTACGGAAGGAGGCGTGCAGCCCGTGCGCGTGCACCAGATCGGCGTGGGCGCAGGCCGCCCGCAGGGCCGCCACCGACACCGGGTCGCTGCTGCGCGGCACATGCACGTGGTCGGCGCCGACTCCACCGAAGTCATAGGCGCGGTCCGCCTCATAGGGGGCGCACACCGTGACTTTCACGCCCCGCGCGACGAGCCCCGCGGCCAGCGAGCGCACATGCGCACTGCTGGCGGCGTTGCCTCCGCCCAGCACCTGCACGGTGCGCAGCGGCAACTGGCCATGCGGTGCGTGGCTGCTCACGGGGGTCACGTGGCCGGGCTCCTGGTTCGGGTCGGGCGGTCACGACGCGGTTTCGCACGCGTACTCCGCCAAGGATGCCAGGACAGACGGGGGTTCCGGGAACGCCGGAACGCCGGCGGCCGGGCAGCGGGGCGCGGCACCGGGGGAATGCGCCGGGCCGAGTCACCCACACGAGTGAACTTGGGCGACCCGCCCGTTCCCTGCCGACACCCCCGCCGGTGGCGTCGCCCCGGCTAACCGTCCGCCCTTGCCGTCGCCAGCAACTCCTCCGCGTGCGCCCGGGCCGTCTCCGAGTCCTCCTGGCCGGCGAGCATGCGGGACAGTTCGCGGACCCGCTCCTCCCCTTCCAGGACCTTGACGCCGGAGCGGGTCACGGACCCGTCGTTGGTCTTCTCGACCAGCAGCTGCCGGTCGGCGAAGGCGGCCACCTGCGGCAGATGCGTCACCACCACGACCTGTGCGGTCTTCGCCAGCCGCGCGAGCCGCCGGCCGATCTCGACCGCCGCCTTGCCACCGACTCCGGCGTCGACCTCGTCGAAGAGGTAGGTGGGCACGGGATCCGTCCCGGCGAACACGACCTCCACGGCCAGCATCACCCGCGACAGCTCACCGCCGGACGCGCCCTTGGCGATCGGCCGGGGCGGCGCGCCCGGGTGCGGGGCCAGCAGCAGCTCGACCTCGTCGGCGCCCGCGGGCCCGTAGGCGACCGGACGCCCGCCGACCTCGACGCCCTCCGGGTCCTCGGTCTGCCGGATGTCGAAGGACACGCGCGCGTGCGGCATGGCGAGCGAGGCCAGCTCGGCGGTCACGGCGGCGGCGAACCGCTCGGCGGCCTCCGCCCGGGCGTCGGTCAAGGCTTGTGCCAGACCGCCCAGTTCGGACCGCAGCGCGTCCCGCTCGGCGGTCAGCTCCCCGATCCGCTCGTCGTCACCGTCGAGTTCGGTCAGCCGGGCGGCACTCTGCTCGGCCCAGGCCAGCACGGTGGCGATGTCCTCGCCGTACTTCCGCGTCAGTCCGGTCAGCGCGGCCCGCCGCTCCTCGACGGCCGACAGCCGCAGCGGATCGGCGTCCAGGTCGTCGGCGTATCCCGCGAGGTCGCCGGCCGCGTCGCGCAGCAGGATCCCGATCTCCCCGATGCGGTCGGCGAGCGTGGCCAGCGCCGGGTCGTGCGACCGTACGGCGTCCAGGGCCCGCTGGGCGCCCGCGACGAGCGTCCCGGCGTCGACGCCCTCCGGGTCCTCGGGGTTGCCCGCGAGGGCGGCGTGCGCGGCCGCGGCGGCGGACGCCAGCGCCTCGGCGTGCCCCAGCCGCTCGGCCTCCTCGGCCAGCTCCACGTCCTCACCCGCACGGGGTTCCACGGCGGCGATCTCGTCGAGCCCGAAACGCAGCAGATCGGCCTCCTGGGCCCGCTCGCGCGCCCGGGTGGTGATCTCGTCGAGCTCGGTGGAGACGGCCCGCAGCCGCTTGTACGCCTCGCCGTACTTGGCCAGCGGCCCGGCGACCGCGTCGCCCGCGTACCGGTCGAGCGCCTGCCGCTGCCGGGACAGCTTGAGCAGCCCCTGCTGGTCGGTCTGCCCGTGCACGGCCACCAGCTCGTCGGCGAGTTCGGCCAGCACGCCCACGGGCACGCTGCGTCCGCCCAGGTGCGCCCGTGAGCGCCCCTCGGCGGAAACGGTACGGCTGATCAGCAGGGCCCCGTCGTCGAGCTCGGCCCCGGCCTCCTCGGCACGCACCGCGGCCGCGGCGTCCCGGGGGACGGTGATCCGCCCCTCCACGACCGCCTTGCCGGCCCCGATCCGCACGAGCGCAGGGTCGGCCCGCCCGCCCAGCAGCAACCCCAGGCTGGTGACCACCATGGTCTTGCCCGCACCCGTCTCACCGGTGACCGCGGTGAACCCGGGCGACAGCTCGACGACAGCATCGTCGATCACGCCCAGCGACCGTATCCGCATCTCCTCCAACACGGACACGACCTTACGAGGTCGGGACGGAGAAGTGCGACCTCCCCACCCCTGTCACCCACGCGAGTGGACCGGGCCCAGGGGCGCGGGGCTGTATCAATGTGCGGCTCCGCCGCGTGGGCGCGAACAACCACAATCCACCCGCACCCGCCGACGCGCCGCGACCACCCCCCTCGGCCCGCTAGTGTGCTGCGCCAGAAATCCGTCGGTAGATCTGTCTCGTCTCGGCGGTCGGATTCTCGCCGCCGACCAGGGGCGTTGACCGTCCGCAGCTCAGCGGGAACTACCTAGGAACTTCCGGCGCGGGACACTAGTGCGGAGCCCCCCGCCACCCGGAAACGGGCAGCGCGAACTTCGCCACCAGCCGGTCCGTGAACGAAGCATGGTGCAGCCGGGCCAGCCGCACCGGCACGGCTCCCCGCCGCACCTCCACCCTCGCCCCCGGCGGCAGCTCCACGGTCCGCCGCCCGTCACACCACAGCACACCCGGCGGAACGTGCGGCAGAACCTCCACAGCCAACACGGAATCCGGCGATGTCACGAGCGGCTTCGCGAACAGCGCGTGCGCGGAGATGGGCACCATCAGCAGCGCCTCGACCTCCGGCCACACCACCGGCCCGCCCGCGGAGAACGCGTACGCCGTCGACCCCGTCGGCGTCGCGCACACGATCCCGTCACAGCCGAACCCCGTCACCGGCCGCCCGTCGATCTCCAGGACGACCTCCAGCATCCGCTCGGCGGACACCTTCTGCACGGCCGCCTCGTTCAGCGCCCAGTCCGTGTGCACGATGTCCCCGTTGCGGTGCACCACGACGTCGACGGTCATCCGCTCCTCGACCTCGTACGCCTTGGTCACCACCCGGTCGACAACCTTGTCGAGGTCGTCCCGCTCGGCCTCCGCGAGGAACCCGACACGCCCGAGGTTGACGCCCAGCATCGGCACACCCGACGCCCGCGCGAACTCGGCACCGCGCAGCAGCGTGCCGTCGCCGCCCAGCACGATGAGCAGCTCACACCCGTCGAGGCACTGCGGAGTGGCCTCCTTGACCAGCTCCACCTCCGCCGGCAGCGGCAGGTCGCGCGCCTCGGCCGCCAGGACGCGCACGCCCAGCCCGGAGCGCAGCAGCCCTTTCACCACGAGCTCGGCACTGCGCACGGCGGCGGGCCGCCCCGTGTGGGCGAGCAGGAAAACAGTACGAGCTCGGTTCTCGGTCAACGCGGCCCCTCCGCCACTGCACGGTCAACGTCGGCCGGGTCCGGTTCCGGTGCCCCGGCCCGCAGCCACAAGAAGTATTCGACATTCCCCGACGGCCCGGGCAGCGGACTGGCCGTCACACCCTTCACCCCGAGCCCCAGCCCCCAGGCCTTCTCGGCCACCCCCCGTACCGCCTCGGCGCGCAGCTCGGTGCTGCGTACCACTCCCCCGCTGCCCAGCCGCTCCTTGCCCACCTCGAACTGCGGCTTGACCATCATCACCAGGTCGGCGTCCGGTTTCACACACCGCACCAGGGCGGGCAGGACCAGCCCGAGCGGGATGAAGGACAGATCCCCCACGACAAGATCCACTGGCTCCCCATCGATCGCTTCAAGCGTCAACTCGCGTACGTTCGTACGGTCCTTGACGGTGACGCGTTCATCCTTCCGGAGGGACCACGCGAGCTGTCCGTATCCGACGTCCACGGCGACGACGTGGGCGGCGCCCGCCCGCAGCAGGACGTCGGTGAAACCGCCGGTGGACGCGCCCGCGTCGAGCGCCCTGCGCCCCTCGACGGGCAGCCCCCGCGGCCCGAAGACGGCGAGCGCCCCGGCGAGCTTGTGGCCGCCCCGGGAGACGTAGTCGGGGTCGCCGTCGTCCTGGGCCACCACGATCGCGACCGCGGTCTCCACCTGCGTGGCGGGTTTGGTCGCGACGGTCTTGCCGACGGAGACGCGTCCGGCGGCGATCAGCTGGCCGGCGTGCTCACGCGAACGCGCGAGCTTCCGGCGGACCAGCTCCGCGTCCAGACGGCGGCGTGCGACTCCTGCCACGTTCGGTTCAGCTCCTAGGTCCAGGCGGTGTCGGGGGCACCGGGGGTCCCGGGCGTACGTCGAGCGCGGTGAGCGCGTCACGCAGCCCCCGGTGTACATCCTCGTACACCTCGATGTGCCCGTCCGTGGCGAGGTGGTCGGCGTCGCCGAGCCGGTCCAGGGCCGCGTCCACAGCGGCGTCACCGGTGGGCGTGCGCGGCACGTTCAGGGGGGCCGGTGCGGCGGGGTCGTGCGCCGGCTCTTCCTCCGCCACCGGCGGGGGCTCGGGAACTGCGTCGTCCATGCCCCGACGCTACCGCGAACCGCTGCGGTACCGTCGACCGCGATGGCCACGATCGAGGAGTGCCGCAGCGCACTCGACAAACTCTCGGACAACATGCAGCGCGCCGAAGGGGACGTCCGCGACGCCGCGGCCCTGGACCGCTCGGTGAGCTGCCACATCACGGACCTCGACATCACCTTCGTCGGCCGCATGCGCGGCGGGCGGATCGACGTGCACGACACCGTGCCGGGGCCGCCACCCGGCAGGGCCGAGATCAGACTCGCCATGACCGGCGACGACCTGGTCGCCCTGGTCGGCGGCGAGCTGAACTTCGCCAAGGCCTGGGGCTCCGGCCGGGTCAGGCTGCACGCGGGGGTGCGGGACCTGTTGCAGCTCAGGAAGCTCCTGTAGCCGCGACCTTGCCGCCCGTGCCCTGAGCGCGGGTCTTGCGCGCCGCCGGCACGACCAGCGGCGTGCCCGTCTCCGGGTCGTCGATGACCTGGCAGCGCAGTCCGAAGACCTCCTCGACCAGTGCCGCCGTGACGATGTCCTTCGGGGCCCCCTCGGCGACGACCCGGCCCTCGCGCAGGGCGATGAGGTGGGTGGCGTAGCGGGCGGCGTGGTTCAGGTCGTGCAGCACTGCGACGAGCGTGCGCCCCTGCTCCTCGTGCAGCTCCGCGCACAGGTCCAGTACGTCGATCTGGTGCTGGATGTCCAGGAAGGTCGTCGGTTCGTCGAGCAGCAGCAGCGGTGTCTGCTGGGCCAGCGCCATGGCGATCCACACGCGCTGGCGCTGCCCGCCCGAGAGCTCGTCGACGTAACGGTCACCGAGTTCGGCGACACCGGTCTGCCGCATGGACTCCTGGACGACCCACTCGTCGTCCGCGGACCACTGGCGCAGGATGCCCTGGTGCGGGTAGCGGCCGCGGCCGACCAGGTCGGCGACGGTGATGCCGTCGGGCGCGACGGACGACTGGGGCAGCAGGCCGAGGGTCCGCGCGACCTTCTTCGCGGGCATCGACTGGATGACCTGCCCGTCGAGCAGCACCCGGCCCTCGCTCGGCTTGAGCATCCGCGACAGCGCCCGCAGCAGCGTCGACTTGCCGCATGCGTTGGGGCCGACGATCACCGTGAACGACTGGTCGGGTATCTCCACCGACAGCTGCTCGGCGATGACCCGCTGGTCGTAGGCGAGGGTGACCTTCTCGGTGGACAGGCGGTTCACTGGGCTCCCTTGGTTGTTCAGTCCGCTGCCGGTGCTCTTCTCCGCACCGGTGCTCATATCCGGCCCGCCCTGCGCTCGCTGACCAGCAGCCACAGCAGGTAGACCCCGCCGAGCACGCCGGTGACCACGCCCACGGGCAGTTGCTCGGAGCCGAACGCCCGCTGCGAGACCCAGTCGGCGACGACGAGCAGGGCGGCGCCCATGCACAGCGAGGGCAGCAGGTTCGGACCGGGCGAGCGGGTCAGGCGCCGGGCCAGCTGCGGCGCGGTGAGGGCGACGAAGCTGACGGGACCGGCCGCGGCGGTGGCGGAGGCGGTGAGCAGCACCGCCGCCACCATGAGCAGCAGCCGCACCCGCTCGACCCGCACCCCGAGGGCGTACGACACGTCGTCGCCCATCTCCATCATCCGCAGCCCACGCGCGTTGACGAGGACGAGCGGAACCAGCACCGCGGTCAGCGCGAGCAGTGGCCACACCTGGTCCCAGTCACGGCCGTCGAGGGAGCCGGTCATCCACACGACCGCGCGGGCCGCGTCCACGATGTCGGACTTGGTCAGCAGATAGCCGTTGACCGCCGTGACGATGGCGGAGACGCCGATGCCGACCAGGACCAGCCGGTAGCCGTGCACGCCCCGCTTCCAGGCGAGCACGTAGATGGCGAGCCCGGTCACCAGGCCGCCCACCAGCGCGCCGACGGTGACCTGGTTGGCGGTCCCCGAGGTCAGCACGATCACCACGAGCGCGCCGGCCGTCGCCCCCTGCCCGAGGCCGAGCACGTCCGGACTGCCCAGCGGGTTGCGGGAGATGGCCTGGAACAGCGCGCCGCCCAGTCCGAGCGAGGCGCCGACCAGCAGCCCGACCAGAACCCGCGGCAGCCGCAACTCGTTGACGATGAACTCCTGGCCCGGGTTGCCCTCGCCGACCAGCGTCCGCAGCACGTCGGCGGCCGGGATGGGGAAGTCGCCGGTACCGATGAGCACGACACTCGCCGCGAGCGCCGCGACGAGCAGCAGGAGCACGACGGTGACGGCCCGCACGTCCAGGCGTATCGAGAGCCCGCCGGTCCGCACGGCACGATGGGTGGTCTTCACAGCTGCGCCGTCCTCCGCCGTCGTACGAGAAAGATGAACACCGGGCCGCCGAGGATGGCGGTGACGATGCCCACCTGGAGTTCCGACGGCCGGGCGACGATCCGGCCGATGACGTCGGCGCCGAGCAGCAGCACGGGCGACAGGATCGCCGCGTACGGCAGGATCCAGCGCAGGTCGGGCCCGGTGAAGGAGCGCACGATGTGCGGCACCATCAGCCCGACGAACACGATCGGCCCGCAGGCGGCGGTCGCGGCCCCGCACAGCACGGTCGCGGCCAGCATGGACAGCGCCCGGGTGCGGTTGAGGTCGGCGCCGAGGGCCTTGGCGGTGTCGTCGCCCATGGCCATCGCGTTGAGCGGCCGGGCCAGGGCGAGCGCGAGGACCGTACCGGCCAGCAGGAACGGCAGGACCTGCGTGATGGTCGAGTCGGTCGCCGAGGCCAGCGAACCGACCGTCCAGAAGCGCATCCTGCCGAGTGCGGCCTCGTCCATGATCATCAGGGCCTGGAGGTAGCCGTACAGCGCGGCGCTGATCGCCGTACCGGCGAGGGCGAGCCGCACCGGTGTCGCGCCCCGGCTGCCGCCGAGGAACCAGACCAGCGCCCCGACCGCGGCCGCGCCGAAGAACGCGAACCAGACATAGCCGCTGAGCGAGGTGACCCCGAAGTAGGTGATGGCCGTGACGACCGCGGCGGACGCACCGGCGTTGATGCCGAGCAGTCCGGGGTCGGCCAGCGGATTGCGCGTGAGGGCCTGCAGCACCGCCCCGGCCAGGCCGAGGGCGGCACCGGCGAGCAGCCCGAGCACGGTCCGCGACACCCGCTCCGCGACGACGACGTCCCCGTAGGTCCCCGAGTCCTCGAACAAGCCGTGCCAGACCTGCCCCAGGGACAGCTCCTTCGCTCCGATCGCGATACTCGACAGCGCGACGAGCACCAGGATCCCGACGGACAGAAGCAGCCCGAAGGCTCGTACCGCCCGTCGGTTCGAGGGCGCGGGGACGGTCTCCGCGCGCTGTTCGGGGGGACTCTCGACCAACACGCAGTTAGGTTAGCCTACCCTCGCATTCAAGCAAGATTCGGCTTCCCGGCTCCGCCTCGGCACCCGGCGCGCGCACTGACAGACACTCAGACGCCCAGCCGCGCGAGCGCCTTCCCCCCGTCCAGCCCGCACACATCCTCACCGGCGGCCGTCCACGCCACGGCGCACAGCGCCCGCAGCCCGTCCAGAACCTCGCCCTCCCCGTCGAGCTCCAGCCGGTCCGCGCCGGCCCTCGCCGTCCAGCCACCACACCGGAACCCGCCCTCGCCCGCCTCGACGACGTCCGGCTGACCGCCGAGCATCCCGCGCAGATCGGCGTCCACGAACGTCGGCCGGTGCTGCGGCGGCGCGGCCAGCAGCTGCGCGCCGTCGGTGACACCGGTCAGGACGAGCAGCGAGTCGACCTCCCCGTTGAACGCGCCCTCGATGTCCGTGTCGAGCCGGTCCCCCACCACCAGCGGCCGCTTCGCGCCGGTGCGCAGAATGGTCTCCCGGTGCATCGGAGGCAGCGGCTTGCCCGCGACCTGCGGCTCGGCCCCCGTGGCGATCCGGACGACCTCCACCGCGGCCCCGTTGCCCGGCGCGATGCCACGGCCGCTCGGGATCGTCAGGTCGGTGTTGGACGCGAACCACGGCACACCGCGCGCCACGGCGTAGGAGGCCTCCGCGAACCGGCCCCACGGCAGATCCGGCCCGCCGAACCCCTGCACCACCGCCGCCGGATCGTCGTCCGCCGACTCCACGGGCACCAGCCCGCGCTCGCGCAGCGCGACCCGCAGCCCCTCACCGCCGATCACCAGCACCCGGGCGCCCCGCGGCACCTGTTCGCCGATCAGCCGCGCGACCGCCTGCGCCGAGGTGATGACGTCCTGCGCGCCGGTCGGTATCCCCAGCTCCGTCAGATGCTCGGCCACGGCGGCGGGAGTACGCAGCGCGTTGTTCGTCACATACGCCAGACGCATCCCGCCCTCCCGGGCCGCGGCCAGCGACTCGACCGCGTACGCGATCGCCTCACCTCCCGCGTACACGACACCGTCCAGATCGAGCAGCGCCGTGTCGTACGCCTCACTCAGGGCCTGCCCACTGCCCTCGGGCCTCGTCCTGGCGCTCCGGCTCATCCCGCATCGCTCCTCGTTCGACGGCTTTCCCCCGATCATCCCCCATGCCACCGACAGCCGTACGATGCCGGGATGAACTCAGCAGGTCACTCGGAGGCAACGACGCACCGAGGCCTGGAACTCACCCCGTTCCGAGGCCTTCGTTACGACCCCGACCGGGTCGGCAGCCTTGCCGCCGTCACATCTCCGCCGTACGACGTCGTGGTGCGCCCCGACGGCCTGCACCACCTCGAGGCCGCCGACCCGTACAACATCGTCCGCCTGATCCTCCCTCAGGCCGCCACCCCCAGCGCCCGCAACGAGCAGGCCGCGGACACCCTGCGCCGCTGGCTGTCCGAGGGCGTCCTGACCACCGACCCGGAACCGGGCCTCTACGTCTACGAGCAGCAGGACGGCAACGGCATGCTGCAGCGCGGCATCATCGGCGCCCTGCGCGTGTCCGACCCCGTCGAGCAGGTCGTGCTGCCGCACGAGGACGTCATGCCGCACATCGTCGCCGACCGCGCGGCCCTGATGCGGGCCACCTGCGCGAACCTCGAACCCCTCCTGCTCACCTACCGGGGCAACGGTTCGACGACCACCACGGCGGACCTGATCGAGCGCACCGCCGACCGGCCCCCGCTCCTCGCCACCACCACCGAGGACGGCTTCCGCCACCGCCTGTGGTCGGTCACCCACCCCGACGACCTGGCCGCGATCCAGAGGGACCTCGGCCGGCACCAGGCCCTCATCGCCGACGGCCACCACCGCTGGGCGACCTACCGTCGCCTCCGCACGGAGCACCCCTCCCCCAGCCCCTGGGACCACGGCCTGGTCCTGCTGGTCGACACGGCCCGCTATCCCCTCCGGGTCCGCGCCATCCACCGCCTGCTGCACGACCTGCCGGTCGGTGATGCCGTGGCCGCCCTGGAGGGCCACTTCCGGGTGCGCCGCCTCGACGTCCCGCTGGCCGAGGCCCTGAACGCCCTGGCGGACGCGGCGTGTGCCGGCAACGCATTCCTGCTGGCCGGCGACGGCGCCTTCCACCTGGTCGACCGCCCGGACCCGGACCTCCTGACCCGTACGATCCCCACCGACCGCCCCGCGGCCTGGCGCACCCTGGACGCGACGGTCCTGCACGCCACGCTCCTGGAGCACGTCTGGCGCATCTCCGAGGACTCCCCCGCCCACGTCGCCTACATCCACGACACGGCCGCCACGGTCGAGAAGGCGGAACGGGACGGCGGTACGGCCGTCCTGATGCACCCGGTCCGCGAGGAGGTCGTCCGCGACCTGGCCCGCCAGGGCGTGACGATGCCCCGCAAGTCCACGTCGTTCGGCCCCAAACCGGCCACGGGACTGGTACTGCGGGCGCTGGACCTCTGACCGGACCGACCGGACACCACAAACCGGGCACGAAAAGGGGCGGGACCCCGAGGCCTCACGGCTCGGGATCCCGCCCCTTCACCTACGGACGTCAGTCCTTGTCGTCCTCGTCCTTGTCGTCCTCGTCAACCACGATCTCGTCGTCCACGATCTCGTCGCGCTCGTGCGTGTCGCGCTCACCCTCGGCCGGCTCCGGCGAGGCGGAGGCCGGAACGACGCCGGTCTCGTGGTCCTCGTTCTCGTGGTCCTCGTTCTCGTCCTCGGCCAGGGCGTCCACGAACTCCACGCCGTCCAGCTCGGCGAGCCGGTCCGAGGCGTCGGTGCTGCCGTCCCGGTCGGCCTCGACGGCCTTGGCGAACCACTCCCGCGCCTCGTTCTCCCGCCCGGCGGCGAGCAGCGCGTCGGCGTACGCGTACCGCAGTCGCGCGGTCCACGGCTGCACGGAGTTCGCAGCCAGCTCGGGGCTCTGCAGCGTCACGATGGCCGCGTCCAACTGCCCCAGGTCCCGCCGCGCACCGGCCGTGACAAGCCGCATCTCGACCTGACCGGCCTTGTCGAGCTTGTGCACCTCGGGCGCCCCGGCCATGTCCAGCGCCTTTTCCGGCCGCCCGAGCCCACGCTCGCAGTCGGCCATGACGGGCCACAGGTCGATGTTCCCGGTCATCCGCTTGGCGGCCCGGAATTCGGCCAGCGCCTCGCCGTACTTCTGGGTGGCGTACGCGGCGAATCCGGCGGCCTCGCGAACGGCGGCGACTCGCGACGCCAGTCGCAGTGCCACCCTGGAGTAGCCGTACGCGCCCTCGGGGTCCTCATCGAGGAGTCGCGCGACCATCACCAGGTTCCTGGCGACGTCCTCCGCGAGCGTCTTGGGCAGGCTCTGCAGCTCCTGCCGTACGTCCTTGTCGATCTCGTCGCCCGTGACGTCCTCGGGGATCGGCAGCCGCTTGATGGGCTCCCTGTCCCGCTCGCGCTCCTCACCGAACCGGCCCGGGGCACGCCGGTCGTCCCGGCCACGGAAGCCGCCCCGGTCGCCGTCACGCCGATCGCCGTCGCGCCGGAAGCCGCCGCCGCGCTCACCACGGTCGTCACGCCGGGGACCGCGCCCACCGCGGTCGTCGCGGCCGTCACGGCCGTCACGGCCGTCACGGCCGTCACGGCCACGGAATCCACCGCGCTCACCGCCCCGGTCGCCGCGGTTGTCGTCCCGACGGAAGTCGCCACGGTCACTGCGGGGGCCGTCCTCACGCCGGAAGGGGGGACGCACGCCCCGGCCGGCGTCGTCGCGCCGGAAGCCACCGCCGCGCTCACCGCGGTCGTCCCCACGGCGCTCGTCACGGCGCTCGTCACGGCGCTCGTCACGGCCCCGGAAACCACCGCGGTCGTCACGACGGAAACCACGGTCGCCGTCGCGGGGGCCGCGATCACGGTCGTCACGACGGAAACCACGGTCGCCGTCGCGGGGGCCGCGATCACGGTCGTCACCGCGGAAACCGCGGTCACGACTGTCGTCGCGACGGAAACCGCCGCGGTCCCGGTCATCGCGACGGGGGAATCCGCCGCGGTCACTCTCGCGCCGCTCGCCACGCCGGTCATCACGCCTGTCGTCGCGGCGCTCGTCCCGGCGGAATGCGGGACGCTCACCGCGATTGTCACGGTCGTCACGCCGGAACGGCGGGCGCTCACCACGGTTGTCACGGTCGTCACGCCGGAACGGCGGGCGCTCACCACGGTTGTCACGGTCGTCACGCCGGAACGGCGGGCGCTCACCACGGTTGTCACGGTCGTCACGCCGGAACGGCGGGCGCTCACCACGGTTGTCACGGTCGTCACGCCGGAACGGCGGGCGCTCACCACGGTTGTCACGGTCGTCACGCCGGAACCCACCGCGATCACGGTCGTCCCTACGAGGTCCGCGGTCACGGTCGTCGCGCCGGCCGAAGCCACCGCCACGGTTGTCGTCACGCCGGAAACCACCACGGTCCCGGTCATCCCGACGCTCACCACGGTCGTCCCGGTCGTCACGCCGGAACGGCGGGCGCTCACCACGGTTGTCACGGTCGTCACGGCGGAACCCACCGCGATCACGGTCGTCCCTACGAGGTCCGCGGTCACGGTCGTCGCGCCGGCCGAAGCCACCGCCACGGTTGTCGTCACGCCGGAAACCACCACGGTCCCGGTCATCCCGACGCTCACCACGGTCGTCCCGGTCGTCACGCCGGAACGGCGGGCGCTCACCACGGTTGTCACGGTCGTCACGGCGGAACCCACCGCGATCACGGTCGTCCCTACGAGGTCCGCGGTCACGGTCGTCGCGCCGGCCGAAGCCACCGCCACGGTTGTCGTCACGCCGGAAACCACCACGCTCACCACGGTCGGGACGGTCCCCACGGTCACCACGGTCGCCTTCACGACGCACGTGGCTCCCACGGTCATTGCCGCCACGATCGTTGTCGCGGCGGAAGCCTCCACGGTCTCCGCGACCCCCGCGCTGACCGCCGCGGTCGTTCCGGTCGCTCCGGTCCCCTTCCCGTCGCCGCTGGTCGCGCTCCGGTCGGTCCTCGGGGGAGTTGGTGGACATGGTGACTCCTGTCTTAGGTACCGCAAGTCATTCTCGCGCAGCCGGGTGCCCGGCGCGCACTGCAAAAACAAAAAGGACCCTTGGTCCCAGCTGAACGCTGGGACCAAGGGTCCTTCCAAAGATTGTTCGGCGGCGTCCTACTCTCCCACAGGGTCCCCCCTGCAGTACCATCGGCGCTGTAAGGCTTAGCTTCCGGGTTCGGAATGTAACCGGGCGTTTCCCCTACGCTATAACCACCGAAAC
>NZ_JASKMS010000027.1 GCF_030124145.1 Streptomyces sp. 378
CCTTACAGCGCCGATGGTACTGCAGGGGGGACCCTGTGGGAGAGTAGGACGCCGCCGAACAATTCTTGTGAAACCCCCGCATCTTCGGATGCGGGGGTTTTCTGCGTTTAGGCTCCATTCATGCGCTATGACCTCGTGATCTTCGACAATGACGGTGTGCTCGTCGACAGCGAGCCCATCTCCAACCGGTTGCTCGCGGCGTACCTCACCGAGCTGGGGCACCCCACCTCGTACGAGGAGTCCATTCGGGACTACATGGGGTCGGCCATGCACCGGATCCATGAGCTGGTGCTTGAGCGGACCGGGCAGCGGCTGCCGGAGAGCTTCGACGACGTCTTCCACGCGCGGGTGTTCGCGGCGTTCGAGCGGGAACTGGTGGCCGTGGCCGGGGCCTCCGATGTCCTGGAGAAGCTGACCGCGGACGGGGTGCCGTACTGTGTCGCCTCCTCCGGAAGCCATGAGCGGATCCGGGTGGGGCATCGGGCGACGGGGCTCGACCGGTGGTTCGACGAGGGCCGGATCTTCAGCTCGCAGGATGTGGGGCGAGGCAAGCCGGCCCCCGACCTGTTCCTGTACGCCGCCGAGCGGATGGGCGTGGCGCCCGGGCGGTGTGTCGTCGTGGAGGACAGTCCGCTGGGGGTGCGGGCGGCCATCGCGGCCGGCATGAACGTGCACGGGTTCACCGCCATGACACCGGCGGAGAAGCTCACCGGGGCCACGCACCTCTTCTCCGACATGGCGGAGTTGACCGACCTGCTCGTCTGAACTCTGTCAAGCGGAGGTCCGGACGATCGTTTCTGCCGACGCGGATCGCGGGGCGGCCGATGATGACCTGCGGCCCGCAAGCGGTTCCTGGTCGAGGACGCGACCGAAGAGGCCCTGGAGGTCGCGCCTGCCCTGGCCGCTTGAGCCCAACGACGGCGTAAGTGAGGGAAATTCATCTTTGGCTGGATCTACCCACGGGTAGGCCGGGGCCCTACGCTCGCCGCCATGACTGATGTGCTGCGGCGCGGCAGGGCCTCGCTGGCGTTCAGCTTCTTGGTGCAGGGAGTCGCCTTCGCTCTGCTCGTGACGAGGATCCCGGCCATCCAGGACCGGTACGGGGTCTCCGACGCGCTGCTGCCCGCGTTTCTGGCCGCGGTGCCGATCCTCGCCGGCATCGGGAGCGTGACCACCGAGCGGCTGGTGAAGCGGGTGCGGCCGAGCCTGCTGCTGCGGTGGTCCCAGCCGGTGGTGCTGCTGGCGCTGCTCGGCGTCGGGGCCGGAGAGCGGATGGTGGAGCTCGGGGTGGCGCTGGCGGCGTTCGGGCTCGCCGTCGGGGTGCTGGACGCGTCGATGAACATGCTCGGCGTGAGCCTGCAGCGGTCGTACGGGCGCAGCATCATGCTCAGCTTCCACGCGGCGTACAGCCTGGGCGGGATCGTCGGGGCGTCGCTGGCGTGGGTGGGGGCGCACTGGCAGCTGGCGTTGTGGGTGTCGTATCTGCCGGTCGTGCTGGTGCTGCTGCCGGCCGTGCTGGTGGGGAGCCGGTGGTATGTCGACGACCGGGACGCGGCGCCCGCGGGGGAGGAGAAGGCCGGGGAGGGGCAGGTGGTCGTCTTCAAGTGGCTGTTGCCGTTGTGTCTGGTGATGACGGTCGCGTACATCGGGGACTCGACGGTCTCCAACTGGAGTGCGAAGTACCTCCAGGACGTGCTGGGCAGCTCCGAGCAGATGGCGACCGTGCCGTACAACGTGTACATGGTCACCACGCTGCTGGGGCGGGCGATCGGGGACCTCGGGGTGCGGCGGTTCGGGGCCGTGGCGGTGGTGCGGGGCGGGGCGCTGGTGGCGGCGGGCGGGTTCGCCGTGGTGGCCGTGGCGCCGGGGGCGTGGTTCGGGATGCTGGGGTTCACGCTGCTGGGCCTGGGATTGTGCGTGCTGGTGCCGCAGACGTTCGCGGCGGCGGGCAGGCTGTTCCCCGGGGCTTCGGATGCGGCTGTCGCGCGACTGAATGTCTTCAACTATGTGGGGTTTTTGATCGGTTCGCCGTTGGTCGGGGTGCTCGGGGATCTGTGGAGCTATCGGGGGGCCATGCTCGTGCCGATGGTGTTGGTGCTGGTGACGCTGGTGTACGCCCGGTCGTTCGCGGCTCAACCGGACCGATACGGTGGCGGGCATGAGCGGCCGCGCACAGCTGATGTGGGACGAGGCAGTAACGGGCTATGACTTCGGTCCGGGTCATCCGATGGACCCGGTCCGGCTCGCCCTGACCCGGGGACTGGTCGGCGCCTTCGGGCTGGACCGTGAGGTGGAGGTCGTCGCCGCGAAGGCGGCCGGGGAGTCGACGCTGCGGCTCGTCCACCGGGAGGACTACATCAGGGCCGTGAAGGCGGCCTCGGCGGACCCGGGGGCCGCGGACCAGTCGTACGGGCTGGGGACGATGGACGACCCGGCCTTCGCCGGGATGCACGAGGTGTCGGCGCTGATCGCCGGGCAGTCGGTGGGGGCGGCGGAGGCCGTGTGGCGGGGTGAGGCGCTGCACGCGGTGAACTTCGCGGGCGGGCTGCACCACGCCATGCCGGGCGGGGCCTCCGGGTTCTGCATCTACAACGACGCCTCGCTGGCCATCGCGCGGCTGCTGGAGCTCGGGGCCGAGCGGGTCGCGTACATCGACGTCGACGTGCATCACGGGGACGGGGTGCAGGCGGCGTTCTGGGAGGACCCGCGGGTGCTGACGATCTCCCTGCACGAACATCCCCGGACGCTGTTTCCGCAGACCGGGTGGCCGGAGGAGACCGGGGCGGACCGCGCGGAGGGTTCGGCGGTGAACGTGGCGCTGCCGGCCGGGACCGGGGACGCGGGGTGGCTGCGGGCGTTCCACGCGGTCGTGCCGGAGCTGATCGCGGACTTCCGGCCGCAGGTGCTGGTGACGCAGCACGGGGCCGACACGCACTTCGAGGACCCGCTGGCGCACCTGGCGGTGTCGCTGGACGCGCAGCGGGCGGTGCAGGTGGCCTGTCACGACCTGGCGCACGAGTACGCCGACGGGCGGTGGGTGGCCCTGGGCGGGGGTGGCTACGCCGTGGTGGACGTCGTGCCGCGGTCGTGGACGCATCTGGTCGCGATCGCGGCCGGCCGGGCCGTGGAGCCCGAGGCGATGATCCCCGAGGGCTGGCGGCAGGAAGTGTTCGCCAGGACGCGGCAGTTGGCCCCGGGCCGGATGACGGACGGGCGCTGGCCCGTCTCCTGGAGCGGCTGGGACGAGGGCTACGACCCGGCGGACCGGTTGGACCAGGCGGTGCTGGCGGCCCGGCGGGCGGTGTTCCCGCTGCGGGGACTGCTGGCCTGAGGTAGCGGGTCCCGCCGTAGGCCGACCGTGCGGTGTTCGCCGGTTCCCGGGACAGGCGCAGCGCCGATCACGCACGCTCTTCCTGTGCTGACCACCGAAGCCCTGCGCGCACATCTGGTGGGCGCACGGCTCGCCGGAACCGTGGCGACCTCTCGCGAGGCCGGCCTGCGCAGTTACCGGCTCTTCGCCGCCCGGGACCCTCGTGTGCTGCTCGGTATCGATCCCGAGAGGTCGTGGGGGGAGCGGGAGTTGATCGAGCTGATGGCGGACCGGTGCGGTGTTTCGGCCAATCCCCGACAGGTTTCCGGCCAGGACGTGATCGATCCGGAGCGTACCCTGGCGGCGCTGGACGCCTTCGCGGAACGCCTCGCCGAGGCCGCCCGGCGCCGTGCCCCCGTGCTCCTCGGCACCGGGCACCCGCATGCCCTGCTCGGTTTCTACGTCGCTCTGGCAGACGCGCTGTCGGCGGCGGGATGTACCGTCCTCACTCTCGCGCAGGGTCGTCGTGTCGACATAACGACCCGGTTCGGCCTACGCACGTACAACCTCGACTACGTACGAGGAGTCGCGCTGGTGCGGACCTCGGGAACGGAACGCCCCGGTTGTGAGCCCGGCGCACATACGCACTCACCTCTCCCGGTTCGTACCGTACTGGCCGCTTGTGCGGAGGCCGGCGGCCCTCTTCCCGAGCTGGTGATCGGGGACCACGGGTGGGTCTGCGGAGCAGGTCAGCTGGGGTTCGAGGCCATCGGGCCGGCCGATACGAACGACCCGGCGCTGTTCGTGGGAGAGGCCGAGGGGTCCGTGTCCGTCGTCGTTCCGCTTGATGACGGCGTGCGGTCTGATTACTACCTGCCGCTTACCCGCTACGTACTCAATCGGGCGTGTCTGTCACAGTAGGCCGCCGATGGGTGCACCTCTTCCCCACTCGCATCACTGGCCCCTACATTGGGGAGTGAGCACGCAGCGACGAAGAGTCACCGGAAGGGGAAGCCGGTGGCCGTCGAGTGCGGAAGGTTCAGGTGTGTCATGGCTGCAGCTGGCGAGAGGCCTCTGAACGAGGTTCAGTTCCTTACCGTGGCGGAAGTCGCCTCGGTGATGCGAGTGTCGAAGATGACCGTGTACCGACTGGTGCACAGCGGTCATCTGCCCGCGATCCGTGTGGGGCGGTCCTTCCGCGTCCCGGAGCAAGCGGTTCACGAGTACCTCCGCGAGAGCTACGTGGGGGTGGAAACCGCCTGACGGCAGGGCCGGGGGGATCCCTCACAGGGCACATCGGGATCCCCCCGGCCTCCTCGATTACGACCTCAGCGCTCGGACGGGTAGGCTGACCCCTCGTAGGTCGTATGGGCCCATGGCGCCCAAACACCGAGTGATGAGAAGTGAGCGAGGGTAGTCGTGGGCTCTGTTATCAAGAAGCGGCGCAAGCGGATGGCGAAGAAGAAGCACCGCAAGCTGCTCAAGCGCACGCGCGTTCAGCGTCGTAACAAGAAGTAGGTTCGCGACGCGGACGCCGCGAGAGCGTTGCTGTGGCCCCCCACCACCGGTGGGGGGCCACACGCATATGCCCTCCCACCTCCGGTCGACTCCGGTCACTTCACGCATCAGGCGGTCATCACAGCGCAACGACGAACCGCTAAGTTGGCCCCACGGGGGAACCCGGCGGAACAAGAGGTTCTGGAAGGAAGGCGCTGATCTTGGGCAAGGTCGTGCTCGTGACCGGAGTGGCGCGCCAGCTGGGGGGCCGGTTCGTCCGGCGGATCCAGCGGGACCCCGAGGTGGACCGGGTCGTCGCCGTGGACGCGGTGTCGCCCGAGCACCATCTGGGCGGTGCGGACTTCATCCAGGCCGACATCCGGCAGCCCACCATCGCGCGCGTGCTCGCCGAGACGGGCGCCGACACGATCGTCCACCTGGACGTGACGGGCACGCCGCTGGGCAGCGGCAACCGGGCGTCCCTGAAGGAGAACAACGTCATCGGCACCATGCAGCTGCTCGGTGCCTGCCAGAAGTCCCCGGCCGTGCAGCGGCTGGTCGTCAAGTCCAGCACCAACGTCTACGGCTCCGCTCCCCGCGACCCGGCCGTCTTCACCGAGACGACCCCGCCCAAGTCCCTGCCCAGCGGCGGCTTCGCCAAGGACACCGTCGAGGTCGAGGGCTATGTCCGCGGCTTCGCGCGCCGCAGGCCCGATGTGGCCGTGTGCGTGCTGCGGTTCGCCAACATCCTGGGTCCGACCGCGGACACACCGCTCGCCTCGTACTTCGCGCTGCCGGTCCTGCCGACCGTGTTCGGCTACGACCCGCGGCTGCAGTTCGTGCACGAGGACGACGTGATCGAGGTGCTGCGGATCGGCTCGCACGAGCCCCGCCGGGGCACGCTCAACAGCGGCACCTTCAACATCGCCGGCGACGGCGTGCTCCTGCTCTCCCAGTGCTCCCGGCGCCTGGGGCGCCCCACCGTGCCCCTGCTGCTCCCGGCCGTCACCTGGGCGGGCTCGCTGGTGCGTACGCTGGGTATGACGGACTTCTCGCCCGAGCAGATCCGGCTGCTCACCCACGGCCGGGTCGTGGCGACGGGCCAGATGCGCGAGACGCTGGGATTCCAGCCCAAGTACACGACCGCGGAGACGTTCGCGGACTTCGCCCGCAGCCAGGGCCCCGGCCTTCTTCCGCCGGAGGCCCTCGCGGGGGCCGTGGACCGGATCGCCGGCCTGCCACTCGCGGGCGGCGGACACTCCCCGACGCAGAGCGCCAACTGAGGAGCGCATCAACGATGGCGGACGCCAAGGTCATTCCGTTCGACGACGACCGGTCCCGAGGGGGTGCCGCGCAGCGCCCCCAGCGGCGCCGGAGCGCCGGGAACCGCCGCCCGGGCACGGAGTCCGTGCCGGTCCGTGAGGTGCAGCCTCTGCACACCAGGGCGGTTCCGCAGGATGATGTTCCTGTGACTTCTGAGGAACAGCCGCCGGAGCCTGCCCGGGACGGCGACGGCGGGCTGGAACGGCGGATCGCGGGCGGCCTGGCCTTCCTGCGCCGCCGCCTCACCGGGGACTACGAGGTCGACGACTTCGGCTACGACCAGGAGCTCACCGACCAGGTCCTGATGTCCCTGCTGCGCCCGCTGTACGAGCAGTACTTCCGGGTCGAGGTGAAGGGCGTCGAGAACATCCCGTCCGAGGGCGGCGCGCTGATCGTCGCCAACCATTCCGGCACGCTGCCGATGGACGGGCTGATGATGCAGGTCGCCGTGCACGACAACCATCCGGCGGGTCGGCATCTGCGGCTGCTCGCCGCGGACCTGGTGTTCATGCTGCCGGTGGTCAACGAGCTGGCCCGCAAGCTCGGTCACACCCTGGCGTGCGCCGAGGACGCGGCACGGCTGCTGGAGCAGGGCGAAGTGGTCGGGGTGATGCCGGAGGGGTTCAAGGGCCTCGGCAAGCCCTTCGCGGACCGCTACAAGCTGCAGCGCTTCGGGCGCGGCGGTTTCGTCTCGACGGCTCTGCGCGCGGGGACGCCGATCGTGCCCTGCTCGATCGTCGGGGCGGAGGAGATCTACCCGATGATCGGCAACGCCAAGACGGTCGCGCGGCTGCTGGGCTTCCCGTACTTCCCGCTCACGCCCACGTTCCCGTGGCTCGGCCCGCTCGGGGCGATTCCGCTGCCGACCAAGTGGACGATCCAGTTCGGCGAGCCGATTCCCACGGACGGCTATCCGCCGGAGGCGGCCGAGGACCCGATGCTGATGTTCAACCTGACCGACCAGGTCAGGGAGCAGATCCAGCACACGCTGTACAAGCTGCTGGTGCAGCGGCGGTCGGTGTTCTTCTGACGCCGGGGTTCGTGGCAGCGCGCCGGTTGTTCGTGGCCGTCCGACGGAGTCGGGCGCGGCTGTCCGAGGCCTGCGAAGCGGTGCGAGGGCGGCGGACAGCAGGGGCCGAGCTGCTGGTGCGGCGGCGGCCGGTGTTCTTCTGACTCTTCCGCGTACGACGTCGGGGGCGCCCCTCGGGCAAGGGGCGCCCCCGGCTCTCGCTGTGCGGCCGTCTAGTCCGCGTCCTCGCCGTCGATGCCCAGACCGGGCAGCAGTCCGGGCAGGAGCGGCGGGAGCGTCACGTCCGGCTCGGGGACCGGCGTGGTGCCCTCCGCGGACGGGGAGGTGCTCGCCTCGCTGTCCTTGTCCTTCGGCGGGTCGAGCAGGCCGCCGGTGTTGCCGCCGAGCAGGCCGTCGCTGTCGCTGCCGGAGCCGGCCGAGCGGCTGGGGCTGCCACTGCCGGTGCGGCCCTCGTCGCTGTGCTTGCCGCCGCTGTCGCTGGGGCGGGTCGAGCGGTCGCTGCCGGAGGAGCCGCTGGGGGCCGCCTCGGACGCGCCCTGCCGCTGGCCGTCGCCGCCGCTCGTGGCCGGGGGCTCGGGCAGGAGGGAACGCAGCGGGGCGACGTCTTCCTCTATGGCTTCGAACACCGAGGAGACCTGCGCGCTGACGTCCCCGAGCTGGACGGGAAGTCGCTCGCGCAGTTCCCCCCAGGCCTCGCGGTGGGAGCGGGAGAACGCGGACAGGGCCTGGATGGGGCCGAGTGAGTCCGGGTCGTGTTCGTACGCCTCGCTCAGCAGCCGGTGGCCCTCCGACGCGTCGTGCCGCATGCCGGACAGGGCGCGGCGGATCTCGCCGAGGGACTCGTGGTCCAGGGGGCCGCTGCGGCCGCGCTCCATCAGGCGCCGGGCTTCGCTGAGGCGGGTGGAGGCGTGGTCGAGGTAGACCCGGCCGCGCTCGTCCGCTCCGTCGGCAAAGCCGAGCTTGACGTCCTCGATGCCGCGCTTGAGGCCGTAGAGCGAATCACCGGGCAGGGCGTCCGAGCTGGCGGCGGAGACTCCGCCGAAGGCGCTCGCGGCCACGCCGACACTGAGTCCGCCCGCGGTGAGGCCCTTGGCGAGCCGGGAACGCGGCCGGAACTTCTTCAGCGAACTCGCGCGGTGAGCGCCACGGGTCCGGGAGCGCTGCTCGGGGACCGCGCGGTCCGTCGCCCCGCCGCCCACGGTGCCCTCCTGCAGCATGGCCTCGAACGCGGCCACCAGCTGGGCCCGCTGGACGACCTTGACCTCCGGGTCGAGCTCCGGCTTGGGCAACGCGGCGAGACCCGAGGCCAGCGCCAGATGGCGGGCCTGTTCGCTCGATGCCGCGACTGCCGGGGCCGGTGCCGATCCTTCGGGCTGCTCGGCCGCCGTGCCCTGCTCGGACTGCTCCTCCAGGGCCTGGGCGAAGGCGTTCGCCCGCCGGTGCGCCGATACGTTCGCGATCACTGGCGGCACCTCCTCTCGTCATCACGGTCGACTCCCCAGGGGGTCCTGAGGGTTGCACACCCTGACCACGACCACACGATCGAGTGATCGGAGTCGGCCAGGGGGTGACCACAGGGAGCCTGCATCCCGCACAACGAGCGGCGTGGCACTTGGGTTACGGACCACGGCTGATCGGATGCCGAAGTCAACGGACTTTCACGAAGCGTGAGTTGGGTGTCGCCGTCTGTGCGGGGCGGTCAGCGGGCGTCTTCCGGGAGGAGCCGGGCGAGGGTGCGGACGGCCCGGTACTGGAGGGTCTTGATGGCGCCCTCGTTCTTGCCCATCACCCGGGCGGTCTCGGCCACGGAGAGGCCCTGGAGGAAGCGGAGCGTCACGCACTCCTGCTGCTGGGGGTTGAGCCGCCGTACGGCGTCGAGCAGGGCGGCGTTGGAGAGGGACTCCAGGACGGAGTCCTCGGGGGAGCGCTCGACCTCGTTGGCGTCGAGCATCTCGCCGGTGGTGACCTCGAGGCGGAAGCGGCTGGACTTGAAGTGGTCCGCGACGAGGTTGCGGGCGATGGTGACGAGCCAGGCGCCGAAGTCACGGCCCTGCCAGGTGAAGGTGCCGATGCGGCGCAGGGCACGCAGAAAGGTCTCGCTGGTGAGGTCCTCGGCGGTCGCCTTTCCTCCGACCCGGTAGTAGATGTACCGGTAGACGGTGTCGCTGTACTGGTCGTAGAGACGGCCGAAGGCGTCGGACTCGCCCGCCTGGGCACGCTCCACGAGATCCATCATCCGGGCGCTGTCGCTGTCAGCGGCAGGCCGGCGTGCGGTGGCCGCGCCGGACGGGCGCCCTCGTCTGCCGACCGCGGCGCTGCCGTCGGCCAGTGCGTAGCAAGGGCCTACGGGCGCGGCGGTGGCGAATGCGGGGACGGCGTACGCGGTGGGGACGAAGCCGCGCAACAGGTCTTGGACCGTTGCACGCAGCGTAGCCAGGCCCGAGGCGTCAACCCCGACGTGTGGGTACACGGGACTCCCAGAGGCAGAGCTTCCATCACGAGCAGTGCGGGACCTTTCACCCGTCGTAGCGACGGAGGGGTACCGGATTGCGTCTGAGGAGAATAACGCTTCGTGTAGGCACTGCTACACCGAGTTGCTCAAATCATCGATTACGTCGCTTCCGTAACCGATTGACGCCGAATCAAGTGCCGGAGTGTGAACGCTTGTTGATTGAAACGGTTCGGATTGCTGCTGAGTCCGGGGCGTGTTGTGGCCGTGTGCAGCCAAGAGGACTGGACACGAGGTTGTGGGGGTACGCCAGTTGGATTTACGGGGTTTGTCATCCCGCACACGATGGTGTCCCGGATTGATCGGATGGTCAGCGGCGGCGGCGGTGCAGGGCGATGGCGGCCGCCGTGCCGCCGGCGACCGCGCCGACGCCCGCCGCGGCCGGGATGCCGACCTTGGCCGCCTTGCGGCCCGTGCGGTAGTCGCGCAGGCGCCACTCCAGCCGGCGGGCGTGCTTGCGCAGCTTGCTGTCCGGGTTGATGGCGTACGGGTGGCCGACCAGCGACAGCATCGGGATGTCGTTGTGCGAGTCGCTGTAGGCGGCGCAGCGGCCGAGGTCCAGGCCCTCGGCGGCGGCCAGGGCGCGGACCGCCTCGGCCTTCGCGGGGCCGTGCAGCGGTTCGCCGACGAGCTTGCCGGTGTAGACGCCGTCGACGGACTCGGCGACCGTGCCGAGGGCGCCGGTCAGGCCGAGGCGGCGGGCGATGACCGTGGCGATCTCGACGGGGGCGGCCGTCACCAGCCACACCTTCTGGCCTGCGTCCAGGTGGGCCTGGGCGAGGGCGCGGGTGCCGGGCCAGATGCGCTCGGCCATGTACTCGTCGTAGATCTCCTCGCCGATCGACTGCAGTTCGGCGACGCGATGGCCCTTGACGATGGACAGGGCCGAGTCGCGGGCCTCCTGCATGTGCTCGGGATCCTCGACCCCGGCGAGGCGGAACCACGCCTGCTGCCAGGCGAACTTCGCGAGGTCGCGCGTCTCGAAGAACTTCCGCTTGTGCAGGCCGCGGCCGAAGTGGAAGAGGGCGGCGCCCTGCATGACGGTGTTGTCCAGGTCGAAGAAGGCGGCGGCCCGGTCGTCGCCGTGGACCGGGAACTGCGGTTCCTCGGTCGAGCCGGCGACCTCTTGTGAGGACTTGCGTGCTGCCTCCGCCGAGGCCTCGCCTGCCAAAACGCTCCGCGCCGTGGCGGAGCGCCTACGGGGAGTGAGCCATCCGAGAGCGGCCATGGCGTGAGCATAGCCATTCTGTTCGGTGGTTCCGGAGCCGAGAGGTTGGGACCGTGTGAACTCTCGGCAAGCGTGTCGTCGAAGATGCCCCGTGCGGCGGATGCGGGTTGGCGCGCCTCCTGGCGCTTTCGCGAGGGTTCCGCTTGGCCGCGGGCGCGGGACAATGGCCGACATGAGTCCCCTCTTCCGTCGCAGGCCCCCTCGGGACCGGCTCGTCACCCTGATCCGCAAGCCCGGCTGTCATCTGTGTGATGACGCACAGGTCGTTGTGGAGAAGGTGTGCGGTGATCTCGGAGTCCCCTGGGAGCAGAAGGACATCACCGAGGATCGGGAACTGCACGACCAGTACTGGGAGCAGATCCCGGTCGTGCTGGTGGACGGCCGCCAGCACACGTTCTGGCGCGTGAACGAGGAGCGCCTGCGCAAGGCGCTGACCGACTGATCCCACCCCGTGAGCGACTGACCGATCAGTCCAAAGAGGCCGCCGGGTCGCTTAGGATCGATGGTGACTTGGTCTCGGGGGCGGGATTCGCTGAGGAGAGTGTGCGGTTTTGCCCCCGAAAGACAAGGAACGGTGGTGCGTATGCGCCGGTTCCCTGCGCGTGCGCCGGGGGCGCGTGACCCCGGTCACGTTGGCCGGGCAAATCGGACACCATCTTTGTGCACGCGTTCACAAAGACATAGCCTGCATTCGACGGGGCGGTCATGTAGGGACGTATGACCGCCTACAGCCCCGCTCTACCCGCAGGAGCACCGTGGCAACTGGCCGAACTCACCGACCGGCGACCCGCAGCCGAGGGATTCCCGAGGCCACCGTCGCCCGGCTTCCGCTGTACCTCCGCGCTCTGACCGCGTTGTCGGAGCGCTCGGTTCCCACGGTCTCCTCCGAGGAGCTCGCGGCCGCCGCGGGGGTCAACTCCGCGAAGCTGCGCAAGGACTTCTCCTACCTCGGGTCGTACGGGACCAGGGGTGTCGGCTACGACGTCGAGTATCTCGTGTACCAGATCTCCCGCGAACTGGGGCTCACCCAGGACTGGCCGGTCGTGATCGTCGGTATCGGTAACCTCGGCGCCGCCCTCGCCAACTACGGCGGTTTCGCCTCCCGCGGGTTTCGGGTCGCCGCGCTGATCGACGCCGATCCGGCCATGGCCGGCAAGCCCGTCGCCGGGATCCCGGTGCAGCACTCCGACGACCTGGAGAAGATCATCCAGGACAACGGCGTGTCGATCGGTGTCATCGCCACTCCCGCCGGTGCCGCCCAGGCGGTCTGCGACCGGCTCGTGGCCGCCGGTGTCACCTCCATCCTGAACTTCGCGCCGACCGTGCTGTCCGTGCCGGACGGCGTCGACGTGCGCAAGGTCGACCTCTCCATCGAACTGCAGATCCTCGCCTTCCACGAGCAGCGCAAGGCCGGCGAGGAGGCCGCGAACGCCGACGGCGCCCTGCCGCCCGCCGCCGCCCGCAGTGACTCCGCCGACCAGGGGCCCGAGGGGGACATGCCCGCCGTGATGCCGGCATGAGTCTCCTCGTCGTCGGACTGAGCCACCGCAGCGCCCCGGTCAGCGTGCTGGAGCGGGCCGCGCTGCCCGCGGACGCGCAGGTCAAGCTGCTCCAGGACACGGTCGCCGCCGAACCGGCCTCCGAGGCCGCGGTGCTCGCCACCTGCAACCGCATCGAGCTCTACGCCGACGTGGACAAGTTCCACGCCGGTGTCGCCGAGCTGTCCACGCTGCTCGCCCAGCACAGCGGGGTCGGCCTGGAGGAGCTCACCCCCTATCTCTACGTGCACTACGAGGACCGGGCCGTCCACCACCTGTTCTCGGTGGCCTGCGGCCTGGAGTCGATGGTCGTCGGCGAGGGGCAGATCCTCGGCCAGATCAAGGACTCCCTGGCCCGGGCGCAGGACCTGCACTCCGCCGGCCGCCTCCTGAACGACCTGTTCCAGCAGGCGCTCAGGGTCGGCAAGCGCGCCCACACCGAGACCGGCATCGACCGCGCCGGCCAGTCCCTGGTCACCTTCGGCCTGGAGCAGCTGGCCCGGGGCGGCGACGTACAGCAGTGGGCCCGGGGCAAGAGGGCCCTGGTCATCGGGGCCGGGTCGATGTCCTCCCTGGCCGCGGCCACGCTCGCGCGGGCCGGTGTCGCCGAGATCGTCGTCGCCAACCGCACCGTGGACCGCGCCGAGCGTCTCGCCCAGATCCTCATGGAGGGCGACGACACGGACGTGGCGGCCCGCGCGATACCGATGGAGTCGGTACCGGCCGAGCTGACACGTGCCGACGTCGCCGTCTCGTGCACCGGCGCGACGGGCCTGGTCCTGACGGCCGAGTCGGTCACGGACGCGGTCGAGGGGCGTACGCCCGCGCCGCGGGCCGTGCCCGGCAAGGACGGACCGGGGGCGCCGGGCGGCGAGTCCGGCTCCGCGGCCGGGCCCGGCGCGCAGCGGGGCGGTGCTCCGGGCACCGGCCTCGGCGGCGAGGACGGCTGTCCGCTGGAGCTGTCCTCGGTGCAGGGCACCGCCGGATTCTCCGTGCTGGGCGAGGCCGCCGTGGCCGGAATGGCCGCCGCCGACCTGGAGCAGCACGCGGCCTGGGTGGACAACGGCACGGTGGGCGGCGACCGGCGTGCGGGCGGCCCGGCCCGGCCGGGAACGGCCGGCACGCTCGACCCGGCCGCGGACACCGACGCCATCGCCGCGCTCGCCGCGACCGTGGCCACCGTCGGGCGCATCCCCGAGCGGCGCCGGCCCGAGCCGGTCGAGGAGCCGCAACGGCCCGAGCCCGTGCTCTTCCTGCTGGACCTGGCGATGCCGCGCGACATCGACGCGGCCGTGCACCGGCTGGGCGGGGTGCGGCTGGTGGACATCGAATCGCTGGCGGAGGCCTCCGCGGGCGCTCCGATGGCTGCCGATGTGGACCAGGTCCGGCGTATCGTCTCCGACGAGGTCGCGGCGTTCGGGGCAGCACTGCGGGCCGCGCACATCACACCGACCGTGGTCGCCCTGCGCACCATGGCCGCCGATGTCGTGGCCGGCGAGATCGCCCGGCTGGACGGGCGGCTTCCCGGTCTCGACGACAAACACCGAGCGGAGATCACTCAGACCGTGCGGCGCGTGGTCGACAAACTGCTCCACGCGCCGACCGTGCGGGTCAAGCAACTCGCGGCCGAACCCGGCGGCGCCGGGTACGCGGACGCGCTGCGGACCCTGTTCGACCTCGACCCCGAGACGGTTGCCGCCGTCTCCCGGGCCGAGGACAGCACCACCGAGAAAGACCGAGGGCCGGCATGAACGACAAGACGCTGAGGCTCGGTACCCGGCGCAGCAGGCTCGCCATGGCCCAGTCCGGGCAGGTGGCCGAGGCCGTGAGCCGGGTGACCGGGCGGCCCGTCGAGCTCGTCGAGATCACCACGTACGGCGATGTCTCGCGTGAGGCGCTCGCCCAGATCGGCGGCACCGGCGTGTTCGTCACCGCCCTGCGCGACGCGCTGCTCAAGGGCGAGGTCGACTTCGCGGTGCACTCGCTGAAGGACCTGCCGACCACACAACCCGACGACCTGGTCGTGGCCGCCGTGCCCGTCCGGGAGGACCCGCGGGACGTGATCGTCGCCCGGGACGCGCTGAAGTTCACCGACCTGCCCTCCGGGGCGCGCATCGGTACGGGCTCGCCGCGCCGCATGGCGCAGCTCAACGCGTACGCCCGCAGCCACGGGCTGGACATAGCGACGGTTCCGATCCGCGGCAACGTCGACACCCGCATCGGGTTCGTGCGCAGCGGAGAGCTCGACGCCGTCGTGCTGGCCGCCGCCGGGCTGAACCGGATCGGCCGCGGTGACGAGGTGACCGACTTCCTGTCGGTCGACACGGTTTTGCCCGCCCCCGGCCAGGGGGCCCTGGCGATCGAGTGCACCGCGGCCAACGCGGACCTCGTCGCCGCGCTCGCCGAACTCGACGACCCGTTCACGCGGATCGCCGTGACGGCCGAGCGATCACTGCTCGCCGCCCTGGAGGCCGGTTGCAGCGCCCCTGTGGGTGCGTTGGCCGACCTTTTGGCCGACGGGCAGATTGTCAAGGAAATGCGCCTGCGCGCCGTCGTCGGCACCACCGACGGCACGCGCATGGTGCAGCTGTCCACCACCGGTCCCGTGCCCGAGACGCACGACGGGGCAATGGCGCTCGGTCGCGAACTCGCGGCCGAGATGCTCGCCCAGGGCGCGGCCGGTCTGATGGGGGAGCGAGCACAGTGAGCCCCACCGCCCTTTCCGCCGGTCCCGACCACGGGCACGTCACCTTCCTGGGTGCCGGACCCGGAGATCCGGGACTGCTGACCTTGCGCGCCGTCGAGGCGCTGGCGCACGCGGACGTCCTCGTCGCCGAGCACGAGGTGCTCGACGTCGTACGTCAGCACGCCAGGCAGGGCGTCTCCGAAGTGCACACGGACACGGATCCTTCCCAGGATCCGGCTCCGGGCACAGGAGCGCCCCAGCTGACGGTAGTTGACGGCACGTCAACCACCGCGCCCGTCCCCGCGGTGCGGGATGCCGCACATCTTGTCATGGAGGCCGCGCGGGGCGGCAGGCGGGTCGTGCGTGCGGTGTCCGGTGACCCGGGCCTCGACACGTACGCCGCCGAGGAGATGCTGGCGTGCGTCGCCGCCGGGGTGCCCTTCGAGGTCGTCCCCGGTATCGCGAGCGCCGTCGGTGTGCCCGCCTACGCCGGTGTGCCGCTACGGGACGCGCAGGGCGCGGACGTGCGGTTCGTGGACGCGCGCACGGCGTCCGACCGGTGCTGGACGGAGGTCGGGGCGTCGGACGGCACGGTCGTCGTGTCCACGACGCTGGACTCCGTCGCCGCGGCGGCCGGCGAGTTGGTCTCCGCCGGACGCAAGCCGGACACCCCGATGACGGTCACCGTCGGCGGTACGACCACCCGGCAGCGCACCTGGACCGCCACGCTCGGTACGATCGCGCAGACGCTGAAGCAGGCCAAGGTGCTGCCCTCGCCCGACGGCGGCCGGCCGGTGATAGCCGTGGTCGGTGAGCGTTCCGCCGCCGCCCAGCGCGACCAGCTCGCGTGGTTCGAGTCCAAGCCGCTGTTCGGCTGGAAGGTGCTCGTGCCGCGGACGAAGGAGCAGGCGGCGTCGCTCTCCGACCAGCTGCGGTCGTACGGGGCCGTGCCGCACGAGGTGCCGACGATC
This sequence comes from Streptomyces sp. 378, assembly GCF_030124145.1. Taxonomy (GTDB): domain Bacteria; phylum Actinomycetota; class Actinomycetes; order Streptomycetales; family Streptomycetaceae; genus Streptomyces. Next base: position 16,093 of record NZ_JASKMS010000027.1, read on the forward strand.
GCCGTCGAGCCGCCGCGCACGCCCCAGCAGATGGAGCGCGCGGTCAAGGGACTCGTCACGGGCCGCTACGAGTGGATCGCCTTCACCTCGGTGAACGCGGTCAAGGCGGTGCGGGAGAAGTTCGAGGAGTACGGGCTCGACGCGCGTGCCTTCGCGGGCATCAAGGTCGCGGCCGTCGGCGAGCAGACGGCGAAGGCGCTGATCGCGTTCGGTGTGAAGCCGGACCTGGTGCCGAGCGGTGAGCAGTCGGCCGCCGGTCTGCTGGAGGACTGGCCGCCCTACGACCCGGTCTTCGACCCGATCGACAGAGTGTTCCTGCCGCGTGCCGACATCGCCACCGAGACGCTGGTGGCCGGGCTGATCGAGCTCGGCTGGGAGGTCGACGACGTCACGGCCTACCGGACCGTGCGGGCCTCGCCGCCGCCGGCGGAGACGCGTGAGGCGATCAAGGGCGGCGGGTTCGACGCCGTTCTCTTCACCTCGTCGTCGACCGTGCGGAACCTGGTCGGCATCGCCGGCAAGCCGCACAACGTCACCGTGATCGCCTGTATCGGCCCGGCCACGGCGAAGACCGCCGAGGAGCACGGGCTGCGGGTGGACGTGATGGCTCCCGAGCCGTCCGTCCACAAGCTGGCCGAAGCCCTGGCCGACTTCGGCGCGAAGCGGAGAGCTGCCGCTGTGGAGGCGGGGGATCCCGTGACGCGGCCGAGTGAGCGGCGGCCGGGGGCCCGGCGGCGGCGTTCGACGACGTAGTCCCGTCCGGTTCTGTCGCTGCGGCTACGCGGGAGTCACCGCGTGGCCGTAGCGCAGCAGGTCGGCGGGGTCGTAGGTGGCCTTGTCGTGGCGCAGGCGTGCGTAGACCTCGGGGGTCCAGGCGCGGGCGCGGTCCTGTTCGTCGCCCGGGGTGCCGTGGATGTTGACCATGGTGCGGCCCGTGCCGTACGGGGCCATGGCGGTGTAGAGGCGGCGCGTCGCCTGTTCGACGGCCTCGGCCACGGGCGGTGCGGGCATGATCCCGACCGACTCCATGAAGTAGCCGGCGTCCCGGGCGCAGACGGCGTCCTCGACGGCCGACGGGCGGGCCAGGGCGCCGCCCATGTGCCGCAGTGAGGCGACCAGCAGCGGGTGTTCCGCGCCGGCCGCCGGGCCGACCTGTTCCAGGAAGGTGCTCAGAGCGCCCGGGGGCAGGTCGCGCAGGAGCAGGCAGCACTCGCGTGCCGGGAGCGGGTCCTGGGGCTCCATGTGGATGCGGTCCAGGGCCGCGTGGTCCATCTCCTCGACCATGTCGACGGCCACGGGGGCGGCTGCGCGCAGCGGCGCGATCAGTGCCTCGCCCTCGGCCGGGTCGCCCGGCCAGGCGATCGCGACCCGGGCCCAGAAGCCGCCGCGCAGCGGCTCGGGGATCTGGGGAATGGGCGGCAGGCGCAATACCGAGAACATGCTGCACATCTCGTCGGGGACGGTGCGGGTCCAGTCCGTCCAGGCCCGCAGCAGGGTCTCGGTGTGTTCGGCGTGGCAGTGGATGCCGCCGCCGTACAGGCGGGGGAGCGGGAGCAGTTCGGTGATCAGTGAGGTCACCACGCCCACGTTGCCCTTGCCGCCGCGCAGTGCCCAGAACAGTTCCGGTTCGTGCCGGGGATCCGCCTCGCGCAGGCGCCCGTCCGCGGTGACGACCTGGAAGGAACGGACCAGTTCGGCGGCGAAGCCGTAGGCGCGGCCGAGGACCGGGAGTCCGCCGCCGAGGGTGTAGCCGATGACGCCCGCGTCGGTGGAGGTGCCGCACAGACCGGCCAGGCCGTGGGGTGCGGCCGCGGCCATGACATGACTCCACTTCGCGCCCGCGGCGACGGTGGCGGTGCGGGTGGTGGGGTCGACGTGGACGTCCGTCATGCGGGACGTGTTGATCAGCAGACCGTGCTCGATCGGGAAGTTCGCGCCGTGGCCGGTGGCCTGGACGGCGACGGGGGTGTGGGTTGCGGCGGCCCAGCGCATCGCGGTGACGATGTCGTCGGGGCCGGTCGCCCCGATGGCCACGTCGGGGGTGTGCAGGGAGGCCAGGTTGAAGCCGGTGACTTCGTCGGCGTAGCCGCGTTCGCCGGGGCGGACGACGGGGCCGTTGATCTCCGAGAGGGCGAAGAGGTCGGGCATGTGGTGGGGGGCGGTCATCGCGTCCTCCGTGGGGCGGGTACGGAGGGACGGCGGCGGCGACGCGGTGGGCCGTCGGGGTCCTTGTGTTCTCAGCATGGACCTGGGGAGTGGTGGGCGCATCGCGGGACGGTGGGTCTGCCCGGCGGGGCGCGAGCACGCCGACATCGCGTCGGCATCCGGGCTTTTCGGGCGGGCGTAGCGTAGAGGCCATGACGACGTACGGATCATTTCCCGGTACTCGGCCGCGGCGGTTGCGGATCAACCCCGTGATGCGTCGGATGGTCGCCGAGACCCGGCTGCACCCCGCTGACCTCATCCTTCCGGCCTTCGTGCGGGAGGGCGTCAGCGAGCCCGTGCCGATCGCCGCGATGCCGGGGGTCGTGCAGCACACCCGGGACAGTCTGAAGAAGGCCGCCGCGGAGGCGGTCGCGGCGGGGATCTCCGGGATCATGCTGTTCGGCGTGCCGGAGGAGTCGAAGAAGGACGCGCTCGGGACACCTGGCACCGACCCGGACGGAATTCTCCAGGTCGCCCTCCGGGACGTGCGGGCCGAGGTCGGCGATGATCTGCTCGTCATGTCCGATCTGTGTCTCGACGAGACCACCGATCACGGGCACTGCGGGGTGCTGGACGCCGAGGGGCGGGTCGACAACGACGCGACCCTGGAGCGGTATGCCGAGATGGCCCAGGTGCAGGCCGACGCCGGCGCCCATGTCGTCGGGCCCAGCGGGATGATGGACGGGCAGATCGGGGTCGTCCGCGACGCCCTCGACCAGATCGGGCGGGAGGACGTCGCCATCCTCGCCTACACGGCGAAGTACGCCTCCGCCTTCTACGGGCCCTTCCGGGAGGCCGTCGGCTCGTCGCTCAAGGGGGACCGGAAGACCTATCAGCAGGATCCCGCGAACGCCCGGGAGTCGCTGCGTGAGCTCGCCCTCGATCTCGAGGAGGGCGCCGACATGGTGATGGTCAAGCCGGCCGGGCCCTACCTGGACATCCTCGCCCGGGTCGCGGACGCCGTGGACGTGCCGGTGGCCGCCTATCAGATCTCCGGCGAGTACTCGATGGTCGAGGCCGCCGCCGAGAAGGGCTGGATCGACCGGGACCGGGCGATCCTGGAGACGCTGACCGGCATCCGCCGGGCCGGTGCGCGCAGCATCCTGACCTACTGGGCCACCGAAGTGGCCCAGAAGCTCAAGGATCAGTAGGTCGGCGCGTCGTCCATGTCGTGCGGCCAGTAGGTGACCGTCAGGGTGCTGTCGTAGGAGACGCCCTTGGCGGGCAGGGCGGGGAGCGCCGAGGGGCCGCCGTCGCTGTGGGGCGTGCGGCCCTGAAAGCCGACCGTGAGCTTGTGGCCCGTGGTGCCCCACTCGCCGCTGCCGTCGGCCGCCGACAGTGAGACGCCCGCGTAGCCGGACTCGCCGGGGGCCAGGGTCGTGACGGCCTGCGGCTTGGAGTCCTTGATCGGCTGCGGGACCCACTGCATCTCGTCGACCAGAGGATCGTCGTCGCTCGCGGGTCGGTCTGCACGGGCACCATCAAATCACTTGAACCGTTAGGTTGTTGACCGCCGTAGTGGTTGCTTATTGAACCACCCACTCTTCAGGGAGACGTCCATGTCCGGTGACGCCCTCAGCCAGGATCCCGCCGAGCTGCAGAGGAGGATCGACAGCAGCAAGGCGCACCCGGCCCGGGTCTACGACGTCTTCCTCGGCGGCAAGGACCACTACCCCGCCGACCGGGACGCGGCCGCCGCCGCGCTGGCCGCCAACCCGCGCGGGTACCTCGACGTGCGCCACAACCGCGACTTCCTGCGGCGTGCGGTGACCACGCTCGTGGAGCGGGACGGCATCCGGCAGTTCCTCGACATCGGGACCGGCCTGCCCACCGCCGAGAACGTGCACCAGATCGCGCAGCGCATCACGCCCGAGTCGCGGGTCGTGTACGTCGACAACGACCCCGTGGTGCTCGCGCACGCACGCGCCCTGCTGAACAGTGGCCCCGAGGGGCGTACGGACTACATCGACGCCGATCTGCGGGACCCGGCCCGCATCCTCGAACAGGCCGCCAAGACCATCGACTTCGACCGGCCGGTCGCGCTGTGCCTGGTGGCGATCCTGCACTTCGTCGCGGACGAGGAGGCATACCCGCTGGTGCGCGGACTGCTCGACGAACTGCCCGTCGGCAGCCGGCTGGTGCTGAGCCACCTCACCGAGGACCTCAACCCCGAGAACATCCGCGCGGTCCAACGGACCTACACCGAACGCGGGTTCACCTTCGTACTGCGGTCCCGGGCCGACGTCGAGCGGTTCTTCACGGAGAACGGTCTGGAGATCGCCGACCCGGGCGTCGTCCCCGCGCACCGCTGGCGGCCCGATCACGCCGCCCCCGTCCCCGAGCAGCCGGAGGAGTCCTTCCTCGCCGGGCTCGACGAGATCGAGAAGGTGCGCTACCGCGACATCAACGACGTCACGGACGCGGACATCAACGTCTACGCGGCCATCGGCGCCAAGGGATGAACCGTGGGGCCCCGGGCCCCCGTCCGTGCACAGCCGGCGTCCGGATCCCGGAAACCTGCTTGTAGGTGGCACGTACTTCTTTAGGCTGCGGGGCACCAGGCGTCACCGCAGCCGAAGGAGCCCTGCCATGACCGTCGCCGAACCCCTGCCCACCCATGCTCCCGTGCCGCCCCTGGCCGCGCGGGCGCGGGCCGTCGGCGGCTCTCCCGTACGGGACATCCTGGCCGTCACCGCCCGCCCCGAGGTGATCAACTTCGCGGGCGGGCTCCCGGCGCCGGAACTGTTCGACGCGAAGGGTGTCGCCGCCGCGTTCGAGGCGGTGCTCGCCGAGGCGCCCGCGCGGGCGTTGCAGTACTCCACGACCGAGGGCGAACCCGCGCTGCGGGACGCGCTCGCCGCCCGCACCACCGCGCGCGGCCTGCCGACCGGCCCCGACGACCTGCTCGTCACCACCGGCTCCCAGCAGGCCCTCTCCCTCCTGGCCACCGCCCTCCTCGAACCCGGGGACACCGTCCTCGTCGAGAACCCCTGCTACCTCGCGGCACTTCAGGCCTTCGGCTTCGCCGGAGCGCGGATCGTGGCCGTGCCCGGTGACGAGCACGGCGTCGATCCCGAGGCCCTGGAGGACCTCGTCGTGCGCGAGCGGCCCCAACTGCTCTACACCGTCCCCACCTTCCAGAACCCGACCGGCCGGACCCTGCCCGCCGAACGGCGCGCCGCCGTGGCAGCGGTCGCCGCCCGGCGCGGACTGTGGATCGTCGAGGACGACCCCTACGGGGAACTGCGCTACGACGGCGCCCGCGTGCCGTGGATCGCCGCCCAGCCGGGCGCCGAGGACCGCACGGTGCTGCTGGGCAGCTTCTCCAAGGTCATGGCCCCCGGGCTGCGGCTGGGCTGGCTGCGGGCACCCGCTGAGCTGCGGCGCGCCTGCGCCGTCGCCAAGCAGGCCGCCGACCTGCACACCCCCACCGTCAACCAGCTCGCCGCGGCCCGCTACCTCGCCGACAACGACCTCGACGCCCATGTCGCCCGCGTCGCCGCCGTGTACCGCGAACGCCGCGACGCGATGCTCGCCGGGCTGGCCGGGGCACTGCCCGAGGGCTCGGTCTGGAACCGGCCCGAGGGCGGCATGTTCCTCTGGGCGCGCCTGCCCGAGCCGTACGACACGACGGCCCTGCTGCCGCAGGTGGTCCGGCAGAACGTGGCCTACGTCCCCGGCGCCCCCTTCCACGCCGGCCCGCCGGACCGGACGACCCTGCGGCTGTGCTTCGTGACGCAGACGCCGCAGGAGATCGAGGAGGGGCTGCGCAGGCTGGGGGAGGGGCTCAGTCCCACCAGAAGTGCCACGTCCGCTGGTTGAGGACCTGGTGCTCGGCGTAGGCCCGGAGGGTGGGGTGCGTGCCCTGGTGGATGTTGTCCGGGCAGAACGCGAAGTGCTCGGCGGCGATGGCTTCCGCGTCGGCCAGGGTGGTGGGCGGGGCGGCGACCGACACCAGCAGGTGATCGAAGCCGAGGGCTATGAGGCGGAGGCCGAAGCGGTCCTCCCAGGAGCGCAGCACCGCGCTGATCCGGGCCGTGTCACCGTCGTGGTCGGCCGGGCCCGTCCAGCCGATCGCCGTCGGGATGTCCGCGCTGCGGCGGGCCGGGACGAGGGCGAGACGGGGGTCCTTGAGGGGGCCGCCGTCGCCGAGCAGGGCGTCCGCGGTGCCGGCGGCCACGGTGTCCGGGGCCTGGGCCCCAGGGGCGGCATCGGCCGGGCCGGGCCAGGCTTCGCCCTGCGCGGCGTGCTCTTCCCAGTACTCCGCCAGGACCTCCTCGGCGTCGTGGTCCCCGGGGTAGGACACCTCGCCCGGCATCAACTCCCAGCGCTCCGGGCCGCCGTGGCCGTCGCCCGTCGCGAGGACGACCGGCAGGAGGCCCGCACGACGGGCCGGCTCCAGCGCCGTCCAGCCGCCCGGGACGGCCCGTTCGCCGGCGCACTACAGCAACGGCTCGTGCCAGGGGCCCTCGTCGGTGGTGTCGAGGAGCGTCCCGGCGGGGAGTCGGAGGCCGAGCGAGCCGCCGCTCGGGTCTGCCGCCAGCTTTGGCAGGAGGTTGGGAAGAGTCGCCATGGTGGTGACTGTAGAGCCGCGCACTGACAATCCGACCCGGCCGACGACCGCCGTAGCGGACAGCAACTGACCTACTTCCTGCCTACGGTTGGGACATGACCACTTCCTCCGAGAAGACGGACCTGCTCGCCGCGTTCGCGGAGCAGCGCGCGCTGCTGCTGATCACCGTGCGCGGACTCACCGACGCGCAGGCCGGGCGGCGTACGACGGTGAGCGAGCTGACGCTCGGCGGCATCGTCAAGCACCTCGCCACGGGAGAGGAGATGTGGACCCGGGTCATGTCCGAGCGCGACGGTGAACTGCCCGACGGCATGCTCGACACGGCGCAGTACCGCATGGCCGAGGGCGACACGCTCCCCGCGCTGCTGGAGCGCTACGCGTCGGCCGCCCGGGCCACCGAGGAGGCGGTGTCTGCGCTGCCGGACCTGGACGTCAGCGTGCCGCTGCCGAAGACGCCCTGGTCCCCGCCGGAGCCCGAGTTCTGGTCCGCGCGCCGGATCCTGCTGCACCTGATCAGGGAGACCGCTCAGCACGCCGGGCACGCGGACCTCGTCCGGGAGACCCTGGACGGCGCGAACACCACGGCTCAGCGCTGACGCCCGAGGGCGGCACCCCCTGGGGGGAGCGCCGCCCTCGGCCTGTTCACTTCCGGGTGCGCTCAGAGCCGCTCGGGCGTCCGGATGCCCAGCAGGGCCATGCCCCGGTGGAGCGTGCGGGCCGTGACGTCGCAGAGGAACAGACGGTTCTCGATCTGCTCGGGCGTCTCGGCCTTCAGCACCGGGCACTTGTCGTAGAACGTCGTGAAGAGCGACGCCAGCTGGTACAGATACGCCGTCAGCTTGTGCGGGGCGTGCTCCGCCGCCGCCTCCGCCACCGTCTCCCCGAACGAGTCGACGTGCAGGCCCAGCGCGCGCTCCGCCGCGTGCAGGTCCAGCTCCGGGTGGGCGGCGGGACGGGCCTCGCCGGCCTTGCGCAGGATCGACCGGATCCGGGCGTAGGCGTACTGGAGGTACACGGAGGTGTCGCCGTTGAGTGAGACCATCTGGTCCAGGTCGAACTTGTAGTCGCGGTTCGCCGACGTCGACAGGTCCGCGTACTTCACCGCGCCGATGCCCACCTGGGTGCCCCGCTCGGCGATCTCCTCCTCGGAGAGGTCCTGGGCCTTCTCCCGGACCACGGCCGAGGCACGGTCGATCGCCTCGTCGAGCAGGTCGACCAGGCGGACCGTCTCGCCCTCACGGGTCTTGAACGGCTTGCCGTCCTTGCCGAGGACCGTGCCGAAGGCGAGCTGGACCGCTTCGACGTCGTCGTTCAGCCAGCCGGCGCGGCGGGCCGTCTCGAAGACCATCTTGAAGTGGAGCGACTGCCGGGCGTCCACGACGTAGAGGAGTGTGTTCGCCTTGATGTCGAAGACCCGGTCGCGGATCGCCGAGAGGTCGGTCGCCGCGTAGCCGTAGCCGCCGTCCGACTTCTGCACGATCAGCGGGACCGGCTTGCCGTCCGGGCCCTTGACGTCGTCGAAGAAGACACAGAGGGCGCCTTCGGAACGGACCGCCACGCCCGACTCCTCCAGGAGGCGGCAGGTCTCGGCGAGCATGTCGTTGTACCCCGACTCGCCGACGATGTCCTCGTCGCGGATCTCCATGTCCAGCTTCTCGAAGACGGAGAAGAAGTAGATCTTCGACTCGTCGACGAACTTCTGCCACATGGCGAGGGTCTGCGGGTCGCCCGCCTGGAGGTCCACCACCCGGCGCCGGGCACGGGTCTTGAACTCCTCGTCGGAGTCGAACAGCTTGCGCGAGGCCTTGTAGAGGCGGTCCAGGTTCGACATCGCCTCCTCGCCGCTCACCTCACCGGACTCGTGGTCCAGCTCGTGCGGGTGCTCCTCCAGGTACTGGATGAGCATGCCGAACTGGGTGCCCCAGTCGCCGATGTGGTGACGCCGGACCACGTGCTCGCCGGTGAACTCCAGCAGCTGCACCACCGAGTCGCCGATCACCGCGGAGCGCAGGTGCCCGACGTGCATCTCCTTCGCCACGTTCGGCTGGGCGTAGTCGATGACCGTGGTGCCCGGCCGCTCCGCGCGCGGCACGCCGAGGCGGCCGGTGTCGTCCGCGTAGCGCGCGGCGAGGTTGCGGGTGATCGCGCGGTCGGTGACGGTGACGTTCAGGAAGCCGGGGCCGGAGACCTCGACGTCCTTGATCAGCTCACCCGACTCCACCCGGGAGACGACCTGCGTGGCCAGCTCGCGCGGGTTGGCCTTCTCCTTCTTCGCGAGGGCCAGGATTCCGTTGGCCTGGAAGTCGGCCCGGTCGCTTCGTCGCAGCAGCGGATCCGCGGAACCGGCCTGCGGCAGGGCTGCCGACAGGGCCGCCGCGAGGCGCTGGTGGACGGAATCGCTGAGGGACGTGACCGAGGCCATAGGTAAGGGTGCCGTTCTCCTCGTGGGGATGGATAGACCCGCCCAGTATCCCATGGGGGTAAAGCCGTTTTTCCGGGCGCGAGCAGGTCTGGGACAATGGTGCGGTCAGCCGTGCGACCGTACCGGCTGCCCGATGCAGAAAGAAGGACGTGCCGATCGTGGCTCAGAGCACCGAGACCACCGACTGGGTCTCCCGTTTCGCGGATGAGGTCATCGAGGAGTCGGAGCGCCGGGCCCCGGGCAAACCCGTCGTCGTCGCGTCCGGCCTCTCGCCGTCCGGCCCCATCCACCTGGGGAACCTGCGGGAGGTCATGACCCCGCACCTCGTCGCCGACGAGATCCGCCGCCGGGGCCACCGGGTGCGGCACCTGATCTCCTGGGACGACTACGACCGGTACCGCAAGGTGCCGGCCGGTGTCCCGGGCGTGGACGAGTCGTGGGCCGAGCACATCGGCAAGCCGCTGACGTCCGTACCGGCGCCCAAGGGCTCCTCGTACGCCAGCTGGGCCGAGCACTTCAAGGCCGCGATGATCGAGTCGCTGGCCGAGCTCGGCGTGGAGTTCGACGGGATCAGCCAGACCGAGCAGTACACCTCGGGTGTGTACCGCGAGCAGATCCTGCACGCCATCAAGCACCGCGGCGACATCGACGCGATCCTCGACCAGTACCGCACGAAGAAGGCCCCGGCCAAGAAGCAGCAGGGGCAGAAGCCGGTCGACGAGGCCGAGCTGGAGGCCGCCGAGGGCTCCGGCGCGGCCGCCGAGGACGACGGCGGCTCCGGCTCCGCCGGGTACTTCCCGTACAAGCCGTACTGCGGCAACTGCGAGAAGGACCTCACCACCGTCACGTCCTACGACGACGACTCCACCGAGCTGACGTACGCCTGCACGGCGTGCGGCTTCTCGGAGACGGTCCGGCTGAGCGAGTTCAACCGCGGCAAGCTGGTCTGGAAGGTCGACTGGCCGATGCGGTGGGCGTACGAGGGCGTCGTGTTCGAGCCCTCCGGTGTCGACCACTCCTCGCCGGGGTCGTCGTTCCAGGTCGGTGGGCAGATCGTCGGGATCTTCGGCGGGAAGCAGCCGATCGGGCCGATGTACGCCTTCGTCGGGATCTCCGGCATGGCGAAGATGTCGTCCTCGAAGGGCGGCGTGCCCACCCCGGCCGACGCCCTGCGGATCATGGAGCCGCAGCTGCTGCGCTGGCTGTACGCGCGCCGCCGGCCGAACCAGTCCTTCAAGGTCGCCTTCGACCAGGAGATCCAGCGGCTCTACGACGAGTGGGACCGGCTGGACGCCAAGGTCGCCGACGGCAGCGCCCTGCCGGCCGACGTGGCCGCGCACGCGCGTGCGGTGGGTACGGCCGCCGGTGCGCTGCCGCGGACGCCCCGGCCGCTGTCGTACCGGACGCTGGCGTCCGTCGCGGACATCACCGCCGGGCACGCGGACCAGGCGCTGCGCATCCTCAGCGAGCTGGACCCGGAGCAGCCGCTGACCTCGCTCGACGAGGCCCGCCCGCGCTACGACAAGGCCGAGGCCTGGATCAACACGCACGTCCCGGCCGACCAGCGGACGATCGTGCGGGACGAGCCGGACGCCGAGCTGCTGAAGTCGCTGGACGAGCAGGGCCGCGAGTCGCTGCGGCTGCTGCTCGACGGGCTGGCCGGCCACTGGTCGCTGGACGGGCTGACGCACCTGGTCTACGGCGTGCCGAAGGTGCAGGCCGGGTTCTCCGCCGACGCCACGCCGAAGGAGCTGCCGCCGGAGATCAAGACCGCCCAGCGGTCCTTCTTCGCCCTGCTGTACCACCTGCTGGTCGGGCGGGACACCGGGCCGCGGCTGCCCACGCTGCTGCTGGCGGTGGGGCAGGACCGGGTGCGGTCGCTGCTGGGGGACTGAGCCACTGAGGGGGCCCTCACAGGAGGGCCCCCCTTTTTTGTGTCAGGCCTTCTGGAAGAGCGGCATCGTCGACGAGCCGAAGGCCTCGGTGTCGGTGTGCGTGCTGATTCCGGCATGGCCCCGGTTATGCGATGTGGTCCTCTTCCAGTTCCGCGTTGTGGCGGTTCGTGAAGCGGTTGACCATCCGCTTGGCATCCTCCGCGGGCAGGCCGATACCGAACTCGGCCTCCACGTTGTCCATCAGCTCGCGCGGCGTCGGGTAACTGCCGTTGATCGACTGCTTGAAGACCTGGTAGTACGACTCCTCGTCCGGCGCGGCGCCGGGCAGCGGGGCGCCGCCGCCGTCCCCCAGTTCACGGGTGCGGCCCGGGCCCACCGGGATGGGGAAGCTGCCGGTGTCCTCCGGGGAGGGCTCCTGCTCGAACTGGGCCTGGTACCGCTCGGGGTCCTGCTCGAACTGGGCCTGGTACCGCTCGGGGTCCTGCTCGAACTGGGCCTGGTACCGCTCGGCCTCCTGCTGCTCCGCGATCCACTGGGCGTACTGCTCCGCCGGGTCGTAGTCGGGGTCGTAGCCGCCCTGGTACTCGACCTCGCGGGGCGTGTTGAACCACGGGCTCTGCTCGGGCTCCGGGACGCTCGCCGGCTGCCCGGCCTCGTGGTTGCCCTCCAGCTGCGGCCGCTGCTCGACGGGCGGTGCCGCCCGCAGCGGGGCGGGCGTCGCAGCGGCGGCGCGACCGCCCGCGGCCATCTCGGTCCGCTGAGGCGCCGGGGGTATCAGCGCCGGCTCTATGCCCGCCGCCGCCAGTCCCGCGGGAGCCGTCTCCGCCAGCGGCACCCCGTACCGCGCCAGCCGCAGCGGCATCAGGGACTCCACCGGTGCCTTACGGCGCCAGGCCCGGCCGAACCGCGACCGCAGCCGGGCCTGGTAGACCAGACGCTCCTGCTCCAGCTTGATGACCTGCTCGTAGGAGCGCAGCTCCCACAGCTTCATGCGGCGCCAGAGGAGGAACGTGGGGAGGGGGGAGAGGAGCCAGCGGGTGAGGCGGACGCCCTCCATGTGCTTGTCGGCCGTGATGTCCGCGATGCGGCCGATCGCGTGCCGGGCCGCCTCGACCGAGACCACGAACAGGATCGGGATCACCCCGTGCATGCCCACACCGAGCGGATCCGGCCACGCCGCGGCGCCGTTGAACGCGATCGTCGCCGCCGTCAGCAGCCAGGCCGTCTGACGCAGCAGGGGGAACGGGATCCTGATCCAGGTGAGGAGCAGATCCAGGGCCAGCAGGACGCAGATGCCCGCGTCGATGCCGATCGGGAAGACGTACGAGAAGTTCCCGAAGCCCTTCTGCAGGGCCAATTCGCGGACCGCCGCGTACGAACCGGCGAAGCCGATACCGGCGATGATCACGGCGCCGGCCACGACCACGCCGATGAGAACGCGGTGCATCCGAGTCAGTTGCAGTGGCGCGGCCACCCGTACTCCCCTCCCCTTGCGTGTTGTTGCGCGCAACAGGGTGGCACATATGTGCGGAGGACGGGTGGCCGGTTCCCGTCGGGACGGTTCAGCTCTTCGACGTCGGTTTCTTGGACGGCGACGTCGAGGCGTCCTGCGAGGCCTCGTCCGAGGCATCCTGGGAAGCCGACCCGGACGGCGACTTCGAGGGGGACTTCGACTCGGTCTTCGAAGGACCGGCGCTCGCCTTGCCGCCGCCGCCGCCGGCGCCGTTCGCGTCGGACACCGCGGCCACGACCTCCTTGGCCGCCTTCTTCGCGTCCTTCAGCAGGTCGTCGCCGCTCGGCGTCTTGTCACCGGCCAGACCGGCGCCGTTGTAGTCGAGCGTGACGACGACGTTCTCGACGCGTGCCACGATCGTCTGCTGCTTGAAGGTGCCTTCCTTCTTCTTCAGGTCGTAGCGCACGGCCGTCGCCTGGTCGCCCGTGCCGGTCACCGGCTCGGTCTTGACGCTCTTCGCGCCCTCGACGGCCTGCGCCTCCTGGACCTGCTTCTCGAAGTACTCCTGGGCCAGCTCGTCGGCCGGGCCGCGGGTGACGTCCGACTCGAAGCGCAGCATCGACACGTTCAGCCAGCGGAACTGCGAGCCCTTCACGCCGTTGTTGTCGAGGCTGTTCCAGGAGCAACTGGCACGCGTCGAGATGTCGTCCGACTTGCCCTCCTTGCCGGACTTGCCCTCCGGTACGAGGTCCTTCAGCGTCTTCTTCGAGAACGCCTTGCACGGCTCCGGAAGCTTGCCGTACGCCGCCGCCCGCACCGTCGGGGACGGGCTCGCGGACGCGGACGCCGCGGCCTTCCCCGCCGTGTCCGTGCTGTCGCCGGAGCCGGAGTCCGAGGAGCAGCCGGCGGCGACCAGCATCACGGGGACGGCGGCCGCGCAGACAAGGACGCGGTTGAGGCGCTTCGCTGGCTGGTCTCGCTGTGCTCGTCGCTGCATGGTTCCTTCACTCATGACGCTCGTGGTTCCCTGCGGTCGGAACGGGTCCGGGTGGTCACGGTACGCGGTGAGGCGACGGTGTGTTCTTCCTTCCCGCGCTTTCCGGGTTCGCGTGAAGGGGCCGTGAAGAGGCCTCAGTCGCTCAGCGAATCCGCCAGCTGGGAGGCCAGTTTCTGCGCCCTGTCCTGCATTTCCTTGCTGTCCGGGACGACGCCGACGGTCGTCGGCTGCTCCGCGTACTCGATGGTCACGATGACGTTGGACGTGCGGAACGCCACAGTCACCGTCCGCTGCTCGGCCGTCGAGCCGGAACTGTTCAGACCGTCGTCGAGGAAGGCCTCGTCGCCGAGGTCCTCCAGCACCCGGGGCTGCAGCTCGGTCGGGGCCGCGGACGGGGACGCCGAGGGCGAGGAGGAGCCGGACGGAGAAGGGGAACCGCTCGGGGACGCGGCCGAACCGCCCGCCGGGGTACCGCCGGTGGGCGCCGTCCCGGTGGCGGTCGGCGCGGGCAGGTGGGCCGAGGCCTCCTGCTCCGCGAAGAGCTGCTCGGCCTGGCTGTCGTCGCTGACGGAGTTGTCGTAGGAGACGACCCGCTCGAAGTCGATCCACAGATGGTCGGTGGCGTCCGGGGAGTCGACCTTCCAGCGGCAGCCGACCTTGCGGTCGGTGTCGAAGGTGCTCGTCGGCTCGCCCTCGTAGGCCCTCTCGCGTTGCTCCTCGTCGCGGATCCGCCGGATGCCGGGGAGGAGTTCGTCGAGCGTGCTCTCGCTGACCACGGCGCAGGGCTCGGGCAGCGTGCGGTAGCGGCCGGGCTCGGCGGCGGGCGACGCCGTGCCGGCGTCACCCGGGTTGGAGTCGTCCGCCGAGCCGCCGTCGGCCGAGCCGCCGGTGCAGCCGGCCAGTACCGCCGCGAGGAGCACGGCGATACCGGGTGCGTACGCCTTCCGTTGCACGTGGTGGCCCCTCTCGAGACGGATATTGGCTTGCCGCCGCAGGGCGGACGATGAACACAATGTGTATCGCACGCACAGCCGTGAACGCCGGTCCGATTTCCCTTTCGTCGACCTTGGCTCCGGTATTTGCTGTTGAAGACTTCTGTTTGCTTACGGGGGATTGAGGGCGTTATGTCGTACGTAGAGATGCCGGGTGCGAAGGTACCGATCCGGATGTGGACCGACCCGGCCTCGGTCGAGGAGTCGGCGCTCCAGCAGCTCCGGAACGTCGCCACCCTGCCGTGGATCAAGGGCCTGGCCGTCATGCCCGACGTGCACTACGGCAAGGGCGCGACGGTCGGCTCGGTCATCGCGATGCAGGGTGCGGTGTGCCCCGCGGCGGTGGGTGTCGACATCGGCTGCGGAATGTCGGCGGTGCGGACGTCCCTGACGGCGAACGACCTGCCTGGCGACCTGTCCCGGCTGCGGTCGCGGATCGAGCAGGTGATTCCGGTGGGGCGGGGGATGCATGACGACCCCGTGGACCCGGGGCGCTTCCACGGGCTGGCCACCGCCGGGTGGGACGACTTCTGGGGGCGGTTCGGCGGGGTGGCGGAGGCGGTCAAGTTCCGTCATGAGCGGGCCAGTAAGCAGATGGGCACGCTCGGATCCGGGAATCACTTTGTCGAAGTGTGCACGGATACAACCGGTTCTGTCTGGCTGATGCTGCACTCCGGTTCCCGGAACATCGGCAAGGAGCTGGCCGAGTACCACATCGGCGTGGCCCGGAAGCTCCCGCACAACCAGGGTCTGGTCGACCGCGACCTCGCGGTCTTCGTCGCGGACACCCCGCAGATGGCGGCCTACCGCAACGACCTGTTCTGGGCCCAGGAGTACGCGAAGCGCAACCGCTCGATCATGATGGCGCTCCTGAAGGACGTGGTCCGCAAGGAGTTCAAGAAGGCCAAGCCCACCTTCGAGCCGGAGATCAGCGCGCACCACAACTACGTGGCCGAGGAGCGCTACGACGGGATGGACCTGCTCGTGACCCGCAAGGGCGCGATCCGGGCCGGCTCCGGCGAGTACGGGATCATCCCCGGCTCCATGGGCACGGGTTCGTACATCGTGAAGGGCCTCGGCAACGCCAAGTCCTTCAACTCGGCCTCGCACGGCGCGGGTCGGCGCATGAGCCGCAACGCGGCCAAGCGCCGGTTCTCGACGAAGGATCTGGAGGAGCAGACCCGGGGCGTGGAGTGCCGCAAGGACTCCGGCGTCGTGGATGAGATTCCGGGCGCCTACAAGCCGATCGAGCAGGTCATCGACCAACAGCGTGACCTCGTTGAGGTCGTGGCGAAGCTGAAGCAGGTCGTCTGCGTGAAGGGCTGACCGGACGGCTCTACGCCTCCCGGTGCACCTTCGTGTTCGACGCCTGGGCGCGGGGGCGCAGGACAAGGAGATCGACGTTGACGTGGGCGGGGCGGGTGACCGCCCACGTGATCGTCTCGGCGACGTCGTCGGCCGTGAGGGGCTCGGCGACGCCCTGGTAGACCTTGGCCGCCTTGTCCTCGTCACCGCCGAAGCGGGTCAGGGCGAACTCGTCCGTCTTGACCATGCCGGGGGCGATCTCGATGACGCGGACCGGCTGTCCGACGATCTCCAGGCGGAGGGTCTCGGCGAGGACGTGAGCGCCGTGCTTGGCGGCTACGTAGCCACCGCCGCCTTCGTAGGTGCCGTGGCCGGCGGTGGAGGAGACGACCACGACCGTGCCGTCGCCGCTCGCGATCAGCTTGGGCAGCAGGGTCTGGGTGAGGTTGAGGGTGCCGATGACGTTCGTCTCGTACATCTGGCGCCAGTCGGCCGGGTCGCCGGTCGCGACGGGGTCGGCGCCGAGTGCGCCGCCCGCGTTGTTGACCAGCACGCCGATCGTCTTGAACGCCGTGGCGAACTCGTCGACGGCGGCGCGGTCGGTGACGTCGAGGGCGTACGCCGTGGCCTGGTGGCCGGCCCTGGTGATCTCCTCGGCCAGGGCCTCGATGCGGTCCTTGCGGCGTGCGGTGAGGACGACGCGGTAGCCCGCCGCGGCGAGCTGCCGGGCCGTGGCGGCGCCGATCCCGCTGCTCGCACCCGTGACGACGGCGATGCGGGAGGCTGCGGGCGGGGCTGCGGTGGCCATGGGTGCTCCTCGGGTCCTCGGGCGTGCGGCGGCCCGGCGTGCGCGTCGGGCCCGCGGCCAGGATAGGCGGGCCCCGCGGTGGGAGAATGGGCCTGGATGGTCCCCTGATTCTCCCGGAGGCGATCATGGGCGAGGCACGTGAGGTCATGGACCGGCTCACGGACGCGGTCACCGCACACACCGATCTGAAGGTCGTCGGCGAGCTCTACGCCGAGGACGCAGTCGCCTTCACGCCCGACGAGGGCGAGTTGCGCGGACGCGACAGCATCGTCGAGTACTGGCGGACGATGACGGAGGCGGTTCCCGGCGCGACGTTCGAGGTGCTGCACTCCTACGAGGCCGGTGACACGGCCATCGACGAGGGGATCTACCGCGGCCGCAACACCGGGCCGCTGGAGCTGCCCAACGGCGAGACGCTGCCGCCGACGCAGAAGGAGGTCCGGATCCGCGGGGTGGACATCGCCACCGTGAAGGACGGACGGATCGTCGACTACCGGCTGTACTTCGACGAGATGGACTTCCTCGGGCAGCTGGGGCTGCTGCCGGACGAGCCGTTCTGAGGCCCCGGGCGTCCGCTCGGGGTCCGGTCAGTTTCCCCGCGGGGCGTACATGATGACGGCCATGCCCGCGAGGCAGACCAGCGCGCCCGTGACGTCCCAGCGGTCCGGGCGGTAGCCGTCGGCGACCACGCCCCACAGGATCGAACCGGCGACGAAGATCCCGCCGTAGGCGGCGAGGACACGGCCGAAGTGCGCGTCGGGCTGGAACGTCGCGACGAAGCCGTAGGCGCCGAGCGCGAGGACGCCGCCGGCCACCCAGAGCCAGCCCCTGTGCTCGCGCACGCCCTGCCAGACGAGCCAGGCGCCGCCGATCTCGAAGAGGGCGGCCAGGACGAAGAGGGCGGCGGAGCGGAGCACGAACATGGCGGCCAGCTTGGCATGCGTGCCCGTTCCCGGGCGCCGAGGAGGCGGCGGCGGAGCCGACCGGCACGGTGCGGGAGCCGCCGCCGACCGCCCGGAAGGCGGGCGTGTCCGGCGAGCCGGCGCGAGCGGCTGCCCGAGCGCCCGCACGACCTGGTGGCCGAGGCGCCGCGCGGCACCGGCAGCCGGTCGTCCGACGGGGATGTGGAGCGGGCCGGGCCGGGGGCGTGGGGCGGCAGGCGGCGAGTGGAGGCGGAGTCGGAGGGTTTCCGTGCCGCCCGGCTCCCGGACGCTGAGGGCCGGGTCGAGGCCGTCGGGGTGTGCCTCGGTGGGCGCCGTGTCGGCGAGCGTCGGTGTTCGGGCGGCTGCTGGTGCGGGCCCCCGCAGGGCCGCGCACCTGGAACAGCCCCGCCGGGGTCGCCGTTCCCCGGGGTATAGTTGAACCGTAAACAACCTGGAGGGTGAGCGACCATGCAGTTCGGGATCTTCAGCGTCGGCGACGTCACGCCCGACCCGACCACCGGCCGGACACCGACCGAGCGCGAGCGGATCAAGGCCATGGTCGCCATCGCGCTGAAGGCCGAGGAGGTGGGGCTCGACGTCTTCGCGACCGGTGAGCACCACAACCCGCCGTTCGTGCCGTCGTCCCCGACCACGATGCTCGGCTTTGTCGCGGCCCGCACCGAGCGGTTGATCCTCTCCACGGCCACGACCCTGATCACCACCAACGACCCGGTGAAGATCGCCGAGGACTTCGCGATGCTCCAGCACCTGGCCGACGGCCGGGTGGACCTGATGCTCGGGCGCGGGAACACCGGCCCGGTCTACCCCTGGTTCGGGCAGGACATCCGGCAGGGCATCCCGCTCGCCGTGGAGAACTACGCCCTGCTGCACCGGCTGTGGCGCGAGGACGTCGTCGACTGGGAGGGGACGTTCCGTACGCCCCTGCAGGGCTTCACGGCCACGCCCCGCCCGCTGGACGGCGTACCGCCGTTCGTCTGGCACGGGTCGATCCGCTCGCCGGAGATCGCCGAGCAGGCCGCCTTCTACGGCGACGGCTTCTTCCACAACAACATCTTCTGGCCGGCCGACCACACCAAGCGCATGGTCGAGCTGTACAGGCAGCGGTACGCGCACTACGGCCACGGCACGCCCGAGCAGGCGATCGTCGGCCTCGGCGGGCAGGTGTTCATGCGGAAGAACGCCCAGGACGCGGTGCGCGAGTTCCGGCCCTACTTCGACGTCGCGCCGGTGTACGGGCACGGGCCGTCGCTGGAGGACTTCACGGACCAGACGCCGCTGACCGTCGGCTCCCCGCAGCAGGTCATCGAGAAGACGCTGGCCTTCCGCGAGTACGCCGGCGACTACCAGCGGCAGCTGTTCCTCGTCGACCACGCCGGGCTGCCGCTGAAGACCGTGCTGGAGCAGATCGACCTGCTCGGCGAGGAGGTCGTGCCGGTGCTGCGCAAGGAGTTCGCCGTGGGCCGCCCGGCGGACGTGCCGGAGGCCCCGACGCACGCGGCCCGGCTCGCCTCCGCCCGGGGGTGAGAGGACGGCAGGGCCCGGCTCCCCGGTTGCGTGGGCCCTGGTGAGAGGGCAGTAAGAAGGACGCTCCGGCGCAGCGCATGCGGCCCCCGGGACCCGGCGGCTTGGCACACTGGACGCGTGCCCCACACCGTGCTGCTCGCCGAAGACGACCGCGCCATCCGCCACGCCCTGGAGCGTGCCCTGACGCTGGAGGGCTACCGGGTCATGGCGGTCGCCGACGGCGTCGAGGCGCTGGCGCAGGCCCACCGCAACCGTCCGGACGTGCTCGTCCTGGACGTGATGATGCCCGGCATCGACGGGCTCCAGGTGTGCCGGGTGCTGCGCGCCGAGGGCGACCGGACGCCGGTGCTCATGCTGACGGCCCTCGTGGAGACCGCCGACCGGATCGCCGGCCTGGACGCGGGCGCCGACGACTACGTGGTGAAGCCCTTCGACGTGGAGGAGGTCTTCGCCCGGCTGCGCGCCCTGCTGCGCCGCACCAGCCCGGTGGGCGTCGGGAGCGCACCGGCGGCCGAGGCGCCCAGGCCGCTCCCGGAGCGGTTCATCGAGGCGGCCGGCGTCCGCATGGACCCGCAGGCGCGCCGGGCCTGGCGGGGGGCGCGCGAGCTGGAGCTGACCCGCACCGAGTTCGAGCTGCTCGAACTGCTGGTCCGCAACGCGGGCATCGTCCTCGACCACTCGACGATCTACGACCGCATCTGGGGCTACGACTTCGGGCCCGGCTCCAAGAACCTCGCCGTCTACGTCGGCTATCTGCGCCGCAAGCTCGACGAGCCGGACGCCCCGCAGCTGATCCACACGGTGCGTGGCGTGGGTTACGTGCTGCGGGCGGACTGAGTGGGCCGCCTGCGCCGACTGCTGAGCGGGCGGCGGCCGAAACTGGTCTCGCTGCGCACCACCTTCGCGGTGTCGTTCGCGGCGGTGACGGCGGCCGTGACGATCCTGGTCGGCATCCTGTCCTACGGCGCCGCCGCCCGGCTGGTGCGGGTGGACCAGCAGACGGTGTTCGAGGAGGTCGTGCAGGACCTGCGCGACGAGGTGCGCCAGAACCACATGACACCCGGCGACTTCTCGTCCGCCGCGCCCGGCCACGACCTGGTGCGTCCGGCCCGCACGGACGTGCAGGTGCTCGGCCCGGACGGGCACGTCGTCGACGCGGGCAGCCCGGGACTGCCGGTCACCGGCGCCGACGTGCGGATCGCCGCCGCGGCCGACTCCGGGCGGGTGGTCGAGCACAAGGACGTCGACGTGGGCGACGACGTCTACCGCGTCGCGACCGTCTCCCTCGGCGACGGCCGGGGCGCGGTGCAGGTGGCGCAGGAGTTCAGCGACGTCGAGGACCTGCTGCGGGCGCTCCAGCAGCGGACCCTGCTGCTGATGGCCGCCGTGGTGGTCGGCGCGGGGCTGTTCGGCTGGTGGCTGGCCCGGCGGATCACCCGCCGCCTGGTCGTGCTGACCGACGCAGCCGAGGACGTCGCCCGCACCCGCCGACTGGGCATCCAGGTACCGGTGGCCGGCCACGACGAGGTGGGCCGCCTCGGCCGCGCCTTCGACCGCATGCTGGGCCGGCTCGCCCAGTCCGAGGAGGACCAGCGCCGCCTGGTGCAGGACGCGGGGCACGAGCTGCGCACGCCGCTCACCTCGCTGCGCACGAACATCTCCCTGCTGCGCCGGATCGACGAACTCCCGCCCGAGACACGCGAGGAACTCGTCGCCGACCTGGGCCAGGAGGCCCGGGAACTGACCGATCTGGTCAACGAGCTGGTGGATCTCGCGGCCGGGCAGTCCGACACCGAGCCGCCGCGCCGACTGGACGTCGCCGACATCGCCGAGGAGGTGGCGGGGGTGGCCCGGCGCCGCAGCGGCCGGCGGATCCTGCTGCGCGCGAGCGGTGACACCACGACCGACGGGCGGGCCGGGATGCTGACCCGGGCGCTGTCCAACCTCGTCGAGAACGCGGTGAAGTTCGACCAGGGAGGCCGGGCCCCCATCGAGATCGTCGTCTCCGGTCCGGCCCGGCCCGGCCGGATCCGGGTCGAGGTCCTCGACCGCGGCCCGGGCATCGCCGACAGCGACCTCACCCGGATCTTCGACCGGTTCTATCGCGCCGCCGACGCCCGCTCCCTGCCGGGTTCCGGACTGGGCCTGTCCATCGTCCGCGAGGTCGCCCTCGTACACGGGGGAGCGCCCTTCGCGTTCCGGCGGGAGGGCGGCGGGACGGTGATCGGGTTCACGGTGGGCGGAGGGCTCGACTGACTCCGCGGGCTCCGAACACCGGGTCCCTGGTCCGCGATCCCGCCCGCGTCGTCTTCGCCCACGTGCTGGAGGCGGCCAGCCGCACGCGACGACCTCGTGCACGGTCGCCCGCACCAGGTACTCGCCCGGCACGGAGTCGCGCTCGCCGTACGGTCGGGACAGGGCCTCGCCCATGGAGCGGGCGCCGATGCGGGTGGGGCGGTGGCGCGGCTTCTCCGGGCCCTGGGTGAGCCGCGCGGTGCAGTGGAGCATCACGTAGCCGTACGGCGGTTCCTGGTCGTCCCCCGCGATCCCCTGGCCCTCCCCGGGGCGGGTGCGTCGGCGCGGTGGGCCGGTCAGTCGCCGAGGGCGTAGAACCGCAGCGGGGAGTTGGGCCGGAACCCGATCCGCGGGTACACGGGCGCTCCGGCGGCGGTCGCGTGCAGCGTCGCCCGGGTCAGCCCGGTGGCCCGGGCCCCTTCGTGGAGCGCCTTGCGGGTCACGGCCTCTCCGTACCCCCGCCGCTCCCAGGCCGGATCGGTGGCGACGAGCGCGACGAAGAGCCGTCCGTCGGCCTCGATCGCGGCGGCGCAGGTCACGGGGACCCCGTCCCGCAGGCCCAGGTACGCGTACACCCGGCTCTTCCACAACGCGGACCCGGCGAGCCCGTCCCGCCCGGCGTCCAGCGGGAATCCGTAGGCCCGCGCGTTGATGTCCGCGTAGGCCCGCAGCAGGTCGTCGTCGGTCACGCGTACGAAGGTCAGTTCGGGATGGACGGGGTCGGGGATCGGCAGCAGGTCTCCCGCCATGCCGGTACCGGCAAAGGCGTAGCGCAGGCCCGCCTGTTCGGCGGCTTCCCCGAGCCCGGCGCGTGCCTGCGGGTCGAGCAGGTCCTCGAAGACCCACAGGAACCCGGCGTGGGTCTTGGACCGCATGATCTCGGCGGTCTCGATCAGCCGTTGCTTCAGCAGCCCGGCGTCCGCGCCGACATCGGTCAGGGTCACGCAGTTCCAGAAGGCGAACCGGCAGTCGGCCCACCGCACGGCGATGCCGGGCAGGTCCCGTACATCGGCCTGCGGGTCCCGGTCGAGCACCATGGTCCGCCAGACGGTGGCGAGCTGCTCCATCGACTCGATCGAGTCCGCGAGATCGCGCACAAGGGCCCCCTCAGATCACGGTCGGCGACGGCCGCCGTACTCGTCCCGTCCGTCGCGGGATGCCTCGGAGCGACCCCACGACGCGTAGATCCTGCCCTTCGGCGGAGGGGCTCTGCGCGTCACATTCCGGCCATCACCCCTCGGGCGGCGGTCGAGGGACGGGGCGATCCGCCGGGGCGGTGCTGTGCGGAGTTGAGGCGCCGGGCTTCTTCGAGCTGGTCTTCGAGCATGATGATCCGGCAGGCGGCCTCGATCGGCGTGCCCTGGTCGACGAGCCGGCGGGCGCGGGCGGCGGCGCGGAGTTGGTGGCGGGAGTAGCGACGGTGGCCGCCCCGGGAGCGCAGGGGTGTGATCAGGGAGGCCTCGTCGAGGGCGCGGAGAAAGCCGGGAGTGGTGTCGAGCAGCGCGGCGGCCCGGCCGGTCGTGTAGGCGGGGTAGTGGTCGTCGTCGAGACGGCTCAGTGTCTCGTCTGCTGTCATCTCACCTCTCTGGTGGAACGCGTAGAGGGGCCCTGGTGCCGTACGGCACCAGGGCCCCGAAGGGACTGCTACACCATCTGCCGGCCCCAATACCTCGCCGGCCTTCTGTTTCCGCCCTGCCGTCCGGTACTGCGACGGGGGTGCGGGGATCGCGGATGCGTGACCGGAGACCACCTGCCTATCGATGTCCTGCGGCACCCGGACTCATGTCTTGTGCCCGGGCGATCCTGATGGCGCTCGAGTCCTCCGTTCTTCCCTCTGAATCGATCACTTGCCAAACGGGAACTGCGTACTGCTGATGGCGGCCCCTCGTCCTGCGGGCCACCCGGTCCGGTCGCCAGCTCCGTCGCCGTCGTGCAACCACCTGGCTTCGGAACTCCGCCACCGCACCGTCATGCGGGTACTGCTGCCCGGCAGTTCGTGTCTGCCGGGCCTCACTGGATCTCGGCTACGAGAGAAACGATAAAGAGTCGAATGAAGAATGTCTACTCTGGCGAGCGCAGATTTTGATCTGCTCGGCGGTGAGGTTCCGGCTCGGCCGATCTCCGCGCGCCGAGGGGCCACCCGCGACGCCCGGGACATCCGGGCTTCCGGCGGCGCCACCGGGCCCGCCCGTTACGTCTCGGAAGTGCCACCGCCCGAAGCGCCCGGGCCGGCCGGTGCATAGAATCCGGTCCCATGCGGAAGCCTGACGAGCTGATCGTTGACATCGCTGCCCTTGTGGAGTCGGGGCACAGCAACCAGATGTCCTTGACCGTGGTCGCCGGTGGTGCTGTCATCACCGGTCGGCTGGCCCCAGAAGCCGTGTGGAGGCAGAGGGTTTCGGAGGTGCTGACCAACTCCGCCCGACTCGGCGAGTTCTCCACCGTCTTCGACACCCCAGTGAAGAAGGACGGCCCGCCCACGCATCTGCACTTCCATGTCGCCCGCATCCTCCAGGGCACGGTGGGGATCCCGGAGACGGGCGGGATGTACCGCGTCGCCATCGAGGACGTCAGCGCCTGGACCGTGGGGGACTTCAGCTACTCCGACCACTGAGCCACCGACCCGGCAGCAGACATCCACGCGGGAGCAGACCGTTCCCGCGTGGATGTCCCCTGGCGCACCCCTCGAGAGGCGGGAGGGCCCGCACCAGGGCAGTCGCCCACCTCACCACCGGGGAATTCGCCAGACGGCCCCGCAGGGCGTGCGGGGCGGTGCGCAGGCGGTCGCCAGGGGATCGTCGCGGACAACCACGACCGCCTGCCGGGCGGGACCGCGGCCTGCGCCCTCCCCACAGGCCGCCGCCGACGGCGGAGCCGACGGGCAGACGCCACTCTGCCCGCCCTTCCGCCAACCGTCACCGCAGGTTCGAGCCGAGGGTCTCGGGCCTGGCCTGCGGAGGCACGGCCCCACCCCCCGCCTCCCCGCGCGGACGCGGCAGCCGTACGCCGAGCCGCCGTGCCGTACGGCGCCCCAGGCGGGGCAGCGAGGTGTAGAAACGGTCAGGCAGGAACACGGCGTCCGCGATGATCATGGCACCTGAGAAGACCGGCAGCCCCAGCAGTACCGCGATGCCGGCGTGCATGCCCAGCAAGAGTGCGAGGACGGGGTACTTGAGCTTGCCGAACAGCACGAACGGGAAGGCGACCTGGGTGAGAACGGTCAGGTAGCTGATGGCCGCGATCGCGAGAGGGTACTGGTCCAAGAGGTGGGAGAGCGCGGGCCAGGGCTGGAAGAGTTCGAGGTGCAGTACGTAGTGGAGTGCCGTGCCGTCGGCCCAGTACGTGCCCTGGACCTTGTACAGGCCGGCCGATCCGTACAGGAGGCAGACCTGCGCCGCGATGACGAACACGCCGCAGTTGTGCACCACGGTGGTCAACGTGACCCGGGAGTCCTGGAGTTGCTGCATGGTCGGGCTCGGACTCCTCGGGGTCGCCGCACCGGTCGCGTGAGCCGCCTTGCGTCGCTCTCGGCGTGCGTCCAGGGACCAGCGCCGGCCGCACGCGGTGAGCACGAGGTACAGGGACATCAGCAGAACCAGGTTGTCACCCCCGTCCGTCATGAAGATCGACCGCGAGTGGAACGACGTCACCACGACGGCGAACGCGATGGACGTGGCCCGGGTCCGCCAGCCGAGCATGAACAGCGCGGATGTCACGAGAGCCGCCCCGTAGCACAGCTCGAAGTAGACGAAGCTGTCCGACAGGAGCAGGAAGCTGTACCAGCCCGTCTGGTCGAAGAGCTGCGCGGCCAGCGCGGGTGTCCACGGGGAGCCCGGACCCCAGATCTCGTGGCGGTGCGGGAACTCGCGGAGCAGGAAGACCAGGTAGAGCAGTCCGTAGCCGATGCGCAGCACCGACGTGGCGTACAGGGATACCGGTCGGCCTGTGACGAGCGCGATCGCCGCGGCGGGGATCTTGCGCATCTGCTCACTTCTCATGAGAGGTCACCTTCCACCAGGGCAGGAGCCGGTTCTCAACAGATTTCGGCGGTCTGTCCGCTGCGTGGGAGCCGGGCGCCGCGACGGGGAGCGTGATGACGCGGAGCTGGATGAAGTCGATGTCGAGGCCGCTGTCGCCGCGGTGCTCGGTGATGCGGTCCGCGGCGATGTTGTTCAGGTATTTCTGGATCATCACGGCTCGTTCCGTGAGTGCCGTGTCGGCCTTCCCGTGGGTCTCGGTGTAGGTGGCCCAGGCACGGCGGAGAAGGTTCTGTGCCGTGTGGCTGGGGAACGCCTGGTGTTCGACGGCCTCGCTGTCCACGGCTGACAGGTCGAACCACGGACTGACCTGCATCGACCCGTGGGGGCCGACGTGCGCGGTTCTCGCCAGGACCTGCCGGTTGACGGAGTCGGGATTGGGCGCGAACAGTCGCCAGTTCTGTTCGAAGAGCGGGTAGACCCATGCGTCGATCTGCTGGCTGTACCGCCTGGAGACGGGGTTGGGCGGTGCCACATGAAAGAAAACGAGAACGACGTGGGCCAGAGTCGCGGCCAGGCAGAGGAACACGGTCGTGTGCAGTGCCGCTTTCAGTACGCGCACGCCTACGAGGCGTGGTCCGGGCGCGCCCGAACCACCGTGGCGTTCCCGCGGCGGATCGGAGTCGGACTGCTCACGTGCTTGCACGTCCGCTGATTCGATTCGGCTGGACACCGCCCACCTTGCCTTCATGTCTGCTGTCCGTGATCGGTATTCATGGGGAGACGCGTCGGCGGCGCGCGGCGGAATCGATGTGATTCCGCCGCGCGCCGTCATCCGGTGAAGGGACTCATCGCAGCCCGATGGACTGCCTAGTTCTTGGCGTCCTCGTGTTCCGCGGTCTTCGGCGCGTCGCCGTAGCCGTAGCTGCCGGGGAACTTGTCAGGCCCCATGCCGTAACCGTGGGCCGGCTTGCCGGGCATTCCCGCATGTCCCTTGCCGGGTTTGCCGCCCTCGTCATGGCCGGCTCCGTGGCCGTCACCGGGCTTGCCGCCAGGACCGTCCCCGTGGCCGGGTCCACCGGGCTTGCCGTCGTGACCGCCGGTGTTCCCGGAGGTGTTGCCCGAGGTGTTTCCGGCGGTGACGTTGTTCCCACCGGTGTTTCCGGCGGTGACGTTGTTCCCACCGGTGTTGCCCGCCGTGTTGCCCGCCGTGTTGCCCGCCGTGTTGCCGGACGTGTTGCCGGACGTGTTCCCGGAGGTGACCCCCACGGTGCCCCCGCCGGTGACGAGCGGCCCGCCCAGGAGGCCGCCGCCGATCAGGCCGGTGGTCGTGCCGGTGGTGGTCCCGACCGTCGTACCGGTGGTGGTCCCGACCGTCGTACCGGTCGTGGTCCCGGTCGTCGTGCCGGTGGTGGTCCCGGACGTGGTTCCGGAGGTCGCGGTCGAGCAGTTGCCCGGGAAGATCCTGTTGTTGTCGAGCGTCACGGCGCCGTTGCGGGCCAGCGCTCGGCCCTCGATGTTCGTCCCCGTGGTCACGCTGATCGAGGTCAGCGCCATGAGCGTGCCGACGAACGTCGAGTCGGTGCCGAGCGTGGCCGAACTTCCGATCTGCCAGTACACGTTGCACGCCGAGGCGCCGTTCGTCAGCAGCACCCGGCTGGAGGAGGCCGTCGTCAGGGCCTCGGGGATCTGGAACACCCAGACGGCGTTCGGGTTCCCGCCGGCGTTCAGGATCAGGTCACCGGTGAGTCCCACACCGGACGAAGCGGTGTAGACACCCGGGAGCAAAGTCTGGCCGGCACCGATTCCCGCCGCGAGGGCGAAGTCGGTGGCCTGGCTCGCGGCGTTGTTGTACGCCGTGACCAGGTCGCTCTTGGCGATGTTCGCCACCTGATCCGCGGCGTGCACGGCACCGAGTACCTGGCCCGGTGGGAACCCGCTGATGGCCGTCCCGGGACTCACTCCGAGATCCTGACTGAGCAGTGAGGGGCCGGTGTTGGTGACCTCGGAACCTGCCAGAACCGAGAAACTGGCAGCCGTACCCAGTGGAACGGGTGTCGCGATCGCCTGCGCCGGCGTCGGCACGACAGCGACCATTACAGCAGCGACCGTCGCGGCGAGGCCCGTGGTCAGCCATCCGGTCAAACCGCGGCATCTGGGTGCCTTGGGGAATTTCAGCTTCATTCGAGAGGCCATTTCCTGTGGAGGGGCCGTGGGCTGCCGGGCCTTGGTTCCTGCCCGGGGAGCCTTAAGAATTGGTGGAATATTACGCGGGAATGCGTACAAGCGGCATTTATTGCAGGCGGGTCGTGTGCAGTTTGGATGTAGGCACTCCAATGCGTGAAAGTATTCTTCAATTCGTATTTACAGTTGAAGGAGGCGGTTGTCCGGGAGTGAGCGCTCCGACGTTTCGCGCTTCGCGCCGCGGTGTGGCCCGCATCGAAGTCGACCGGACGGACGGTCGCCTGTTCGGAGCGAAAGGATGGAAAGGTCCATAATGTGACAGGGGGTCGTCTGGGCCTCGTGGGAGGTGTATCCCGATGACTGAGAGCACCGGCGTGAGGCGCGGTGGAGCGGCCGGCTTTCGCGGCCGGAGGACCCTTGCCGATGTAGACGAAAATCGCCGGCATGGCGGCCCGTGAGGTGTCCGGCGTCCATGCCCTGGGCAGTGGGCCGGCCCGTGCGATGGGGGCATGCGGGAACGGGTGCCTGGTGCCGTGCCGTGCCGTCCTGTTCTAGGACAGCCGCAATGGAATCTGCCCGCGGCAATGTGCCGCACAGGCGGAGATGCCGACCGCAGGTTGCGGTGACGCCCTCGCCGAAGCCGAAGCGAAGGCCGAGTAGGCGGATCCGACGGCGCCCTGCCCACCACCCAGGCCCCACATCGGCACCCCCCGGCAAAGCCGATGTGCCCTCAATGTGCCCTGGCCGCCTGACAACCCTCCCCGGCACGAAAAAGGGCGAGACCCGAAGATCCCGCCCCGACCCCGTCGAAATCCAGGCTCAGGGCCACACCAAGCAATACGGCTGATGCCCCGCCTCATGCAGCCGGTGGCTGAAGTCCTGCCACTCGTGCAGCAGTTGGTAGACGTTGAACGCGTCGCGGGGGCCGCCGCGGTCCGGGACCGTCGACCAGATGAAGGCCGCCGCGCCGACCGCTTCCTCGCCGATGCCGCGCAGGGGGTCGACGACCGTCATGGGCAACTTGACCACCGCGTAGTCGGGGTGCAGGACGACCAGTTCCAGGGGCGGGACCTTGTGCAGGGGGACGCCCTCGATGCCCGTGAGGACCATCGCCGCCATGGTCTCCGGCTTGATCTTCGTGAACATGCCGTTCATACCGAGCTCGTCGCCGCCGAGTTCCTCGGGACGCATCGAGATCGGGACGCGGGCCGCGGTCGCACCGTCGGGGGCGCCGAAGTACTTGTACGTCACCCCCACCCGACCACCATTCCCGCTGCTCCCGGCCCGAAGATCGTCCACCCGCCGTTCAGTACGTCCGGCGGCCCGCTCCGGTTCACTCGGTGGACCCTGGGTCTGACGCGGCTCCTGAGCGTCCTCCGCCTCGCGCCGGTGCCTTCCCCGCCGGGCACGCCGAGGACCGAGGTCGTCAGTCCCCTCACCCAGTCCGCCACCGCGATGCATATCTCCACCCGACTGCTTTTCTAGGACGCGTCGCCCCTGCCGCGCAACCCGATCATCGTGTCAGTGACCTCCCCCACGGCCGCCCGCCGAAACGTGCGCTGAAACATCTGACCGCGGGAGCTTCGCAGCCTCCGACCACCCCTGGCCGCTTGAGCTGTGTGTATCGGGTACCAGTCTCGCAGACGACGGGCGCCGGGGGGCCGGTTGTCCCACGCCCCGTCCGCCCACCCCCCTGGCCTACCCTGAACAAGTCATTGGCACCCGGAGCCCGACTACGTCGGAGAAGGTCGGAGAAGTCGCAGGTCATGAGCGAACTGGCATATCCGTATGAAGCACCGGCCTCGCAGGCTCTTTTCGACCGTGCGGAGGCCGTCACGCCCGGCGGCGTGAACTCACCGGTGCGGGCCTTCCGAGCCGTCGGCGGCACACCGCGGTTCATGGTGTCCGGCACCGGCCCGTATCTGACCGACGCGGACGGACGGGAGTACGTCGACCTCGTCTGCTCCTGGGGGCCCATGATCCTCGGGCACGCGCACCCCGAGGTCATCGCCGCCGTGCAGGACGCCGTCGCCCGCGGCACGTCCTTCGGGACGCCCGGCGAGGGGGAGGTCGCGCTCGCCGAGGAGATGGTCTCCCGCGTCGCGCCGCTGGAGCAGGTGCGGCTCGTGTCCAGCGGGACCGAGGCGACCATGTCCGCGATCCGGCTCGCGCGCGGGTTCACGCAGCGAGCCAAGGTGATCAAGTTCGCCGGGTGTTACCACGGGCACGTCGACTCGCTGCTCGCCGCGGCCGGCAGCGGGGTGGCGACCTTCGCGCTGCCCGACACCCCGGGCGTCACCGGCGCCCAGGCCGGGGACACCATCGTCCTGCCGTACAACGACCTCGACGCCGTCCGCGAGGCCTTCCGGGCCCACCCGGGCGAGATCGCCTGCGTGATCACCGAGGCCTCCCCGGGCAACATGGGCGTCGTACCGCCCGCGGACGGCTTCAACCAGGGCCTGAAGGACATCTGCTCCGAGAACGGCGCCCTCTACATCTCCGACGAGGTCATGACCGGTTTCCGGACCAGCCGGGCCGGGTGGTTCGGCGTCGACGGGGTGGTCCCCGACCTGATGACCTTCGGCAAGGTCATGGGCGGCGGCTTCCCCGCGGCGGCCTTCGGTGGACGCGCGGACGTCATGGCCCACCTCGCCCCGGCCGGGCCCGTCTACCAGGCCGGCACCCTCTCCGGTAACCCCGTCGCCACCGCGGCCGGGCTCGCCCAGCTGCGGCTCCTCGACGACGCCGCGTACGCCAAGGTCGACGCCGTGTCGAAGGAGATCCAGGGGCTCGTCACCGGGGCCCTGACCAAGGAGGGCGTCGCGCACCGGCTGCAGACCGCGTCCAACATGTTCTCCGTGTTCTTCACCGACCGGCCCGTGCGCGACTACGAGGACGCCAAGGCGCAGGAGTCCTTCCGCTACACCGCCTTCTTCCACTCGCTGCTCGCGAACGGCGTCTACCTGCCGCCGTCCTCCTTCGAGTCCTGGTTCGTGTCCGCCGCGCACGACGAGCGGGCCGTGCAGCGGATCGCCGACGCCGTCCCGGCGGCTGCCCGCGCGGCGGCGGAGGCGACGGCATGAGCGACGGGAAGAACAACAGCGCCGAGGACATCACCGTCGTCCACCTCATGCGGCACGGCGAGGTCGCCAACCCGGACGGCATCCTCTACGGCCGGCTGCCCGGCTACCACCTCTCCGACCTGGGCCGCCGCATGGCAGACCGGGTCGCCGAGCACCTGTCCGGCCGCGATGTGACGCATGTCGTCGCCTCGCCGCTGGAGCGTGCGCAGGAGACGGCCGAGCCGATCGCCAAGGCGCACGGGCTGGACCTCGCCACCGACGAGCGGCTGATCGAGGCCGAGAACATCTTCCAGGGCAAGACGTTCGGGGTCGGGGACGGGGCGCTGCGCAAGCCCGGCAACTGGAAGCACCTGGCCAACCCGTTCCGGCCGTCCTGGGGCGAGCCGTACGTCGACCAGGTCGTCCGCATGATGAGCGCGCTGGGCGCGGCGAAGGACAGGGCCCGCGGGCACGAGGCGGTCGTGGTCAGCCACCAGCTGCCCATCTGGATCGTCCGGTCGTACGTGGAACGCCGCCGCCTCTGGCACGACCCGCGCAAGCGCCAGTGCACGCTCGCCTCCCTGACGACGTTCACGTACCGGGGCGACCGCATCGTCTCCGTCGGCTACTCCGAACCGGCCCGTGACCTGGTCCCCGCACACCTCCTCGCGGGCGCGAAGCCGACCAAGGGCCAGGGCAAGGCCTTCGGCGCGTAGCGGGCAGCGCGTAGCTCGCGCGTGGCCCGCGGGTGGCCGGCGGAGCGGCCGACTCGCGGGCCGTCCACGGCCGACGGCCGACGGTCGTCAGCCGTGCGGTCCGGCACCGGGGTTGGACACCCTCAGCTCCGGTCTCGGACGCGCACCGGCGGCCGGGGCGGCCGCAGAAGCGCATGACCTCGCGGCCTGGCGGCCTGGCGGGTCCTGCCGGGCCTGGGCTGGACACCCCCAGCCCCGGCTACGGAGAACGCGCACCGGCGGCGGCCGGGGTGGCGGCGGAAACGCATGACATGGCGGCCTCGACGCCCGGCGGGCCCTGCCCGGGCCATCCGCGCAGCTCCAGGCCCGGCTTCCTGCGCGCGACCCGGGCACCCCGCGCCCGCTGCCGGGAGCGGCGGCCGGTGGGTGTTCGGAAGCGGGCCGGGTGCCCGGCTGTCGTCGCGCATCGCGGACGCGTACGTGCGTCCGGGTAGGCGAGGGGAGGCGCGTGAGGCGTCGTCGCGCGGACGCGTACCTGCGTCCGGGGAGGTGGCGGGAGGCGCGTGTGGCGGTCGTCGCGCGGACGCGTATCTGTGTCCGGGCAGGCGGCGGAAGCGCGTAAGCTCGCGGGCTCGTCGCCCGAGTGGTCGGCGCGGGCGGGGCGCCCCGCGCGGGGCGTTGGAGAGGCGTGAAAGCGCCTGCCGTTCGGCACCTTCTGATCGTTTACGACTCTTTCGTTACGGAATCTGCGCATATCAGCGGAACCTCCTCGTTCTTCACGACCTCTCTCTGGGTGACCAGCACGACGTGACGAATCGGGGATGCCATGCGCGCTCTCTCCCGCAGGGGAATGCTCGGAATCGGCGCGGGAGCCGCCGCCGCTGTCTCGCTCGCCGGCTGCGGCGGTCTCACGGGCTCGGACGATTCCGGCCACGCCGACGGTTCCGGCGGCGACTCCGCCCGGGACGGATCGAAGCCGAAGCCCAAGCCCGCAGCCCGCCCCATCGGCGACGGCTCCACCGCCCACACCGGCAAGCAGCCGCACCAGCCCGCGAAGCCGGAGCCGCTGGAGCCGGGCCAGACCCCGCCGCAGTTCGTCGTGTTCTCCTGGGACGGCGCCGGGGA
Organism: Streptomyces sp. 378; assembly: GCF_030124145.1. Taxonomy (GTDB): domain Bacteria; phylum Actinomycetota; class Actinomycetes; order Streptomycetales; family Streptomycetaceae; genus Streptomyces. Next base: position 48,549 of record NZ_JASKMS010000027.1, read on the forward strand.
GGTCGGCAACGGTCTCTTCCCGCGCTTCCTGGACCTCGCCAAGGAGCACGGCGCGAGCATGACCTTCTTCCTGTCCGGGCTGTATCTGCTGCCCGAGTCGAAGAAGCGCCTCTACGACCCGCCGAACAACCCGCGCGGCGCCTCCGACATCGGCTACCTCACCGACGCGCACATCAAGGACACGCTGAAGAACGTCCGCCGCGCCTGGCTGGAGGGCCACGAGATCGGCACCCACTTCAACGGGCACTTCTGCGGTGAGTCCCACGGCTCGGTCAAGAACTGGACGCCCCAGCAGTGGCGCAGCGAGATCGACCAGGCGAAGTCCTTCGTGAAGGAATGGCGCACCAACACCGGCTGGACCGACCTGCCGTCTCTGCCGTTCGACTACGACAAGGAACTCGTCGGCGGCCGTACGCCCTGTCTGCTCGGCCAGGACAATCTGCTGCCCACCGCCCGCGAGCTCGGCTGGCGCTACGACGCCTCCTCGCCCGGCGGCCTCCAGGTCTGGCCGCGCAAGCGGCAGGGCATATGGGACCTGCCCCTCCAGCAGATACCTTTCCCCGGGCGCGGCTTCGAGGTCCTGTCGATGGACTACAACATGCTGGCCAACCAGTCCCTCAACTCCACCAAGGCCCCGGCCCACAACTACCCGGGCTGGCGGAAGCAGTCGGCCCAGGCGTACATCCAGGGCTTCAAGCGGGCATACGAGACAAACCGGGCACCGCTCTTCATCGGCAACCACTTCGAGCAGTGGAACGGCGGCCTCTACATGGACGCCGTCGAAGAGGCCTTCAAGCACATGGCGCGGGAGAAGGAGAAAGGCGCGGATGTGCGTCTCGTCTCCTTCCGGCAGTTCACCGACTGGCTGGACGTGCAGAAGCCCGAGGTGCTCGAAAAGTTCCGCACGCTCGGCGTGGGACAGCAGCCGGCCGGTGGCTGGCGGGAGTTCACCGGCCGGACCGCCACGCCGAGCGGAGACGCCTCGAGGAACGCCGCCTGAAATGCGGTTTTCCGCCCGCAAGGGGGGTGGGCGAGAACCCCAGAACGGGCATGCGAAACTTTTCACATGAGTGCCGCCAGCCGTGCCCCCCTGCGCTCCGACCGCTCGCCGCGTGCCACCGGGCGCACCCGCCGTGTCCGCCGTGACGCCGCCCTGATCGCCGGGCTCGCCGCCACCGCGCTGCTCGTCTCCGCGTGCGGCTCCGGCGGCACCTCGGGCGGGGGCGGCAACACCAACTTCGTCACCGGCACCGACGGCATCGCCACGGCCGCCGAGGGCGAGCGCACCCCGGCGCCCGACCTGTCCGGCAAGACCATCGCCGGCAAGATGCTCGACGTCGCCGACTACAAGGGCAAGGTCGTCGTCCTCAACGTGTGGGGTTCCTGGTGCAACCCCTGCCGCGCCGAGGCCAAGTACTTCGCGAAGGTCTCCAAGGACTACGCCGACAAGGGCGTGCAGTTCATCGGCATCAACACCCGGGACACCTCCACCGGCGCGGCCCTCGCCTTCGAGAAGGACTGGGGCATCACCTACCCCAGCCTCTACGACCCCACCGGCAAGCTGCTGCTGCGCTTCAAGAAGGGCACGCTCAACCCGCAGGCGATCCCCTCCACGCTCATCCTCGACCGGGACGGCAAGATCGCGGCCCGTTCACTGTCCGCGCTCAGCGAGGAACGGCTGCTGAAGATGCTCAAGCCGGTCGTCGCGGAGAAGTGAGCGGAGTGGCAGTGGGCGGAGTGGCAGTGAGCGGAGTCGCAGTGGCAGTGAGCGGAGCAGTGACGTGAGCGCGGTCACCACGCTCGCCGCGGTCACGGACCCCAACGGCACGGTGCTCAACGGCGCCCTCCTGGTGGCCCTGCCGATCGCCCTGCTGGGCGGACTCGTCTCCTTCTTCTCGCCCTGTGTGCTGCCCTTGGTCCCCGGTTACCTCTCCTACGTCACCGGAGTCAGCGGCACCGACCTGGCCGAGGCCCGGCGCGGCCGGATGGTCGCCGGAGCCTCGCTGTTCGTGCTGGGCTTCACGGCCGTGTTCGTCTCCGGCGGGGCCCTCTTCGGGTACTTCGGCCAGACGCTCCAGGAACAGCGGGGCGTGCTGTCCAAGGTGCTGGGCGTCTTCATGATCCTCATGGGCGTCTTCTTCATGGGCCTGATGCCCTGGCTCACGCAGCGCGAGTTCCGCTTCCACCGCAAGCCGGCCGCCGGACTGGCCGGTGCCCCCGTGCTCGGTGCCCTGTTCGGCATCGGCTGGACCCCCTGCATCGGCCCGACCCTGGCCGCCGTCCAGACCCTCGCCCTGAGCCAGGGCAGCGCCGGACGCGGAGCCGTGCTGACCGTCGCGTACTGTCTGGGCCTGGGCGTGCCCTTCGTGCTCGCCGCGGTCGCCTTCCGCAAGGCCCTGGGAGCCTTCGGCTGGATCAAGCGCCACTACGTCTGGGTGATGCGGGTCGGCGGCATCATGATGATCGTGACCGGTCTGCTGCTGCTGACCGGCGCGTGGGACCGCATCGTGCAGGAGATGCAGGTCTGGTCCGACGGCTTCACTGTGGGGATCTGATCGATGAGCAAGACCACCGCCTCCGACCCGGCCCCGTCCGCCGCCGAGGACCGGGAGCTGGGTGACGCCGGCTCCCAGCTGTCCACCGCCCCCAAGGAGGACGCGCCCCACCTCCCGGCCCTGGGCGTCATCGGCTGGGCCCGCTGGTTCTGGCGGCAGCTGACCTCCATGCGGGTCGCCCTGCTGCTGCTCCTGCTGCTCTCCCTCGGCGCGATCCCCGGCTCGCTCATCCCGCAGTCCGGCCAGGACGAGACGAAGGTCGCCGCCTTCCGCAAGGCCCACCCGACCCTCGGGGACGTCTACGACAAGATCGGCATGTTCCACGTCTACAGCTCGGTGTGGTTCTCCGCGATCTACATCCTGCTGTTCGTCTCCCTCATCGGCTGCATCGTGCCCCGCACCTGGCAGTTCGTGGGCCAGTTGCGCGGTCTGCCGCCCGGCGCGCCCCGGCGGCTGAACCGGCTGCCCGCCCACACCACCTGGCGCACCACGGCCGAACCCGAGCAGGTCCATCAGGCCGCCCTGACCCTGCTGAAGAAGCGCCGCTTCCGCACCCACCTCACCGGGGACGCCGTCGCCGCCGAGAAGGGCTACCTGCGCGAGACGGGCAACCTCGTCTTCCACATCGCCCTGATCGTGATGCTGGTCGCCTTCGCCTGGGGCCAGCTGTACAAGGCGGAGGGCAACAAGCTGGTCGTCGAGGGCGACGGGTTCTCCAACACGCTGACCCAGTACGACGACTTCAGGTCCGGCAACCTCTTCACGTCCGACGACCTGGTGCCGTTCAGCTTCAACCTGAAGAAGTTCACCGGCAGCTACGAGCGCACCGGCCCCAACAAGGGCACCCCGCGCGTCTTCCAGGCCGACATCACCTACAGCGCGGGCGCCTACGGCAAGGACGAGAAGGACACCGTCGAGGTGAACCACCCGCTGGAGATCGGCGACTCCAAGGTGTACCTCGTCAGCCACGGCTACGCGCCCGTGATCACCGTCCGGGACGGCAAGGGCAAGGTCGTCTTCGACGACGCCGTACCGCTGCTGCCGCTGGACGCCAACGTCACCTCCTCCGGTGTCGTCAAGGTCCTCGACGGCTACCGCGACCAGCAGGGCAAGAAGGAGCAGCTCGGCTTCAACGCGTTCTTCGTGCCGACCTTCGGCGGCTCCGCCAGCGGCACGATGCTGTCGCAGTTCCCCGCGCTGGACAATCCGGTGCTCGCGCTGTCCGCCTACCACGGCGACCTGGGGGCCGACTCGGGCATCCCGCAGAGCGTGTACCAGATGGACCGCAGCAACATGAAGGAGTTCAAGGACTCCCAGGGCAAGCTGTTCAAGAAGCTGCTGAAGCCCGGCGAGACCATGACGCTCCCGAACGGCGCCGGTTCGGTCACCATCGGCAAGGACATCAAGGAGTGGGCCGGCTTCCAGGTCGTCCAGCAGCCCGGCAGCGGCTGGGCCCTCGCCGGTGCCCTCGCCGCGATCGGCGGCCTCGCCGCCTCCCTGTTCATCCAGCGCCGCCGCGTGTGGGTGCGCGCGGTCAAGGGCGCCGACGGCGTCACCGTCGTCGAGATGGCCGGCCTCGGCCGCAGCGAGTCCGCCAAGGTCCCCGAGGAGCTCGGCGACCTCGCCGGAGTCCTGTACGACCAGGCGCCGGGCGCGCCCGGCGCCGACGACCCCGCAGATTCCCCCGACACCGCTCAGGAGCCGGGTACCACAACCCCCGTACCTGCCGAAGGGGCTGAGAAGTGACTCTCGCCGCCGCCACCAACGAAAACCTCGCGAGCATCAGCAATGTGCTGATCTACTCCGCGATGGCCGTCTACACCCTGGCCTTCTTCGCGTACATCGCCGAATGGCTCTTCGGCAGCCGCAGCAAGGTCGCCCGGACCGCTGCCGCGCTCACCACCAAGGCGGACGCCGAGCGGGCACCGGCCGTCACCGTGAACCGGGCCGGCGGCACCGCCGTGCTGGAGCGGCCGAAGGTCACCGTGCGGGCCGCCGCCGGTCGGCGCGACGTGCCGGACGGCCCCGGGGCGCACGGCGGGGACGAGCAGGGCGACCTGTACGGCCGGATCGCCATCTCCCTCACGGTGCTCGCCTTCGTGATCGAGTTCGGCGGTGTCCTGACCCGCGCCCTGTCGGTGGAGCGCGCGCCGTGGGGCAACATGTACGAGTTCAACATCACGTTCTCCACGGTCGCGGTCGGCGTGTACCTCGGGCTGCTGGCCCTGAAGAAGAACGTGCGCTGGCTCGGCCTGTTCCTGATCACCTCGGTCCTGCTCGACCTGGGTCTGGCGGTCACGGTCCTCTACACCGCCAGCGACCAGCTGGTCCCGGCCCTGCACTCGTACTGGCTGTACATCCACGTCTCGACGGCGATCTTCTGCGGCGCGGTCTTCTACGTGGGCGCGGTCGGCACGATCCTGTACCTCTTCAAGGACTCCTACGAGAGCAAGCTCGCGAGCGGCGGCACGCCCGGCACCTTCGCGACCTCCGTCCTGGAGCGGCTGCCCTCCTCCGCCTCCCTCGACAAGTTCTCCTACCGCGTCAACGCGGCCGTCTTCCCGCTGTGGACGTTCACGATCATCGCGGGCGCGATCTGGGCCGGTGACGCCTGGGGCCGTTACTGGGGCTGGGACCCGAAGGAGACCTGGTCCTTCATCACCTGGGTCGCCTACGCCGGCTACCTGCACGCCCGCGCGACCGCCGGCTGGAAGGGCCGCAAGGCCGCCTACCTGGCCCTGATCGCCTTCGGCTGCTGGCTGTTCAACTACTACGGCGTGAACATCTTCGTTTCGGGCAAGCACTCCTACGCCGGTGTGTAGCACTCCGGGTGCGAGGGCAGGACAGCAATGGGCTCCTGCTGTCCGGCGGCCCTGAGTGCCCGGCAAGCCGGCTGCCGCCGGTATCAGCCCTGCCGCGCGACGCTGGTGATCACCTCCCGCAGCCGGGTCGCGTACAGGGACAGGTTCTTGTGCGCGATGTCGGTGTCCGGATAGCGGCATGCGAACCACAGGCCCTCATGGAGTCTGTTCACCCAGACGCAGACCCGGTCGCCGTACGACACCCTGACCAGTCCGTAGGTCTTCAGCTCGGCCCACCGCTCCGAGCCGGGGATGTCGCGGGCGTCGAGGAAGGACACCAGGGAGTACAGGTCGGGAGAGGTGGGGCGGAAGTCCGTTCCGAGCAGTCGCAGTACCCGCTCGAGGGGTGTGCGGGCCAGCCGCCGGTTGGCGCGCAGCGCGGTGCGCGCGTTCTCCAGAGCTCCGTGGAAGCCAGGGACCTCCGCCACCTGGATCTCGACCGGTGCCCCGCCGACATACCAGCCCACGGAGTCCGACCACCGGGACGTCGCCCGGGTGTGGAACGGTACGACGGTGCGGAAGACGGGTTCCCCGCCGATCTCATGGACGATGAGCGCGGTGGCCGCCAGCACGCCGACCAGACTGCCGCCGTAGGGCCGGCAGTGCGCCTCGAACGCGGCGGCGTCGTCGGCGTCCACAAGCGGTCCGCACAGCACCTTCTGCGGGGGCAGTCCCCCGTCGGGGTCCAGGCCGAGATCGACGGGGAAGTTCGGCAGCTGCCCGTCGCAGTTCTTGATGAACTCCCGCCAGCGGGCCACCGTGTCATGGCCGTCGTCGACGTTGTCCGCGTCCGCACGCTCGGTTTCGCAGAAGTCGACGTAGCTGGCGACGGGTTGCTGCGTCGGGCAGCGGCCCGCCGCGGCCGCCGCACAGAGTTCGTGGAGGGTGGCGGGGATGTTCTGGAGCGAGTAGGCGTCGACGTTGCTGTGATCGAAGGCCATGTACACGCTGGTGCTGTCGTCGCGGATGACCGCCGCGTAGATGAAGTTGGGCCACCGGAGTGCGTCCGCCACGATGTCGAACCGGTTCTGGAGATGCACGGCCAGCGCCGTCTCGTCCGTGAAGTCGCCGATCTCCTCCCGGTGCAGGCGCACGTCCTCGCTGTCGAGCGTGAACCGGACCATCTCGTCGTCGGGCGGCCCGGACCAGGTGAAGCCGCTGCGCAGTGTCTCGTGCCGCAGTGTCCAGGCGTGCAAGGCGTCCTGGAGGACGTCCGGTTCCGTCCGGCCCGGGAGATCGAAACCTACGCCGATCCAGGTCGGTACGAACAATCCGTCCTCACGCACGGACCGGGAGGCCCTGATGTGCGACTCCTGGATATAGGCCGGGGGCCGGGAGTCCTCCCGCAGGCCCTTCACCGTCGCGGCGGCCGCCGGATCGAGCGTCCACTCCACGAGTCGTCCGGGCCGGACCTCACAGTGCTGGATGTCTGTCATGCGCACGGGGTATCTCCGCTCGCCGATGGGATGTACAGACCATCAGTTGACGTGCGGGCGGAGGCCCCACACCGGAAGGCGCGACTTTTCAGTGGAACGGATGGCATCCCACAGGGCGAGCACTCCGGAAGGCGGTCGGGGGCATCCGTCTCAGCCGCCGATGTCCTCGCTCCACAGTTCCGGATGCTCGATGACGAAGGCGCGCATCAGCTCGATGCTCTCGGGGTCATCCAGCAGGACGATCTCCACGCCGTGGCGAGCCAGCCAGTCCTGCCCGCCCCGGAAAGTGGTCGCCTCACCGATCACCACCCGGGAGATGCCGAACTGCCGGACCAGTCCGCAGCAGTACCAGCACGGCGACAAGGTGGTCACCATCGTCGTGCCCCGGTACGACCGCTGCCGTCCCGCCGCCCGGAAGGCCGCTGTCTCCGCGTGCATCGCGGGGTCGTCGTCCTGGACGCGCCGGTTGTGGCCGCGGCCGAGGAGGATCCCGCCGGGGCCGTACAGCGCGGCGCCGATGGGGACACCGCCCTCGGCGAGGCCGGTGCGGGCCTCCTCCAGGGCGGTGGTGAGCCACGCGCGGGCCTGTGCCTGGTCCATGGCCTCATCCATGACCTGCCTGAGCCGCTCCGTAACCTGGTCCGGTCATCGCCGCGCGTGCGGCGGACGAGTCGCCGGTCGCCCTTCTGCCGTGGCCGACCGGATCACCGGCGGCACCGAGCCGACCGCCGGCCGCGCCGGCCGTCATCACCTGGCTGATGGTCCCGGCCCATCCGCTGTCTGTCCTGTCGCCGTCCCGGCCGCGGTGCACCGGTCGAGGTAGGCGTGCAGGGCGCCCGCGCCCTCGATCATGGTCCTGGTGCGGGCCGTCAGCGCCTGGCCGCGGGCCGCGACGGCCGCCCGCAGCGCCGCACTGCCGCCCTCCCGCCGCAGCCCCTCCAGCACCGGCCTGATCTGGTCGAAGAGGTAGTGGCTGCGGCGCAGGGTGTGCACGAGCCGGGCGTCGCGCACGTCGGCGGGCTGATACACCCGGTAGCCCGTGCCGCGTTCGCGCCCCGGCGAGAGCAGCCCGGCCCCCTCCCACACGCGCAGCGCCGACGTCCGTACGCCCAGCAGCACGGCCACCTCGCCGATGCGCAGGCCGCCCGAGCGCGGCAGGGGGGCGGGCGGCTCCGCCGCCAGCAGCTCCAGTGCCTCGCTCGCCGCCCGCAGCGACACCCGTTCCTCGTGCAGGGCGGCATGCGCGGCGTCGACCAGCGCGAGCGCGCCCGGGACGTTCCCCTCGTGCAGGGCCCGCATGATCGCCGTCGCCGTCACCGGCCCGTACCCCCGCATCAGCGTCCGGTACGCCAGCAGCGCGCCGCGGTGCACCTCCCCGAAGACGCGGTAGCCGGACGCGGTGCGCGCGGCCGGCGGGAGCACCCCGGCGTCCTCGTAGTTGCGGATCTGCTGCGTCGAGACACCGGCCAGCCGGGCCAGGTCGACGGGGCGCAGGCGGCGGTCGTTCGTCATCGATTTGAAGGTTACGGCAGCAACCCCGCCGAAGGGAGCTCTCAAGTCTCAACACCGCACTTCAATGGAAGACTTGAAGGAATGGACGACTGCATCCGCGTCACCGGCGCCCGCCTGAACAACCTCAAGAACGTCTCCCTCACCCTGCCGAAGAACAAGCTGGTCGTGCTGACCGGCCTGTCCGGCTCCGGCAAGTCCACCCTCGCGTTCGACACCCTCCACCGGGAGGGCCAGCGGCAGTACCTGGAGTCGCTGGGCATGGTCACCGGCCTCGTCAGCAAGCCCGCCGTCGACTCGATCACCGGCCTGTCCCCGTCCATCAGCGTCGACCAGCACCTCACCAACCGCAGCCCGCGCTCCACGGTCGGCACGGTCACCGAGGTCTTCACCTACCTGCGGCTGCTGTGGTCGCGGATCGGGGTCCGGCCCTGCCCCGGCTGCGGCAAGGACGTCCCGCCGCCGTTCACCGACGACACCGAGGCCGACGAGGACGCCGAGGCCGGGCAGCGGCCCTGCCCGCACTGCGGCACCCCCGTGCCCGGCCTGGTCATGGGCTCCTTCTCCTTCAACAAGCCCGCCGGAGCCTGCCCGGCCTGCACCGGCCTGGGCGAGGTGATCCGGCCCGACGTGCGACGCCTGGTCGACGACGCGAAGTCGGTGGCCGAGGGGGCCGTGCGGGGCTGGAACGCGAAGTACACCGACTGGAGCCTGCCCGTGCTGCGGGCCGCCGCCGCCCACTACGGCTTCACCTTCGACGCGGACGCGCCGCTGCGCGAACTCGACGACAGGCAGCGGGACCTGCTCCTCCACGGCGTCGAAAGCCCCGAGTTCCGGCGTCACTTCCCCGGCATCGACCCGCCGGAGACCGTGGCGGCGGGTCGTTTCGAAGGGGTCGCGACGGCCCTGCTGCGCCGCTACGGCGAGCGCGCCGACGACGCCGAGTACCGCGAACGGGCCGAGCAGCAGGGCCTGGTGAAGCAGCCCTGCGGCGCGTGCGGCGGAACCCGGCTGCGGGCGGAGAGCCGGGCGGTGACCGTGCACGGGCTCGGCATCGTCGAGGCGGCCCGGCTCCCGCTCGACCGGCTGGCCGCGTGGCTGGGCGGGTCGCGGGACCGGGTCTCACCGGACGAGTGGCTGTTCGTCGAGCCGGTCGTCGCGGATCTGGAGGAACGCGTCGGACGGCTCGTCGACGTCGGCGTCGGATACCTCACCCTCGACCAGTCCACACCGAGCCTGTCCGCGGGGGAGACCCAGCGGCTGCGGCTGGCCGCCCTGCTCGGCTCGGGCCTCACCGGAGTCCTCTACGTCCTCGACGAGCCGACGATCGGTCTGCACCCCTCCGACACCGAACGGCTGGTACGGGTCCTGCGCAGGCTCCGCGACCTGGGCAACACGGTGCTGGTCATCGAGCACGACCTGGAGGTACTGAAGGCCGCCGACCACCTGGTGGACGTCGGGCCGGGGGCGGGCCGGGACGGCGGGCGGATCGTCGCCGAGGGCACACCGCAGGAGGTCGCCCGCACCGAGGGTTCGGTGACCGGCGCGTATCTGTCCGGCCTGCTGTCGGCTCCGCCGTCCCGGGGACGCGGGGACAGCGCGACGGCCGTCGTGATCCGAGGGGCCCGGGCCCACAACCTCAAGAACCTGACCGTACGCGTTCCGCTGCGCCGCCTGGTGACGGTCACGGGCCCGTCGGGCTCGGGCAAGTCCACGCTGCTGCTGGACATCCTCGGCCGGGCCGCCCGGCGCCACTTCCACGGCGCCGGGGAACCGCCCGCCGAGCACGACGGCGTCGACGGCTGGGAGCACCTGTCCAAGGTCGTCCTCATCGACCAGGAGCCGATCAGCCGTATGCCGCGCTCCAACGCGGCCACCTACTCGGACGTCTTCACCCCGATCCGGGAGGTCTTCGCCGCCCGCAGCCGAGGCCGCCTGAACGCGGGCCACTTCTCCTTCAACGTGCCCGGGGGACGCTGCGAACGCTGCGAGGGAGCGGGCGTGCTCACCGTCCCGATGCACTTCCTCCCGGCGGTGGAGGTGCGCTGCCCGGCGTGCAAGGGCCGCCGCTTCCGGCCGGAGGTGCTGTCGGTCCGGCACGAGGGCCACGACATCGCCGAGGTGCTGCGAGCGACGGTGGACGAGGCCGTGACGGTGTTCGAGGACGTCCCGCCGGTGGCCACCCGGCTGCGACGGATGGCCGACGTCGGCCTCGGCTACCTCCCTCTCGGCCAGCCCGCCACCACCCTCTCCGGTGGCGAGGCCCAGCGCCTGAAACTCGCCCGGGAGCTGGGACGGCGGACCACCGGACACGCCCTGTACCTCCTCGACGAACCGACGACCGGCCTGCACCCCGCGGACACCGCCCGCCTTCTCGGCGTCCTCCAGCGCCTGGTCGACGCGGGGCACTCGGTCGTCACCGTCGAGCACAACCTGGACGTCGTCCACGCCTCCGACTGGCTGATCGACCTCGGACCCCGGGGCGGGTCGGTCGGGGGACGGCTGATCTCCCAGGGACCGCCCGGGATCTGAACCGATCCGCGCCCGCCCACGTCTTCGTCGCGTATCCGCCGAGCGGGAGCGCCCGCTCCCGAAGGAGGCCCACCCATGAAGGCGTCACCCCCACGCGTCGCCCAAGGCCCCGCACGAGCGCTGCTCGCGGCGGCTCTGCTCTCGCTGTCCGTGGGCTGCACGGCGGCGTCCACGGACGGCGGCGGGCGCGCCGACGCGTCCTGCGCGTACGTCATCGAGTACGACAAGCGCAGGTACTTGGCCCGCGCGGAGACGGACGTCCCCGTGGGGGAGCCGCTCGGCAGCGCCATCCGCCCGGCGTGCGACGACACCCCCGGCGACGGTGACGACGGAGAGCGCCCGGCCCAGGTGACGGCGTTCGCCGTGCGGGGGGTGGACCCGGCCGTCGCCGTCGCGGTGGCCGAGGACCCCGGCGAGTACCGTCTCGTCGTCGCCGAGTCCGTCAAGGGACTCCCGCCGGAGCTGAGGAAGGTCCTCGACCGCTCCTGACGGGCACCGGCCAGGGTGTCGTCAGCCCTGCCGCTCCAGCACCGCGTAGTCGGCGAAGCAGCGGCGGTAGCGCAGGTGCAGCGTCTCCTGGGTGTGCCTGCGCTGCCACTCCTCGACCTCGGCCGGTGCCGAACGGAGCCCGGAACCGGCTCCGCAGTCCGCGTCCTCGCCCGAGACGCAGCGCGCCTCGTACTCCGGCAGGGCGGACGGGTCCTGGACGATCGTGTACGGCACGTACCGGAAGATCCTGCCCCCGGCCGGCTCCCCACCGTGCTCCTCGCGTTGGTGCTTGCGCAGCAGGACGTTCGCGTCCGTCACGGCACTTCCGTCGAACGCGGCCCGCGCGGTGTCCCTCCGGGCGGCCAGTTCCTCACATGCCGCGCACCCTCGTACCGGCAGCGGAGGCCGGTTCGGATCAGCCGACAGCACCTCCCTGGAACGGTCGTTGACCGCCCGCACTCCCGCGCTGAGCCGCTCGTCCAGGGTCGCCGGCCGGATCCTCGCCGGGTCCGCCTGCCACTCCCGGCCACCGCCGACCGGGCGGAGCATCACATACGGGCCGGTCCTGTCCTGGTACTCGCCGACCTTGTGCGTCTGGGGGTCGTAGACGAGCGTTCCCGGTTCCATTGCGCGCTCCTTCGTTACTCTGGGTGTAGCAAGCGTTGCGCAGGGGGACGGTCCGGTTCAATGCCTGGCGTGTGACACCGGTGCACTGTCACGGAGGGGGAAGTCGTGAGCCGACGGAACGGCGGGGCGGAGTCGGGAGCGAGCACGGCGGCCGTGTTCGGCGAGGTGCTGCGGCACTTCCGCGAGGCGGCCCTGCTGACGCAGGAGGGCCTGGCACGGCAGATCCCGTGCGACCGCTCGCATGTGGCGCGGGTGGAGGCGGGCACGAGGGTGCCGCAGGACACGTTCGCCAAGACCTGCGACGAACTCCTCGGCACGGGTGGGGTGTTGCTCCGGCTGTGGGGCCGGATCGACTGGTACCCGCAGGTGGAGCATCCGGACTGGTTCCGGCGGCGGGCGGAGATGGATGAGGAGGCGGTCGCCCTTCGGGAGTACCAGGAGCGGGTGATCCCGGGTTTGTTGCAGACAGCGGACTACGCGCAGTCGCTGTTCTCTCTGCTCGTGAGGGGCGAGGAGTTGGAAGAGCGAGTGCGGGCACGACTGAGTCGCCAGCAGCGCTTCCTGGCCGACGGCGGACCGCTGTACGTCGTCGTCCTCGACGAGAGCTGCCTGCGCAACATGATCGGCAGCCCTGCCGTGATGCGGGCCCAGTGCGCTCACTTGCTCGATGTCGGACGGCGGCCCAACATCCGGATCCAGGTGGCCCCCGCCGCGCGCCTCGGCCTGTTTCGACCCAGTGGGTCCATGTCGCTGATCAAGCTGCCCGATGGGCATGAGTGGGTCTACTCGGAATCGCTCGATCGCGGTCATTTCAACGACGATCCGGCCCTCTTCGCGCGCCATAGCCGCACTTATGATGTGCTCAGGGCGGACGCTCTGTCAGCCCCCGAGTCCGCCGCTCTGATCAGCGACGTGATGGAGAGGTACGAGCATCATGACCGAGCCCGAACTCAGCGCGGTTACGTGGATCAAGAGCAGCTACAGCGACGCCAACGGCGGCAACTGCATAGAAATAGCCCCAGGTTTCCCCGAAACCGTCCCCGTGCGCGACAGCAAGAACCCTGACGGACCGGTCCTGGTCGTCACCCGGTCCGCCTGGGCGGCGTTCGTCGGCTCCGTGCGCTGAACTACTGTCCGCTCACCATCTGCAGGATCCGGTTCGCGGCCTCCGCCACCGGCTGTCCCACCGCCCCGACGGCCGCGGCGATCGCGGCGACGGCCAGCAGCGCACGGTGCCGCTCGGCCGGCGGCGCCGCGTCCGCGGCCAGCACCGGCAGGGACTCGTCGATGAGCTGCGCGCTCGGCTGCGGCAACCGGTCGCGCAACTCGCTCACCTCACGGATCAGTTCGGCGAGGGCCAGCCGCAGGGCGGGGTCCGGGTCGCCCGTGGTCCCGTTCTTCACGATGCCCGTGTTGCCGCTGCCGCCGTGCATCGTGACGTTGTCGCCGTAGTAGTGGTTGTTGCCGTTCATGCCGCGATCCCCACGTTCCCGCTGCCGCCGTACATGTTGACGTTGTCGCCGAAGTAGTAGTTCGTGGGCGAGCTGATCGTGAGCCGTTCCACGGTCACCCGGAACTCGGTCTCCGGGTTCTCCAGGGCACCGGCGACGTAGCCCACGAGCTGGTCCAGGTGCTGCGGGTTGCCGCTGGTCACCATGGCCGTGGACGGGCCGGCCGTCTCGACGGCGAGCACGTAGTGCGACTGTGCCGTGAGTACGGAGAGCATGTCGACGAAGGAGAAGACCAGCGCCGCGCCCGCGACGAGCCACACGAAGACGAGGAGCCCGCCGGCCGTGGACTCGTCCGCGAGGACGGTCAGGCCGGCGATGATCGACAGGCCGACCGCCGCGGCCAGGATGATCCCGGTGCGGGCGAGGAAGCGGATGACCGCCTCCTTGCGCTTGGGGTGGAGGGTGAAGGTGTACACCCGGGCGATGTTGCGCAGCGGGTAGGCCGCTCCGCCGACCCATAACAGCCCTTTGCCGACCCGCAGTTCCACGTCGGTGACCGACCGGGGCGGCGCGGCGGGCGGGGGTGGCACGTCGTACTGGCCCGGTGGCTGCTGTGTCTCCATGTGGTCCCCCTGAGTGCCCTGAGTGCCGGCGCGTGTGGTGTGGCAGCCGTGACTGCGTGAACACCAATTGACGACGATGCGTGTGCCGAGGGCAAGTGGTTTCACGGGCCCGGTGGGGAACCGGGCGGGTCAGGACTCCTCGCGCTTGGGGTCGTCGTCCTTCCTCTTGTCCTCGTCGAGGGACTTCAGGAAGTCGGGATTGTCGTCGGGCGCGACCCACTGCCGCGGACGCTCCGCCGCGGGCACCCGCTTCTTGCCGGCGATCAGCCAGGAGATCGACCCGACGAGCGGGAACAACAGCACGAGGATCGCCCACAGCGGCTTGGGCATGTGGCGGATCTCGTCGTCTTTGGTGCTGATGCAGTCGATGAACGCGTACACGCTCAGCGCCAGCGGCACGAGGAACATCAGTACCCGGAGCATGCGCGGCCTCTCAGCGAAAGCGGGTGGGCGGTTCAGGGTCAGAGTAGCCGCTCGGGGATACTGGACCCCATGGCTTACGACGATCTTCGCTCCCTACTCAGGGCGCTGGAGCGCGAGGGCGACCTCAAGCGCATCAAGGCCGAGGTGGACCCGTACCTGGAAGTCGGGGAGATCGTCGACCGGGTGCAGAAGGCGGGCGGCCCGGCACTGCTCTTCGAGAACGTGCGCGGTTCGAGCATGCCGCTCGCGATGAACGTGTTCGGCACGGACCGGCGGCTGCTGAAGGCCCTGGGCCTGAAGTCGTACGCCGAGATCTCCGAGCGGATCGGCGGGCTGCTGAAGCCCGAGCTGCCGCACGGGTTCGTCGGTGTGCGCGAGGCCTTCGGCAAGCTCGGCGCGATGACGCACGTGCCGCCGAAGAAGGTGAAGGACGGCCCCGTGCAGGAGGTCGTCCTGACCGGGGACGACGTGGACCTGGACCGGCTCCCGGCCCTGTTCACCTGGCCGAAGGACGGCGGGTCGTTCTTCAACCTGGGGCTCACCCACACCAAGGACCCGGAGAGCGGCGTGCGCAACCTGGGCCTCTACCGGCTCCAGCGGCACGACCAGCGCACCATCGGCATGCACTGGCAGATCCACAAGGACAGCCGGAACCACTACCAGGTGGCCGCGCGCCGGGGAGAGCGGCTGCCCGTCGCGATCGCCTTCGGTTGCCCGCCCGCCGTGACGTACGCCTCCACGGCGCCGCTGCCCGGGGACATCGACGAGTACCTGTTCGCCGGGTTCCTCGCGGGCAAGCGGATCGAGATGGTCGACTGCAAGACCGTCCCGCTCCAGGTTCCGGCGCAGGCCGAGGTCGTGATCGAGGGCTGGCTGGAGCCCGGCGAGATGCTGCCCGAGGGTCCCTTCGGCGACCACACCGGCTTCTACACGCCGCAGGAGCCCTTCCCGGCGCTGAAGATCGACTGCGTCACGATGCGGAAGCGGCCCCTGCTCCAGTCGATCGTCGTGGGCAGGCCCCCGACGGAGGACGGGCCCCTGGGACGGGCGACGGAACGCTTCTTCCTACCGCTGCTGAAGATCATCGTGCCGGACATCGTGGACTACCACCTGCCGGAGGCGGGCGGCTTCCACAACTGCGCGATCGTCTCGATCGACAAGAAGTACCCGAAGCACGCGCAGAAGGTCATGCACGCCGTCTGGGGCGCGCACATGATGTCGCTGACCAAGCTGATCGTGGTCGTCGACTCCGACTGCGATGTGCACGACCTGCACGAGGTCGCCTGGCGGGCGCTGGGCAACACGGACTACGCCCGGGACCTGTCGATCGTCGAGGGCCCGGTCGACCACCTCGACCACGCCTCCTACCAGCAGTTCTGGGGCGGCAAGGCCGGTATCGACGCGACGAGGAAGTGGCCCGAGGAGGGCTACACGCGCGACGGCGGCTGGCCCGACATGGTGGAGTCCGACCCGGAGACGGCGGCGAAGGTGGACCGCCGCTGGAAGGAGTACGGGCTGTGACCTCCGCTTCCGCCGCGATCCCCCAGCCGGGACGCACCAAGGCGTTCCTGCGGCTGGTGATGATCGAGCACTCGGTCTTCGCGCTGCCCTTCGCCTACATCGCCGCGCTCACGGCGATGTACCAGTGGGACAGGAACGTCCACTGGGGCCGGCTGCTGCTGGTCACGGTCGCCATGGTCGGCCTGCGCACCTTCGCGATGGCGGTCAACCGGATCATCGACCGGGAGATCGACGCCCGTAACCCGCGCACGGCGCAGCGCGAGCTGGTGACGGGCGCGATGTCGGTGAAGCACGCGTGGACGGGTGCGCTGATCGCCCTGGCCGTGTTCCTCGGCGCGGCGGCCCTGCTCAATCCGCTGTGCCTGGCGCTGGCCCCCATCGCGGTGATCCCGATGGTGGTCTACCCGTACGGCAAGCGGTTCACGAACTTCCCGCAGGCCATCCTGGGCCTCGCCCAGGCCATGGGCCCGGTCGGCGGCTGGCTGGCGATCTCGGGGGAGTGGTCCTGGGACGCGGTGATCCTCGGTCTGGCCGTGGGCATCTGGATCGGCGGCTTCGACCTGATCTACGCCTGCCAGGACGTGGAGACCGACCGCGAGATCGGCGTCATGTCCGTCCCCGCCCGCTTCGGTATCCCGTCGGCGATCTGGGGTGCCCGGGTCTGTCACGCGCTGACGACGGTCCTGTTCGTCTGGTACGCCCTCGCCACCGGCGCGGGCGCGTTCTTCTGGCTGGGCCTGCTGATCGTGGCCGGAGCGTTCGTGTACGAGCACTCGATCGTCCGCCCCCACGATGTGTCCCGCGTCAACCGCGCGTTCTTCAGCGTCAACGGCTTCATCGGGATAGCCCTGTTCGTGTGCGCGCTGCTGGACCTGCTGGTGCGGGGTCTGACCGTCTGATCACGGTGCGACGGGCGCTCGCCCCTGTCGCGGGCGGCGGCGGAACAGGAACGCCGCCGCCACCCCCGCGAGCAGGCCTATCAGGTGGCCCTGCCAGCTGACGCCCGTCTGGGTCGGGGCGAGGCCCGCGAGGATGGAGCCGCCCCAGACCGCGGCGATCAGCACGCCGGCCAGGACGCCCCAGGGACGCCGCTCGACGAAGCCGCTGACCAGGAGGAAGCCGAACAGGCCGAAGATGAGGCCGGAGGCGCCCGCGGTGTTGGTGCGGTCCGGGGCGACGAGCCAGACACCCAGGCCGTCCACGACGACGATCAGCGCGCACACCAGCAGGAACCGGCGCAGGCCCGTGAGCGCGGCGAGGAAGCCGAGGACCAGCAGCGGCACGGTGTTCGCGGCCAGGTGGGCGAAGCCGAAGTGGATGAAGGCCGAGGGCACGACATCGGCCAGCTCGGACGGCTCGCGCGGGGTGACACCGAAGCCGTCCAGCGCGTGGCCGGTCGCCACGTCCACCACTTCCAGCAGCCACAGCAGCGCCACCCAGGCCAGCATCAGCTTGATCGCGGCGGGCGCACGGTCGCTCGTCGACCACCCGGCTCCGGTGTCTGACATGGCGGCCTCCAGCGCTCGCTCGTCCTTCCCGTGCAACGGCCCGCCCCCCTTGGCCGGTTCCCTTCCGCGACGCCGGATAGGCTCGGTGTTGTGAACCCAGTCAAGCCAGGCGAGATGCCGCGTACGCCTTGGATCGTAGGGGTGTCCGGGGCCTCCGGCACCCCGTATGCCGCTGCTGTGCTGCGGGCTCTTCTCGACGCCGGCGAGAGCGTCGATCTCGTGGTGTCCCGGGCCTCCCGGCTGACCTTGCTGGACGAGACCGGGATCTCCTTCCGGGACGCCCACTGGCAGGCCGACCTGCGGGAATGGCTGTCCCGGGGCGCCGACGGCAAGCCGGACACCTTCGCCGTCGACATCGGTGCCGTACGTCACTGGAGCGCCGGCGACCTGGCCGCCGGGCCGTCCTCGGGGTCGTACCCGACCAAGGGCATGCTCATCGTGCCCGCCTCGACGGCGAGCGTGGCCGGGGTCGCGCTCGGCCTGTCGAAGGACCTGTTGCAGCGGGCGGCGAGCGTGACCCTCAAAGAGGGACGCAAGCTGATCGTGGCCGTGCGCGAGACCCCGCTGAACGGCCAGACCCTGCGGCACCTGGTCACCCTCGACGAGGCGGGCGCGACGGTCGTGCCCGCCTCGCCCGCCTTCTACGCGGGCGCGACGCACATCCAGGACCTGGTGGACTTCGTCGCCGGGCGCGTACTCGACGCGGCGGGCGTGCCGCACCGGCTCTACCGCCGTTGGCAGGGTGAACTCGGCGGCGGTGCGCACCGCGACGGCTGAGCGGCACCCGAACCTCATCGGACTCAACGACAACTTCAGCGGAAGGCTTCGATCGCAATGGACGCGGTGGACAGGCAGCTCATCCAGGCCCTGAGGGAGAACGGCCGGGCCTCCTACGCGGAGCTGGGACGCCTCGTCGGACTGTCGGGACCCAGTGTCACCGACCGCATCAACCGGCTGGAGGCGGCCGGGGTCATCACCGGCTACCGGGCCACCGTCGACGCCGCCTCGCTCGGCCTCGGTGTCACCGCCCTGATCGGCATCTCCCTCTCGGACGCCACCGACCACGAGGACGTGGCGCAGCGCCTGAAGGACCTCTCGGAGATCGAGGACTGCTGGTTCATCGCCGGGGACGACTCGTACATGCTCAAGGTGCGGGCGGCGGACGTGGACGGCCTGGAGAAGATCATCCGGCGGCTCAGCGGCACGAAGGGCGTCTCGCGGACGCGCACCACCATCGTGCTGTCCACCAAGTGGGAGAACCGGGTCGGAGAGCTGCCGGAAGAGGAGTAGTCGTACGGTGGGGGCGTTGTCGATGAAAGGTGTGGGCATGGATCTCGGGCTCAAGCGCGAGCTGGAGGAGAAGGTCAGGACGGGCGTCCGCCTGACCCGTGAGGACGGCATCGCGCTGTACGAGTCGGACGACCTGGCCTGGCTCGGCGGGCTGGCGCACGAGGTGCGCACCCGCAAGAACGGCGACGTCGTGCACTTCAACGTCAACCGGCACCTCAACATGACCAACGTGTGCACGGCCTCCTGCGCGTACTGCTCCTTCCAGCGCAAGCCGGGGGAGAAGGACGCGTACACGATGCGGATCGAGGAGGCCGTCAAGCTCGCCAAGGCGATGGAGTCGGACAACCTCACCGAGCTGCACATCGTCAACGGGCTCCACCCGAACCTGCCGTGGCGGTACTACCCGCGGTCGCTGCGCGAACTGAAGGCGGCGCTGCCGGACGTCTCGCTGAAGGCGTTCACGGCGACGGAGATCCACCACTTCGAGACCATCTCGGGGATGAGCGCGTCGGAGATCCTCGACGAGCTGATCGACGCCGGTCTGGAGTCCCTGACCGGTGGTGGCGCCGAGATCTTCGACTGGGAGGTCCGGCAGCACATCGTGGACCACCGCACCCACTGGGAGGACTGGTCCCGCATCCACCGGCTCGCGCACGAGAAGGGTCTGAAGACCCCGTGCACGATGCTGTACGGGCACATCGAGGAGCCCCGGCACCGGGTGGACCACGTGCTGCGGCTGCGTGAGCTGCAGGACGAGACCGGGGGCTTCCAGGTCTTCATCCCGCTGCGCTACCAGCACGACTTCGTCGACATGCGGGACGGCAAGGTCCGCAACCGGCTCCAGGCCCGGACGCAGATGGCGACGGGCGCCGAGGCGCTCAAGACCTTCGCGGTGTCGCGGCTGCTGTTCGACAACGTGCCGCACGTCAAGGTCTTCTGGGTCATGCACGGCGTGCAGACCGCGCAGCTCGCCTTGCAGCACGGGGCCGACGACATGGACGGGTCGGTCGTCGAGTACAAGATCACGCACGACGCGGACAACTACGGGACGCCGAACAAGCTGACGCGTGAGGACCTGCTCGATCTGATCCGCGATGCCGGGTTCCGGCCGGTGGAGCGGAACACTCGGTACGAGATCATCCGGGAGTACGAGGGTCCTGACCCGGAGCGTCGCGAGTCGCCGCAGCCGATGCGGGTCTGACTCCGTCGAGGGCGGCTGCGGGCGTGTGGGGGTTGTTCGCGCCCCGCGGCGGAGCCGCATATCGGCAGAGTCCCGCGCCCCTGGGTGGGGTACTCGGAGGGCATGGTCAGGACCTCGGCGCCTGAGGACGCCTGCACCGCTGAGCCCTTCCTGCCCGGGCGCGGCGGGCTTCCCGCTCTGCGGAAGGCCGCCGCCGAATGCCGGGGCTGCCCGTTGCACCGGGACGCCACCCGGACCGTGTTCGGGGACGGGAGCAAGGACGCCCGGGTCGTGCTCGTCGGGGAGCAGCCCGGGGATCAGGAGGACCGGCAGGGGAAGCCGTTCGTCGGGCCAGCCGGGAAGCTGCTGGACCGGGCTCTGACGGAAGCCGGCATCGATCCCTCCGAGGCGTATGTCACCAACGCCGTGAAGCACTTCAAGTTCACCCGGGCCGAGCCCCGCAAGCGGCGGATCCACAAGGCGCCGAACCTGCGGGAGACGACCGCGTGCGGGCCCTGGCTCGCCGCGGAGCTCGCGGTCGTGGAGCCGGAGCTGATCGTCGTCCTGGGGGCCACGGCCGGGAAGGCGCTGCTCGGGTCCTCCTTCCGGGTCACCCAGGTGCGTGGCACCGTGCTGGAGGAGGAGATCCACGGGCGGCCGGAGCGGCTCGTGCCGACCGTGCATCCGTCGTCGGTGCTGCGGTCCGACGACCGGGAGGCGGCCTACCGGGGGCTGGTGTCGGACCTGAGGGTGGCGGCAGACACCCTGGTGTAATAGCTACAATCCTGGTATGCCCCTTACCTTCACACTCGGCCCCGCCGTCACCCCCGCTATGCGTGACGGCTTGCTCGATCTGTGGGCCGATGTCTCCAACGCCGGAGGCGCCGTCGGGTACGTGCCGCCGGTGACGCGGGAGGAGATCCGCCCCGCGCTGGTGCAGCACTTCGCCTTGATGGCGGAGGGGCGGGTCAAACTGCTCGTCGGGCACGACGAGGCGGGGCGGGTCGCGGCGACCGCGTTCCTGACCTTCAACACGCACCACCTGATGACCCACTGGCTGTGGCTGTACACCGTGATGGTGCATCCGCGTCACCAGGGCAAGGGCTACGGCCGCGACCTGCTCGCCGCCGCCGCCGACGCGGCCCGGGGCATGGACGGGATCGAGGCGATCCGGCTGACCTGCCGGGGCGGTCTCGGGCTGGAGCGGTTCTACGCCACCTGCGGCTACAAGGAGGTCGGGCGGATTCCCGGAGCGATCCGTGTGGGTCCCGGGGACGACCGGGACGACGTCGTCATGCTGCTGCCCCTGGCCTGACCCCCCTGCAAGATCGGCCGCCCGCCGTGCTTCACTGGACGGTGCCCCTTTGGGTGCGTTCCGACCGTTCGAACCGGAAGAGTGGATTGAGATGCTCCGCTACACGCTGATGCGCCTCGGGATCTTCGTGGGCTGCCTCGTGGTCGTCTGGGGCCTCGTCTACTCCGGCCTCGCCCCGCGCGGCCTCGGCGCGTCCAACGGTCTGTGGATCGTGATGCTCGCCCTGCTGATCTCCGCGCCGATCAGCTTCGTCGTGCTGCGCAAGGAGCGGGACCGGGCGTCCGTCCAGGTCGCGCGGCGGGTCGACCGGATGAAGGCCAACCTGGACGCCAACCGCAGCCAGGAGGACGGGGCCGACGACACCGCCCGGGCCCAGGGACAGGCCTCGTAAGGTCCCTCACACGCGTTCGCGGCGCCCCGTTTCCGTACATGCTCGGAAACGGGGCGCTTTGCGTTGTATGGGTGTGTGTGAGTCATCACCTCTCAAAGCCAGGCTTTGAGGTCCTCAAAGCTCCGGTGTTAAGGTCGTTGTATGAAGTCAGCAGTCGCGCCCCACTCGCCCCTGAGCGTTCCGCTCGTGGCGCGCCTGCACGTGGATCTCTGTCGGTGCGCGTCCGCTTTCTGTCGTTCCTGACGTAACGCAACCCCCCGCCGTCTCCCACGTCAGTTCCCCTACGCGTCCCCCCAACGGAGTCAGTCCGTGTCCTCACACACGAAGTCCTTCAAGGTGCCCTTCTGGGCCCAGATACTCGCCGGTCTCGTCCTGGGTGTGCTGCTCGGCTGGCTGGCTCGCAGCCAGGACCTGTCCTGGCTGGTCACGACGCTGGAAAAGGTCGGCGACACCTTCATCGGGCTGCTGAAGCTCGCGGTCGCCCCGCTGGTCTTCTTCGCGATCCTGGTCTCGATCACCAACCTGCGGAAGGTCAACAACGCGGCCCGCCTGGCCTCGCGCACCCTCCTCTGGTTCATGATCACGTCGCTGATCGCGGTGAGCATCGGCCTGGTCATCGGCCTGCTGACCAACCCGGGCGCCGGTACCGGCCTCACGCCCAAGGACGGCGCGAAGCCCGAGAGCACCGGTTCCTGGATCGACTTCCTGACCGGCATCGTCCCGACCGACGTCATCACGCCGTTCACCGAGCTGAACGTGCTCCAGATCGTCTTCATGGCCGCCGTCGCCGGTATCGCCGCGCTCCAGCTCGGTGAGAAGGCCCAGCCGATCCTCACCCTCAGCGAGTCCGTCCTCAGCCTGCTGCAGAAGGCGCTGTGGTGGGTCATCCGGCTCGCCCCGCTCGGCACGATCGGCCTGATCGGCCACGCCATCGCCACCTACGGCTGGGACCTGATCGGCAAGTACGCGACGTTCACCGCCGACATCTACATCGGCTGCCTCATCGTGATGTTCGGCGTCTACCCGACGCTGCTCGCCACCGTCGCCAAGGTCAACCCCGTCCAGTTCTTCAAGGGCGCCTGGCCCGCGATCCAGCTGGCCTTCGTCTCCCGCTCGTCCGTGGGCACCATGCCGCTGACGCAGAAGGTCACCGAGCGGCTCGGCGTGCCCAAGGAGTACGCCTCCTTCGCCGTGCCGTTCGGCGCGACGACCAAGATGGACGGCTGCGCCGCGATCTACCCGGCGATCGCCGCGATCTTCGTGGCCCAGATCTTCGACATCCAGCTCGGCATCGGCGACTACCTGCTGATCGCGTTCGTCTCGGTGGTCGGCTCCGCCGCCACGGCCGGTCTCACCGGCGCGACGGTCATGCTGACCCTCACCCTCTCCACCCTCGGCCTGCCGATGGAGGGCGTGGGCCTGCTCCTCGCGATCGACCCGATCCTGGACATGATCCGCACCGCGACCAACGTCGCCGGGCAGGCGCTGATCCCGGTGCTGGTCTCCGCCCGCGAGAACCTGCTCGACCGCGACGCGTACGCCACGGCCGACGGCTCCTCCCTGGACGAGCCGCTCGACGAGCCGCGTGACGAGCCGCGCGACAAGGCGGAGCCGGTGCCCGCGGTCGCCTGACCGACCGGCCGGCCGCACGCGTCGACGGGCCCCCTGAGCGGTCCTTCCCCGGCTTCCCGGGCGAGGGCCGTCCAGGGGGCCCGTACGCTAAGCGCTATGGGTGCCGTGAAGACCAAGCGGATGCCGCGTGCGGTCCGTGAGCAGCAGATGCTGGACGCCGCCGTGCGGATCTTCGGCCAACGCGGCTACATGGCCGCGTCGATGGACGAGATAGCCGAACTCGCCGGCGTGTCCAAGCCGTTGGTCTACCTGTACCTCAACTCGAAGGAAGACCTCTTCACCGCCTGCATCCGCCGGGAGGCGGGGGCCCTCGTCGAGGCGGTGCGCGCCGGGGTGCGCCGCGACCTGCCCGCCGACCGGCAGCTCTGGGAAGGCCTCGGCGCCTTCTTCACGCACACCGCCGAGAACCCGGACGCGTGGTCGGTTCTGCACCTCCAGGCGCGCACGCATGGCGAGCCGTTCGCCGCCGAGGTCACCGCGATGCGCGAGGAGATCGTCGCCTTCGTGACGCAGCTGATCCTCGCCGGCGCCCGCGAGGCACACCGCGACCCCGACCTGCCCGAGGGCGAGGTCGCCGGGCTCGCCGAGGCCCTGGTCGGTGCCGCCGAGTCGCTCGCCGCCTGGGCCAACGCCACCCCCGGCGTCACGGCCCACCAGGCCGCGGCCACCTTGATGAACTTCGCCTGGGCCGGGCTCGGCGACCTCATGGCGGGGCGGCCCTGGGCACCCCCGGAGGAGCAGCCGGGCCCTCACGTCGGGTAGACGTCCCCCGTCACATGGATCCGGTCCTGGCGGCCGCGCAGTTCGAACCGGCCCTCGCGCGCCGCGTACGTCACCGTCCCGGGCAGCAGGACCGGTGCCCTGAACTCCGCGCGCAGATGGCAGCACTCCGTGACGCCGTGCGCGGCGAGGCAGCGGGCCACCGTCCACATGCCGTGGGCGATGGCCCGGGGGAAGCCGAACAGCCGGGCCGTGAGCGGGTGCAGGTGGATCGGGTTGCGGTCGCCGGACGCGGCCCCGTAGCGGCGGCCGACGTCCCCGGCGAGCCGCCATTCGGCGACCTCGGGCAGCGGCTCGCGCGCCTGCGTCTCCCGGGGGGCCGCGGCCGGGTGCCGCGTGCGGTGCCGGGCCAGGTACGTGCTCCTGGACTCCCACACGACGTCCCCGCCGCCGCGCACCTCGGTGACGACGGTGGCCTCCGTGCCGCGTCGGTGCGGCGCCAACCCGTCGACGTGCACCGAGAGTTCGTAGGCGTCGCTCGCCGGCATCCGGCCGTGCCGCGTGACCGTGATCGAGGTGTGGACGAGGCCGAGCAGCGGCAGCGGGAAGTCCCGGCCGCTCATCAGCCGCATGGCCAGGGGGAACCCGAGCACATGCGGATAGGTCACCGGCAGCGCGTCCTCCCCGGTGGGGAACCCGCAGACCCGCTCGTACGCCGCGAGCCGCGCGAGGTCGACGCGCAGCCCGGGCACGACCAGCCGGGTGCGGGGGAACTCCGCGTCGGAGCGCGGGCGTTTGAAGGGGGACAGCAGGGCACCGCGGGCGAGGAGCGGGGCGAGGGAGGGGGACCGGGTGAGGGCGAGATCGGCGGGGGCGGTCATCACGCCCCCAGCAGGCTCTGGCCGCACACGCGGACGACCTGGCCGTTGACCGCGCCCGAGGCCGGGTGGGCCAGCCAGGCGGTGGTCTCGGCGACATCGGCCGGGAGACCGCCCTGGGCGAGGGAGTTCATACGGCGGCCCGCCTCGCGGATGAACAGCGGGACGGCCGCCGTCATCCTCGTCTCGATGAAGCCGGGCGCCACCGCGTTGACCGTCACGCCGTGCTCCGCGAGCGCGCGTGGAGCCAGGGAGCGGACCAGGCCGACGACGCCCGCCTTGCTCGCCCCGTAGTTGGTCTGCCCGGCGTTGCCCGCGAGCCCCGCGATCGAGGCGGTGGCGACGATCCGGCCGCCGCGCCGCAGCGTCCCGTCCTTCAGCAGGGCGTCCGTGGTGCGCAGCACGCTCCCCAGGTTCACTTCGAGGACGGAACTCCAGCGTTCGGCGGGCATGTTCACCAGACGCCGGTCGCGGGTGACGCCCGCGTTGTGGATCAGCAGATCCAGGCCGTCGGGCAGGGCGTCGGCGATCCGCGCGCCCGCGTCGGCGGCCGTGATGTCGAGCGGCAGCGCGGTGCCGCCGAGCCGCTCGGCGACCCGCCGGGCGTCCTGCTCGGCCTGCGGCACGTCCAGGACGACGACCCGGGCCCCGTCCCGGGCGAGTGTCTCGGCGACCGCCTCACCGATGCCGCGGGCGGCGCCGGTGACCAGGGCGGTGCGGCCGGCCAGGGGGCGCTCCCCGTCGGGGGGAGCGCTCTCGTGGGGTGTTCCCACGATCACCTGCCCGCTCACGTAGGCCGACTTGGGCGACAGCAGGAAGCGCAGGGTGGACTCCGCGGCGGTGGCGTCCGTGAGCCGGAGCAGGTTCACCGTCCTGCCCCGGCCGATCTCCTTGCCGAGGGAGCGCGTGAAGCCCTCCAGGGCCTGCTGGGCCGCGGCCTGGTGGTGGTCGGCGGGGTCGAGCGGCGCGCCGAGCACCACCACGCGTCCGCTCGGGGTGACCGACCGCAGAACCGGACGCAGGGCCGCGTGCACCTCGGCGAGTCCCTCGACGTCCCGTACGCCGGTCGCGTCCAGGACGACGGCGGCCGTGCGGTCGGAGCCGGCGGGTCCGATCCCCGTACGGGCGAGGACCGGCGCCAGGGCGAGGGCGGACCGGCCGGCGGCGAGATGCAGCAGACCGCCGTCCAGGGCGGGCCGCTCGGGGGACCAGCGGGTCAGCGCCGCCGGCTGCGGCAGGCCCAGCCGGCGGGTGAGGAAGCGGCCGGGCGCGGTACCCGTGAAGCGCAGATAGCGGTCGGCCATGTCCAACTCCCAGTTCCGAGGACGGCTCACAGAAACCCACAGGTGCTTACTCTGGAGTAAGGTTACCGGAGGTAAGGCTACGTCACAGACGAGGAGCAGGTCGACATGAGCCCCCAGCAGCCGTCCCCGTCGGTGCGGCGCGTGGCGATCGTCGGCGGAGCGCGCATCCCCTTCGCCCGTTCCGACGGCCCCTACGCCACCGCCTCCAACCAGCAGATGCTCACCGCCGCCCTGGACGGCCTCGTGGAGCGGTACGGACTCCAGGAGCCCGGCGCGGTCGGCGAGTTCGTCGCCGGGGCCGTGCTCAAGCACAGCCGCGACTTCAACCTCGCCCGCGAGACCGTCCTCGGCTCGAAACTCCACCCCCGCACCCCCGCCTACGACATCCAGCAGGCCTGCGGCACCGGCCTCCAGGCCGTCGTCGCCGCCGCCAACAAGATCGCCCTCGGCCAGACGGAATCGGCCGTCGCGGGCGGTGCGGACACCGCCAGCGACGCCCCCCTCGGCGTCAACGACTCCCTGCGCCGCATCCTGCTTCAGGCCCGCCGGGCCAAGTCGCCGGGCGGGCGCCTGAAGGCCCTGGCGAAGCTGCGCCCGGCCCACCTCGTCCCCGACATCCCGCGCAACGCCGAACCGCGCACCGGCCTGTCCATGGGCGAACACGCCGCCGTCACCGCCCGCGCGTGGGGCATCGCCCGCGCGGAACAGGACGAACTCGCGGCCACCAGCCACCAGCGGCTGGCGGCGGCGTACGAACGCGGCTTCTTCCAGGACCTGGTGGTCCCCTTCCGCGGCCTGGCCCGCGACCAGAACCTGCGCCCCGGCTCGACGGCGGAGAAACTCGCCTCCCTGAAACCGGTGTTCGGCCTCGACCACCCCGACCCGACCATGACGGCCGGGAACTCCACCCCGCTGACGGACGGTGCCGCGACCGTGCTGCTGGCGAGCGAGGACTGGGCCCGCGAACGCGGCCTGGAGCCACTGGCGTACCTCACCGCCCACGAGACGGCGGCCGTCGACTTCGTGGGCGGCGACGTGGCCGGCGGTGAGGACGGACTGCTCATGGCACCGGCGTACGCCGTCCCGCGCATGCTGGAGCGGGCCGGGCTGGGCCTGGACGACTTCGACCTCGTCGAGATCCACGAGGCGTTCGCCTCCCAGGTGCTGGCGACCCTCGCCGCCTGGGAGAAGCGGGGCCTCGGCACGGTGGACCGCGCCCGGCTGAACGTCGCCGGCTCGTCCCTCGCGACCGGCCACCCCTTCGCCGCCACGGGCGCCCGGATCGTGGCCACCCTGGCCCGACTCCTCGCCGAACGGGACGCCCCCGCCCGGGGGCTGATCTCCGTCTGCGCGGCGGGCGGGCAGGGGGTGACGGCGATCCTGGAGCGGGCCTGAGGGCGGCGCTCGCACGCAACCTGAAGAACCCTCACCCAACCCCCGATACTGCACAGGCCTGGCTCCGTACCATCCCCGAACCCGCACAGACCCGCCACGTGAACGCCGTACGATCCCGTTCCTACCGGCAGTAACCACTTTCTGGGGTTTCGCCGGTTGAGCGCCTCGGCGTGCGAGGCACGTACGTCATGCAGCAAGCAGTTTCTCCCGCTGCACGCCCCAGGAGCCGCCCCGTGTCCACTGCGTATCCCTCCTCCGCCTACGGCGACGCGTACGGAGGGCCGGTGCTGGTCGAGCCCGAGGTACGGCGGCTGGACGGGGCCGTGCGGGAGGTCTCCGTACCGCCGCTGGCCCCGCCGTGGACCCATGGGTCCCTCGCCGACCTCCCGTTCGACAACGCGAGCGCGAACCCGGGCGCGGTGGCCCTCAGCCGCAAGGACGCCGACGGGCGCTGGAGCGACGTCACGGCCGGACAGTTCGCCGGGCAGGTGACGGCCGTGGCGAAGGGCCTGATCGCCGAGGGCCTGCTGCCGGGCGACCGGGTCGCCGTGATGGCCCGCACCGTCTACGAGTGGACGGTCCTGGACTTCGCCGCCTGGGCGGCCGGACTGGTCACCGTCCCCGTCTACCCCACCTCCTCCGTCTTCCAGGCCCGCTGGATCCTCCAGGACTCCGGCGCGGTCGCCCTGGTCACCGAGACCACCGCACAGGCCGCCGCCCTCGGCCCCGAACGCGAACGCCTGCCCGACCTCAAGCACCTGTGGGTCGTCGAGAAGGGCCACGTGGCGCGGCTCGCCGAAGCCGGGACCCACCTGTCCGACCAGGAGGTCGAGGTGCGGCGCGGCATGCTCGGCCCCGACACCCTCGCCACCCTCGTCTACACCTCGGGCACCACCGGCCGCCCCAAGGGCTGCGCACTCACCCACGGCAACTTCTTCGCCGAGGTCGACAACGCCATCGAGCTGCTCTACCCCGTCTTCCGGGCGAAGACCGGCGAAGAGGCCTCCGTCCTGCTGTTCCTGCCGATGTCCCACATCTTCGGCCGCATGGTGGCCATCGCCTGCGTCCGGGCCCGCGTACGGCTGGGCCACGCGCCCAGCATCAAGGCCGAGCACCTGCTGCCGGACCTGGCGAGCTTCCGGCCGACCTGCCTGCTGGCCATCCCCTACATGCTGGAGAAGGTCTTCAACTCCGCCCGCGCCAAAGCCGAGGCGGGCGGCCGGGCCGCGTCGTTCGACCGCGCGGTGGCGGTGGCACAGCGCTACGGAGAAGCCCTGGAGGCCCAGCAGACGGGCACCGGCCCCGGCCCCACCCGCGCCCTCAAGACCGCCCGGGCCTTCTACGACCCGCTGGTCTACCGCCGCATCCGCAACGCCATGGGCGGCAGAGTCCGCTACGCCATCTGCGGCGGCTCCCCGCTCGGCCGCCGCCTCTCCGCGTTCTACGCCGGTGCCGGCATCGAGATCTTCGGGGGCTACGGACTGACGGAGACCACCGGCGCGAGCACCGTCACCCCGCCCCTGAAACCCCGCCTGGGCACCGTCGGCTGGCCCCTGCCCGGCACCCGCGTCCGCATCGCCGCCGACGGGGAGATCCTCGTCGCCGGCGACCACGTGCTGCGCGGCTACTGGGACCCGCAGGCCGGCGGCGTCACCCCCGCCGCCCCCGACGGCTGGCTCGCCACCGGCGACATCGGCGAACTGGACGACGAGGGCTACCTGACGATCACCGGCCGCAAGAAGGAACTGCTGATCACCGCGGGCGGCAAGTCCGTCGCCCCGGCCCCCCTGGAGAACTGGCTGCGCGCGCACCCGCTGATCTCCCAGTGCCTCGTCCTGGGCGACGGCCGCCCGTTCGTCTCCGCGCTGATCACCCTCGACCCGGCCGGCATCACCCACTGGCGTCAGATGAACGGCAAGCACCCCGTACCGCCGGGGCTCCTCGTCGACGACGAGGAACTGCGCGCCGTGCTCCAACGGGCCGTCGACGAGGCCAACAAGATGGTCTCCCGCCCGGAGTCCATCCGCCGCTTCGCCGTCCTCCCCGAGGACTTCACCGAGGAGGCGGGCCACCTCACCCCGTCGATGAAGCTCCGCCGGGAGGCCGTGCTGCGCGCGTTCGCCGCGGAAGTGGAGGCCCTGTACACGCGGTGAGGCACCTTTGCGATCTCTTCACACGTGGTTCTTGACGACGCCAGGCGTCTGCCCGTTGGCTTTCGACCACCTCGTCACGATGCATCCCCCATCGGAAGGCACCACCAGTGATAGCGCGCAACCCCCGTCAGGCCGCCGTCCGGCACCTCTCCATGGCCCTGGCGGTCTCCGTATCGGCCCTGTCCCTCACCGCCTGCGGCGACGGCGGGAGTGAGGACACCGCCGTGAAGAAGGGCAACGACATCACGGTGGGCCTCCTGCTGCCCGACCGGGACACGGCACGCTTCGAGAAGTTCGACTACCCGCTGATCAAGCAGGAGGTCGCCGCCCTCACGGACGACCAGGGCACGGTCCGCTACGCCAACGCCGAGGCCAGCGTGTCCAGACAGAGCGAGCAGTTCCAGAAGATGATCAGCGAGAAGGTCGACGTCATCCTCGTCGACGCGCTGAACTCCAAGACCATCGCCACCGACGTCCAGAAGGCCAAGGACGCCGGCATCCCGGTCATCGCCTACGACCGGCTCGCCGAGGGCCCCATCGACGCCTACGTCTCCCACGACAACGAACTCGTCGGCCAGGTGCAGGGCCGCGCCATCACCGGGGAACTCGGCGAGAAGGCCGAGAAGAGCAAGGTCGTCATGATGAACGGCGACCCCGCCGACCCCAACACCGCACGCTTCAAGGACGGCGCGCTCAGCGAACTCCAGGGCCAGGTCGACATCGTCAAGCAGTACGACACCAAGGAGTGGAAGCCCGCGATCGCCAAGGAGCACATGAAGGAGGCGATCCAGGCCGTCGGGCTGAACGACATCGACGCCGTCTACTCGGCCAACGACGGCATGGCGGGCGCCGTCATCGAGGCCCTCCGGGAGGCCGGTGCCACCAAGATGCCACCGGTGACCGGGCAGGACGCCAACCTCGACGCGGTGCAGCGGATCGTCTCCGGCGAGCAGTACATGACCGTGTACAAGTCCTTCCTGCTGGAGGCGACCAACGCCGCGAAGATCGCGGTGGCCAAGGTCCAGGGCCGCACGATCGAGTTCGCCGCGCTGGCCCGGCAGACGGTCGACAGCCCGACGCAGAAGAACATCCCCGCGATGCTGGTCCCGGTGGTCGCCCTCACCAAGGACAACATCGAGGACACGGTGATCACCGACGGCGTCTACACCGTGAAGGACATCTGCACCGCCAAGTACAAGGCGGACTGCGCGGCCATCGGTCTCGAGTAGCCGAAGCGGTGGGCGCCGCACGGGTCTTGACTTCGCAAGACCCCCGCGCGACAGTCCCCACCCCTTTCGCGTTCTCGTCAGGCTGGAGCGGCCATGACCACACGTACGGACACCGTCGCCGAACCCGGGAGCGCAGCAGGGCTCCGTGCGGCGACGGCCGGAGCCCCGTCCCGCAGACGCCTACTGGCCGGGGCCGCCGGCGCCGGCCTCGCGGTCGCCACGGGCGTGCACCAGAGCGCCCGGGCAGCCGACTTACCCCCGCTCGGCACGTACGACGTCGTCGTCATCGGCTCCGGCGCCGCCGGCATGACCGCCGCGCTGACGGCCGCGCGCCAGGGCCTGAGCTGCGTCGTCGTGGAGAAGGCCCCCACCTTCGGCGGCTCGGCCGCCCGCTCCGGAGCCGGCATCTGGATCCCCAACAACCCGGTGCTCCGCGCGGCGGGGGTGCCCGACACCCCCGCGAAGGCCGCCGCCTACCTCGCCGCGGTCGTCGGCCCGGACGTCCCCGCCGACCGGCAGCGGGCCTTCCTCACCCATGGTCCGGCGACGATCTCCCTCGTCATGGCGAACAGCCCGCTCCGGTTCCGCTGGATGGAGGGCTACAGCGACTACTACCCCGAGCTGCCCGGCGGCCTGCCGAACGGCCGCTCCATCGAGCCGGACCAGCTCGACGGCAACCTCCTGGGCGCCGAACTGGCCCGCCTGAACCCGCCGTACATGGACGTCCCCGCCGGCATGGTGGTCTTCAGCGCCGACTACAAGTGGATCGCCCTCGCCGCCGTCAACGCCCGGGGCGCGGCCGTCGCCGCCCAGTGCCTCGCCCGCGGCGCGAAGGCGGCGACGCTCGGCCAGAAGCCCCTGACCATGGGCCAGGCGCTCGCGGCGGGTCTGCGGGCCGGGCTGCGGGCGGCCGGGGTCCCGGTCTGGCTGAACACGCCCCTGACGGACCTGCACGTCGAGAACGGCACGGTCACGGGAGCCGTCGTCACCCGCGACGGCGCTCCCGGCCTGGTCCGCGCCCGCCGGGGCGTCATCGTCGGCTCGGGCGGCTTCGAGCACAACGCCGCCATGCGGCAACGCTTCCAGCGCCAACCCATCGGCACCGAGTGGACCGTCGGGGCCAAGGAGAACACCGGCGACGGCATCCTCGCGGGGGAGCGGCTCGGCGCGGCGCTCGACCTGATGGACGACGCCTGGTGGGGCCCGGCCGTCCCGGTCCCCGGCCGGCCCTACTTCTGCCTCGCCGAACGCACGCTGCCCGGCGGGCTGCTGGTGAACGGCGCGGGCCGCCGCTTCGTCAACGAGGCCGCGCCCTACAGCGACGTCGTGCACACCATGTACGACGTCCACGACACCGAACCGGCCATCCCGTGCTGGCTGATCGTCGACCAGAACTACCGCAACCGCTACCTCTTCAAGGACGTCCTGCCGACGCTGCCCCTGCCCGACACCTGGTACGACTCCGGCGCCGCCCACAAGGAGTGGACCCTGGACGCCCTGGCGGCCTCGATCGGCGTCCCCGCGGCGGCCCTGCGCGCCGGCGTCAGCCGCTTCAACGCCCAGGCGCGGAGGGGCGAGGACCCCGACTTCCACCGCGGCGACAGCGCCTACGACCACTACTACACGGACCCGTCGGTCCTCCCCAACTCCTGCCTGGCCCCCCTCTGGCTCCCGCCGTACCACGCCTTCCGCATCGTCCCCGGCGACCTCGGCACCAAGGGCGGCCTCCGCACGGACGCCCGGGCCCGGGTGCTGCGCGAGGACGGCTCGGTGATCCCGGGCCTGTACGCGGCGGGGAACGCGAGCGCGGCGGTGATGGGCCACAGCTACGCGGGCGCGGGCTCGACGATCGGCCCGGCGATGACGTTCGGCTACATCGCGGCGCGGGACATCGCGGGGGGTTTGTAGGGGCGGGGGTGGGGCGGGGCCGGTGTCGGGGCTGGTGGCACGGCCGGGGCCGATGTCGGCGGCGGCCGGTGTCGGAGCCAGGGCCGGTGTCGGCGGCGGCCGGTGCGGGAGGTGGCCGGGAGCGGCCGGTGGTGTGGTCGGCAGTGTCGTAGGCGGTGGGGTTCGGCAGCGGGCCCGCTCAGGGAGCGCCCGCCCGGCTGCGGGGTTGCCCGGGTGCCGCGTGTGGGGTTGCGGGGGTCGCCCGGGTGTCGCGCGCGGGGTTGGGGGGATGCCCGGGTGTCGCAGGGGAAACTTGGGGGTCGCCCGGGTGTGGGGTTTGGGGATGCCCGGGTGCCGCACGTGGGGCTCGGCGAGGCCCGGCGGCCTATCGCCCCGCCTTGCGGGCCACGAGGCTCGCCTGGGCGACCGGCTCGCCGCTCGTCTGGTCCGGCTCGCGCACCGTCCGCTGGCGGACGGTGAGACCGGCTGCTTCCAGCAGCGCCGCGACGTGCTCCGGCCTGCGGCGGCGGAAGGTCAGCGCCACCGGGTGGCCGAAGGCCTCCTCGTAGTGGCGGGGTTCGTCACCGCACTGGAAGCCCAGGAGGAGATGGCCGCCGGGGCGCAGGACACGGTGAAAGCCGGCGAAGAGGGCGGGCAGGTGCTCCTCGGGTGTGTGGATGGTCGAGTACCAGGACACGACACCGTCGAGCGAGCCGTCCGGCAGGTCCGGCTCCTGCATCGAGCCCTGCACGAACCGCAGGTCGGGATGTTCGCGACGGGCGACCGCGAGCATCGACTCCGACAGGTCCAGCCCGAACACCGACAGCCCGCGCGACGCCAGGAACGCCGTCACCCGCCCGGGCCCGCACCCCAGGTCGGCGACCTCGCCGCCCTCACCCACGAGCCCCGCGAACCCGTACAGCACCCCGAGGTCCAGCGGCGTCCCCGCTCCCAGGTCACCGAAGTGGACGGCGTACGCCTCGGCGACGGTGTCGTAGAACCTGCGGGTCTCGATCAGGAAGTCAGCATCGGCCATGGCCGCAGACCCTAACGCGAGTCCCTGTCCCTCCGCCCCGCGCGTACCGGCCGAACCGGCGCGTGGCCCTCGCACCCCTCAGCCCTCGCGCGGCCCCTCATCTCCCCGGCCCTCGCCCGACGGGCCGAGCTCCCGGCCCGCCCCCGGCTCCCCGCCCCCCTGCTCCGGCTGTGTCCGCCCCGCGCCGATACCCGCCCCCGCTCCGATCGCCGTGCCGAAGCCGGTGCCCAAGGCCAGTCCCAGGCCGAGGTTGTCGAAGACGGTCATGCCGAGTACGAGGCCTATGGCCGTGCCGAGGGCCAGGCCTATCGACAGGCCCGTGGCCAAGGCCTTGCCGGCGGGGGAGCCGTCCTGGGTCTCGTCGACGGGGGTGCCGTCGGCTTTCCCACTGTTCTCCGGTTCGTCGCGCATCCGCCCATCGTCGCATGGCCGGAATTCGCCGGGAATTCACCGAGCGGAAGGGCCCGAAAAGGGCAGGGGCCCCGTCGCCTGGCGGCGCGGGGCTCCTTGGGTACTGCAAATCAGACCGGCGTGACGTTCTCAGCCTGCGGGCCCTTCGGGCCCTGCGTGACGTCGAAAGACACCTGCTGGTTCTCCTCGAGCGAGCGGAAGCCGCTCGCGTTGATCGCGGAGTAGTGGACGAAGACGTCGGGGCCGCCGCCCTCTTGGGCGATGAAACCAAAGCCCTTTTCGGCGTTGAACCACTTCACGGTTCCGGTAGCCATAAGCCCTCCTTGGGCCCAAAAGGGTTGCCCTGCTCCAGAACCAGCAAGTGTGAAGATGAATTCCGCACAAGTGCATATGTCTGAGAATGACGAGAGCCCGCGGTCACATGCTCCGCAGGCTCTGTACTGCAAGGGAAACCAAACTGCAACTTGCGACGAGCCTAGCACGCAGGCCGTGGAATGCAATAGGGGTCTAGATCACGTCACCCGAATGTTTGAACGTCCTCCGGCCGACTGGCGGAGGGGGGCTCACCGAGGCCCGCACCCCGACCGCGGGCCCGCGCGCCGGTCCGCGCGCCCCGAGGGCTAGCCTCACGATGTGGACAATCCTCGCACCCGGCCGCGCGTCGGCCACATCCAGTTCCTGAACTGCCTGCCCCTGTACTGGGGGCTCGCGAGAACGGGCACGCTCCTCGACTTCGAGCTCTCCAAGGACACCCCGGAGAAGCTCAGCGAGAAGCTGGTGCAGGGCGAACTCGACATCGGTCCGATCACCCTCGTCGAGTTCCTCCGGCACGCCGACGACCTGGTCGCCTTCCCCGACATCGCCGTCGGCTGCGACGGCCCGGTGATGTCCTGCGTGATCGTCTCGCAGGTCCCCCTGGACCAGCTGGACGGCGCCCGTGTCGCCCTCGGGTCGACCTCCCGCACCTCCGTCCGCCTCGCCCAGCTGCTCCTCGCCGAGCGCTACGGCGTCCAGCCGGACTACTACACCTGCCCGCCCGACCTGAGCCTGATGATGCGGGAGGCCGACGCCGCCGTCCTCATCGGCGACGCGGCGCTGCGCGCGAACATGCTCGACGGGCCGCGTTTCGGCCTGGCCGTGCACGACCTGGGCGCGCTGTGGAAGGAGTGGACGGGCCTGCCGTTCGTCTTCGCGGTCTGGGCGGCCCGCCGCGACTACCTGGAGCGCGAGCCCGTCATCACCCGCCGGGTGCACGAGGCCTTCCTCGACTCCCGCAACCTCTCCCTGGAGGAGGTCGGCAAGGTCGCCGAGCAGGCCGCCCGCTGGGAGGCCTTCGACGAGGAGACCCTCGCCCGCTACTTCACCACCCTCGACTTCCGCTTCGGCGACCCGCAGTTGGCGGCGGTCGCCGAGTTCGCGCGGCGGGTCGGCCCGACGACCGGCTTCCCGGCGGACGTGAAGGTGGACCTGCTCCAGCCGTGAGCCGGGCGGCGCTCCGGCACTCCTCTTCTGGAGAGCGCAGGCGTGCCGGGGCCGGGAACGTCCCCGCGGGCCTACGGGGCCGCCCCCGGTCACCGCCTCACCCCGGGATGACGACCGTGCGCAGCTCGCCGTCGCCGAGGTGCAGCATGCCCTTGCCGGGGACGACCTGGCCGCCGACCATGCCGCGGTTGAGGCGGACACCGACGAGGTCGCCGCTGGAGGACTCCTGGGGGGAGAGCAGGATGCCCCGCCGGGCCTTCTTCGCGTCGACCTGCCAGCCCGAGAAGCCGCTGCACACGTCCTCCTCGTCACCGGCGATGACGAGCGCGAGCCCGCGCTCGGCGCCGCGGGAGACCAGCTTCTTCATCTGGCTCTCGGCGTCGCAGTCCTCCAGGAGCTCACCGTCGTCGACGAGAACGGCGATCGGCTCCTCCAGGGACGCCTGGTCGATGAGCTCCTCGAACTCGTCCTCGTCGATGTCGTCGCCGGTGAAGACCTTCAGCACGCCGTCCGTGCCGTCGAGTCGGCGGAGCGGGGACTGGCGCGGGGCCGCGACGACCAGACGGGTGCCCTGGGACAGGAACGAGTGCGCGAAGTTCATCATCACCGTCGAGCGGCCGGACTTGGCAGGGCCCGCGACGACGAACGCCGGTACGCCCTCGGCCAGATCGGGCCCGAAGCCGATGATCTCGTCGCCACCGATGCCGACCAGACCCCACAGACGCGAACGGGACGCCTCCGGGTCGCGCAGCTCCCAGGCCTCCGGGAAGGAGATGCGGCTGGGCAGGCTGTCGACGCGGAACGGGCGGCGCGAGCGGGGGACGGCGGCGTCGCGGGCCGTGGCCGCCTCACCGATCGCCGCCAGCGCCGCGGCCTGGCCCTGACCGGTCGTGTCCTGCGCGAGCAGCGCGAACTGCGTCTCCGTACCGAACTCGTTGCGGAACGCACGGCCCGGCGGGATCTCCTCCGGCACCTTGCGCGCCGGGATGCCCAGCGCCGAGAAGTCGCTGCGGTCGGCGAGCCGCAGCCCGTACTTGTCCTCGGTGAGGGCCGCGATCCGGCCCACCAACAGGGTCCGGTCACCCGTCAGCACCAGGTGGATGCCGACGCTGGCGCCCTCGCGCATCATCGTCTGCAACTCGTCGGTCAGCGAACCGTGATCGACCTCGCCGAGGGTGGGCACCCAGCCCTCCCAGCGGTCCAGCAGCACCACGATGTGCGGCAGCCGCTCGTCCTCGGCCACCGACGCCCGCTGCTCCCCGATGTCCGCGAAGCCCTTCTCCGCCAGCACGTCCTGACGGCGGCTCATCTCGCCCTTGAGCCGGTTGACCAGCCGCACGACCCGCTCGGTCTGGTTGCGGTTCACGACCGCACCGCAGTGCGGCAGCCGCGTCAGGGCGTTGAGCGCGCCGTTGCCGCAGTCGATGCCGTACAGGTGCACGTCGGCGACCGAGTGCGTACGGGCGAGGGAACCCGCCAGGGTGCGCAGCACCTGGGAGCGGCCGCTGCGCGGGGCGCCGCCGATCATCAGATGGCCGAAGGAGGAGAAGTCCACGACGACCGGGCGGCGCGACTGGCTCGCGGGCAGGTCCTCGACGCCGTACGGCGCCGGCGGCAGCTTGCCGGGACCACCGGCGAACGCGGGCACCTCCACGTCGTCCAGCAGCAGCGTCTCGTCCAGGGCGGGCAGCCACGGGCTGTGCTGCGGCGGGATGCCGAGGGAGCGGTTGGCGTCGCGGATGGTGTCGACGAGAACCTTCAGATCGGTGATCTCCTCGTCCTCCCGCGACTCCGCCTTCGGCTTGACCAGCGCCGCCCGCCCCAGATCCTCCCAGGTCAGCGGGCCCACCCAGGGCATGAGCAGCGCAGGGTCGGCCGCACCGGGCCGACGGCCACCCACCCGGCCGGACTGGAACGGCACCAGCGAGGCGTGCCCGAGCCGGGCGTACGCGCGACCCGGGGTGTTCTTGGAGATGTGCCCCGCCTCGGGCGAGTCGATGACGTCCGACGACTCGCCGCCGTCCGTCACACGCAGCGCGATACGGAGGTTGGTGTTGGCGCGGATCTCGGGCGACACGACACCCGACGGGCGCTGCGTCGCCAGCAGCAGGTGGATACCGAGGGAACGACCCCGCTGGGCGATGTTCACGAGCCCCGTCACGAAGTCCGGCAGATCACGCACCATCGAGGCGAACTCGTCGATCACGATGAGCAGCCGGGGCACCGGCCGGTGCGACGGATCCCGGCGCACCAGGTCCTGGTAGTCCTCGATGTCCTTGGCGTCGGCCGCGGCCAGGATGTGCTCGCGCCGGTGCAACTCCGCACCGAGCGACTCCAGGGCCCGCTCCACCAGATGGGCGTCGAGGTCCGTGACCATGCCGACGGTGTGCGGCAGATGCACACAGTCCTTGAAGGCCGCGCCACCCTTGTAGTCGACGAGCACGAACGTCATGTTCTCCGGCGTGTTCGCCACCGCCAGCGCCGCCACGATGGTCTGCAGCAGCTCCGACTTACCCGAACCGGTCGTACCCGCGATCAGACCGTGCGGCCCGTCCTTGCGGATGTCGATGCCGAACGGCCCGTCGTACGACTCACCGATGACGGCCAGCGTCGACTGCCCGCCCATCCGCCAGCGGGCCACGATCGCGTCACTGGTCGGCGGCTCCAACTGCAGCACGTCCAGCAGCCGGCTCGACCCGGGCAGCGCCGAGTCCTCGGTCTCACCGCTGATGTCCCGCAGCGGCGACAACGACCGGGCCAGACGCAGGCACCAGGCCGCGGAGACGAAGTCGGGCCGAACGTCCGCCAGCCGCTCCGCACCGGCCTCCTCGACCCGCAGCCGCAACCTCTCGCTGCGCTCGGCCTGTTCGGGCCGGGCGGTGCTGTGCCAGGCCTGGAACGAGGGGAACCCACCGGCGGCCTGCTGGGACGGCTGCACCTGCTGGGCGGCCGGCTGAAGCTCCTCGGCCTTCGGCTCGGCCACGACGTACGCCTGGCACTCGCCGGGCAGAAACCGCTCCTCGGCGTCCAGGCAGATCGCGAACATGGACACGGACGGCCCCTCGCGCAGCAGCCGCACCACACCCGGCAGCGACCGCAGCCGCCGCGAGCCGTCCCACACGACGACGATGTCGGGGTCGCTGAAGCTCGAGTTGCCCTGCGACTTGTTCTCCTCGGCGGCCTTCTTGCGCGCGTCGAGGATCTGCGTCAGTTCGCCGATCCGGGCACCGACGGTCTCGGCGTCCGTCCCGATCAGCGCGTTCACGTCCTGCCCGCCGGACGGCCGGGCGTGCGGCAGCCAGCGCACCCAGTCCCACGACTCCCGCGCCGCGTTGTCGCTCAGCACGTAGAACTGCACGTCCATCGGGCTGTGCAGGGCCGCGGTCTGCGCGACCGCCCAGCGCCCGAGAGCACGGGCGGAGTCCCCGGGGCCCGCCAGACCGACGACACCCAGCGTGCGCAGATGCAGCGCCACCGGGGCGTCCTCGATCTTCCAGGTCACCTGACGGCGGTGGTCGTCCTGCTCCGGGTCGTCGAGGACCACCTCGGACGGCAACCGCCCGGTCCCGAAACGGATCAGAAGGTGATCGCGGTCGGTGCGCCGCCGCTCCCACAGACGCGTACGCGGCCCCGTCCCGAGGGCGAGCACGGTCGCCGGGTCGGGTATGGCCTGCCGCCGGTCGTTCCGCTCGGCGACCAGCGCGTCCTGGGCGTCCTTCTCGATCCGCTCCTTCTGCTCCTCGTACTCCTTGACCTGCTTGGCGTGCGACTTACGCCCGTGCTTCTTGTCGTTGTAGTAGTTGGCGAAGAGCAGGATCGGGCTGAGGCCCGCCATGATCAGGTAGTACCAGCGCTGGAAGATCATCACAGCCACGGCGGCACCGACGAGAGGCGTCAGCGCCATCAGCCAGGGCAGCGGCCTGGCCTCGTACTCGCGCGGCGACGACGGCAACCGGAAGTTGGTCTGCCGCTCGGCCGGACGCAGCCGCGGGGGCCGGTTGTAGTCCAGACCGACACCGTCGTCGGACCACTTGAGAGCGGCGTTCGGAGGTGTGTAGCGGGTCAGTTCGAGAAGGGTGTTGCCGAGCCCGATCTGAGCGCCGAGCGGCCACTCGGTAGGGCCGGTCCCCTTCTCTTCCCTCTTCTCCGGCGCCTTCTTCTTGTTGCCGCGCTTCTTGTCGCGCTTCTTGCCGCTGGGCTCGTCCTGGTCCTCGTCCTGCGCGAGGGGGGTGCCGTCGAGGGTGACGTGCTCCTTGTCCATGTGCACGGCGACCTGGCAGGTGCCGTCGGTGGCGACGGAGAGGGTGAGGGCCCGGGCGTCCACCTCGGGGTCGTCGACCCGGACGTACGACGCCGCGCCGCTGCCGATGTCGTAGCGCCCGACGCCCAGCCGGTGCACGAACCCGGCCGCCGGCCCGCCGACGACCCGCAGTTCGACGAGCCCGGTCGGCTCCCCCGGAAGACACCCGGACGGATCCTGCAGACTGACCACGGCACCCTCACGCAGGGGCGATCCGACGACGGTGGCGCCGGGATCGACCGCGTACCCGTCCACGTACACGAGGGGCGCGTTGTTCGCCGGCGCGTGCCGGTGCTGCCCGAGCGGGATGACCTGCGCCCCGCTGTGCCCCACCTGCTTGGCCAACTCCTGCGCGATGTCCCCCACGGTGGACTCAGGATCGGCATCGAGCACCACGTCGGCGGTGCCACCGCCGTACGGGTCGACGACGGTCAGAGTCAGGCGCACGACTTGTCCTCCCCGTGCCACTGGGCCGGTGTGGCCGCGTGGTGTCTGTCGCTGGTCCGCTGTGCTGTGCGCGTGCTGTGCGGTTGGCGTGCTGTGCTGCTCGCTTCAGTCACGCGGGTCACAGTGGTACAGGGACGATATCCGCTCGGTACGACGGCGGGGCAATGGGGAGGCGCCGTGACGTTCCCGATGGCAACGGCGTACACGCTTTCACGACGGCTCGTTCACAAGCCGGGGATGTGGCCCCACAGGCCACACCCGTAAGCTGCTGACGCAAGAGCGGACGATCACACCGGTAGCCGGCTGTGACCGGCAACTCGGCTTCCGGGTCGGTGAGTCCGCAAACAGGGAAGCCACGGGGGTTGGCCCTGCGGCGTTGCGAGAGGGAGCGGCTTCATGGCCAAGGACCTGGATATCACTTATCAGGACATGCGGGATGCAGCCAAGCATGTCGTGAAGGAGAAGGAAAAGCTCCAGGAGAGGCTCGAGGGCCTGAAGAAGTACATCAACAACCTCGTGCAGGGCGGCTACGTCACGAAGAGCTCGTCGAAGGCGTTCGACGAGAACTTCGACGAGTTCGTCCGCGGCATGAAGGACACGCTGGACGGCCTCGACGGCATGGGCGACTACCTGACCATGGCCGCGGACAAGTTCGAGCAGATCGACGAGGAACTGGCCAAGCAGGCTCGGAGCAAGTGACGGTCTGCTAGAAGATCTACGGCGATGGGGCGGGCGCTGATGGTCCGCCCCGTCGGGCTGCGTTACTACGTTCCTCAGCGGGGGGTTCCATGTCGGACCAGACTGCCGATATCGAGCGCATCAAGGAAAGCGCCAAGTCTCTCTCCAAGATTCACCGGGAGTTCGACAAGAACGCCAACCCAGCTGACGGGTTGGGGGCGACCACCCTGGGCGATCAGGGCTTGGTTGACGTTTTCGACGAGTTCGGCGACAACTGGAAGATCCATCGGGAGCGTCTTACGGAGGAACTGGAGAATCTTTCGAAGCTCCTTTCCACTGCGGCGAAGTCTTATGAGGACATCGACCACCAACTTGCCGAGGCGCTTCGGAATGCGAGCAAGGAGTCGAAATCCGGGGGAGGCTCCAAGTGACGCGTCCGCGCGCTGAGGAATGGGCCGTTATCGGCGAGGCGGTCGACCCGATCCCCGGCGATCCGGATGCAGTCGCCAAGCTGGGGCGGGATCTCCGGAGGACTGCTGAGGCCATCAAGAAGCAGGCGGGCGAGATTAAAGCGCTTGCGTCTGTCGATGAGTGGAAGAGTAAGACGGCTGAAGAATTCCGTAAGGACGCCGAAGAGGCTGAGGGAAAGCTGCGGAAGGCGTTCAAGCGTTACGACGCCGCTGCTGACGCCCTCGGCGAGAAGGTGACCGACGGC
Organism: Streptomyces sp. 378; assembly: GCF_030124145.1. Lineage (GTDB taxonomy): Bacteria > Actinomycetota > Actinomycetes > Streptomycetales > Streptomycetaceae > Streptomyces. Next base: position 90,527 of record NZ_JASKMS010000027.1, read on the forward strand.
GGCTGCTCCAGTCAGTACGCCTCGGAACTCCACCGTGCGCAGACCATGGCCGACAAGGCGCTCCGCGACGCCCGGGTCGCTGACGACGAGCGCAACGCGAGCAGCGCTGCGATCCGTAAACTCCCGAAGGACGCAGGTGACGACGACCCGGACCGCCAAAAACTGGAGAAGCGTCAGGACGCGGCGAGTTTGGCATTGGAGCGGGCTAAGAAGGATCTCGAGGCAGCCAAAGACGTACGCGATGCTGCAGCGAAGAGGGCGCGGGATGCCATTCGATACGCCATCGACAACGATGGTTTGAAGGATGGCGCCTGGGACAAGTTCAAGGACTGGGTCAACGACAATTCCGGATGGATTGAGAAGGTTCTCGAAATTTCCGGTTGGGTCGCGACCATTTGCGGGACGCTGGCGCTTATGGTGGGGTGGATCCCGATTGTTGGCCAGGTGCTTGCCGGGGTTCTGGGTACCATCGCACTTGTGGCCACTCTGGTTTCGCTCGTGGGGCACACCCTTCTGGCACTGGCCGGTAAGGGTAGTTGGTTCGATGTCGCCCTGGACGTCGTGGGTATTGCGACGTTGGGGATCGGACGCGGGGCTCTCGCCGGAGCCAGGGGCGCATCGGCGGCTGCCAAGAGCTTGGGTCGATCCGCGAGTGCGAGAGCACTCCGGGAGGGCATCAAGGCGAAGCCGGGTTCCGCCGCGTACAAAAAGGCCGTCAACAAAGCTTGGAAGAAGGCTAATCAAGAAAGCGGTGGAGCCTTGCGCGGAAAGGCCGCTGTGGAGGCGATCGCCAAGGCGCCGAAGGGCTGGTTCCCCGGCGCCCAGCGGATGGCGGATGCCTTCAACCCGAAGCTGATCTTGAAGGATTCAGTAGACAGCTTCAAGGCGGTCAAGGACCTGAGCCCCAGCAACCTTCGACAACTTCGGCAGGCTGATACCTGGACCGGCGTCCGGCCAGGGTTGAATGATCCCGGTGTCACGAGTCTGCAGAGGAGCCTCGATCAGATGTCCGACGGTCTGCGGGCCGACAGTGCGGTGAAGGCCGCAACCGACGTTTTCGAGACCCAAACCCGCATCTGGGCCGGCTCCACTGCTGTCGCGTCGACCACCGACCTGCTCGACAAGGGAGACATCACCGGGAGCATCGGTGATCTTGTCGGGATACAAGGACTGGACGACGGGGTTTGGTCGGCGACCGGGATCAAGGACGCCACGACAACGGGTGACGGATGATCAGGGCGAGTCATGGCTGAACAGACAGGGCAGAGTACGCCGCTACGGCGGGCGATCGAGCCGGTTGTGCGCCCTGCGGGGATGCCGCCCCACCATGCCCATGTCGTGCGCAGAGCTCGGCTCTACGCGGAAGGGCGCACCCTGGTGGTGCGTGACGGCCGGTTGCGGGAGCGCCGGTATGGGGTCGGAGGTGATGGCATCCGGCACGCGGTCTTCATCCCGCCGGGCGACCTCTGGGAGACCGTGCAGAAGCGACCCATGGAACGTTGGGGCGTTCTGGCCTTCAAGAGTGAGGCCGAGCGGGAAGTCCTGCGTGTGCCGCTCGCGGCCTGGTTGCCCGAGGCCGGGGTCGTCGGGGCCATGGACCTGAGACCGTCGACGTGCCTGGACCGGACTGGACTCAGGGACCTTGTCGCGACTCTTGGAATTCCACTGGAAGAGGGACTGCAGCCAGCTGACGGAGTCGAGGTACGGGAAAACAGTCGGGGACCCCGACCGGACCGTGCTGTCCATGGCGACCTGCCCCGGTGGCACAGCTGGGCAAGAGGGCTCGGCATGTTCGGTTGGTTCGTGGCTGCTGTAATCGCTTTCGCCGCTGATCTGGTCTGGGCCATGCCTGTTGCTGCCTGCGCCCTCCTCCTGATTCCCGCGTCGGATGGCCTCGTGCGCATCACGGCGTGGTGGCGGAACACGAGAAGCGACTCGTTCGGCGGAGCCCTGACGTTCAGGCCTTCACCGGCAGCCGGAGCGACGCGACGGTTTCTGCGAACGGCTTCCATTCGGGTACTTCCAGACGACGTGGTCTTGACCAACACAGTGGGAGAAGAACGCTGGCTCGGGAGGGCCGGTACGCACGGAGTGGCGAGGTTGGTGCGACTTGTCGCTCCCACGACGGGGGAACCGCTGGCTGTCGCGTTTCTGGACGGCAAGGGCGAGACGCGGGCACTGCTGCCGTGGAAGCACTGGTTCGCGGGACAGCAGGGGCACGATCGCTGGGCTGAGCTGCAAGCGGCACTGGCAGTTGCCGTTGAGGACGAGAAGTTCCGGCAGACCAGGAGCGCCGACGTCTGGTGGCAGGGACACGTCCTCAGCGCGGATGTCCGCAAGATGTCACCGATGGAAGCCAAGGAAGCCAGGAAAGAGGCCGATTGGCACCATTCTGTCATCGGTAGGAATGAACTCCTCACGCTTTCGCTCTTCAGCGCTGTGCTGTTGGCCGGACTCTTCAGTGACGAACTGCCGGCGTTTCTCGCGGGTTTGTTGTCTGCTCTGACCATCGCCGCGGCTCTGGTTCCCGCCGGGACGAGTGCCCTTGTCAGCCGCTTCTCGGGCGACAAGGTGATCGAGAAGGTAGAGGACAACGCATGAGATCAGCCGACGACATCGGAGCCACCATGACCTTGCCTGAAGGCAGTGGCAACATCGCACCGCCGACTGACTACCGGCTCCTTCTGCCGGAGGGATGGTTCCGGGTGGACATCGATCCAGAGCGCCGTGAGCGCTCGGTCGACGTACTGGTCAACCGCCAATTCGAGGGGGTTGATAATGCTCCTCACCTCAAGAGGCAGTTGCGGGAAAGCCTTCTGGCGCAGGCAGCCGCGGCCTTCCGGGACGGTGGCATCGAGCTGTACCTGAGCCTGCAGAAGGCCGCTGCTTTCACCATCCCGGCTTCTCTGCTCGTCACCTTCATGCCGCCTACCGGCGGAGGCCAGCTGCATGTGCAGGACATCGCTACCCGCCTCTCCTCTGACCCAGAGCTGGAAGTGTCAGTGGTCGAACTGTCGTCGGGACACGCTGTGCGCACCCGCAGGTCGACAGGGCAGCCTGACCGCCCGGCTCCGCCAGGTATGCCGGGTGGTCCTGACGAGACTCTTCCCTCAGTCACGCTCGACTATCAACTGCCCGTCCCCAGAGCCGACGCATGTCTACTGCTGACCTTCTCCACCCCCTTGGTGCAGATCGCGGACGCGATGGTCGAGCTCTTCGACGCGGTAGCGGCCTCTCTGGTCTGGGTGGGCGGTGGCACCGATCATGGGTGAGATGAGTGCATGCGGCATCGTCGTTCCGACCGACTGGGTGCCGCTCCCGCTTGAGCCGTCGGACGATGTCAAGGATTGGGCCAAGAGAACCGCGGCGGAGCTGCGTGACCGCAGTAAGGCTGCGGGCTATGAACTGGACAAACGGACGTTGAGGAAGGAGCTGCGGGCCCGTGCCGATGACAGTCGCAGCCGAGATCCTTTCTATGCGTTCGCCTTCTTTCCTGACGGCTTCGACACCGCGCTGGCGGTCCTGGAAGTCGATCTGATTCACCCTGATGAAACAGTTCCCAGTATCACGTTGGAGTGGCTGGCGAAGACCTTCAGCGCCGACGACTTCGGCCCCTCGCAGATTTCGCATACAGATCTTCCGGTCGGCAGTGCCGTACGCATTCGTCAGGACTTCGCTGCTGACTCGGCCTCACGTGTCGAGCCCGGAGTCCTGATGGAAACATTGACGTACGGGATCCTCCCGGATGGGGCCGAGAGCGCCGTCATGCTGTTGGTGTCGTGGACAGTGCCCGGTATCACGGAAGAAATGGAAGCTGCAGCGGACAGCATCGCGCAGACGGTAACGGTGGACTTCTGAAGCTCCACTCCGGGGTCCCCACCGGACGAGACGGTTGATGAGGTCCGGGTTGCCGCCTGGTCGGCTCGACCTGCCAGGCGGCGTCCTGACTCCGCTCGTTGCTCGTCGGTGCAGGGGCGGGGGAACCACTGGGTCGGGTCGGCCTCGAGCTTGAGAAGATCATGATCAGACCTCTCGAAACAGTGAGCAATGGTCAAAGCCTGCGGATCAATAGCTGTTCACATTGCCTCGTGGTGCAGGTGGATGAGCCCTTCGATGGAGCCCAGGCGAGCCCGCGAGGCGGGGTCCGGGGCTCGGGTGGTGGTGAGCAACAGCACCTGGGCCGCCGGGCGTTGTGGAGCATAGAGGTCGCCTTCCCCGTCGTCGCCAGGGGTCGGGTTGGGCTGGATCTTGGTCCGCCCGTTGGGGATGCTGGCGAGGTGGTAGACGCCCCGGTAGTCGCTGTCGCGCTCGGTGAAAACCAGTCCGAGGTGGTCTCTGACGCGTCGGACCAGGTCGTCGGCGGTGTCGGTGCTGGTGCCGTAGGTGTGGCGGTCGGTCATGGTGCACCAGACCCTATGCCGCGACGGTGGCGGGACGCTCGACGAGTTGGCCGCGTTCGAAGCGGGCTCCGGCGCGGACGAGGGCGACGAGGTGGACTGCCCTGATTCCGCTGGTCGATACCCCCGCCGACCCGGAGAAGTACGCGGCGTGGCTTGAGCTGCGAGAGCCTGAGGGCCCAGGACGGCGGCAGGTGTCGGTGGTGGATCTCCCTGCGGGTGCCGGGGTGCGCGTCCTCGGCGCCATCACGCTCGACGTCCATGTCTTGATGCCCGGCGCCGTCGGCAACCTGACGCTCTCCTTTTCCGCTCCGCTTACCGGGATGTCCGGTCCGATGGGGCGCTTGTGTGATGCGATCACGGGTTCCCTGCGGTGGGTGGAGTGACGAGGAGCCGTCGGCGCGGGAGGACTGCAGATGCAGAGGCAAGGTGACGGAATGGGTGTCGACCGTCGCTCGGGAATGCGCGACGGTTTCGGGATCGCTGGAGTGATCCTCTGCCTGGTGATCGGTACGGGCGTGGTCCTGCTGCTCATGGGCCTGTGGAAACGGTTCGCCCGCGTAACCATCCCGACGCTCGTAGAACTGCCCGCAGGCTCATGGGCGCTCGGTGCAGTCCTCGGCGTGATCACCGTTCTCGGTGTGATCGGAGGAGTGCGCTGTGCCTCTGGGGTCTCCGGCAGGACCGCGCTGGCGCACGGGCTGCGGACGGCGGGAGCGGCAGCATGTTGGGCTGCGGCCTTCGGGCCGTTCTTCTATCTGCTGAGCGGCCTTCGCGCCAGGAACTGCCACTCGGCGAGCTGCGCCTACATTCCGGGAACGGGCATCGCGTTTCTCGCGTACGTCGTTTGTGGGGGCTTGGTGGGCTGGCTCCTGTATCGCTGGAACAGGGCACGGACCGAGGAACGGAGGGCTCAGGAGCGGGAGAGGGCGCGGAGGCTTCGGAAGAAGGGCAAGGGGAAGAGCCGGGCGGCACGGGGGCGTTAGGACTGCGCCGGCGTCTGAGGAGGACATGGTTGTCCGAGTGCAGCAGCGCTGGGTGAGCGACAGCCAGCGCGTACCCCAACCTTGCGGTGAGTGAGGCCAGTTCCTCCGCCCATGCTCCACGTGCTCTCGCGAATGCCGCTCAACGATGCTCGCCGCTTGAATCCGCCCCGGGTGGCGCCGGTCAATGAGCCGTCCCGGGGAGCCGGAGCGTCCGCGCGAAGTCGTCCAGTGCCTCCATTGCCGCGGCGATCACTTCCGGATCGTCGTGGTGCCCGCGGAGGCACACGTCAGGGATGCCAGGCGGTGTGTGCCAGTGATAGGTCACCGAGGTCATCATGATGGTGCTGTCCGCCGGGTATGAGCGGGTTACCCGGACGCCGTCCTCGCCCAGATACGGGGAGGCGAACGCAATGCTGCCGGTGCGCTGCTGCCACTCGGGGATGTCCGGGTTCGGCACGGTCGGCGCGCTGAACCCCTCACAGGAGGCTGCGTCAGGGGCTTCGCAGTGGATGCGGGTGGCGTGCATCACCAAGGGCATATAGGTGAGCGGAACGGGGTGGTAGATGAACGCCTCGTCGGCCTGGAGCTTGTCCCTCAGGATGACAAGCGTCTGCTCGTAGAAGGTCTTGTGGAAGCGGCGGAGCTTACGGGTGAGTTCGATGTTGTGAATGGCGGCCAAGCCGATCAGGTGCTGGTTCAGCCATTCCTTGAAGGTCCGTCTGTCGATCTGGAGATGAAGATAGCCCCAAAGGAACGGGTCGGCATCCGTGTCGATGTGGAGCGGAGCGCCGAGGTCGGTGCTCCAGAGGGTCCCGTCTGGCATGAGTGGTCTCTTTCGTCGGTGCGCGGGCAGTAAGGGGGAGGTCCTCAGGAGTAGCTCCAGCGGAAGGTGCTCATGACGGCGTCGAACAGCTCCACGAGGGTGTCGTAGAAGGCGGAATCCGAGCCGGGCGCGATCAGGGCGCTGAAGGAGAAGGTGAGGTACCGGTCAGGCGTGCTCTCCGGGATCGGCACGAAGTACTCGACCCGGCGGTGAGCGACGTCGACGCCCTGGGCCGGGTCAGGGGGTACATCTCGCTCCGAGCGCAGGGCTGCGGTGCCGTCGAGCTCTCGCACCTCGGCTCCGCGGGTCTCGGAGGCGAGCGTGGCCAGGACCGCTTCTGGACCGCTGTTGGGCCTGACCCGTGGAACCTCGATCGGCTCGGAGGCCACGATCGAGACGGGCAGCGCGACGCCGTGGAGGCGTTCGGTGGGGAGGTAGAGGGTCATTCCTCTCTTGGCACTGGCCCGGCGGACGACCTTCTTCATCTCCTGGGTGAGCTTCAGCCGGGCCTTCGGAATGTCGTCCTTGGGAAAACCGACGGGCAGTTGCCTGACGGCCTTGCGGACGATGCGGTCCATCGCCTCCTGAGTACCGGAGTGCAGCGGAATCACGTCCCAGCCGGGCGGCGGCACCAGGTTGAAGCCATCAGGGGCCCGGCGGTGCTCAACGCTGGTCATTGCGCCCCCGCGTCACTTCCACGGCATAGGCAACGCCTACGAAGAGAGCCCACGCCGGGGCGGCGATCATGCCCGGCCAGAAGCCGAAGAACAACGAGGGCAGGAAGAAGCCGCCGCCCATGGCCAGATCTCGGGTGAGGTAGGGCGGCCGGCCCGCATAACGGGGGTACTTCGCGAACACCCAGACGTAGTGCAGGAGGCAGCCGACGATCCCGGCCTCATAGACATAAAGCACTTCATGCATCAGGGACTTCGGCACCAGGATCATAATCCCCAATACCGGGAGGAATAGGGGCATTCCGATGATCAGTGTCAGCCGGAGCCGCCTGTTGGGGCCGGTGCCGAGCCCGGTGCGGGCGGCTTCGGCCTCGACAATGCGTTGCGCCGAGTTCAGGTCCATGCTCATTCCTCACCAGTGGGTGTCGGGCGCGGGCTTCAGCGTGTTGTCCTTCCAGTCCGAGTACGCCGTGTTGTACGGCTTCTCGCCGCTTCCGAACTTTTCGTCGGTCAAGCTTGTCAGGTCGCTTTTGCCCAGCGCTTTGTCGGTGACGTCCATCCCCATGCCGGTCCAGGCGATGCCGAGGCCCACCTGATAGGACTTGTACGCCTTGTCCGCGGCGGCCCCTGCGGCCTCCGGGAAGGCAGCTTTGTTCGCCTGCAGCATCTTCGCCATGCCGGCCATCTCCTTGTCGCCGAGGTGCACCAGCGTCGACAACGGGCTCACCCTGAGCGGTCCCTTGGCGACCAGGCCGACGTTCTGGGAGATGGACTTGCGCATCGCGTTACGGGCCGCTCCGAGGGCCTGACGCCCTGCTCCTTGCGGCATTTTGGTCATCGTCCGGCCCGTTTCGTCCAGGATGCCCTTGACGCCCCTGAGCCCTCGGCTCAGGCCGGCGGTCCGGGCGGCCTGGGCGGCACCCACGGTGGCCTTGGCGCCTCTGGCGAGCTTCGAGGCGGCCCCGATGCCACCCACGACGAGCAGCCCACCCACGACGTCGAAGATGACATCCGTCCAGGTGGCGTCGCCGGATGCCACCAACAGGAGTCTGAGCCCGATCGTGAGCGCCGCGATGCCTATGACGAGAAGGTTCAAGCCGGGGATGGCGAGTGCCAGAAAACCTGCAACCGTCGCGACCCAGCCGAGAACATCGATGAACGCCTTGATCAGGTCGGCATTGTCATGGACCCAGCCCTTGATGTCGTCCCACGGCGAGTCCTCGATCACGTCGTCGATCTCGGCGCGGATCTTCCCGGCATGGTGGTCGGCGCGGGTGTCCCGGTTTCCGGTGATCTCGTTCAGCCGGCTTCGGTACGACTGGAGGGGGTCGTGGTCGGTGCCGCTGACAGAGGGCCGGGGGGTGTCCTTGTCGGCGGAGGCGGCTTCCTTCTTCTTCTCCGCCTCGATCTCGCCCTGCTTCTCCTTCGCCTGGCGCAGGACCTTGTCGGCGTCCGACTGGAAGTCCTCCAGCTCGTTCGACCACGTGGTCAGATGGCCGTGTACACGTTCGTACCGGTCGGCCACCTCCCGCATGTGCTTCTCCAGCGTGCCGGACTCCTCGCGCAGGCGCTTGACGTACTTGCCCTTGAGGGTGTCCTCGTTGCTGATCGCCTTGAGGTTCTTGGCCTGTTCCCGGAGTTTCTTGGCGACCGAGACCATGTGCTTGACCTCGGCGCGGATCTCCTCCGGGTCGCCGGGCACCGGGTCGGAGTCGCAGAGCGGCTGCCAGTCGACCGGACGGCGCTTGGATGTCGGTGTCACTTCTTCTGCTTCTTCTTGTTCTGCTTGGCCAACTCCTCGTCCAGGCTCACGAACGCCTTCTTGGTGCCGGCGACGAGTTGGCCGACGGATTCGAGCGACTCGACGAGCCGGGTGCGGTAGTCGTCCCAGTTGTCCACGAAGTGCACCATCACTTCGGCTATCTCACCGGAGCCCCAGTGCTTGTCCATGTCGTCGCGACGGTTCTCGATGTCCTCGAAGGTCTTCTTGAGCCGCCCGAGCTTGCGCTCGCAGTCCGCGAGGAACTCGTAGTCGACCGTCAGGTCCGAGTCGCTCATGGATGACCCTTCCCCCGTGTGTGTGCTCGCTGCTGTCGGATCACCGGTTGACGGCTTGGATCTCCTGGACGGTGACCGCCTGTTCGTTGCCGAACGTCCCGTCGGGCAGGTCGCCGCCGGCGCCGCCGGTGCCGGTCCAGGCGATCTCCCACGTGATGGTGGCCTGGAGCTTGTACGTGCCGTCGCCGGACGAGCGGAAATACTTGAGGCCACAGGGCGGCGTCTGGTCGGCCTTGCCCTTGGCGTAGGGCTCGCCGATGGACTTGTCGGCGTTGATGACGCACTCGCCGGATGCCGGGTAGGTCTCGGCGTCCTTGGTGCCCGGCTCCAGCTTGAGGGACACCGGCCTGGCGGTGGTCGTGGCCTGGATGTTGAACCCGGGGACGTTGAGGGCCGCCGTCGCCTGGACCTCGTCGAAGACAGCCTTGTCGAGCCACGCCCAGGTCGGCAGGTTCACCTTGGTGTTGGCCTCGGGAGCGAGGGTGACCTTGGTGTCGGGGAGCTCCATGTGCTGGTAGGCGAGAGCGGCGAGGATCTCCGGGCTGATGGCCTCCTCGTACTGGGGCGGCGGGGCCTCACCGTTCTCCACCCAGAAGGGGAGGTCCGTACACGAGGACCGCTTGAGGGGGTCCGGCTCGTTGGGGTTCTCGACGCCGGCCCAGAACATTCCCTTGCCGTCGTTCTCGACGTTGTAGTCCTTGTAGCCGGGAGTGTCGGTCCAGCCGTACTCATCCTCGTAGTGGCGCTTTGTCTCGCCGAGCGCTGAACCGGCGGTCCCGCCCATTCCGGGTGTGTTCAGCTGGCCCTCGATGTGCTTGGACATCTCCTTCTTGAAGTCCTTGGCACCGAGGTAAGGCGCGTACCAGCAGGGAGGTGGTGTCCAGTTAACGTCGGAGGACGTCACGTTTCCGGTGCCGCCGTCCTTGGCAACGGATCCGGAGTACTGGATGCGGGCGGCAGCGTAGATGCCGTTGCCGTTGCCGCCGCCCGACTCTTCTGTGTTGGCACCCTGGGTATTGGCTGGCTCTTCTCCCGCGTAGGCCGGATTCGCGCAGGCGAGTACGCCCATCGTCAGCCCCAGGGCCGCTGCGCCTGTGCTGAGGGCTAGGTGCAGCGACCTGTTCACTGGCACTTCGCCGCCTTGGCCTCGACGTACACCTTGGACGCCTGCCACAGACCTTCCCCGGTGGGGACCTTGACCATGATGATTTTGAAATAGTCGAAGTCCGTGATGCTGGGGGCGCCCTTCAGGACCTTTCCGGTCTTGATCTCCTTGGAGTAGAACTTGCTTGAATCCACGCAGAACGCAACCTCCACCGAGCTTCCGTTCGGTGCGGACCGGGTGGTGGCCTGGTAGTGGCGCCGTGTGCCTTCTGCCGTCCAGCCGCCTTCTAGCCGGGCGTCGATCTGCGTCTTCGCGTACCTAGTCCCATCGCCTGTCGAGTAGGCGACCAAGGAGGCGTCCTTGGTCGTGCGTTTGTCAACGCCTCGGTAGATGGACCGGACGAAGTTCGCCGCGTCCTGCATCGCAGCCGCTTCGTTCTTGTCCTTCGGCTTGTCCCAGTCGAAGACCAGGTTCATGTCCTTCGGCAGGGACACGTCCACGCCGTCCGGCTTGTCCTCTGCCGGTGCTCCCGACGGTGATGCCGACTCCTTCGGCGTCTCCGCCCCCTGGTCGGCGCCGGCGATCTTGTCGTTGTCGCTGGACTTGTCGTCCCCGCTACCGCAGGCCGTCAACAGCAGTGCTGCCGTCGCCGCCAGCGCGGCAGCAACGGGCAAAGGGCGGCGCTTCACAGTGGACTCTCCCCGTGAGACAGATGTGAGGTCAGGGAGACAGACGCTATCGGTGAGGTTCTGGGTTTCGCCACAGCGAACTGGGCGATGCGCAGGGCATTTGGGGCGTATGAGGGTGTAGTGGCGCGGAGTTGTGCTCAGGTCGTGTCTCAGCGATGGCAGCCCCGGACGCTCGATCGCGCCGCGTCCGGGGCCGTCGCTGTCGCCTGGGGGTTTTGCTATCGCGTCGCCCTGCATCCAGCACACGCGCATGGCGGATCTGCGGAGGTGTACGGGACGGGATCGGCGGGGCCGCCGGCCGTGATCTCGACTCTGCCGCGGTCCTCCGTAATGGCGCCTTCGGCGTCGACTCTGTAGACGTGGAGCGTCATGCGCGAGTGGCGGTAGGGGGATTGCAGGAGATCAACCGCGCCCTCCAGGGCCGGGTAGTGACTGACGCACTCCTGGCAGGCGTAGATGTTGAGGGCCACGCCTGGCGGGACGGGGAACTGGCGGATCGGGGTCGGTTCACCGGTGGAGCGTTCGCAGCGGGTGCACATCCGCAGCGCCGGGCGCGTCATCGGTCGGCCGCCGATACCCGTACGCCGTGGATGTGTTTCGCGCCCACATCGATGCCGAGGGTGGCCAGGCGAGCGGCTCGACGGCGTTCGCGTTGGCGGCGGTGTTCGGCGGAGTCCAGGACGTACGGGCGTACCAGGCGGCACGCGGTGCCGTCGAGCAGTTCGCGTGAAGCTGGAACAGGAGTTCGGAGTTGCTCGCGAGACCGTTCGTAAGGCCACCGCAGCCTTGCGGGAGGAAGGGCTGATCGTCACCACGCGGGGCATGGGATCGTTCGTCGCGGAGCGCTGAGCGGCTCCGAGGGGTCTCGGTGGGAATCGACGCGTAGTCAGGGCCCGCCGGGGCGCCTTGTGGGAACGCCCTGCGCGAGGACCGGCCGCCCGGTTGATCAACGAGCTCCGCACGAGGACTACTTCGCGAGCTTGGAGTCCTGCGCCCGCACCACGTTCGCGGGCATCTCGGCGTCGCTGGGCCGCCTGCTGTCGGCGATGGCGAAGCCGTTCACCGAGAAGTACACGGCGAGCCCCGCAGGGAGTCGGGGAAGTCGCTGTCCGATGTGATGAGGACGAGGTCGCGCCGGTCCGCGAGCCGGTCGCGGACCGATCCGGCCAGGAGGTCGGACTCGCCGTCGAAGGCGTCACCCTTGGTGAGGGGGATGAGCACGACCTTGATGGGCAGGCCCGTGCGGCGGATCCGGTCCGCCAGTTGCCGCCGCCGCGACGGCGGTACGGCTTCGGCGTAGGCCTCGTCGACGTAGACGGGGGAGGTGCGCAGGGCGTTCGCGATGCGCTGCCCGGCGCTCGGGCCGTCGCCGTCCGCCGCGACGGCGCTGCCCGTCGTGGTGAGCGCCGTCAGCAGCAGTGCCGCGAGGGCGCTGATCACGCGTTTCGCGTCAGTGGGCACCTGCGGTCTCCCTCACCTTGTCGATGAGCCGGGCGATTCCTTGCGGTACGGCGGTCAGGGGGCCGTCGGTCACGTCGTAGTAGGGGAGGCGGGCGTTGCCGAGGGAGGGGTCGGGCAGCTTCAGCAACCGGTCCGGGATGCCGCGCGGTGCGGCGACGGCCGTGTCGCCGCAGGGCGGGCAGACGGGGAGCAGGCGGCGGCTGTTGCCCTCGGCCGAGACGCGGACGTGGTGACGGCGGGCGGCGGGGCCGTGCAGCGGGTTGACGCCGCAGCACAGGTCGGCCGTTTCGCCGGCGAGCGCGGCACGGCCGGCTCGTGCGAGCACGATGACGGCGACCAGGGTCGCGGCATCCGTCCCCGGCTGCCGCACGCGCCCCGGGTCGCCGTCGACCAGGAGCAGCGCGGCGTCGAGGTGGTCCCAGGCGCGGTCGCGGTCCTCCGGGTCGGTGAATCCAGCGATGAGCGCGGTGAGTTCGGCGTAGGCGGTGCGTCGGAGGTAGGACGCCGACGGTTCGGTCGGGGCGGTGAGCGGCAGGTTGCCGGAGGGCTCGGGCGCGGGGGAGCGCCGCCGCCGTACGGCCCGGACGATCCATGTCGCCCCGGCCACGACGCTCGACAGCAGGAGGGCCGCGAAGGCGCCCACGACCAGGCCCGGCCAGAAGTCCGTGGAGAACAGGGGCGGGAGGGCGGTCTCGTCGGCGGCGCTCGGCGCTGCGGGGGGCGCGGGCTCGGACCAGGGCCGGTCGGTGCGCGGGGTGTCGTCGAGGAAGGTCATCAGCGCGTCGAGGCGCTCGCCGAGGAGGTGGTCGTCGGCCTCGTCCGCCCTGCTGTCGCCCAGCGTGACGGAGTCCGGTACGTCGATGGAGAGGCGGTTGCCGTCCAGGCGCAGGCCGTGGTTGTAGACGTCGATCGTGCCGTCGCCAGGGTCGGCGACCACGTACACCCCGTCCCTGCCCACCTTGGCGTGCACCGCCGCGGCGAACAGCGCCGAGTCGCCGGCCGACTCGCTCGCCGGAGTCTGCGGCACGAGGGAGACGTACACGGGGCCGCCGCCGTCGGAAAGCCGGAAGTCCCGGATCCGCTCGTGCAGCCGGGCCAGTTGCCGGGCGTCGAGGACGCGCGGGCTCTCCGGATCGGCGTACACCGGGTCCTGCTTCAGCCCCGCCGCGACCCGCTCCACACGGGCGGACAGGTCGGCGGGGCTGGGAGGCCGCGCCGCGCTCGACCGGGTCTGGTCGAAGACGACGGTGGCGGTGAGGGCGACAGCGGCGGCGGAGAGGAGAGCCGCACCCCAGACGAGCCGACGCAGAACGGGCTTCTTCGGTCGCCCGCGCCCCGCGAAGGCCGCGAGCAGCAGGATCGTCAGGGGTACGCCGGTGAGCAGGATGCCCGTGAGGAACGACTGGTTGCGGCGGTCGGACGGGCCGATGTACAGGTCGGCTGCCTCGTCGTCCCGGTACCTCTCGCGGGCGGCCTCGGCTCGGGCGGTGGCCTTCTCGTCGCCCTGCGCGATGACGTCGGCGAAGCGCTCGAAGCTGCGCAACGGGCCTGCGTCGTAGGGGAGTTCGTACTGTGTGACGATGAGGGCGGCGTCGGCGGCGGCGCGGACGCCGAAGGCCCTGGCCTCCGCGATGTCCGGTCCCTCGAACAGGACGAACAGCCCGTCCCGCCCGAGCCGGTCGTGCACCGCGCCGAGCAACTGCCCGCCGTCCGTGCTGCTCTGCACGGGCAGGACCAGGACGTAGGTCGGGACGCCGGTCTTCTTCGCGATGCGGGCGAGGTCGGGGGTGGTGGAGCGGGGGATCTCGCGGGGGAGCTGGTCAGTGACGTGAACCGGGTTCTCGCGGAGGCGGTCGGCGAGGTAGGCGGCCCGGGTGGGGGCGTCGGCGGCGTCGGCGGTGTCCACGGCGTCGGCGGGTGTGGCGGTTGCGAAGAGGGCCGTCAGCGCGCACAGGGTGAGGAGCAGCCGGAGAACGCGCTTGCGCCTGCCGCTCGTTGTCCATATCGGCGCTGGGCAGGCGCCGTTCGTCGTGATCGCTCTCACCGGTGAGTCCCCCGCGGTCCGTTCGATGTCCGCGCGGCACTCTACTCGGCCGTTCGCGAGTGCTACAGATCATGTCGGCCGGGTCGAATCTCGCGCCGGATCCGCAACCAGGTCGCCTGCCTCGCGATGCCCCTGAAGGCTGATGGCGACGCTTACGGCAGTCCTTCGTGAGGGCACGACCGCGCGAAGCCCCGCCCCGACTTCGTGAGTGAATCGTGCAGGCATGATGGCCGACAGGTGACGAACCCGTCCGTCGACCAGAGCTGTTGGGGGTGGGGGCGATTCGCTGGCGCACAGGTGGCGGTGTCGTGTGGAGTCGGTCTCGGCCGGGCTGAGCAGGGCCGACGTTGCAGATGGATAACAGGCCGCATCCTGCGGCCCATGAGGCCGGGCGCGTCTTGAGGGGCTTATGTGCGGCTGATACGGTGCGATGGCTTGACACTCACCCCCAGTGCTGACTATTCGCCCAGGCCGGGCGGGTACGTCCGGCCCGTCCCGCACTTCTCCGTGTGGGTCGACGCGGGTGGAGTGTCCCAATGTGAAGGCACATGACAGACATCTTCTTGGGTGTACGGGGAGCGGTTGCGTGAAGATCCAAGAGCGTACGGGGGCGGGCGCGGGTCGTTCCGGCGTTCCGGCTCAGCCGTCGGTCGGTGACCGGCTTCCCACCCCTCCTCGCGAGCGCAAACCGGCACTGGCGGCGCTCGCGGTGCTGCTGATCCTCGTGGGCGCGCTGGGCGTGACGATGCTCGTGCTGCAGGTCGGCAACCGCATCGAGGTCGTCAAGGTGACGAAGGACATCCAGGCCGGGGAGTCCGTCGGTGACAACGTGAGCTCGGTGATGGTCGCCGCCGACGACAGCATCAACTACGTCACGTGGGATCAGCGGAACGCGCTGAAGACCCTCAAGGCCAAGTCCACGATCTACTCCGACACGATCGTGATGGGCCAGATGTTCGCCAAGAAGGCCGGCATTCCCGCCGGCAAGGCCTCCGTCGGGCTCGCCCTCAAGGAAGGCACGTACCCCGCGGACATCAAGGCCGGCGACATCGTCACCGCCTACCGCGTGGGCACCAACGGCTCCAGCTCGAGCAGCTCCGACAGCGACAGCGGTTCGGGCGGCACCTCGGCATCCGGCGGCGGCGCCCTCGTCGAGAACGCGAGTGTGCACGGCGTCGCCGAGAACGACGACGCCACCGTGAGCACGGGCAACCTCTCGCTCACCCTTCTCGTCGACCAGGCCGACGCGGCCGCGCTCGCCTCCGCGGCGGCCGCGAACCAGGTCGCCATCGTGCACGTCCCCGGCAACTAGAAGGCGGCACCCCACCCATGGCGCTCATCGCTCTCGCCGCCGACAAGGGTTCCCCCGGCGTCACCACCGCGGCCGTCGCACTCGCGGCGGTCTGGCCGCGGCGTGTCCTGCTCGCCGAGGCGGACCCGGCGGGCGGTGACCTCGTCTACCGCAGTGCCGCGGCGCACGGCGGACCGCTCAACCCGAACACCGGCATGCTCTCCATCGCCGCGACCGCGCGCCGCGGCCTCGTGCCCGACCAGCTCTGGGACCACGTGCAGCCGCTCAGCGGCGGCCTTGAGGTCCTCGTCGGGCTCGGCATCGCCGAACAGGCCGCCGGACTCGCGGGGTTGTGGCCGACCCTCGGGCAGGCCTTCAGCTCCCTCGCGGACTCCCCGCACGCCGCCGCCGACGTCATCGCCGACTGCGGACGCGTCAGCGGTGACACCCCGGCCGTCGAACTGTTCCCGCACGCCGCGCTCGTGCTGCTCATCTCACGCACCGAGCCGGAGGCCATCGCCCGGGTCCGTGACCGCGCCGCCGCCCTCGCGGGCAAGCTGCACGGCGGATCGCGCGGCGCCGCGAGCCTCGGCACTCCGATGATCGGCGTCGTCCTGATCGCCGACACCGGCACGGCCGGCAAGCTCGCCTCGCAGGTCAACGACATGCTCGTGCACGCCCAGACCGGCGCCCGCGTGGTCGGCACCATCGCCGACGACCCGGCCGGCGCCGACCAGCTGGCCGGCCGTAAGCGCGGCCGTCTCGACAAGTCGCTGCTGATCCGCTCGGCCCGCAAGGTCGCCGCCGACCTCTACCAGCAGTACGGCGCCGCCTGGGCCGCCTCCGCCCAGGCCAACCAGGCACCCCAGGCCCACCACGTCCCGCCCGCCCCGGGCCGCGCGGGGGCCGGCGCATGACCGCTGTCGACCACGGTCTGGTCAAGCGGTTCCGCCAGGACGCCGGCGACCGCATCGCCGAGCAGCGCCGTCAGGACCAGGTCGCGGGCGTCACTCCGATGTCCACGGAGGACGAACGGCAGTACGCCCGTGCCGTCATAGCCCAGATCCTGGAGGAGTACGCCCGCGCCGAGATCAACGCGGGCCGTACCCCGCTGGACGCCGAGACCGAGGAGCAGTACGCGGCCGCCGTGCACGCCGCGCTGTTCGGCGTCGGCCGGCTCCAGCCGCTGCTGGACAACCCCGAGGTCGAGAACATCGACATCAACGGCTGCGACCAGGTGTTCGTCGGGTACGCCGACGGCCGCGAGGTGCAGGGCGACCCCGTCGCCGAGACCGACGAGGAGCTCATCGAGCTCATCCAGGTGCTGGGCGCCTACTCGGGCCTGTCCTCGCGTCCCTTCGACTCCGCCAACCCGCAGCTCGACCTGCGGCTGCCCGACGGTTCGCGACTGTCGGCCGTCATGGACGTCACCCGGCGCCCCGCGCTGTCCATCCGCCGGGCGCGCATGGGCAAGGTGTTCATCTCCGACCTCGTCGGCAACGGCACGCTGTCGCCCGAGGTCGCCCACTTCATGGCCTGCGCGGTCCGCGCCCGCAAGAACATCATGATCGCCGGCGCCACCAACGCCGGTAAGACCACACTGCTGCGCGCCCTCGCCAACGAGATCCCGCCGCACGAGCGTCTGATCACCGTCGAACGGGCCCTGGAGCTCGGCCTCGACACCTTCCCCGACCTGCACCCCAACGTCGTCGCCTTCGAGGAGCGCCTGCCCAACTCCGAGGGGCAGGGCACCATTTCGATGGCGGAACTGGTGCGCCGCTCGCTGCGTATGAACCCCTCCCGCGTCATCGTGGGTGAGGTCCTCGGCGACGAGATCGTCACCATGCTCAACGCGATGTCGCAGGGCAACGACGGCTCACTGTCCACGATCCACGCCAACAGCTCGCACGAGGTCTTCAACCGTATTTCCACCTACGCGCTGCAGGCCACGGAACGACTGCCCATCGAGGCCAGCCAGATGCTGATCGCGGGCGCGGTCAACTTCGTCGTCTTCATCCAGCGGCGCAACAACTACGGCAACGGCGGCCGCCTCCAGCGCATGGTGACCTCCGTCCGCGAGGTCAACGGCGTCGACGGACGCGTGCTGTCCAGCGAGGTGTTCGCGGAGGCCGCGGACGGCCGGATCGTGCCGCACGCCCCCATAGCCTGCCTGGAGGAACTGATGGCACACGGCTACCGGCCGTCCGGGACCTGGGGGTGAGCCGGGCATGAGCACGAACCTCGCCGCCATCGGCTCGCTCGGCTCCATGGGCGGCCTGTTCTCCACCACCGTCCTGTACGCGATGGGGAGCGGCGTCGCCGTCGGCGGCGGACTCGCCCTCCTTGTCGTCGCCGTACGCGGACTGCCCGCCAAGCCCGACCACGAGAAGCAGAAGGCCGCCGAGCGGGCGAGCGAACTCATCCGCTTCGCCGGGCAGCGCGGCTCGCTCGCCGCCATCGTCGGCCTGGTCGTCCTGGTCCTCACCCGCTGGGCCGTCGCGGGCCTCGCGGCCGGTGTCCTCGTCTTCTTCTGGGACCGTCTGTTCGGCGGAGCCGCTGAGGAGCGGGCCGCCATGCGCCGCGTGGAGGCCCTGGCCTCCTGGACGGAGTCCCTGCGCGACACCATCGCCGGCGCCGTAGGCCTGGAACAGGCCATCCCGGCCTCCGCCCGCGCCGCGGCCCCCGTCCTGCGACCCCACCTCGACGCCCTCGTCGACCGGCTGCGCGCCCGCACCCCGCTGCCCGAGGCGCTCCAGCAACTCGCCGACGAGATCGACGACGCCTCCGCCGACATCATCGTCGCGGCCCTCATCCTCAACGCCCGGCTGCGCGGCCCGGGCCTGCGCCAAGTCCTGGGCGCCCTGGCCAAGTCGGCCCGCGAGGAGGTCGACATGCGCCAGCGGGTCATGGCCCAGCGCGCGTCGACCCGCAGGTCCGTGCAGATCGTCGTGGCGGTCTCCGTCGCGTTCGTCCTCGGCCTGTCGATCTTCAACCGCGACTTCGTGGCGCCGTACGGAACGGCCGTCGGCCAGCTCGTCCTGGCCTGTGTCTGCGGCCTGTTCGCGCTCGGCTTCTGGTGGCTGCGCAAGCTGTCCACCATCGAGACGCCCGAGCGCTTCCTCGTCCGCGACGAGGCCAACGTCCAGTTCGTCCGCCCCAGGACGCCGTCGCAAGGAGCAGCGCAGTCCCCGCAGCGGCTGCCGCAGGAAGAGGGGGTTCGCTGATGGACCTCACGATGCCGCTCGTCGTCGGCGCCGTCCTCGGTCTGGGTCTCTACGCCCTCGTCCGCGCCCTCATGCCGGGCAAGCGCAGCGCGATCTCACAGGTCGCGCGGATCGACGCGATGCGGGCCCGCGGCTCGGCCTACGAGTCGGCCCGCGTCGAGCGGGAGAAGGGGCGCCTGGGCGGGCTGCGGGCCGAAGTGGGCCTGCGCGTCTCGGAGTTCTACCTCCAGCAGGGCTGGGAGCAGCGCTCGCTGCGCGCGGACCTCGCGGTGCTGGACCGAAGCTGGGAGAAGTTCCTGGCCACGAAGGTGCTGCTGGGCGTGGCCGGCCTGTTCTTCGGCCCGTTCCTGTTCGCCATCGTCTACACGCTGGGCGTCGGGAGGAGCCCGATCATCCCGGTCTGGCTGGCGCTGCTCTTCGCGACGGTCTTCTTCTTCCTGCCCGACCTGGAGGTACGGCGGGACGCGGCCGAGAAGCGGCGCGACCTGCGGCGCGTGATCGGCGCGTACCTCGACCTGGTGTCGATGAGCCTCGCCGGCGGACGCGGCCTGCCCGAGGCCCTGATGGCGGCGGCCGAAATCTCCGACGGCTGGGCCAACCAGCGCATCCGCAACGCCCTGTCCGACGCCCGTATCACCGGTGTCAGCCAGTGGCAGGCGCTCGGCGCGCTCGGCGAGGAGATCGGCGTCGAGGAACTGAAGGACCTCTCCGCCTCCCTGGCCCTGGTCGCGGACGACGGTGCCAAGGTCCGCGAGTCCCTCGCCTCCCGCGCCGAGACCATGCGGCACCGCGAGCTCGCCGAGATCGAGGGCAGCGCGGGCGAGAAGTCCCAGTCGATGCTCGTGGCGCAGCTGCTGCTGTGCGCCGGGTTCCTGGTGTTCCTCATCTTTCCGGCGGCGATGCGGGTGTTCCAGGTGCAGTGAGCCGTGCGTGAGCCTTGCGGCGACCTTCGCCACCACAGAACCTCCGTGAACCGATTTCGAAAGGACAAGACGTCATGAACGGACGCACCTTCCACACCGGCATCCCCGCCGTGGACTTCCTCGTCACCTTCCTCCGGGCCCGCACCGAGCGTGCCCGCTCCGGCGAGCTGGACCGCGGTGCCTCCGCGGTCGAGTGGGTCATCATCTCCGCGGTGGTCGTGGCGATCGTCGGTGTCGTGGCCGCCATCATCAACGCCGCGCTGAGCGAGGGCGCCAACAAGGTCGGCGACTGCATCAAGGGTGCGGACGCGGGCAAGACCTGCTGACCGTCTCAGGAGCAACGGGGTTCACGGGGATGCCGGCAGACGTCAGCAGACGGGCACGCCGCTGGGTGCGGGCCGCACGGAAACGGGCGGCCACCCGCGGCGACTCAGGCATGACCGCGATCGAGTTCGTGCTGCTCACCCCGGTCCTCTTCTTCATGATCTTCGCGACCGTGCAGTTCGCCCTGTACTTCTTCGCGGACCATGTCGCCCAGGCGGCGGCCCAGGCCGGAGCCCGCAAGGCCCGCGCCACGGCCGACGAACGGCCGGGCGCCTGGCGGGGCGAGGCGCGGGACGTCGTGGACAGCTACATCCGGCAGCTGGGCCCGCAGTTGGTCCTCTCCCCGGACGTGACGATGGTGCAGCCGGAGCAGAACACGGTGGGCGTGGAGATCGCGGCGAGGGTACCGACGGTGTTTCCGGGGCTGGACCTGACGGTGCACGCGCAGTCGGTGGGACCGGTGGAGCGGTTCGTGCCGGAAGAGGGGAACTGACATGTCCGTCCCCTCGGTTCGGGAGGGCCGCCGGTTCGCGGACGACAGCGGCCTGTCCACCGTCGAGGTCGTGATCCTCGCACCGGTGATGATCCTGTTCATCCTGGTCCTGGTGGCGTTCGGCCAGCTCGTGGACGGGCGTGGAGCGCTCGACGGCGCGGCCCGGGACGCGGCCCGCGCCGGGTCGATCCAGAAGGACCACGCGACGGCCATGGCCGAGGCGAAGAAGGCCGCCGAGGCGAACCTGGCGGACGTCTGCTCGGGCCCGGTGTCCGTCACGCAGACCAGCCAGGGCTTCGAACCGGACACCATCTTCACGGTCGAGGTGAGCTGCCAGGTGCGGGGCCTCGCCATGCTCGGCCTCGACGTCCCGACGACCCTGTCGTCGAGCTTCAGCTCCCCGCTCGATCCGTTCCGGAGGTCGGCGTGAGACACCTGCGGCCGTACGGGCGGGCGCGTTGGGCGGCCCGCCGCGCACAGTGGGACGACCGCGGCTCGGGCGCGGGCGCGGTCATCATCTTCACGCTCGTCTTCCTCTCCCTCTCGGCGTTCGTCATCGACGGCGGCCTGTCCATCTCCAAACGGGAACGCGCCGCCGACATCGCCGAACAGGCGGCCCGCTACGCCGCGCAGGACATCGACCGTGACGCCCTCTACGAGAACGAGGGCGGCCCCGCCCCCATCAACTTCGAGAACTGCGACGCCCGCGTGAAGGCCTTCGCGCGCGAGATGGGCATGACGGGCGCGGACATCGGAGCGACCCACTGTGTGGCGGCGAATGCCGAGCAGGTCGAGGTCGAGGTCCAGCTCACGTACTCCCCGGTCTTCACGGGCATGTTCTACGGCGGCGACGTGGTGGTCCACGGCCAGGCGGTGGCGCAGAACGAGGTCGGCTGAGCCGATCCGGAACATTCGGCGAATCCGCACACCGTTCATCACGAGGTCATGGCGATGCCGGGCGGAAACCGAGCCCGGCCCCCTTTTCCGCGCCGCGGGCCGCATTCGTGTATCACGAAGTGGCAGAGGGCGTGAAGGTCGCGAGGTCCTCGCTGACCGAACGGTCACACCCATGAAGGCGCTCTTCGAAAATCGGCACCCACGCATCACCACTGACTGGCCGTGCCTTCTTTCAACGTGCTTTAGTCGGTCGCGCTCGAGCACTTCGAATTCTTGAATGAAGGGAACCGCCTCCCATGGCCTTCACCCCGCAGATCCAGACCGCCCAGATGTCCGACGCCGAGCTGGACACCATCGCCGGCGGTCAGGCGGGTGGCGCCACCGCGGGTGCCGGTGCCGCGGCCGGTCTCTACGTCGAGACCACGGCCGCCGGCCTCACCGCCGGGGTGGGCGGCGGCCTGGGCCTCGCCGTCTCGCCCCAGGGCGTCGCGGCGGACCTGCACCTCAACGCGGCCGTCGCTTCCTGACGAACGCATGGGAAAAAGCCCCGGATCTCCGGACCCGGGGCCTTTTCGCGTCCTCCGGACAGCGGCCTACTTCCCCCCGCTGTCCCCCTTGCCGCCCTTTCCGCCCCGCTTGTCCTCGGTCTTCACGGCGTCGTTCACCTTCTTGGCGAGTTCGTCGTCCAGTTTCTTGAACTCGCGCACGACGGCATCGGACATGCTCGCGAGTGCGTCCAACTGCTGCGTGATGTCCTCACGCCCGTCCTCCCAGTTGGATTCGAAATCGCCGAGCGCGTCATTGACGCTGCCGTCGCCGATGTCGTCCTTGTAGGACTCGAACAGCTTCTTGGTGTGATTCAGACGGGTCTTGATGGACCGCAGCCGGCGCCCGTAGCTCTCCAACTCGGTCAGCGGAAGCGCGAGGTCGCTCTTGCCCTTGCCCATGTGGATCCCCCCAGCAGGTCGGATGGTCAGACGAAGCGGAATGTACTCGTCACAGCGTCGAAGATGTCGTGGAACGCCTCGGCCAGATCCAGCACGGGGCTCGCCCCCGAGATGAGGACGACCTGGTTGTCGGTCCCCGGCAGGGGCACGTACGTCTGGGTCAGCACCATCCGTAGCGTACGAGTGTCGCCCTCGGCGACGGGCACGTCCTCCACGCCGTAGGTGCGTGCCGCGGTGCCCACTTCCGGGATCTCGACGGTGGTGACCTCGCGCCAGGCGTCACCCTCGCGTCGAGGGGCGATGGCGCGCAGGCTCTCCGCGATGGCGCGGGGGTCCGTGGACAGGGCCACACCTTGTTTGTTCTTCGCTCCGAGGACGGAGACGGTGACGGTCGCGGACAGCGGGAACCCGTCGAAGTTCTCGGCCATACAGCCCATGTAGAGGGCGCCGGAGTCGTGGGCGTCCTTGGCCATCTTGCGGAGCATGGCGCTCATGTCGGTTCGGTACGGGGCGAGTTCGGGAGACTCCCGGACTCGGTCGTCGACAAGGGCCCTGATCGTGGCGTCACGACCTTCGGGACGGATGTCGAACTCCCACCAGGAATCCGGAACCGCCAGCGAGAAACTGGACATCGATGCAACCTGTCTTTCCCGGTTCGCTCCCATCACATACTGATTCCGAGGTCGTTTGTCGCGATGTCGATCAGTCTGCTTTCGGGTACTGGCGGTGTCTTGTAGTTCAGGGCCCTGATGTGCCTCAGGAAATCGTCAGGAAGGGAAAGGTGATACGTGGTCACGTAGTAGTGGAGGTCTTCGCGCCAGAGCCAAGTGCCATCCGTGTACAGGGATCCTACGCCTGTCATGTCGGGTGCGTCGGGATCCAGGACGTCTGGTCCCGCACTCATTTCGCTCCAGATTCCTGTGCCATGCCTGAGATATTCGAGGATGCCGTTCTCGTCTGGCTCGCCTGAGGGCCTGACCGCATCCTTGATCGAACCGGTCTCCGCCAGCCGCCAACCGGGAGAGAGTTCGGAAAAGAATCCTACGGGGCGAATCATCGAAACTCCTTTTCGTGCTGTCGTCTTCAGACCACGGGAAGAAAGGTGAGCCATACTCCCTCGTCCCTGATGTGCGGTGTGAAGGGACCCTCGCCGAAGCTGGGCACGCCGACTGCGTTGGTAGGAGCCTGGAGAGGACCCCAGGGAGCTCGAGCTCGCCATGTCCGATCACGTGCGGCCGGGCGGCTGGGGAAGGGCCGTCAGCGGTTGAGCGACTGGATTTCCTGGACGTTGATGTCCTGGGTGGTCTCGAACGTGCCGTCGGGCAGGCCGCCGTCGGAGCCGTCGGAGCCGTCGGAGCCTTCCCAGGTGATCTGCCAGGTGACGCCGGCCGAGAGCCGGTACGGGGTGCCGTCGGTCGCACGGAGGTAGCGGATGCCGCACGGCGGGGTCTTGTCGGCGGCGCCCTTGGTGTACGGGGTGCCGAGGGAGCCGTCGTCGCTGATCTCGCAGTCGCCGGAGGCGGGGAAGACCTCGGCGTCCTCGGTGCCCGGGTCCAGGTGGAGGGCGACGGGCTTGGCCGTCGTCTCGGCCCACAGGCCCGTGTTCGGCAGTGCGGCGCGGACCTTGACGTCCTTGAAGGTGCCCTTGTCCAGCCAGACCCATGTGGGCAGGTTGACCGTGGACTTGCCCTTCGGCTTCAGCTCGACCTCGGTCTCCGGGACCCTGATCTTGTTGTAGGCGTACTCGGCGAGCGTCTTCGGGGTGGGCGCGTTCGGGTCGTCCGGAACCTCGCCCGCGTCGACCCAGAACATGATGCGGCCGCAGTCCCAGGATCTCGGGTCGTTGGGATCGGGGGCGACGCCGCGCCAGAAGTAGCCGTCCTTGCCGAGGTTGTAGTTCTCGTAGCCCTCGGCGGAGCTGTTCGTCGCCGCGTGCAGATCGAAGTTGTCCGCCGGCTTGCCGTCCCGGTAGTGGTCGGTCCACAGACCTTCACCGAACCAGGACTCGTGGATTCCGACATCGCCGCCGCCGTCGGTGTCCACGAACTTCTTGAGTTGCCCGGCGGTGAAAGCCGGTTCGTACCAGCAGGCAGGCGGCTCCCAATTCGGGTCCACGGTGCCGAGGTTCCCCTCCTTGCCGCCGCCGTCACCACCGCTCGGATAGCTGACCCGGATGGTGGAGACGGACGCCGAGAGGGTTCCGTCCTTGCTCGCGTGTCCCGTGGCGTTGTCCCCGTTGGACGGCTTCTTGTCGTTTCCCACACCGATGGCATGAGCCGTCGTGGCGGAGAGGGAGATCGTCAGAGTCGTCGCGGCGAGGGTGGCCAGAGCCCGCTTGTGCCGGTACATCAGGAGCAGCCGCCCCTGTCCGAGTTGGTGGACACGGTCTGCCACACGCCCCGCTCGCTCTTCTGCATCGTGACGACGTAGGCCACGTGGGGGTCGGTCCCCGGGGCGGTTCCCACGACCTCGCTCGTCTCGCGGTTCCTGGTCTGCGCCTTGCTCTCGTCCGTGCAGTATCTGAGCTGGGCCTTGGTCTTCCGCGCGAAGAGGGTGGCCTGGGGGTCGAAGACAGGAAGCTCGCCGATGACGGTGACGTTCTTGTCCGTGTAGGACTTGATCCACTCACGGTCCGCGGAGAGGCCGGCCTTCGTGTCGTAGAAGGCGAGGGCCTCACCGCCGTCGGGCTCGTTCGCGATGATCGCCGCGTAGCCGGCTCGGAGCTGTTCCCTGCCGTCGTTGAGCACAGCCTGTTCGTCCGGGTCGCTGCTCGTCCAGTTCTCGAAGGTCAACCGGAAGCTGCTCGGAAGGGTGATCTCGGGGCGCTTGACGCCGGGCGGCGTCGATGTGGAGGCCGAAGCGGACGGACTCGCCCCCGCACCCGCCCCCTTGATGTCGTCCGACGACCCGTCGTCGCCCCCACCGCACGCGGTGAGCAGAAGTGCCGCAGTCGCGACGAACGCGGCGGTGGTGGTCAGAGCGCGGCGGGCCACGGCTTCTCCCCCGAAGTTCGGTGTGTGCAACAGAGAACGAAACTATCAGCGGCTCGTGGTGCCCCTTCAATGACCTTGAGGGGTGTGTGGGGAAGGTGAGGAGCCTGCGTGGCAGTTGCGAAGGGGGGAGATCTTGGTCGGCGGCCTGGAAGCAGGCGCCAGGCTGCTAGAGGGCAAACCGGACGTCAATGGAGTTCCATCCGTCCGCCCTTCGACGCCCTCCATAAGAGTCCATAAGATCTCTGTAGGCTCAGCACACCCCTACCTCACAGCTCGGGCTCACCTCACTCCACACACGACCCCAGGACACCCGCCATGCCGCGACGCCGCACCTCAAGCTCGTCAAGCTCGACGGGAAGTACGACGGGAACGACGGGAACCACGGCCGCTCCGCGGAACCGGACTCCGCAGCCGGTGAGGATGCGGCGGAGGTCGTTCGGGGACTTCGTCAAGGCGTTCTTCGCCTTCGTCGCCCTGGCCGTGCTGCTCGTCGGTGTGCCGGGCGCGCTGGCCACGCAGATCGGGTGGCCGCTGCCGAGCGGGGTGCCGAGTTTCGACTGGCTCCAGCAAGAGATCACCGTTCACACCTTCCTGAACATCCTCACCGTCCTCGTGTGGCTGGCGTGGGCGCAGTTCACGGCGTGTGTGCTCGTGGAGATGAAGGCCGCGCTGTCGGGTGTCGGCGTGCCGGGACGGGTGCCCGGTGCCGGGCCGAGTCAGCTGCTCGCGCGGCAACTCGTCGCCGCGCTGCTGCTCGTCGGCGCCACCGCCGCCAGCTTCACGCCCGGGCTGTCGCAGCTCGGGCAGGGCTACGACGCCGGCCAGAAGCCGACCGTCGCGGCCGCCCAGGCCACCCCCGGGCTCTTCGCCCAGCAGCAGGACCAGGCCTCCGGTGCCGCCGCGGCCCTCGCCGAGCAGGCCTCGCACGCCGCCGCCCACGCCGACGCCGGTGGCAGCACCGCCCGGCAGGGCGACACGAAGTACTACCGGATCCAGCCGCCCGAGGGGCGTCACCACGACTCCCTCTGGGAGATAGCCCAACGGCACCTGGGTGACGGGCGTCGCTACAAGGAGATCTTCGAGCTCAACAAGGACCGCGTGCAGCCGGACGGGTCCAAGCTGTCCGAGGCCAGTCTCATCCGGCCCGGCTGGATCATGGAGATGCCGGGCGACGCCCGCGGCGGCGAGCTCGTCGAGATGCCCGACGAGGCGCCCAACGTGTCGCCGGACGTCCAGCAGCAGATCTCCGACTACGCGCAGACCGGGGATCACGCCCAGGGCGGAGGCGGTGCCCAGGGCGGAAGCGACCAGGCGCGCGGAGGCGGCACCGCCCAGGTGTCCGTCCCCGAGCAGCAGCGGCCCGCCCACGACGCGGGGCACCAGCGGGCGACGGCCGTCGGCGCCGAGTCCGACCGTTCCTTCGGCCTTCCCGAAGCCCTCCTCACCGCGCCCCTCCTCGCCGCCGGACTCCTCGGCGCCCTGGGCCGGCGGCGTCGGCAGGCGCTGTGGCAGTCGGCGTTCGGGGCCGTCGGCGGCCGACGCGGCATGGAGCCGCCCACGCCGAGCGGGGACGCACTGGACGTGCAGGACGCGCTGCTCGTCGGCGCCGACCCCGAGGGCGTGCGGCTGCTCGACCGGTCCCTGCGCGGTCTCGCCGCCTCCCTCGCCGAGGAGTCGCGGGCGCTGCCCGTCGTGTACGCGGCCTGGCTCAGCAACGGCGACCTGCACCTCCAGCTCGCCCAGCCCGCCGGGAAGCCCCCCGCCCCCTGGCAGCAGGGGCAGGACCAGACCTTCTGGATGCTGGCCCGGACCGACGCCGAGCGCTACGAGGACGTCGACACGGCCGCGCCCTACCCGGGCCTGGTCAGCCTCGGCACCATGGACGACTCGCGGCTGCTGCTCAACCTGGAGGCCGTGCCCGGCATCGTGTCGCTGAGCGGCCGGGAGGCCGACCGGGCCGCCGTCTTCGCGTCCGTGGCCGCCGAGTTGGCCACCAACGGCTGGTCCGATCGCATGACCATCACGCTCGTCGGCTTCGGGGAGGACCTCACCCCGCTCGCCCCCAACCGGATCCGGCACCTCGAGGACATCGAGGCGCTCGTCGAGACCATGGAGGCCGAGACGCGGCAGCGGCGCGGAGCGCTGGGCGCCGCCGGGCACGACTCCGTCCTCACCGGGCGCACCGGGCCCGCCCAGCACACCCGTTGGGCCCCGCACCTCGTCCTGCTCGCCGCCCAGCCGTCCGCCGAGGACGCCGTCAAGCTCGCCGAACTCGCCGCCGACGCGAGCCGGCTCGGCATCGGCTACCTCGTCGGCACCGAGACCGGTGATCTGCCGGGCGCCGCCTGGGAGATGGAGATCACCGGCCAGGGCAAGCTGCTCGCGCCCCTCCTCGGCCTCGAACTGGACGCACAGTTGCTGCCGGCCGCCCAGCAGCGGGCCGTGGTCGAGCTGTTCGTCGAGGCCGACCCGGAGCGCGACACCGACAGGCCGGCGACCACCCCGCCGTTCCTCGTCGACATCAGCGAGCAGGGCCGGCCGGCCGTGTACGCCCGGCTCGTCGGGCCGTACGAGATCATCGGCCTGGACAACCCGGACGGGGAGCGCAGCGCGCTGCTGCACGAGGCGCTCGCCCTGCTGCTCCTGCACCGCGAGGGCGTGCACCCGCGCGTACTGTCCTCCGCGCTGTGGCCGCGCGGTGTCACCGACGACGTGCGCGACGCGCTGCTGGACCGGCTGCGCGAGTGGCTCGGCACCGACCCCGACGGCACGCCCCGCCTCGGCACCGACCGTTCCGGCCGGCTCACGCTCGCCAAGACGGTCGTCTCCGACCTGGACGTGCTGCGGTCGCTCTACCACGAGGCCACGCAGGGCAGGGGCGTCGGCAGCCGGGCCGTGCGCGGGCGGCTGCTCACGGACGCGCTGGTGCTGGTGCGCGGGCCGCTGCTCGCCGACCGGCCCGAGGGCCGCTACCGGTGGCTCACCCACGAGATCGTCGACGCCCAACTGCCGCTGCTCGTCGCGGACACCGGGCTCGCGCTGTGCGAGTTCCACATGGAGAAGAACCGCGCCGAGAAGGCCATCGAGGCGCTCGGCGCGGCCCTGCGCACCGCCCCGGCCGACGAGCGCCTGTGGCACGAGCTGCTGCGCGCCACCCACGCCACGGGCGACACGGACCGGCTGACCGACCTCGCCACCGACCTCATCGGCCGCAGCGGGGCCCGCGGGCTGCCGCCGCGCACCGAGGCCCTGCTCGACGAACTGCTGCCGGCCTGGCGCGACGCGATCGCCACTGCGGGATGAGCACCGGGCTGCTGGTCGTCGCCGCCGCGCTGTGGGGCGCGGCGGCGGGGGCGCTGCTGCCGCGCGCGGCCTACCGGTTCTCGGCGCCCTCGGGGGAGGCGTGGCGGCGGGAGTGCCCCGACGGGCACACCGTCAGGGGCTGGCTGGGGCGGGCGGCGTGCCCGGAGTGCGCGGCGAGCGGATACGGACCCCGTACGACCCCCCTGGTGATCGCCACCGTCCTCGTCTGCGCCGCTCTCGCCGCCGCGACCGGCACCCGGCCCGAGCTCGGGGTCTGGCTGCTGCTCGCCCCGGTCGGCGTGCTGCTCACGGTCGTCGACTTCCGCGTACGGCGCCTGCCCGACCCGCTCACGCTGCCCTTCGCCGGTGCCGCACTCGCCCTGCTCGGCCTCACCGCCCTCGTCCCCGAACACGCGGGCGTCTGGACGACCGCCCTGCTCGGCTCCCTCGCCCTGGGCGGCGGCTACTTCGTCCTGTTCCTCATCAACCCCGCGGGCATGGGCTTCGGCGACGTCAAACTCGCCCTCGGCGCGGGCGCCGCCCTCGGCTGGTACGGCTGGCCGACGGTCATGCTGGGCACCTTCGGCGGTTTTCTCCTGGGCGCGCTGTACGGCGCGGCTCTGGTGATCACCCGGCGGGCCACCCGCAAGACAGCCATCCCGTTCGGCCCGTTCCTGATCGCGGGAGCGTTCCTGGGCCTTCTCGTGGGCGCGTACACAGCCTGACGACGCCGCCCGGCGCTCGTGGGGATCAGCCGGCGATCAGCCGGTCATCAGTCGGCGATGCCGCCGAGGACGCCGTACGCGACGTACACCCCGTACGCGGCGAGGAAGACCGAGGAATCGCGCCGAGCAGGGCGACGGCCGTGATAAGAAGTCATCTCATTTGGCTGACTCGGTAGGCTATCGCCCGTGGGGATCGTTGAGCGGCTGGTGCCT
>NZ_JASKMS010000028.1 GCF_030124145.1 Streptomyces sp. 378
CCTTACAGCGCCGATGGTACTGCAGGGGGGACCCTGTGGGAGAGTAGGACGCCGCCGAACAATTCTTGTGAAAACCCCCGCATCTTCGGATGCGGGGGTTTTCTGCGTTTCACGCCTTTCAGGACGGCTGCACCAGCTTGGTGTCGTATGCCAAAATCACTGCCTGAATGCGATCGCGCGAACCCGTCTTCGCGAGGATGCGGCCCACGTGGGTCTTCACCGTCGACTCCGCCAGGTGGAGGCGGGCGGCTATCTCCGTGTTCGTCCAGCCCTGGCCGATGACCGTGAGGATTTCGCGCTCCCGGTCGGTGAGGGAGGCGAGGCGGGAATCGTCGCCTGTGGCGTCCTCCGCGCCGGGGTCGGCCGGGAGATGGTGGACGTAGGCGTCCAGGAGGCGGCGGGTCAGGCTGGGGGCGACCACCGCGTCGCCCGAGGCGACCGCGCGGACGCCGGCGAGGAGTTCCTCGGGCTGCGCGTCCTTCACGAGGAAGCCGGAGGCACCCGCGCGCAGGCCGGCGTAGGCGTACTCGTCCAGGTCGAAGGTGGTGACGATCAGGATGCGGGTGCGATCCCCGGCGGCGGTGATGCGGCGGGTCGCCTCGATGCCGTCGAGGCCGGGCATCCGGATGTCCATGAGGACGACGTCGGGGTGGAGCTCGGCCGCCATGCGGACCGCTTCGCTGCCGTTCGCCGCCTCACCCACGACCGTCATGTCGTCCTGGCTTTCCAGCAGCATGCGGGAGCCGAAGCGCTGGAGTGGCTGGTCGTCGGCGATGAGGACGGTGGTCACTGCGGGTATTCCTCCGGGAGGTGTAGGCGGACGCGCCACCCCCGCTCCGGGTGAGGGCGTGGGCCGGCCTCAAGTGTGCCGCCGTACAGGGCGGTTCGCTCGCGCATTCCGGGTAGTCCGCGACCGTCCCGGGAGGTGCCGGTGGTGTGGCTGCCGTGGCCTGTGTCGGTGATCGTGACGGTGACGGCGGCCTTCTCCTCGTACGACAGGGCTATGTCCGCGGTGGTGTCGGGACCCGCGTGTTTCAAGGTGTTGGTGAGGGCTTCCTGGATGACGCGATAGACGGTGAGCTGGCGGCCCGGGGGGAGAGTGGGGCTGCCGTGGGTGGTGACGCTGACGGGGAGGCCTGCGGCGCGTACGCCGTCGAGGAGCCGGTCGAGGTCGGTGAGACCCGGCTGGGGAGCCAGGTCCGCCTGTTGTTTCTCTTCCTCGCGCAGGACGTCGAGGAGGCGACGGAGTTCGGTGAGGGCCTGGCGGCTGGTGGTGGCGATGGCGTCGAGGGCCTGGGCGGCCCGTTCGGGCGATTTGGCGGCCGCGTACCGGCCGCCGTCGGCCAGGCCGGTGATGACGGAGAGGTTGTGGCCGATGATGTCGTGCATCTCGCGGGCGATGCGGGCCCGTTCGGCGGCGGTGGCGAGCTGGGCCTGCTGGTCGCGTTCGGTCTCCAGACGACGGGCTCGGTCCTCCAGGGCCGCGGTGTAGTTGCGGCGGGTGCGGACCGTGACGCCGATGAGGGCGGCCACCGCGGTGGACATCAGATGCGAGCCGATCTGCTGGTCCCAGCTGCCCTCCCCGTGGCGGAGGACCGAGACGAGGACCGGGGTGATCACCACGGCCGTCGCCCACCACAGGCCGCGCAGGGGGCGGCGCAGGGCGAGATGGTAGACGAGGACCAGTTGGAGCAGGGCCGCCTGGAGGGCGGCGCCGGTCCAGGCGTCGACGAGGGCGAACGGGACCATGAAGGCCAGAGCCACGGCGGGACGGGTGCGGCGCCACAGCAGCGGGACCGAGAGGCCGAGACTCAGGGTGAGGAGCAGCCAGCCGGGCACGTCGAGCTGGTGGGCGTTGTGGCGCCAGCCGCCGCCGGCGTAGTCGATCAGGGCGGCGGTCACCCAGAAACCGGTGAAGTGGAGGTCCCACAGCAGCGGGTGGCGTCGGTCGAAGGCGCGCACCTTGTGCGCGAGGCGCTGGGCGTACTCGGTGAGGGGCTCCGGCGCCCGGTCTTCCGTCACGAGGTCCATCGTGAGGGTTCCGGCGTCCGGCGTCACACGTCTCGGCGGCGCAGGACCAGCGCGGCCGACGCGAGGACCGTCGCCGTCCACAGGACCATGGCCGCCAGGGCGGTGCCCGGGGAGGCCGCTCCGGGCAGGGGGTCGGCCGTGGTGAGGGCTTCCAGGGCCTTGCCGGGGAAGTGGCGGACGGCGTCGTCGACGACGGCGTACGGGAGCATGGCCAGGATCTCCGGGAGGATCATGACGAGGCCGATGAAGGCGCCGATGGCCATGGGGACCGAGCGGAGCAGGGCGCCGATGCCCAGGGCCAGCACGGCGAGGAGGGTGAGACCGGCCGCGTTGCCGGCGAGGGCGCGCAGGACGCCCGGGTCGCCGAGGGAGGCCGCCTGGTCGGTGCCGGAGAGGAAGGACTGGGCCAGGGGGAAGGTGAGGAGGTTCGTCGCCAGGGTGAGGGGGAGGGCGACCGCGGCCAGGACGGCGGCCTTGGACCAGAGGACGGGCAGGCGGCGTGGAACGGCTGTCATGGTGGCGCGGATCTGGCCTGTGGAGTACTCGCCGGCCGTGGCCAGGATGCCCAACACCCCCAGGTTGATCTGGGCGAACTGGGTGCCGAGGAGGACGAAGACGACCGTGTCCATGCCGCCTTCGCCCGTGCCGTCGTAGGCGGCGCCGAGGCCCGCGCCCATGGCGGCGGTGAGGGCGCTGGTGACGGCGAGGGTGTTCCAGGTGGAGCGCAGGGTCCAGAACTTGTGCCACTCGGAGCGCAGGACGCGGGCCGGGGTCACGCGGTAGGGGAGGGCCGCCGTGGTCATGCCGCTGCTCCTTGCGGGGTCGCCGGGTACTCCACCGCGTCCCGGGTGAGGTCCATGAAGGCCTCCTCCAAGGAGGCGGTGGTGGGGGTCAGTTCGTAGAGGGGGATGCCGTGGGCGGCTGCCGTGGTGCCGATGTGCCGGGCGTCCGTGCCGCGGATGTGGAGGGTGCCGGGGGTGCCGGCGGTGATCTCCACGCCGGGGGTGGTGAGGAGGTCCACGAGGGCGGTGGCCTCCGGGGTGACGACCTTGGTGGTGCCGGCGCCGCAGTGGCGTAGGAAGTCGGTGACGGTGGTGTCGGCGAGGAGGCGGCCGCGGCCGATGATGACGAGGTGTTCTGCGGTGAGGGCCATCTCGCTCATCAGATGGGAGGAGACGAAGACGGTGCGGCCCTCCGCGGCGAGGGATTTGAGCAGGTTGCGGATCCAGCGGACGCCTTCCGGGTCGAGGCCGTTGACGGGCTCGTCGAGGAGGAGTGTGGCCGGGTCGCCGAGGAGGGCGGCGGCGATGCCGAGCCGCTGTCCCATGCCCAGGGAGAAGCCCTTGACGCGGCGGTGGGCCACGTCGGTCAGGCCGGTGAGGGCGAGGACCTGCTCGACCCGGGTGCGGGGGATGCCGTGCGTGTGGGCGAGGGCGCGCAGGTGGTGGTGGGCGGTGCGGCCGGGGTGGACCGAGCGGGCCTCCAGCAGGGCGCCGACCTCGGTGAGGGGCGCGGGGTGGGTCGCGTAGGAGCGTCCGGCCACGGTGGCGTGGCCGCGGGTGGGGGCGTCGAGGCCGAGGAGCATGCGCATGGTGGTGGATTTGCCGGCGCCGTTCGGGCCGAGGAAGCCCGTGACGGCGCCGGGGCGGACGGTGAAGGACAGGTCGGTGACGACCGTCCGGTCGCCGTAGCGTTTGGTCAGTTCGTGTGCCGTCAGCATGCTTCGATGCTCGTGGGCACGGGGGCCGCGGGCGTCGGACCGGCGGGGGTAATCGGGGTGAGGGGCGTCGTACCCGGGTACTACCGTGTCCGCATGAGCTATGTGATCCGGTCGGTCCGTGCCGGCGAGTGGCCTGCGGCGAAGGAGCTGCGGCTCGCGGCGCTGCGGGATCCGGTGGCGCACCTGGCGTTCCTGGAGACGTACGAGGAGGCCGCGGCCCGGCCGGACTCGTTCTGGCGGGAGCGGACGGCCGGGGCCGCCGAGGGCGCGGACAAGGCGCAGCAGATCATCGCCGAGGGGCCGGACGGGCGATGGGTGGGGACCCTGACCGTGCTCGTGGAGGAACCGGGGACGACCGACTGGGCCGGGTTTCCGGTGGAGCGGAAGCAGGGGCATGTGGTCGCTGTGTTCGTGCGGCCCGAGGAGCGCGGGAGCGGGCTGACCGAGGTGCTGTTCGACGCGGCGCTGGAGTGGGCGTGGGGGCGGGGCCTTGAGCGGGTGCGGCTCATCGTGCACGAGGAGAACGGGCGGGCGCAGCGGTTCTACCGGCGGGTGGGGTTCCTGCCGAGCGGGGTGACGGTGCCGTTGGGGGACGTCGGGGAGCGGGAGTTGGAGTTCGTCCTCGAGCGCGGCGCTGTGGGAACGCCCTTCTCAGACCGGTAGTTCGTCGTGCGGCCAGCGGGCGCGGCCCTGTTCGCGGGACCGGAGCAGGGCCAGGGTCGGCATGCCCCGGTCCGCTCCGGTGGCCAGCAGCTCCGGGAGTTGGGGAAGCGGGGCCACGGCCGCGACGTCGTCCAGGACGAGCGTCATTGGTGGGTCGAGGCGACCGGCCGATGACCGTTCGGCCATGTGCCGGCCGCGCTCGACCACGCTCGAGACGAGGGCCGTCAGGAGGGGCATGGCGCCCGGGTTCGTCCTGGGGTCCTCGATGGATTCCCCCACCACATAAAGCGTGCCCCCTTCGTGGACGAAGGAATCCAAGGCGAGGGCATCAGTTCGGTTGGGAGTGCAGGCTTCGCGGATGTTGACCGTGGAGAGGGCCGTGAGGGCGCGGGTGGTCAACTGCTGGGCCATGTCGCGTCGTTCGGGGTGGGCAGTGAGGGCGCCTTCGAGTTCACCGGCGGAACCGGGGGCGGCCTTGGGGTTGGTGCGCAGGATGCGTACGGCGTCCTGGAGCTGGGTGCCCTGGGACCAGCGGTGGACATGGCGGATGGTGCGGCCGTCGATCGCGGCGGCGTGCAGGTAGCTCCGCAGCAGGGTGGCGGCGGTGTCGCTGACCGCCTGGTCGAGTTTGGCGGTGGGGCGGACGGGGGTGAGCAGGGCGGTGGCCCTTCGCGTCGCCGTGTCCCGGTCCTCGCAGCCGGCGGTGGGGGACCAGTGGAGGCGGGACGGGGTGTCGCAGAGGTGGGTGGGGTCGTAGAGGTGGGTGGGGCCGAGTTTGGCTCTGGCGTCCTTGGTGTCCTGCCAGACGGAGGGGTTCGAGGTGACGACGAGAGCGGGGCCCTCGGCGTCGCGTACCGCCTGGGTCGCGGTGGCCTGGCGGGTCTCCCTCGGGGCCACGAGGATTCTTTCCCGTTCGCCCACCTGTTCCTGCGCGAAGAGGGCTGCCGGGGTGGTGGGGATGGCCGTCGCGGGTGCGGTTGTCTGCGGGGCGGGCGTTGCCGTCGGATGCGGGGGGCCGCCGGGCGCGGGCGTGGGTTCCAGGACGTGGGTGGGCTCGGGGGCCGCACGGCGGGGGGTGGGGACCTCGTGCGGTGTGGTCGTCGTCGGGGCGTCGTGCTGGACCGGTCGCGGGACGTCGTGCTGGACCGGTCCCTGTACGTCCTGCTGCGCGGGTCCCGGGGCGTCGTGCTGCGTCGGCGGTCCCGCTGCGTACGTCGCCTTCTCCGCCCGGCGCCACGCCCGGACCGCTCGCCACCGGGCCAGCGTGCCCATCACGAACACCGTGAGGACGACCAGGATCATCAGCTGGCCGATGAACAGGCCCCAGAACAGGCCGTAGCCGGAGAGTTCGCCGGGGGGTGTGCCGGGCCAGGCGCCCGGGATGTCGTGGGGCTCGGCGATGAGGCCGCGCATCGCCGGCGGGGTGCGGGTGAAGGTGACGCCGGACGGCCAGGAGCCGTGGGCGAACAGGGCGGCGAGGCCCGTGGCCGTCCACACCAGCACGGTCATGCCGAGGAGGAACGCGAGTATGCCGACCAGCAGGCCGTCGGGGATGCCCCCCTGGGTGCCGCGCCGGGTGTGGCGGTCGTCCGGTCTCACGCGTCCTCCCCTTGCGCCTACGCCACCGTCGATTCGGAGTCGCCCAGGTGGTGTTCCACGAAGGCCGCGGCCCGTTCCTCCGCCTCGATCTCGGCGGCGCGCAGGGCGTCGTCCGCGAGGTCGGCGGAGGACTGGGTCATCGCGCGGTCGGTGAACACCAGGGGGCGTTCGGTCTCCGTGACCAGGTGTTTGACGACCTGGACGTTGCCGTTGACGTCCCAGACGGCGATGCCGGGGGTCAGCGTCGGGATGATCTCCACCGCCCACCTGGGCAGCCCCAGCACCCGTCCCGTCGCCCTCGCCTCGTCGGCCTTCTGGGCGTAGATCGTCCTCGTCGACGCCATCTTCAGGATCGCCGCCGCCTCCTTGGCCGCCGCGCCGTCGACGACGTCCGAGAGGTGGTGGACGACCGCTACGAAGGACAGGCCCAGGCGGCGGCCGAACTTCAGCAGGCGCTGGAAGAGCTGGGCGACGAAGGGGCTGTTGATGATGTGCCAGGCCTCCTCGACGAGGAAGATGCGCTTCTTCCGGTCGGGGCGGATCCAGGTGTGCTCCAGCCACACGCCGACGATGGCCATGAGGATGGGCATGGCGATGGAGTTGCGGTCGATGTGGGACAGGTCGAAGACGATGAGCGGGGCGTCCAGGTCGATGCCGACCGTGGTGGGGCCGTCGAACATGCCGCGCAGGTCACCGTCGACCAGACGGTCCAGGACCAGGGCGACGTCCAGGCCCCAGGCCCGTACGTCGTCTATGGCGACGTTCATCGCCTCGGCCGACTCGGGCTCGGGGTGGCGCAGCTGCTCGACGATGTCGGTCAGGACCGGCTGGCGGTCGACGATCGTCTCGTTGACGTAGGCGTGCGCGACCTTGAGGGCGAAGCCGGAGCGCTCGTCCAGGCCGTGGCCCATCGCGACCTCGATGATCGTGCGGAGCAGGGCCAGCTGGCCCGTGGTGGTGATCGCGGGGTCGAGCGGGTTGAGGCGGATGCCCATGTCCAGGGCCGCCATCGGGTCCAGCCGGATGGGGGTTATGCCCAGCTCCTGCGCGATGAGGTTCCACTCGCCGACGCCGTCCTCTCCCTGGGCGTCCAGGACGACGACCTGGCGGTCGCGGAAGCGGAGCTGGCGCAGGACGTACGTCTTCTCCAGCGCCGACTTGCCGTTGCCGGACTCCCCGAGGACCAGCCAGTGGGGGGCAGGCAGTTGCTGGCCGTAGAGCTGGAAGGGGTCGTAGATGTAGCCCTTTCCGGAGTACACCTCGCGGCCGATGATGACGCCGGAGTCGCCGAGGCCGGGGGCGGCGGTCGGGAGGTAGACCGCCTGGGCCTGGCCCGTGGACGTGCGCACCGGGAGCCTGGTCGTCTCCACCTTCCCGAACAGGAAGGAGGTGAAGGCGTCGGTGAGGACGGACAGCGGATCCCGCATCAGGTCCTACCTCCGAATGCCGGTGGCGAAGGGAAGGGTGTTCACGAAGGCGCGGTGGTGCTCGCGGTCGCACCACTCCAGCTTCAGGTACGACTTTCCCGCCGAGGCCCTTATCGTCCGCTTGTCGCGGGCGAGGGCGTCGGGGGAGCGCGAGGAGACGGTGATGTAGCCGACGAGGTTCACCCCGGCGGCGCCGCTGGCGAGGTCCTCGCCGCGCTGGTCGAGCCGGGAGTTCGCGGCCACGTCGCGCGGGTCGACGGTGCGGTTCATCTTGGCGGCGCGGGAGGCCTCGGCCTCGTCGTTGGTCTTCTCCGTCAGCATGCGCTCGATGGCGACCTCGGTGGGTTCGAGGTCCATGGTGACGGCGACCGTGCGGATGACGTCCGGGGTGTGCACGAGGAGCGGGGCGAGGAAGTTGACGCCGACGGGGGTCATCGGCCACTCCTTCACCCAGGCGGTGGCGTGGCACCAGGGGGCGCGGGTGGAGGACTCGCGGGTCTTGGCCTGGAGGTAGGTGGGCTCCATGGCGTCCAGCTCGGCCGGCCAGGCGTTGCGTTTCGTCATCGCCTGGATGTGGTCGATCGGGTGGTCCGGGTCGTACATGGAGTGGATCAGCGAGGACAGCCGTCCCTGGCCCAGGGGCTGCCGGACGCGGATGTCCGCCTCCTGCAGGCGCGAGCAGATGTCGGTGAGCTCGCGGGCCATGACGACGGCGAGTCCGGCGTCCCGGTCGACCTTGCCGCCGTGGGCGCGGGCGGCGCGGGCCATGGCGTTGGCCTCGGCGGCGAGGTCGCGGGTGTAGTGCATGCAGGCGACGAGGTAGGCGCGGTGCTGCTCGCTGCTGGTGGACACCATCGACTGGAGCTGGTCGTAGGACCCCTGGAGCCACGGCAGGGCCTTGTCGTCGCCGCGGACGGCGACGTCCTTGGCGTGGGCGTCCGGGTCGGCCGGGAGGGTGCGGGCCAGCATCTGGATGCGGGTGACGAAACCGTCGCCGTTGGCCACGTGCTTGAGCAGGGTGCCGAAGCGGTCGACGAGGGCCTCCTGGTCCTCGCTGTCGCGCAGGCCGACGCCCGGGCCCTCGATCTCGATGGCGGCGGTGACGGTCTTGCGGTCGGCGTGCAGGAGCACGGCGATCTCGTCGGGGCCGAAGGGGGCGGCCAGCCAGGTGATGCGGCCGATGCCAGGGGGCGGGCCGATCTCCACCTCGCGGCCGTCCAGCCGGGTGCCGGCCTCGATGACGGCGGAGCGGTAGGTGGTGCCCCGCTTCAGGGTCCGCTTGTAGCTGCGGTTGATCTCGAACCACTTGTAGAAGGTGCGGTGCTTGTAGGGCACGTACACCGCGGCCAGCGCCAGCATCGGGAACCCGGCGAGCAGCACGATGCGCAGGGACAGCACCGGGACGAGGAGCCCGCACATCATGCCGAGGAACGCGCCCACGACGATCAGGGCGATCTCGCCGGTCTCGCGGTTGCGGCCGATGATCGCGTTCGGCCGGGCGCGGCCGATCAGATACGTCCGGCGGGGCGTGACCGGATGGGACACGTGGGACTCGGTCGTCAACGCCCTTCACCTCCCGTGCGGTTGGTACTGCTGTTGCGGGTGTTGCTGGCGTGGGGGGTGTTGACGGGGCTGCTCGAACGGGGGGCGGGGGCGGCGGAGGGGACAGATCCGCCGCCGCCGTTCGAGGTGCGCGCACTGTGCGCGGCGACTCCGCCGGAGGCGGGGTTGCTGGGGCGGGGGGCGGAGGACTGGCTGCCTCCGCCGTTGTGGTCGGCGCGGGAGCTGTGGGTCTTGATGCCCTGCGCGACCAGGGACGCCGGGGAGCTGATGACGGCCGCGGCCTTGCCCTCGGCGCCCCGCATGATGCGGTTGTTGCGGGAGCCGGCGATCTCGTCGCCGAAGCCGGGTACGAAGCGGTAGATCATCGCGCTGGCGAAGATGGCGAGCAGGATGATGGCGAGGCCGGAGACGACGGCGGAGAAGGCGTCGGGGCCGTCGTCGGCGGAGAGCGCGCCGGCGAGGCCGAGGACGATGACGATGACCGGCTTGATGAGGATGACCGCGATCATGATGCCGGCCCAGCGGCGGACGTGGCCCCACAGGTTCTTGTCGACGAGCCCGGCGTAGACGACGGTGCCGAGGAGGGCGCCGACGTAGAGCAGGGCGGCCCTGATGACGAGCTCCAGCCAGAGGACGCCGGCGGCGAGGATGCTGACCAGGGAGACGACGATCAGCATGATCGGGCCGCCGCCGATGTCCTCGCCCTTCTTGAGGGCCTCGGAGAAGGTGCCGAAGAACGCGTCGGTCTGGTCGCCGGTGGCTTTGGCGAGGACCTCGGTGATGCCGTCGGTCGCGGAGACGACGGTGTAGAGGATCAGGGGGGTGAAGGCGGAGGCCAGCACCGTGAGCCACAGGAAGCCGATGGCTTCGGACAGGGCGGTGGTGAGGGGGACGCCGCGCACCGCCCGCTTGGCGACGGCCAGGAGCCAGAGCAGGAGCGTGAGGATCGTCGACGCGGCGAAGACGACGGCGTACTGCTGGAGGAACTTGGGGTTCGTGAAGTCGACGTTGGCGGTCTCCTTCACGGCGTCGCTGAGCTTGTCGACGGTCCAGGACGCGGCGTCGGCACAGCCCTTGGCGAGGGAGGAGAGGGGGTCGAGGGTGGAGGCCGGGTCGAGCCGGGAGGTCCCGCTGCCGCTGCCGCTGCCGGTGTCGCCCTCGCAGATTTCTCTGGCCTCGCCCCTGAGGAGGTCGCAGGCGTTGTTGCTGGGTGAGGGGCTGGGGCTGGGGGTGGGCGCGGCGAATGCACGGGTGGCCAGCAGCACCGTGGCCGTCTGCACCGCTGCGACCGCGGCGCCGAGTTTGAGTACGTGATGCTTACCGGGCATAAGTGAACCCTCCGTACCCCTCGACGGCCTTGCTCATGTCCTCCGCGGTGGAGGCCCTTTGGTCGCGCCCGACCGGGACCGGACCGTCCTTCTGGGTGAAGCCGGTGACCTTCCAGTCACCGTCGACCCACTTCAGCTGGTAGGTCGTGGTGTACCAACTCTCCGTCACGGGGTTCTTTGAGCCCTCACCTGACAGGCCGAAGAGGGACGTGTACCAGAGCGCGACCGAGGCTGTGCTGTTGTTGTAGGAGGTGACCTTGGTACCGACCGGGACGACGCGCGAGACGAAGGTCTGGCCGCCGGGCGCGGTCCCGTCCTTGGTGAGGCCGAGCTTCTCGAGGAAGCTCTCCTGTGAGTAGACCTGATCGAACTCGGGGAGTTGGGCGGCGGCGACATCGGGTGCGTACACGGTGTTGACGATCGCGTGCCGCTTTTCGAGTTGGTACATGTCGGCCGACCCGAGGGCGACGCCGTAGTTGGTGGCTGCGGACTGGGCGCCCTGCTCTGTGTGGGCGTAGCCCGTGGCGATGTCGCCGGTCTTGGACGTGACCGGCTGCTGTCCCGTGGGCGCTGTCGCCGAGCTCTCCGCCTTGTCACTGCCGGAGCCACCGGCCTCGCTGCCGCCGCCCCCCCGGTTCGCGAAGGCGATCGCCGCGATCAGGAGGACCACCACGCCCACCACCGTGACCAGACTGCGGGACGAGCCGCGGCGGCGGGGGTCGCCGAAGGCGTCGCCGGAGTCGGGCAGGCGGGTGCGGGTCTGGCCCGTGCCGGCGTAGCCGCCGGAGGACCCGTGGTCGTCACCGAGACTCATGCCGCGTACGCCCCCTCGATGTCGTGCGGAAACGCTTCGTACCGGTCGTACTTCTCATACTCCTCGTACGACGGTAGCCGCGCTGGTTCCCGCGCGGGCGCGGTGTGGTGACTCGACATCAGGGAGACGCAACCTCAGCCGGTGGGCACGACGGGCGGGTGGGATGGAGAGGGAGCCGGGTGCGCCCGGCGGGCGGACGGTGCCCGGGCTATACGGCCATGCCGTACACGATGGTGAACAGCGTCCCGAGTGAGCCGATGATGAAGACGCCCGTCAGACCCGCGATGATGAGGCCCTTGCCCTGTTCCGCGCTGAAGGTGTCCCGCAGGGCGGTGGCTCCGATGCGCTGTTTGGCGGCGCCCCAGATGGCGATGCCGAGGCAGAGCAGGATGGCCACCGCCATCACGACCTCGATCATCACCTTCGCCTCGTTGCCCAGGTTGCCGAAGGGGCCCCAGTCCGGAGCGATCCCGCCGATGATGGTGTTGATGTCTCCCTTGTCGGCCGCAAAGAGCACGTAAGTCACCGCCCCTGTTGGGTAGTCCGCATCCTCTGCGGGCATGCAGAGGTCAGGCCTCATTCTCGCCGACAATGATGCTGTCGGATGTCGACTTGGCGTCATTGTTTGGCGGAATTCGTACGAACACCTTGCCACCGTTCCGCGCCGGGCCCTAGTGGGGGCGACGGGCGGTGCGCGAAGGATCGTATGGTCACTCTGTGTATCACGGCAGGTCACACCGGGCAATGAGGCCTGAGCGGAACCTGGTGTGCGGTTCCGTCGTTGTGCCGCTCTTGCGGCCTTTTTCACCTTTGACAGCTGTTTCTGACGGCTGGTCGGGTGAGTGGTCGCGCCGGTGTTCTCCGGGTGAAGGCTACCTGGCAAGGCGAACGGGTCGCGTCGGGGTTGCCGCAGCCCGTGCATTCCGCGGCCGGCTCCGGGCCCCCACGGCCCTGGGCGCCGTTCCGCAGTGACGTTCCGTCATGGGTGGGGAGGCGTCAGCCGGTGGAGGCGCCAGGCCCTTTCGGGGTGCCCGGACCGGTCGGGCCGTCGTAGCCCGTCCGGGCGGTGCGGAAGCAGCCGGTGGCGCGGCTGCCGTTGCTGCCGCCGGTGACGTCGTTCAGGGCGGTGGTGTTCGCGTAGGGGAACTTCGCCGGGTAGGAGCCGGTGGGGTGCCCGCCACAGCCGCCGCTCCGGTGAAGCGCGTCCTGCCCATCGCCGTGGTCCCCGTCGCCCTCCTCGCCGCGTCCACCGCGACCGCCGACGACGGGGCCGGGCCCTTCGGCGTGACCGTCACCGCGCGGGACGCCCGGGTCGGGGTCCTCGTCCCCGCCGCACGGGCGGCCCGGCCGGCCGGCGGGCACTTCCGCACCGCGTCCGTGGTCGACGCGCCGCACCGGAACCTGATCGTCACCGCCGCGCACTGCCTGGGGGGCGACGCGGGGCTGGTTTTCGTGCCGGGCTACCGCGACGGGTGGGCACCTTACGGGGACTGGACGGTGGTGCGGCGCTTCCTGCCACGCGGGTGGGTCGGGGGACGGCACGAGGACGGCGACGTGGGGTTCGCCGCGGTCGCCGCGCGGGGCGGTGCGGGGGTCGAGGACGTGGTCGGCGGCGACCGGTTCGTGACCGGTACGGCCGCGGGGGTCACCGCGGTGACCGTCAGCGGGTACCCGACACCCGCGAGACGCCCGTCCGCTGCACCGCCGGGCAGGCCGCGCACGGCCGCGCTCAGCAGCGCATCGTGTGCCCCGGCTTCGGCGGGGGGACCAGCGGCAGCCCCTGGGCGAACGGCGACGGCAAGGTCGTCGGGGTCCTCGGCGGGCACGACCAAGGCGGCACGATCCCGGGCGGCCCCTACAGCGTGGTCCTCGGCGCGGAGGCGGAGCGGCTGTACCGGGAAGCGGCCGGAGAACCGTGACGCGCCGCGATCCCGTGCGCCTCCCGGATCCACCGTTGCCCTCGCCGTGCTGCCCGTGCCGTGCCCCGTTCCTCCGTCCGCCCCCGACTCTCCTCCCCGTGATCATTCCCGGGCGTGGCGCCCGCCTCTACACTGACCCACGGACTCCTGGGCGGCGAGGGGCGGTTGACGGTGCGTAAGGCATGGATCGTGGCGAGTGTTGCGATCAGCTCCGCCGTGGCCTTCGTCATGTTGCTCGTCGTCGGGGTCTACCTCGTCGCCGGGAACCTGGCCAACGGCGTGGCCGGTGGGACGAAAGCGTTGGCCAAGGGGTCGGTGCCCGCCGCGTACGCGGCCACCGTGCAGAAGTGGGGCAACCTCTGCCCCGCCATCAGCCCGGCCCTGCTCGCCGCCCAGCTCTACCAGGAGAGCGGCTTCAACCCGAGAGCCCAGAGCCACGCCGCCGCGCAGGGCATAGCGCAGTTCATCCCCGGCACCTGGGCCAGTCACGGCATCGACGGCGACGGCGACGGCGACCGCGACGTGTGGGACCCGGCGGACGCGATTCCCTCCGCCGCCTCCTACGACTGCGAACTCGCCTCCTACGTGAAGAAGGTTGGCGGGAATCCGACCGAGAACATGCTGGCCGCCTACAACGCGGGGGCGTACGCGGTGATCAAGTACGGCGGTGTGCCGCCGTACAGCGAGACCCAGAACTACGTGAAGCGGATCACGGCCCTCTCGGAGAGCTTCGCCGCGCCCGCCGGGCGGGTCGACCCCTCCGAGCAGGCCGCCGGCGCGATCGAGTACGCGCAGAAGAAGCTCGGCACGCTCTACCTCTGGGGCGGCACCGGTACCGCTGAGCAGGGCGGACGCTTCGACTGCTCGGGACTGACCCAGGCCGCCTATGCGAGCGTGGGCATCAAGCTGCCGCGCGTCGCCAACGACCAGTACAACGCCGGTCCGCACCCCTCGCGGGACGAACTGCTCCCCGGCGACCTCGTGTTCTTCTCGGACGACCTCACCAATTCCCGCGCCATCCGGCATGTCGGCATTTACGTCGGAGGTGGGTACATGATCGACGCGCCCCGGACCGGCGCCGTCATCCGATTCGACCCGATCGACACGCCTGACTACTTCGGGGCCACCCGTGTCACCGAAGATGGCGCGAAAGCACTGCCCACCACGGTGTGAACCGTGTGTAAACCAACCCCCTGAGCTGCGAAGACGTGTCTCTCTTCGATAACGTCTGCGTGATCATTCGGTGGAGTGTGGAACGTATCAGCGGGGACCATGCGTTCCTGTTGACGTAGCCGAGCAGACGTTCATCGGCACGTGTCCTGCATACGTGCGGCGGAAGCGGATCTACAACCACGGGGGTGGCGGGAGCGGCGCACGCACAGGTGCGCCGGGAGAGACGACGAAGGGGCCGCAGCACCATGGCTGGACTCGCCGATTCCGGGTCGAACCCCGACGTCGACCTGCTGTACGACATCAATGGCCTGGCCAAGGACGCGCCGCCGTGGTTCGACCGCGTCATGGAGTTCGTCGGTGAGTACGGGCTGCTGCTCGCCATCGTCCTGCTCGTGCTGGGGTGCTGGTGGACCGTCAGGCGGCGCGGGGACGAGGATGCCGCGTCCACCGTCGCGGCGCTGATCTGGGCGCCGCTGGCGGCGGGCATCGCCGTACTGGTGAACGTGCCGATACGGGGATTCGTGGAGCGGCCCCGCCCGTTCCTCGACCACCAGGGCCTCGAGGTGCTCGTCAAGGGCAAGACCGACTACTCGTTCGTCAGCGACCACGCGACGATCGTCATGGCGCTGGCCGTCGGCCTGTTCGTCGCCAACCGCAGGTTCGGGCTGGCCGGG
The DNA here is from genome assembly GCF_030124145.1 of Streptomyces sp. 378. Classification (GTDB taxonomy): domain Bacteria; phylum Actinomycetota; class Actinomycetes; order Streptomycetales; family Streptomycetaceae; genus Streptomyces. The sequence goes on from NZ_JASKMS010000028.1 coordinate 14,912, forward strand.
CTGGTGCTCGCGCTGTTCGGCGGGTTCATCCGCGTCTACATGGGCGTGCACTACCCGACGGACGTCGTCGGCGGGTTCGCGCTGGGGACGGCAGTGGCGCTGCTGTTGTCGCCACTCGCCATGGCCCTGCTGACGCCCGTGGTGCGGGCCGTCGAGCGGTCGCCCCGGGCGGGGTGGCTGGTGCGCGCCAGAGGGCGGGCCGACGGGGAGGACACGGTGATTCCCGAGACGCGCAGTGAGCGCGCCTCGGAGAGGGACCTCGCCGCCTGACGCGGAGGCGCGAGCCGCTCACAGCGCCTGGGGAAAGGCGAAGAAGCGGTCGGGGTCGTACTGGTTCTTCAGTGTGGTCAGGCGGGTCGCCGCGTCTCCGTAGTACGCCTTGCGCCAGTCCGTCAGGGTCGGGTCGGTGTAGTTCTGGTAGGCCGCGCCCGAGGCGTGGGGCCGCATGGCCTGGTGGGCGGAGGCCAGCCAGGCGCGGGCCGTCGCACCGCTCGTCCCGGCTCGCCAGGCGGCGATGTACTGGGCCAGCATCCGCGAACGCCGGTGGACGAAGGCCGTGGACGTGGGGGAGACGCGGTTGACCGCTCCGCCGAGGGCGGTCAGTGCGATGCTGCCCGTGCCGCCGCGCACCGAGCCGATCTGCGACAGCAGGGCGCGGATGCCGGCCGGGGACAGCGAGCGGTCGAAGAAGTCCGAGGCGGCGGCGTACGTCTCGCGGCCGAGCGCGCCCTTCGGGGAGCGGCCCGGGGTCGAGCCGGGCAGATGGCACTGCGCGTCCGTCGGGAACGAGGAGCAGCCCGCGTACACCTCCATCGACTCCTCGTACGAGCGGCGCTTCAGGGAGACGCTGCGGGCCGGGGCGCCGACACGGTCGGCGAGACGGTCCACGGCGTTCTTGAGTTCGCCGTGGGTGCCGAGGGAGAAGGCCGCGACCGAGACGGTCGGGGTGCCGCCCGCGGCGTTGGCGAGGTGGAGCGACGACCAGATCTCTTCGGGCTGTGACGGCCCCCACTCCTGCCAGGCCTGCACCACCGCCGCCGCCTTCGACCAGGGCCAGGACAGGTACGCCGAGACGCCCTGCGGCGCCGGATGCGTCCGGAAGCGCAGCTCCGTGACGACACCGAAGTTGCCGTTGCCGGCGCCGCGCAGGGCCCAGAAGAGGTCCTTGTTCTCGCGGGAGTCGGCGGTGAGCTGTGTGCCGTCGGCGGTGATCAGGGTGGCCTGGGTGAGGCTGTCGCAGGTCAGGCCGTAGGCGCGGGAGACCACGCCGTGGCCGCCGCCGAGGGTGAGGCCGGAGACGCCGACGGTGGGGCAGGAGCCGGCGGGGATCGTGACGCCCTTCGCGGCGAGGGCCCGGTAGACGTCGATGAGTTTGGCGCCGGCGCCGACCACGGCGGTGGTGCCGGAGGCCCGGACGCGGTTGAGCTTCGAGACGTCGATGATCAGACGGCCGTCGCCGGAGGACCACCCGGCGTAGGAGTGGCCGCCGTTGCGGATCGCCACCCGCAGGGCGTGGGCGCGGGCGTAGGCCAGGGTCGTGCGGATGTCGTCCGGATGGGACACGTACGCGACCGCGGCGGGCTTCAGGCTGTCGAAGCGGGTGTTGTAGAGCTGCCTGGCCGCGGGCCAGTCGGCGTCGCCGGGGCGGATCAGGGGGCCGTCGAGGTCCCGCGCCAGGGCGGCCCAGTTCGCGGCGGTGGACCGTGAGGTGGTGGCGGTGCGCACGGCGTCGGTGGCGGTGGCCGTGGCCCCGGAGCGGGTGCCCGACGGGGTGCAGGCGGTGATGAAGGGGTTCGCGGCCATGGCGATGGCTGCCGTGCCGGCGGTGAGGATCGTGCGCCGCTCCATGGGGCCTCCCGGTGGTTCCGTCCTGGGGGACGGGGCGATGGGGGGTGCGGGTTCCATGGTCCGACGCCTGGCCTCGGCGGCGTCCGCCGCGGGCATCAACCCGTCGCGTGCTTCTCCGCGTCCGTGCGCGCCTGGCTTCTCGCTCTTCTCGCCGGGCCGCGCCACCCGCAGGTGCAGTGAGCCACGCAGAAATGACCCTTCTCCATGGTCGTCGTGCGGTGTTCGGGGAGGTTGGGGGGAGGTTCCAGCCCGTCCTGCTGCGCCACGACGACAACGTTACCCATCACAGGTGAACGGTTGGTGCGGTGGTCGGGGCGGACTGGCGTGACGGGGGCACATACCCGTCGTTAACCGGAACAACGAGGGGGCCCGTGACGGACGTACCGGCTGGGGGTAGGCAGGCGATGACTGGGCGGCAGCGGGAACGGCGGCACAGGCGGACGGGTGCGGCGTTCGTCGCGGCCGGGGTCCTGGCCGGGGCGGGGCTGGGCACGGCGGGGTGCGCGGGCGGCGACGCGGTCGCCGGGGACTCCGGGGGCGGGGACGCGGTCGTCGCGCTGCGGCAGGCCGCCGACCGGCTCACCGACGCGGGGAGCTCCAAGGCCCGTACGTCGATGGAGATGGCCGCCGGCGGGACGCGGGTCACCATCCGGGGCGCGGGGGTGTACGACTACCGCGAGCGGAGGGGGCGGCTCAAGGTGCTGCTGCCGCAGGATCCCGCGGGGGCCGCCGAGCGCCGGCCGATCACCGAGCTGCTCGCGCCGGGCGCGCTGTTCATGAAGAACCGGGGCGCCGGAGTGCCCGCGGACAAATGGGTGCGGGTGGACACGCGGACCCTGTCCGACGGCAACCTCGTCACCGGCGGGGCCACCGATCCGTTCACGGCGGCCGAGGTGCTGCTCGGGACACGGACGGCGACGTACGTGGGCAGGACGGAGGTCGCGGGGACCGGGGTGCGGCACTACCGGGGGACGGCGGACCTCTCCGACGCGGCCCGGCGTGCCTCGGAGGGGAACAAGGGATCCCTGAAGGCGGCGGCCAAGGGGTTCGCCACCGCGGACGTGCCCTTCGACGCCTACCTCGACGACGAGGGGCGCATCCGCAAGGTCAGGCACCGGTTCAGCTTCCTCAACGGGCAGCAGAAGAGCCCCGTGGCCGTCGCTTCCACCACCCTGCTCTACGATTTCGGGGCCTCGGTGCGCGTACGGTTGCCGCACGCCGACGACATCTACGCGGGCAAGATCGCCGAGGAGTGACCGGCGTGAACTAGCCCGTCCGTGCCATGCGCGGTGTGTAGGCCGCTCCCTACTCTAGGAAGTCGGTGACGGCAGAGACGAGGTGATGCACGTGGCTCCGGTCGGCGGTACGGCAGTTCAGGACCACGTGGCCCTCGCCGAGATCGAGCTGTGCGGGGAGCTGATCATCGCGGCCTCGGCGGCCCAGGAGCGGCTCAGTTTGGAGAGCATCGACGAGGTGCTGAAGGTGGCCGAGGAGCGGGAGTCCGCACGGCGCTGAATCCGGGCGTCCCGCGAGCCCGGGCCCGGGTCAGGTCCGCAGCATGCGGGCGATCGCCTGGGTCGCCTCCTTCACCTTGGCGTCGATCTCGTCACCGCCCTTGAGGGCGGCGTCGGCGACGCAGTGCCGCAGGTGCTCCTCCAGCAGTTGCAGGGCGAAGGACTGCAGGGCCTTGGTGGAGGCGGAGACCTGCGTGAGTATGTCGATGCAGTAGACGTCCTCGTCGACCATGCGCTGCAGGCCGCGGATCTGGCCCTCGATACGGCGCAGGCGCTTGAGGTGCTCGTCCTTCTGCTGGTGGTACCCGTGCACACCGTGGTCATGATCGGGCGCCGCGTTCGCACCGGCGGTGCCGGGGGTGACTGGGGTGACATCTGTTGTGTCGGTCACGTCCGTCATCGCTTCCTCCTGGTGGGCAGAGGGCCGACATATACCCCTGGTGGGTATATGGTACCGAACTTTGCTGGGTATACGGCCCTGGAACCGCCCCCGTGCTCACCACCGTGCCCCATGGGCGACACTGGTGGGCGGCCGATAGCCGTGGCCGGATGTTGCGCCTAGCATCGGCCTGACCGAAACCGAAGCACCCCGAGGACCCCACGTGCGCTTTCGTCTGACCCCCAGGGAGACGAGCTTCTACGACATGTTCGCCGCCTCCGCGGACAACATCGTCACGGGCTCGAAGCTCCTCATGGAACTGCTCGGGGCGGACACACCCGCCCGGGCCGAGATCGCAGAGCGTATGCGGGCAGCGGAACACGCAGGTGACGATGCCACGCACGCGATCTTCCACCAGCTGAACTCCTCGTTCATCACGCCGTTCGACCGCGAGGACATCTACACCCTCGCCTCGTCCCTCGACGACATCATGGACTTCATGGAGGAGGCCGTCGACCTGGTCGTCCTCTACAACGTCGAGGAACTGCCCAAGGGCGTCGAGCAGCAGATCGAGGTCCTGGCGCGCGCCGCCGAGCTGACGGCCGAAGCGATGCCGCACCTGCGGACCATGGAGAACCTCACCGAGTACTGGATCGAGGTCAACCGGCTGGAGAACCAGGCCGACCAGATCCACCGCAAGCTCCTGGCGCACCTCTTCAACGGCAAGTACGACGCGATGGACGTCCTCAAGCTGAAGCAGATCGTGGACGTGCTGGAGGAAGCGGCGGACGCCTTCGAGCACGTGGCGAACACGGTGGAGACCATCGCCGTCAAGGAGTCCTGAACCTTTCATGGACAACCTTGCTCTGGTCGTGACCATCGGGGTCGCGCTCTTCTTCACGTACACCAACGGCTTTCACGACTCGGCGAACGCGATCGCCACGTCCGTCTCGACCCGTGCGCTGACGCCGAGGGCCGCGCTGGCCATGGCCGCGGTGATGAACCTCGCCGGCGCGTTCATGGGCTCCGGTGTCGCCAAGACGGTCAGTGAGGGCCTGATCCAGACACCGACGGGGTCGAAGGGGATGGGGATCCTCTTCGCCGCGCTGGTGGGCGCGATCGTCTGGAACCTCATCACCTGGTACTTCGGGCTGCCCTCGTCCTCCTCGCACGCGCTGTTCGGCGGGATGGTCGGTGCCGCGCTGGCCGGCGGGACGACGGTCTACTGGCACGGGGTGCTGGAGAAGGTCGTCCTCCCCATGTTCATCTCCCCGGTGGTCGGTCTGCTGGCCGGCTATCTGGTGATGACCGCCATCATGTGGCTCTTCCGGAACGCCAACCCGCACAAGACCAAGAGGGGTTTCCGGATAGCGCAGACCGTCTCGGCGGCCGGCATGGCGCTCGGGCACGGTCTGCAGGACGCGCAGAAGACCATGGGCATCGTGGTGATGGCGCTCGTCATCGCCGATGTCGAGGACTACGGCGATCCGATTCCCGTGTGGGTCAAGGTCGCCTGTGCGGTGATGCTGTCGCTGGGAACGTACGCCGGTGGATGGCGGATCATGCGGACCCTGGGGCGGAAGATCATCGAGCTGGACCCGCCGCAGGGCTTCGCGGCGGAGGCGACGGGCGCGACGATCATGTTCACCTCGGCGTTCCTGTTCAGGGCGCCGATCTCCACGACCCATGTGATCACCTCCGCGATCATGGGCGTCGGGGCCACGAAGCGGGTGAACGCCGTGCGGTGGGGCGTCGCCAAGAACATCATCCTGGGGTGGTTCATCACGATGCCGGCGGCCGCACTGGTGGCCGCGGCGTCCTACGGGATCGTGCAGCTGGCCTTCCTGTAACCGGCCCGGCACCGCCGCGGACGCGAAAAGGCCCGCCCCCGGGAGCCGGGGGCGGGCCCTTTTTCGGCCTCGCGGTGGCACCGCCATGCAGCACCGCGAGGAGACTCGGCGGGCCGGATCAGCCGAAGCGGCCGGAGATGTAGTCCTCCGTGGCCTGGATCGACGGGTTGGAGAAGATGCGCTCCGTGTCGTCGATCTCGATGAGCTTGCCGGGCTGGCCGACCGCCGACAGGTTGAAGAACGCCGTGCGGTCGGAGACGCGCGCCGCCTGCTGCATGTTGTGCGTCACGATGACGATCGTGAAGCGCTCCTTCAGCTCGCCGATCAGGTCCTCGATCGCCAGGGTGGAGATCGGGTCCAGGGCCGAGCAGGGCTCGTCCATGAGCAGGACGTTCGGCTCCACCGCGATCGCCCGCGCGATGCACAGGCGCTGCTGCTGGCCGCCCGACAGGCCCGAGCCGGGCTTGTTCAGGCGGTCCTTGACCTCGTTCCAGAGGTTCGCGCCCTTGAGGGACCGCTCGACGATGTCCGACAGCTCGTTCTTCTTGTAGTTGCCGTTCAGCCGCAGGCCCGCCGCCACGTTGTCGAAGATCGACATCGTGGGGAACGGGTTCGGCCGCTGGAACACCATGCCGACCTCACGGCGCACGGACACCGGGTCGATGCCCGATCCGTAGAGGTCCTCGTCGTCGAGGAGCACCTTGCCCTCGACCCGGCCGCCCGAGGTGACCTCGTGCATCCGGTTCAGCGTGCGCAGGAACGTCGACTTGCCGCAGCCGGACGGGCCGATGAACGCCGTCACCGAGCGCGGCTCGACGGTCATCGAGATGTCCTCGATCGCCTTGTGGGAGCCGTAGTAGGCGGTCAGTCCGCTTACGTCGATTCGCTTGGCCATGACTACTTCACTTCCAGACTCAGTCAGTCGCTGTATGGCCGCTTCAGCGACCGGTCTTCGGGGCCTTCCAGCGGGCGATGCCGCGGGCCGCGAGGTTCAGCACCATGATGAACGCGATGAGCGTCAGTGCCGCCGCCCAGGCACGGTCGTAGGCCGCGCCGGAGCCACCGCTGTTGGCGTACTGCAGGTAGATGTACATCGGCAGCGAGGCCTGCGGGTCCTTGAAGGGGTTGGCGTTGATGAAGTTCGTACCCCAGACCAGCAGCAGCACGGGAGCGGTCTCTCCGGTGATGCGCGCGATCGCGAGCATCACGCCGGTGGTGATGCCGCCCAGGGACGTCGGAATGACGACCTTCAGGATGGTGCGCCACTTCGGCACGCCCAGCGCCAGCGACGCCTCGCGCAGCTCGTTGGGGACGAGCTTGAGCATTTCCTCCGTGGAGCGGACGACCACCGGGATCATCAGGATGCACAGGGCCAGCGAACCGGCGAAGCCGGTGGGACCGAGGTCGAGCATCAGGACGATGCTGAGGATGAACAGACCCGCGACGATCGACGGGATGCCCGTCATGACGTCGACGAAGAAGGTGACGGCCTGCGCGAGCCTGCCGCGCCCGTACTCGACGAGGTAGACCGCGGTCAGCACACCCACCGGCACGGAGATCAGGGTGGCGATGCCCACCTGCTCCAGCGTGCCGAGGATGGCGTGGTAGATACCGCCGCCGGGCTCGCTGTCGGCGACCACGCCCATCGAGTGGGTGAGGAAGTACATGTCGAGGACCTTGACACCGCGCTTCACGGTCTCCCAGATCAGGGAGATCAGCGGGATGACGGCGAGGAGGAACGCGACCCACACCAAGCTGGTCGCCGTCCGGTCCTTGGCCTGCCGCTTGCCCTCGACGCGCGCGGAGATGGCGTACGACCCGAGGACGAACAGGCCTGCGGCGATCAGGGCCCACTGGATGTCGCTGTGCAGCCCGGCCGCGGCGCTGACGCCGAGACCGAGGGCGATCGAGCCGGCGGCCACCGCCCAGGCGAACCACTTGGGCAGGGTAGCGCCGCGCAGGGAGCTCGGGCGCTTGCCGGAGAGGGTTGCGTTGCTCATGCGTTGGCCCCCGAGTACTCCTTGCGGCGGGCGATGATCAGGCGGGCCGCGCCGTTGACCAGCAGGGTGATGACGAAGAGCACGAGACCGGACGCGATCAGCGCGTCCCGGCCCAGCTCGGTGGCCTCGTTGAACTTGCTGGCGATGTTCTGGGCGAAGGTGCCACCGCCCGGGTTGAGCAGGCTGGTGGTGATGTCGAAGGTCGGCGAGAGCACCATGGCGACGGCCATGGTCTCGCCGAGCGCGCGGCCGAGGCCGAGCATCGAGGCGGAGATGACGCCGGAGCGGCCGAAGGGCAGGACGGACATGCGGATGACCTCCCAGCGCGTGGCGCCGAGGGCGAGGGCCGCCTCTTCGATCATCTGCGGGGCCTGGCGGAAGACCTCGCGACTCACGTTGGTGATGATCGGGAGGATCATGATCGCGAGCACGATGCCGACGGTGAACAGCGAGCGGGCGGCGCCGCCGTTCCACTGGAAGAGGCCGGTCCAGCCGAGGTAGTCGTCCAGCCAGCCGTAGAGCCCGTCCAGGTGCGGCACGAGCACGAGGGCGCCCCACAGGCCGTAGACGATGGACGGCACCGCGGCGAGCAGGTCGACCACGTACGCGATGGGGCCGCCGAGCTTGCGCGGGGCGTAGTGCGTGATGAACAGGGCGATGCCGACCGCGATCGGCACGGCGATGACCATGGCGATGATCGACGAGACGATGGTGCCGTAGGCCAGGACCGCGATGCCGAAGACCGGCGGCGTGCCGCTGGGGCTCCACTCGAAGGTGGTGAAGAAGTTGGCCTCGTCCTTGCTGATCGCGAGGGCGGCGCGATAGGTCAGGAAGGCCGCGATGGCGGCCATGATCACCAGCACGAGGATGCCGGACCCGCGGGAGAGGCCGAGGAAGATCCGGTCTCCGGGACGGGTGGCGCCGCGCGCGGCGCGCTTCTGCTCGGCCTCGGACGGCTTGGGTGGTGCGCTGGGATTCTGTGTCGTTATGTCCATCAGGTTCTCCGGTCTGCGGAGCCGTCCCGTGTGCGGGAGGGCTCCTGGCGGCGGTGCACCGGACGATGCGGCCCAGCCCCGGTCGGGACCGGGCCGCACACTCAGGTCAGCTCAGGCCGTTGATGGTCTCGCGGACCTTGGTGATGACCTCTTCGGGCATCGGGGCGTAGGCGGCGTCCTCCAGCAGGCCCTGGCCGTCCTCCGACGCCATGTAGCCGAGGAAGGACTTGACCGCGGGCAGCGTGTCGGCCTTGTTGCCCTTGTCGCAGACGATCTCGTAGGTCACCAGCGTGATCGGGTAGGCGCCCTCGGCCTTGGTCGCGTAGTCGAGCTCGAGGGCGAGGTCCTTGCCGGTGCCGACCTGCTTGGCCGCTGCGATGGCCTGGGTGGCGTTCTCCAGGGTGGCCTCGACCGGCTTGGAGGCGCCCGTGTCGATGCTGACCGTCTTCATGCCGTCCTTGGCGTAGGAGAGCTCGAAGTACGAGATCGCGCCCGAGGTCTGCTTCACCTGCTGAGCCAGGCCGGAGGAGCCCTGCGCGGACTGGCCGCCCTTGGCCTCCCAGGCCTTGCCCGGCTCGTACTTCCAGTCCTTCGGCGCGGCGGCCTTCAGGTACTTGGTGAAGTTGTCCGTCGTACCGGACTCGTCCGAGCGGTGGAAGGCCTGGATCTTGAGGTCCGGCAGCGTGGCGTCGGGGTTGAGCTCCGCGATCGCCGGGTCGTTCCACTTGGTGATCTTGCTGTCGAAGATCTTGGCGAGGGTGGGCGCGTCCAGGACGAGGTTGTCGACGCCCTCCACGTTGTAACCGATGGCGACCGGGCCGCCGACCATCGGGATGTCGATGGCCTGGCCGCCGGTGCAGACCTTCTTGGACTGCTCGACCTCTTCGGGCTTCAGCGCGGAGTCCGAGCCGGCGAACGCGGTCTGGCCCTGCAGGAACGCGGTGATGCCCGCGCCCGAGCCGGTCGGGTTGTAGTTGACCTGCACGCTCTTGCAGGCCGCGGTGTACTGCTTGACCCACGCGTCGATCGCGTTCTTCTGCGCGGAGGAGCCCGACGCCTGCAGCTGGCCCTTGGCGTCGTCGCACTTGATGTTGCTCGGCGCGGCGGCGTTGGAGGAGTCTCCGCCCGGGTTGCCGGTGTCGTCGGAGCCGCACGCCGTGAGGGCCAGGGCGCCGGAGACGGCGAGAGCACCGAGAGCGAGGGCCCGCCGGTTCATGCGCTGAAGCTTCACTTGAGTTCCTTCCAAGAGCCGCCGTCCTGAATCGGCGGCGTGCGAAGTCTGAGTGACGCTGACGCGGTCGCACCGAGCAGGCGCGGCTCGCGTCGGTAAGGCCGAAATTAGGCAGATCAGGTGAAGGCGCCGATGGCCGCACATGAACGAGGGGTGAACCCCTGCCTAAGGCCTGGTGAGGTCACGGAATGCTTACGGGGAGAACGCGACGGCATCGCGCTGTCGCGGACGAAACGGGACCGTCCGGTCAGCCGGCGGTCCGGGGCAGCCGCAGAACGGCCAGCAGTTCGTCGACCAGGGGCCGGTCGTCCGGCCGGGTGAGACGGGCACGCGCGGTGGCGGGCGCCAGCCACAGGACCCGGTCCACCTCGTCCGTCGGGGAGAACGCGCAGGACAGGGCCTCGGCCGCCCAGTAGCGGACGTGCTTGGGACGGCCGCCGGCCAGATAGCGCTGGTCGGACAGCTCGGCGCCCGGCTCGGCCCGGCAGCCCGTCTCCTCCGCCACCTCGCGCAGGGCAGCCGCGAGTGCCTCCTCGCCGGGCTTCAGCTTGCCCTTCGGCCAGGACCAGTCGTCGTATTTCGGCCGGTGGACCAGGCACAGCTGCAACGCGCCGGTGGCGGAGCGGCGCCACAGGACGCAGCCGGCCGCCCGGACGGTGGTGTCGGGGACATCCGCGCTCATCCGGTGCTCACCACCTCTGTCTGCCAGCACTGCTGGAACGCGAAGCGCGCCGCCTCCACCTCGTGCCGCTGGTCGGCGTGGAGCACGCCCAGGGCGTACGCCGTGGCGGGAGCGATCCGGGGGGTGCGGGCCGCCTGGGCCGCCGCCGCACCCGCCTCCGAGGCGTCGCGGTGCCGGTTCAGGGCCTGTCCGGCGGAGAGCAGGCGCAGGTCGACCACCGCGTTGCCCTGGGGGCCGCTGACGGCCTCGCGGGCGTAGCGGTGCAGGCGCAGCAGCAGGCGGACCTGGTGCCACGGGGCGTCCTGCGGATGCGGGACCGTGTCCGGGGACAGGCCGTGGACGAGGGCCGCGGCGTTGTACGGGTTCCCGGCGGTGACGAGGGGGAGGGCGGCCACGGCGTCGGCGAGGCGGTCCTGGGCGGCGGTGGCGAGGGGGCGCAGGTCGGTGTCGCCGGCGGCCTTGGTGAGGGGGACCTCGCTGGCCAGGACGGCGACCTTGTCCGCGACGGCGTGGAAGCGGCTGCTGCCCAGGGCTTGCAGGGCCGTGGAGTGGGCCCGGGTGCGGGCGAGGGTCAGCTGCCGGTCGAGCAGGGCGCCCGCCTTGGCGGCGCCCACGGTGAGATTGCCGCGTTCCTGGGCGGGGTCACCGGCCTTGGCGGGTGCCGTCGCGCCCGCTCGCGCACCCGTCTGCGCCGGAAAGGCCGTGGAACCCGACAGGCGGTGCAGCGCCGTCAGCAGGCGCTCCAGCCGGGCCGTGTACGCGTGCTCCATGGCCAGCGTCCCCGACACCCAGGCGAGTTCGGGGCGCATCGCCTCGCACCAGTCGGTGTCGAGGAGGGACTGGAAGGTGTGCAGGCTGGCGCTGACGCGGCGGGCCGAGCGGCGCAGGGCGCGGGCCGCCTCGGCGGATCCCTCCGAGCCGTTCGCCCCCGACCCCGTCTCCCGGTGCAGGCGCAGCGCTCGGAGGAACTCCGTGGCCTGGGCCCGCAGATAGCCCGCGAGGGTGTCTCCGGTGGGGGCGGGCCCGGCCAGGGGGCTCGTCGGGTCAAGGTGTCGCTGTGCCACGCCGGCGCCTCCGGGCGTCTATGAGCATCTCCTGGACGTTGCGCAGGGGCTGTCCGTCCGCGTCGGTCGCATGCCGGGTCCAGTCGCCGTCCGGGCCGAGGTGCCAGGAGGCGGTGGAGTCGGACATGCCGGTCTCCAGCAGCCGGTTCAGGGCTGCCCGGTGGGCCGGGTCGGTGACCCGGACCAGGGCCTCTATCCGGCGGTCGAGGTTGCGGTGCATCATGTCGGCGCTGCCGAACCACACCTCGGGCTCGCCGCCGTTGCCGAAGGCGAACACCCGGGAGTGCTCCAGGAAGCGGCCGAGGATCGAACGGACCCGGATGTTCTCCGACAGGCCCGCCACGCCCGGGCGCACCGCGCAGATGCCGCGCACCCAGATGTCCACCGGCACGCCCGCCTGGGCGGCGCGGTAGCAGGCGTCGATGACGGCCTCGTCGACCATCGAGTTGACCTTGATGCGGACGTACGCGGGGCGCCCCGCACGGTGGTGCTGGACTTCCTTGGTGATCCGCGAGACCAGGCCGTCGCGCAGCGACTTGGGCGCCACGAGCAGCCGGCGGTAGGTCTCCCGGCGCGAGTAGCCGGACAGGCGGTTGAAGAGGTCCGAGAGGTCCGCGCCGACCTGGGGGTCGGCCGTGAGCAGCCCGAGGTCCTCGTAGAGGCGGGCCGTCTTCGGGTGGTAGTTGCCGGTGCCGACGTGGCTGTAGCGGCGCAGCGTCTCGCCCTCCTGGCGGACCACCAGCGACAGCTTGCAGTGGGTCTTCAGGCCGACCAGGCCGTAGACCACGTGGCAGCCGGCCTCCTCCAGCTTGCGCGCCCACTTGATGTTGGCGTGCTCGTCGAAGCGGGCCTTGATCTCGACCAGCACCAGGACCTGCTTGCCGGACTCGGCGGCCTCGATGAGCGCGTCGACTATCGGGGAGTCGCCGGAGGTGCGGTACAGGGTCTGCTTGATCGCGAGGACGTCCGGGTCGCCGGCCGCCTGCTCCAGGAAGGCCTGGACGGAGGTGGAGAAGGAGTCGTACGGGTGGTGCAGCAGCACGTCCCGCTCGCGCAGCGCGGCGAAGATGTCCGGCGGGGACGCCGACTCGACCTCGGCGAGATCGCGGTGGGTGCCGGCGACGAACTTGCGGTACTTCAGCTCGGGCCGGTCCAGCGAGGCGATGCGGAACAGGCCGGTGAGGTCCAGCGGGCCGGGCAGCGGGTAGACCTCGGCCTCGCCGATCTTCAGCTCGCGCACCAGAAGGTCCAGGACCTCGCGGTCGACGGACTCCTCGACCTCCAGGCGCACCGGCGGCCCGAAGCGGCGCCGCATGAGCTCCTTCTCCAGGGCCTGGAGGAGGTTCTCGGCGTCGTCCTCCTCGACCTCCAGGTCCTCGTTGCGGGTGAGGCGGAAGGCGTGGTGCTCCAGGACCTCCATGCCCGGGAACAGCTCCTCCAGGTGGGCGGCGATGACGTCCTCGATGGGGACGTAGCGGCCCGGGGAGCTCTCCAGGAAGCGGGACAGCAGCGGCGGCACCTTCACGCGGGCGAAGTGCTTGTGGCCCGTGACCGGGTTCCGTACGACGACGGCCAGGTTGAGGGACAGACCGGAGATGTACGGGAAGGGATGCGCCGGGTCGACCGCCAGCGGGGTCAGCACGGGGAAGATCTGGTGCCGGAACAGGGTGAACAGGCGGGCCTGCTCCTTCTCCTGCAGTTCGTTCCAGCGGACCAGGTGGATGCCCTCCTCCGCGAGCGCGGGGGCGACGTCCTCGTGGTAGCAGGCGGCGTGCCGGGCCATGAGCTCGCGCGAGCGGGCCCAGATCATCTCCAGCACCTCGCGGGGCTGGAGGCCGGAGGCGGAGCGGGTGGCCACGCCGGTGGCGATACGGCGCTTCAGTCCGGCCACCCGGACCATGAAGAACTCGTCCAGGTTGCTGGCGAAGATCGCGAGGAAGTTGGCCCGCTCCAGCAGGGGCGTGTTCGGGTCCTCGGCGAGCTCGAGGACCCGCTCGTTGAACGCGAGCCAGCTGCGCTCCCGGTCCAGGAACCGACCCTGGGGCAGCTGGGGCCCGTCGTACGGCGATTCCTCGTACGCGTCGAGGTCGGCGTCGATGTCCGGTTCCAGATCGGAGACCGCTGCCGACACCGTGTGGGGGCGGTGGGCTGCTATGGAGCCCACGGAGGGCTGCGCGTGCTGGACCTGTGCCTGGGTCTTCGGCTGGCTCATGGACCCATTCTTCCGCGCCGCGAGCATCACGGGCGCGTCGGACAGCGCGGGCGGGAGCGGGGGTGTCACATGAGTGCTCCCGTTTCCCTCGGGACCCTCGCGGGGCGGGGAAGGCTCTGGCACGGCGGGATTCATTGGCCGAGCTTCGCAAGCTCGTCTGAATCAACGGTTACGGGGACATGACGTGCGGGATAGCGGGGGGCGGCTCGCGGGGGTCCGCGGGGCCGGGTGAGGGGGCCGGGCGGCTGCCCACAGGCTGTGGACGGCGTTCGGGGGCGCCGCACGTCCGGGAGTGTCCCCGAGAGGCGGGCCGTGCGTCCGTCCCCCCGGTGGAAGGACGCGCGGACCGGGTTCAGGGCAGGCGGCGGGCCAGGAGGAGGAAGGCGGCGGCGGTCGCGGTACCGGCCACGGTCGGCAGGAGGCCGGTGCTGTATCGGCCCGACGCCGGGCCCTGCTCGTGTCGGTGCGGGACGAGAGGTGGGTGGTGGTGCACGGCCGGTGGGCGGCGCCGTACGACCGGTGGGCGGTCGTGCCGGCGGTGGCGGTGCCGCTGGGCGTGCTCTGCGCGCTGGAGCCCTGACGACGGCGGGTCCTGGGACGGCTGGTTCTCCGGTAGGAGATCGCACGCCGGGTGGTTGTGCAGTGGGCCGGGCAGGGGGCCAGGAAGGTGGGATCTCTCGCCCCTCCGACAGCCACCCGTTGTGCCGCTAGGCTGCCCTTGTGGATCTGAAAGCCGTACGCGCCTTCGTCGCCATCGCCGACTCCGGGCAGTTCCAGAAGGCCGCCGTGGACCTGGCCCTCACCCAGCAGGCCGTGTCCAAGCGGATCGCCGCGCTGGAGAAGGACCTCGGGGTGCGGCTGCTGGTCCGTACGCCGCGAGGGGCGGAGCTCACCATCGACGGGCAGGCCCTGCTGCCGCACGCCCGGGTCGTGCTCCAGGCCGAGGAGCGGGCGATGGCCGCCGTGCGGCCCGGGGACCGGGTGCTGCGGGTGGACGTCGTGGGACGCCGGGCCGCCACCGGCGGGCTGGTGCAGCACTTCCACCGGGCGCACCCGGACATCGCGTTGGACGTCGTCACGCTGTTCGACGGGGAGACGGCCGTGACCGCTGTGCGGGACGGGGCCGTCGACGCCACCTTCCGCGCCGTCACCATGCCCGGGCAGCGGCTCCCCGACGGCATCACGGCCACCCCGGTCCTCGACGAGCCGCTCCAGCTGTGCGTCGGCCCCGGCCACGCGTTCGCCCGGGCCGACCGGGTGACACCCGCGCAGCTGGCCGGGCACCGGATCTGGATGCCGGGCAACGTGCCCGGGACCGAGTGGCACGCCTACTACGAGGAATTCGCCGCGGCCTTCGGGCCGGCCATCGACACCATCGGGCCCAACTTCGGCCTGGAGGCGCTCCTCGACACGATCGCCGGCTCCCCGACCGTGGCGACCATCCTCAGCGAACGGACCCCGCACGTCTGGCCCGTCGCCCACGACCTGCGGCTCGTGCCGCTGCGGGACCCGGTCCCCGTCTACCCGCACTCCCTGCTCTGGCGCACGGACAACCCGCATCCGGGCTTGCGTGCCCTGCGTGACTACTTGACGGCGACCCGTCCGCCGTCCCCGAAGGGCGAGACCTGGCGTCCGGCGTGGGCGCGACGCCCGCCTACCCGAGCTGCTTTTCCCTCAGCGTGAAGGACTTGGGCGTCCCGCCCGGCTGCGGTTTGCCCTCCTTGCGTCCCACCACCCGGTAACCGGCCTCGCGGTAGTACGCGTTGAGCGGGGCGTTCGTCGCCAGGCAGTCCAGGCGCACCGCCGTGCGCCCCGCCGCGGCCACCCGGCCCTCCGCGGCGGCCAGCAGCAGCCGCCCCGTCCCGGGCGCCGCGGCGGTCCGGTCCACCATCAGCCGGTGCACGTATCCGGCCACCGGTGGCTGCGGCCCCCAGGCGTCCTCGTCCTGCCACCACAACTCCCAGGCACCCGCGAGACGTCCGCCGGACTCCGCGAGCCAGACCTCGCCGTCGGCCATGACCCGACGGAAGTGGTCCTCGTCCAACTCGCCGGGACGCCACTGCCCGGTGATGCCGCGGGCCGCCATCCAGCGGGCCGCGTCGTCCCGGAGAGCGACGAGCGCGGGCAGGTCGGAGCCGGTGGCGGGCCGGACGTGGAGCGCACGCGTCCGCGGCACGGCTCAGGTCTCCGTCCGGTACATCAGGTCCACCTCGTGCGTGACGAACCCCAGCCGCTCGTACACCGACACCGCCGCCTTGTTGTCGGCGTCGACGTAGAGCATCGCCGTCGGCAGGCCCTGCCCCGCCAGATGCCGCAGCCCGATCGTGGTGAGGGACTTGCCGAGGCCGCCACCCTGCGCGCCGGGGCCGACGCCGAGGACGTAGACCTCGCCCAGGCCCTCCTCGGCGTGCACCTTGGTCCAGTGGAAGCCGACCAGTTCGTCGCCGCGGAAGGCGAGGAAGAACCCGGCGGGGTCGAACCACGGCTGGGCCTTGCGGTCGTCGAGGTCGCGCTGGGTGAGGGAGCCCTGCTCGGGGTGGTGGGCGAAGGCGGCGGCGTTCACCGCGAGCCAGGCCGCGTCGTCCTGCCCGGGGACGAAGGTGCGCACGGTGACGCCCTCGGGGAGCACCGGGTCGGGCGCGTCGAAGCCGGTCAACGGCCGCCGCATCTGGCGCAGTTCACGGAAGAGCGTCAGGCCGAGGACCTGTGCGAGGTGCCGGGCCGCGGAGTGCCCGCCGTGCGCCCACACCCGCAGCCGCTTGCCCGACGCGGCCAGCAGCGCGCACCCGAGCGCCCGGCCGTGCCCGTGTCCGCGGTGCCCGGGATGCACCACCAGCTCGGCGGCCGGCGGCTCCACCGGGTCCGTGTCCTCCAACTGGGCATAGCCGACGAGTTCTCCGCCGGCGGTGAGCAGGAGATGGGACACGCCCTCCCGCTCCCCGCCCACCCGTCTCCCACCACCACCCTCAACGGAGTCGCTTCGCGACGCCCTGAAGTGCTGCAACTGCAACCGGCCCTGTTCGGACACCGCCTGCTGCCCGTCGGTCCGGGTCGCCTCCTCGAGCAGTCCGAGCACGGCCTCGGTCTGCTCGCCGGAGAGCGCGGCAAGGGTCTCGATCGAGCGGGGTCGTCCGGGCCGTACGGTGTCGTCGCTGGTCATGCGTACGAGGGTACGGCGCACCACCGGCAAAACGGCGGCAAAGAAGCAACCAGGTCGTAACCACGAAACACCTGTCGCGCTACGCGCGTTGACTCTAGGCTGCGCCGGACGGCATCACCGTCCGAGCTAAACCGACAGCAGACCCTCAGGGGGGCGCATGCCAACCACTTCACCGGCGCATCCGGAGCGCCGGAGACGCCGTACGAACCGTTTCGTCGCTCTCGCCGCCGGTGTGGTCACCGTCGGCGCGCTGGCCGCCGCGGCGTTGCCGGGTTCGGCGACCGCCGGGGAGGGCCACCGCAAGGGCGGGCACTGGCCCGGCCGCTACCAGGACGTGCAGCTGCTGTCCTTCAACGACCTGCACGGCAACCTGGAGCCGCCGACGGGCTCGTCCGGCCGCGTCACCGAGCACCAGCACGACGGCACCACGAAGACCATCGACGCCGGTGGTGTCGAGTACCTCGCCACGCATCTGCGGCAGGCCCGCAAGGGCGAGAAGTACTCCATCACGGCCGCCGGCGGTGACATGGTCGGCGCCTCCCCGCTGATCTCCGGGCTGTTCCACGACGAGCCGACCATCGAGGCGCTGAACAAGCTCGACCTCGACGTCACCTCCGTCGGCAACCACGAGTTCGACGAGGGCGCCAGGGAACTGGCCCGTCTGCAGAACGGCGGCTGCCACCCGAAGGACGGCTGCTACACGGACGAGAAGTTCACGGGCGCCGACTTCCCCTACCTCGCGGCCAACGTCCTCGACGAGAAGACGAAGAAGCCGATCCTCAAGCCCTACTGGGTGTGGAAGAAGAGCGGCGTCAAGGTCGGCTTCATCGGCGTGACCCTGGAGGGCACTCCGGACATCGTCTCCGCCGAGGGCGTCAAGGGCCTGTCCTTCAAGGACGAGGTCGAGACGATCAACAAGTACGCCAAGGTGCTCCAGCGGCAGGGCGTGAAGTCGATCGTCGCCCTCATCCACGAGGGCGGCTTCCCGGCGTCGACGTCGTACAACTACGACTGTGACGCCCCGGGCGCGGGCGACGGCATCTCCGGCCCGATCGTCGACATCGCCAAGAACGTCACGCCGCAGGTGGACGCGCTGGTCACGGGCCACACCCACAGCGCGTACGTGTGCAGCATCACCGATCCGGCGGGCAAGCCCCGCATGGTCACCTCGGCCGCGTCCTTCGGCCGTCTCTACACGGACACCACGCTGACGTACGACCGCAGGACCGGCGACATCGCCCGTACGGCGGTGAAGTCCGCGAACCGCGTGGTCACCCGGGACGTTCCCAAGGCGCCCGACATGACCGAGCTGATCAGCAAGTGGAACACGCTGGCCGCGCCCATCGGCAACAAGCCGATCGGCTACATCTCCGGCGACATCGGCAACACCGGCACCGAGTCCCCGCTCGGCGACCTCATCGCCGACGCGCAGCTCGCCCACGGCAGGCAGCTCGACCCGGAGACCGACCTGGCGCTGATGAACCCGGGCGGTATCCGCGCGCCGCTGACCTACGCGGCCAAGGCCGGTGAGGGCGACGGTGTCGTCACCTACGCCGAGGGCTTCACGGTCCAGCCGTTCGCCAACACGGTGAACCTCCAGGACTTCACGGGCGCGCAGCTGATCCAGGTGCTCAAGGAGCAGGTGTCCGGCCCGAACGCGGCGGCCCCGAAGGTGCTTCAGGTCTCCTCCGGCCTGACCTACACGCTGGACCTCACCAAGTCCGGGCCCGACCGGGTGGTCACGGACAGCATCAGGCTGAACGGCGCGGCCGTCGACCCGGCGGCCACCTACCGCGTCGCGACGAACAGCTTCCTCGCGGGCGGCGGTGACGGCTTCCCGACCCTCGGCCAGGGCACGAACGACGTCGTCGGCAGCGACGACCTGAGCGCCCTGGAGCAGTACCTGACGGCGAACTCCTCGGCGTCGAACCCGATCGCCCCGCCGAAGGCGGACCGCATCACGATCGTGAAGTAAGTCGCATACCCGGGGTTCGAGTTGCGGGTGGGGGAGGTGCGCATGATCGGATGGATCGATGCGTACCCCCCACCACGTAGCTGCGCATCCCCGTCCGAACCCGTACGAGGAGCTCGCCGCCCTCGATGACGGGCCTCTGGAGGAGACCCCTCTGGAGGAGTTCCTCGCGAAGGAACCGGACGCGGGCGCCGAGGACTCCTGGACTCCGCCGGACCACCGCCGTGGCGGCAGGCGGCGCAGGAAGAATCGTTTCGCTGGCTTGCCGCTCGCGGTGAAGGCGGTGGTCGGCCTGGTCGTCCTCGCCGCCTTCACCACCCTCGCCGACCGCTGGGCCGTGCTGTACGCCGAGCACCGCGCCGCGGACACCCTGAAGGACCGCCTCGACCTGGCCGCGGCGCCCGAGGTGGAGATCGGCGGCTTCCCCTTCCTCACCCAGCTGGCGGACAAGCGCCTGGAGTCGGTGAAGGTGACCGTCCCGGACGTCGCCGCCGACCGGGTCTCCCTGGCGAAGGTGTCGGCCACGGCCCACGACATACGCCTGGACACCGACGGCCTCACCTCCGTACGCGGCGCCCACGTCCCCCGCTTCGAGGGGGAGGTCAAGCTGGCCTTCGCCGATCTCAACCGCGAACTCGGCGCCTCCCAGGTGACGTTCACCGGCGCGGGCCATGACCGGGTCCGGGCGACCGGCACCCTGCCCGTCGCCGGCCACGACCTGCGACTGCGGGCCGAGGCCAGGATCCGGCGGCAGGGCGAGCGGGGCATCTCCACCGAGATCGGCAACATGCGCCTGGACATCGGCGACCTGGCCACCTACCGCCCCGGCACCCGCGCCTCGGAGGGCCTGCACCTCACACCCAAGGGCACCGCCGACCTCGCCCGGCAGACCCGCAAGGCCAGGGCGCTGCTGTCGGTCCCGGCCATCGTGCAGCGGATGGGCGTGCCCGAGGCGACCGTGCGCGAGGCGCTGGCCGACGACGGCAAGCTCGCCGAGCTGACGGGCTCCCCGCGCTTCGCCCGCCAGGCCGCCCGCCTCAACCTCATCGACCTGGCCCTGGACCACCCCGGCGTCATGCGCCGTCTGGGCCTCGACCCCGAACTGCTCGACTCCCTGGCGGGCCTGACCCGCCCGGTGCTGGCCGACCGGCTGTCCCTGGCGTTCGAGCTGCCCGAGCCGGAGCAGGGGAACGTGCGGCTGCGGGAGGTGCGCGTCCAGGAGGACGGCATCCGGGTGCGGGTGTCGGGATCGGGGCTGAACGTCGGCTCCTAGCCTGGGTTCTTGATGAAATTTGGTGTGCAGATGTGTTGACCTCTGTTTGAGTCCTCTTCTAGTTTGCGGGAGCCAACGAGCCGCCGATCTGTACTCGAGGTTCGCTCGAACGTACCGCTCAGAAGGGGACGTCGTGTCACGAAAGACCCACCGGGGGACAGCCGGACTGGGGGCGCTGCTCGCCTGCGCCACGGCATTCGGCGGGGCCCTGGCCCCTCCCGCAGCCGCCTCCCCCGCCCACCGTCCCGCCACCCCGCCGCCCGTCAGCGACTTCAAGGGCGTCAACTGGGCCGACCCGCGCGACAACTTCGCCCACGACGCGGTCGTGCCCTCGGGCCTGTCCGCGTCCGACGGCTACGCCACCACCTACGCCAAGTCCAAGGCGATCATCAGCGGGTTCTCCGAGCTCGGCGCCAACACCGTCCGCCTTCCGGTCAACCCGGCCTCGGTGAACGGCCCGTTCTGGAAGTCCTACCGGGGTGCGATCGACGCCGCCACCGCCCAGGGCTTCAAGGTCATCCTGGGCTACTGGGAGGCCGACGACGCCAAGGACGGCAAGATCGACGACCGGGCCTCATGGAACCGGATGTGGGCGCGGATCTCCTCCGCCTACGCCCGCGACTCCCAGGTGTACTTCGAGCCGATGAACGAGCCGTTCGGCTACACCGCCCAGGAGTGGACCGACATCGCCGCGAAGTGGGTGAGGACCCACCGCAACGTGCCCCGCGACCGGATCCTGATCGGCGGTTACAAGTACAGCGAGGACGTCAAGCCGGTCTGCGCCGACCCGCGTCTGAAGGGCACCCGCCTGGCCCTGCACAACTACGGCTTCTGGCACACCGACTGGACCAGCGTCGACCAGTGGAAGGCGGACTTCAAGAGCCGCATCGGCGACTGCGCCTCGCGCACGATCCTCGACGAGTTCGGCGCCTCCATGACCACCGGCCTGGACTACAACGGCCCGGTGGGCAGCTCCAACGAGGTCGCCTACATCCAGGCCGCGACCGACACCATCCGGGAGTTGGGCCTGGGCTCGGTCTACTGGCCCGGCCTGCGCAACGGTGACACCTACTCCCTCACCACACTCCAGGGCACGGGCACGAACCTCAGCCTGTCGGTGAACAACCAGAGCGCCCTGGACCGGCTGCACTGGGCCTGGAAGCAGTAGTCGTCCCCCGCAGCACCGTGGTGGCCCTTCCGGGTCCGGCGCCGCTCGTCAGCCGGACCCGGAAGGGAGCCGTTCAGGACGCCGAAGGCGTCCAGCCCGCGAGCCAGTCCGCGACCTCCTGGTTCGCGGCCTGTGCGTCGGTCAGATGAGGACGGTTGGTGCTCGCCGGGCCCGCACCGGGGCCGCGGTTGCCGTACTCGGCGAACCGGTCGTCCTTCCACGAGAAGCCGCTCATGTCGGTCCACGGCGTGGACTTGATCGCGGCGCTGAGGTTGGTGTTCCGGACCGTGGTCTGCGGATCGAGGGAAGCGTCCCCGCCCGCGTGCCAGGGCCGGCCGAGGTAGAAGGTCCCGGCCGAGACGTCGCCGTTCACCGTGGAGTTGGCGATCAGGAAGCCCTTACGGTTCGCGGCGGTGCTCGGCGCGGTGATGTACCCGGCCGAGGTGCCGTTCCAGCGCTTCTTCAGCGTGATGACGGACCTGTCGACGACGGCCGTGGCCCGGCCGAAGATGAAGTCGACGTTGCCGATGACGTAGGAGTTGGCGACGTACACCCGGCCCAGCCGGTCCTTCGACGCGGTGTCGAGCAGCAGCGTGTCCTGGTCCCCGCTGACGATGATCCCGTCCAGGAACACCTTGTCGGCGGCGGTCCGCAGCGCCACCGCCTGCTGCCCGCTGAGGTTCTGGTTGGCCTTCTCGTCGAAGTCGTTGGAGATGGTCAGGTTGCGCGCCTGGAAGTCGTCGGCCTCGACGGCGACGGTCGCGCTGCCGCCGGTGCCGTAAGTCCCGCCGCCGGGCTTCGGCGTGCCCGACGCGTTGTTGTAGACGATCGTCGTGTCCTTGCGGCTGCTGCCGGTGCCCCGGATGGTGACGTGCGGCTTGTTGGAGGGCACCTTCACCAGTTCCCGGTACGTCCCCGGCTTCACGGCGATCACGACACGCGAGGGGTTGTTCGCCGGTACGGCGTTCACGGCGGCCTGCACGGTGCGGTACTGGCCGCTGCCGTCCTGGGCGACGGTGAGGGTCGTGGCCGCCGCGGCCTTGGTGGAGGCGGCGGTGGAGGTGGTGCCGATCGAAGCCCGCGGCCCGGCCTGGGACTTCAGGAGCGCGGGAAGGGCGTCGGCCTTGTCGAGGGTGTACGAGTAGTACGCCTTCGGATCGAAGGCGCTCCCGCCCCCGGACTCGTTGCGCCCGCTGGTGCCGGAGAAGACGTTGCCGCGCTGCACGATCGCGGCGCCGCTGTCCTTGATGACGGGGTTGTTGACGCCCCGGAAGAGGGAGTTCTCGAGCACCATCTTCGTGCCGCCGCGCGCGTAGTTCCCGTACGCCGACTTGATGGCGGTGCCCGGGGCGTCCTCCAGGAAGTTGTTGTAGAGGTGCGCGTGGGCGGCGTTGTCGGTGGACGGGTTGCGCTGCTCGGTCTCGCGGATCCAGTTGTGGTGGATCGTGATGTCGGTCTTGACGTTCTGGGTCCAGCCGATGCCGAAGGTCTTGTTGTTGTCGCTCAGCCTGTTCCAGGACACGGTGACGTTCGTGCTGTCCTTGCGGACATCGATGAGCCCGTCGGCCATGTGCCGCAGATCGTTGTGGTCGATCCACACGTGATGGGCGCCGTCCATCTGGATGGCGTCGAAGTCGTGGTCCTTGTCGTTCCAGATCCCCTGGTACGCGTCCCGGATGGTCAGGTTCCGGATGATCACGTTGTGGACGCCCTGGCCGAGGAAGAACCCGCCTCCGACGATGTGCCCGGCGGTCCCCTGCCCCACGATGGTCTTGTCGGACTTGACCTTGATCTCTTTCCCGACCGGGTTCATCGTGATGGTCCCGGCGACCACGATGACGTAGGGCTCGGCGGCGGTCGCGTACTTCTCCAGATCGGCGAGCGTCTTGACCGTGACGGTCTTCCCGCCCCGGCCGCCGTACGTGCCGTTCTGCCCGAGGGAGTTGACGGAGGCGAACCCGTCGGCGGTGGCGGCGGCCCAGGCGGGGGCGGCGGCGGAGGCCTGCTGGACACTGCTGCCGAGGACACCGAGGTCGGCGCCGTAGGTGAAGGTACCGGCGGCGGTCAGGGCCAGGGGGACCCCGACCGCCAGGGCGGTACGGCTTCTGCGACGGCGGTGCTGGGCCTTGCTGCGCGGCTCACTCATACGGCGATCCGTTCCGTGTGGGGGAATGACCGCTGATCAGTCGCCGCCCCACACGGAAAGGTTGCCGGGGTATCCGGCTTATTTGGTGCAGGAGTTGGGGTCGAGTTTCTCCTCGACCTTGTCCTCACGGCCGTCCGGCCGGCCGCTCGGGAGGAGCTTGTCGGAGATGCCGTCGATGTAGTAGCCGTGGCTGTAGATGGTCTGGTAGCCCCGGTCACGCCAGCTGTGCACGGTCCGGTCGCCGTCGCCCTTGTTCCACTCGTAGTCCTCGACGTGGAAGACCGGGTTCACACGCACCACGCGCTGGTACGGCGTCCAGGTCACGGCGACCTGACGGCACGGCGGAACGGTCTTCTCGCTCCGGGTCTCGAACCTGGACTCCTTCTCCCAGCCCCACTCGTATCCGGCGCTGCCGCCCACGGTTCCGCTGAAGATGCTCTTGGCGAGGGAGAGGCTGATGGAGCCGCCGACGCTCTTCTTCGCGAACGTCTTGGTGCTGTAGCTGCTGACGAAGGTCTCCTTGTCGTCGGCGGAGCCCTTGTTGCCGATCCACCGGGACGTGCGGACGGTGTCGCCCTTGACGGACCAGGTCGAGGCCTCGGCGTAGCCGCACCAGCCGCGGAACAGCTCCCACGGCCCGGCGGGCTTCCACAGCCCGAAGACGTCCCGGAGGTACTCGTCCTGGGTCTTGAACTCACCGGTGTCGACGTTCAGGGCGCCGTACACGCCCGTCAGGCTCGTCTCCTGGCTGCAGAGCCGCTCGATCATCCGGTCGGTGTCCCCGGGGTCGACACCCCGGATGTTGGTCGCCCCGGCGGGCCCGGCCGAGGCGGTTCCCGCGCCGGCCAGCAGACCGGTGACGGCGAGGGCGGTGGATGCGGCAACTATGCCGCATTTCCTGAGAGTTGATGTGCGGAAGAGACGCATGTGGGGGGCTCACTCCTGCTTGCGGTGCTGTGACGGCGTCGAAGATGCCAGAACAGAGGCAGAGATGCGCGCTACTGATGGGTATGACAGGACATCGACAGCTTGCCGGATGGTGTGTCCTGCCTTATAGGTATTCGCCCCCACGGCTGACCGCGACCCGCAGTACGTCGCCCAGGGACTCCACGGCCCGGGTCAGAGCGAACCGCACGGCGCTTTCACCGGCCCTGTGGTCCCCGAGTACGGCTCGGGCTCCCGCGAGCACCTGCTCGGCGGAGGCGAGTTGAGCGGCCTCGACGTCATCGGCGAGCCGCGAGAGCAGGCTGTCGGGGTTGTCGGTGCTGAGGTAACAGGGCTTGCCGTCGGCGCCGGCCCAAGGGAGCAGCCTCATGCGTAGACCTCCAGGGCGTGCAGGTACGGCCGGACGAGAGGGGTGTCCATGGCGAGGGGCTCCACGTGGAGAGGCCGGGGGAGCCGCACGGGCGGGGGCAGTGGCCGCGGCGGGGGAGGCGCGGTGGCCCGATGCCGCCCCCGGGCGGGCAGCAGGAGCCGTACGAGGGCGAGTAGGAGGGACTCGCAGAGTTCGGTGATACGCAGGCGCACGGAAGCGTCCCATCTCAGGGCAGGGGGACAGGGTGTGACGAGCGGTGATCACCGTTCGTGCCCACATCGTCACCGCATGCCCCTACGCTGCGGAAGAGGCCAGGCGTTGCCTGGCGGCCCAGGCAACGGTGAGGGGTGACGTGGTCGAAGTGGTTGACGGAGGACGGGCCGTTCTGGGGCGGACGCTGAGGTTTCTGCGGGAGAAGGAGGGCAAGTCGCTCGGGCAATTGGCCGAGGACACCGGCTACGACAAGAGTTACTTGAGCCGCCTGGAGTCAGGCGAGCGACTGTCCAAGCTGGCCGTCATGGAGGACCTGGACAGCTACTACGGGTGCGGTGACCTGCTGGTCTGCCACTGGAAGATCGCCCGGTACGACGCCTTCAAGAACAAGTACAAGAGGTACATGGCGCTGGAGGCGACAGCGCGTCTCCTGCGGGTGTACACACCGAACGTGCCTGGACTGCTGCAGACGGAGGAGTTCGCCCGGGAGGTGTTGTCTGGCCCTCAGACAACACCTGGCAGCAATGAGGAAGTCGAGGAACAGGTGGCCGCGCGCATGGGGCGGCAGCTTCTGCTGAGTAAAGATCCGGCACCCGACGCCCGGTTCATCATCGACGAGTCGGCATTGCGTCGCCCCTCGGCCAGCCCGGATATCTGGAAGGGTCAGCTGCTGCGCATCGAAGCCGTCGCGCAGCAGCCGAACATCAACATCCAGGTGCTCCCGTTCTCCGCCGGAGTTCACCACCTCATGGGCAAGGGTTCTCTGACGCTGCTGTGGCAGAAGGACAGCAGCGCAGTGGCCTACGCGGAGGGTCATAGCTTTGGCCTGTTGATGGACGATCCGGAGGAAGTCCTGGACCACTGCTTGTCCTACGATCGGTTGAGGGATCTGGCGCTGTCCCCGTCGGACTCGCTGGCGTTCATCAGGGACGTACTGGAGGAGCACGGATCATGATGCCCACCCTCGATCTCACCACGGCCGTCTGGCGCAAGTCGTCCTACAGCGACGGTGGGGCCAACAACTGCCTCGAAGTCGCCGACAACTGCCCCGGCACAGTCCCCGTCCGCGACAGCAAGCGGCCCGACGGCCCGATACTCGTGTTCGGCGTCAGCCCTTGGGCTTCGTTCCTCACCTACGTCACGAAGTAGGGGGATCCTCCGGCGGTGGCACCGCCGCCCCCGGCAGTCGTACCGTCGCCACCGTGCCGCCGCCGTCCGCCGGGGACAGGGACACCTCGCCGCCCGCCTGCTGCACCGTGCGTGCCACGATCGACAGGCCCAGGCCCGAGCCCGGCAGCGCCCGTGCGCTCGGGGAGCGCCAGAAGCGGTCGAAGACGTGGGGGAGTTCGTCGGCGGGGATGCCCGGGCCGTGGTCGCGCACCGTGAGGACACCCTCGGACAGGCGGACCTCGATCGTGCCTCCCTCCGGGCTGAACTTCACCGCGTTGTCCAGGATGTTCACCACCGCCCGTTCCAGGGCGGAGGGTTCCGCCCGGACGAACCAGGGCTCGATGTCCGCCGTGATCGTCAGCTCCGGCCCCCGCAGCCGGGCCCGCCGCAGCGCCGATTCGACCGTGTCCTGCCAGGCGACGATCTGGGTCCGGCCCGAGTGCTGGCCGGTGTCGGGGCGGGACAGTTCCTGGAGGTCGCCGATGAGCGCGGCCAGCTCCGTCATCTGGGCCTTCACCGACGCGAGCAGTGCCTTGCGGTCCGCCTCGGGGAGGGGGCGGCCCGTTTCCTCACTGCGGGTGAGGAGTTCGATGTTGGTACGCAGGGAGGTGAGCGGCGTGCGCAGCTCGTGCCCCGCGTCCGCGATCAGTTGCTGCTGGAGGTCACGGGAGCTGGCCAGGGCCGAGGTCATGGCGTTGAAGGAGTGGGACAGCCGGGCGATCTCGTCCTCGCTGTCGTCCTCCACGGGGATGCGGATGTTCAGGTCCTCCGTGCGCGCCACGTGCTCGACGGCGTCCGTCAGCTTGTCGACGGGGCGCAGCCCGGCCCGGGCGACGGTCAGGCCGGCGGCTCCGGCGCCGAGCACTCCCACGCCGGAGACGAGCAGGAGGATCAGCGCCAGCTCGTTGAGCGTGGACTGCGTTCCCTTCAGCGGCAGGGCGATGACGAGGGAGTGGTCGGCGGCGACGACCGGGGGCAGGTCCTCCTCCTTGATGACGACCGCCGTCGTCAGGACACGCAGCTTGTTGCCGTGGTCGTCCGTGCCGTCGCGGATGCGGCCCTGGTTCGGGTCGGGATTCCTGGCCACGGCCTTGTCGTCGCCGGTGACGCGCACCTGGGTCGTGGAGCTCGGGAAGAGACACAGCTTGCCGTCGGCGCGGACCAGTTGCCCGTAGGTCTTGGGCCGCGACCCGATGCCCAGCGAGTCGGAAGGCGTCTGAAGGCACTCGTGGGTGAGCGCCTGGAACTCGCCCGGACGCAGCGGCGCGACCGACGACTTCAGGTCGTTGTCGATCTCGTCGTACAGCTTCCCCTGCACGATGAACCAGCAGGTCACCGACACCGCCGCCACCGCGAACGCCACCGCCGCCGCCACCAGCAGGGCCAGTCGTGAGCGGATCGGCAGGGAGCGGAACCGCCGTACGACCGAACTCACTCCGCGCCGCCCTGCCGCAGTACGTAACCCACGCCCCGCACCGTGTGGACGAGGCGCGGTTCCCCGCCCGCCTCGGTCTTGCGGCGCAGGTACATCACGTACACGTCCAGGGAGTTCGACGACGGTTCGAAGTCGAAGCCCCAGACGGCCTTGAGGATCTGCTCCCGGGTGAGGACCTGGCGCGGGTGGGCCATGAACATCTCCAGGAGGGTGAACTCCGTGCGGGTCAGCTCCACCTGGCGTGCGCCCCGCGTGACCTCGCGGGTGGACAGGTCCATGCGCAGGTCGGCGAAGGTGAGCGCGTCCTCGTCGGCCGGGTCGGCCGCCCCCAGGGCCGCCGCGTAGGAGCTGCGGCGCAGCAGCGCGCGGATGCGGGCGAAGAGTTCGTCGAGTTCGAAGGGCTTGACCAGGTAGTCGTCGGCGCCCGCGTCGAGGCCGGTGACACGATCGCCGACCGTGTCACGGGCCGTGAGCATCAGGATCGGCGTGGTGTCGCCGCCGGCGCGGATGCGGCGGGCCGCCGTCAGGCCGTCCATGCGCGGCATCTGGATGTCGAGGACGACCAGGTCGGGCCGGTAGACCGCCGCCTTGTCCAGCGCGTCCGCGCCGTCGACGGCGACCTCGGTCCCGTACCCCTCGAACGCGAGGCTGCGCTGGAGCGCCTCGCGTACGGCCGGCTCGTCGTCGACGATCAGGATGCGCTGCGGGTCACGGTCGTCGTCTGCGGGGCTCATGGGTCGGGGTCCTCGGGGGTGAAGGGGGGCGGGGGTGCTGCGGTGCCGCTCTCAGCGTCGCATGTCGGCGGGCGGCGACGGGAGGAGCGTCAGCCCCGCGACGCCCTGCGTCGGTCCTTCGCGGACCGGCTCGTCCTCCGGGTCGCCGTGGCCGCCGTCGGCGCCACCTCCGTCGTCCGGCCCGTCGCCGGGTGCAGGACGGACGCCACCGCGAGGGCCGGCCCGATCCCCGCCGGCTCCCCGTCCGGCTCCGCGGGTGCGATCCGCTGGAGCATCGCCGCACTCCTCGCCGTCCGTTGCTCGAACTCAGTCGGTCGCACCCGCCCGCAGCTTCGCGAGGTCGGCCTTGACGGTGTCGATCGGGATGGCGAAGCCCAGGCCGACGCTGCCCGCGTCGGAGGACGAGGAGGCCTGGCTCGTGGGCGAGTACATCGCGGAGTTGATCCCGATGATGTTGCCGTTCATGTCGATGAGCGCCCCGCCGGAGTTGCCCGGGTTGAGCGACGCGTCGGTCTGGAGCGCCTTGTACGTCGTCGTGCTGGACCCGGTGTCGCCGTTGAACTGGCGTCCGCCGAACTCGAACGGCCACTGGCCGCCCTGCCCCTGGCCCTGCCCCCACTGCTCCTGCTCCTGGCCCTTCTCGGTCGGGACGGTGACGTCACGGTCGAGGGCCGAGATGATGCCGCTGGTGACGGTGCCGG
This sequence comes from Streptomyces sp. 378, assembly GCF_030124145.1. Classification (GTDB taxonomy): domain Bacteria; phylum Actinomycetota; class Actinomycetes; order Streptomycetales; family Streptomycetaceae; genus Streptomyces. The sequence goes on from NZ_JASKMS010000028.1 coordinate 43,974, forward strand.
ACAGCCCTTCGGGGGAGCCGATCGCCACGACCTGGTCGCCGACCTGGAGCCCGGCCGAGTCGCCGAGCGTGGCGGCCTTCAGGCCGGAGGCGTTCTCCAGCTTGATCAGCGCCAGGTCCTTCTTGCTGTCGGTGCCGACGATCTTCGCGGTGTAGGTCTTGCCGTCGCTGGTCGTCGCCTTGATCTGGGAGGCGCCGGCGACGACGTGGTTGTTGGTGACGATCTCGCCATCGCTCGTGATGATCACGCCGGAGCCGGTGGAGGACCCGGCGTTGGAGTCGGCGCTGATCTCGACGATGCTCGGGCTGACCGCCTTCGCGACCCCGGCGACCGTGCCCTTCTGACTGGACGGGACCACGTTGGTGCTGGTGGAGCTGGAGGCGACGGTGTCGTTGCCGGTCAGTTCCTGGATGCCGTAGGCGGTGCCGCCGCCTATCGCCGCCGCCACGATCGCCACGGCGGCGATCAGGGCGAGGGGGCCACGGCCGCGCTTCCTCGGATGCGGAGCGTGTGCCGGGGCGTACGCCGGCGGGGGCGGCCACTCGGGGTTCACCGGGGCCTGCTGACCCTCGTAGGGGTTCTCGTACTCGCCACTGCGGTGGAAGCTCTCGGTCATGGCACCGAGCTTGTCGCCCGACCATGAGAGGTTCCTGAGCGCTCTCTGAGAAGCCCGACAGAACCTCGTATGCCCGATATAAAGAGGCGGCCCGGGGCTCGACCGCCGGAGGCTACGCGCAGCCGCAGGAGTGCCGGGTCACCAGCCGTGAGGGGAACACCTTCAGCCGCTCCCGCCGGGCCCCCGCGACCCGCAGCCCGTCGTCGAGGACGAGGTCGACGGCCGCCCGGGCCATCGCCGGACGGTCGGAGGCGACCGTCGTCAGGGGCGGGTCGGTGAGCGCCGCCTCCTTGATGTCGTCGAAGCCGGCCACCGCCAGCTCGCCGGGGACGTCGATGCGCAGCTCGCGCGCCGCGCGCAGCAGACCGATCGCCTGGTCGTCGGTGGAGCAGAAGATCGCCGGTGGGCGCTCGGGGCCCGAGAGGATCTTCAAGGCGGCCTGGTAGGCGTCGTAGCGGTTGTAGAGGGCCTCGAAGAGGCGGCCCTCCGTGGAGATCCCGGCGTCGTCCATCGCGCGGCGCCAGCCCTCGACGTGGTCGGAGACCGGGTCGCCGACCGCGGGCGTCTCGGCTATGCCGCCCATACAGGCGACGTACTCGTAGCCGTGCTCCAGCAGATGGCGGACGGCGAGCTCGGCGCCGCCCAGGTCGTCCGTGACGACGGCGACGTCGTCGATGGCCTCGGGCCGTTCGTGCAGCAGCACGACCCGGGCGTCCCAGGCCTCGATCTCGGCGGCGGCCAGGTCATTGAGCGCGTGGCTGACGAGGATCAGGCCGGAGACGCGCATCCCCAGGAAGGCCCGCAGGTAGTGGACCTCGCGCTCGCCCACGTAGTCCGTGTTGCCGACGAGGACCATCTTCCCGCGCTCGGAGGCGGCCTGTTCGACCGCGTGCGCCATCTCCCCGAAGAAGGGCTGGCGGGCGTCCGGGATGATCAGGCCTATGAGGTCCGTGCGCCGGGACGCCATCGCCTGGGCCACCCGGTCGGGCCGGTACCCCAGTTCCTTGATCGCGGCGAGGACACGCTCGCGCGTGGCCGGGGCGACCGGCCGGGGTCCGTTGTTGATGACATAGCTGACCACGGCAGTGGAAGTCCCTGCCAGCCGCGCCACATCATCCCGAGTCACCTTGGCCACGCGCGGAGTCTACGCGGATATACCTGCTCCGGGCAGGGCGTAAAGGAGGTTCCGTACGATATCCCGACCGCCGTCCGGGGCACCCCGTGGGGAAGCGATGCCCAGGTCGGCGGCGCGATACGCCTCCTCACGCCTCGGCGCGGACCTCGACGGCGTCCAGGGCGGCCGACTCGTCTGTCTTGTCCGTCTTTGTCCGGGCCGCCTTGGCCTTCGCCTCCTCGGCGGCGCGCTCCACCTTCTCCGGCGTAACGAATCGATAACCGACGTTCCGGACGGTGCCGATCAGCGACTCGTGCTCGGGGCCGAGCTTGGCGCGCAGCCGCCGTACGTGCACGTCGACCGTGCGCGTACCGCCGAAGTAGTCGTAGCCCCAGACCTCCTGGAGCAGCTGGGCGCGGGTGAAGACGCGGCCGGGGTGCTGCGCGAGGTACTTCAGGAGCTCGAACTCCTTGAAGGTGAGGTCGAGGACGCGGCCCTTGAGCTTGGCCGAGTAGGTCGCCTCGTCGACCGACAGGTCGCCGTTGCGGATCTCCATGGGGGAGTCGTCGCTGACGATCTGCTGCCGGCCCATGGCCAGGCGCAGCCGCGCCTCGACCTCCGCGGGCCCTGCGGTGTCGAGCAGGACGTCGTCGATGCCCCAGTCGGCGGTGACGGCGGCGAGGCCGCCCTCGGTGACGACGAGGACGAGCGGGCAGCCCGGCCCGGTGGAACGCAGCAGCTGACAAAGGCTGCGGACCTGTGGCAGATCGCGTCGGCCGTCGACGAGGATGACGTCGGCGCCGGGGGTGTCGACGAGGGCGGGGCCCTCCGCGGGAGCCACACGCACGTTGTGCAGGAGCAGGCCGAGGGCGGGGAGCACCTCCGTCGACGGCTGGAGGGCGTTGGTCAGGAGCAGCAGAGAACTCATATGTCTGGTTCCTCCTCGGTCCCTGCGAGGACGTTTGTTGGCACAGCACCGCTCTGCGATCCCGAAGGCCCCGTACACCTGCGGTTTCCCGCGTCGTATACAACGCTTCCGAAAGCACAAAAGGACCCGGGGGCTACGTTGCCCGAGTCCTCTGCCCAGCAGAATAGCCCACATGAGCTCTGGTCCGGCAGGTCATGTGGCGCGTTCCACCGATCGTCCGCACTCCGAGACGGCTGCTGGAACGCCTGTTCGCACGTCGTCGAGGACGTTTCTGCGCACTTCCGACGGCGTGACGATCGACGCCGTGTACGACCCGGGTCCCGCTGTATACGACGCCTCCGGGAGACCTTCCGGTCACCCCGTGTTCGTCGTCGCCCACGGTTTCACCGGGGCCGTGGACCGGCCGCACGTGCGACGGGTGGCACAGGCCTTCGCCCGGTACGGGGCGGTCGTCACGTTCTCCTTCCGGGGCCACGGGGCGTCCGGCGGGCGGTCCACGGTCGGGGACCGGGAGGTGCTCGACCTGGCGGCGGCGGTGCGGTGGGCGCGGGAGCTCGGGCACGCGCGCGTGGGCACGGTCGGGTTCTCGATGGGCGGCTCGGTGGTGCTCCGGCACGCGGCGCTGCACCGGGAGCAGACCGACGCGGTGGTCTCGGTCAGCGCACCGGCCCGCTGGTACTACCGGGGGACCGCCCCCATGCGGCGGCTGCACTGGATGGTGACGCGGCCCGAGGGGCGGGTGGTCGGCCGGTACGGCTTCGGGACGCGCATCCACCACCGGGCCTGGGACCCGGTCCCGCTCTCCCCGGTCGAGGCGGTGCCGAGGATCGCTCCCACCCCGTTGCTGATCGTGCACGGCGAGGCCGACGGCTACTTTCCCGTCGACCACCCGCGGATGCTGGCCGCCGCAGCGGGTGACCAGGGCGAACTGTGGCTGGAGCCGGAGATGGGACATGCCGAGCACGCGGCCGGTGACGAACTGCTGGCCCGGATCGGGGAGTGGGTCTCGGGCCGGGCGGGCTAGCCTGACGGGGTTCACCGTCGGGTGAGCCCGTGGTGAGACCGGTGTGAGTCCACCGCGACGTGCGATTGAGGAAGCAGATGCCAAAGGTCACGGTCCGCTACTGGGCCGCCGCCAAGGCCGCGGCCGGGGTGGCCGAGGAGCCGTACGAGGCGGCCACGCTCGCCGAGGCGCTCGACGCGGTGCGCGAGCGGCACCCCGGTGAACTCGAACGCGTCCTGCGGCGGTGCTCGTTCCTCGTGGACGGCGACCCCGTGGGCACCCGCGGACATGAGACGGTACGGCTGGCCGACGGCGGCACGGTCGAGGTGCTCCCGCCGTTCGCAGGAGGATGAGCGATGACCAACCAGCCGAACGACGGTTACGGCCCCTACGACCCCTACGACCCGTACCGGTCCCACGGGCAGCGGCAACAGCCGCAACAGCCGGAGCAGCAGCATCCGCAGCACTACCCGCAGCAGCCCCAGGCGCCGCAGGCGTGGCCAGGACAGGGCCACCAGGGCTACGACGACCCGCACGCGGCTCAGCAGTACACGCAGCAGTGGCAGGGCCAGACCTGGGAGACGCAGACGCACCAGCCGGTGTCCGCGCCGGTGACGGCGGAGGAGACGGCGTACCCGCGAGCCCAGACCCCTCAGGTCCCGCAGCGGCCCCGGAGCCCGCAGGGGTACGCGGCTCCGGCCGACGACGACGCCCCCGGCACCGCCGCCTACGGCCCGGCCACCGTCGGCGGGAACACGCGCATGACGGACGCCCAGCGGGCCCGGGCGGAGGGCCGCTCCCCGATCATCGAGCCCGGGATGCAGCCGGCCGCGCTGACGGCGCTGCTCGGGCTGCTGCTGGCCGGTGCCGCGGCGGTCGGGACGTACGCGCTGCTCGTGCCGCTGGTGATCCTCCAGGCCGTCACCGCCGCGGGCTGGTTCCGGCTGAACGGGATGTGGCCGGCCCGGCAGGGCATCGCGGTGGGCTTCGCGGGCGCGCTGGCCGCGGACGCGGCGCTGCTGGCCTCGGGCCGCTCCCCGTCGGCGATCCTCGGCACGCTCGGGGTGTGGGTGCTGCTCGCGCTGGTCCTGCAGCTGCGGTCGCACGCCGACCCGGACGAGCGGATGTACGGACTGATGGCGACGGTCGCGGCCTCGGCGCTGGCGATCGTGGCGGGTGGCTACCTCGCGGCCGCCGCGGACGCGGTGACGGTGGGCGCGGTGGCCGTGGCGGTGGCCGTCCCGGCCCGCGCGCTGCCGCTGCCCACGCCCGCCTCGGTGGTGGTGTCCCTGCTCGCGGCGGCGGGTGCGGGCATCGCGGCCGGGTCGTTCACGGACCTCGGCACCTCCGGGGCCCTCCTCGGCGCGGGCGCCGCCGTCTGCGCCCTGATCGGCCACCGGGTCGCGAGCTACGACTACCCGTCCCGCTTCGTCCACTTCACGGCGGGCGTGGCCCTGCCGCTGGCCGCGGCGGCACCGGCGGTGTACATCCTGGGCAGGGCGCTGACGTAGATCCGGCCGCGACCGGACGCCGGGCGCCCGCCCTGTCACAGACGATCAACAATCCTCCGGTTCCTCTTCCCCGCAGGGTTACCCTCGCGCCAGGGACGGCCGTCCGGTCGTCGGAGACCGCCGTCTAACCGTGGGTGGGGAAACACCGCAATGCGAGCACTGCGCATACTGCTGATCTTCGTCGTGATCCTGGGCGGGCTCTTCGTGATCGCCGACCGAGTCGCGGTCGGCTTCGCCGAGGACGAGGCCGCCGACCGGCTGAGGGCGACGGAGAACCTGTCGGAGACCCCCGACGTGTCGATCAAGGGCTTCCCGTTCCTCACCCAGGTCGCGGGCGGTTCCCTGGACGACATCGAGGTCGGCATCAAGAACTACGAGGCCGCCGCGGGCGACGGCGGCCAGAAGATACGGATCGACGACCTCCAGGCCGACATGAAGGGCGTCGAGTTCTCCGGGGACTACAGCTCCGCCACCGCCTCCACCGCCACCGGCACCGCGACCATCGCCTACGACGAGCTGCTGAAGACGGCGAAGTCCGAGCCGACCCAGGTCGCCCCGGGCGTCACCGCCGAGGTCGTCGGGCTCTCCGACGGCGGCAACGGCAAGATCAAGGTCACCGTCGAGGCCACGGTCCTCGGCACCAGGCTGCCGGAGCCGGTCTCCGTGCTGAGCACGGTGAAGGTCGTGGACGGCACGGTCCGCGTGCACGCCGACGGGCTGCCCAAGTTCGGCGGTGTCGACATCGCCGAGAACCGCGTCCGGGCGATCACCGACTTCCAGCAGAAGATCGACGGCCTGCCCGGCGGCATCGAGCTGGACACGGTCCAGGCGGCTCCCGACGGCGTCGAGATCACGGTGAAGGGTTCGGACGTCCGCCTGGCCGGGTAGGAAGGCGCACGGCGGACCGACCAGCACTGTCCGGTGGGCGAGACGGCGATGTCCGCAGCGTAGCTGCGGCGGGCGCGCGGTCGGCCGGACGCCGTGCGGGGAGCGCCCCGGCAGCCCCACCTATCCCAAATGGCGGATTGTCTCGTCTCAGCATGCGACACGCCGGTGACACGCCCGCCCGACCGTCCCTACGATCGACGCTATGAAGCGACAGGCGGACCTCACGAAGCGGCGGGCAGTAGACCTGTGCCGCGTCGCCGCCATGCTCTGTCGCACCTTCTGAGCGATCGCGTCGGCAGTCGCGCCGACGCGCGCATCCCCGCAGCCCTGCATCCAGGGCACCCGTGCGCCGCCCTGCCTCAAGGGCGCGCCCCGCAGATCTCGCACGCCCCGCCGTAACTGCCCCGGAGGAGAAGAAGCATGAGCCGCAACGACGTCCTGGTCGACGCCGACTGGCTCCAGGAGCACCTGGACGACCCGACCATCGCCATCGTCGAGGTGGACGAGGACACGTCCGCCTACGAGAAGAACCACATCAAGAACGCCATCCGGATCGACTGGACCCAGGACCTTCAGGACCCGGTCCGCCGTGACTTCGTCGACCAGGCCGGCTTCGAGAAGCTCCTGTCCGACAAGGGCATCGGCAACGACCACACCGTGGTCCTCTACGGCGGCAACAACAACTGGTTCGCCTCCTACGCCTACTGGTACTTCAAGCTGTACGGCCACGAGAGCGTCAAGCTCCTCGACGGCGGCCGCAAGAAGTGGGAGCTCGACGCCCGCGAGCTGGTCGCCGGCGACGAGGTGCCGGAGCGTCCGAAGACGGACTACAAGGCCAAGCCCCAGGACACGTCCATCCGCGCCTTCCGCGACGACGTCGTGGCCGCCATCGGTGCGCAGAACCTCGTCGACGTGCGCTCGCCCGACGAGTTCTCCGGCAAGCTGCTCGCCCCGGCCCACCTGCCGCAGGAGCAGTCGCAGCGCCCGGGCCACGTCCCGTCCGCCCGCAACATCCCGTGGTCCAAGAACGCCAACGACGACGGCACCTTCAAGTCGGACGAGGAGCTCAAGGAGCTCTACGCCGAGGAGAGCGTCGACCTGGCCAAGGACACCATCGCCTACTGCCGCATCGGTGAGCGCTCCGCGCTGACCTGGTTCGTGCTGCACGAGCTCCTCGGTGTGGAGAACGTCAAGAACTACGACGGCTCCTGGACCGAGTACGGCTCCCTCGTGGGCGTGCCGATCGAGCTCGGCGCCAACAAGTAACCAACCCCGACCTTTCCAGACTTCAGGAGTACGACATGTGCGGTGCGAAGGCCGGCGGCCCCGACGCCTCGACGATCAAGCCCGGTGAGACCACCATCCAGGGTCAGGTGACCAAGGACGGCGAGCCCGTGGTGGGTTACGTCCGTCTGCTGGACTCGACCGGCGAGTTCACGGCCGAGGTGCCGACCTCGGCGACCGGACAGTTCCGCTTCTACGCGGCCGAGGGCACCTGGACCGTCCGCGCCCTCGTGCCCGGCGCCACCGCCGACCGCACGGTCGTCGCCCAGCAGGGCGGCCTGGCGGAGGTCGCGATCGCCGTCTGACGGCGCTCGGTCCCGCAAGGGCCGCACCCCTCGGGTTGGACGCCTGGGGTGCGGCCCTTCGGCCTGCCCGGACCTACGCTGGACGTATGTACGCACGGCGGCGTCACACGTACTTCGCGATGATGGGCCTCTGCATCGGCCTCTTCGTCCTGGCCTGGGGCGTCGTCCGCCTGTGGTCCGTACCCGTCGCCGTCGGGATGTGCGTCGTCGCCATGGTCATCCCGCCCGTGGCGGCCATGGTCGCGAACCGGCGCGGGCCGGAGGACCGGTGGTGGGACGACCCCTCCGGGGACCCCGAGTCCGACGAGTGGTGGGACGAGCTGGACGGCAAGAAGCGCCGGTACTGAACCGGCCGGGGGAGGACCCCTGCGCCTGGCGGCGGCGACTCTGCGGAAGCGCCTCAGTAGACGAGCGCCTGCGTCCCGTCCGCCATCGCCTCCTGGACGAAGACCTGCGCCCCCGCGATGCGGACCCCCTTGATCACGTCCTGCTCTGTGATCTCGCGGCGGGCCGCGCACTGCGTGCACAGGGTGACGCGGCCGGCGGTGAGGAGGGAGTCGAGCAGGTCGGGCAGGGGCGCCGCGTGCGGCAGCTCGAACTCGGCGGCCCGGCCGGGCAGGGCGAACCAGGCGGACTCCCCGGTCAGCCACAGGGAGACGTCGACGCCACTGGCCACGGCGACCGCCGCCACCGTGAAGGCCTGAGAGCACCGCTCGGGGGCGTCGGCTCCCGCCGTCACCTTGATCACCAGCTTCTTCGCCATGGCCGAATCGTAATCAACGCCCGTGCAACCGCGGGCGCCGACCGGGGGTCTCCTGTGCGCGCGCATACGGAATGCGCGACTCACGTTCTGTGGGGGGAACGTCTTGGAACTGGACGAAGAAGTGGCAGCCGTGCCCACGCCCGGGCCGCGTCGCCGTCGGCGGCGCACGGCCGTGCTGATCGGTGCCGCCGCCGTGCTGGGGCTGGTCGGCGGCAGCTGCGCCGGCTACCTCATACAGGTGCACCGCGCGCCCACGAAGCTGCCCTCGCTCTCGCAGCCGGCGCTCGCGCAGGCGAAGGGCGAGGGGCCCGAGCCGCTGTCGGCCGCGCGGGACCGGCGGGTGAAGACGGACGGCGACCTGCGGAAACTGCTGCTGAAGAAGCCGCGCGGGGCCCGGGACGCGGCGTATCTGATGGGTGAGGACGGCTGGCTGGACCTGGCGGCCTACGCGGAGTTCTACGACAAGCCGGGCGAGATGTTCGGCGAGATCGTCGGCGACGAGTTCCGGCGCGCGGCCGTCACCGGCTGGCTGGTCGGCCGCACCCACGAGGTGGAGATCCGACTGGTGCAGTTCCGGCAGGAAGAGACGCTCGCCGCCGCGGAGAACGTGGACAGCGCCCAGTACTGGCTCGAGGACGAGGAAGGCACCGACAGCTGGGCCGTCCCCGGCACCGGAAACGGGCGGGTCTACGTCCACACGAGGCCCGACACCAAGCCCGGATACGTGCCCTTGTACACCGCCGAGGCACACGCCTGGCGCGGCGACATCGTCCTGGAGATGTGGATCACGGACACCAAGCCGATCCCCAAGGCGAAGATCATGGACCTGGCCCGGCGGCAGATGGAGCGGCTGTGAGTGACAACCAGAAGGAGCCGGTCGAGCCGGTGGGGGCGGGGACCACGTCCCAGCCCGTCCCTGAGCTCCCTGAGAGGCCCGTACGCCGCGCCCGGGCCGCCGCTGTCGCCTTGTCCGCGCTGCTGGCGGTCGCCGTCGTCGGCGGGGCGGGGTACACCGTCGTGGCCGTGAACGGCGCCGACCGGGACGCGGGCGCGCCGGTCTGGGCGTTCCCCGAGCCCAGAAGGGAGGCGGAGGCGGGGAAGAAGGCCGCCCCCTCGGAGCTCGCCGGCATGCTCGTGCCGTACGGGACCAACGGCTGGGGGCCGGGCCCGGACCTCGGCGAGTACGGCCCGGACACCGCGCTGAGCGGGCGGAAAGCCACCGCCCTGCGCAAGGAGGCCCTGAGCGGCCTGCCGCGCACTCAGCGCAAGCGGCTGGAGAAGGCGGTCGACGAGCAGCGCATCACCGGCATCGCCATGCGCAGCTACCTCAGCACCACGAAGCTCTCCGACGGCTTCACCGACGAGGCGTTCGCCGTGCGCGTCGAGCTCTCCCAGAGAGAGAACCGGGACGCCGTCCGGGACGCCTCGCGGTCGCGCGGCGCGTTCCTCGACGCGTTGGACGTCTTCCGAGCGGGTCCGAAGATCGAGGGCCACAAGAACGCCTCCTGCTTCCTGCCGCCGAAGGACGACGACGAGGAGCTGGAGACGATGCTCTGCTTCGGGCACGTCGGGAACGTCCTGGTCACCATCGTCGCGGACGGCGCGAAGCCACTCGACACCAAAGGGGCCGCGATGCTGTTCCGCGAGCAGCTCGACCGCATCTCCGAGCCGGGGAAGGCGATATGACCGAGGAGCAGCGGACCCCCCCGCGACCTGCGGAGAAGGTGCTCCCGGAGACACCTCCGGCGCCCTCGGCGCCCCAGAAGCCCCCGGTGTCCCCCGAGCCCCCGGCACCCCAGGGGCCCTCGATGTCCCCGGCGTCCTCGGCACCCTCAGAGCCCCCCGCGCCCCCCGCGCCCCCGGCATCTCAGGCGTACCCGGCGTCCCCGGCACCCTCGGGACCCCCGGCACCCCCCGCACCCGTGCGCAAGGACCGCGGAGTCCTGTGGGCCGCCCTGCGCTGGACGGCCGCCGTGGCGGTCTTCGCGGTGGTCGGCGCGGCCACGGCGTACGGTGTCACGCGGCTGGAGCGGACCGACGTACCCGGGCTCTCGACGGAGTCGGACGGGCGCTGGGATTACCCGGTGCTCACCAGGCCGCCGCTGCCCTCAGGGAGCCCGGGCCCCTTCGCCGAGGCCAACACGGCCGGCACGCACCACGCCGACCTGCGATCCCTGCTTCTGCCCGCTCCTGCCGGAGCCGAGGAGGACAGGACGCTGCGGGGTGCGGACGGCTGGCTGGCGCAGAAGGACTTCCTGGCGGAGTACGCCGCGAAGGACGACCGCGCGGAACTCGGGCAGCACCTCACCGACCACGGGCTGCGGCACATCGCCGCTCGCGGCTGGAGCATGCCGGACGGCACGCGTACGCGGATCTATCTGCTCCAGTTCGACACCGCGGCGGTCGTGGACGCGCTGCTCGAGCCTTACCTCGCTCCCTACAGCGCGCCGAAGCTCCCTCTGCGCGGCGCCGCGACGTCCGCCAACGACGAGACGTTCCCCCAGGAAGCCCTGGTGGAGGACGTCCAGCGCGTGGTCTACGACGAGGCCAGGCCGTACGGCGGCGAACAGGTCCGCCACGCCTACCTCGCCGCCGGTGACACCCTCGCGCTGGTCGTGCAGTCCCGGAAGGGCGGCGCGCGGGCCGTGCCGTTCCAGCAGACGGTGACGCTGCAGAGCCAGCTGCTCGGCTGACGTCCGCGAGGGCGCACCTCGCCAAGAGCCCCGGGACCCGGCCGCGTAAGCTGGGCTCGGCCCTGTGCACCCATTCGCACCCCGCTCAAGGAGCACCCCGTGGAGATCTTCTTCGAAATCCTGTTGGTCCTGGTCGCCGTCGGCGTCCTCGCCTTCGCCGGACTGACCGTGAAGAAGCTGTACCAGGGCCAGCGCTGACCCCCGTCTAGGAAGTTCCCATGATCGAGATCCCGTCCGACCTCCACAAGGACCTCGTCCCGCTCGCCTTCCTGCTGGGCGACTGGGCGGGCGCCGGCGTGCACGACTTCCCCGGCTCCGAGAAGTGCAACTTCGGCCAGGAGGTCGCCTTCACCCACGACGGCCGGGACTTCCTGGAGTACCGGTCCCACAGCTGGGTGCTGGACCAGGACGGCAACAAGGTCCGCCCCCTGGAGTCCGAGCACGGCTACTGGCGGATCGACGCCGGCCGCAAGGTGGAGGTGACGATGACCCGTGACGACGGCGTCATCGAGATCTGGTACGGCGAGCTGGCCGACAAGAAGCCGCAGATCGACCTCGTGACGGACGCGGTGGCCCGCACGGCCGCCTCCCAGCCCTACACCGGCGGCAAGCGGCTGTACGGCTACGTCAAGAGCGACCTGATGTGGGTCGGCGAGAAGCAGACCCCCGAGGTCGAGCTGCGTCCCTACATGTCCGCCCACCTGAAGAAGGTCGTCACCCCGGAGGAGGTCGAGCGCTGGGCGAAGGCCCTGCCCGACGACATGCCGGACGACGGCATCGCTTTCTTCAAGTAGTCCTAGACTCAGGGGTGTGGTGAGCACCGACTGGAAGAGCGATCTGCGGCAGCGCGGCTACCGGCTGACCCCGCAGCGGCAACTCGTGCTCGAAGCCGTGGACACCCTGGAGCACGCGACCCCCGACGACATCCTCGTGGAAGTGAGGAAGACGGCGTCGGGGGTCAACATTTCCACGGTGTACCGGACGCTGGAGCTCCTGGAGGAGCTCGGCCTGGTCAGTCACGCGCATCTGGGGCACGGCGCGCCGACGTACCACCTCGCGGACCGGCACCACCACCTCCACCTGGTCTGCCGCGACTGCCAGAACGTGATCGAGGCGGACGTCTCGGTGGCCGCCGAGTTCACCGACAAGCTGCGGCAGACGTTCGGCTTCGACACCGACATGAAGCACTTCGCGATCTTCGGCCGCTGCGAGGACTGCACTCTCAAGGCTTCAACTACCGAGTCGTAGGCTTACGGATATGAAGAGCCCCCTGCTGACCCTGCCCGGCGCCGTCCCCGCCGAGGGCGTGGACGAAGCCGTCGCCGCCCACTACGGCGACCTGTTCCGTGAGCAGCGTGCCCTCGCCGACGGCACCGGATTCGTGGACCTCTCGCACCGGGGGGTCGTCGCCGTCACCGGCGAGGACCGGCTCGCCTGGCTGCACCTGCTGCTCACCCAGCACGTCAGCGACCTCCCGGCGGGCCGGGCCACCGAGGCGCTGATCCTCTCCGCGAACGGCCACATCGAGCACGCGCTGTACCTGGTGGACGACGGCGGGACGGTCTGGGCCCATGTGGAGCCGGGCACCCAGGAGGCGCTGATCGCGTACCTGGAGTCGATGAAGTTCTTCTACAAGGTCGACGTCGCCGACCGCACGGACGACATCGCGATCGTCCACCTCCCGGCCGGCTCCATCGCCGAGGTCCCCGAGGGCGTCGCCGTACGGGAGACGCCGCACGGCCGGGACCTGTTCCTGCCCCGTGCCGACCTGGAGTCCTACGCGGCGCAGGCCGGGCCGCCCGCCGGGATCCTCGCCCACGAGGCGCTGCGCGTGGAGCAGCACCGGCCCCGCCTCGGTTTCGAGACCGACCACCGCACCATCCCGCACGAGCTGGGCTGGATCGGCTCGGCGGTGCACCTGCAGAAGGGCTGCTACCGGGGTCAGGAGACGGTCGCCCGGGTGCAGAACCTCGGCAAGCCGCCGCGCCGGCTGGTCTTCCTGCACCTCGACGGCAGCGAGGTCCATCTGCCCGCGGCCGGGACGGAACTCCGGCTCGCCGAGGACGGCCCCGAGGGTCGCAGGATCGGCTTCGTCACGACGTCCGCACGCCACCACGAACTCGGCCCGATCGCCCTCGCCCTGGTGAAGCGGAACGTGCCGGTGGACGCGCCCCTGGTGGCCGGTGACACGGCGGCGGCCCAGGAAGTCGTCGTCGAGCCGTAGGACCCTCCTGGTGGATCTTCGGCCCCGACGCCTGTCATTCTTTCGGGTCAGATGTCGAGCTGCACGGTGAACGGGCCGTCGTTCGTCAGTGATACGCGCATGGCCGCACCGAAGCGGCCTGTGGCCACCGTCGCGCCCAGGGAGCGCAGCTGGGCGACGACCTCGTCGACGAGGGGCTCTGCCACCTCGCCGGGGGCGGCGGCGTTCCAGGTGGGGCGGCGGCCCTTGCGGGCGTCGCCGTAGAGCGTGAACTGGCTGATCACCAGGAGCGGGGCGTCGATGTCGCCGCACGACTTCTCGTCGTGCAGCATGCGGATCGACCAGAGCTTGCGGGCCAGCTGGGCCGCCTTCTCCTTGGTGTCGTCGTGGGTGACGCCGACGAGGACGCACAGTCCCTCGCCTTCGATCGCCCCCACGGTCTCGCCGTCCACGACGACGCTCGCGCCGTCCACCCTCTGCACCACTGCTCGCATGCGTCCATCATGCAGGGCGGTGACATCGGCGCCGCGGGTGGTCGGCGGATGGCCCGAAAGGGTGGTTTGCGCGGACGCCAACAGCCCCTGCACGGCCGTATTTTGCTGCTATACCGCCCAACTGGGGTCTATCGGGGGCACTCGTTCCCATAGCGGCCACTCAGGGTGGCACGATGCTTGCACACACCGGTCGAGGGGACGGTTGAGGCACATGAGCACATCAAGCACCGGACAGCAGCAGGCGGCTGTCTGGTCGACATACACGGGGAGGGGCGCGTCGGAGTACCACCGGCCGCCCACACAGCGCACCGACAGCCCGCCGCTGCCTTCGGACAGCCCCGAAGACCGGCTGCCCGCGCTGAGCCTGCCCGAACTGCGCACGCTGCGCCGCGAGGCCCAGCGCGACGAGGCCGACCTCAGCTATCTGCGGCGGCTGCTCCAGGGACGGATCGACATCCTGCGCGCGGAGGTGGCCCGGCGCGCCCCGGCGGGCGCTGCCTCCACCGCCGTGCCCGAGGAGGCGTCGGTGGTGGAGCGGCTGGCGGACATCCTGCGGGACGCCCCGGCCCGGCACCGCTCCTCGGCCCGTCATCTGACCCTGGGCACCCCGCAGGGCGAGGAGTCGCGGCGGCTGGCCGCGGAGATGCTCGCCGAGGTCGAGCTGTCCGACCTGGACGCGCGCACGGACCTGGAGCTGAACACGGCGATGGGACGGCTCGAACGCCACGAGCAGCAGGTCTCCCGGCGTCGGCAGCGGCTGCAGCGCACGGCCGACGAGTGCAGCGCGGAGATCGCGCGCCGGTACCGCGAGGGGGAGGCGCAGGTCGAGGACCTGCTGGTGTGAGCCGTTCCCGGGCCCGGGGAGGGTCGGCGGTCGGATATGCACGCGACGGTCGTTCCCGGGCCCGGGGAGGGTCGGCGGTCAGAGCTTCACGCGACGGTCGTTCCCGGGCCCGGGGAGGGTCGGCGGTCGGATCGCGCACGCGACGGCCGTCCCCCGACCCGGGGAAGGCCGGTGGTCGGGAATTCGCGCGACACCGACCGGCCCTCCGCCTAGCGTGACGCCATGACCCCCATGTCCCGCGCCGACGACATCGACGTACGCCCGATCGCCGAAGCCGAGTTCGCCGACTGGCTGCGTGCCGTGAACACCGGCTTCCTGCGGGCGGCCACGCTCACGGAGGAGGAGATCGAGGGCCGGCGCGAGCGGTTCGTCGAGGGCCGCTACCTCGGAGCCTTCGACCGCGGCCGGTGCGTGGCGACCTTCCGGTCCTTCGACCAGCAGCTCACGGCCGTGGGCGGCGCGGGCGTCCGGGCCGACGCGATCACGGGCGTCACCGTCACCGCCACCCACCGCCGCCGCGGGCTGCTCAGCCGCATGATGGCGCGGGACCTGGCGGCCGCGAAGGAGCGCGGGGACGTCGTCGCGACGCTGATCGCCGCCGAGTATCCGATCTACGGCCGGTACGGCTTCGGTCCGGCGGCCTGGACGTCCGAGTGGACGATCGACGTGCCGCGCGCCGGCCTCGACGCCCGCTGGGCGGGCCCGGCGGGCGGCGGGCGGATCGACCTGGTGGACGGCGAGGACATCCGCAGGCTCGGCCCCGAGCTGCACGAGCGGCTGCGCCGCGGCCGGCCCGGCGCCATCGACCGCGACGACATGTGGTGGAAGATGAACACCGGCGCGGTGCGGTGGGACCCGTCGTGGAAGCAGCCCTTCTTCGCCGTGTACCGCTCGCCGTCCGGCGAGGTCGAGGGCATGGCCGCGTACGAGGTGGACGACACCTGGGGGGACGCCAAGCAGCCGCTGAACACGGCGACCGTGAAGTGGCTGCTCGGGGTGACCCCGAACGCGGAACGCGCGCTGTGGGAGTACCTCTGCTCCATCGACTGGGTCGTGAAGGTGAAGAGCGGCTGGCGGGCGCCCGACGACCTGCTCCCGCACCTCCTGCCCGACCCGCGGGCGGCCGCGATCACCTCGCTGGCGGACTGGCTGTGGGTGCGGATCCTGGACGTCGCACGGGCGCTGGAGGCGCGGACGTACGCGGGCCGGGGGACGCTGGTGCTGGAGATCGCCGGGGTGGACGGGCTGACCGGCGGGCGCTACCGGCTGGAGGCCTCACCCGAGGGGGCGTCCTGCACGCCGACCACCGAGAGCGCCGAACTCGAACTCGGACTGGGCGAGCTGGGTGCGCTGTGGCTCGGGGACGAGTCGGCGGTGCGGCTGGCGGAGCTGGGGCGGGTGCGCGAAGAACGAGCGGGCGCCGCCCGGAAGGCCGACGCCCTGCTGCGTACGTCCAGGCGGCCTTGGTGCCCGGACATGTTCTGAGCCGCTCCCTTCTACCGGCGTGCTGGGACCCGCATCCGTAGCGAGCTGTTCAGTTGTGGTTGTTGTGCGCTGGTGCCGATCCGGCGGGACTCCAGGCTCCCCTCCGGAAGGGAGTCCCCTGGCGGGTGGCCAACCTCCTGAAGGTCTGACCATGTTCCCGAAGTTGGTGACCAACTTCACTGTACTTATCTCCGCTTGGAACCGGCTCATAACCACCTTTCCTTGAACTGCCGCAAGATGGCGGGAAGTTGTACTGTTCAGGTGTGGACCCGGAACACGACTCCGTCACTGGACGGAAGAGGTCGCAACGGCCACAGAGAACACATCACGAGGTGGCCGACGAGCTGCGCGCCCGGATCAGGTCGGGGGCGCTGCGGCCGGGTGCACGCATGCCCACCCAGGCCCAGCTGGCCCACGAGTTCGGTGTCGAGCGCGGTGCCGTGCGCCAAGCGCTGCGCATCCTGCAGTCCGAGCGGTTGCTCACCAATGTGTCCAAGGGCAGCCCGGCGACCGTCGCTCCCGACCCCGTCGGCGCGCTGACCGGCCCGGAGGCCCCGCCGCTGCCCACCACGGTGGCCCTCGCGCCCCGGATAGCGACGGCGTTCGCCGCGGAGCACGTCGAGATCGACGCCGTGTGCCTCACGTCCATCTCCCTCACGCTCGCCATCGGTGAGCCGCTGCGACAGATCCACGCCGGACGGCTGAAACCGGCCAAGGTCGACGTCCGGGTGCTGCTGCCGAGCCGGGACATCGACCTGGCCTTCCCGGTGCCGGTCGAGGCGCGCGGCGACGACCGGGTGCACGAGCGGTGGCTGGCGATGCGCAACGCACAGGGGCAGGTCCTCCAGCACAACCTGCTGGCCCTGCGCGCCACCCATGGCATCGATGTCCGGGTCACGTTCCGGGCGCTGCCCTTCACCCCGCCGGTGAAGCTGTACCTGCTCAACGGCGCGGAGGCGCTGTTCGCGTACTACACGCTGACGCGCCGGGAGGCCGAGGCGGAGCGGGAGCAGCCGGCGATGTACGACGCCCAGGGCACCCAGTCCATGCTGTTCGCCTTCCGGCAGGGCGCCGGGCTGCGCGACACCACGTTCGTGGAACAGTCGCATCTCTGGTTCAACGCACTGTGGGAGACGATCAGTTCGGAGCTGACGCTCACGGGCTGACGTCTCCCACGGGTCGTTGCGGGGTGGCGCGGTGACTCATCGGGCGGGCCCCGTCATCAGCAGCGCGAGCACGACGGCTCCCGCCGAGCTGACGGCCGGGCTCTTGGCCTTGACGCCGACGGTGAGAAGGATCAGGCCGACGATGCCGGCCGGACCGTACCTCCACTGGACGAGCTGTTCGAAGGCGACGACGAAGGCGGCGGAGAGGAGAGCGAGGGTGGGCATCGGTGTTCCCCCTTCGGAAGTCCGGAAGCAAAACTTCCGCCAACTCCGAGAAGTTGGCAACCAACTCTGATTAAGTTGTCCCCACTTGGCCCCTAGTCATAAACAACTTTCAAACAACTCCCGCCAGATGGATCAGAGTTGTAGCGTTTGGTCGTGACCCAGGAGAGCGTGGCGGAGAACGTGGCAGTCAACGGCAGCAGAAGGTCCTCGCCCCAGGAGATCGCCGACAACCTGCGGGAACGTATCCGCGCCGGTGAGCTCAAGCCGGGGGACCGCCTGCCCACGCAGGCCGAACTCGCCGAGGAGTTCGGCGTGGAGCGCGGCGCCGTCCGCCAGGCCCTGCGCGTCCTCCAGGAGGACGGACTCCTCACCAACGTCAGCAAGGGCAGCCCGCCGCGGATCGCCGCCCCGGCCCCCGCCCGCGGCGAACCCCAGCCGACCATGGTGGGCCTGGCCCCGCGCCTGGCGCAGGCGTTCTCCGCCCCACACGTGCGCATCGACGTGGTCTGCCACACCGCGGAGACGCTCATGGTCGCCATCGGCGAGCCGCTGCGGCTCATCCACGAGGGCCGCATCCGCCCCGAGTCGATCGACGTCCGCATCCTGGTCCCCTCCCGGGACATCGAACTGGCCTTCCCCGTCCCGGTCGAGGCCCACGGCGACGACAACCCGGTCCACCGGCGCTGGCTGGCCATGCGCAACGCCCAGGGGCAGGTCCTCCAGCACAATCTGCGGGCGCTGCGTTCCACGCACGGGATCGACGTCCACGTCACGTTCCGGGCGCTGCCCTTCACCCCGCCGGTGAAGCTGTACCTCCTCAACGAGGAGGAGGCCCTGATCGGCTACTACATGCTGACCAGGCGCGAGGAGGAGTGGGGGAGCCGGACCCTGGACATGTACGACGTCCTCGGCTCCCAGTCCCTCCTCTTCTCCTTCGCGCAGCGCACGGGCCGGCGGGACGCGTCGTTCGTGAAGGAATCCCAGAAGTGGTTCAACGCCCTCTGGGAAACCATCACGACGGACCTGACACTCTCCTAGTGACTTCTGATGCGACCCAGACCGGTGCGGTGCCTTTCGAGACCGGGAACGATCCGAACCAGCTCCGCGATCTGATCAGACGTGCCCGTGTCGTGCTGTGGGACTTCGACGGGCCCATCTGCCGCCTGTTCGCCGGGCACTCGGCGGAGCGGGTGGCGAGCGACCTGGTGTCCTGGCTGGAGGGCCGCGGTCTGCACGGCCTGCTCACCGACAGCGAGCGCGAGTCCCTCGACCCGCACGTGGTCCTGCGCGCCGTGGACCGCCGGCACCCCGGCAGCGACCTCGTCGCCGAGCTGGAGGAACGTCTCACCCAGGAGGAGCTGCGGGCCGCGTCCTCGGCGTGGCCGACCGCGTACGCGGACCCACTGATCCGCACCTGGACGGCGGTGGGCTCCCGCCTGGCGATCACCACGAACAACTCACCCCGGGTGGCCCGCACCTACCTCGCGGGCCGCGGCCTCGCCGGCTGCTTCGCCCCGCACATCTACGGGCGCACCCAGGACCTCCACCGGCTGAAGCCCGATCCGCACTGCCTCAACCGGGCGCTGCGGGCCATGGGGGCCGCCCCCGGTGACGCGCTGATGATCGGTGACACCCCCTCGGACCACGAGGCGGCGGGCCGTGCGGGGGTGCCGTTCCTGGGCTACGCGCGTAACGAACGCAAGGCCAAGATCCTGAGGGACGCCGGCGCCGACCGGGTCCTCGTGTCCCTGGCGCCGCTCTTGGACCTGCTGCGCGCGTGAGCGGACGGCCGGGGAGCAATGGGCCCGGGTGTAGCATTCCGGCACCGCGCAAGGAATTGAGTCGAACGCTCACCCCCGCTCGTATGTGACGAGGCCGACCGGCCCCACCCGAACGAGTTCACGCAGCCTCATGCCGATGGGTGGCAAGCACCCGTAATGGCTCTCTTCGCCATGCGCGTCGTCGGCCGCGAACCTACCGTTTGCCATACCGTCCTCCCTTCTCGCACTTCCGGAGCGGCCCGTGGGCGCACCTCCTCGTCCCCGCCCTCTTCCCGGGGAGCGCGCCCCGCACGACGCCACCTTCCGGGCCTTCGTGAAACTCGCCGCCGAGCGGGGGCGGGAAAGCGGCGGCCACCACCACCGGAATTACGTCTTCCCGCTGACCGAGGGCATGGCCCGGATGGTCGGCGGTGAGGCGGGGACGTCCGTGACCGTGCGGATCCGGCGCCCGGACGCGCTGCGTGTGGTCATCCGGACCTGGCAGGACGAGACCGGCCTGCTCGACGCCGTCCGGGGGGCCCTGCCGCACGCGCCGCGATGTCTCGTGAAGCGGGGTGACATCGCGATCCACAGCTTCGCCGAGGGCGTGCCGCTGTCCGGCGTCTGCGACCACGGCAAGCCCGTCGACACCCTGACGATCAAGGCGCTGGCCGGTCTGCTGGCCCGGACGGCACAGGTGCGGCGCGGCGCGCTGCCCGCCCTGCCGGCCGTCTGGCCCCGCAACGACACCGACAGCCAGGGGTTCCTGCGGACCCTGGCCCACCTAGCGGACCAGCAGATCAGACGGCCCAACCAGGACGGCTTCGGCGGGTTGTTCGCCGCGCTGGGCATCCCCGAGGACGCCCTCGCCCAACTGGCCGGGCGGGTGCCCGCCATGGCCCGGCGGCCGTACAGCCTGCTCCACGCCGACCTGCACCGCGACAACGTGATCGTGTCGTACGCGGGCGACCCGCCCCTCGTCTGTGTCGACTGGGAGCTGGCGACCTACGGCGACCCGCTGCACGATCTCGCGACCCACCTCGTGCGGATGCGGTACCCGGCCCACCAGTGGGCCGAGGTGGTCGACGCCTGGGCCGAGGCCATGCGGGAGGTCCGTCCCGCGGCGGTCAACGGCCTGGCCAAGGACCTGCGGCACTACCTGGCGTTCGAGCGGGCGCAGTCCGTCTTCCCGGACGTGATGCGTGCCGCCAGGTCCCTGGAGGAATCGTTCACGCGGACGAGGGAGGAATCGTTCACGCAGACGAGCCTGGACGACGCGACGGCCGAGGTGCGGCGGGCCCTCGACGCGGCGGCGGAGCCGCTGCGGCTCGTCGGCGTGCCGAGGGAGGGCGAGATCCGCCGGGCCCTGTTCCGCTGGCTGGTGTCGCGGACGAACGGGGGCATCAGGGACCGTGCGTGGATCGCGAAGGCGTCCGAGTGGCGGCCCGACCGGCGGATGCCCGAGCGCCCCGATTTCCCGCCCGCCGCGGTCCGGGAGGCCCTGCTGGCGGAGGGAGCCGCGCCCGCGGGCCGGGTGTTCAAGGGCACCGCGCATCTGAACACCGTGGTGTCGGTGCCCGGCTTCGACGCTCCCGTGGTCGTCCGGCGAAAGCTGGCCGAGGTGTGCCGGCGGGAGCGTGGCTTCCTCAGCGAGCACGCCGTGCTGCGCGCGATCGAGGAGTCGTCCGTCGGGGTGGCGGCGCCGCGGGTGCTCGCCCTGGGCGAGACCTACCAGAGCGACACCATCGCCCTCCACACCTACGTCGGACCGCGGGATGTCGACCGGCCCCCCAACCACCCGGTGCACGGCCTGCTGCCGCACGAGGCGGACGGTCTGGTGGACCAGTTGTGCGCCCTGACCCGCGTCCGGTACAAGCAGGTCGACCCGGCCGCCGGCGAGGGCGCGTTCCACCGCTGGCTCCGGGACCAGCTGATCTCCCTGGTGCGGGACCTGCCGAAGGAGTCGCAGCAACTCGCCCGGTACCTCGGGCTGCCCGACGCGGACCGGTTGCGGCTGATCCTCTCGCGGTACGAGGTGAGCCACCGGGAACCCGCCCTGCTGCACGGTGACCTGAACCCCTGGAACCTCGTACGGCGCGACGACCGGCTGGCGCTGACCCTCATCGACTGGGAGATGGCCGTCGTCGGCGACCCCCTCTACGACCTCGTACGGCACATGCACCTCACGCCGACCCGGCCGGAGATCAGGGACCGTATGTTCCGCCGCTGGGAACGCCGGCTGCCCGCCGAGTACACCCGCGACTGGCGCGAGGACTGGCGGGTGTACCGCCGGCTGGAGATCGTGCGGTCCGCCTATGTCGACCTGGACCGCATCGTGACCGGCGCGAGCATGGACGCCCCGAACGTCCGGCGGGCGGTGGACTCCTACGCGGTGACGCTGGCCGTGGCCACGGGCTCGCTCGGCCTGCCGGTGCGTTCAACGGCGAACCCGTGTCTGGCCCGCGCTCTGGCCTGATCCCGCTTCTGCGTAGGCTCCCCGTATGAGCACCCCCGGCCTGCGTGAGCGCAAGAAGCGGCGGATGTACGAGACCGTGTCGGACATCGCCGTGCGGCTCTTCATGGAGAAGGGGTTCGAGGCGGTGTCCGTCGCGGAGGTGGCGGCGGCGGCCGAGATCTCGAAGCCGACGCTGTTCCGGTACTTCCCCGTCAAGGAGGATCTGGTGCTGTACCGGATCGCCGACCACGAGGGGGAGGCCGCGCGGGTGGTGGCGGCGGCCGAGGGTCCGGCCGTGGAGGCGTTGCGGCGGCATTTCCTCGAAGGGCTCGACCGGGGGGACCCGGTGACCGGGCTCAACGACCACCCCGACGTGCTCGCCTTCCACGCCCTGCTCTACGGGACGCCCTCGTTGGTCGCCCGGGCGCACACGCACCAGGAGCGGTCGGAGGCCGCGCTCGCCGAGGTGCTCGGAGGTGATCTGGACGCGCGGCTGGCGGCCGGGCAGATCATGGCCGTGCTGCGGGTGCTCGCCCTGGAGAACTGGCGGCGGATCGCGGCGGGGGAGCGGGTGGCGGACCTGCGGCCGGACGCGGTGGCGGCGGCGGAGCGGGCGTTCGGGTGGCTCGCGGCCGGAATGCCGCCCCGCCTCCAAGATGATACTCGGTAAATTATTTAACTCGGTCACTTTTTCGCGTACGCTCGGTGGAATGACCTCGACCGAGCCCGCCCTTCAGCACGTCCTCGCACAGGAACGCGCCCACCACGAACGCTGCCGGACGGCCCTAGCCTCGATGGTCGAGGGCGCCGGTGAACAGGTCGCCATCGGGGAGGACGTCTCCGCGTCCGGGGCCGACGCCGAAGTCCTCGGGCACCGGCTGCGCAGCCGGGCGAAGGCGCTGCGGGAACTGCCCGAGGGGCCGCTGTTCTTCGGGGCCCTCCAGGGCGGGGACGGGCCGTTGCACCTCGGGCGGCTGCGCATCTCCGAGCACCCGGCCGAACCGCCCCTCGTCGTCGACTGGCGCGCGCCCGTCTCGCGCGCCTTCTACCAGGCCTCGGCGCGGGACCCACAGGGCGTGGCGGTGCGCAGGCGCTTCGGATGGGCGCCCGGCAGCCGGGGCGACTCCGGCGATCTCACCGGCCTGGAGGACGAGCACCTGGGGCGGGGTGAGACGCGCGACAGCGAGATCGTCGCCCGGGAGATCGAACGGCCCCGGGTCGGGCCCATGCGGGACATCGCCGCCACGATCCAGCCCGAGCAGGACGACCTCGTAGACGGGGAGTTGCGGGAGCGCGCGACCACCGTCGAGGGCGTGCCCGGCGCGGTCGTCCAGGCCGTGCGGGACGCCCTGCGGCGGGAGGGCTCGGTCGGGATCGTCGCGGCGGACGCGGACGTTCCGCGGGTGCGGGCGGCCCTGGACGCGGCCGGCATCGAGGCGGCGGGCCCGGACGACGTCGGGGCGCCGGTCTCCCTGGTGCCGGCGAGCCTGGTCAAGGGCCTCGAGTACGACCATGTCGTGGCCGTCGAACCGGCGGCGATCGCCGAGGCGGAGGAACGGGGGCTGCACCGGTTGTACGTGGTGCTGACCCGGGCGGTGTCCCGGCTGGAGGTCGTGCGGGGGAGGCCACTGCCCTTCTAGGGAAGGGTGGTTGGGCCAGGGAGGGGTGGATAGGGTCCCTGCCATGGCTGATGTCGACGCGTTCACGGACATACCCACGACCACACTGGCCGATCTGCTGGGCCGCGGGCAGGTGATGGACCTCGGGATCCGGCCGCTGTGGGGCCCGGTGCCCCGGGTGGCGGGCCCGGCCTTCACCGTACGGTGCCCTCCCGGCGACAACCTGATGCTGCACGCCGCGATCCACCGGGCCGGGCCCGGTGCGGTCGTCGTCGTGGAATCGGGCGACCTGGACTACGCGCTGGCCGGCGGCAACGTCTGCGCGGTCGCGCGGCGCCGGGGCGTCACCGCGTTCGTCGCCGACGGGCTGATCCGCGACCTCGCCGAGGTGCGGGACATGCGCTTCCCGGTGTTCGCCCGCGGTGTCATCCCCATCCCCGGCACCAAGTCGGCCGCCCGGCCGCTGAACGAGCGGGTGCGCTGCGGCGGGGTCACGGTCGACGCGGGCGACACGGTCGTCGCCGACGAGGAGGGCGTCGTGGTGGTCCCCGGGGCCCGCCGCGAGGAGGTGCTGGCCGCGGCCCGGGCGAAGCTGGCGAAGGAGGCGGCACAGACCCTGGACGCGTGGGAGTCGGCCCACCGCACGCGGATCGACGAGATCCTCGCGGAGCAGGGGTTCGAGGCCTGACCGGCACCGGCCGGACATCGCTTCCGGCGCAGTGGCCCGGCCGTTCATGCTGGTGCCGAGAAGGGCCCTCCCTCCGTGAACGACAGCCGGTGGAAGCGTTCGCCGATGTGCCGGTGGGTCGCCGCGTCCGGGTGGACGTGGTCGGGGAGGGGGAGGGCGGTGGCGTCCGCCGCGCCGTAGAGGTCGAGGCCGTCGAGGTAGTGCAGGTTCGGGTCGTCGGCGGCGCGCTGCCGGACGATGCGGGACAGTTCCTCGCGGATCACGGTGAGGGTGAGCTTGCCCATGGCCGTCTCCGCCGGGTCGCCCATGGCGGCGAAGAGGAGGCGGCCCTCGCCGAGCGCCTGACCGTCGGGGGCGGTCGGGCCCGGCGTGTCCTCGTGGAGGGCGCAGTGGATGGGCGACACGAGCAGCAGCGGAGTCTCGGGATGTCCCTCGCGGATCGTGTCGAGGAAGCCGTGCACGGCCGGACCGAAGGCGCGCAGCCGCATCGCGTCCTGGTTGACGATGTTGATGCCCATCTTGACGCTGATCAGGTCGGCCGACGTGTCCCGCATGGCGCGCGCGGTGAACGGGTCGAGCATCGCGCTGCCGCCCAGTCCGAGGTTGATCAGTTCCACCCCGCCGCGCAGCGCGGCGATCGCGGGCCAGACGGCCGTCGGGCTCGCGGCGTCGGAGCCGTGGCTGATCGAGCTGCCGTGGTGCAGCCACACCCGGCGGCCCCGGTCCGGCGCGGGCAGGACCGGGGCGTCCGTGCGCAGGGCGACCAGTTCGGTGGTCTCGTTGTGCGGCAGCCAGATCTCGACCTCCTTGTCGCCCTCGGGCAGGTCGGTGAAGCGGACGGTGCCGACCGGGCCCGGCGTGAGCTCGCCCTCCCAGGTGGTCAGGTCGACGGTCAGGACGTTGCCGCCGGTGCCCGAGGCATGCCCGGCCGGGCGGCCGTCGACGAGCAGGTCGTACAGCCCGTCCGGGCGCGGCGGGAAGCCGGTGTACTCGCGTTTGGTGCGCAGCGTGTCCAGCTCGACGACGCTCGCGGCGCTGCGGAAGGCCAGACGTACGCCGGAGGGCTGGGCCTCGGCCATCGCCAGCTGGGCGTTGGTGTTCTGCGCGCGGGCCCGGGCCGGGAGGCGGTGGGGAAGCAGGCCGTGCTCGGTGCGCTCCACGTCGAGGGCGCCGCGCAGCAGGTCCGCCGTGAGGGGCGTGGTGATCCAGTCGTGCTCGGTGTGCATGGGTGTCAGCCTCGGGGATCGGTAGGGGCCGCGGGCCGGTTCCGCAGCAGCGTGTCGAGGGCGTCGAGGATCCGGGCCCAGCAATCTCGGTGTCCGGCGTCGCGCGGCTGAAACCGTCGCCGGGCCACGCGGGCCGGGCGATCAGGCGTCCTGGGGGCCCGGCGGGCGGGCCGGCTGAGTTTCGGGTCGGTGTCCACACCGACCACCGTGCCGCGCGGGAGCGGCGGGGTCGTCTTACGCCGGGAGTGCACCGGGATACTGGCGTCAGAGTATGGGCGGGTGTCACTGCGGTGGCGGCGGAGTGCGGGCGTGTGTCACTGCGGTGGTGCCGGACTACGGGCGTGTGTCACTGCCGTCGCCTAGGTTCACGGCATGACCGAGCCCTCCCACCTCACCGCTGTCCGCGTGTCCTACGACACCGTCGCCGCCGACTACGCCCGGCGCGTCATGGAACCGGCTGAGCTCGACCCGGTGTCGCGCGCGATGCTCGCGGCCTTCGCCGAACTCGCAGCCCCCCTCGGGCCGGTCGCGGACCTGGGCTGCGGCCCCGGCAAGGTCACGGCACACCTGGCCGCTCTGGGAGTACCGGTGTTCGGCGTGGACGTGTCGCCGAGGATGATCGAGCTGGCCCGGGCGGCGCACCCGGAACTCCGCTTCACCGTCGGCTCGATGACCGCCCTGGACATCGGCGACGGCGAACTCGGCGGCGTCCTCGCGTACTACGCCACCCACCACACCCCGCCGCGGTGGCTCCCGACCGTCTTCTCCGAGTTCCACCGCACCCTCGCCCCCGGTGGTCGCCTGATGCTGGCCGGCCATGTCGGCGACGGCGAGCACCTCCGCCCGACCCACGCCTACGGCGGCCACCCGGTGTCCTACGAGTCGTACCTCCTCCCACCCGACCGCATCACCGAACTGCTCCAACAGGCCGGGCTGGTGGTCACGACCCGGGTGGTGCAGGAACCGGAGGGCGCCTCGAAGAGGCGGGCGGGGACGTTCTTGGCGTACAAGCCGGAGTGACGCCGACGGCCATCAGACCGGCCGCTCGTGCACCCACACGCGTAGCGGTCCGACGGCTTCGAAGCCGTACCGGAGGGCGGCCGCCAGGTCGGCACCCTGCTCGTAGCCCACGACGGGCAGAGGGGGGAAGAGCCGGCCGACCGCGCGCAGGACCAGGGGCCAGGCCGCGTGGGGCGGTCCGAAGACGTTGGACACCCCGACCACATGAGCACTGCGACTGGCCACCGCGCCGCAGACCACCCGCCCGTCGGCGGATCGCCCGGCGAGCACGAACGTCTCCGGATCATCGAGCACCCCCGGCCGGAAGAGGCCCGCGTTCCCGCCCCCGTCGTCCCAGGCCAGTGCCCAGTCACGCAGCGCGCCCGGATCACTCACGGCATCCCATGCGAGATCCGGCGCCGTGACGGGAACACCCGCCGGACGATGGATCCACTCCGCCTCGAACAGCACCCGGAACCCGGCCCCGGTCAGATCGAGGTCGGCGAAACTGTCCTTCACCGAGGCTCCGGGCGAGACCGTGTCGATCCGCGCCACGAGCGCCTCCGGGTCGGCTCCCGGCTCCAGCGTCACGGCGTCGGGGTAGTACACCGGCGTACGCCGAGCGGCGGCCCACGCCTCGCCCCCGAACGCACTCGCCACCCCGTGCGCCCGGCCCATCACCGCACACCACTCGGCGTTGCTGCGGGCGGCGGCGCGGATGAGGGCCTGCTGGGGAGTCGTCACAACGCGGATCAAATCGATGGCCGGACCGGTCCGTCCACCGATTTGATGATTGCCGCCCCCGACCACTGCTGGAAGGACTCCCCCTGTGCCTGTCTCCCCTCCTGACTCCGGACCGGCCGTCGCGCTCCTGCGCGGGCTCGGCGCGGCGGACATCGCCCATCCGGGCGGCACCCTCCTCGCCCACCTCACGCGGGTACAGCGACGACTCGCCGCGTGGGGTGCCCGCCCGGCCCTCCAACTCGCGGGCCTGTGCCACGCGTTCTACGGAACCGACGGCTTCCCCGAAGCCCTGCTGCCCTTGGATCGCCGTGACGAACTCGCAGCGGCGGTCGGTGCCGAAGCCGAGGCCCTGGTGTACCTGTATGCCTCATGCGATCGCGGGGCCACCTATCCGACGCTCGCGGATGCCGACGGACCCTTTCATGACCGGTTCACCGGCCTGAGCCACATCCCGGAGCCGCAGTCGCGGCGCGACTTCGCCGAGTTGTCCGCCGCCAACGAGACCGACCTCGCTCGCCTCGACCCCGCGTTCCGCGACCAGTGGGGACCCGAACTCCTCAGCCTCTTCACCCGCATCCGCCCCCTGCTGAGCCAACCGGCCTGGACGGACTGTCAGGAGGTGCTGGCCGGATGATGCTGAGCGCGATAACCCTGGACTGCGCGGATCCGCCGGCGCTCGCGGCGTTCTACCAGCAGGCCACCGGGCTGGAACCGCATCCGAAGTCGAACGCCGACTTCGCCGCGCTGCGCAGCGAGGGCGGACTCTCCCTTGGCTTCCAGCGGGTCGACGGCTACCGGGCACCGAGCTGGCCCGACCAGGAGGTTCCTCAGCAACTGCACTGCTGCTTCAGGGTCGAGGACCTGGACGAGACCGAGGCGCGGCTGGTGGAGTTGGGCGCCGGCAGGCCGGAGGACCAACCGAACCCGGGCAGGTGGCGGGTGCTCACGGATCCTGCGGGGCATCCCTTTTGCATCGTCGGGGGCTGAGCGAACGGCTCGGCCGCCAGGGGAGAGGCGGGGTTCAGCTGCTCGGGTCGCCCTCCTCGGGCACGTCGCCGGTCGGCTGTTCGACGACGAAGGAACCCTTGCCTCGCACGGTGACGATCAGGCCGCGCTCGCGGAGTTCCTGTGCGGCTCGTCGCGCGGTGAGTCGTGCCACGCCGTACTCGTCGGCGAGGTGGTTCTCGGAGGGGATCGGCCTGTCCGGCGCCAGCTCGCCGGACGCGACCTTCTCGGCGATCACGTCGGCCAGCTGCACGTAGAGCGGTCTGGCACTCATAGGGTCCAGCGAGGTCTTCGGCGCTTCGCTATCGCTCATACGTCCAACGTAGAGCGGTAGCGACCTGCCCGATCGGGTGGATCCCTCTGCACTTGTATGTAGAGGGCTATATGCAGGTGTAGCGTCATGGACGGAAAGGCCCCGGCGAGGTGGCTAGACCTCCCGGGGCATGGCCAACGCTTAGCAAGGAGCGTCAGCATGCACGACCTTATCGCCCCCGCCCTCCATTGGCTGCGCCTCCTCTTCGCCCCCGGCACCGGCAAACGGCGTCGGGGACGTCGGCACCTCGCCCTCGTCGGTTGCCCCTCCGCCCCCCGGCCACCGCAGCTCCCCCGCCACCGCTCCCCGTACGGCCTGCACGGTCCTCTCGACGGCACCGCCTGCGTCCTCGTCCGCCCCTACCTCGCCGCCGACCTCGGGATCGATTTCGACCAGCACCTGACCGGCGCGCGGAAGGTGGCCGCCTGATGGGACGCCGCACCGGTCAGACACACGTCACGCCGTCACCCCGGCTCCTGCCCTGGCTGTCCCCCGAGGGCAACCCCTGTTACCTGGTGACCGACGACAACGGCAGCCGCCTCTCCCGTCTCGCCGACGACCTGGAAGCCGTCCAGCTCGCCACAGGCACCGACGTGCTCGGCCTCGCCCGCAAGGTGCTGGCCGACCCGGCCTCGCCGTACACGGAGGTCCGTTTCGCCGGCCTCCGTCTCGCGGAGTGCCTGACCGACGCCCTGCGTGTCGCCGAGTCCCGGGGGATGCGCGTGCCGGTACCGGACAGTGAGGACACAGGGGAGAACTGACGTCGGTTCACGCGGGAGAGGTCGGTGAGACTGAGCACGATAGGTGTCGTCATCCTTCCGTCCCGACCTGCCCTTTCGTGAAGCTCTGAGCGCGACATCTGTCGCCGAACTCGCATCGTTCCTGACGTGATCCGCGCTCTTTGCAGGCAAGTTGTCGTCAACTTCGAAGATCGCCCCTCCCAGGGGAGGCGTGCGGCTTCCCTGGGAACATGAGCGATATCCGGGACTCCTTGTGGTCCCATCGCTGTACGTGGACGGACCTGCTGGTCCCGGTCGGGCTGGACGCGGGACGGGGAGGCATGGACCTGTCCGATGGGTGGACGGCGACGTGGAAGTACGCCGGGGACGAGATCACGGGCCCGGTCCGCCACCTGGAGCAGGTGCCGGTGGCGAGCCGCGGGCCGATGCGGGGGTTCACCTGGCGGCGGGAGCAGCGGCACCGGCCGGTCTGGAGTCGCTGGTGTCCACGGGGCGGCTGCACAGGTTCGAGAGTCTCGAAGAGGATCAGCTGCTGGTAGCGGTGCCCTGTGCTCACGTCATGGAGACGACGACCTTGCCGGCTTTCGGGCGGCCCTTTTCGACGTACTCCATGGCCTGAAGGGTCTCGTCGAAGGGGAAGACCTGGTCGACGACGGGGCGGATCTTCCCGGTGTCGATGAGGGGGGTGAGTTCGCGGAGTTGGTCGCCGCTGGCCTTCATGAACAGGAAGGAGTACGTGACACCGAGACGCTTGGCCTGGCGCCGGGTCTTGGCGCTGAGCGCGGCGATGCCCAGGCGGAGCACCAGGTTCGAGCCGAGTTCGCGGGCGGTGGCCGGGTCGGGCGGGCCCGCGACGGAGATGGCCAGGCCGCCGGGCTTGAGGATGCGCAGGGACTTGGCGAGGTTCTCGCCGCCGAGGGAGTCCAGGACGAGGTCGTAGCCGGTGAGGAGTTCGGAGAAGTCCTGGGTGCGGTAGTCGATGACCTCGTCCGCGCCGAGGTCCTTGACGAGGTCGATCTTGGCGGTGCTCGCGGTGGCGGCCACGTGGGCGCCCAGTGCCTTGGCCAGTTGGATGGTGATGGATCCCAGGCCGCCGGCGCCCGCGTGGATGAGGACCTTCTGGCCCGGCTGGACGTTCGCCCGCTCGACCAGGGCCTGCCAGGCGGTCAGCGCGACCAGGGGGAGGGAGGCGGCCTCGGTCATGGTGAGCGTGGCGGGCTTGGGGGCCAGGTCGTCCTGGTGGACGGCGAGGAGTTCGGCGAAGGTGCCGATGCGGTCCTTGTCGGGCCGCGCGTAGACCTCGTCGCCCACGGCGAAGCGGGTGACGGACGATCCGACGCGGACGACGGTCCCGGCGAGGTCGTTGCCCAGGACGAGCGGGAGGCGGTAGGGCAGGATCTGCTTGAGGTCACCGTCGCGGATCTTCATGTCCAGTGGGTTGACACTCGCCGCGTGGATCTTGACCAGGACGTCGTCGGCGCCCACCTGGGGGTCGGGTATCTCGGCGGCACGCATGTTGGACGCGTCACCGTACTTCTCGACCATGAAGGCCTTCATCGTCATCTCCGTTTCGGGCGTCGTCGGGACACCCCGCCAAATTAGATTGCGACAATAATCTAAAAACCAGACTACGATAGATGTCAGTCGACATCCAAATGGGAGGTGGCCATGGGCCGCGTATCGCAGGCGCAGGCGGAGGAAAATCGCAGGCGGGTGGTGGACACTGCGTCGCGGCTGTTCCGGGAGCAGGGCACCCGCGTCAGCGTCGCCGATCTCATGAAGGCGGCCGGCCTCACCCACGGTGCCTTCTACAAGCAGTTCGTCTCCAAGGAAGCGCTCGTCGATGAGGTCGCCGCCCACGCCTTCGATGAGTTCGCACGGCGCTTTGCGGCCGGGCTCGAGCGGCACGACGGGCAGCGGGATGCCGCTCAGCGGGCCCTGATCGACGCCTACCTCTCCGTCGAACACCGTGACAACGCGGCGGACGGCTGCCCGGTCGCGGCTCTCGCCATCGATATCGCGCGCGAACCCGAAGGCCGCGAGGCGCGCCGTACCTACGCGGAGGGCGTGGCCGACTTCGCCGCGTTCCTCGCCCCCGCCGAGGCCGTCGGGGGCGGCGAGAGCGGCCTCGCCCGGCTGTGCACCCTGGTCGGTGCTCTGGTCCTGTCCCGGGCCACCCAGGGCTCCCCGTTCTCCGAGGAGATCCTCGCCGCCGCGCACGCGGCCCTGACGGAAGCCGGCTGACCGGGGGCCCGGCATCGGGCGCCGCGCGGCGTGTGTGCACCGGTCACACCCGCGAGGTGACGCGGGGCCCGAGGCTTCCCTGCTCGCGGCCTGATCGATCTGGCGTAGTTCCGTGCTTCCTACGGCAGTTGTCGTGCGAATGCGACACCTATCGTGCTCAGGCTCAGTCGGCCCCCGCGTGGCGTGGCGCACTTTTGCAAGCGGGTGCTTGCAATAGTTAGCGGGGTGTTGCACTGTGGGCGCATGGCATCGCTCAACGTCGGCAATCTCGGTGACTACCTGCGCGAGCAGCGGCGCACGGCGCAGCTGTCGCTCAGGCAGCTCGCCGATGCCGCCGGGGTGTCCAATCCGTATCTGAGCCAGATCGAGCGCGGGCTGCGCAAGCCGAGCGCGGAGGTGCTGCAGCAGGTCGCCAAGGCGCTGCGGATCTCCGCCGAGACGCTGTACGTCCGGGCCGGGATCCTCGACGCCGAGCGGGACCGGGACGAGGTGGAGACGCGGGCCGTCATCCTCGCCGACCCGACGCTCAACGAGCGGCAGAAGCAGGTGCTGTTGCAGATCTACGAGTCCTTCCGCAAGGAGAACGGGTTCGGGACCGGCGACGGCTCGGACGCCCCGGACGGCTCGGGCGTCACGGGTGTCGTCGGTGTCGTCACCGGGGACGGTGCGGTGAGTGTCGACGGGGACGCTCCCGACGCCGGTACCGGGATACCGGGGACCGGCCCGGCCGACGGCGATCAGCCCGCCCGGCGCCGCAGCCGCAAGAGCACCGGCAGGAGCACCGGCAAGAACGACGGCGGTACGACCGCCACCCGCCGTCCCCGCGAGGGCGCCGGCGGCAGCGACACCGATCCGCAGCAGACGGCCGGCTGAGCCGGACCAGGGCACCGGCCGTACCGCCGCGGATCACACCAACCCTCAGCCGAACCCTCAAGCGAGACAGAATCCGGGAGGACCATCACCATGGCCATCACCGACGACCTGCGCAAGACCTTCAGCGACCCGACCCCGCTCTACTTCGCCGCAGGCACCGCCGACCTCGCCCTTCAGCAGGCCAAGAAGGTGCCGGCCCTGGTGGAGCAGCTGCGTTCCGAGGCCCCCGCGCGGATCGACGCCGTACGCAACACCGACCCCAAGGCCGTCCAGGAGAAGGCGTCCGCCCGGGCCAAGGAGGCCTCCGTCCGCGTCAAGGAGACGCAGGAGACCCTCCAGACCAAGGTCACGACGTTCATCGGCTCCCTCGACGCCGACTTCAAGAAGCTCGGCAGCAACCTCGACGCGGACCTGAAGAAGTTCGGCGAGAACGCCCAGGACTTCGCGCTGCGCGGCGTCGGCGTGGCCGCCGAGTACGCCGTCAAGGCCCGCGAGACCTACGAGAAGGTCGCCGAGCACGGCGAGCAGGCCGTTCGCACCTGGCGCGGTGAGGCCGCCGACAGCATCGAGGACGTCGCCGAGGGCGTCGAGGAGCTGGCCATCGCCGTCGAGCCGAAGAGCCAGCCGGTCGAGGTCAAGGAGGAGCCGGTGAAGCCCGCCGGTGCCGCCGTCCCCGCCCCGGCCAAGAAGGCGCCCGCCGCGAAGAAGGCCCCGGTGCGCAAGACCACCACCGCCAAGAAGCCCACCCCGCCGGTGAAGTAGGACGGCGGAGCGATCACACACGGACGGGCCGGGCACCCTGGGGGTGTCCGGCCCGTTGTGCGGGTACGGTGACCGCGTAGGGACGAGCCGAGTCAGGTGGTGGGCGTTGTGCTGATGCAGGGCTTCGCAGGGTTGATGTGGCTTCTGAGCATGGCCCTGATCATTTTCAGTGGTTTCGCGTTGTTCGACGCGGCCGTCCGCCGGGAGGACGCCTACCGCGCGGCCGACAAGAAGACCAAGCCCTTCTGGCTGATCGTCCTGGCGATCGCCTTCGTGGTGAACCTGCTCTTCCCGATCCTGTCGTTCCTGCCGATCATCGGCCTCATCGCGACGATCGTGTACATGGTCGACGTACGGCCCGCGATCCGCGCGCTCCCGGGCGGCGGCCGCAGCCGGCGCGGCTCCAGCAGCGACGGCCCCTACGGCCCGTACAACGGCGGCCGGTAAGTACCCTGCGGCGGCCGGTAAGCAGGTAAGCACCCCGCGGCGGCCCGAGCGTCCGGTCCGGTGCCTTCGGCGTCCGGCGTCCGGCCCGCTGCCGACGGCGTCCCGCCCCGTGCCTACGGCACCCGGTCCAGCAGCAGAACCGCCACGTCGTCCGTCAGCTCGCCGCCGTTGAGCTCACGGACCTCGTTCACCGCCGCCCGCAGCAGCTGCTCGCCCCGCAGACCCTCGGCGAACTGGCGGCGGACCATCTCCGTCATGCCGTCC
Organism: Streptomyces sp. 378; assembly: GCF_030124145.1. GTDB lineage: Bacteria > Actinomycetota > Actinomycetes > Streptomycetales > Streptomycetaceae > Streptomyces. The sequence continues at coordinate 77,635 of NZ_JASKMS010000028.1, forward strand.
TGGCCGAGCCGTTCCCGGCCCTGGCCGATGTGGCCCTCGATCAGGCCGTCGGTGTAGAGCATCAGGCTCCACTCGGCACCCAGCTCCACCTGCATCCGCGGCCAGCGGGCGCCGGGCAGCAGGCCCAGGGCCGGTCCGTTGTTGTCGTACGGCAGCAGGCGGGCCGGTTTGCCCGGGCGGGCCAGCAGCGGCGACGGGTGACCCGCCAGGCACAGGCCCGCGCGGCGCCCGTCCGGCGCGATGTCCACCGTGCACAGGGTCGCGAAGATCTCGTCGTCGGCCCGCTCGTGCTCCAGCACCTGCTGGAGTGTGCCCAGCAGCTGGTCGCCGCACAGCCCCGCCAGCGTCAGCGCGCGCCACGCGATCCGCAGTTCCACCCCGAGGGCGGCCTCGTCCGGGCCGTGCCCGCAGACGTCGCCGATCATGGCGTGCACGGTGCCGTCCGGCGTCCGCACGACGTCGTAGAAGTCACCGCCGAGCAGGGCGCGCGAGCGGCCCGGGCGGTAGCGGGCGGCGAACCGCAGTGAAGAGCCCTCCAGCAGTGGCGTCGGCAGCAGACCGCGCTCCAGGCGACGGTTCTCCTGCGCCCGCAGCCGGCCCTCGGCGAGCCTGCGCTCGGCCGACTCGGAACGCTTGCGCTCCACCGCGTAGCGGATCGCGCGGCTCAGCAGCCTGCTGTCCAGCTCGTCGCGGAAGAGGTAGTCCTGGGCGCCCACCCGCACCGCCTCGGCGCCGCGCTCGGCGTCGCCCGACGCGGTCAGCGCCAGGACGGCATGCCGGGGCGCGAGCTCCAGCACGTGCTTGAGCACGGCGAGCTCGTCCTCGGAGTCGCTGTGGCCCGGCGCGGGCAGCGCCAGGTCCAGCAGAATGCAGTGGACGTCGTCGGTCAGCAGCCGTCCGGCCTCGGTCAGATTGCGGGCCGTGCGGACGCGGATCGGCTTGCCCGCCTGGTCGAGCATGTCCGGCACGATCGGCGAACCGGCCGGGTCGTCCTCGATCAGCAGCAGCGTCAGGTTGGTGTGGGCGGTGTGGTTCTCCACCTTGTCCGTGGTGTTCCCGGCGGCGTCCGGCGCGCGGCCCTCCGGCGAGGTGTCCTTCACGGGCTCCTCGGCGGATCCGGCGCGCGGGGACGCGGCCTGCGCCTGACCACTCTCCGCGGCCGGGATCGCTCTCTGCCGCGGTATGGGTACGGGCATCGTCTTGGGTTCCTTCCCTCCCCCCGAGGGCATGGCGGGGGCGAGGGACCTCGACCCACCGACGGGGACCATAGCGGGTGTCGGCGCCGCATAGGAATGGTGTGAGCCACGCCGCTGCGCCACCGGCCAGTGTCATATGCCGCGATATGCCCCGCAGTTGGACAGCTCGGAGATGCTGCGGGGATGACGAACGTCACGTCGGCGCGCGGGGCGCGCGCCGGGGGGCGTGCGGTGGGTCACGTGGGCCAGGTCACCGCGGGTGCCCGGTATCCGGTGTGTCTCGTCCGGCCGCCGTCCGCGATCAGTTGGCGCCGACGTCCGGGCGCACCACTCCGAGGATGGGCATGGTCCCGGCCCCCGCGATCGTCACGGTCCGCCCGGGCCGCGGCGCGTGCACGATCGCCCCGTCACCGATGTACATCGCGACGTGGCTGGCGTCACCGAAGTAGATGACGAGGTCGCCGGGCCGCATGTCCTGGACGTCGATGTGCCGCAGCTGCTTCCACTGCTCCTGCGAGGTGCGCGGAATGCCGCGGCCGGCCGATATCCAGGCCTGTGACGTCAGCCCCGAGCAGTCGTACGTCTCCGGGCCCTCGGCGCCCCACTGGTACGGCTTGCCGATCTGCGCCGTGGCGTACTCCACGGCCTTCTTGCCCTGCTCGGAGGCCTTGCCGTCGATCTCGTCGAGGATGCCGGAGTCGAGCCAGGCGGTCTGTGCCTTGTTCGCGGCCTCCTTCTCCAGCTCGGCGAGACGCTCCTGCTCCTCCTTCCGGAGGGCGGATTCGAGCTTCTCCGCCTGCGCGATCTGCTTCTCGAGCTTCTTCTGCGCGGCGGCCTTGGCCTTGCGGCCCGCCTCCAGCTTCGTCCACTGCGCGGAGGCGTCCTTGGCGTACTGCTCCAAATCCTCCTGGGTCCGGGTCACTTCGCCGAGCAGGCCCTTGGTCGCGTGGTGGCCCTGGCGGACCCGGCCCGCGCCGTCGAGGAAATCCTGCGGATCGTCGCTCAGTGCCAGATGGGCCTCGGGTGGCAGCCCGCCGCCGCGGTACTGGGCGGCGGCCGCGGCTCCCGCGCGGTCCTTCAGCTTCCGCAGCTTCTCCTGGCCCTTGACTATCTTCTCGGCCAGTTCCACGACCTCGGCGGACTGCTTGTCCGCCTTCTCCTCGGCGGCGTTGTACTCCTCGGTGGCGCGGCCGGCGGCGCGGTACAGCTCGTCGAGCTTCTTGCGCACGGCTTCCAGGTCCTTGCCGGGCGTGAGCGCCGGACCCGCGCTCGGGGTGGGTGAGGGGGTGGGGCTCGCGAATGCCGTGCCGGGTACCGCCAGCACCGTGACCGCGCAGACCACGGCCACCGCCGTCGCGATCAGGCCACGCTTGCCCGTGCCCATACCTCGTCCCCCAAACTGATTAACCGTCAGTAACGTGCGGTTTCGCCTGGGGATGCTGCCATGTCGGCTCGGAAAGCGACAGAGGTAGTACTTCCCGCCACCCCCTCGCCGGTATGCCCCGGCATGAAGATCTCCCAGATCCCCCCGCCTGTGTGACGAAGGACTGAGAGAGATCGTTCCGGCCGGGCCCGCCCCGTCCACGGGCTGCGGAGCCAGGCGCCGGGTCGCGGGAGTCAGGCCGCCGGGGCGAAGGGGCCAACTGAAGGCGTCAGGCCCCGGGCCGAAGGCGTCAGGCCTCGGGCCGGAGGAGTCAGGCGCCGGGCGGGAGGCGTCAGGCCTCGGGCCGGAGGAGTCAGGCGCCGGGCGGGAGGCGTCAGGCCTCGGGCCGGAGGAGTCAGGCGCCGGGCGGGAGGCGTCAGGCCTCGGGCCGGAGGAGTCAGGCGCCGGGCGGGAGGCGTCAGGCCTCGGGCCGGAGGAGTCAGGCGCCGGGCGGGAGGCGTCAGGCCTCGGGCCGGAGGAGTCAGGCCTCGGGCCGAAGGCGTCAGGCCTCGGGCCGGAGGAGTCAGGCCCGGGCCGTTGAGGTCAGGCGTGCGGGGCCAAGGCCTCCCACCGCACCGTCACTTCTCCCTGGCGCCACCGCATCGGCCCGTCCGTCACCGGCCAGTCGGCCGTCAGGTCCCGTACCGTCCGGATCCAGCGCTGCCGGGCGCCGTAGGAGGCGTAGGGCGCGGCGGCCGCCCAGGCACGGTCGAAGTCGCGCAGGAAGGCGTGCACCGGCTCGCCGGGGACGTTGCGGTGGATGAGCGCCTTCGGCAGGCGTTCCGCGAGGTCCGAGGGGCGGTCCAGGGAGCCCAGCCGGGTCGCGAAGGTGACCGTGCGGGGTCCCTCCGGGCCGAGCGCGACCCACACGTGCCGGCGTCCGATCTCGTCGCAGGTCCCCTCGACCAGCAGCCCGCCCTGCGAGCCGGTCGCCGGGTCGGCCGCCGCGAGCCGCCCGCACAGCCGCTGCCATACGGCCGCGACCTCGCCCTCCTCGTACTGCCGCAGTACGTTCGCCGCGCGGACGAGCAGGGGCCGCTGCGGGATGGGGATCTCGAAGCCGCCGTGCCGGAAGACCAAGCCCGTCCGCTCGTAGGGCAGCGCCGCCGCGACCCGGGCCGGTTCGATCTCGACGCCCACCACGCGCGCGCGTGGCGCGACCGTGCGCAGGCGGTGCAGCAGCTCGACGGCCGTCCAGGGGGCGGCGCCGTACCCGAGGTCGACCGCCACCGGGTCGGCGGCGCGGCGCAGCTCGGCGCCGTGCGTGGCCGCGATCCAGCGGTCCATGCGGCGCAGCCGATTGGGATTGGTCGTCCCGCGCGTGACCGTGCCCAGGGGTCGGGTCGCCGCGCGGGATGTCATACGTACGAGGTTAAGGGCCCTCGGCTCCGGTCAGGGGGCGAGGTGCCGCCGCCAGTGGGCGGGACGCCCGGAGCGAGGACGGTCACTCAGTCCTGGCGGACGACGTCGCGGCCCGGGCCGCCGGAGAGTGTGTCCCTGCCGGGACCGCCGTGCAGCCTGTCGTCACCGCTGTTCCCCCACATCAGGTCGTCACCGCCGTTGCCGTACAGGACGTTGTGGCCCCGGCCGCCGTGGAGCTCGTCGTTGCGGTCCCCGCCGGAGACCGTGTCGTCGCCGTCGTCGCCGCGCAGGATCTGGTCGCCCTTGCCGCCGCGGAGGATGTCGGCGCCCGCGCCGCCGTCCACGAACGAGCCGCCGCGGTCGGAGCGGAGGGTGTCCGCGCCGTCGCCGCCGCCCGCGTATGCCAGGGCGCCCGCCGTGAGGGTGTCGGCCAGGGCTGTGCCGAGTACCGGCGCCAGGACCGATGCGCGTAACGGGCGGTGGCGTCGGGCGGAGCTAGCGGGCATGGGAATCCTCCGTGAGGCAGTCGAGGCGTTCGAGATGTTCGAGGCAGTCGAGGCAGCGAGGCATTCGCGGCGGTCGTGGATCCTTCTGTGGGGGTGACTGGCGCGGTGGGCGCCCAGGTCTCCGTTCCACCGGAGTCGTCGGACGGAATTCACCTTCTGGTCACGCACCCGGAGCCGACGGGGCCCACGCCCTCCCGCCCTCGAACGGTTGAGCGACCAGCGGTAATGTTTCGGTAAAACTCCCGAATCAGGAAATGGAGTTCCTCCTTCCGGTGTTGGACCCCGTCGGAGGGCGCCGTGCGCTCTGCGACAGGCATGCCCCGAGCGAGGAGGAACGCCACGTGAGCCAGTACATCGGCAGGCTCGGCCGGCGCTCCGCGTCGTCCCCCGCGCGCCTGCGGCTGCACCGCAGGCCACGCCGCGTCGCGATGCTCTCCGTGCACACCTCCCCGCTCCACCAGCCGGGCACCGGCGACGCCGGCGGCATGAACGTCTACATCGTGGAGCTCGCGCAGCGCCTCGCCGCGCAGGGCGTCGAGGTCGAGATCTTCACGCGCGCGACCGCCGCCGCCCTCCCCCCGACCGTCGAGCTGGCCCCCGGCGTCCTCGTCCGGCACGTCGACGCCGGGCCCTACGAGGGCCTCAACAAGGAGGACCTCCCCGCCCAGCTGTGCGCCTTCACCCACGGCGTGATGCAGGCCTGGGCCCATCACCGCCCCGGCCACTACGACCTGGTCCACTCCCACTACTGGCTCTCCGGCCACGTCGGCTGGCTCGCCGCCCAGCGCTGGGGCGTCCCGCTGGTGCACGCCATGCACACCATGGCCAAGGTCAAGAACGCCAACCTGGCCGACGGCGACACCCCCGAACCGGCGGCCCGTGTCATCGGCGAGACCCAGATCGTCTCCGCCGCCGACCGCCTCATCGCCAACACCACCGAAGAGGCCGACGAACTGGTCCGGCACTACGCGGCCGAGATCGACAAGGTCGCCGTGGTCCATCCCGGTGTGAACCTCAGCCGCTTCTCGCCCGCCGACGGCCGCGCCGCCGCCCGGGCCCGGCTCGGCCTGTCCCAGGACGCGCTGATCCCGCTCTTCGCGGGCCGTATACAGCCCCTCAAGGCCCCCGACGTGCTGCTGCGGGCCGTCGCCGTCCTCCTCGACGAGCGCCCCGAGCTGCGTTCGCGCATCCTCGTGCCCGTCGTCGGCGGACCCTCCGGCAGCGGTCTCGCCAAGCCCGAGGGCCTGCAGAAGCTGGCCGCGCGCCTGGGCATCGCGGACGTCGTACGGTTCCGCCCGCCGGTCGGTCAGGAGCAGCTGGCGGACTGGTTCCGCGCCGCTTCCGTACTGGTCATGCCCTCCTACAGCGAGTCCTTCGGACTGGTCGCCATAGAGGCGCAGGCGGCGGGCACCCCGGTGCTCGCGGCGTCGGTCGGCGGTCTGCCGGTCGCCGTACGCGACGGGCACACCGGCTTCCTCGTCCGCGGGCACGATCCGGCCGACTACGCGCGCGTGCTCGGCGCTTTCGCCGACGACCCGGAGCTGACCACCCGGCTGGGCGGGCAGGCCGCCCGGCACGCCCAGTCCTTCGGCTGGGACACGGCCGCCGCCGCGACGGCCGACGTCTACACGGCCGCGATGCAGGCGCACCGCCGTCGCGTACGCTCGCTGTATGGGTGAAACCGACCAGGAACAGCGTGCGGCCCAGGTCGTCGAAGGAGTGCTGAAGGACGCCGAACTGGAGTGGGAGAGCCCCCAGCCCGGCACCTACGTCGCGCAGCTTCCGGGCAGCCGCAAGCTCAAGACCACGGTCTCCCTGATCGTCGGCCGCCACTCGCTGTCCCTGAACGCCTTCGTCATCCGCCACCCCGACGAGAACGAGCAGGGCTTCCACCGCTGGCTCCTGGAGCGCAACCTCAAGCTCTACGGCGTGAGTTACGCCGTCGACCAGCACGGCGACGTCTACCTCACCGGCCGCCTCTCCCTGTCCGCCGTCACCGCCGACGAACTCGACCGTCTGCTCGGCCAGGTCCTGGAGGCCTCCGACGGCGCCTTCAACACCCTCCTGGAGCTGGGCTTCGCCTCGGCGATCCGCAAGGAGTACGAGTGGCGGGTGTCGCGGGGGGAGTCCACGCGCAACCTGGACGCGTTCGCCCACCTCACGCAGCGCCCCGAGCGCTAACCGGCCCGGTAACGCCCCGGCGGCACACCGACCAGCCTGCGGAAGTGCCGCGTGAGGTGCGACTGGTCGTAGAACCCGGCCGCCACCGCCACCTCGCCCGGTGAGCGCCCCTCCAGGAGCAGCCGCCGGGCGCGCCCGACCCGCAGGGACGTGAGGTACTGGTGCGGGGCGATGCCGTAGGCGGTGCTGAACGCCCGTACGAGATGGGCGGGATGGGCGCCGAGCAGCCCGGCGGCCTCCCGCAGTGCGACGCCCTCGACGATCCGCTCGTCCAGCAACTCGCGCAGCCGCCGCGCGAGAACGGGGTCGACCGGCCGGGCGGAGACGGGATCGCCCCGCAGATGTCCGCGCAACCGCTCCCCGACGAACAACAGCCTGCTCTCCGCCTCCAGTTCCTCACCGGGTTGTGCCAGCGCGCCGTGCAACTGCCCCACCCGCCGCCGCAGCAGCGGATCGCGCACATCGGGCCGGTCGACGGCGGCCCTGATGAACTCGTCCCCGAGATGAGTCCCGTCGAGGTACAGCACCCGCTTGCGGAAGCCCTCCGCAGTGACGGGGGAGCCGTTGTGCGGAACGTGCGGCGGCAGCAGCGACACGGTGTCGTGCGGGGTGCCGTGCTCGTGCCGGTCGAGGTCGTACCGCACGGCGCCGGCGTCCACGATCAGCAGCGTCCAGGCGTCGTGGACGTGCATCGGATAGGCGTATTCGGTGAACCGCGCGTGGAAGACCTCGACGACACCCTGGACGGCGGGCCGCCAGGCGGAGACGGTCCGCTGCCGGTCCGGCACGTTCGTGCGCGGGGACTTCGGTGTCGGTGCCCTGGGCGGGGAGGCCATGCAAAAAACGTACAAGACCCCGGCAGGGGCCGCCGGGCACGCTCGGACCATGGACACGATCACCGAACCCCTGCGGCCGGAGCCGATCCGATTCGACACGAAGATCGCCGTGCTGCTGCGCGCGGACCTGGAGCCCTGGCAGCGCCTCAACGCAACATCGTTCCTGGTCAGCGGTTTGGGAACCCGCCTTCCCGAGGTGATCGGCGAACCGTACGAGGACGCGGACGGCGTGCCCTACCTTCCCATGTTCCGCCAGCCCGTCATGGTCTTCGAGGCCACGAAGGAAACGCTGACCACCGCCCACGCCCGCGCCCTCTCCCGCGCCCTGCCCCGCGCGCTCTTCACCTCCGACCTCTTCTCCACGGGCAACGACCGCGACAACCGCGCCGCCGTACGGGCCGTGCCGACCGCGGAACTGGACCTCGTGGGACTCGCGGTCCACGGCCCGAAGAACGCCGTGGACAAGGTGGTGAAGGGGGCGCGGATGCACCCGTGAGCACCGGGCGCGGGCGCGAGGACGACCAAAGTCGCGGGCGGGTAGACCAACGGCCGACGACAGGGCGGTGGCCTCCCGCGGAGACTCCTGCCATGGAGGAAGCCAGGAACGCTCCCGCGCGCAAGAACCCCCGGACGCAGGCGGGCCAGGCGACGGAACTCGCCGAATCGGCCTGGGCCATCGTGCTCTTCTGTGTCGCCTGCGGAGCCGTGGCGGGCGCGCTGCTCCCGCTCCTCGCCCGCCTGCTGCTCGCCCTGCCGTGGGCACCGCTCGAAGGCCCGGCGGAACTGCTGACCTCGGTCCCGGAACCGGCCCTCAGCCTCGGCACGATCGCGGTGGGCGTGCTCGGCGGCCTGCTGCTCGGCCTCTCGGCGGCACACGAGTCGCTGTCCGTCCACGTCTGCGACACCCACGTGACCCTGACCATCAGGGACAGCGCCCGGGAGTTCACCCGCGAGGAGATCTCCGTGTTCTTCCGGGACGGCAGGCAACTGGTCCTGCTCGCCCCGGACGGCCTCGAACGCGCGCGGGAGCACTGCGGCCTGAACTGGCGGCGCCTCACGGACGCCCTCACCGCACACGGCTACGCCTGGGAGGAACAGGACCCGTACCACGCCGAGTTCCGCCGCTGGGTGCCCGGCACCCCCGGTCTGCCCGCGGGCGCGGACGCCCTGCTGCAGGCCCGCGCCCGGGCCCGCGAGGACGAGCACGCCGGCGAGGCCCGGGAGCTGCGCGGGGAACTGCTGCGGTTGGGTGTGGTCGTGCGGGACGAGGAGAGGCGGCAGTACGTCCGGGTCGTGACCGGGAGCCGCGCGGCCTGAACGGGCGGCTCCTCAGGGCGTACAGGCCGCGGCGATCGACAGGCTCTTCTCGTACAGGTGGTGGCGGGTGATCCGTCCGCCCTCGACGGTGAGCCGCAGCGCGAAGGGCCCCGAGAAGGACTTGCCGGTCGCCCGGACGGTCCCGGAGAGATGCCCCGTCAGCACGGCGTCCGTCCCGTCGACCAGGAAGGTGTCGACGGACGCGCGGGCGTCCTCGGGGACGGTGTACCGGGCCAGCTCATCGGCCTGCGCCGCACATTCCGCGGCGGTGGACCGGGGCCGGATCCAGGGGACGGCGGGGTTCTCGGCGAGCATCCAGTCGACCTTGTCGGCGAAGAGCGCGGTGAGGCCCTCGGTGTCTCCGGCGAGGCGGAGTTCGAGGAACGTCCGGACGGTGGAACGGGTGGCTTCCGCGATGTCGGCAGGCGTCATGGAACCCAGCCTGCCGGGGCGACCGGGGTGCGTCGATTACCTGGGAGGTAAACAGGGCCACCGCTGCTGGTGGGTTCGGGGCGGGTTCGGAGTGGATCCGGGGCGGGCCCGGGGATGGGGGGCCCGGGGATGGGGCCGGAGGGGATCCAGGGCGGGCCGCGGTGGACCCGGGGATGGGTCTGGTGGATGGGTCTGGGGAGGTCCCCGAAAGGGTCTGGGGAGGTCCCCGGACGGGGCTGGGAGAGGCCGGGGGTGGGCTCGGGAGAATACCGATCCTAGAATCGAACGTATGAACGATACAGAGTCGCGGCTCGCGCTGCTCCGCTTCCTGGAGCGCGTGCAGGAACGCGACCTGGCACGCACCCGTCGGTGGATCGCGGACGAGGAACGCCGCCAGGCCGAACGCCGACGCGGCCTCCTGGCCCGCCCGCCCGCGCCGGACTGGCTGATCGAGCGCGGCCTGTCCGGGCAGGAAGCGGTGTACGTCCACGTCGGGGGCTGCTGGAACGCGGGCGGGCGCAGCAAGGGCGTCGACCGCGACCGTGCCCGGCGGGCCCTCGCCGACGGGATCAAGGCCTGCCCGCAGTGCCGTCCGGACACGGAACTCGGCTTCGTGGACGGCTAGAGCGGCCGTAGCGGAGCGGCCCGCGTCATCTCGGGGCGGAAGACCGGAACTCTCCGGCTCACCCCGCACCGACCTCCGGCTGCTGCCGCGCCCCCACCGACGGCTCGGCCACCTTGTCCTCCCCCGGCACCTGCCGCATGAGCACGGCGTACCCCGCCCCGGCCGCCGTCCCCACCACCGCGCACAGCCCCCACAGCCACTCCGCCCCGAACCGGTCGATGACGAACCCGGACAGCAGCGGGGCGACGAGGGCGGCCACGGACCAGGACATCGTGTACATGCCCTGGTAGCGCCCGCGCCCCCGCACCGGCGACAGCCGTACGACGAGACCCGTCTGCGTCGGCGCGTTGACGATCTCGGCCAGTGTCCACACGCACACCGTCATGGCGATGACCCCCACCGACCCCGCGAAGGCGGTGAGCGCGAAGCCGTACCCCGCGAGGACGGACGAGACGACCAGCAGCCGGCGGGGGTCCCGGTGTTCGATGAAGCGGGTGACCGGGATCTGGAGGACGACGATCAGCACGCCGTTCACGGCGATCGCCATGCCGTACTCGGCCGGAGTGAAACCGGCCTCTCCCATCGCCACCGGCAGCCCCACCGACCCTTGCTGGAAGATCAGCGCGACGAGGAAGGACAGCCCGACGACGCTCATGAACCGCCCGTCGCGCAGTACGGTGCGCAGGCTCACGGAGTCGCCCCGGACGCCCGCCGTCACCGGCGTCTCGACGGGCTTGGACTCCGGCAGCCGAAGGAAGACGAGGATCGCGCAGAGCATCGTCATCCCCGCCTCGATCAGGAACCCGGCGCGGTAGCTGACCTCGGCGATGAATCCGGCGGCCATGGAGGACACGGCGAAGCCGAGGTTGATGGCCCAGTAGTTGAGGGAGAAGGCCCGGATACGGTCCTCGGGCCGGACGATGTCGGCCATCATCGCCTGCACGGCGGGCCGCGAGGCATTGCTCGCCATGCCGACGAGGAAGGCGACCCCGGCGATCGAGACCGGGTCGCGCACGAAGCCCAGCAGTGCGACGGACGCGGCGGTTGAGGCCTGCGCGATCAGCAGGGTCGGCCGCCGGCCCAGCCGGTCGGTCATCACCCCGCCGCCCAGCGAGGAGATCACCCCGCCCAGCCCGTGCAGGGAGGCGACCAGACCGGCGTACGTGGCGGAGTAGCCGCGGTCGACCGTCAGGTACAGCGCCATGAAGGTGGCGACGAACGCGCCGAGCCGGTTGACCAGCGTGCTGGTCCACAGCCACCAGAACTCGCGCGGGAGACCGGAGACCGTCTCCCGGACGGCACGTCGGGCACGCAGGGCGTACGGCATGGATCCCCCGGAGGCAACTGATGACGGCGTCGCTCGTGAGCAGCGCTCGCGGGCAGCGCGTGCAAGCCCGCGTGTAAGCAGCGCTGTCAGCATGCGCAAATTACAAGCCGTCCATCGCCGCAGGCCACTCAATTAACAGATCCAGTCAAACGTCCGCCTGCCGGGCAGCCACGCGAACGGGCGAAAGCGTGGATTACGCTCTGAGGCATGGCCGACGCACCGTACAAGCTGATCCTCCTCCGCCATGGCGAGAGCGAGTGGAACGCGAAGAACCTGTTCACCGGCTGGGTGGACGTCAATCTCAACGAGAAGGGCGAGAAGGAGGCGGTCCGCGGTGGCGAGCTCCTGAAGGACGCCGATCTCCTCCCCGACGTGGTCCACACCTCCCTCCAGAAGCGCGCGATCCGCACGGCCCAGCTGGCCCTGGAGGCCGCGGACCGCCTCTGGATCCCGGTCCACCGCTCGTGGCGCCTGAACGAACGCCACTACGGCGCCCTCCAGGGCAAGGACAAGGCCCAGACCCTCGCCGAGTTCGGCGAGGAGCAGTTCATGCTGTGGCGCCGGTCCTACGACACCCCGCCCCCGCCGCTGGACATCGACGCCGAGTACTCCCAGTTCTCCGACCCGCGCTACGCGACCCTCCCGCCGGAGCTGCGCCCGCGCACGGAGTGCCTGAAGGACGTCGTCGTCCGCATGCTCCCGTACTGGTTCGACGCGATCGTCCCCGACCTGCTGACCGGCCGCACGGTCCTGGTCGCGGCCCACGGCAACTCGCTCCGCGCCCTGGTCAAGCACCTGGACGGCATCTCCGACGCGGACATCGCGGGCCTCAACATCCCCACCGGCATCCCGCTCTCCTACGAACTCGACGCCGAGTTCAAGCCCCTGAACCCGGGCGGCACCTACCTGGACCCGGACGCGGCAGCGGCCGCCATCGAGGCGGTCAAGAACCAGGGCAAGAAGAAGTAAGCAGCGCTGAAGAAGCCCCCTGCCTGCGGGTTGTCCGCTGGTAGGGGGCTTCGCAAGCCTCCGGCGCACTCACCAGTCAGGCAAGGGAGTTGTTTCCCTCGTCGGAACGTGGACCCTCGGGGCCGAGGCGATACTCGTCCCGCTCGCGCCAGCCTTTCCCGTCCCAGGTGATGAGTTGCACCGTGTCGACCTCGCACCGCAGCGGCAGCAGTGGTGCGAGGTCGGACTGCAATGTGTCGTACGCCGCGTCCTGGGTCGCCGGGCTCTCGTGGTTCGCGATCGTCAGGTGGGGGTCGAGGCCGGGGCCGAAGATCCCCCGGTACGGCACCAGTTCGGGCCAGCGCCGGGTGAGGTCCGTGGTGAGGGCCTTGACCGGGGCGTGAGGGTGCGGGTCGAGGTAGAGGACACCGGGGTAACGGCCGAAGCCGGCGAACGTCAGGGTGAACGGAGGGTGCCCGGCGAGGATGCCGGACAGGTCGCGGTGGGCCGGGTCGTCCAGACGGCTTTCGTGCACGAACGGATAGAGCACCGTCACATGGGCCGGGAATCCGGCCCGGACCAGCGGATCGGCCTCCGGAATCCTGATGGTGAGCGCCGTGTCGCCCGGTATGTCCGGCCACCCGTCCGACGTCCGCTCGCTCCGCGCCCCGCTCTCCTCCGCGATCACCACGCTTCTCATGATCACAGGAGTGTTGACGGGGGTCTTCCACGACGTGGGAAGAAGCCCAGCCCTCCAACCCCCGCCCTCCAACCCCCGCCCTGTCCTCTCCTCATGGTGCTTGTTCGGACGGCCACGTCGACATCGCATCGACATCGCGGGATGCGGACGCCTGACGGGCATGGGCTGATGGTCGAGGCCGCGCAAATCGGCTGACAGCCCGAAGCCGGGCAGGTCCCGACCGGGCCCCGATATTCGGTGGCGGCCCGGCCCCGCCCGGTCCACCATGCCCGCATGGCCTCAGGCGAGCACACCGGCGAAGCAGTGGCGTCCGCAGCCTCGGATCCGACTCGGTGGACACGGGCGACCGTCTACCCGGACATGTGGGTCGACCCCGAGATCGACGGCCGCGTCGGGCAGTGAGCCCCCTCCGGAAAAAACTTCGGGGGCGATGTCGAGAACCCGCGCCCGGCTCCGTCCCCGGGGTGAAGGCGGCCAAGATGGGTCGCACCAGCACCGAGGAGAACCACGATGGCCAAGTACCTGCTTCTGAAGCACTACCGCGGCGCCCCGGCGGCGGTCAACGACGTACCCATGGACCGGTGGACGCCGGAGGAGATCTCGGCCCACGTGCAGTACATGCAGGACTTCGCGGCGCGGCTCGAGAAGACCGGAGAGTTCGTCGACGGCCAGGCGCTCGCCCCCGAGGGTGCGTGGGTCCGGTACGACGGTGAGGGGCGTCCGCCGGTCACCGACGGCCCGTTCGCCGAGACCAAGGACCTCATCGCCGGCTGGATGATCATCGACGTCGACGGCTACGACCGTGCCGTCGAGCTGGCCGGCGAGCTGTCGGCGGCCCCCGGGGCGGGCGGCAAGCCGATCCACGAGTGGCTCGAGGTGCGCCCCTTCCTCACCACGCCCCCCACCATCACGGAGTGACCCCACCCATGGACGAGGCGCTGCTGCGCAGCTCACACCCGGCGTGCTCACGATCCTCGTCCGCCGCGGAGCCGACTTCGCGGCGGCCGAGGACGCCGTGCAGGAGGCGCTGATCGAGGCGCTGCGCGTCTGGCCCGCCGATCAGCCGCGCGACGCCAAGGGCTGGCTGGTCACCGTGGCCTGGCGCAAGTTCCTCGATCAGTCGCGGGCCGACAGCGCCCGCCGCCGGCGTGAGAACCTCGTCGAGGAGGAACCGGCGCCCGGGCCCACGCCCGACGTGGACGACACGCTCCAGCTCTACTTCCTGTGCGCCCACCCCTCGCTGACGCCGTCGTCGGCGGTCGCGCTCACCCTGCGCGCCGTCGGCGGTCTCACCACACGGCAGATCGCCCAGGCCTACCTGGTTCCCGAGGCGACGATGGCGCAGCGCATCAGCCGCGCCAAGCGCACCGTCTCCGACGTGCGGTTCGAGCAGCCCGGCGATGTCGCCACCGTGCTGCGTGTCCTCTACCTGGTCTTCAACGAGGGCTACTCCGGCGACGTCGACCTCGCCGCCGAGGCCATCCGGCTCACCCGGCAGCTCGCGGCCCGGATCGACCACCCCGAGGTGGCCGGGCTGCTCGCCCTCATGCTGCTCCACCACGCCCGGCGCGCCGCCCGTACCGCACCCGACGGCAGCCTGGTGCCGCTCGCCGAGCAGGACCGCGGCCGGTGGAACACGTGTCTGATCGCCGAGGGCGTCACGATCCTCCAGGCGGCCCTGGCCCGCGACCGGCTGGGCGAGTTCCAGGCGCAGGCCGCCATCGCGGCCCTCCACGCGGACGCGCCGACCGCCGAGGAGACCGACTGGGTGCAGATCGTCGAGTGGTACGACGAGCTCGCGCGTCTGACCGACAGTCCCGTGGTGCGGCTCAACCGGGCGGTGGCAGTCGGCGAGGCCGACGGCCCGCGGGCCGGCCTCGCGGCGCTCGCGGCCCTGGACGACTCGCTGCCCCGCCACACCGCGGTGGCGGCATACCTCCACGAGCGCGACGGCGACCTGGACACGGCGGCCCGGCTGTACGCCGAGGCGGCGCACAAGGCTCCCCACCTCGCCGAACGCGACTACCTGACCCGCCAGGCGGCCCGCCTCAACGCCGGCCGGCGCCGCTGACGGGCCGCGTGCGGCGGCAGGTCACCGCACCGTCAGCGGCACGGGGTGCACCTCGTCCGCCTTGTGCCCGGCGCGCTCGTGAATGCGCTGGACCGCTTCGGCCGAGGGGGCCTCGGAGAGGCAGTAGACGTGCCCGGACTCCGGGTCCGCCCAGGCCATCTCGAAGTGGACCTGCTCGTCCTTCTCAATCGCGAGGTCCGCGTTGTGGGCTTCACGCAGCTGTTCTTCCGTGATGCCTTCCATGCCGCGATGTACATCCATGAACTTGGGCATGCCTCGGGTCTCCTTCCTGGCACGGCGCTCGCCCGCGCCACCTTGCCTCCCCTTCATGCTCCGCCCGTAGGGCCACCCGGGCGACTCCAGGCCCGCGGTCCAAGGTCCACGGCCCGACGCCGTAGGGCCCCGGCGACACCGCCGGAGCCCTACAGGTTCCGCGAACAACGTGCCGGCGTCAGCCGCACTGGCAAGGGCTGCCCGACTGGCAGCCGCAACCGCACCCCGATCCGCAGCCGCACGCGGCGATCAGGGGCAGGCTCCTGATTTCGGCGGGCTGCTCGGTCTCGCGCTGCCGGGCGGGGTCGGGCGTGGTGCTGGGGGATTCGGACATGGGTCCCTCCTCGAGGCTGGTGCCTGTGCCCATTGGACGCCCGTCCCGCTGGGCGCATCAACGGCGCACTGAGGCGCCCGCGCGCCCCAGCCGGTCCCCGCCCGCCCCCGGCAGCAAGACGCGTCCGCCCCGGGCTGGGAGACCGGTCCGCCCCGGCTGGGCAGCCGGTCCGTCCCCGGCCGGGACACCTGTCCGTCCGCCCTCCACCGCGAGCGGCGCGGGCACCGGCCGCGCCGGCGACCGGTCCGCCCTCACCGGGAGACCCGTCCATCCGGGCCGGTCCCCGGCACCCGCCCCACCGGCGCCCGCCCCCGGCGCGGCACGGCGCCCTGGCCGATCCCCGCCCGCCCCCGGCAGCAAGACGCGTCCGCCCCGGTCCGGGAGACCGGTCCGCCCCGGCTGGGCAGCCGGTCCGCCCCCGGCCGGGAGACGCCTCAGCCCCCAACCGGAGACCGGTCCGCCCTCACCGAGAGACCCGTCCGCCCGGGCCGGTCCCCGGCACCCGCCCCACCGGCACCCGCCCCCGGGGCGCGGCGCGGCGCCCGGGCCGGTCCCCGGTGCCCCCCGGCTCGGCGCCCCGTCAGGCGCTCTCCGCCCCCGAGACCGCCTGGATCTCCGGCTGCGCATCCGCCTGGAGCTCGTCGGCGTGCTCGCCCGTCACCAGGTACACCACGCGCTTGGCGACCGACACCGCGTGGTCGGCGAACCGCTCGTAGTAGCGGCCCAGCAGCGTCACGTCCACGGCCGTCTCGATGCCGTGCTTCCAGCGGTCGTCCATCAGGTGCTGGAACAGGGTGCGGTGCAGCAGGTCCATCTCGTCGTCGTCCTGCTCCAGCTGGAGCGCCAGGTCGACGTCCTTGGTGATGATCACCTCGGCGGCCTTCGCCATCAGGCGCTGCGCGAGCTGGCCCATCTCCAGGATCGTGGCGTGCAGGTCGCTCGGGACCGCGCGGTTCGGGTAGCGCAGGCGCGCGAGCTTCGCCACGTGCTGGGCGAGGTCGCCCGAGCGCTCCAGGTCGGCCGACATCCGCAGCGACGTGACGACGATGCGCAGATCCGTCGCCACCGGCTGCTGACGGGCCAGCAGGGCTATGGCCCGGGCCTCCAGGTCGTGCTGGAGCTCGTCGACCTTCTGGTCGGCCTCGATGACGTTCTCGGCCAGCTTCAGATCGGAGTCGAGCATGGCGGTCGTGGCGCGCCCGATCGCCGACCCGACCAGCCGGGCCATCTCCACCAGACCGTCGCCGATCGAGTCCAGTTCCTCGTGGTACGCGTCCCGCATCAGGCTTTCCCTCTCGTGCGTCTCAGTCAGGGGTCCAAGGGCCGGGGCCACCGGTCAACCGGCGGTACGACCGTCGTACTACCAACGGTCCGAACCCCACGCTCCCACGTTCCGGCCCGTACGCGTCCGTTTCCGTCATCCCAAATGAACCAATACTGGCTCCAAGGTGAACTCTGGGCGACGAGTGTTCGAGCTCGCACCCCGACGGCTGTGGAGGGTGCCCGAGCCATGCCTAACCTGGGTGCATGGACGTGAACGCGGCGGTCGCCGCAGCGGCAGCGATCGCCGGGGTGCTCACCGGCGTCATCGCCATGCTCGCGTTCCGCTGGAGTGAGCGCGAGCAGAGCCGCCCCACCCGTAGCTCCCTGCACACCGACGCGGTCCTTCCGCCGGGCGTGGACACGGTCCTGTCGGTCCTCAGGTCGTCGGCCGTCGTTCTCGACGAGGCGGACGCCGTGGTCAAGGCCAGCTCGGCGGCGTACGCCCTCGGCCTGGTCCGCGGCGGCAAGCTCGCTGTCGAGCCGATGCTGCGGATGGCCCGGGACACCAGGCGGGACGGCGAGATACGCCAGGTCGAGCTGGATCTGCCACGGCGCGGCACCGGACGCGGAGAGGCCCTGGCCGTCTCCGCGCGGGTCGCGCCGCTCGGCTCCCGGCTGGTGCTGCTGCTCGTGGAGGACCTGACCGAGGCCCGCCGTATCGAGGCCGTCCGGCGCGACTTCGTCGCCAACGTCAGTCACGAGCTGAAGACGCCCGTCGGTGCCCTCTCGCTGCTCTCCGAGGCCGTGATGGACGCCTCCGAGGACCCCGAGGCGGTCGAGCGGTTCGCCGGGCGCATGCAGATCGAGGCCACCCGGCTCACGAACCTGGTGCAGGAGCTCATCGACCTGTCCCGGGTGCAGAACGACGACCCGCTGGAGGACGCCGAGCCGGTGCGCGTCGACGAGCTGGTCGCCGAGGCCGTCGACCGCTGCCGGCACCAGGCCGGCGCCAAGCAGATCACCATGGCCGCGGGAGGCGCCGCCGACCTGAACGTATGGGGAAACCGCGGCCAGCTCGCCGCCGCCCTCGGCAATCTCGTCGAGAACGCGGTCAACTACTCGCCCGCCCGCACCCGCGTCGGCATAGCGGCCCGCAGGGTGCACGCGCCCGGCGGGGAACACATCGAGATCGCCGTCACCGACCAGGGCATCGGCATCTCCGACAAGGACAAGGAGCGCATCTTCGAGCGCTTCTACCGCGTCGACCCGGCCCGCTCCCGTGCCACCGGTGGGACGGGACTGGGGCTGGCGATCGTGAAGCACGTGGCCGCCTCGCACGGCGGGGAGGTCACGGTGTGGAGCGCCGAAGGCCAGGGCTCCACCTTCACCCTGCGGCTGCCGGAGGCCGGTGCGGCCCGCGACCGCGCACATCAGCAGCCCGCCCGAGAGATACGCGCAGGAGGCGCGGGCCTCGACGAGGAGGCCGGGCGGTCCACCCTCACATCCCCCGAATCAACCGCGTACGAAACGCTTCCCGCCCCGGAGGTCCTTCCGTGACCCGTGTGCTCGTCGTCGAGGACGAGGAGTCCTTCTCCGACGCCCTGTCGTACATGCTCCGCAAAGAGGGCTTCGAGGTCGCCGTCGCGACCACCGGGCCCGACGGACTCGACGAGTTCGAGCGCAACGGCGCCGACCTCGTCCTCCTCGATCTGATGCTGCCCGGCCTGCCGGGCACCGAGGTGTGCCGTCAGCTGCGCGGTCGTTCCAACGTTCCCGTGATCATGGTGACCGCCAAGGACAGTGAGATCGACAAGGTCGTCGGTCTGGAGATAGGAGCCGACGACTACGTCACCAAGCCGTTCTCCTCGCGCGAGCTGGTCGCTCGCATCCGTGCCGTACTGCGCCGCCGCGGCGAGCCCGAGGAGGTCACTCCGGCGGCCCTGGAGGCCGGACCGGTCCGCATGGACGTCGACCGGCACGTGGTCACCGTCGGCGGCACCAAGATCGACCTGCCGCTGAAGGAGTTCGACCTGCTGGAGATGCTGCTGCGCAACGCGGGCCGGGTGCTCACCCGCATGCAGCTCATCGACCGGGTCTGGGGCGCCGACTACGTCGGTGACACCAAGACCCTCGACGTCCACGTCAAGCGCCTGCGCGCCAAGATCGAGCCGGACCCGGGCGCCCCGCGCTACCTGGTGACGGTCCGCGGTCTCGGTTACAAGTTCGAGCCGTAGACCGGCCGCGCACGACGGACGCACGAAGGGCGGGACCTCTCTCCGGAGAGAGGTCCCGCCCTTCGTGCGTCTGCTCAGTGCCCGGCGCCCGCGCTCGCCGAGGCCGCGTCGGTCGGCGTGCCGGACGCCTCGGGGCCACCCGGCGTCTGGCCGGCGGCGGGGCTCTCCGGCGCGCCCGACTCGCCCTCGGCGGGAGAACCCGACGGCGACGCGGAGGCGCCCGGCGCGGCCGGCACCTCGGTCGGGCCCCACTCCTTGAAGTAGTGCTCGGCGGGGACGACGAACGCGCGCAGGCTCACGGCACCCGTCTCGCTGAAGGTGAAGGTGACCTTCTGGGCGTTGCCGTCCTGCACGGCCTCACCGCTGTTCGGCACGATCGCCGTCGCGTTGTCCTTGCCGCCCAGGACCAGGGAGCCGCCGGGCGGGATGCTGAGGCTGCCGCCCTTGGCGGGCTTGAGCTCGGCGGTCTTGCCGGTGCCGGGGAGGGTGATGGACTCCAGCGTCTCGGCGCTCTCGCCGGAGTTGAAGAAGGTCGCGGAGATCGCGGCCGGGCCGGTCGACTCGGGGTCGGGCTGCGTGATCACGATCGCGTTCTGGACCTTGATGTCACCGACGCTCGTGGCCGCGTTGTCCGGCTGGACCTGCAGGGTCTGGGCGTTGTTGCCGGCGCCGCACGCGGCGAGCGAGGCGATCGAGAACGCGGTGACGGCGGCGGCGAGGGCACCGCGTCGAAGGCTGCGGCTCACGGCGGAGGCAACTCCTTGACTCGAGCGGAGCGGCCGGTGAAGCCGCCCTAAGTGTCTGTCAGCGGGCCTTAGGTTACCGAGCCGTCCCTGCCGCGCCGCACCCGACCCCCCGGCACCACTGATCCGCGCCCAAGTCGCGGATGACTCCTGCGTCACATTGGGGCGGTGCTCGTCCGCCATTCGCATAAGAGTCCGGGGCAGTGCCGCAGATTTTCCGTGAAGGAATGCGGGGCCACCTGGGAATTGATCACCGGTGGTCCGTCCGGGCGGCTCGTGATCAATTCCGGATTCGACCGGAACCCGGCTCGGGCCTCCGAACGGAGTAGCGGAAGTCGATCACATGGAACCGGACATATGGGGATGTTCGGCCGTCTGGAGGATGCTCCGGATGCGTGTAACGTACGCGTTTCCCTCACCCCGGAGAGCCGCTCCCACCTGCGAATACCTTCTTCCACTCCCTGTCCGAAGCACGTTCCTGTCGGAGTTGTCAAGCCCCGAGATACGCCCTGACCTGCGAAAACGCCATTCAGAACCCGGGATTTCCGTGTTACCCTGGATAGCCACGGAAGGGGTACCTGTCACATGACGTTCAAGGTTGGCGACACCGTGGTCTATCCCCATCACGGGGCCGCGCTGATCGAGGCTATCGAAACTCGCCAGATCAAAGGCGTGGACAAGACCTACTTGGTGCTGAAGGTCGCCCAGGGCGACCTGACGGTACGTGTGCCAGCGGACAATGCGGAGTTCGTCGGCGTGCGTGATGTGGTCGGTCAGGATGGGCTGGACCGGGTCTTCGAGGTGCTGCGCGCACCGTACGCAGAGGAGCCCACGAACTGGTCCCGCCGCTACAAGGCAAACCTGGAGAAGCTCGCCTCGGGCGATGTCATCAAGGTCGCGGAAGTCGTGCGTGACCTGTGGCGTCGTGAGCGCGAGCGTGGACTCTCCGCCGGTGAGAAGCGCATGCTCGCCAAGGCCCGCCAGATTCTGGTGAGCGAGCTCGCCCTCGCGGAGAACACCAACGAGGACAAGGCCGAGGCCCTGCTCGACGAGGTGCTCGCCTCCTGAGGTGAAGCCCGTCGCTCAGCGCTCTGCTGATCAAGCGCGCGCCTGCACATCGAAATGCCGCGGTGCCCGATGACGAATTCCCGTCGCCGGGCGCTGCGGCATGTTCGCACTCCGACGCCGATGCGCCGCCACCCCGGGTTGTGTTATCACTCACGCCCCGATGCTTGGTGGTGCTTGGTGTGCCGGGCCCGGGCAGCCGGCTCGACCGGCGTCACGGAAGGGTCCGGTCGAGCGCGTCGCGCCCGGCACTCCTCCAGGCCATACCCACGCCAGGCCAGCACACAAACCTGACAGGAACCGATGTCTGAAGATTCGCGTCCCTCGCCGTCCGCCGCCCCCTCCAGGGCCCGCACGGCGGCCGTGATCCCGGCCGCCGGCCGGGGTGTACGACTCGGCCCGGGCGCCCCCAAGGCGCTCCGCGCGCTGGGTGGCACCCCCATGCTGATCCACGCGGTCCGCGCGATGGCCGCCTCCCGCGCCGTCTCCCTGGTCGTCGTCGTGGCACCGCCCGACGGCGCCGCCGAGGTCAAGTCACTGCTCGACGCGCACGCCCTGCCCGAGCGGACGGACTTCCTCGTCGTCCCGGGCGGGCAGACCCGCCAGCAGTCCGTGAGACTCGGCCTCGACGCGCTGCCGCCCGGCCACGACATCGTGCTGGTGCACGACGCGGCCAGGCCCCTGGTCCCGGTGGACACCGTCGACGCCGTGATCGAGGCCGTACGGGACGGCGCCCCGGCCGTGGTCCCGGCGCTGCCGCTGGCCGACACCGTCAAGCAGGTCGAGCCCGCCGGCACCCCCGGCGAGCCGGAGCCGGTCGTCGCCACGCCCGAGCGGGCGCGGCTGCGGGCCGTGCAGACCCCGCAGGGCTTCGACCGGGCCACGCTGGTCCGGGCGCACGAGACGGTCACCGGCGAGGTCACCGACGACGCGGGCATGGTCGAGCAGCTCGGCCTCACGGTCGTGGCCGTCCCCGGTCACGAGGAGGCGTTCAAGGTCACCCGTCCTCTGGACCTGGTCCTCGCTGAGGCGGTCCTGGCCCGCAGGAGGCTCAACGATGGCTTCTGACGCGTCCGTGCCCGGACCCGTGCTCCCCCAGGTCGGCATCGGCACCGACATCCACGCCTTCGAGGAGGGCCGCGAGCTGTGGTGCGCCGGCCTGAAGTGGGAGGGCGAGGGCCCGGGCCTGGCCGGTCACTCCGACGCCGACGTCGTCGCCCACGCCGCCTGCAACGCCCTCTTCTCCGCCGCCGGCCTCGGCGACCTCGGGCAGCACTTCGGCACGGGCCGCCCCGAGTGGTCGGGCGCCTCCGGAGTCACCCTCCTGACGGAGGCCGCGCGCATCGTGCGCGGGGCGGGCTTCCGGATCGGCAACATCGCCGTACAGGTGGTGGGTCCCCGCCCGAAGATCGGCAAGCGCCGGGACGAGGCGCAGAAACTGCTGTCGGAGGCGGCCGGAGCCCCCGTGTCGGTGTCGGGTGCGACGACGGACGGGCTGGGCTTCCCCGGCCGGGAGGAAGGGCTGATGGCGGTGGCCACGGCCCTGGTCGTGCGCGTCGGCTGAGGGCGAGGGGCCCGGGAGGCCGATGGCCGATGTCACGAATACGCGCGCCCCGAGGGGAAGGTCCTGAGGCACACCCCGGGGCCCACTACCCTGGAGTGGTGACTATTCGCCTGTACGACACCAGCGCCCGGCAGATTCGTGACTTCTCCCCGCTCCGGCCGGGTTGCGTCTCGATCTACCTGTGCGGTGCCACCGTGCAGGCCGCCCCGCACATCGGGCACATCCGTTCCGGGCTGAACTTCGACATCATGCGCCGCTGGTTCGCCTACCGCGGCCACGACGTCGTGTTCGTGCGGAACGTGACCGACATCGACGACAAGATCATCGCCAAGTCGGCCGACCAGAACCGCCCCTGGTGGGCCATCGGCTACGAGAACGAGCGCGCGTTCAACGACGGCTACCACGCCCTCGGCTGCCTGCCCCCGACCTACGAGCCGCGTGCCACCGGCCACATCACCGAGATGGTCGAGATGATGCGCGGCCTCATCGAGCGCGGGCACGCCTACGAGGCCGACGGCAACGTCTACTTCGACGTGCGTTCCTTCCCGGAGTACCTGGCGCTGTCCAACCAGGAGCTGGACAACCTCCAGCAGCCCTCCGGCGCCGGTGAGACCGGCAAGCGCGACCCGCGGGACTTCGCCATGTGGAAGGCGGCGAAGCCGGGGGAGCCCAGCTGGGAGACACCGTGGGGCCGCGGCCGTCCCGGCTGGCACCTGGAGTGCTCGGCGATGGCGCACAAGTACCTCGGTACCGCCTTCGACATCCACGGCGGCGGCCTCGACCTGGTCTTCCCGCACCATGAGAACGAGATCGCCCAGGCCAAGGCCTACGGCGACGAGTTCGCCCGGTACTGGCTGCACAACGCCTGGGTCACCATGAGCGGCGAGAAGATGTCCAAGTCGCTCGGCAACTCGGTCCTGGTCAGCGAGATGGTCAAGCGCTGGCGCCCCATCGTGCTGCGCTACTACCTCGGCACCCCGCACTACCGCTCGATGATCGAGTACAGCGAGGAGGCCCTGCGCGAGGCCGAGTCGGCGTTCGCGCGGATCGAGGGCTTCGTGCAGCGCGTGGTCGAGAAGGCCGGCCCGGTCGAGCCCGCCGCCGAGGTGCCGCTGACCTTCGCCGAGGCCATGGACGACGACCTGGGCGTGCCGCAGGCGCTCGCCGTGGTGCACACCACCGTCCGGCAGGGCAACAGCGCGCTCGCCGCCGACGACAAGGAAGCGGCCGTGGCCCGGCTCGCCGAGGTCCGCGCGATGCTCGGCGTTCTCGGCCTCGACCCGCTCGACCCGCACTGGGCCGGCGAGGGCGACCGCGGCGAGACTGTGCTCAACCAGAGCGTGCACGGCGTGGTCGACACCCTCGTCCGCATGGTCCTCGACCAGCGCGAGGCGGCGCGGGCCCGCAAGGACTGGTCCACCGCGGACGCCATCCGCGACCAGCTGAGCCAGTCCGGCCTGGTCATCGAGGACAGCCCCCAGGGGCCGCGTTGGAGTCTCGGCCCGCGCTGAGACCGGCCCCACAGCTGATCGACTGTGCCGCCCGGGCCTCCGGGCGGCACACTGCAGAGACGGAACAGACGTACACAGACGTACGTACGAACACTTCACGGAGACGGGTAGCTCATGGCCGCGAACAACCGCCGCATGTCCGGCAAGAAGGGCGCGCAGGTCGGCAGTGGCGGCCAGCGACGCCGGGGCCTGGAGGGCAAGGGTCCCACCCCGCCCGCCGAGATGCGCAAGGGACACAAGAAGAACCGCGTCGCCAACGCCAAGGCGAAGCAGTCCGTGCGCCGGCCCGTGGCCCGTGGCCGCGGCGGCAAGGGCACGTCCGAGCTGGTCGTCGGACGCAACCCGGTCCTGGAGGCGCTGCGCGAGGGCGTCCCGGCCTCCACGCTCTACGTCCAGCAGTTCATCGACAACGACGAGCGGGTGCGCGAGGCCCTCCAGGTCGTCGCCGAGCGCGGCGGTATCAACCTCATGGAGGCGCCGCGCCCGGAGCTGGACCGGATGACCAACGGTCTCAACCACCAGGGCCTGGTCCTCCAGGTCCCGCCGTACGAGTACGCCCACCCGGAGGACCTGGCGGCCGCCGCCTACGACGACGGTGTGGACCCGCTGATCGTCGCGCTCGACGGCGTCACCGACCCGCGCAACCTCGGCGCCGTCGTCCGCTCCGTCTCCGCCTTCGGCGGGCACGGCGTCGTCGTCCCCGAGCGCCGTGCGGCCGGTATGACGGCCGGTGCCTGGAAGACGTCCGCCGGTACGGCGGCCCGCACCCCGGTCGCCCGCGCCACCAACCTCACCCGGGCGCTGGAGGCCTACAAGAAGGCGGGCATCACGGTCGTCGGCCTGGCCGCCGACGGCGAGGCCGAGCTGGGCGACCTGGCGGCTCTGGACGGCCCCGTCGTCATCGTCGTCGGCAGCGAGGGCAAGGGGCTGTCCCGGCTGGTCGGCGAGACCTGCGACCACCGGGTGCGCATCCCGATGCCGGGCGGCGCCGAGTCGCTCAACGCCGGTGTGGCGGCCGGGATCGTGCTGTACGAGGCGGCCCGTCGCCGACGCTGAACAGGTGTCCGGAACTTCACCCGTACGGGGTAATTCCGGTGTCATCGGGGCGACGAGGACAAGCTTGACGGGGTCCGGACAGATCCGGCGGGTCAAAGCAGTGTCCTAACCCGACGTCACTCGGTTAGATGAGTGTGGACACCAGAACACCCCGCACACCCACGGGGGACCGCTCGTCGGGACTCGACGACGCTCCCGCGCTGAGCATGGTGAAGGTGCCGAGCGACCCGGCGCAGGTCATCGTCAACCACGCGAGCTTTCGCGTGCAGTTGGGCGTTTCGACGCGTCGCGTCCAGTCCCCCCGGGTCGCACGGCATCTGACCGCCACCGAGGACACCACCCGCGTCCCCCTCGTGGGGGGCGGGGCGGACGGGGCCACCGCCCGACGCCGGCCCGTCGTCTGGAGCGGCAGATCCGCGCCGGACGACACCGGCGCGCACCGGCTCCTTCAGGCCGTGCGGCACGAGAGTGTCCGCCACGCCGACGAGTCCGCCTCCGCCTCCGACACCGGAGCCACCCAGGTCATCTCCCGCGTGGGCCCGGGCTACGACGATCCGGGATACCGGGGCGCCGGCCACAGCGGCGACGGCTACGCGGGTGACGGCTACGAGGGCGACCTCGCCCAGACCGTCGAGACCCCGGTCGTCGGCCCCCAGCGCACCCACGAGCCCGCCGACGGCACCCGGCTGCTGCCGCCCATGCGCACCGTCGGCAGCGCCTACGACGAACCGGGGTACGGGGACGGCGACTTCGAGGAGTCCGCCACCGGCGCGGACACCGTCGGGCGCCGGGCCAAGCGGCACGGCGACGACCCGGCCCGGCACGTCTACTACCCGGGCCGCCGGATGAACCTCGGCGTCGTCCTGCTCCCGCTGCGCGTCTTCCTGGGCTTCATCTCCATCTACGCCGGCATGGGCAAGCTGTGCGACCCCGTCTACTTCGACGGCGGCAAGCGCGGCTCGATGGTCAAGTGGCTCAACACCCTGCATCCGTGGGAAGTCGCCGAGCCGCTGCGCCAGTTCGCCCTCGAGCACCCGATCGGCGCCGGCCTGGTGATCGCCTTCGCGCAGGTCATCGTCGGCGTCCTGACGGTGCTGGGCTGCTGGCAGCGTGTCGCCGCCTGTCTGGGCGCCCTGCTGTCGGCCGCGCTGCTGGTCACGGTCAGCTGGAAGAGCGTCCCCGTCTACCAGACGCCCGACATCATCTACCTCGCCGCCTGGTCCCCGCTGATCATCGCCGGCGCTCCCGTCTACTCCGTCGACGGCCGACTGGCCGGCAGCGCCTGGCGTCGCCTCGGCCCCCGCGCCGACATCTGGGACCTGCGCCGCTACGTGCTGCGCCGCGGCGCCCTCGTCACCGCCATCGCCACCGGCGTCACCCTGCTCGTCGGCTCGCTGCTCGGCGGTGCCGTCCGCGACGCGGACCGGGTCGTCGTCCCCGGCCCCGGCGAGGCCCCGCGCAACGAACTGCCCGGCTCCCCGCTCCCGGGCGAGCCCGTCAAGCGGAAGGAGAAGCGGACCCCGTCGTTCTCCTCCTCGCCCACCCAGGGCGCCACGGCCGGCTCGGCCAGCCCCAGCGCGGGCACCACGACCAGGCCCGGCGCCACCCGCGACACCGGCACCGTCACCGGCGGTTCCCCGAGCCAGACCCAGGGCACCGCGGGCCAGGCACCGCCCCAGCAGTCCACCCCGGCCGACCAGGCCCCGAGCACCACGACCGGCCCCACCTCAGGCGGCGGCACGGCAACGGGCGGCACGGGCTCGACCGGCGGCACGGACGGCGGCGACTCCTCCACGGGCCGCTCCACGGGCCGCCCGGGCTTGGTGGGCGGGTTGCTGGGCTGACACCCGACCGGAACGCCGGAAGGCCCGGAAGGCCCCGCATCACGCAGATGCGGGGCCTTCTCGCGGGTAGGGGGACGAGGGCCTCAAGCGGCGCGGGGAACCGCGCGACAAGCCACGACGAGCGGTCAGCCGCCGACGGGGCAACCGGCCGAGCTCTCAGTGCCGACATCCTTGACGGCAGTCGGGCTTCTTGCGGACCGGTG
The DNA here is from genome assembly GCF_030124145.1 of Streptomyces sp. 378. Classification (GTDB taxonomy): domain Bacteria; phylum Actinomycetota; class Actinomycetes; order Streptomycetales; family Streptomycetaceae; genus Streptomyces. Next base: position 104,649 of record NZ_JASKMS010000028.1, read on the forward strand.
CGAGTGGTGGAGCTTCAGTGCCCCGGTGTCGCCGGTTTCTTGGCGGGATCCGTGAGCCCTTCGCGGACCGGTGCGACCGGCGGAGCTCTCAGCGCGGCAGCGCCGTCGGCATCCTTGGACGGCAGTCAGGCCCCTCGGGGACCGGTGCGAGCGGTGGAGCCCGAGCGCCCCGGTGTCGCCGGCTCCTTGATGGGACCCGTCAGGTTCCTCGGGGACCGGTGCGAGAGGTGGAGCTCTCAGTGCCCCGGTGTCGCCGGTTTCTTGGCGGGATCGGTGAGCCCTTCGCGGACCGGTGCGACCGGCGGAGCTCTCAGCGTCCCAGCGCCGCCAGCTCCTTGGCCGCCTCGGTCAGGTCCTTCGCCGTGTCGATGGCCCGCCAGTACGACCCCTGGGGGATCGTGAACCCGGCCAGCCGTCGCTCGCGGGCGAGATGAGGGAACGTCGTCCGCTCATGGTCGCCCCGGTGCGGCAACAGCCCGGCGAACTCGGGGGAGAAGACGTACACGCCGGCGTTGATCTCGAAGGTCGACGGCGGTGCCTCGATGAAGTCGGTGATACGGCCGAAGCCGTCGGTCCGCACCGCGCCCCACGGCAGCCGGGGCCGGGCCAGCGCCAGGGTCGCGAGGGCGTCCCGCTCGGCGTGGAAATCGGCCATGTCCCGCAGCGAGAACCGCGTCCAGATGTCCCCGTTCGTCGCGTACCAGGGCTGGTCGGGGTGGGGCAGATGCGCTGCGGCGTACTTGAGGCCGCCGCCGCGTCCGAGCGGCTCGGGCTCGACGACCGTCGTGACGGAGACGGGCAACTCGGCCGTCTCCAGCCACTTCTGCAGCACCTCGGCGAGATGGCCGCACGAGACGACGACGTCCGTCACCCCCTCGTCGGCGAGCCAGGACAGCTGATGGCCGATGATCGGCGCCCCCGTCCCGGGGATCTCGACCATCGGCTTGGGCCGGTCGTCCGTGTACGGACGCAGCCGGGAGCCCTGGCCACCGGCCAGAACGACGGCTTGAACGGGGCGGGACGCGGCGCTCGTATCGCTCATGGACACGAACTGTACGTGGCGTCCCGCCCGGGACTGCGGCCGACGACGCTTCCCGTCGGCCGTGACGGACTTCCCACCCGGTGGCAGGGCGGTGGGCTCAGCTGTGCGCGGCGGCGACGCCGGTGGCGAAGGCGGTGTCGCAGACCGGGCGGGCGTAGGACTGGGCGCGGGTCGGGCCGTAGACCCGGACGGCGGCCTGGCCGAGGGCGCGGGCGATGGAGGCGCAGTGTTTCGCCAGCGAAGGGCGGCCGTTGACGGCCTGCTGGAGGTGGGTGAGGGCGACGCCCGGGTTCTCCTCCTGCAGTTCGGTCAGCAGCTTGTCGCGCAGGACGTCCTGGGGGGCGCGCTTGGCGGCCTGTGGGGTGCCCACGGAGGTGTTCGCGGCGGTGAGCACCGGGTCGGTGGAGTTCCCCGACCAGTTGACTCGGGTGACCGCGAGGGTCCCGGAGAGCACCAGGACGACGGGCAGGACGAAAGCGAGGGTGCGGCCGATCCGGCGGGCGGGGCCCCGGCCGCGTCGCGTCTGTTGGTTCATGGAGTGCTTCACGCGTGTGAGGGTAGCGCCCCGTAATGGTTTGTAGACATTTAGTCACCGGTATGGGGGATGAGAGAGTGCCACTTTCCGGGTAAGGCGTTGACGCACACTGCTCGAAACGTCCGGTCTGCCGGGGTGTTTGTCGACAACGAAGAGGGCCCCGCAGCGCGCTGCGGGGCCCTCTTCGTCAACCTGGGTGATTCACCCGGGGGTTGTGCGATGCCGGTTGATCAGTCGGACAGGCGCGCACCGGTCGACGTCGCGAACACGTGGGTCTCGCCGGCGCGGGGCACGACGTGCAGCTGGCTGCCCTTCTCCGGGACGTCACGGCCGTTGACGCGGACGACGAGGTCCTTGGACTCGTCGCCGACCTTCGCGGTGCCGTAGACGTACGCGTCGGCGCCGAGTTCCTCGACGACGTTGACGGTGACGGCGAGGCCCTGCTCGATGTCCGACACCTCGAAGTGCTCGGGGCGGACGCCCACGGTGACGGTCTTGTCGGTGGCGGCGGCGATCGCGTCACGCTGCACCGGGACGACCGACTTGCCGAACTTCACGCCGCCGTCGGTGATCGGCACCTCGACGAGGTTCATCGCCGGGGAGCCGATGAAGCCGGCCACGAAGAGGTTGGCGGGCTTGTCGTACATGTTGCGCGGGGTGTCGATCTGCTGGAGCAGGCCGTCCTTGAGGACCGCCACGCGGTCGCCCATCGTCATGGCCTCGACCTGGTCGTGGGTGACGTAGACGGTGGTGATGCCCAGGCGGCGCTGGAGCGAGGCGATCTGCGTACGCGTGGACACACGGAGCTTGGCGTCCAGGTTGGACAGCGGCTCGTCCATGAGGAACACCTGGGGCTCACGCACGATGGCGCGGCCCATGGCGACACGCTGGCGCTGACCGCCGGAGAGGGCCTTCGGCTTGCGGTCCAGGTACTCGGCGAGGTCGAGGATCTTCGCGGCCTCCTCGACCTTCTGCCGGATCTCCGCCTTGTTGACGCCGGCGATCTTGAGCGCGAAGCCCATGTTGTCGGCGACGGTCATGTGCGGGTAGAGCGCGTAGTTCTGGAACACCATGGCGATGTCCCGGTCCTTGGGCGGCAGGTGCGTGACGTCGCGGTCGCCGATGCGGATGGCGCCGCCGTTGACGTCCTCGAGCCCCGCGAGCATGCGGAGCGAGGTGGACTTGCCGCAGCCGGAGGGGCCGACGAGGACGAGGAACTCGCCGTCCTCGATGTCGATCTCCAGCGCGTCGACGGCGGGCTTGGTGGAACCCGGGTAGATCCGGGTCGCCTTGTCGAACGAGACAGTGGCCATGGTGAATGAACCCCTTCTACCGGCAGGAACGTGCCGGACGATCCGAGTAGGAAGGCGGTGCCACGACGGTCATTCCGTTGTGGTGTAGTCCACGCGTGTGAACTGGCTCAGGACGGTACCCGGCGTTCACACGTATGTCAGTAGTTCCGAGCGTGTGAACTTCGCGGAAATTTTCGAAGCGGCGTCTCAGGGCTGTCCGTAACGGTCCGCGAGCACCGCGACCGCCCGGGCGACGGCCTGCCGGAGGGCGGGAGGGCCGAGCACCTCCGCCTCGGTGCCGAGCCGGAGCAGGTCGCCCACGGCCACCGCCTCCGACTCCACGGTCAGCTCCACCTCGACCCAGCCGTCTCCGTCGGGCGGTCCCGCGCTCTCCAAGGCCCGTACGCCCGCCGCGCCGAACCACATCGGCAGCAGCCGCCGCGCGCGGGGTGAGATCCGCAGCCGCGCGGTGTCCTGCTGGAGTGCGGCCTCCAGACGCCGGGAGGAGTCGGCCCAGTAGGTGGCCAGGCCGAACCCCGCGGGCCGCTCGAAGATCTCCCCCGTCTCCTCCACGGCCAGGACACGCGACACCCGGTAGGTCCGTACGGTCTCCTCCGCCAGCGCCACCAGGTACCAGATGCCGCCCTTCAGGACGAGCCCCAGCGGACGCACCTCCCGGCGCACCTCGCCGCGCCGGCGCCGGTAGTGCAGCCGCAGCACCCGCCGCTCCCACACGGCCCCCGCGACGGCCTCCAGGCACGGCACCGGGTCGGCCTCCCGGAACCAGGCGGGCGCGTCCAGATGGAACCGTTCCTGGACCCGCCGCGCCTGCCCGGACAGCTCGGCCGGCAGGGCCGCCTGCACCTTCAGCTGGGCACTGGTCAGCACAGCTCCCAGTCCCAGGTCCCGCGCGGGCCCGGGCATCCCGGCGAGGAACAGGGAACCGGCCTCGGCGTCGGTCAGCCCGGTCAGCCGCGTCCGGTACCCGTGCATCAGCCGGTAGCCGCCCTCCGGCCCCCGGTCCGCACGCACCGGCACACCGGCCGCCCCCAGCGCCTCTATGTCCCGGTAGACCGTCCGCACCGACACCTCCAGCTCCGCGGCGAGCTCGGGCGCGGTCGTCCGCCCGCGGTTCTGGAGCAGCAGGAGCAGCGAGAGGAGCCGGTCGGCGCGCATGGGGGCCATTGTCGCGGCGCCCGCCGCCGTACCTGACAGGAGATGTCAGGTACGGCGTCCAGGCTGATCACACGTCCACCCGACCGAAAGGACCACCCATGCCCGGCCTCCGCACCACCACCGGTCACTTCACCTTCGCCGACTGGCAGGAACGCGTGATCGGCCCCGGCGAGGACGCGAACCCCCGCCTCGCCCACGCCTCCGTCCGGAACACCTTCACCGGCGGCATCGAGTCGGCCGCGACCAGCTGCGAGTACTCGATCGTCTACGTCACCGCGAAGACCGGCTCCTTCGCCGGCATGGAACTCCTCACCGGCCGCGTCGACGGACGCGAGGGGAGCTTCGCGGTCGAGGAACGCGGGTCCTTCGGCGAGGACGGCACCGTGCACTGCGCCTTCGAGGTGGTGCCGGGCTCGGGGAGCGGAGAGCTGACCGGCCTGGAGGGGAAGGGCGCCTTCACCGCACGGCACGGTGAGACGGCGGTGGAGTATCGGTTCGCCTACCAGGTGCGGTAGCCGGCCGGTCGCAACGGAACGCCGTGGCTCGGCGTAACGGGCTCTGTGTACAGTGGAGCCGCCCTCACGCGCGGCAACGCGACGCACGGCGCCCGCCTCCTTAGCTCAGCTGGCCAGAGCAACGCACTTGTAATGCGTAGGTCGTCGGTTCGAATCCGACAGGGGGCTCCGAGAAACCCCAGGTCAGACATCAGCTGACCTGGGGTTTTCTGTTACTCGGGGGCTTCCCACGGCACGGGGGACCTCTCCCAGGCGCCGGGAGTGACGTCAACACGGTGGTACGCGGCCTAAGAGCGCTGCGCGACGAGGGAGTGCGGGAGTTCCGACGGGGCCGGGGCGTGACCGTGGCCCACGGGGCGGACCAGCGCTCAGCACTACTGGATCGGGTACGCGATGTCGTGGCCGACGCGGCGCGCCTCGGATGCAGCACGGACGACCGCATCGACATGATCAGGGGGATTTCGTGACCGACCCAGCAGGGCGGAGGAGCAGTGCGGCGTGGAGTGCCGCCGGGTGGGCCATAGGAGTCCTGGTGCTGCTGGTGGCGCTGCCCCTGGCTGCCGCCGGCCGGCTGCCGGACCGGCTGGCGACACACTGGGATGCCGGCTCCGGCAAGCCCGACAGTTCCATGCCGCTCTGGGCCGCGACGTTCTTCCCGGCGCTGATCTGGGGGGTGATGACGGCGATCGTGGCGTTGGTTCTGTGGCGGGCACGCGGCAGTGCGAAGGGTGCGACGCGCGGTTGGGTCGGCGCGACCCTGGGGTGCGGCGGTGTGACACTCCTCGGCGGGCAGGCGTCTGTCGTGCGGGCGAACCTGGACCACGCGGACTGGCACGAGGCGGACTCGGTGACAGGCTGGGTCGCGATGACCCTCGTGGGAGCGGTGGTCGTGGGTGGGGCCGCCTTGCTGGCTGGTCGCCGGGCACCGGCCGTGGGGCCGGGGGTGGGGGGCTCGACGATGGAAACACCGGAGGGGGAGCGGTTGGTGTGGCTCTCCCGTACGTCCAACCCCTGGCTCCATGGCACAGCCGCCGTGACCGGTGCCGTAGCAGTGGCAGCGCTCGTGGCGGCGGTGGGTGGCTTGATGGGTTCTGAGGCTGCGCTGCTGGCCGGGCCCTTCGCTCTCGCCTCCGTGGTGGTGCTCGGCTGTGCGTCGGCGCAGGCGCGGGTCAGCGAGAAGGGACTTGAGGTCGCCTTGGGCCCGCTTGGCTGGCCGGCCCGGCGGTGGGCGGCCGAGAGTATTGCCTCTGCCCGTGTCGAGACGCGGACGCCTGCCCAGGTCGGCGGCTGGGGATACCGGCTGAGCGGGCTGGGCACCACCGTGATGCTGCGTAGCGGGGAGTGCCTGGTGATCCGCACCGACGAGGGTAAGGACTTTGCCGTCAGCGTGGATGACGCCGAGCGTGGAGCTGCCCTCCTGAACTCCCTGATCGGTCGACGTCCAAGCTGATGAGCTGGTCCTGGCCGTCCCCTACGACCCGCCACGACAAGTGGGTGCTGCTGTCGGACGGCAACTACATCTGGGGCGGCCTGCTCAAGGGCAACGAGGTGGGCAACGTGTCCACGCCCTGTTTCTGACAGACCGGCACGTGCCGCGGTACCCGGCGAAGGGGTACCGCGGCACAGCTTCACCTCATGCTCGCTTTCCGCCTCTCCGCACGCGTCAGAGGCCGCGAGCGCGCAGCCGCCGGGCGATCTCCAGTTGGGCGTCGTCGACGCGGCGGCCGTCCTCGATGTCCCACAGGGTGTTCTGGAGGAGGCGGCCGAGGGTCCAGGCGTGGGCCCGGGGGCGGTCCAGGGCGAGGATGCCGGTCATGGCGTCGAAGCGCCAGACGATGTCGTCGGGGTCGAAGCGGTTGTCCAGGGCGGGCCACAGTTCGAAGCCCGGGTCGCCCGCGAGGGGCTTGGGGTCGATCGCGAGCCAGGGGGCGCGGCCCGAGGCGAGGACGTTCTCGTCGTGGAGATCCCAGTGCAGGAGCCGGTCGCCCGGCTCGTCGGCGACCTCGCGTACGGTGGCCGCGCAGTCGGCGACGAGCCGGCGGGCCTCCGGGTCGGGGATGCGGGTGAGGGCCCAGGGGGTCCGGTCGAGCATGGCCCCCGCGATGTCGCCGAGGCGGCGTATGCCGGGCGGCGCCGGGAAGGACGTGAGGTGGGCCAGGAGCTCGGCGATGGTGACCACGGCCTGGTGGGCGTCCGGCACGTGGGACAGCATGCGGGTCTCGTCGAGGCGCTCCAGGAGCATGGTGCCGGTGGGCTCGTCGTGGTCGAGGAGGCGGACGGCACCGTCGCCGTTCCAGGCGCGCAGTGCGACCGGTTCGCCCTCGCTCTCCTCGTCGGGGATCTGGAGTTTGAGGACCGCCGCGGTGCCGTCGGCGCGGACGACCGGCAGGACCAGGGCGGAGACGCCGTGCATGGCCGGTCCGTCGGGTCTCAGGTCCCAGTGGTCGAGGAAGCGCTCCGTCAGCTCGGGGAGTCCGGCGATGAAGGCGCGGCCCGCCTCGCCGTTGAACTTCTCCTGTGACGCCGCCAGTTCCCGGGGGATGTCGATCACTCCCGGCACGGTAGTGGGGCGGGCCGGGTGGGGCATGTGGATTGTGCGCTGAAGGTGTGTGGGCGAGGGCTTCCGCCGGTCGTCCTCGGGCAGGTCGAGGTCGCGCTGGGTGGCGGGGAGGGCGATGGTCGGGAGGGATGCTGTCCCCGGCGGTGGCCGGGGCGAAGCGGACGTGCTGGGCCTGGCCGCCGGAGAGTTCGAGGGGAGCGGCGGCCGGGCCCGGGGCGATGACGGCCCGGCCCCGGCAGCGGCGTGGGCCGGTGTCCACGGGAGGGCCGGGGCGGTCCGCTGCCGCGGGTTCGTTGTCGTCGGCGGGGCATCAGGTCATGGCTCCAAGACCACCTTTCCGGTCGTGCCGCGGGTCTCCAGTGCCCGGTGCGCGGCCGCTGCCTCGCTCAGCGGGTAGCGCTGTACGGCCGGGGTGAGCCGGCCGGCCGCGGCTTCGGCGAGGGCGCGCAGTTCGAGGGTGCGGACGGGGTCGGGCCCGCCGGCCTTGGCGAGCATCACCGGGCCCAGGACCTCCTCGGAGACGCCGTCGACCAGGTAGGGGCCGCCGTCCCGGATGCCCTCGCCGGACCAGCCGAAGACGATGTGCCGGCCGCCGGGGCCGAGGAGTTCGACGGCTGCGCGGGCGACGTCGCCGCCGACGCCGTCGAAGACGATGCTCGCGGTCCGGCCGCCGAGATGGGCCCGGACCTTCGCGGGCCAGTCGGGGTCCTTGTAGTCGACGGCGAGGTCGGCGCCGCCGCCCCGCACACGGGCGGTCTTCTCCGGTCCGCCCGCGAGGCCCACGACGGTCGCGCCCGCGTTCTTGGCGTACTGCACGAGGAGGGTGCCGATCCCCCCGGCGGCGGCCGGGACGACGACCACCGAGTCGGGGCCGAGGTCGGCGAACTGGAGGATCCCCATCGCCGTACGGCCGGTGCCGATCATGGCGACGGCCCCGGCGAAGTCCAGGTTGCCGGGGATCTCGTGCAGGCGCTCGACCTCGGTGACGGCCAGTTCGGCGTAACCGCCGGGGACGAAGCCGAGGTGGGCGACGACCTTCTTGCCCAGCCACAGTCCGTCCACGCCCTCGCCCAGGGACTCCACGACACCGGCGACCTCGCGGCCCGGGACGGTGGGCAGCGGGGTCCGCTCGGCCGCAGGGCCGCCCCGCATGCCCTCGCGCAGGGCCGCGTCCAGGAGGTGGACGCCCGCCGCGCGCACGGCGACACGGACCTGGCCCGGACCCGGGAGCGGGTCCTCCACCTCCTCGTAGGTGAGGTTCTCGGGCGGGCCGAAGGCGTGCAGGCGGATGGCGTGCATGGCGACTCCTCTGGTGGGGCGTTCCGGTGCGGCACCAGCCTTCAACCTCAAGCTTGCTTGAGGTCAAGCTCAAGTCGGCCCAGGGCCAGGGAGACGGCCGTCAGGGCGCTGTTGAAGGAGACCTCCGACAGCACACCGGGGGCCGCGACCTGGTCACCGGCGAGGTAGACCCCGTCGCCCCGGTCCACGGCCGGGCGGTCCCGCCAGCTGGTGCCGGGCGGATCGACCGCACCCGTACGGCCGTTGGCCACCGCCTCGCGCCGCCAGGTGACGCGCTCGCGCCAGCCCGGGAAGCCCAGGTCGAGCAACTGCTCGGCGCGTGCGGTGGCGTCGGCCTTGGACTCGTGCGGGGCGAGGGGGATCTGACCCTGGATCAACTGCTCACCGGCCGGAGCGAGAGTGCGGTCCTGGGCGGTGAAGCGCTCCAGCCAGCCGGGCGCGTCCAGGTCGGAGATCGCGAAGGCGTCCCCGCGTCGGCTGCGCAGGGCCAGGTCGACGAGGGCGGTACGGCCGCTCGGCCAGCTCAGGGAGTCGTCACCGAGCAGGCGGCGGGCGGCGTCGAGGGAGGTGGCGACGACGACCGGCGTGTCGGTGGGCAGCGTGTCGACCCGGGACAGCGTCTCCATCCGGACGCCCAGGTTCCAGGCGCGGGAGGCCATCCGGTCGATGAGGCTCCCCCAGCCGCCGCGCGGGTAGTGGGCCTCGGGCGGCAGCTTGGTGGCCCGGCGCAGCCGCTCCTGCACGAACGCGGCCGACAGCGACCCGGGGTCGTGGTGGAACAGTGCGACCGCCGCGTAGTGGGCGGCGGCCCGGGCTCCCTCCTCGCCCGCGATGCCGGTCGCCCAGGACAGGAAGTCGGCGTCCACGGGGGCCTGCCGGACCGTACGGCGCAGCAGCTTCAGCATCGGGAAGGGCGGGGTGCGGCGCAGCACGCCCTGGTGCCGCAGCCTCAGCCGGGCCGCCTCCAGGGGCGGGAGCGGGGCGAGCGGGCCGATCAGGTCGCGCTGCTTGAGCCAGGCCCAGTGCGGGCCGCCGTTGTAGAGGGCGTGCGGGCCCTCGTTGGTGCGGTAGGGGCCCTCGGCGGTGCGCGCCCGGCCACCGAGGGTGTGGTGGGCCTCGTGGACGGTGACCTTGGCGCCCGCCTCGGCTGCGGTGATGGCCGCGGTCAGGCCGGCGAAGCCGCCGCCGATGACGGTGATGCGGTGCATGGCTGGGGATCTCCCTCGGGTCGGGGTCGCCTTCTGGAAAGTACGACCGATCGAGGGCGCCGGAATGTGACATCACCGGTGTCCGCGCAGGTCAGGGCCGTTGTCAGTGGCGGGGTGCAGCATGGGGGCATGGCGAGGAGAGCGGCGGGCGGTACGGGTGTGAAGGGCGCGCGGCGACCGGAGGTGCGGCTGCCGGTGCTGGAGCCGTACGAGGGCGGCGGGCTGGAGCCCGACGGAGATTACGACGGGCTGGACTTCCGCGAGGCCGATCTCTCCGGGCAGGACGGAGGGGGCGCCCGCTTCATGGACTGCGCCCTGACGGGCTGCGCGCTGGGCGAGACCCGGCTGCGGCACGCCAGATTCCTGGACTCGGCCCTGACCGGCGTCAGGGGCGTGGGTACCGACCTCGCCGAGGCGACCCTGCGCGATGTGGAGCTGACCGACGCCCGGCTCGGCGGACCGCAGTTGCACGGGGCGGTGCTGGAGCGGGTGCTGGTGCGCGGCGGCAAGATCGACTACTTGAACCTGCGCACGGCCCGGCTCAGAGACGTCGTCTTCGAGGGCTGCGTCCTGGTCGAGCCGGACTTCGGCGGTGCCCGTCTGGAGCGTGTGGAGTTCGTGGACTGCGCGCTGAAGGGCGCCGACTTCCACGCGGCGACCCTGACGGACGTCGACCTGCGGGGGGCGGCTTCCCTGGAGATCAGCCGCGGGCTGGACCGGCTGTCGGGGGCAGTGATCAGCACGGCGCAGCTACTGGATCTGGCGCCGGTGCTGGCCGCGCAGTGGGGGATCCGCGTGGAGGGCTGACGCCGGGCGGTGGCGGCAACCGGCAGCGGCGACGGACAGCGGCTGCGGGCGGCGGCGCCGGACGGCGGGGGCGGTGGCTGCGGACAGCGGCAACCGGCAGCGGCTGCGTACAGCGGTGACGGACGGATGCTGCGAACAGCGGCAACCGGCGGCGGCTGGGGGCGGTGGCTGCGGACTGCGGTGGACGGACAGCGGCTGCGGGCGGTGGCGGCAACCGGCAGCGGCCGCGGACAGCGGCGACGGACAGCGGCTGCGGGCGGCGGCGCCGGACGGCGGGGGCGGTGGCTGCGGACAGCGGCAACCGGCAGCGGCTGCGTACAGCGGTGACGGACGGATGCTGCGAACAGCGGCAACCGGCGGCGGCTGGGGGCGGTGGCTGCGGACTGCGGTGGACGGACAGCGGCTGCGGGCGGTGGCGGCAACCGGCAGCGGCCGCGGACAGCGGCGACGGACAGCGGCTGCGGGCGGCGGCGCCGGACGGCGGGGGCGGTGGCTGCGGACAGCGGCAACCGGCAGCGGCTGCGTACAGCGGTGACGGACGGATGCTGCGAACAGCGGCAACCGGCGGCGGCTGGGGGCGGTGGCTGCGGACTGCGGTGGACGGACAGCGGCTGCGGGCGGTGGCGGCAACCGGCAGCGGCCGCGGACAGCGGCGAGGGACGGCGGCTGGGGGCGGCGGCGCCGGACGGCGGGGGCGGTGGCTGCGGACAGCGGCAACCGGCAGCGGCTGCGTACAGCGGTGACGGACGGATGCTGCGAACAGCGGCAACCGGCGGCGGCTGGGGGCGGTGGCTGCGGACTGCGGTGGACGGACAGCGGCTGCGGGCGGTGGCGGCAACCGGCAGCGGCCGCGGACAGCGGCGAGAGACGGCGGCTGCAGGCGGCGGCGATGGGTGGTGGCTGCGGGCGGCGGCGCTGGGCGGCTGCAAGGCGGCGGCAACGGACAGCGGCGACGGACGGCGGTCCGGGGGGGGGCGATAGGCGGTTACGGGAAGCGGTAGGTGGTTACGGCAGGCGGGGGAAGCGGGCCTGGAGGGTCCAGATCGCCGGGTTCTCCGCGAGGTCGTCGTGCAGGTCGGTGAGGTCGGCGATCAGGTCGTGCAGGAAGTCCCGGGCCTCGCGGCGCAGTTCGGAGTGGGAGACGGTGAGTGCGGGCTCCTCCGCGCGCATCCAGTCGGCCTCGATGTCCACCCACCCGAAACGCCGCTCGAACAGCATCCGGTCCGTCGACTCGGTGAAGTCCAGCTCCGCCCGCTGCGGCCGGGACGCCCTCGAACCCGCCGGGTCCCGGTCGATCCGCTCCACGATGTCGCACAGCGCCCACGCGAAGTCGAGCACCGGCACCCATCCCCAGGCCGTGGACACCTCGTGATCCGTCTTGGTGTCCGCCAGATAGACGTCCCCGCAGAACAGGTCGTGCCGCAGCGCCCGGACGTCCGCGCGGCGGTAGTCGGTCTGCGGCGGGTCCGGAAAGCGGTTGGAGAGGGCGTAGCCGATGTCGAGCACGGAGGTGATGGTGTCACGTGATCGTAGGATCGCGAGCGTGGCCCGATCTGTACGTCTTGTCCCCCCGCTGCCCGCGCCCGCCCTGCTCGCCTGCGCTCTCGTGCTCACCGCGTGCGGCGGCGGGGTGCACGGCACTCCGGGCGGCTCGGGCGTCCGCGACCCGTACTTCCCGAAGGCCGGCAACGGCGGCTACGACGTCGCCCACTACGGCCTGCGCCTCGCCTACGACCCCGAGGCCCACCACCTCACCGGCACGGCCACCCTCACCGCCCGCGCCACCCAGGACCTCTCCGCCTTCAACCTGGACCTGCTCGGCATGGAGGTCGAGCAGGTCACCGTCGGTCAGGAGATCGCCCGCTGGAACCGCGCCGGGCAGGAGCTCACCGTCCGGCCGCACGACGACATCGACCGGGACGAGACGTTCAGCGTGACCGTCCGCTACTCCGGGGCGCCCGAGACCGTCACCGACCCGGACGGCTCCCGCGAGGGCTGGCTGCGCACCACGGACGGGGTGCTCGCACTCGGCGAGCCGACGGGGTCGATGGCGTGGTTCCCCGGCAACCACCACCCCTCCGACAAGGCGGCGTACGACCTCGCGGTGACCGTGCCGAAGGGCCTGCGGGCCGTGTCGAACGGACAGTTGCGAGGCGAGACGACGGCGCGGGGGCGTACGACGTTCGTGTGGCACTCGGGTGAGCCGATGGCGAGCTATCTCGCCACGCTCGCGATCGGCCGCTTCGAGATCAGTCGCTCCAGGGCGGGGGAGCTGCCCGTGTACACGGCCGTCGACCCGGCCGAGGCGGCGGCGAGCCGGCCCGTGCTCCGGCGGATTCCGGAGGTGCTGCGGTGGGCGGAGCGACGGTTCGGGCCGTACCCCTTCTCCTCCACCGGCGCGATCGTCGACCGCGCACCCGACGTCGGCTACGCCCTGGAGACGCAGAGCCGCCCGGTGTTCCCCGGTGCTCCCGACATGACGCTCCTCGTCCATGAGCTCGCCCACCAGTGGTACGGCGACTCCGTCACGCCCGAGAGCTGGCGGGACATGTGGCTCAACGAGGGGTTCGCGACGTACGCGGAGTGGCTGTGGGAGGAGGACCACGGCGGGGACAGCGCCCGGGAGACGTTCGACGCGCTGTACTCGGGTGCGTACTTCGACACGGAGGAGGCCGGGGAGGAGATCTGGGAGTTTCCCCCGGCGGATCCGCCGAGCGCCGCGCGGATCTCCGACCCGCCGGTGTACTGGCGGGGGGCGATGGTGCTGCAGAAGGTGCGGGAGGCCGTGGGGGACGCGAGGTTCTTCGGGATTCTCCGGGGCTGGGCGGCGACCTACCGGCACGGGAACGCCGACACCGCCGACTTCACCGCCTATGTCGAGAAGAGGGCACCCGGGGAGGACTTGGCGGGGGTCTGGGACGCGTGGCTGTACGGGGAGGGGAAACCGGAGCGGCCCTGAGGCCTCACGCCGGAGCCCCCGGCCCGGTACCCGCGACGCTGTTGGTGCCAACAGCGTCGTCCGATACCCGCGGCCGGGGGCTCCTCACGTCACACGTGGACGGAGGGCGTCCGTCAGACGTTCACGCCGAAGTCCTGGGCGATGCCGACCAGGCCCGAGGCGTAGCCCTGGCCGACCGCGCGGAACTTCCACTCCGCGCCGTTGCGGTACAGCTCGCCGAAGACCATGGCCGTCTCGGTGGCCGCGTCCTCCGACAGGTCGTAGCGGGCGATCTCCGTGCCGCCGGCCTGGTTGACGATGCGGATGTAGGCGTTGCGCACCTGGCCGAAGTTCTGCGAGCGGTTCTCCGCGTCGTAGATCGACACCGGGAAGACGATCTTCTCGATGTCGGCCGGGAGGCCTGCGAGGTTGACGTTGATCGCCTCGTCGTCGCCGGCGCCTTCACCCGTGCGGTTGTCACCGGTGTGGACGATCGTGCTGTCCGGCGTCTCCTTGTTGTTGAAGAAGACGAAGTGGGCGTCCGAGTAGACCTTGCCCTGCGTGTTGACCGCGATCGCCGAGGCGTCGAGGTCGAAGTCCGTGCCGGTGGTGGTGCGGACGTCCCAGCCGAGGCCCACGGTGACGGCGGTCAGGCCCGGAGCCTCCTTGGTGAGCGAGACGTTGCCACCCTTGGACAGGCTTACAGCCATTGTTGGGAGTCCCTTCCCTCGTTTATGTGCGGCAAAGACACTGCGGCATCGAAGCTACAGCTACCTCCATGAACGTGGAGAGGGGTACGCGAGGTTCCAGCTCCTTTACTTTCTTTACCGGCGATTATTCGGGTGACGTGGACGGGTCAGGAGCGGGAACATGGGGGGCATGTCCGGTCCTCACGTCATCCGCGGCTCCGTCTCCCTGCCCGAGGCCGAGCTCATGTGGCGTTTCTCGCGGTCGTCGGGGCCGGGCGGGCAGCACGTCAACACCAGCGACTCCAAGGTCGAGCTGAGCTTCGACCTGGCGAAGACCGAGGCGCTGCCCGCGGTGTGGAAGCAGCGGGCCCTGGAGCGGCTGGCCGGGCGCCTGGTCGACGGGGTCGTCACCGTGCGGTCGTCCGAGCACCGCTCCCAGTGGCGCAACCGCGAGGCCGCCGCCGTACGCCTCACCGCGCTCCTGGCCGAGGCCACCGCACCCCCGCCCAAGCCCCGCAAGCCGACCCGGATTCCCCGGGGCATCAACGAACGGCGGCTGCGCGAGAAGAAGCAGCGCTCGGAGACGAAGCGCGGACGCGGCGGGCAGAACTGGGCCTAGGCCCCTTCTGATGGATCTCCGCGGCGTCGCGACGCCCGGCACGCTCCCCCGTTCTCGGCTTCGCTCGAACGGGAG
>NZ_JASKMS010000029.1 GCF_030124145.1 Streptomyces sp. 378
GGCGGAGGACGGCACCAGCACGGCGGCCGGGGACACGGCCTCGACCGCGGCCTGCAGGGCGTCGACCTTCGGCACGACCAGGTAGTCGGCGTACTCGGAGGCATCGTGGGTGAGGACCTTCACCGCGCCGTGCTCGGCGAGCGCGGCGGCGGTGTCACCGGCGCCGTTGCCCAGCGCGACGGCGACCGGCTCGCCGACGCGGCGGGCCAGGGTCAGCAGCTCCAGGGTGGGCTTGCGGACGGCGCCGTCCACGTGGTCGACGTAGACGAGAACTTCAGCCATGGGACTTCTTCTCTCCTGCTTGCGAAAGATGAGGGACGGACAGCGACTGCGGGGCCTAGATGAACTTCTGGCCCGCGAGGAACTCAGCGAGCTGCTTGCCGCCCTCGCCCTCGTCCTTGACGATCGTGCCCGCGGTGCGGGCCGGACGCTCGGCCGCATTCTCGACCGTGGTGTAGGCGCCCTCCAGGCCGACCTCCTCGGCCTCGATGTCGAGGTCGGACAGGTCCCAGGACTGAACCGGCTTCTTCTTGGCCGCCATGATGCCCTTGAAGGACGGGTAACGCGCCTCGCCCGACTGGTCGGTCACGGACACCACCGCCGGCAAGGAGGCCTCAAGGCTCTCGGAGGCGGCGTCGCCGTCGCGGCGGCCCTTGACCGTGCCGTCCTCGACCGACACCTCGGACAGCAGGGTGACCTGCGGAACGCCCAGACGCTCGGCGAGCAGCGCGGGCACCACGCCCATGGTGCCGTCGGTGGAGGCCATACCGGAGATCACCAGGTCGTAGCCGGCCTTCTCGATCGCCTTGGCCAGGACCAGGGAGGTGCCGATGGCGTCGGTGCCGTGGATGTCGTCGTCCTCGACGTGGATCGCCTTGTCGGCACCCATGGACAGCGCCTTGCGCAGGGCGTCCTTGGCGTCCTCGGGGCCCACCGTCAGGACGGTGATCTCCACGTCGTCGTCGGAGTTCTCGGAGATCTGCAGCGCCTGCTCGACCGCGTACTCGTCGAGTTCGGAGAGCAGACCGTCCACGTCGTCCCGGTCGACGGTCAGGTCATCGGCGAAGTGCCGGTCGCCAGTGGCGTCGGGCACGTACTTCACAGTGACAACGATCCTCAAGCTCACGCCGGCTCTCCTACTGCATCGTCATTTCCATGCTGCCTACTTGCAGGCAGCATAGGCGCCTCTAGCGTCCGTTCCCGGTCGGGGCGACCCACGCCCCGAGCGAAATATTACTCGTCAGTACACTCAGTTCGTTCCCGCTAAGCAAGCGCTTTGAACTGTGACCTTCGCAACGCAGCGTAACCGGAACTCGACGGTCACGCAGCCCGGGGGACCCGACCTCAGTCCCGCAGACGCTGGAAACGCCCCTGGTGGTAGAGGAGAGGGCGGCCGGTGCCCGAGGGGTCGCCCCGTACGACCTCGGCGAGCACGATCCGGTGGTCCCCGGCGGGCACACGCGCGACGACACGGCCCACCAGCCAGGCGAGCACGCCGTCGAGGACGGGGACGCCCTCGGGCCCCTCCCGCCAGGCGGTGGGCGGGGCGAAGCGGTCGGCTCCGCTGCGGGCGAAGGTGGCGGCCAGTTCCCGCTGGTGCTCGCCGAGGATGTGGACACCGACGTGGTCCGCCGTCGCGATCGCGGGCCAGCTGGAGGCGCCGGTGCCGACACCGAAGGACAGCAGGGGCGGCTCGGCCGAAACGGACGTCAGGGAGGTGGCGGTGAAGCCCACCGGGCCCGCCTCGCCACGGGCGGTGATGACGGCGACTCCCGCCGCGTGCCGGCGGAAGACCGAGCGCAGGAGGTCGGGCGGGGCGAGAAGGTCCGCAGGCATGGGGGCAGGCTGACGATGAATGGCAGGCGCAGTCAAGTTCGTTCCCTGATGTGGGAGATGACTCACTGGCGGCGTCACACCCGTCACACCGCCTCTCCCAGCGCGGCGATCACATCGGCCTTGCGCGGCTGCCCCGCGGCCCGCCGCACCACACGTCCGTCGGCGTCGAGGACCAGCACGGTCGGGGTCTTGACGATCTCCAGTCGCCGCACGAGGTCCAGGTGAGCCTCGGCGTCGATCTCGACGTGGGTCACCCCGGGCACCACCGCGACGACCTCGCCGAGGACCCGCCGGGTCGCCCGGCAGGGCGCGCAGAACGCACTGGAGAACTGCACGAGCGTGGCCCGCTCGCCGAGCGGCGCACCCAGCTCCGCCGCATCGAGCCGTTCGCCCTCGTCCCGCCCGTACACACGCACTCTCCCGCTCCGTCGCCGTTGCGGCACTCGGTGGGCGCTCGCCGCCGCGAGCACCAGCACGCACACCACCAGTCCGGTCATCACCTGCTGCAAGCGTTCCCGAGACCGCGAAGATTCCCGCCCCCGCTCCGCGACCGCCTTGCGGGATGCCTGCTTCCCATGGACATCCGGACATCGACGCGAGAGGGCCGCGTTCCGGACGGCGGCCCTCACGGCCGCCGTCCTGGCGGTCGTGCCGGTCACGGGGAGCGTCCGGCCGACGGGCCCGGCAGACGCTCGCGTTCCCGCTGGGCGCGGCGGGCGCAGTGAGCCGCTCCCCCTACGGCCTGCCGTTCCGTGGGGCCCGTCCGTCGACGGCTCGGGCCGTGGACGGAGTTCGAGGCACCCGGACCACCGCGTTGCGCCCAGGCGGTGGGTCTGCCGTCCGCCGCGCCCGGGCTCGCGGGCCACGCCCTGGCACCCGGCCGACCGGGTGGCGCGGCGACCGGCGCGGCGACCGGCGCGGCGCTCGTCGCCGCCTTCCTCAATGCGGCGTTCGGGTACTGCTCGGGCTGCGCGTTGTACCTGCTCGTGCGGCGGATGACGGTCCACGCGGAGTAATGGGGGCGCAAAAGCACGAGGTGGGAACCGGCGGGCGACGTGACGAGAATCTCTCCGCCCACGGGCACGAGGACTGGCTACCCGGCCGTTCTTGGGGCACCATCTGCGACAAGCCGTAAACCTACGGCTGCGTAACTTTCCACTGGGAATCCCTTCCCAGGCAGAGCAGGAGGGGTCCGACCCGCCCATGGCAGAGCTCGTCTACCGTCCCGTCGTCGGTTTCGCCCGCACCCTGTTCAAGGTGTGGGACCTCAAGATCGACTGTCAGGGTTCGGAGAACATCCCTCGCTCGGGCGGCGCCGTGCTGGTGAGCAATCACATCAGCTACCTGGACTTCGTCTTCGACGGCCTGGCGGCGCTGCCGCAGAAACGTCTCGTGCGCTTCATGGCGAAGGAATCCGTCTTCCGGCACAAGATCTCCGGGCCGCTGATGCGGGGGATGAAGCACATCCCGGTGGACCGCAAGCAGGGCGAGGCGGCCTACGCGCACGCCCTGGACTCGCTGCGGTCGGGCGAGATCATCGGGGTCTTCCCCGAGGCGACCATCTCGCAGTCGTTCACGCTGAAGAGCTTCAAGTCGGGCGCCGCGCGTCTGGCCCAGGAGGCCGGGGTCCCGCTGATCCCGATGGCGGTGTGGGGCACGCAGCGGCTGTGGACCAAGGGCCAGCCGCGCAACTTCAAGCGCAGCCACATCCCCATCACGATCCGGGTGGGCGAGGCGATCGAGGCCTCCCGCGACAAGTACGCGGGCGCCATCACGCGCCAGCTGCGCGAGCGGGTCCAGGAACTCCTCGAAGCCGCCCAGCGCGCCTACCCGGTCCGCCCGAAGGGCCCGGAGGACACCTGGTGGATGCCGGCCCACCTCGGGGGAACGGCCCCGACGCCGGAGCAGGTGCGCGAGGCCGAGGCGCACTGACGCCCGGCCGGCCGCGGCTCAGGCGGAGGGCTCCGGAGCGCGTACGGCGATGTCCGCTCCCGGGCTGAACTTCGCCAACAGCTCGGCGAGTTCCGCCGCGGCCGCCGTCACCTCGGCCACCGGCATCGGGGCCAGGCTCTCCAGCAGGAAGATCCCCGACGTGGTCTCCTCGGTGAGCCGGGTGCGCGGGCCCTGGCGCCAGTTCCACCGGCGGCAGGTCACGCCCGCGTCGTCGCGCCACACCACCTCGCCCGCGTCGGGGTGCTCGACGGTCTCCTCACCGCCGGCGACGGTCACGAAGTCCTCCTCCCCGGTGGCACGGATCAGCCGCATGCCGCCCTCGATGCGGTCGATGTCCTCGCCTCCGACGGGGATCAGATGGGCCACGGAGACGGCGTTGTAGAGGTCCACGAGCAGGTTGATACGGGGCAGTCCCGCTTTCGAGAGGGCTCGCTTGGCCAGTGCCTCCGCGGAGTTGCGGGTACGGGACGGCTTGGAGCCGAACGCCGTGTAGGTCGCGCGCCAGGCGTCCATGTGCGGGTCCTCGTGCGGGGCGCGGCCGTCCAGCCGCGCGGCGAGCCGACGCGTCGCGTCGTCGAGGAGCGCGGAACCGGCGTCGTTGCTCGGTCCGCCGACGAGGCCGTGCGCCTCGATCGCGATGTGCGTGAAACCGGGCGCGAGAGCGCGTACGTCGTCGGACACGGTCAGCGTGAGCGTCATGGTCGCCTCAGAGTGCGGTGGGGAGCGTCTGCCAGAGGTGCGGCCGGTCGCGCGCTGCCGCGAGCGCATCGAGCACGACCGGATGCGGTGCAGCATACAAGACTGGATAGTCCAGTTCATTGGACGCCAGGTCGGGCACGAAGGCCAGCCGCTCACCACGGAGGGAGAACTGGGCGTCGACGCCGGGCTTGTTGCCCCGGGGGTCCTGCCGGTGCCATGCGCCGTTGAACCGCACGGCGACCAGCCCGTGCACCACATCGAACTTCTGGTAGCACAGCGCGATGGGGATGTCCTCGGCCCTGAGCAGGGCGGCCAGCGCGTGGGCCTTGGCGTAGCAGATGCCGGTGCGCTGCTCCAGGACGTCGGAGGCGCGCCAGGTGACGCGGAGATCACCGGAGTCCTGCGAGTGCGGGATGGTGTCGCGTACGAACTCGAAGGCCGCTCGCGCATAGTCATACGAGTCGGCCACACCATCGGCGAGCCTGGCCGCCGTTTCCCGCACGAGCGGATGGTGGTGGTCGATCGCGTCGTCAGCGGCCAAGTAGGCGGAGAGGTAGGGCTTGTGCTGGATCAGCTGCATGCAGGCAGAGCGTAGGGAGGGACCACTTCCTCGTCAATTGATTTACGCTCCGCCGCATACGTATGCAGCTAGCGGGCCATCTCCTCCTTGAGCGCGGCCAGGAACGTGTCCACGTCCTCCTCGGTCGTGTCGAAGGCGCACATCCAGCGGACGTCGCCCGCGGCCTCGTCCCAGAAGTAGAAGCGGAACCGCTTCTGGAGTCGCTCGCTCACGTCGTGGGGCAGGCGGGCGAACACCGCGTTGGCCTGCACCGGGTAGAGGATCTCCACACCGTGCACGGCGCGCACGCCCTCGGCGAGGCGCTGGGCCATCTCGTTGGCGTGGCCGGCGTTGCGCAGCCACAGGTCCCGGGCGAGCAGGGCCTCCAGCTGCACCGACACGAAGCGCATCTTGGAGGCGAGCTGCATGGACAGCTTGCGCAGGTGCTTCATGTGGCTGACGGCGTCCTGGTTGAGGACCACGACGGCCTCTCCGAACAGGGCGCCGTTCTTCGTACCGCCCAAGGAGAGGATGTCGACGCCGGCGGCGTTGGTGAGCGTGCGCATCGGGACGTTCAGGGTGGCGGCTGCGTTGGCCAGCCGCGAGCCGTCCAGGTGCACCTTCATGCCGTGCGCGTGGGCGTGCTCGCAGATGGCCCGTATCTCCTCCGGCGTGTAGACCGTGCCCAGTTCGGTGGCCTGGGCGATGGAGACCACCTGCGGCATCGCGCGGTGCTCGTCGTCCCAGCCGTACGCCTGCCGGTCGATCAGCTCGGGCGTGAGCTTGCCGTCGGGCGCCGGAACGGTCAGCAGCTTCAGACCGCCGACGCGCTCCGGGGCCCCGCACTCGTCGACGTTGATGTGCGCGCTCTCGGCGCAGATCACCGCGCCCCAGCGGTCGGTGACCGCCTGGAGCGCGACGACGTTCGCGCCGGTGCCGTTGAAGACCGGGAACGCCTCGGCCGTGGGCCCGAAGTGGCTGCGGACCACCTGCTGGAGGTTCTCGGTGTAGACGTCCTCGCCGTACGCGACCTGGTGTCCGCCGTTGGCCAGGGCCAGGGCGGCGAGCACCTCCGGGTGGGCCCCGGCGTAGTTGTCGCTGGCGAAACCGCGGACCTCGGGGTCGTGACGGCGACGGGCGTCGGTCTTCGGCGGGTTCACGGCTTCTCGGTGAGCCACAGACGGTTTCCGTTCACTTCTGCGGCGGGCTTCTCCCAGACCTCGGTGATGGCCTCGGCCAGATCCTTGACGTCGGTGAAGCCCGCGAACTTCGCGTGGGGTCGATCGGCGCGCATCGCGTCGTGGACCAGTGCCTTCACCACCAGGATCGCAGCAGCCGACGTCGGGCCCGCGGGACCCCCGGCCTTGCGGAAGTAGTCCGCCATGGCCAGCGTCCACGCCTCGGCCGCCGCCTTGCCGGCCGCGTACGCGGCGTTGCCCGCGGTGGGCTTGGTGGCGCCCGCGGCACTGATCAGCACGTACCGGCCGCGGTCGCTGCGCTGCAGCGCCTCGTGGAAGGCGAGGGAGGTGTGCTGCACGGTGCGCACGAGCAGCATCTCCAGGAAGTCCCAGTCGTCGAGGCTGGTCCGGGTGAAGGTCTCACTGCCGCGCCAGCCGCCGACGAGGTGGACCAGACCGTCGACGTGGCCGAAGTCCTTCTCGATGCGGGTGGCCCAGTCGCGGGTGGCTCCCAGGTCCAGCAGATCGACCGTGTCACCGGTGACGGTGGCGCCGCCGGTCGCGTAGCTCGCCGCGTCCACCGCCTCCGCCAGCCGCTCCGGATCGTTGTCCGAGCCGATGACGGTCGCACCCGCCTCGGCCAGCCTGAGCAGCGCGGCCCGGCCGGCGGGTCCGCCCGCTCCGGCCACCGCGATCACCGCACCGCTGAGCGCCCCGTTCCCCGCCATGGTCTTCGCCTCCTGAGCAGTGTTCTCGGTCCGCCGATCGCTCATGCGGCGATCCGCTCGGAGCTGTCCGCCGTGATGCCCTTGGTGGAGGCGATCACGTTCTTCAGCTTCTTGGACAGTGCCTCATAGAACATGCTCAGCGGAAACTCGTCCGGAAGCACGTCATCGACGAGTTTGCGCGGCGGCTGCGTCGTGTCCAGCGCGTCGGGGCCCTTGGCCCACTTCGAGCCCGGGTGCGGGGAGAGGTAGGTGGAGACCAGCTCGTACCCGGCGAACCAGTGGACGAGCTTGGGGCGGTCGATGCCGTCGCGGTACAGGTCCTCGATCTCGCCGCACAGCTGGTTGGTGACCTGCGGGGCGCGCTCCCAGTCGATGGTGAGCCTGTTGTCGGTCCAGCGGACGACGTCGTGCTTGTGCAGGTAGGCGAAGAGGAGCTGCCCGCCGAGGCCGTCGTAGTTGCGGACGCGCTCGCCGGTGACCGGGAAGCGGAACATGCGGTCGAAGAGGACCGCGACCTGCACGTCACGCGCCTGCGGGACGCCGTCCGCCTCCAGCTTCACGGCCTCCTTGAAGGCGGTGAGGTCACAGCGCAGCTCCTCCAGGCCGTACATCCAGAACGGCTGGCGCTGCTTGATCATGAACGGGTCGAAGGGCAGGTCGCCGTGGCTGTGGGTGCGGTCGTGGACCATGTCCCACAGGACGAACGCCTCCTCGCAGCGTTTCTGGTCGTGGACCATCGCGGCGACGTCCTCGGGCAGTTCCAGGCCCAGGATGTCGACGGCGGCGTCGGTCACGCGGCGGAAGCGGGCGGCCTCGCGGTCGCAGAAGATGCCGCCCCAGGTGAACCGTTCCGGGGCCTCGCGCACGGCGATGGTCTCGGGGAAGAGGACGGCCGAGTTGGTGTCGTAGCCGGCCGTGAAGTCCTCGAACTTGATGCCGCAGAACAGCGGGTTGTCGTAGCGGGTGCGCTCCAGCTCGGCCAGCCAGTCCGGCCAGACCATGCGCAGCACGACCGCCTCGAAGTTGCGGTCCGGGTTGCCGTTCTGCGTGTACATGGGGAAGACGACGAGGTGCTGGAGGCCGTCCACGCGGTGCGCGGCCGGCTGGAAGGCCAGCAGCGAGTCGAGGAAGTCGGGCACCTGGAAGCCGCTGTCGGCCCACGCGGTCAGATCCTTGACCAGGGCCTCGTGATACGCCCCGTCGTGCGGGAGCAGCGGAGAGAGCTCCAGGACGGCGTCGGCGATCTGGCGGACGGCGAGCTCGGCGTCCGCCGGGTCGGGTGCGCCCTCGGCGTCGAAGTCGATCGACCCGTCCTTGGACTGCCATGGACGGATCCGCTCCACGGCATCCTTGAGCACGGGCCATGCCGGGTGCTCCACCACCCTGGCCACGGGAGGAAGACCTTCCTCCGAACCCACCTGCACAAGAATTTCCGTCATGTCCCACCTTCCACGGGAGAATCTCACGTATGCAGACCGTATACACACGAGGTTCCTTCCAGCAAGGGCGGCCTCGGGAAAATATCCTGCCGGACCCGGTCCTTCACCGCACTTTTTCCTGCCGGCCGCGCTTCTGCCCGATTGGGCGGCAACCATGCCCTCACTCTCTGCACAGGGCAGGTCCAGGCGATACGGTCAGGGGGGCCGTCAGGCCCCCAGTGCCGCCTGTCGACGGAAGAGAGTCGCGTCGTGAACTTCCTCACCATCGGTCACCGCGGAGTCATGGGTGTGGAGCCAGAGAACACCCTCCGGTCCTTCGTCGCCGCCCAGGAGGCCGGCCTCGACGTCATCGAACTCGACCTGCATCTGAGCAAGGACGGCGCGCTCGTCGTCATGCACGACATTGATGTGGACCGCACGACCGACGGCACCGGGCCGATCGCCGAGAAGACCCTCGCCGAGCTGCGGGCCCTGGACGCGGGCCGGGGCGAGCGGGTCCCGGTCTTCGAGGAGGTCCTGGAGGCCGTCCACACGCCGCTCCAGGCGGAGATCAAGGACGTGCACGCGGCGCGGGCCCTGGCCGAGGTGATGAACCGGCGAGATCTGGCCGGCCGGGTGGAGGTGTCCTCGTTCCACGACGAGGCGATCGCCGAGATCAAACCCCTGGTACCGGGCGTGCGCACCGCGCTGGTCGCCAGCCGCTACGGCACGGACATCGTCGACCGCGCGGTGCAGTCCGGCGCCGAAACCGTCTGCCTGAACATCCGCCGGCTCACGCTGGAGATCGTGGAGCGGGCCCGCAAGGCCGATCTGAAGATCATCGGCTGGGTCGTGAACACGCAGGACCAGCTGCGTCTGGTCCGGGCGTTCGGCCTGGACGGCGCCACCACCGACCACCCGGACATCAAGCGCACGGGCCGTTTCACGGCCTAGGAGGGTGCTGAAGATCTCGGCCGGATCAGCGAGCGGCGGCTGGTGCGTGCAGCTGCCAGGCGTCGGGAGCCCGGCCAAGATCTTCAGCACCCTCCCAGGGGGACACCCCTGGCGGCCGGCTGGTTCTAGGCGAGTTCCTTGACCAGCAGCTCGAACTCCAGGTCGGCGCGCTGTGGAACGCCGAAGCGCTCGTCGCCGTACGGGAACGGGGCCATCCGTCCCGTGCGGCGGTAGCCTCGCCGCTCGTACCAGGCGATGAGGTCCTCGCGCACGGAGATCACGGTCATCTGCATCTCCTTGACGCCCCATGTCTCGCGGGCCTGCCGCTCCGCCTCCGCGATGATCACCTTGCCGAGGCCCGCGCCCTGGAGCCGGGGGCTCACGGCGAACATCCCGAAGTAGGCGTGGTCTCCCTGGTGCCGCAGCTGACAGCAGGCCACGATCCTGCCGTCCCGCTCCACGGTCATGAGCCGGCTGTCGGGCGCCTTGACGATCTCCAGCACACCCTCCGGGTCGGTCCGCTGCCCCTGGAGGATGTCCGCCTCGGTGGTCCACCCGGCCCGGCTGTCGTCGCCCCGGTATGCCGACTCGATCAACGCGACCAGCTCGTCCACGTCGGCGTCGGTGGCATCGCGGAAGGTCAGTGGCTTGGCGGCGGTCTCCATCGGTGCGGGTCTCCGTTTTCCTGACGCGGCTCGGGCAGGGACGAGCGTAACGCCGCCACTAAGCTGCGCCGCATGGTGCATGTACTCAGCAGCAGGATCCTGCTCCGCCCGACCGACCCCGAGCGGTCCCGCGCCTTCTACGGTGAGCAGCTGGGCCTCGCCGTGTACCGCGAGTTCGGCACGGGGCCGGAGCGCGGCACGGTCTTCTTCATGGGCGGCGGCTTCCTGGAGGTCTCGGGCCGGTCCGAGACGGCCCCGGCGCCCGCCGTACGCCTGTGGCTGCAGGTCGACGACGTGACGGCGGCGCAGGAGGAGCTGCACGCCAAGGGCGTGGAGATCGTCCGGCCACCGGTGCGGGAACCCTGGGGGCTGGTCGAGATGTGGATCGCGGACCCGGACGGGACGCCGATCGTGCTGGTGGAGGTCCCCGCCGACCATCCGATGCGCTACCGGCCCGGCATCTGAGACCGGCCGGCGCGGCGCTCCTCGGGGCGACACGGCGGGGTGCGCCGGGCCGCAGCGGCACACCGGTGGGTTTTCCCGGATGGCAGGGAGGCCGGACGGCGGCTTAGCGTGCTGGAGGGACCCCGGGGGCCCTGTCCCCGCCGCTCGTGGAAGGAACGCCATGAAGCTCGACGCACCGGTGACCGGCGGCCCCTGCTGGGCCGAGCTGGGGACCAGCGACCTGGACGCGGCCCGGCGGTTCTACACCCGGCTGTTCGGCTGGCGGCCCGAGTCGGACGCGCGTCAGGACACCGGTGGCTACACCGTCGCGCACCTCGGGGACGCGGCCGTGGCCGCGCTCGCGCCGCTGTACCAGCCGTCGCAGCCGGTCGGGTGGAACGTGTCGTTCGCGGTGACCGACGCGGACGCCACCGCACGGGCGGTGGCCGAGGCGGGCGGGACGATGCTGTTCGGCCCGGTGGACGTGTCCGAGGTGGGCCGTTTCGCGGTGGCCGCCGATCCGGGCGGTGCCGCGTTCCAGCTGTGGCAGGCGGGCACCTTCCCGGGCGCCGGGCTGTTCAACGCGCCCGGCTCGCTGGGCTGGGTGGAGCTGATGACACGGGATCCCGAGGGCGCCGTCGCCTTCTACACGCGGGTGTTCGGCTGGACCGTCGCCCCGTCGGACCGCTACACCCAGTGGGGCGTCGGCGGCGCCGACTTCGGCGGCATGGTGACGATGGACGACAAGTTCCCGCCCGAGGTGCCGGCGCACTGGCTGCCGTACTTCGCCGTGGCGGACGTGGACGCCACGACGGCCGTCGTGCAGCGGCACGGCACGGTATTGATGGTGCCCACCTCGGTGCCCGACGGACCGCGCATCGCGGTCCTGCGGGACCCGCAGGGGGCGATGTTCGGCGTGTACCGGGCGGCCGACGAGACCTGAGAGCATCTACGACGACCGCTGGGCGGTCGTCGACGACCGCCGCTCCACACACCGCCGCGCGCCGCACGAGGTGCTCCGGGCCCTGACCGCGCCGGTCAGGGCCGCAGCACGCCGAGGCGCCCCTCCAGCTGGCTGAGCAACTCCCCCAGCAGAGCGGCGAGTTCACCCTGCTCGGGGCCGTCGAGACCGGACAGCACGGCGGTCTCGTAGGCGAGCTGGACGGGCAGGATGCCGTCGACGAGGTCGCGCCCGGCGTCAGTGAGGCGGAGGTGGACGACCCGGCGGTCACGGGCATCGCCGCGCCGTTCGACCAGACCGCGCTCGGTCAGCTGCTTGAGGCGTTTGGTGACGGCGGCCCCCGAGGAGAAGGTCTCCCGGGCGAGCTCTCCGGGCGTCAGCTCGTGCCCGGTACGGCGCAGCGCGCCCAGCAGATCGAACTCGGGCCTGCTGAGCCCCGCCCGGCGCAACGGGGCGTCCTCGGCCTGCTGCAGCAGGGCGGCACAACGGTTGATCCGCCCGATGACCTCCATCGGGCCGGTGTCGAGCCCGGGATGCACGACCCGCCACTGCCGCACGACAGCGGCGACGGTGTCACCCCTGCGGCCACCGGCCGGATCGGTGTCGCCTGCGGGATCGCCACCCGGATCGGCTCCGGCCGCCGGGTCGCGAGCCGGATTCCCCCCGGCCACCGGTCCTTCCTCGGCGGCCCGGCCCCCTGCGGGATCACCCCCGGTGGCGTGCGCGCCGGCCGCGTGCCCCCCGCCGGGCGGGTGCGTCCCCTCCACCGGATCGTCACCGGCCGCCTGGGCACCGCCGGTGGGATCCCCTCCGGCCGCCGCCCTGTCGTCGGCCACCTGCCCCTCCGCCACCGGCTGCGGGTCCCGTCCCCCGTCGGGTCCCGTGGGCGATGGTCCTTCGGTCGGCGTCATGGCCGTGCGTCCTCCGTTTCGGTGGCCGGGTCCCGGTTCGGGAGCAGTCCCTGGCGTCGGGCCGTCGCGGCGAGCGTACGGTGTCCGGCCTGCTCGGCGAGCACGACCCGCTTCTGGGGCATGGCGCGCTGCCACCATTCACCGGCGGCGGCATCGGCGGTGGCCCGCAGGTCGGCCAGGGCGACGGCGAGACCGCGGCGAGCCGGTGACGTACGACTGCTCACCTGCCGTGCTCCGTCCAATGCTCCCCGTGTACATCCTTGCGCTCGCGTGCGCGCCGCATGGCCCGGGCATCGAATGACCGACCGACGAACGGGGAGGTGCGCGTGCACGGACCGGCTTCGTCCGGCTGGCTGCTGGTGGCGCTCTGCGCGGTGACCGGCGCCTACTGCCTGGCGCGGATGCGCAGCGGCGCGGCGGAGCAGCGCGGCGCGGCGGGCGGTGAGGCGCTGATGGGTTTCGGGATGGCCGCGATGGCCGTGCCGACGGCGGTATTCACGCCGCCCGCGTGGACCTGGCCCGTCTACGCGGTGGTGTTCGGAGCGGCGGGCGTGCACGCGCTGTGGGCGGCGCGGGCGGGCGCACACCACCTCCACCACCTGGTGGGGGCCGTGGCGATGACTTACATGTCCGTGGTCATGGCCGGCTCCCCCGGGCACGGGCACGGCCAGGGGGTCCCGCTGCTGACCGGGGCGCTGTTGCTCTACTTCGCCGGGTACGTGCTGCTGACCGGCGTCCGCCTGGTGCCGGTCGCCGCCGTGGCCGGAGGCGGTGGTCCCGCCGGGTGGGGCGACCGGCCGGAGCTGGCGCGGGCCTGCCGGCTGTCGATGGGGATCGCGATGGTCGCGATGCTGCTGGCGCTGTGAAGGGGACCGGCCCCGGCGGCCGCAGTGGATCCGTTGCCTGCGTCACTTCGGTGCCACAAGCCGTACCCCTGAGCGGGGCCGCGCTCATAGGCTGCCCTCATGATGCTCACCGCCGTGCTGCTGATGCTCGGCGCCCTCACCGCCGTCGTCGCCCCGCGGCTGCTCGCCCGGGCGGACTGGCCGGACCGCGAGCCGGTGGTGGCGCTGTGGATGTGGCAGTGCGTGGTGGCGGCCGTCCTCGTGTGCTGCGTGCTGTCGATGACGCTCAGCGCGGCCGCGGCCTGGCACGTGGTCGGCGGGCACCTCTTCGCGACGGCTCCCCGCGCGGTCGTCGAGGCGTATGCGCTCGGTACGGCGGGCCCCTGGGCGGCGACCCTCGCGGTCGCGCTGGCCGGCGGCGGTCTGTGGAGCGCGGCGAGGCTGGCCCACGAGATCGGCCGGGCCCGTGGGCGGCGCCGCCGGCGGCGTGCCGATCTCCTCGTGCGGGCTCCGCTGCTGCCGGGCGAGTTGGCCGTCTCGGGTCGGCTCGTCGTCCTGGAGAGCGAGCGGCCCGACGCCTGGTGGCAGCCCGGCACTCCCCCGCAACTGGTCGTCACCACGGCCGCGTTGCGCCGGTTGAAGGGCCGGCAGCTGGACGCCGTGTTCGCCCATGAGCAGGGGCATGCCCGGGCGCGGCACGACTGGCTGCTGAACTGCTCCACGGCCCTGGCCGGCGGCTTTCCGCAGGTTCCGGTGTTCGCCGCGTTCCGCGACGAGATGCACCGCCTGGTCGAACTCGCCGCCGACGACACGGCATCGCGCCGCTTCGGCCGTCTGACCACGGCTTTGGCCCTGGTCGAACTGAACGAGCACCGCGGTGTGTTCGGCCCCTGCCCGACACCGCAGGCCCATGTCCCGGCCCGGGTGCACCGGTTGCTCACTCCCCCGGACCGGCTGACCGCCGCCCGGCGCCTGCGGCTGACGGCGGCGGCCGCGCTGGTGCCCGCGGTGCCGGTCCTGGTGGCGTTCGTCCCGGGGCTGCGGGCGCTGGGATAGCCGGAGTGCGGCAGGGGCCGTCCCGGGGTTCCCGCCGTGCCGGGCATCGGGCGCGGCGTTCCCCCGGGCCGGTTCCGGCGGTTGTGACCTGGCCGAAGCGCGTGCTCCCGGGGCCGGATCGTCGCCGTACTGGATCCGGACCCCCCGGTTCGGCGAGGATCGCATCATGCACACCCCGACCCTCGACTCGCCGCCCCGTCCGCAGAACCACAGCGCCGCTCGTTTCGCCGGCGTCCTCGCCCTGTGCTCGGCGCTGCTGCTGATCCTCGTCGCGGCCAGATGGAGCCCGTTGATCAGGGCGGACGGTGACATCGCCGGCACCACCCACCGCTGGGCGGTGGACGAACCGGTTCTCACCCAGGCGTGCCGCATCCTCACCGACTGGGTGTGGGATCCGTGGACGATGCGTCTGCTGTGCGCGGCCGTCGTCGTGTGGCTGGTGGTGCGGCTGGCGGCGCGCTGGACCGCGGTGTGGCTGGCCCTGGCCGTCACGCTGGGCACGCTGGTGCAGCAGGGCGTCAAGGCGGCGGTCGACCGGCCGCGCCCGGTCTGGCCCGACCCCGTCGACTCGGCCCACTACTCGGCCTTCCCGTCGGGCCATGCCATGACCGCCACGGTGGTGTGCGGCCTGCTGCTGTGGCTCCTGCACCGGCACGGCGTCGGCCGGGCCGTGTGGCGTTCGGCCCTGGCCGTGGCCGTCGTCTCGGTGGCCGGGGTCGGGCTGACCCGGATCTGGCTCGGCGTCCACTGGCCGTCGGACGTGCTGGGCGGCTGGCTGCTGGGCACGACGGTGGTGGCCCTGGCGGTGTGGGCGCACCGGAGCTGGCACCCCTGAAGCCGGACCAAATCGGCGCCGCATCACCGGTCTTCGCACGGCGGCCCGGCTGGGCCTCGTAGGATCGCCGCATGACGGCCGTGCTCTTCGACTTCTCCG
The DNA here is from genome assembly GCF_030124145.1 of Streptomyces sp. 378. Classification (GTDB taxonomy): domain Bacteria; phylum Actinomycetota; class Actinomycetes; order Streptomycetales; family Streptomycetaceae; genus Streptomyces. Next base: position 15,142 of record NZ_JASKMS010000029.1, read on the forward strand.
GGACCCTCTTCCGTGTCGAGTCCACCGATTCCTGGCTGCGTGGCACCCTGGCCGGGGCCGGTGTCCGGCTCACGGAGGCCGAGTTGGCCTCCGCGGCACGGGCGCTGGAGTCGGTCGGGGCGCTGCCGGGCGGCGGTGACCCCGCGCGGGTACCGGAGGACCTGGCCGGCACCTGGCCGGTCCGGGACCAGAGCGCCGCTCTGCACCGGGCTGCCTACACCGGCCTCTCCCGGCAGGTCCCGCTCCCCGACCCCGCGCTGCACGACGCGCTGTACGACCGTCACATGACCCCGGCCGCGTGGGCGCCTTACCCGGACGCCGTCGAGGTGCTGTGCACCCTGCGGGAGCGGGGCGTCCCGGTCGGGGTCGTCAGCAACATCGGCTGGGACCTGCGTCCCGTCTTCCGCGCGCACGGCCTCGACCCGTACGTCGACGTGTACGTCCTGTCGTACGAGCACGGCATCCAGAAGCCCGACCCGCGGCTGTTCGCCACCGCCTGCGAGGCGCTCGGCGCCGATCCGCGCAAGACCCTCATGGTCGGTGACGATCGCAGGGCGGACGGCGGCGCCGCCGCTCTGGGTTGCGGGGTGCACTTCGTGGACCACCTACCGGCGGCCGACCGGCCGGACGGGCTGCGTCCGGTCCTGGATCTGGTGAGCTGAGGGGCGCATGGTCCCGACATGAGGGGTGACTCCCCCACGGGAAAGTAGCCCGAGGCCACTACCAGGGCGATGGCTCGCCCGCCTCGGACGATCCCCCGCGTCGCCCGAGGCAGACGGCATCGCCGGCCCAGACCTCACGGGTCGTGGCCGGACGCCCTGAGTATAGTTGGCTGGCAGCCAGTCAACACAGGAGTTACAGCATGTCTCCGCGTAGCGCCTCGGTCAATGAAGAGTTGCGGCGGCGTTCCCGGGAGCGGCTCCTGCAGGCGGCGGTCGAGCTGGTGGGCGAGCGCGGCTACGACGCCACCACGCTCGGCGACATCGCGGACCGCGCGGGTTCCGCCCGCGGCCTGGTGTCCTACTACTTCCCCGGCAAGCGCCAGCTGGTGCAGTCCGCCGTGCACCGGCTGATGCACCGCACGCTGGAGGAGGCGCTGGAGCGGGAGCCGCGCACCGAGGACGGACGGGAGCGGATGGCCCGGGCCATCGACGCCATCCTGGGTCTGGCCAGGGACCGGCCCGTGCTGATGCGCCAGCACATGGCGGGGATCCTGCAGGCCGAGGGCTTCATGCAGTGCCCGGAGCAGCGGCGGCTGGCCGAGCTGCTGCGGGACACGATGGTCCGGCACGGTTCACCGGACGTCGACAGCGACTACCCGATGATGCGCGCCCTGCTGATGGGCGCCGTGTACGCGGCGCTGGTGCCGGGAGTGCCGATGCCGGTGCCGGTGCTGCGGGCCGAGCTGTTCAAGCGTTACCGGCTCGACTGGGGGCTGGGCCTCCCGCCGGAGACCGAAGCCTGCGGCGGGAGGGGCGACAAGGATCTGTCGCGGTTCTTCGCGACCGGGGCCGCACCGGAGTGCGGTCCGCCGGATCAGTCGAAGTAGTCCGGCTGCGTCTGCACGTTGAGCTCACGCATGTGGACCCAGCGGGCCGGGTCCGTGCGCCGGTCCTTGATCTTCAGGACGTCGAAGCCCCGCGCGTACTCGTTCGAGTAGATGTGGCCGTTGTAGTAGTACGCCGACCAGGAACCGCCCGACTTGATCGTGTCGGTGGTCAGCGGGCCGCGGTCGAAGTAGGCGATCTCCTTCGGGTTGGCCGAGTCGGTGAACTCCCAGACGGAGACGCCGCCCTGGTACCAGGCCTGGACCATGATGTCCTTGCCCTTGACCGGGATCAGCGAGCCGTTGTGGGCCACGCAGTTCTCGGTGTCGGCCTGGTGGCGGGGGATCTTGAAGTAGCTGCGGAAGACGAGCTTGCGCTTGTCGCCCTTGCCCACGATGTCGTAGATGCCGTCGGCACCGCGGTCCGGGCCGACCTCCGCGTTGCAGGTGGCCGCGCCGCCTCCGCCCAGCTCGTCGGTGTAGACGACCTTGTTCGCCTTCTGGTTGAAGGTCGCCGAGTGCCAGAACGCGAAGTTGACGTTGTCCTGCACCCGGTCGATGACCTTCGGGCGCTCCGGGTCCTTGATGGAGAACAGGATGCCGTCGCCCATGCAGGCGCCCGCGGCCAGGTCCTTCGACGGCAGCACGGTGATGTCGTGGCAGCCGGTGGTCTTGGAGACGCCCGGGTTGGTGGGTCCGCCCGGGTTGCCGCCGCCGTCCGGTCCCTCACCGGGGAACAGCACGGGGAAGCCGACGACCTTCGCCTTCTCGGGAGCCTTGCGCGGCACCTTGATGACGGAGATGCCGTCGTGCGGCGGCTGGCAGTCGGGGTAGGCGGCGTTCGGCGAGTACGAGGAGACGTACACGTAGATGTTGCGCCGCTCGGGCACCAGTGTGTGGGTGTGCGAGCCGCACGCGGTCTCGACGGCGGCGACGTACCTCGGGTTGCGCTTGTCGCTGATGTCGAAGACCTTCATGCCCTCCCAGGAGGACTTCTCGGTCACCGGCTGGGTGGTGCTGGAGCAACTGCTGTCGCTGCGCGAGGAGTCGGTGGACAGGAACAGCAGGTTGCCGGAGACGGAGATGTCGTTCTGCGAGCCGGGGCACAGCACCTGGGCGACGGTCTTCGGCGCCTTGGGGTTGCTGATGTCGAAGATGCGGAAGCCGTCGTAGTTGCCCGCGAACGCGTACCTGCCCTGGAAGGCGAGGTCCGAGTTCGTGCCCTGAAGCACGTCCTTGGGGACGTGGGCCAGGTGCTGGATGTTGTCGGAGTGGACGATCTCGTCCTGGGCGGGTATCTCGCCGCTCTGGATGGCCTCACGGACCTCGGCCTGAGCGCTCTTGGAAACCTTCTTCGGCGCGGGCGGCGCGTCCCCCGGGTCGGGGGTGGCCCCTGCCGGTGCCGCCGTGAGGAGCGCGCCCAGCAGCCCGGCGGCCGCGGTGGCAACTCCCAGACGTCTGCGGCGTGTTCTGCGGTCGTTCAACAGGATCACTGTTTTCCTCCCTGGTTCCGTTCACTGCGGAACGGTTCACGCACCACGCAGTATCGTCTTCGCCATGCACATACCAATAGAGGGCGACAGAATCGCAATGAAGTTTCCCGATCAATGACCCGCGGAAGCGTGCCAGTACATCGTCCGCAACCCGAGATGCGTCCCAACCCGCTTGTCACAGGAGGTCGTTGTGCTCTTCCTTCGTGCGTCCCGGGCGTCCGCCGTCGCGGCGACGGGGCTGGTCGCCCTGGCCGTGCTCGCGGTCGGGGGCTGTGACTCCGGTCCGGACCGCGAACCGGCCTCCGCGGACGGGCCCGCCGTGATCGCCCCGGGTGAGCCGGGCGAGGCGAACCGCACCCTGTCCGCCGAGGAGGCCGCCGACCGGCGCTCGGAGAACGACTCCCCCAACTCCGCCGACGTCTCCTACGTCCGCATGATGATCGAGCACCACGCCCAGGCCCTGGTGATGACCGACCTCGTCCCCGAGCGCGCCGGGTCGCAGGACGTGAAGCGGATCGCCGAGCGCATCGCGGCCGGCCAGAAGCCCGAGATCGAGGCCATGAAGGGCTGGCTGAAGTCGTACGGCAAGCCGCTGAAGGCCGAGCGGCACGAGCACGCCACGATGCCCGGCATGGCGACGGAGGCCCAGTTGAAAAAGCTCCGCGCGGCCGACGGCAAGGCGTTCGACCACCTCTTCCTGACCCTGATGACGACTCATCACCAGGGTGCGATCACGATGGCCACGGAGGTGAAGGGGGAGGGCAACAACATCCGCGTCGAGGAGATGGCCGACGAGGTGATCGCGCAGCAGACGAGCGAGATCACCCGGATGCGGACCATGCTCTGATCACCCCGGGCCGGGCCGTCGACCGCCTTCAGCGCCGGGCGCGGCGCGGTGACAGCAGGCCCTCGTCCCGGGCCCGGCCGATCAGCCTGAGCGACGTGCGACGGCTGTGCCCGGTCGCGTCCATCACGGCGAGGACCGGGTCGGCGCCGTCCAATTGGGCGGCGCGGTACGCCTGCGCCACCAGCCGCCGCCCCTCCGCACCGCGCGGCCAGGCCGGCCGGGCACGGCGCCCCTCGCCCCCGGGCCCGTCGGGCCCGGACCCGGCGCACGCCTCGGCCACCGACTCCTCGATCCAGTCGGCGAGCACGGCCAGGTCGTCCAGGGACAGCGCGGGCTGGGCCCGCACCTCCTCGACGCAGACGCATCCGCCGCCCACGACGGCCAGCGCGTCGACCCGGGCGCCGTCCGCGAAGACCAGCCGGAACTCGAACCACCGGGTGGCGCCCTCGTTCTCCCGCACTTCCCACGCGGGACGCACGGACACCGCGTCGCCCGCCGGAGAGCGATCAGAAAGATTCAGAAAGGAGGCTTCCAGCACATCCCGAACGTAACCGCATGATCACATTCCCTACAGATCGGACACGCACCCGGGCCGGCGCACAGCACCCTGTCAGCGGAGCCCGGCCGGTGGGATGCTGGAGGCGTCAGCGCTCTCCCGAGATCCGCCGGATCCCCCGGGTAAGGAGTTCCGCCGTGCTGCGTGTCGCCGTCGTAGGTTCCGGCCCGAGCGGGTGCTACACCGCCCAGAGCCTCGTCCGGCTGGACTCAGAGGTGTGCGTCGACGTCCTGGACCGGCTGCCGTGCCCGTACGGTCTCGTCCGTTACGGCGTGGCGCCCGACCACGAGAAGATCAAGTCGCTGCAGAACCAGCTGCGCGCGGTGCTGGAGCACGACCGGGTACGGTTCCTCGGCGGCGTGCGGATCGGCCCCGACGGGGTGAGCGTGGCGCGGCTGCGCCGGCTCTACCACGCGGTGGTGTACTGCGTGGGCGCCGCCACCGACCGGCATCTGGGCATCCCCGGTGAGGACCTGCCGGGAAGCTGGTCGGCGACACAGTTCGTGTCCTGGTACAGCGCCCACCCGGACGCCGCGGACGCCGGTTTCCTGCGGGACGCCCGGTCGGCCGTGGTGATCGGCCTGGGCAACGTCGCCGTCGACGTCACGCGCATGCTGGCCCGTGGACCGGCCGAACTCACCCCGACGGACATGCCGCAGGGGGCCCTGGCCGCACTGGGGGCAAGCCGGGTGACCGAGATCCACATGGTGGGACGGCGGGGCCCCTCCCAGGCCCGGTTCACCACCAAGGAACTGCGCGAGCTGGGCACCCTGCCGGACACCGACGTGGTCGTGGACCCGGCGGAGCTGGCCCTGGACCCGGGGTACGCGGACCCCTCCGCGCTGCCCGCCCCGCAGCGCCGCAACGTGGAGGTGCTGCGCGACTGGGCAGATTCGTCCCGGACGGGTGCACCGCGCCGCATCCACCTGCGGTTCTTCCTCCGCCCGGCCGAACTGCTCGCCGGGCAGGGCCGCGTGCGCGGGGCGCGGTTCGAGCGGACGGCCCCGGACAGCCACGGCGGCGTGAGGGGAACGGGCCACCACGAGGTCGTCGAGGGGCAGCTGGTCCTGCGCTCCGTGGGCTACCGCGGGGTGCCCCTGGAGGACCTCCCGTTCGATCCGGTCACCGGTACGGTCCCGAACCTGTGCGGCCGGGTCCTGCGCGAGGGGGCCGCCTCCCCGGGCGAGTACGTGGCGGGCTGGATCAAGCGCGGCCCCACGGGCGTCATCGGTACGAACCGCCCCTGCGCGAAGGAGACCGCGACGTCCCTCCTGGAGGACGCCCCGGCGCTCGCCCTGCGGGTCGTCCCCGACGACCCGCTCCCGCTCCTGCACGCCGAGGGCGTCCACCCGATCGAATGGGAGGGCTGGCGGTCGATCGAGCGAGCGGAGGCGGACCTGGGAGCCGCACTGGGCCGCGGAGTGGTCAAGCTCCCGGACTGGCAGTCCCTGCTGGAGGCCGCGGCGGGCCGAGCTCCTCACTGATCTTTTCGTTGGTTCTGCGGGTGCGGCGGGGCCGGAGCACCGCGCGACTCGGCCGCGTCGGCACGACAGGCCCCGGCCCTTCCGTGCCCGGCGACCGGTTCAGCCACCGAGACGGACGTCCTGCCGGGCAGCCGCGTCGAGCAGCGCACCCATGAGCCCCGGGAACAGCGCGTCGAGTTCCCCCCGCCGCAGCCCGTTCATCTTGGCCGTCCCCCGGTACACCTGCCGGATCACCCCGCTCTCCCGCAACACCCGGAAGTGGTGCGTGGTGGTCGACTTGGTGACCGGCAGCTCGAAGTCCGAGCAGGACAGCTCAGCGCTCGCGCCGGCGAGTTCCCGCACGATCCGCAACCGCATCGGGTCCGAGAGCGCGTGCAGCACCCCCTCCAGCCGAATCTCGTCACGCGCGGGATGCGGCAGGTCACGACTGCTGACGACGGGGGACGTCACGGCGGCTCCACTTCCTCGGGAACTCCCATGGTACGAGAACCTTCGTAGTTTGACATCCACCGTACTACGATGCCTATCGTACGAGTCGACCCGGCCCCGTGACGAATGGAGTCCGCCGTGACCGCGCTCTTCGAGCCCTGCACCCTGCGCGAGCTGACGATCCCGAACCGCGTGTGGATGCCCCCGATGTGCCAGTACTCGGCGGCGCCGGAGGGCCCGCGGGCCGGGGCGCCCACCGACTGGCACTTCGCGCACTACGCCGCCCGCGCCACCGGCGGTACCGGGCTGATCATCGTCGAGGCCACCGCGGTGTCCCCGCAGGGCCGCATCTCCCCCTACGACCTCGGCATCTGGAACGACACGCAGGTCGAGGCGTTCCGTCGCATCACCGGCTTCCTCGCCGCGCACGGCACGGTTCCCGCCGTCCAGCTGGCCCACGCCGGCCGCAAGGCCTCCACGGAGCGCCCCTGGAAGGGCGGCGCCCCGGTCGGCCCGGAGGCCCACGGCTGGGACGCCGTCGCCCCGAGCCCGCTCCCCTTCGACGACCGGCACCCGGCCCCGGCCGAGCTGACGGCCGACCAGATCGGGGACATCGTCGAGCAGTTCGCGGCAGCCGCCCGCCGCGCGCTCGACGCCGGTTTCGAGGTCGCCGAGATCCACGGCGCCCACGGCTACCTGATCAACGAGTTCCTCTCCCCGCACTCCAACCACCGCACCGACGCCTACGGCGGCTCGTACGAGAACCGCACCCGCTTCGCCCTCGAAGTCGTCGACGCCGTGCGGGAGGTCTGGCCGGACGACAAGCCGCTGTTCTTCCGCGTCTCGGCGACGGACTGGCTCGAGGACGGCGGCTGGAGCGCGGACGACACGGTCCGTTTCGCCACCGACCTGCGGGACCACGGCATCGACCTGCTGGACGTCTCCAGCGGCGGCAACGCCTCCGGTGTCCGCATCCCCACCGGCCCCGGCTACCAGGTGCCCTTCGCCGCCCGGGTGAAGAACGAGACGGCCCTGCCGGTCGCCGCGGTCGGCCTCATCACCGACGTCGAGCAGGCCGAGAAGATCCTGGCCAACGGCGAGGCGGACGCGGTCCTGCTGGGCCGCGAGCTGCTGCGCAACCCCTCGTGGGCGCGGCTGGCCGCGCGGGAACTCGGCGGCGAGGTACGGGTGCCGGACCAGTACCACCGGTCGGTCTGAGCCGACCGTCCGGTCCGGCACTCACGCAGGTACGTCAACCGGCCGCGCACGCCGTCCCGTTGAGCGTGAACGCGGCCGGAGTGGCGCTGTCGCCGCCGTGACCGGCCTGGTAGCCGATGCTCACGCTCGCGCCCGGCGCGATGGTGCCGTTGTACGAGACGTTGGTCGCGGTGACCGACCCGGACGACGGCGTGTACGTGGCACCCCAGCCGCCGGTGACGGTCTGCCCCGCCGGCAGCGTGAAGCCGAGTTTCCAGCCGTTGACGGTGGTCGAGCCGGTGTTGGTGACGGTCACGGTGGCGGTCAGGCCGGTGTTCCAGGCGTTCACCGAGGCCGCCACCTTGCAGGCGCCGGGCTGGGGCTGGGGAGCCGGGCCGGAGCCGTCCAGACCGAAGAAGGTGAGCACCCGGGACGCCATGCCCTGGGTGTACAGGTTGTGGCCGACACCCTGGAGGCTGATGGCCTCCACGGGGGCCCGGTCACCCGTGCCGCCGTAACGGGTGCGGGTCCAGCCGGACTGGGGCGTGTCGGTGGTGGCGGGCGTCCGGCTGACACCCTGCACGTCGGTCCACTGCTTGATCTGTTCCCCGAAGTTGGGGTAGCGCAGGACGTCGTCCTGGGTGCCGTGCCAGATCTGCATCCGCGGGCGGGGCCCCGTGTAGCCGGGGTACGCGCCCCGGACCAGGTCGCCCCACTCCTTCGGGGTGCGGGTGACCGTGCCGCCCGAGCAGGCGCTGTTCCACTCGGAGCCGTCGGTGGTGGCGAAGCAGCCGAACGGGACGCCCGAGAAGGCGGCGCCCGCCGCGAACACGTCCGGGTAGTCCCCGAGCAGGACGTTCGTCATCATCGCGCCGGAGGAGATGCCCGTGGCGAAGATCCGGCCGGTGTCGGCGTCATAGGTGCGGGTGACCCAGTCGATCATCGACTTGATGCCGACGGGGTCGCTGCCGCCGCCGCGGCGCAGGGCCTGGGGCGAGGAGACGTCGAAGCACTTGCTGCTGCGGGTGACGGACGGGTAGAGCACGATGAACCCGTACCGGTCGGCCAGCGTGTCGTACTCGGTGCCGTTGTACATGTCGGGGCCCGAGCCGGTGCACCAGTGCACGGCCACCACGACGGCCGGTTCGGGAGTCACACTCTCCGGCACGTACAGGTACATGCGCAGGTTACTCGGGTTGGTGCCGAAGTTCGTGACCTCGGTGAGGGCCGCGGCGGGTACGGCCCGCTGGCGGGCGGAGGCGCGGGCGGGCTCGCCCGCGGCCGCCGCGGGCGCGGTGAGCGCGGAGGCCGCGAGCAACGGCAGCAGCGCGGCGACGAGCGCGAGGAGGATCGACCGCAGGGGTCTCCTCGGCGCGGGGTGGGGGGTGGCATACACGTCCGGGTCCCTTCCGTTGGGTGCGGTGCGCAGGACGTCGTACGGGCTGTTCAGCGAAGAAGTCGGTCCGCCGAGGCGGGGAGGGCGGCATCCGTTCGGCATGGTGGCATGGACATGGTTCCTATGGAAGCGCTCCCACGCCGCTGCCGCCGTCGCCGGGACGGCCGAACACATTTTGCGCGAGGCGTTGACTAGAAAGCGCTTGCCCTCTACGTTCCGTTCAGCAGTGTGACCCGTTGATGGGGACGGGTGCACTTGGGCCGCACCAAGCGGTCACCTGAACGAACGTGATTCATGTACATGAAGAGCCGCACACGAAGCCCCATGGGACGCGCACCACCGGAAGGCCCTGACCCCATCCACCCCCACGACAGAAGGAATCGGGACATGACTTCTGCGACACGTCCGCCCGCCCGCCGGCGTGCGCTGACCGGCGCACTGGCCACACTCGGCCTGTCGGTTGGCATGATCATGACCACACAGGCTCCCGCGGCGAGCGCCGCCGCCTGGCCGACCCCCAACGGCAGCCAGGGCACCTCCTCCACCATCTCCGTGTCCGGCACCAAGGACTACGGGATGAAGCGGTTCTACGGCACCGGGGCCCTGGCCGGAGACGGCCAGGAGGAGGGCCAGGACCCGATCTTCAAGCTGTCGAACGGGGCGGTGCTGAAGAACGTCATCCTCGGTGCCCCCGCGGCCGACGGCATCCACTGCGAGGGCAGCTGCACGCTGCAGAACGTCTGGTGGGAGGACGTCGGCGAGGACGCCGCCACCTTCCGCGGCGGCACCGGCGCCACGTACCACGTGATCGGCGGCGGCGCGAAGAAGGCGGCGGACAAGGTCTTCCAGCACAACGGCGGCGGCACCCTGAACATCTCCAACTTCGCGGTGCAGGAGTTCAAGACGCTCTACCGCTCCTGCGGCGACTGCTCCACGCAGTACACGCGCAAGGTCAACCTCAACACCATCGACGTGACGGGCACCGGCTCCACCGCGCGGCTCGTCGGCATCAACGTCAACCGCAACGACGTGGCGACCCTGCGGAACATCACGATCCGCAACGACTCCGGCCGCAAGGTCGTCCCCTGCCAGAAGTACAACAACAACACCGCCGTCGGCTCGGGGCCCGACAGCAGGAACTGCCTCTACTCCACCTCGGACATCACCTACAGGTAGTCCCAGGCCATCCCCCCACGGAGAAGGCGGCCGTGTGGAGCGTCCCGGCGGGCGCTGCGCACGGCCGTCCGCGTCAGGTGCCGTGGACGCGCGCGCGTACCTCCCCGGTCAGCTCCCGCCGGTAGTCGCCGTAGGCGGCGCGCAGTTCGGCGCCGGGCCAGTCGGCGGGCAGGAGTGCCGGTGGCAGCACGGGGTCGGCGAGCAGGTGCCGTACGACGGCGGCGAAGGCGGTCAGGCGGTCGGCCGGGTCGGACGCGCCGGCGATGTGGGCGAGCAGCGCCCGGGCCGTGCCGGACCAGGCATCAAACTGCCAGAGGTCTTGGGCCAGTTCGCGCGAGGGCCGGTCGGGCCGGGCCGTGTAGCGCTGGACCACCCGGTCCATGTCGCCGGGGAGGGCACGGGTGAGGTTGTCCGGACGGAGCCAGACGCCCTCACGGAGTTCGGCGAGCCGGAGGCCGGTCAGCCGGGCGCGCAGGTCGGCGCGTTCGGCCGGCCCGCGTCCGGTCGCGGTGATCACGACCATCTCCCACGCCCCGTCCCACGCGCGCGTGCGGGGACGCACGGCGTCGTCCTGGCGGCGCCGGCGCTCCAGCAGCCGGTCGCTGAGGCGGTAGCCGCCGTCGGTGCGCCGCAGGTCACCGGCGGCCACCATGCGGCTCAGTGCCGCCCGCAGCGTGGAGCCGCCGATCTCGAAGCGCTCCACGAGCCGCACCAGCTCCCTGACCGGCAGTTCGGGGGGATGCGTCCCGAGCAGCAGGCTCAGCACCACCGACCGCGCGGACAGCGGGCGCAGATCGAGCGCGCCGGACCGCGCCGGGACGTTCATCGGCATGGTCACGTACTGTACGCGGCACGCCTCCGTGTTGCACCATTGCTGCGATCGCACCGAGAGTGCAACACTCGCGGCATGGTCTCGACACCGGACGAACAGCGGGCGCACGGCACAACCGCCACGCACGACGTCACCAACCAGGCCCCTCCCCTCACCCCGTACGACGCCTCCGACGACACGGCCCTGCTGGAAGGGCTGCGGCGGGAGGGCGCCGGGTGGGCCGAGAAGGACCTGCGGCGGCTCGGCAGGCAGGCCGGCAGCGCCCAGGCGCAGAACTGGGCCGAGCTGGCCAACCGGCACGAGCCGGAGCTGCGGACGCACGACCGGTACGGCAACCGCGTCGACGAGGTCGAATTCCACCCCAGCTGGCACCACCTGATGCGCACGGCGATCGCGGAGGGGCTGGCCGCCTCGCCCTGGGCGGACGACCGGCCCGGCGCCCATGTCGTCAGGACCGCGGGCGGACTGGTGTGGGGGCACACCGAGGCCGGGCACGGCTGCCCCACGTCGATGACCTACGCGGCCGTCCCCGCGCTGCGCCGGCAGCCGGAGCTGGCCAAGCTCTACGAACCGCTGCTGACGAGCCGCGAGTACGACCCCGCCCTGCGGGAGCCCACGGAGAAGCGCGGGCTGCTGGCGGGCATGGGGATGACCGAGAAGCAGGGCGGCTCCGACGTCCGGACGAACACCACGAGGGCCATCCCGACGGCCGAGCCCGGGGTGTACACGCTGCGCGGGCACAAGTGGTTCACCTCGGCGCCGATGTGCGACGTGTTCCTCGTGCTGGCACAGGCCCCGGGCGGGCTGTCGTGCTTCCTGGTGCCGCGTGTGCTGCCGGACGGCACCCGCAACACCTTCCGCATCCAGCGGTTGAAGGACAAGCTGGGCAACCGGTCCAACGCCTCCTGCGAACCCGAGTTCGACGGGACGGTGGCCTGGCTGGTCGGCCCCGAGGGACAGGGCGTCAAGACCATCATCGAGATGGTCAACTGCACCCGGCTGGACTGCGTGATGATGTCGGCCGCGCTGATGCGCAAGTCCCTCGTCGAGGCCGGACACCACGCCCGGCACCGCAGCGCGTTCGGCGCCCGGCTGCTGGACCAGCCGCTGATGCGCAATGTTCTCGCCGATCTGGCGCTGGAGTCCGAGGCCGCCACGACGCTCACCCTGCGGCTGGCCGGGGCGGCCGACCGGGCGATCCGCGGGGACGAGGGCGAGGCCGCGTTCCGCCGGATCGCCACCGCCGTCGGCAAGTACTGGGTGACCAAGCGGGGCCCGGCCTTCACCGCGGAGGCACTGGAGTGCCTCGGCGGCAACGGCTACGTCGAGGATTCGGGTATGCCCCGGCACTACCGCGAGGCTCCCCTGCTGTCGATCTGGGAGGGCTCGGGCAACGTCAACGCCCTCGACGTGCTGCGGGCGCTGCGTCGCGAACCGGGCACCACCGAGGCCCTGTTCGGGGAGCTCGCGCTGGCCCGGGGGGCGGACGCCCGGCTGGACGCGGCCGTGACACGGCTCAAGGCGGGACTGTCCGAGGCGTCGCAGACGACGGCACGCCGGCTCGTGGAGCAGATGGCGCTGACGCTCCAGGCCTCCCTCCTCGTCCGGCACGCCCCGCCGGCGGTCGCCGACGGGTTCTGCGCGACGCGACTCGGGGGTGACTGGGGGTACGCGTTCGGCACACTGCCTCAGACGGCGGGCCTGGACGCGATCGTGGAGCGGGCGCTGCCCGGCCAGGGCGTCGGGGCGGCCTGACCGGCCCGGGCGGCCGACTCGAACTCCGGCCATCGGGCGCAGAGTTCGCGTACCGTCACCTCCCGATTCCGCTTCGTTGTCGGTGCCTTGGTGCAGACTCCCGGTCAGTGGCACTTCGCCCGGGGGAGGACAACGTGTTCAGGGGGATCGACGAGGTCGACTGGGCCTCGCTGCGCCATGCGTACGGCAGCGCAAAGGACGTGCCCGGACTGCTGCGGGGACTGGCCTCCGCCGACCCGGCCGAGCGACAGACCGCGCTCGACGCGATGTACGGCGCCGTGCACCACCAGGGCGCTGTGTACGACTCGACGCTCGCCTGTGTTCCGTTCCTCCTCGCGCTCGTCGTCCGTGAGGAGGTGCCGGACCGGGAGGGCGTGGTGGAACTCCTCGTCAGCATCGGCGACACCGGCAGGCCCCGCGACGATCTCGCGGCCGGAGCGCGTGCGGCCCTGCGGGCACGGGCCGAGGTCTTCGTCCCGCTCGCCGGGGACGCGGACGCGGGAGTGCGCAGGGCGGTGCCCGGGGCACTCGTGCGGTTCCTCGACCGACCGGCGCGGGTGCTCGCCCTGCTGCGTCAGCGGATCACCGTGGAACGGGACGACCGGGTCCTGCTCGCGCTGACGGAGAGCCTCGGTCTCTTCGTCCGGCGGCACCGCCCGGACGGCGTCGTTCATGCCGCCGAGGCGGTGCGCCTGCTGACCGAGCTGAGCGGACCCCCGTACGGCCCCGGTCTCCGGCTCGCCGCACTCGGACAGCTCGCGGCGTGTGCCCCGGAGCTGCTCCCCGCCGATCTCGTACCGACCGCCGTCCACCTGCTCAGGGACAGATCCAGGCAACGGGCCCGAGCCGGGCACCCGTACGACGGGCCGGGCCCGGACACGCTCGCCCGCCGGCTGCGGCGCCTGCGCCCCTCGGACGAGGAGGGCTCCCGGCTGCTGCGGACCCTGCACTGCGCGCTCGACGGCCGGGTCGCCGACCGGATCGCCCTGCTGCGCGGGCAGTTGACCAGCCCGGACCCCCTCGACCGGTGCAACGGCGTGTGGATGTCGGCCGGGCTGCTGCGCGAGTGGCGTACCGGCCATGCGGAGCCCGTCACCCTCATAGGGACCCAACTGGGCTCGGAGGAGGGGCGGTTGCACGACGCGGCGGTCTCCGTCCTGGTGGAGCTCTTCGCGCTGGCCGCGCCCGCCGCGGACCACCTCCACGCGCTGGTGACCTACCGCCCCGAGCTTCGTGTACGGCACGGGGAGCGGGGTGCGCCGACTCTGGGCGGCCCGCTCAAGGCACTGGCCCGGGCCGGGGACGCGCGGGCCACACCGGTGCTGGCCGAGCTGCTGGCGGGCCCGGTCGTCCCGAACGACCTGGGGCTGGTGATACCCCACCTGGGCCGTGCGGCCCTGCCGCTCGCCCCTGCCTTGCGCAGACGGCTCGCGCGCGTGCCGCTCGACGCGCCCGACCCGCACGAGCGGGCCGTTCCCCTGCTGTCGGCCCTCGCCGCACTGGGCGACGCCGAGTCCGTTCCGGCGGTGTCACGTCTGCTGCGCGGCCTGCCGGACGGGCCGCGGCGGCGCGAGACCGTGACGGAAGCGGCGGTTCGAGCCCTCGGCGCGTTCGGCAGCGCCGCGCGCGAGGCGATACCGGATCTGCGCGGGCTGCTGGAGACCGACTGCGCGGTGGCGGCGGCGGACGCGCTGTGGTCGGTCACGGGCGATGCGGACGCCGTGCTGTCCGTGCTTCTGAGGGAGTTGGCGGGTTCCGCGAGCGGTCGGCGGCGCCGTGCGGCAGCCGTGCTGGGGCGGCTCGGGCCCGCGGCCCGTCCGGCCCTGCCGGGGTTGCGGGGGATGGCCCGCTCCGGTGACCCGTGGGAGCGGGTCACGGCCGCGTGCGCGATGTGGCGGGCCACCGATGAGCCCGAGCAGTGCCTTCCCGTCCTCCGCTCCGCCTGGGCGGAGCACCCGGGCACGCGTCGCACGGTCGCCGGGTGCGTCGCGGTCCTGGGTCCGGCGGGAACACCGCTGCACGATCTACTCCGAGCCGAGCTCGCCTCCCCCCGGCGGCATCGAACCGACCGCGGTGGCTACGGCATACACCAGGACCTGGAGTTGCTGCGCGTGTGCCGGGAGGCGCTGGCCGGAACAGGGCACCGCTAGTGTGCTGCGCCAGAAATCCGTCGGTAGATCTGTCTCGTCTCGGCGTTCGGATTCTCGCCGCCGACCAGGGGCGTTGACCGTCCGCAGCTCAGCGGGAACTACCTAGGAACTTCCGGCGCGGGACACTAGGTCCTCACCCTGCCGTACGCCCCCACATCGGGCCGAAGCGGGACCACTCGACGTCCCACTGGTCGAGGCGGCGACGCTCCAGACGGCCGCACAGGGCCCGGCCGCCGAACAGGGGCAAGGCCGCGGCGCAGCCGCCCGCCACACCGCCGATGAGGAAGGCGCGCACGCGGGCCTGGGACACGGTGACGGGCCGGGTGACCTGGTGGCCCTCGGGATCCGTCCACACCGTGACCGGCGTGCCGGCGGCGCTGCCCGCCGGCACCCGTAGCCGGCCGGAGTGCCCGGAACCGTCGGCGGCGGTCCAGCGTGCCGCCGCCCACACCTGCTCGGCGCGGGACACAGGGGCGTTCGCGGAGGCCGTCCCGGGAGCGCGCTCGGTGAGCCGTGCCACGACGGGCCGCCATTCCACGCGCTCCCTGGCCAGCCCGTCCTCGACGGACCGGCTCACCGTCGTCCCGGCCAGCACCCCGGCGAACGCGGTGAGCACCCACACGCCCAGCACGATCCAGGCCTCCACTCTGTCCGCACGGCGCTTGAGCGGATTGCGCCGCCAGCGCCACAGCCACACCCTCGGACCACGTACCGCCATCGGAGGCCTCCTCCTCACGAGCCCGCGGCCATCCCGCCGCCCTCCCCATACGGACGGCGGCGCCCGGACGCTCACCGCATCCGGGTGGGCGGGCCGACCCCCACCGGCCCCGGCCTCCGCGAGCGGCTCCCCGGAGCGGTCCGCCGCGCTGCCCGAGCGCACCGCCGACACCCCGCTGACCTGCGAGGGAGCGGGCTGCGGAGGTGACTGTCAGTGGTCGGGTGCAGACTGGCCGGTGTCTGGGACGAAGGCGTCGACGACGACGCCGCGGAGGTGATCGGCATGACCGAGGTTCTGCTCGCCGTGGGCACGCGCAAAGGCCTGTTCATCGGGCGCCGGCGAGGTGGTGGCACCTGGGAGTTCGACGAAAGCCCCTACTTCAACGCGCAGGCCGTGTACTCGATCGCCATCGACACCCGGGCCGGAGCCCCGCGGCTGCTGGCCGGCGGGGACAGCGCGCACTGGGGCCCGTCCGTGTTCCACTCCGACGATCTCGGCCGGACCTGGACCGAACCGGCCCATCCGGCCGTGAAGTTCCCGAAAGACACCGGGGCGTCCCTGGAGCGGGTGTGGCAGTTGCACCCGGCCGCCGCCGAGCCGGACGTGGTGTACGCGGGCACCGAACCGGCGGCGCTGTACCGCTCGGAGGACCGCGGGGAGACGTTCGAGCTGGTCCGGCCCCTGTGGGAGCACCCCACGAGGTCGAAGTGGGTGCCCGGCGGCGGCGGGGAGGGACTGCACACCGTCCTCACGGACGCGCGCGACTCCCAGGCGGTGACGGTCGCCGTCTCGACCGCCGGCGTGTTCCGCACACGGGACGGCGGGGCGAGCTGGGCACCCTCCAACTCGGGTGTCTCCGCGGTGTTCCTGCCCGACCCGAATCCGGAGTTCGGCCAGTGCGTGCACAAGGTCACGCGGGATGCGGTCAGCCCGGACCGGCTGTATCTCCAGAACCACTGGGGGGTGTACCGCAGCGACGACGCGGGCGCGCACTGGACGGACATCGGCGAGGGCCTGCCGTCCACCTTCGGTTTCGCGGCGGCGGCGCATCCGCACCGGGGTGACACGGCGTATGTGTTCCCGATCAACGCCGACGCCGACCGGGTCCCGGCCGACCACCGGTGCCGGGTCTACCGGACGGCGGACGCGGGCAAGAGCTGGGAGCCGCTCTCGGCGGGGCTGCCCCAGGACGACCACTACGGCACGGTCCTGCGCGACGCGATGTGCACGGACGACGCCGATCCGGCGGGCGTCTACTTCGGCAACCGCAACGGCGAGGTGTACGCGTCGTCGGACGACGGCGACAGCTGGCGGCAACTGGCGTCGCATCTTCCGGACGTGCTGTGCGTGCGGGCCGCGGTCGTCGGCTGAGACGCGGATGAAACGGGGGACGAGTCGGAGGACGAGGTCGCGGAGCAGTCTTGGCCACCGGTTGATCGCCGTTGCCCGTACGGCAGTAGGGTGACGCCCGTGGCACCACGACCTTTGCATGAGATCGTCGAAGCGGGCTGGGCGAAGGCCCTGGAACCGGTGAGCGAACGCGTCGCCGCGATGGGGGACTTCCTCCGCGCGGAGATCGCCGCGGGACGCACCTACCTGCCGGCCGGGCCGAACGTCCTGCGGGCCTTCCAGCAGCCCTTCGACGACGTGCGCGTCCTGATCGTCGGTCAGGACCCGTACCCGACTCCGGGGCACGCGGTGGGGCTGTCGTTCTCGGTCCCGCCCGAGGTGCGACCGCTGCCCGGCAGCCTCATCAACATCTACCGGGAGCTGACCGCCGACCTGGGACTCCCCCAGCCGTCCAGCGGCGACCTCACGCCGTGGACGCAGCAGGGCGTGCTGCTGCTCAACAGGGCGCTGACCACCGCCCCGCGCAAGCCCGGTGCCCACCGCGGCAAGGGCTGGGAGGAGGTCACGGAGCAGGCCATCCGGGCCCTGGCGGGGCGCGGAAAGCCGCTGGTGTCCATCCTGTGGGGCCGTGACGCCCGCAATCTGCGTCCGCTCCTCGGCGATCTGCCCTCCGTCGAATCCGCCCATCCCTCCCCCATGTCGGCCGACCGGGGTTTCTTCGGCTCCCGTCCGTTCAGCCGGGCGAACGACCTGCTGATCCGTCAGGGTGGCCAACCGGTGGACTGGCGCCTGCCGTGACCGGGGCGCCGGAGGGTTCGGGGTTCCTCGCCGTGGACTCCGGCGGCTCGGGTGTCCGTGCCGTGCTGGGGACCGCCGAGCGCGGTCCGCTCGCCCGGCGGGCCTCCGACCAGCCGGTCCGCACGGGCGAACGGGGCATCGACCCCGAGGACCTCATGGCACGACTCGTGCCGCTGGTGCGTGCCTTGACCGCCGAGGCCGGACCGGTGCAGTTGACCACTGTGGTCGTCGGCGCCGCCGGGCTGGCGTCCCTGGGCGACGGTCTGCGCGCCGAACTGCCGGGCGCCCTGGCCCGGGAGTGGGGCGTGCGCAGGGTCGCGCTGGCCGCCGACGCCGTGACCGCGTACGTGGGGGCGCTCGGGCCACGTCCCGGTGCCGTGATCGCCGGCGGTACGGGCCTGATCGCCGTCGGCACCGATCTCACCGGCTGGCGGCGTGCGGACGGCTGGGGGCATCTGCTCGGCGACTGCGGGGGCGGTGCCTGGATCGGCCGGGCCGGTCTCGATGCGGCGCTGCGTGCCCACGACGGGCGTGCGGACGGCTCGGCCCGGCTACTGACCTGCGCCGAGGAGGTGTTCGGGCCCGTCGCAGGGCTGCCCGGCGCGCTGTACCCCCGTCCGGACCGGCCCGCCGTCCTCGCCTCCTTCGCGCCTCGTGTGGCCGCCTGCGCGGACGAGGATCCGGTCGCGGCGGGCATCCTGCGCGCCGCCGCCCGGCACATGGCCGACTCCGCGGCGGCCGTGTGCCCCTCCGGCGGTGAGCCGTGTGTCGCCGTCACCGGGGGCCTGTTCAGGCTGGGCGACCCGCTGCTCGGGCCGGTGGACGAGGAATTGGCGCGGCGGTTGCCGCGGGCACGGCGGGTGCCGGCCGAGGGCGATCCGCTGCACGGCGCGGTGCGCATCGCCGCCGAGCTGGGCACCGGTTCGCTCACACTGCCGGGTGACGAGAGGATGTTGTCCGTGACCATCCGGTCGGGTGATTGATCCGACCGTATCCGGTTCGTACGCAACTCATCAGACAAAACGGGACGGATACCGCTCACCTGCACCCTCCCCGAACAGGGGAACCCAAGAAGCCAGTAACATGCGGCGCCATGAGTTCCCCCACTGGGCCCGCGGATGGCCTGCCCGTACGAATGCCGCGCCCCCGCCAGCCCGGACGGCACCGCCGTCCCGAGCCGCTGGTTGCTCCCGAGGGCGCGCCCGCGCTCGTCCTCGCCGTGCCGGGGACGCCCAGTAGCGCCACGCGCAGCCTCGCCGAGGAGGTCGTGAGCATCGCCCGCTCCGAGCTCCCCGGCCTCGACGCCCGCATCGGCTACCTCGACGGGGACAACGCGGAGTTCCCCTCGCTGCAGGCCGTGCTCGTGCACGCCGCCGAGGAGCGCACGGCCCGTTTCGAGCAGGCCCGCGCCGCCGGCATGGACGTCAAGATGCCCGACGGCCCCGTCGCCGTCGTCGTGCCGCTGCTCGCCGGCCCGGACAGCGCGCTGCTGCGCCAGGTCCGCCAGGCCCTCATGGAGAGCCGTGTCGCCGCCGAGCTGACCGATGTCCTCGGCCCGCACCCACTGCTCGCCGAGGCGCTGCACGTGCGGCTGTCCGAGGCCGGTCTGGCCCGTGCCGACCGTGCCCGGCTGTTCACCGTGGCGACCGCCGCGGACGGCATCGTCCTGGCCTCCGTGGGCGGTGACGAGGCCGTGCAGGCGGCCGGGATCACCGGCATGCTGCTCGCCGCGCGCCTCGCCGTGCCGGTGATGGCGGCGGCCCTGGACCAGGAGGGCTCCATCGCGTCCGTCGCCGAGCAGTTGCGTTCCTCGGGCTCGCACCAGCTGGCGCTCGCGCCGTATCTGATCGGCCCGGAGATCGAGCCGGGCCTGGTCGAGGAGGCCGCGAAGGAGGCGGGCTGCTCCGCCGCCGAGTCGCTCGGCCCGTACCCGGCGATCGGCAAGCTGGCGCTGGCCAAGTACACGACCGCCCTGGGCATCGCGCCGCAGCAGGCGCAGAGCGCGCCGGTCCGCTGACGCGGGACGTACTTACGGGAAGGCCCGCTCCGGGTTCGGAGCGGGCCTTCCCGTCGTAGGACCGGGCCGTCGGGCGCGGCCTCTCCGGCGCAGGCCGGGTCAGCCCAGGACCACGCACGACGCGGCCGTCACACCGATCGAACCGGCGCGTCGTGGCACGCCCGTACGCGGGTCGACGGCGAACCAGGTCACATCTCCGGAGCGCTCGTTCGCGACGTACAGGAACCCGTCGGAGGCGGTGAGGGCGCGCGGCCAGTGGCCACCGCAGGGCACCGTGGTGACCAGCCGCAGTCCCTCGCCCTCCACGGCCAGCACGGACAGGACGTCCTCGCCGCGGGTGGCGGTCCAGACGAAGCGGCCGTCGGGCGAGGTGGCGATGCCCGAGGGGTAGGCGTCACGTGCCGGTGCGCCGGACAGCACCGCCGTCTCGCAGAGCGACGTCAGGGCGCCCTCCGCCGCGTTCCAGCGGCAGACGGTGACGGAGGGGCTCAGTTCGTTGACGACGTACGCGTGCGAACCGTCCGGGTGGAAGGCCAGGTGGCGCGGCCCCGAGCCGGGGCGCAGGGCGGTCTCCCGGTGCAGGGCGAGAGTGCCGTCCGTCAGCGTGCACACCCGCACCGAGTCCGTGCCGAGGTCCACGCTGACAGCCCACCGGCCGCTCGGATCGGGCTGCACCTGGTGGGCGTGCGGCCCTTGCTGGCGGGGCGTGTGCGGCCCCGCGCCGGTGTGCCGGAGCACGCCGGAGGCGGATCGCACGAGGGTGCCGTCGGGGCGGACGGGGACCGCGGTGACGCTGCCGGAGCCGTAGTTGGCCGTCAGGAGGTGACCGGCGAACAGGGCGAGGTGGGTCGGACCGCTGCCGTCGACCGGCACGGGCCGCCCGGCCGGCTCGGGCTTGTCCCCGTCCACCCGGTACGCGGCCACCGCGCCGTCGGCCGTCTCACTGACCGCGTACAGCGTCCCGCCGTCGGGTGAGAGGGTGAGGCAGGAGGGGTCCGGGACGGCGTTCACGCTGCTCAGCACGGTCAGCGCGCCGCTGTCGACGTCGACCTGCGCCGTCACGATCCCTGGACCGCCGGCCGCCGTGAACGACCCGATGAACGCCCGCCGCCTGCCGTCCGCCACCGCTGTCTCCTCTCGCCGTGCCGCCCGGAAGGACCGCGCAGCCGATCATGCGCGGTCTAGACCAAGCGGTCAAGAGCGGGTCGCCCGGTCGGACCCGAGCCCGAGAGCGTGACGGCCGGTCGATGGCCGACCGCCTGCCGGGAGACCCGTCCCGCATCCACACCGGGCGGCGGACCCGACGCGGCACGCCAGGGCGGCCGGGAGACCGGTCCGGCCCTCCCCTGGCCACCGGGCCCGGGTCCGACGCGGCGAGCGACGGCCCGCCCACACCGGCCGACCCCTACCCCCCGGAGAGCGTCCCTCAGGCTCCCACCAGCGGGGAGCCCGACGGCGCGCGCAAGGGACGCGCCAACTCGGACAGGGCTCGTTCCAGGCCGTGCAGATGGGCCAGGGCGGGTTCCACGTGAGGGAGCCCTTCCGCGTGGACCGCGATGTCCCTGCCCTCGGTGAGGGCCTCGACGGTGGCCTCCACCCGCCGGCAGGCCGTGGCCAGACGGGCGTCGTGGGAGGCCTCCGGGTCGGCCGCGACGGCTACCAGGCCGCGGATCTCCCGGGCACAGTCGTCGAGGAGGGCGAGCACGTGCCGGGCGCGTCGTTTGCGACCGAGCATCGGGTTCAGCGGGTGCACCAGCGGGGCGACGGAGAGCCGTACCCGGGCGAGGAGCTGCTCCAGCTCCGCCACCCGCGGGGCGGGGTCCGCGTCCCGCGCCCCCGCCAGGCGCCGCGCGGTCTCGACGGCACAGGCGTGCACACAGCGCAGGGCCCGCCGGATCCAGGCGTCGGTGATGCTGTGGGTGGTGACGGGCAGGACGAGGATCACGGCCAGGGCGGCGCCGAGCGCCCCGACGCCGGTCTCGGCGAGACGCAGGACCAGCAGGTCCGGGTCGAGAACGCCGAGGAGGCGGGTGTAGAAGTCAAGTACACGATGTACTCCCTCCACCACTACTTCGCATCGAACTGCCTTACCCACGGCATTCCGATCACTGATGTCGCCGAGTGGATGGGACACAAATCAATCGAGGTCACCCACAGGATCTACCGGCACCTCGTGCCGGGCTCCATCACGAGAGCAGCCAAGATCCTCAACGAGCGGCTATGAGCCGTCTGGGCAGAGCGCACCGCACCGTAGGTCGACGCTCTTCCTCCCGTTCAGGAACCGACAAGTGGAGGGCGCTGAGACGAGCCAAGCGGCATCGCCAACTCCGACAGAGCCTTCTCCAAGCCACGCAGATGCACAAGGGCCGACTCCGCCTCGTCCTGCTGAGGTATCTCGCCGCTAGCGGACGCCACTCGCCTGCGCCCCAGGTCGCTGACTGTGAGTGCTTCCACCGCTGCCTCGACGCGCCAGCAGGCAGCGGCCAGACGGGCGTCGTGCGACGCGACAGGATCGGCGGCAACGGACACCAAACCCCGCACTTCGCGGGCGCAGTCGTCTAGCAGCTCAATGACCCGGCGGGCACGGGCTTTCCGAGCACGGAAGGGAGTCAAAGGGTGCATCAACGGGGCAAGTGCCATCCGTACCCGGCCGAGCACCAATTCCAGTTCGCCAGCGTGCGGGGCAGGGTCGCCCTTCGGGTCTCCAGCGAGGCGAGCGGTCGCTTCGGCGGTGGCCGCGTGGACGCAGTGCAGTGCCCGCTGGATCCAGGCATCGGTAGTGGCGTGCGTGGTGACCGGCAGGACGAGGGCCACGGCCAGCGCGGCACACAGCGCGCCCACACCGGTCTCTACAAGACGGAGCCCGAGCAGGCCGGGGTCCAGCACGCCCAGCAGGCCGTACAGCAAGCTGACCATGACCGTCACTGCCAGCATCATCCAGGAATACGAGACGGCGGCGGTGTAGAAGATACCGAAGACACAGACGGCAACCAGGGCGGCCGTCGGCGCGGGCGCGCCATGCAGCGGGACGGCGACCAGTAGGCCGACGGCGATACCGATCACAGTTCCGAAAACCCGACGGAAACCGCGGACCAGGGTTTCGCCGCGAGAAGCCGTGTTGACGAAGATCCACCAGGCAGTACCAACGGCCCAGTACCAGCGCTCTTCGGAGAGCAGCTGCCCGACCAGAAGCGCGAGAGCCGAGGCAGTAGTGGCCTGGAAGGCTTGCCGGGTGGTGGGCCGCGCCAATCCGCTGCCGGGCAGGGTCGGCGGGGCTGCCGCGGGTGGGGTATGACGCTCGATGGGCCAGAGCACGAAGCGCGTGGCACCGGCCGCGAGAAGGGCAAGACCCACGGCGGTGTACAGCTCGGGCAGCTGAGCAGGAACCGCGTGCAGGAACTGCGTGATGAAGAAGTTCATGAACGCGAAGATCCCGAGCGCGTGGCCCCGCGGGCCCCAGCGGCGGGCATAAACCCCACAGAAGACGACGGCCAGGAACGCGGCGTCACGGGCCGGGGTGATGCCGTGCAGTGTGGTGGCAAGCGCCAGCACGGGGAATCCGGCGATGGGAAGCAGGGCGGTGCTGATCCGCTGGTCACGGAGGGTCGCATCGGTGACCGTGAAGAGGGCGAGCAGCGCCGCGAGCCCTCCGGTGATCGATGCGGTGAGCGATAGCCCGCACAGTTCGGAAACGGCGACGGCGGCGGCGACTCCGACGACGGCGCGGGTCGCGTTCCGCAGCCTCAAGCGCCCCGGGTCCGGAGCCACGAACATCCTCTTCACGGCGGTGCGCCGCCCCCTCGCGGTGGTACGCGTCCTGCCCACGGTCGTCCCGAGTGGCGGACAACAAGCAGGCACGACGAAGGCACCGCAGTCCGGACCCGGCCTCGTCGCCGTCCGGCGCTACGCGGCGCCGCAAGTACATGGATAGGACAAAGATAACCACCTAGGGGCCCAATGGCTCAACTGTCGTCCCACTGACTGTGCCAATGGCACAGCTGATCAGCCTCGATGTCGACCGATGGGAAGCCAATGGTTCAGACTTCACCCAGGCTCTGGACACCTGCTACTCCAACCGACTCTTGCAGCCACGCGCCACGCCCATCTGCGATCTCACGGCGACTTCCGCCGCATCTCAGCCGGCCGGCTCCCCGACGATTGCTAAGACGTACCCGATTCCGGCTCACTGCGAGCCAATCTGTCCAGCGCCCGTGAACCGAACGCCCATGGACACCAAACCTGCTGGCGGACCGACCGTATGCAGCAGCGAATCCCCGGTTATGGAAACCGGGGATGCTTCGGAACATAGATGTCGTCCGTGTGCGATGCGTGCCAGTAGCGCACTGCGGAAGCCGTGTTGACCGATACCCGCCTGGGGCCTGTGTGACGTCGTGATCAATCTTGCCGATTCGGATCCGTCTGGAATGCGGATCCGGTAGGAAGACGATCGTGACACGCAGGCAACTCACCGACAAACAGTGGCAGTTGATCGAGCCGTTCCTGCCGATAGGCGAATACGGCCCGTACCCTGAGCAAGATTCCTCTCGCCGCGGACCGCAAGTGCCGTCCGCTGTCATTCGTCCTGACCGCAGGACGGGCCGCCGACAGCCCGCAGTTCGTCCCCGTGCTGCAGAAGGTGCGGATCCGTCTGCCGATCGGCCGCCCCCGGACCCGGCCTGGGGCTGAGGCCTGGCGGGGCATCGCAACTCGATACGACAAGACGCCCGAGAGCTACCTCGCCGGCCTCCACCTCCGCGCCTCAATGATCTGGATCAACGACCTGCTGAAGACAACTGATTGATCACGACGTCAGACAGGCCCTGGTCAAGAAGCGCGACTCGCGTGGTGGACGCCCCGTCAGTCACGATGCGGCCCTGTACAAGGAGCGCAACACGGCCGAACGCTGCATCAACAAGATCAAGGAATGGCGCGGGCTCGCCACCTGCTGCGACAAGACCCCGGCCAGCTACCTTGCCGGACTCCACTTACGCGGCGCCATCATCTGGCTCCGCAGCCTCCAGCCCGCCTGAAGATCCCAACTCGGCGCACACCCGATACCGTTCGCCGTGGCGTGGTTGATCACCATGGGCAGGTCGATGTCCGGGATCGCCGTGGTCGCGTCGGTGGTGGTGAACTCCGGCCCGTACCAGCCCGCGTCGTACTCGATGTAGTCCATGTCGCGCGCGACGGCGAAGTCCACGCCGGCGATACCCGCGGCGGTGGTCAGGTTGCAGCGGAAGACCTTGCCCGGACGGATCCACGTCGTGTCGGTCAGGGCGTTGGCCGGGGCCAGGTTGAGCACCAGTTCGGCGTTGTCGACCAGGTCGGTGTCGGAGGAGCCGAGGACGAGTACCCGCCACGGTGTGGCGAACGGCGTGGTGACGGTCGAGGTGGTCTGTGTCGTGCCGCTGCCCCGGGCGGTCTTCTTCATCAGATAGGTCCTGACTGTGTTGCTCTGCCCTGGGACCGAGGTGAGCATCCCTCGCGGGTAGTTCACGCGGGAGGACTCACAGACGCAGGCGCGCAGCCCGCCGACCTGGGTGACCAGGAGCGGCATGTCGGTCAGGGGGCCGACATCGGTGCTCGACGTGCCGGTCGAGGGGATCGCGTCCGGTGCGACGGCGCTGTACACGTTCTCGTCCCGGGCGCTGTAGACCAGGGTGCCGTCGGGGAACACGAAGCTGGTCAGCTCGTCCGAGATGGTGGCCTTGCCCGTGTCGAGCAGCGTGTAGCGCAGCGCGACTCCGGCGTCGTAGGCGCGTATCTGGATGCCGAAGGCGACGCCACTGCTGCTGTCCTGCAGCTTCCAGCGCATTTCCTGGTAGTGGTCGCGGATCGTCGCGTTGCGGCCGTACACCGGGGTCCAGGTGCTGTCCTTGGTCCAGTGCTGGTACGCCGTCATCACGGTGTTCGCAGTGCCCAGTGTGGTGCCGTCGCTCATCGCGAGTCCGAGCGCCGAGGTGTCGACGACCGTCGTGCCGGCGCGTTTGACCGACCAGGAGAGTGCCCCGCCGACCAGCGACACCGTGATCTTGTTGCTGCCGTCCGGCGACGTGGCGGTCATGGCGGCGTCGGCCGCGTGGGCCTCGCCCATGGCGCCGAGGCCCAGTGAGGCGGCCCCCACCGTGACCGCCGCTCCCTTGAGGATTCCACGCCGGGACAGCGCTCCGGGGCGGGCAGCTTCCTGCAGACCGAGCTGTTCCCGACGTCGTGACGTTTCCATGATGTGTCCATCTCTCCCTTGAGTGAGTCGCACCCGGTCGAACAAGGGGAGAGCATGGGCGTGCCGTGCCGCACGGACTGGGTCCGTGCTCAGCCGGGCACACCCACGCCCAGGTCTCACACGACTACCGAAGCGTCGTGTGCGTCGATGTCGTTCACTGCTCGGTCAGGGTGACCTCGTCGCAGTAGCCGTCGCCGGTTCCGGAGACGAGGTGGCAGTAGATCCGAGCGGTGGTCACACCTGCCCCTGTCGTGAAGGTCGTCGACTGCTTCGAGTAGGTGCTCGACGTGGTCGAGGCGCTCGTGACGGCGGTGCCGTTGTAGAGCTTGGCCTCCAGTGCCGGCGTGGTGCCGGCGGTCTGGCTCCTGATCGCGCCGCTCAGCCGGTAGGTGGTGTTCGGCTTGAGGGTGTAGACCAGTTGCCACAGGGCGGCGCCGCTCAGGGACGAGTTCGTCAGTCCGGCTGCGTTGCCGTTGGACGACGTGCCCGTGAGCGAGAAGTCACCATTGCGCCAGGGAACGGTGTGGCCGGACTCGAAGTTGCCGTTGATCGCGTGGTTCTTGACGGGAGTGACGGCGAGATCGTCGCAGTAGCCGTTTCCGCTGCCCGAGCTCTTGTAGCAGTACAGCCGGACGGTGCTGTTCGCCGCCCCGGTGGTGAAGTCGGCGGAGACGAAGGTCCAGCCGGTGCCGCTGGCGCTCGCCACCGTCTCCAGCCCGCCGGTGTTCTTGACGCCGACGTTCATGATCTCGCCGGCGACAGCGGACTTCACCCAGCCCGAGACGCGGTAGGTCGTCCGGGGCGCGACGGGGACGAACTGCTCGACGGAGGCGGGCGACGGTCCGACCCGGGCCGCGTAGGTCCCGCTGTGGGCGCCCGAGTTCACCACTGATGCGGAGTTCCACGCGCTCCAGGCCGTGAGCGACCCCTTCTCGAAGCCGAGGTTATCGTTCGCGAGGCAGGTCGCGTCGGAGGGCGTGCTGTACTGGTCGGCGCCGATGTCGGGTGCGCAGACCGAGGGAACGGGCGATCCCCAGTAGTCCTTGCCGCCGTTGTCGGGGATGACGACGCCCGCGCCGATGGCCGGAGATGATGCCGTCAGCTGGTAGCCCGCGACGGAGCCGATGCCCGAGCCGCCGCTGCCCGGCGAGGCCAGCAGTGGATTCGCGGTGATGTTTCCGTTGCCGGTCGGCTCGCCGGCCGGGTGGTTGCCGTAGAAGAGGTTGTTCCGCCAGGAGAAGTTCGAGGCCGGCTGGCCGGTGGTGTAGACGTAGTCGCCGCTGCCCAGGTTGTAGATGAGGTTGTTGGCGAGGGTGAGGTCGTTCCAGGCGCCCGAGACCTCGAAGACGTTCGCGGTGGACCCCGACGGGATGTAGATGGTGTTGTTGTAGAACTTGGAGTCCTGGGATCCGAGCATGTTGACGACGCGAAGACGGTCGTCCTCGCTGACGTTGTAGCGGACCACCGCGTTGCTGCTGAGGCGTGAGCCTCCGCCGCAGCCGCAGAAGAGCAGGAATCCTCCCTCGTTGTCGTGGCTGTAGTTGTACTGGACGACGGTGCCGTCCTGCCCGTAGTCGACGTCGAAGCCCTGGCCGTCGGGGTTCCCGGAGGTCTTCTTGGTGCCGTACGCCTCGTTGTACTGGATCACGGTCCCGTCGGAGTCCCAGGCCCAGATGCCGGCGTTCGCCGAGTTCGCCTTCGCGGCGTTGTAGACCACGTTGTGCTCGATGAGGGCGCCCTTGGACATCTGCACGACGATGCCGTCGCCGTCGGTGTCATGGACGGTGTTGTTCCTGACGACGACGCCGGTCCAGGGGGTCCAGGCCGGGTTGTTGCAGCCGATGGACGGCCGGCACAGCCAGGTGCTCGACATGTTGATACCGCTGCGGGCGATATTGGCCACGGTGTTGCCGTCGATGACGACGTCGTCGAAGGCGCTGGGCGTCGTGGTCCCGAGAACGGCGAAGAGGATGCCGGCACTGCCGTCGACTTCCTTCGACTGGTTCCCGTTCACGTCGTGGACGTTGAGGTTGCTGACCTTGTAGTGGTGCCCGGTCCCGTAGTTCTCGAGCACCACGTAGACACCGCGTCGCGCGTTCGCGCCCTTCACGGCGCCGGTGTTCGTCACCTCCAGGTTGGAGATCTCCCAGTACTCCTGGTTGTACAGGTAGACGGCATCGGTGGCACCGCCCGCGGCGATGACCGGCAGGGCGCCTGTGCCGTAGGCGTCGATGGAGATCGACCCGCCTGCCCCGCTGCCCGAGCCCAGCGGATGCAGGGTGCCCGAGCAGGTCGTCCCTCGCTTCAGCAGCAGTTGGTCCCCTGGGGCGAAGGTCTTCGCGTTCGGGCCCGCCAGCGAGTTCCACGGCGAGCCGGAGGTGCCGGTGCCGTTGGCCGCCGCCGAGCAGTCCACGTAGTAGGCCGA
Organism: Streptomyces sp. 378; assembly: GCF_030124145.1. Classification (GTDB taxonomy): domain Bacteria; phylum Actinomycetota; class Actinomycetes; order Streptomycetales; family Streptomycetaceae; genus Streptomyces. Next base: position 43,534 of record NZ_JASKMS010000029.1, read on the forward strand.
GCCCGCCGCGTGTGCCGGTACGGCCGGCGTCAGCGCCACCGCGGCGCAGGCGAGCAGCAGGGTGGCGACCGCGCCTGCGATGAACCGTCTTATCTCTGTGGCATGTCTCATGGCGTCTCTCCCCGTACGGCACTGTCGGGATGGGTGGAGGGGCTCGCCGTGACCTTGCGGAGCGCGGCGGCGATGGCCTGCGTGGGGGCGGCCTGGTTCGGCCAATCGGCGGCCACGTGTCCGTCGGCGCCGAGCAGGAAGGTGTGGAGCTGTCCGTCCATGGACAACCGTGTGCCGGCGGAGGCGGAGTCCGCGGCGACCAGGAGTTCAGGCGAGAGGGACCAGTTCACCGCGAAGTTCCGCAGTGCGGCGTCGGTCGTACGGCCGTCGGAGTCGGTGATGAGGACCCGCACATCGGGATACTGCAGCGCCACGCTCTTGAGCGACGGAATCTGGCTGCGCGCCGCCGCCGCGTCGACGCCGCCCTGGTCGTCGATGGGAAGGGCGGAAATGACGGCTGGGCCCGAGACGGGAGTTCGCCCCCCGTCGAGCAGGGTCACGTCGGAGCCGGCCGGCACTTCGGCACGGCATGCGGTGACGAGGAGCAGCGCGGCGGCGAACGGGATCGTCCTGATGAGATGAGCCCGTCTCCTGCGGACGGTGGTATGGCTTGGTGGAAGCATCCTTGCTCCGCTCTTGTCCACACGGGAATGGTGGGTGAAGTGACTCCCGCGTCACCGGAGGAGCGGTGGGCACCACATCGATCCGGTGGTGGCGGAGGTCGTCGTGTTCCCTCGGGAACGGTGGTCCGGGCCCTGCGTGATCTTGGCCGGAGGCGGTCTCCGGGCCCGAGGACGTGCGGGCCGGGGAGATCTTCGGTTACTTCTCTGACGTCACCGGGCCGGTCCTCCCAGAGGCAGGACGGGGGCTTCAAGGGGTTCGTCGCGGTCGCACACGAGGGTGCCTCCGCTCACCCGCAGCCGGGCGACCTGGATCGAGGTTCGGCGGTCGTGGTAGCCGCTGTGCTGCACAGCGCCCTCGCCGGATCGTCCGGGGTGCGTGAAGTAGAAGACGAAGGCGCCGAGTTCGCTGGTGACGACATCGGCGTGGAGTCCAAAGGTCGCGTCGTCCGTGCCCTGCCCCGGGCGATCGAGAACGAGTCCGTGCGGCTCCCATGTCTCCAGGTCCTGGGAGCGAAGAACCCGCAGGCCGTGCCATTCGTCGACGAGCATCCAGTAACTGCCGCCCAGCTCGAAGACGTTCGGGCCTTCGTGTTCCGAGCACTCGACGGCAGGCCCCCGGACGGTCCACCGCGCCAGGTCGTCGCTGTCCGCCGCGTAGGTGTGCTGGTGGTCGGCCTCGTCCTTGTACCACATGCGGTAGCCGCCCGTGGGGAGTCGCAGGACGCAGGCGTCGATCACTCTGTCGGAGGAGAGGGACAGGGTGGAGCGGTAGCTCCACGCGAAGAGGTCGCGGCTCGTGTAGTGGCGGATCACGCGGGCGTGACCCTCCCACCGCGACGGAACACCGCGGACGACGCTGACGAACATGTGGTAGTCGGTTCCGTCGTCGACGATCTCGGGGGCCCAGTAGGTGTGCCGGCCGGGCTCGATGTCCAGTCCTTCGGCTGTTCCCCGGTACAGCCAGGTGGCTCCGCCGTCCACGGAGGAGGCGATTCCGATGTCGGTCCCGTGCACCCAGCTCGCGTCGTTGACCGGCGGGGCGTCGGCGCGGCGGTTCGTGTAGAACATCCACCACTCGCGGGCGTTCCGGTTCCAGATGACAGTGGGGTCGGCCGCGCCGTCGTGAACGGGGTCCCGGAACAGTGGGTGGGCGATGACTGTCATCGGTGCTTCCCAGGGGCCGTGGGCGGTCACGTCAGTTCCGCCGGTGTGTCAGGCGGATCGTGTTCCAGGAGAGCGGTTCGAGTTCGGCGCGGAGGACGCCGTCGGTGAGGGTGGTGCCGGCGGCGGTGTGCGGGGTGACGCGGTCGGGCCGGTCGGCGGTGTTGGCGGCCTCCGGGTCGCTGTCGGCCAGGACCAGGTGCTCCGTCAGGGTGTGGGCGCCGGCACCGCGTAGGTCGATCCTCAGCGGCAGGGTGTTCGTCTGCCCGCGGTTGACGGCGAAGACGGTGACGTCGCCGGTCTCGTCGTCCATCACGGCGGTGGCGTGCAGCAGCGGCACCTCCCCGAACCTGGCGGTGGGGTACGTCGGGCTGTCCACCTCCACCCGGAGGACCCGGCCCCGTCCGTACGCCGACGCCTGGGCGAAGGGGTAGAAGGTGGTCTGCCGCCAGGCCGGGCCGCCCGGCTCGGTCATGATCGGCGCGATGACGTTGACGAGCTGCGCGAGGGAGGCGGCGGTGACCCGGTCGGCGTGCCGCAGCAGGGCGATGAGCAGCGAGCCGAAGACCACGGCGTCGGTGACGGTGTAGACGTCCTCCAGCAGGCGCGGCGCCTGCTGCCAGTCCTCCACGTGGTGCGGGTTGGGCCGCTTCTGGTACCAGACGTTCCACTCGTCGAAGGAGAGGTTGACGCGCTTCTCGGCCTTGAGGCGGGCGCGGACGTGGTCGCAGGTGGCGACGACCGACTCGATGAAGTGCTCCATGTCCACGGCGGAAGCCAGGAAGGAGTCGCGGTCGCCGTCGATCTCCTCGTAGTAGGCGTGCAGGGAGACGTGGTCGACGAGGTCGTACGCCGCTTGCAGGACGGTCGACTCCCAGGAGGCGAAGGTCGGCATGGAGGAGCTGGAGCTGCCGCAGGCGACCAGTTCCAGGCCGGGGTCGACCTGCCGCATGGCGCGGGCGGTCTCGGCGGCGAGGCGGCCGTACTCCTGCGGGGTCTTGTGCCCGGTCTGCCAGGGGCCGTCCATCTCGTTGCCCAGGCACCACATGCGGATGCCGTACGGCTCCTTGTCCCCGTGGGCGGCGCGACGGTCGGACAGCTCGGTGCCGCCGGGGTGGTTGCAGTACTCCAGCAGCCGTACGGCGTCCTCGACGCCGCGGGTGCCGAGGTTGACGGCCATCATCGGCTCCATGCCGGTCTTGGCGCAGAAGCCCATGAACTCGCCGAGGCCGAACTCGTTGGTCTCGGTGGACTTCCAGGCCAGGTCCAGCCGGGCCGGGCGCTCCTCGCGCGGGCCCACGCTGTCCTCCCAGCGGTAGCCGGAGACGAAGTTGCCGCCCGGGTAGCGGACCGTGGTCACGCCCAGCTCCCGGACCAGCTCCAGGACGTCCTGGCGCAGGCCGTCCGCGTCGGCGACGGGGTGGCCGGGCTCGTAGATGCCGGTGTAGACGCAGCGGCCCATGTGCTCGACGAACGAACCGTACAGCCGGGGGTTGACGCTGCCGACGGCGAAGGCCGGGTCGAGGGTGAACCGTGCGGGGGTGGTGCCGGGGTGGGACATGACTGCCTTTCGCGCAAAGCGGGGTGAGGGAGGTCAGAGCGCCAGTGCGCAGACGACCGAGGGGGCGGAGAGCGGCGGGTGCGGTTGGTCGAGGGTTCCGTCGTCCCGGACGCGCAGGACGGCGAGGGTGCCGCTGTGCTGATTGGCGACGAGGAGATGGCCGGCCACGAGGGTCAGGCCGCGGGGCCAGCTGCCTCCCGCGGGTACCTCGCCGACGGGTTCGAGGGTGGTGCCGTCAAGGCGGAAGGCGGCGACCGTGTCCGCCCCGCGGTTGGTCACCCAGACGAAGCTCCCGCAGGACGACGCGACGATTCCGCCGGGCTGGTTGACGACGTCCCGGGCTACCGTCGCGGGTACGCGGGAGAGGGCCGTCAGGGTGCCCGTGGCGGCGTCGTAGCGGTGGCAGGTGACGGTCGACGACAGCTCGTCGGCGCTGAACACCAGGTCACCGCCGGGTGCGAAGGCGAGGTGGCGGGGGCCGGATCCGGCACGCAGCCGGTTCACCGCGACCCGTTCCAGGCTCCCGGTGCGGGTGTCGAGCCGGTAGGTGAACACGGCGTCGGACCCGAGGTCGGTGGCCAGCACGAATCGGCCTGCCGGGTCGACGAGGACCTGGTGAGCGTGGCTTCCCTCCTGTCGTCCGGTGACCGGTCCCGACCCCGGGTGGACGACGAGGTCGGTCGGTTCCCGCAGACGTCCGTCGCCGTCGAGCCGGTGCACCGCCACGGTTCCGGGCGCCGTGTCGCTGCCGTAGTTGGCGGTCAGCAGCCACTCGCCGCCCGGGTGGACGGTGAGGTGACACGGGTTCGTCCCGCCGCTGCTGACCGGGTCGCCCAGCGGGGAGAGAGTGCCGTGGTCATGGCGTGCGACGGCGCTGACGGTCCCCGCCTCCGTCTCGTTCGTGCTGTAGACGACATCCAGCGACGGGTGTGCGGCCAGGAAGGAGGCGCCGGTGACGGGCAGTGGCTTCACCTCCTCGTCGTACGTCGGGGGGCCGGTGGTGGGATCGAGCAGCAGGGCGGCGATGCCGGGGCCCTGGCCGCCGGCGTCCGGCGTGTAGGAGCCGGTGAGGATGGAGATCGCGCCGGTGGAGGGGCTGGTGCGCATGGGTGGTCCTGGAAGTCGGTCGGGCGGTTGGAAGGGGAAGAGGTGTCAGCGGACGATGTCGTCGTGGTGGTCCAGCAGTCCCAGTTCGGAGCGCCGGGGCAGGCCCTCCCAGTCGCCGGCGGTACTCACCGCGAAGGCTCCGAGCAGGGCAGCCGTCCGCAGCCGCCGCTCCGCGGGCTCCCCCGCGAGCAGTTCGGCGAGGTACCCGGCGGCGAAGGCGTCCCCCGCCCCCACCGAGTCGTGAACGCGGACCGGCACGGCGGGCTGCCGGTGGGGCCTCCCGTCGAGGAGGGCGTACGCCCCGTCGGCACCGAGCTTGATCACGGCCCCGGCGGGTCCGAGGTCGCAGATGCCCTGGGCGAGTTCCTCCGGTCCGTCGGCTCCGGGCACCACGACGGCGGCCTCGTGCGGTCCGGCGAAGACCAGGTCGCTTCGGCGCAGCAGGGGCAGCAGGACCGGGCGGGCCTCGCTCTCGCTCCACAGCAGTGAACGGAAGTTGATGTCCAGGGAGATGGTGACTCCGGCGTCGGCGGCGATGTCCACGGCTCGGGTCACGGCCGCAGCGGGGCCCTCACCGAGCGCCGGGGTGATGCCCGTGATGTGCAGGACCGCCGCTCCTGCGACGACGTGCTCGGGGATGTCGTCGGCGGTCAGCCGGGCCCCGGCCGTGTGGGTGCGGTAGTAGCGCGTACGGCTGTGGGTGGCGGTGCGACGTTCCTTCAGCAGCAGGGAGGTGGGGGCGGGGTCGCGCACGGCGACGGTGGTGACCCCTTCGGCCCGTAGCTCCCGCAGGACGAGGTCGCCGAGTTCGTCGTCGCCGACGCGGCCCATCCAGGTGGCGGATCCGCCGAGCCGGCTGACCCCGACGGCGACGTTGGACTCGGCGCCGGCGATCCCCAGGCGCAGGGTCGTGCCGAGCGCGAACGGGCCGGGGTTCCGGGCGGCCATGACGGCGAGTACGTCGCCGACGGTCACGAGGTAGGGCTCGCGGGGCGGCGGGGGGCTGCTCATGCCGTCGCCTCCCCGGCTCGTGCGGTGGCGCCGACCGCGTCCAGCAGGGTGCGCGCCCTCGTGGTGAGGGCGTCCAGTTCGGGGGGAGCCGGGTTGCGGTCCGCCCCCCGCAGCAGCGGGGAGCCGATGCCGACGGCGCAGGCACCCGCGTCCAGGTAGTGCCGTGCCTCGTCGATGCCGACGCCGCCGACGGCGACGAGCGGTATCTCGGGCAGGGGTGCTCGCAGTTGGCGCAGATGGCCGGGGCCGCCTGTGTTCGCGGGGAACAGCTTGACGGCGGCGGCACCCGCCCGCCACGCCTGGGACACCTCGGTCGGTGTCCAGGCGCCCGGGTAGCAGGGGATGCCACGGTCCGCCGCGTTCCGGATGACGGTGGTGTCCACGACGGGGGCGACCAGGAACTCCGCTCCCGCCGCCAGGGCCTCCCTGGCCTGATCGCCGGTGACCACGGTGCCGGCGCCGACCGCGACGTCGGGGCCGAGGTCCGCCCGGATGCGGGCCAGCGCGTCGAGGGCTCCGGCGGTGGTGAGGGTGACCTCCAGGCAGGTGATGCCGGCGTCCGCGAGGGCCCGGGCCACGGCGGGCAGCCCGGAGGCGTCGGACGACCGCAGGATGGCCATGACCCGGCTCCGGCCGAGCTGCGGGGTGACGGGCGGACGTTCCATCACTCCACCGCCCTGAAGGACGTTCCGCTGCCCTGGGTGTCGGTCATGGAAGTTCCTTTGCGAGTAGGTCCGTTGGATGATCGTTTCCGCCCGGTTCTGCCCGGGTGTCGGTCACTTCAGTCCGGACGTGGCGATCCCGGAGACGAATCCCCGCTGCATGATCAGGAAGAGCGCGAGCACGGGGACGACGTACATCACGGTGCCCGCCGCGACGAGGTTGCTCAGCGGCTCGCCGTGCTGGTTGACGTAGCCCTTCGCGAGCCGGACGGCGAGGGTGGTGCGGTCGTCGTCCAGCAGCAGAGCCGGCGCGATCCAGTCGCCCCACGTCCAGCTGAAGGACAGGATCAGGCTGGTGGCGATGACCGGCCAGGACTGGGGCAGGAAGATCCGCCAGAAGATACGGATCTGCCCGCAGCCGTCGACGATCGCCGCCTCCTCCAGCTCCTTGGGCATGTTCGCGAAGAACTGCCGGAACAGGAAGATCAGATAGGGCGCTCCGCACAGCCCCCACAGCACCCACGGCATGTAGGTGTTGAGCAGGCCGATCTTGCCGAACAGCAGGTAGGTCGGGACGAGGGTGATGATCTGCGGCAGCATCATCGTCGACAGCAGCACGCCGAAGATCACGCGCTTGCCCGGTGCCTCCAGCCGGGCGAAACCGTATCCGGCCCAGGCGGAGGCGAGTGTGGCCAGCACCGCGTAGAGCGTGGAGACCATCAGGGAGTTGCGGGCGTAGCCGAGGTACGGCCAGAAGGACAGGGCCTGCTCGAAGTTGCCCAGGCTCGGCTGGTGCGGCCACCAGTGGATGGGCAGGACACGCAGCTCCGAGGGGTCCTTGAGAGCGGTGATCAGAAGCCAGCCGAAGGGGCTGAGGAAGAGGACGGCGAGCCCCACCAGGAGCATGTAGAGCGCGGTGCGCCGGGGAAACACCATCACTTGCCTCCCAGCGTCCGGGGCCGCTTCACGGCGCTCTCAGGCTCCACGGAGTAGAAGACCACGCCCCTGCTCAGCCGGAAGACGAGGGCGGTGAGCAGCATGATGATCGCGAAGAGCACCCACAGCAGGGCCGAGGCGTAGCCGTAACGGCCGGCGGCGAAGTACTCGGTGAGAACGTGGATCATGAACAGGAAGTTGCCCTGCGGTACGGACGCCATCCCCTGAGGGCTGGCGTCGAGCGAGATGAACAGGGGCGCGAAGCTCTGCAGCGCCGCGATGATCCCGGTGACCACCTGGAAGAACAGCACAGGGGAGAGCAGCGGCAGGGTGATCCGGGTGAAGGACTGCCAGGGGCGCGCCCCGTCCACCTTCGCCGCTTCGAGGACCTCCTTGGGGATGTCCTGCAGTCCCGCCAGCGAGATGATCATGATGTTGCCCGCGCCCCACATCGTGAGCACGATCAGCACCCAGCGGGCGTAGGGATCCGTCAGCCAGGACACCCCGTTGACGCCGAGGAGGTCCAGGATGCCGTTGGCCGAGCCGGAGTCGCGGTCGAAGATGAGCTTGAAGGTGAGGCCCGCGCCGACGGGCGGCATCACGGCGGGCAGGTAGAGCAGCGTGCGGAAGATGCCGCGGCCGCGCAGCGGCTGGTTCACCATGACGGCGAGGACGAGTCCGGCCGCGATCGTCAGCGGCACCGTCAGCGCGGTGAACAGCCCGGTACGGGCCAGGGAGTCGAGGGTGGCCTGGTCGGTGAGGACCTCGCGGTAGTTGGCCAGGCCGACGAAGCGGGGGTTCGGCGAGAGGCCGTCGGAGTTGGTGAAGCTCAGCCACAGCGCGTATCCGAGCGGGAACGCGGTCAGGGCCAGGAAGCCCAGCATCCAGGGGCCGGTGAAGAGGTAGAAGGACAGGGTTCTGCGTTGCCGCAGCGAGCCGAACCGGCCGCCCGGCCCCCCGGCCCCCCGGGCGGTGGCCGCCCGGGGGGCCGGGGCGTTGGCCGGCGCGGTGAGCTGACCGGTACCGCTCATCCCAGCACCTGCTTGCCCTTGGCGATCTGGTCGTTCATCTGCGAGTTCAGCTTGTCCGCCACCTTGCCGGCCGAGGCGCCCGACTTGACCATCTGGGGCAGCACCTGGTTGAGCGTCGCGTCCAGGGCGGCCAGCTGGACGTACGGGGTGAACGTGAGCACCTTGAAGTAGTCGAGCTCCTGCTGCTGCACTTCGAACGCCTGCTTCTGGAAGGCGGTGCCCTGGGGCATCTGCGGGCGCAGGGACTTCAGCGTCGGGATGCCCCAGCCGCTGCTCGCCCGGTCCTTGGCGGGCTGTCCGCCGAAGTACCACTCGAAGAACTTCCAGGCCGCGTCCTTGTTCTTGGCGCCCGTGGGGATCCAGTAGCCGGTGGCGCTGAAGCAGGGGCTGATGCGGGAGCTTCCGAGCTGCGGTGCGGGAGCGAACCTGGACACCTTGGCGGCCTTGGGGTCGCCGCCTATCGCTCCGCCGAACCAGTAGCCGTCGCAGGCGATGGCCATCCGGTTGGCCTGGTAGGTGGGCCAGTCCCAGCCGTCCGGGTTGGGGTTGACGACGTTGGGGCCGATGTCGGCCTTGGTGTACTCCAGGAGCCACCTCAGCGCCTTGAGCGCCTCGGGGGAGGAGAAGTCGACCGTGGCCAGATCCTCGGCGAACACACTGCCGCCGGCCGACGCGGTCATGCCCATGAGCTGGGAGAAGTTGCCGAGTCCGGTCGCGTTGAGCCCGTACACCTTGACCTTGCCGAGCCGGCGCTTGACCAGTTGCTTGCCGAGGTCCAGCCACTCGTCGTAGGACAGCGGCTCGGTGGCGCTCGGGTGGTCCAGCTTCGCGGCGTCGAACAGGTCGGTGCGGTACCAGAACATCTGGTCCTGCGAGTAGTCCTTCGCCATGCCGTAGCGGGGGCCCGCGCCCTGCCGGTGGCCGTCGTAGCGCCACACGTCGTTGACCGGGTCGAGGTCGGAGGGCTTGAGGACCGAACTCTTGGCGAAGTACGGGTCCAGGTTCTCCATCAGCCCGCGGGCGGCGAAGTAGGGAGTCTCCACGGCGCCCAGGCCGCGCACGAGGTCCGGCGGGTTCTTGGCCGCCAGCATGGCGTTCAGCTTGGTGTCGTCGGAGCTGATGAGCCGGATCTTGATCCCCAGGGCCTGCTCGGCGGCCTGGATGGTCTTCTTGTCCAGCTCGTTGTCCTGCGACATCACGGTGAGCGTCGTCTTGGAGCTTCCTCCGCCACCGCTGCTCGAACCGTCGTCGACCGTCGCGGCGCAGGCGGACAGTGCGGAGGCGCCGAGCGCGGCACCGGCGGAGACGGCGAGGAAGCGCCGTCTGTCGAGAGAGGTCGTCGTCGACATGGGCATGCTGATGGGCCTTTCGTGCGGGACGTACGCGGGTGCGGGACGTACGACGGCTGCGGAACGTACGACGGGTGCGTGGCGGCATGAGGGGCTGCCGCCGGGAAGAGAACGGAGAGCACGGCGGCCGGTGGGACACCGGCGCGCTCGGCGGTGGTGCGAGATGCCCTTGACCGGGCGCATCCGTCTTTCGTCGACGGGTGCGCGCACCGGTGTCATGGGGCCGCGGAGTGCGACGGTGGTCGCGTCCGCGGTGAACCCCGGGGCGGCTCCTCGGCCACAGCTGACTCCACATCAGCTGTGGCCGACATCAGGATGCAGTCGGTATGTTCCGGTCTCTAGGGCTCTGCTCAGACTTGTCGCTTATTTCCGTCTGAGGAAACCGGTTGACTGAAACTTTCGCGAACGTTAGGTTGCGTCGCCAGAAGGTGTCAAGAGGTTGTAATGAGTCACCCTCGGCCCGTGGCAGCGGTCCAGGACAACACTCATCGGAGAGGGGGAACACGTGCCGGAACAACCCGTCAGGGCCAGGCTCGTGGACGTGGCACACGCGGCCGGCGTCTCCAAGGCCACCGTGTCCAAGGTGCTCAACGGCCGGCAGGACCTGTCCGTGCGGCCGGAGACCCGCCGACGTGTCCACGAGGCCGCCGAGGCGCTCGGCTACCGGCCGCACTCCGGGGCACGGGCCCTGGCCGGTGCCAGCACCCACGCACTGGCCCTGCTGGTCCCCGCCCTCGGCAACCCCACGTACGTCACCATCGCCCGCGGCGCCTACCAGCGGGCCCGCGAGCTGGGCTATCTCTCCCTGCTGGCCGAGGACTTCGACGGGCAGGAAGCCGACGAGTCCTTCAACGACCTGGTGCAGGAGGGCAGGGTCGACGGACTGCTCATCGCCTCGGCCCGCCCCGGTCACCCTCTCCTGGACGCCCTGAACCGCAGCGCGGTCCCCCACGTCTTCCTCAACCGCTCGGTCGAGGGCTCCGGACGCAACGTCACCATGGACGTCGCCCGCTCCAGCGTGACCGCGCTCGACCACCTGCACGGCCTCGGGCACCGCACGGTCGGCCATATCGCGGGTCCCTCCGGGATCACCCCCAGCGAGGTCCGCAAGGAGGCGTTCCTGCGCCACGCCGGCACACTGGGACTGGACGCGGCTCCGGTCGCGTCCGGCGACTTCACCGAGGACGGGGGCGGCTCGGCCGCGCGGGAACTGCTGAGCGGGGGCGGGCATCCGCCGGTCACCGCCCTGTACACCAGCTCGCTCGCCCAGGCGATAGGCGCCATGGCCGCGATCAGGGACCTCGGCCTCCGCATCCCGGAGGACGTCTCCGTGGTCGGCAACGACGACCTGCCCGTGGCCGCGCACCTCCATCCTCCGCTGACCACCGTCGCGATGCCCCTGTACGAGCTGGGGACAGCCGCCGTGGACGCCCTGGTGGCCACCATCGAGGGCAGGACGGTGGGAGACGTCCTCGTACCGACCGAGCCGCAGCTGGTGCTGCGCGGCTCCACGGCCAGACCGGCAGACCCGGGAGGAACGCCATGACCCTCGCCGCCGCGGCACCGGCACGTTTCACCGGCCGGACGGCCCTGCTCACCGCGGCCGGCTCCGGCATCGGGGCGGCCACCGCCCGCCGGCTGGCGGCGGAGGGAGCGTCCGTCCTCGTCACCGACGTGGACGCCAAGGCCGCCCATGGCGTGGCCGAGGAGATCCGCGCGGGGGGAGGGCGGGCACAGGACCGGCTCCTCGACGTCACCTCGCCGGGTCAGTGGGCCGCGGCCGTCGCCGAGGCCGAGTCCTGGACCGGACGCCTCGACGTGCTCCACCTCAACGCCGGCCGCAACCTGCCCGGAGCGGCCCACGAACTCGACGACACCGCCTGGCACGACCAGCTGCGGCTCGGCCTCGACTCCGTCTTCTACGGCGTCCGGGCCGCGGTGCCCCTCCTCAGGACGGCCGGCGGCGCGGTGGTGATCACCTCCTCGGTGCACGCGGCGATCGGCTTCAAGGGCTTCCCCGCGTACGCGGCCGCCAAGGGCGGGATCGACGCCCTCGTACGCCAGCTGGCCGTCGAGTACGCAGGACAGATCAGGTTCAACGCCATCCTGCCCGGAGCCGTGGTCACCGCCCTGTGGGCCGAGACACCCCCCGAGTACAAGGCGCAGACCGTCGCGCGCACCCCGATCGGCAGACTCGGCGCCCCGGAGGACATCGCCGCCGCCGTGGCCTTCCTCGCCTCCGAGGACGCCTCCTTCATCACCGGCCAGAACCTCCTCGTGGACGGTGGCCGCAGCATCAGCTCCCAGGAATAGGCCGCCGCGCCTTGCCCCGCCCCGGGCGATCGCAGCGCCGACCGCGCACCCGGACAGCGGCCCCTCCGCACACCAACGCCCTCTCTCCTCCACCGGGCGGGCAGCTCCCCGAGCCCGCTCCGGCCACGACCGACTCACCGCCACCAAGCCCCGGCCCGACGCCAGGCCGTACACCGCGCAGGACCCGGAGGTCCACCCCATGAAGATCACTGGATACGAGCTCTTCCTCGTCGAGCCGCGCTGGCTCTTCCTGCGCGTCGACACCGACGAGGGCATCTCCGGCTGGGGCGAGCCGATAGTCGAGGGCAAGGCCCACACCGTCGCCCGCTGTGTCGAGGAGATGTTCGACTACCTGGTCGGCCAGGACCCGGCCAGGATCGAGGAGCACTGGCAGGTGCTCGCCAAGAGCGGCTTCTATCGCGGCGGCGTCGTCCTGAGCAGCGCCCTCGCCGGAATCGACCAGGCCCTGTGGGACATCGCGGGCAAGACCCATGACGTCCCGGTCCACCAGCTCCTCGGCGGCCACGTGCGCGACCGGGTACGCGTCTACGGCTGGGTCGGCGGCGAAACCCCCGAGGAACTGGCCGAGTCGGCCGCCGAGCAGGTCGCCAAGGGCATGACGGCCGTCAAGCTGAACCCCTGCGGCCAACTGGAGCCGCTCGGCACACCCGCCGCGATCAACGCCATCGTGGACGGGGTGAGCGCGGTCCGCGAGGCCATCGGGCCGGAGCGCGACCTGGCCCTGGACTTCCACGGCCGGTTCAGCGGGGCGATGTCCCGCCGCGTCCTGCCCTTCCTGGAGCCGCTCCTGCCACTCTTCGTCGAAGAACCCGTACTGCCGGAGTTCTCCCAGGACCTCGGGGACGTGGTGCGCTCCACCTCCATCCCCATCGCCACCGGCGAACGGCTGTACTCCCGCTGGGACTTCCGCTCGGTGCTCTCCGACGGCATCGCCGTGGCCCAGCCCGACATCAGCCACGCCGGCGGAATCTCCGAGACCCGCCGGATCGCCGCGATGGCCGAGGCGTACGACGTCCTGGTGGCACCGCACTGCCCGCTCGGCCCGATCGCCCTCGCGGCCAGCCTGCAACTCGACTTCGCGATCCCCAACTTCCTCATCCAGGAACAGGCGCTGGGCATCGGCTACGGCGACAGCAGCGGACTGCTGGACTACCTCGCCGACACCACGCCCTTCACGTTCCGCGACGGCTACATCGACCGCCCCACGGCCCCCGGCCTCGGCATCACCATCGACGAGGACGCCGTCCGTGCCGCCGCCGAACGAGGCCACCGCTGGCGCAACCCGGTCTGGCGCAACACGGACGGTTCACTGGCCTCCTGGTAGCCGGTGGCAGGGTCCGGCCCCGGCGCCGTCCCTCCAGCACCCAACGGATGGGCGGCGTCCGCCGGGCGGCTGGCGCATGGCCCCAACGGCGACGCCCGCATCGGCCACCACAACAGCCACGAAACCGAGGTTGCCCCGGCCTGGCTCGCAGCGGCTTGGAGGCCGACGGGATCGGTCGGCATCCACCTCGGCGCGCAGGTAAGCCCGCCGCCCCACGGCTGCCTCGCGCAGCCTGACCTTCCTCCGCCGAGCAGCGTCACCTGCGCACTGGTTCAGGTCGGATCGGCGGGGCAGCAACGCTGGGTCAGCTGCCCAGCCGGCCTGGTGTTCGGTGGACGGCTGGCTGCGTCAATGGGCATTGCCTGCACGGTCGCTGCCGGCGACGACTTAGGCGTAGCCGCCCGCCTCTTCCAGATCCCGCGAGGATCCGAGGAAGACCATGCGGGATGTACAGAGGACGAGCGCGCTGTCGCAGCAGGCGTGCACGTCCTCCATGAGGTGGGTGGCCAGGACCACGGTCGTGGTGGCGCTCAACTGCCGGAGCAAGGCGTGGAAGCGGTCCCGCTCGGCCGGATCGAGGCCGGTGGTGGGCTCGCCGAGCGGAAGCAGCTGAGGGTTGTTCACCAGGGCTTGGGCGATCCCGACCCGGCGTCGCATTCCGCCGGAGAGGGTGCGGTACTCGGCGTCCATCCGTGGGGTCAGGCCGACTTGGTCGACGACACGTTCCACCACGTCGAGAGCGCCACGGTTCGGCATGTCCTTGAGCCAGGCGGCGTAGCTGACGCACTCCCGTACCGTGAAGCCCCGGAAGAACGTCTGCGGTAGGTAGCCGAGGCGGCGGCGGATCTCCAGGCGTTCGGCGGGACGCCGGGGATCGCGTCCCAGCAGCTTCAGTTCCCCCTCCACCACTGCTGCCGCCGTGGACAGTACGCGTAACAGGGAACTCTTCCTGCTCCGTTGGGGCCGAGCAGGGCGTGGACGCCGTGCCCAGGTCCAGATCGAGGCTGTCCACGGCGGTGGTGCGGTGGTGTCGAACGGTCAATCGGGGGGGCGCTGATCACCGGGACCTGGCAGCTCGCGGAATGGGCAGGGCCACCGGATGGTCGTGCAACTCGGCCGCGGCGGTGAGCACCGGAAGGCCGACGGCGGGCAGCAGGGCGGTCGTGACCGCCTGGCCGCGGACCGTTGCGTCGGTGACGGTGAACAGGGCGAGCAGAGCGGCGAGACCGCCGGTGACGGCACCCGCGAGGGAATGCCCGGCGAGGCCGCACACGGTGACCGCGAGCGCGACGCCGAGCACGGCACGCGCGCCGAACCGCAACCGCGTCCGCCCCGGATCCGGAGCCATGAACACCCTCTTCAGCACCGCTTACCGCCCCCTTCTCGACGCCGGGCATGAGTACGCATGAAAAAGGCGCCGCGGGGTCCGCAGCGCCATCGACTCCCCCATATGAGTATCTCGGAGGCCACTGGCTCAACCGACTGCTTCTAGACTGGTCCATTGGTACTGCCGGCGCGGCTGAGGTACGGCCGCGGCAGAGCCAACGGACGAGGAGGACGCGCCATGCCCGTGGACGAGCTCGACACCCGCATCCTGCGGTTGCTGCTGAAGCAGCCGGGCACCAGCGTGCGCGAGTACGCCCGGATCCTCGGCGTGGCGCGGGGCACCCTGCAGGCCCGGCTCGACCGGCTGGAGCGCGACGGCGTGATCACCGGCACGGCAGCGACCCTCTCCCCCGCCGCACTCGGGCATCCGGTGCTCGCGTTCGTGCACATCGAGGTCACCCAGGGCCATCTCGACGAGGTGGGTGACGCGCTGGCGGCGGTACCGGAGATCGTGGAGGCCTTCTCGATCACCGGTGGCGGGGATCTGCTGGCCCGGGTGGTGGCGCGGGACAACGCGCACCTGGAGGACCTCGTCCAGAAGCTGATCAGCATGCCCGGGGTGGTGCGCACCCGGACCGAGGTCGCCCTGCGCGAACGCGTCTCCCACCGGATGCTGCCGTTGGTGGAGTCGATCGGGCGGTCGGCCCGCGGATGATCTTCGCCATCGCGGCGGTGCCGGCCGGAACCGGGCTGGACGCGCATCTGTCCACCGTCGTCTCCGCCGACGAGGTCGCGCACGCCAAGCCCACTCCCGGCATCTTCCTGGAGGCGGCCCGCCGGCTGGGAGCGTCCCCCTCCGACCGCGTCGTACCGGAGGACGTGGCTCCGGGCGTCGCCGCCGCGCACGCGGCGGGCATGCGGCGCATCGCGATCCCGTACGTCCCGGCGCGGGCCGCGTACGACTGGCTCGTGAGCCGGGCCCCACTCTCCTGAAGTCACCTCGCCCGACCCGTTGACGCTCCCCCGTCCCATCCCTAGGGTCTGGTCGATCATCCGCACAGCGTTCGAAATTTCGACATCACTAGTCAGAGCATCGTGGACCCGTGGAGGAGCACCCATGGCACGGCCCCTCTCCAGACGATCCCTTCTCCAGGCGGCAACGGTCATCACGGCCGGATGCGCGCTCCCCCAGGCGGCGACGGGACGGGCCGCGGCGGCTCCCGCCTCTGCCGCCGGCACCCCGGCCGCCTGGACCGTACGGCCCTTCGGGCTGGAGGACGTCAGCCTCGGGCAGGGCGTCTTCGCCGACAAGCGGAAGCTGATGCTGGATCACGCCCGCGGCTACGACGTGAACCGGCTGCTCCAGGTGTTCCGCGCCAACGCCGGTCTGGCCACCGGCGGAGCGGTCGCGCCCGGTGGCTGGGAGGGTCTGGACGGCGAGGCCAACGGCAACCTTCGCGGTCACTACACCGGCCACTTCCTGACCATGCTGGCGCAGGCGTACCGCGGGACGAAGGAGCAGGTGTTCGCCGACCGGATCGGCACCATGGTCGGGGCGCTGACCGAGGTGCGCGCCGCCCTTCGGCGGGATCCGGCGGTGCTGAGCGTCGCCGGGAAGTTCGGGACCGCCGCGGATCAGGTCCGGGGCTCCTACCAGTACGTGGACCTGCCCGCCGCCGTGCTCGGCGGGGCCTCGGCGATCACGCTCTCCGTCCGGGTCCGGCCCACGCACGACGCCGACTGGGCCCGGATCCTCGACTTCGGCAACGACACCAACCGCTATCTGTACCTGGCCGCCCGCAACCAGGCCGGGGTGCCGCGCTTCGCCATCACCACGTCGGGGGCCGGTGCCGAGCAGGGCCTCAACGGCACGGCCGCGCTGCCCCTGAACCAGTGGAGCCACCTGGCGGTCACGATCGCGGACGGCACCGGCACCCTCTACGTCAACGGCACCGCTGTGGCGCGCAACACCGCGATGAGCCTCACTCCGGCGGCTCTCGGCACGCTGAGGAACAACTGGCTGGGGCGCTCGAACTACTCGGCCGACCCCGTCTTCGCCGGTGCCTTCGAGGAGTTCGACGTCTATGCGCGGGCGCTGACCGCCGCCGAGATCGGCGAGTTGCAGAGCCGGCGGGCCGCCGACACCTCGGCGGGCCGGGGCGACCTGGCGTCGTACGCCTTCGAGGAGACGTCCGGCGGGACCTTCGCGGACGCCTCCGGCCGGGGTCTGACCGCCACCTTGCGCCGCACCTGGGGCGGGCCCAGCCACCCCGGTTTCCTCGCCGCCTATCCCGAGACGCAGTTCATCGACCTGGAGTCGAGGACCACCCCCGACTACACCAAGGTGTGGGCGCCGTACTACACCGCGCACAAGATCCTCCAGGGTCTGCTCGACGCGTACACCGCCACGGACGACGACCGGGCGCTCGACCTCGCGTCCGGCATGTGCGACTGGATGCACGCGCGGCTGTCGAAGCTGCCGGAGGCCACGCTCCAGCGGATGTGGGGGATCTTCTCCAGCGGCGAGTTCGGCGGCATCGTCGAGGCGATCTGCGATCTGCACGCCCTCACCGGCAAGCCGGAACACCTGGCACTGGCCCGGCTGTTCGACCTGGACCGGCTGATCGACGCGTGCGCGGCGAACACCGACATCCTGGACGGGCTGCACGCCAACCAGCACATCCCGATCTTCACCGGCTCTGTGCGGCTGTACGACGAGACGGGCGAGGAGCGCTACCTCACCTCGGCGAAGAACTTCTGGGACATGGTCGTCCCGCACCGCATGTACGGCATCGGCGGCACCAGCACGGGCGAGTTCTGGAAGGCCCGGGACGTGATCGCGGGCACGATCGGCGGGGCCACCGCCGAGACCTGCTGCGCGTACAACATGCTCAAGCTGAGCCGCACCCTGTTCTTCCAC
This sequence comes from Streptomyces sp. 378, assembly GCF_030124145.1. Lineage (GTDB taxonomy): Bacteria > Actinomycetota > Actinomycetes > Streptomycetales > Streptomycetaceae > Streptomyces. Next base: position 60,930 of record NZ_JASKMS010000029.1, read on the forward strand.
GAGCAGGACCCCAAGTACATGGACTACTACGAGCGGGCCCTGTACAACCAGGTGCTCGGCTCGAAGCAGGACAAGCCCGACGCGGAGAAGCCGCTCGTCACGTACTTCATCGGCCTGACGCCCGGTCACGTCCGGGACTACACGCCCAAGCAGGGCACGACCTGCTGCGAGGGCACGGGCATGGAGAGCGCCACGAAGTACCAGGACTCCGTGTACTTCACCGAGGCCGACGGCAGCGCGCTGTACGTCAACCTGTACAGCCCGTCCACGCTGACCTGGGCGGAGAAGGGCGTCACGGTCACGCAGACGACCCGTTTCCCCCAGGAGCAGGGCAGCACGCTGACCCTCGGGGGCGCAAGCGCCTCCTTCACGCTGCGACTGCGGGTGCCTGCCTGGGCGACCGCCGGGTTCCGGGTGACCGTCAACGGGCGTGCGCTGTCCGGGAGTCCGCAGCCGGGGAGCTATGTCGACGTGTCCCGGGCCTGGCGGGCCGGTGACACCGTCCGCATCGCCATGCCGTTCCGGACGCGGGTGGAGAAGGCGCTGGACGACCCGTCCCTGCAGACCCTGTTCCACGGGCCGGTCAACCTCGTCGCCCGCGACCCGTCCACGGAGTATCTGAAGGTGGGGTTGTACCGCGACGCCGGTCTGTCCGGTGATCTGTCTCCGTCCCTCACCCCGGTGCCGGGCACACCGCTGCACTTCACCCTGGACGGGACCGAGTGGGTGCCGTTCTCCGAGGGGACGGAGGATCCGACGCACGCCTACTTCCGGCGCGTCGAGCCGAAGCTCGTGTTCGGCGGCCGGGACTCGGGCGTCGCCAACCCGGCGAAGGCCGACGGGACCACGCTCCTGGACGAGATCTGGGCCGGGGCGCCCTTCCGGGACAAGGGGGCGCTGGTGGCGCGGGTACGGTCCACGGTGGGCGCGTGGGTGACGGCCGGACTGCTGGGCAGGGCGGACGGGGACAAGGTGGTGGCGACAGCGAGGGCGGCTTCGTACAAGCCCTGAGCACCGGCCCGGCCGGTCGTGTGCGACATCCGGGGCGGACGTCGCACACGACAGAAGTTTTTTGCGGCAGGGGTGATTGTTTCGCCGTCGCCATCCGTACCTCTTGGTGTTGGGCCGTTCATATCCCAGGAGGCACGATGCGCATCTCGCGCAGCACGGCAGGAACCGCGTTCGTGGGCGGTGCGTTGATCCTTACGCTCACCGCGCTCGCCTACCCGAGCATGCTGGGCGTGGAGAATGCGGCTTCCGGCCAGGACCGCATCATCGCCAATACCCAGTGGGGTCCGCTGACCGAGGCCGACCGCGACTTCGTGGTGCGCGTGCGCGCGGCCGGCCTGTGGGAGTATCCGCTGGGGCAACTGATCAAGCAGCGGAGCTCGTCGCCGGAGATGCAGGAAGTCGCCAAGCACCTGCTCGTGGGTCACGGCCGGCTCGACGCGGGCTGCCGCAAGGTCTCCACGGACCTGGGCATCACCCTGCCGAACGAGGCGTCGCCGCAGCAGCAGCAGTTCGTGGCGACGGCCGAAGGCAGCACCGGCAAGGAGTTCGAGTCCACGGCCGTGACCATCATGCGGGTCGCGCACGGGGGCATCTTCCCGACGATCGCCAAGATCCGGGCGACCACCCGGAACAGCCTCGTGCGGGAGCTCGCCGACACGACCAACGACACCGTTCTCGACCACATCACGGTCCTGGAGCAGACCGGGCTGATCAACCAGGAGCAGGTCAGCTTCCAGATCACCTCCCCGCCCAAGCTGCCCCAGGAGCAGACGACACCGCCGCCGCCGCAGCCGGGCGCGCCGGTCCGCGTGCTGCCGGTCCCCGAAGAGCTGAAGGACTTCCAGACGGTCGCCCCCAATCCGTCCTATGGAGCTCCGGCGCCGTCTCCGTCGGCCGGCTGAGCGGGTACGGGTGTGCGGGTGCGGGGCAGCGATCCGTCCACCGGCCCCGCACCCGCGAACGACGGTCGGCCCAGGCCCCCGAACGACGACTGGCCCGGGCCGGACGAACGGCGGCCCGCCCCGCACCACCAGCGACGGTCGGCCCGGTCCTGCGAGCGACGGTCGGTCCCGCACCCGCGAACGGCGACTGGCCCGCGTCGGCACCACCAACGACGCTCGGCGCCGATCCTGCGAACGACGACTGGCCCCGGCCCGACGAACGACGGCCCGCGTCGGCACCATCAGCGACGGTCGGCGCCGGTCCTATGAACGGCGGCGCGGCTTGCCGCGCCTCGTGCCCTTGGGCGCGCCGCTCCCGCTCCTCCCGGTGCGCTTCGCGCCGCCCGCCGACTTGCCGGGCACCGGCTTGCGCCGGGCGCCACCCCGGTCCGCACCGGTGGACTCGCCCCGCGCCGAAGGCTGCTGACGGCCCCGGGTGCTGTTGACCGTGCGGCCGCGGACGATGCCGATGAAATCCTCGACCTGGTCCGTCTTGGCGTCCTCGGGCCAGGCGAGGGCCACACTCGACTCGGGGGCGTCCCTGAGGGGCCGGTGGGTGAGGTCCTTGCGGTGGTGCAGGCGGGCGAGCGACAGCGGGACGACGAGGACACCGATGCCCGCCGCGACCAGCTCGACCGCGTCGGCCGTGGTGGCGGGCCGCTCCAGGGCGGGCCGTCCGGGCAGGCTCTCCCAGTCGAGGACGTCGTCGAGGGGGTGCAGCACGATGTCGTCGGCCAGGTCGTCCGGCGCCACCTCGTCGACGGCCGTGACCAGATGGTCCTTGGGCACCAGGACGACCGTCTGCTCGGTGTAGAGGGGGATCGCGCCGAAGGCCGTCCGGTCCACGGGTGTGCGGACGAGTCCCGCGTCGGCGTCCCCGTCCAGCAGCCGCTCGGCGGCCGCTCCGGCGGGCACCTGCGTGAGGATCAGCGGGACATCGGGCTGCCGCTCGTTCCAGACGCGCACCCATTTGTCGGGCATCACCCCGGGGACGTAGGCGAGCCGGAACGAGGGGGTTGCATCCGAGCCTGTCACCTCGCCAGGTTACCGGGCGTGGTCAGCCGTCGTGCACACGCTCGATACGCTGGACGGCATGACGTCGCACCAGAGCACCCAGACGATGAAGCCCGCGACCGCGGCGAAGAAGCTGGGTGTGTACCTCGAGGCCACACCCGCCGCATTCCGGGAGGGTGTCGTCTCGCGCGCCGAGCTGAACGAGCTCCAGGCGAACCCTCCGCAGTGGCTGCAGGACCTGCGGCTCAACGGCCCGCACCCCCGGCCGGTGGTCGCCGCGAAGCTCGGTGTCTCCATCGCGGGACTCGCCCGCGCGGGTGTCACCGAGCCCCTCACCACCGAGCAGATCGAGGCGCTGAAGCAGGAGGGCCCCGAGTGGCTGGAGCGGGAGCGTGCCACCCAGGCGGAGGTCCGCAAGGAAGGGGCCCGGATCAAGAAGAAGAACGCCGAGCGTCAGGCCTGACCTGATCACCCTCCCTTTCGAACCTCCTCCTCGACCTCCTCCTCTCCAGACCTCCTTTTCGGACGGCCTCCACCGGATCATCCGGCGGGGGCCGTCGCCGCTTCTCCACTCTCGGACGACCGAGCCCGTACCGTGGCCGGACCTGCGCGAAATTGACCGCGGCCTTAAGGGACGACACCTTCGAATGCCCTGATTCGACCGGGAGGATTCCGCCCCAAACGCCAGACCACGCCACCCCTTCCAACGCGTAGAAATATCTACGACCATGACTACGGCCGGGCGGCACGCGGAACCCGTGGGGTCACCGGCTCGTGTCCCGCGCGCGCCGGACCGCGGCGCCGCCGACTGTGCCTGGGGTGGCCATGCAGAGCGTCATGTGGAAGCAAGCCGTCGAGTGGCTCGCCGCGGCCGCCACGGACCCCCAGGAGTGCAAGCGGGAGTGGGACTACGGCGCGGGGACGGTACTCGTGGAGGCCGGGCGGTACTGGGACGTGCTCAGCGTTCCCGACCGGCTCGGCCTTCTCGCACTGGACATCCTGTGGCGCGACCCGCTCAAGGTTCCGGGGCCCACCCTGGTGGACTGCGCCGCGCGAAGAGTGGGGTTCTTCCTGCCGCCGGATCCCGTCAGCGAGTGGATCGGCTTCGGGGTACGGCACGTCGGGCGGGGTTCCTGGGTCGCCGTTCCGCCGCCGTACCGGCCCGCCGGGCGCCTGGAGTGGCTCGTCCCGCCGGACGGAACCGGCGCCCTGCACACGCCCGGCACCCTCGAAGCGGCCCTGCGGGAGGCCAGCGGCACCCTCGCGGTACTGGCGCCGGTCAGCGCGGAGCCGGTGGTGAGGGACGGCTGGTGAGGCGGGCGCCGGACGAGGATGCCGCCGCCTCCGAGTGGCGGCCGGGGGCAGGGCGGGTACCGGAGGGGCCGGCCGCGCCCGGGTGCCGGCCCGCAGCCGGCTGGGGAGCGGCGGCCGGGTGCGGGGCGGCGGGGACGACAGGGCCCATGTGCCGGCCGGCGGTCCACGAGGTGACGGCCGTCCAGGTCTCGCTCTCAGTCGGCGCCGCGAAGGAGACCCACTGGCCGTCGCGGTGCTCCGGGACGGTGTGCCCCCGGGCCTCCCACTCGGCGAGCAGTGCCGCGTAGATCGGCGGATGTCCCGCGTATCCGCTGGTGAGTTCGGCGTACGAGCGGGGTGCGGCGTCGTTCCCGGGAAGGCGCCGCACCGTCTCCGTGCTGTCCATGCCGGGCAAACGCGGCGTCGCACACCGGTGGTACGCGGGCCGGGCCGCGTCCGTCGGGTCGAGTGAACCCGTCACCCGTACGGCGGCGTGCGGCTACCGGACAAACATCCAGTCAGGCGATCGCCCGTTTCAGAGCGGGGGACGATTCCAGGCCGACCTGTCACTTCCAGGCCATCCGTCGCCCTGGCCCCGCCCTGCGGAACGTCGTTCCCGGGCCGGACGGAATCCTCGACCGGGGCAGGCGCATCCGGTAAACACTGACCTGACGCCGAGAAACCGGTACGACGGCAGGGAGAGCCCATGTCGCAGCGCCCCGACCTCCGGCAGCGCAGGGCCGTGCTGGAGCACGAGTGGTCGCGCTGGGTGCCGCGGCTGACCGTCCCGGGCGCGCGGCCGGGCGGCACCGCGGCGCTGCGCCACGAGGTGACCGAGTCCTGGGCGCGTTCGCTGGGCAGTGTGGACCCGGGCCGGGACAGCGCCCCGGTCACCGACGACGGCCGGGTGCACCAGCGTTGGACGGCCTCACCGCTGTACGAGCCCGTGTCCGCACTCGCCGGGGAATTGCACAGCATCGGCGAGGACGCCGGGTTCGTCACCGCGGTCACCGACGAGTCCGGCACCATCCTGTGGACCTGCGGCGGTCCGACCATGCGCCGCCTGGCCGAGCGGGTCAACTTCGCGCCGGGCGGCCGCTGGGACGAGCAGGCCATGGGGACGAACGCGCTGTCCCTCGCCCTGCGCACCGGCCGCCCGAGTTCCGTCTTCTCCGCGGAGCACCTGGTGTCGGCCCTGCACGGCTGGGTCTGCTACTGCGCCCCCGTGCACGGCCGGGACGGTCGTGTCCTCGGCGTACTGGACCTGTCCACCACATGGGACCGCTCGCATCCCCTGGCCATGTCCACCGTCCGCACGCTGGTGTCCACGATCGAGGCCCGCCTGACGACGGAGGCGTCCCGTCCGGGTCCGCTCCGGCTCACGTGCCTGGGCTCGGAACACGCCGTGCGCGAGGGACGTCCCCTCCCGCTGCGCCCCCGCCAGTTGGAGATCCTCACCCTCCTCGCACTCGAACCCGAGGGCTTCACCCCGGAGCGGCTGCGCGCCGCCCTGTACGGCGACCGGCCGGTCACCTCGTCCACCTTCAAGGCGGAGATCTCCCACCTGCGCCGGGCGCTGGGTGGCGCGATCTCCGCCCGCCACTACGCCCTCACCACCCCCGTGTCCTGCGATGCCGCCGACGTCCTGCGCGCGCTGGAACAGGGCGACACGGACACCGCCCTGCGCCGCTACGGCGGCCCGCTCCTGCCCCGCTCCGAGGCGCCCGGCGTCGAGGAGTGGCGCACCCGCCTCGACGTCGCGGTACGGGAGGCCGTGCTGGCGAGCACCCGCCCCGAGCACGCCCTGCGGTACGGCGAACGGGCCCCCTACGACACGGAGATCCACGAGCACGCGCTGGGTCTGCTCGACCCGGACGACACGCGCCGCGCGATCGTGGCGGGCCGGCTGACGACGGCCCTGCGGGACTGGGACTGACGGACCGTCCTCGCGCGCCAACCTCGCGCCAACCTCCCGGGAGCACAGTGGGGCCGACGCGACGGCAGGGTCCGTCGCCCGCCCCGCACGCCCTTCACCGAGGAGAGCCGCCATGGTGTACGCGCAGCCCGGAACCGACGGCAGCATCGTCACCTTCGCCCGCCGCTACGACAACTTCATCGACGGCGAATGGACAGCGCCCGTCGAGGGCCGCTACTTCGAGAACCCGACCCCCGTGACCGGCGAGGTCTTCTGCGAGGTGGCCCGCTCCACCGCGGCCGACGTCGACCTCGCCCTGGACGCCGCGCACCGGGCTGCCGACCGGTGGGGCCGCACCTCCACGACGGAACGTGCGAACATCCTCAACAGGATCGCGGACCGCATCGAGCGGAACCTCGAGAAGATCGCCGTCGCCGAGACGTGGGAGAACGGCAAGCCGGTCCGCGAGACCCTGGCCGCCGACATCCCGCTGGCCGTGGACCACTTCCGGTACTTCGCCGGCGTCGTCCGCGCGCAGGAGGGCAGCATCGCGGAGATCGACGCCGACACGGTCGCCTACCACTTCCACGAGCCGCTGGGCGTGGTCGGCCAGATCATCCCGTGGAACTTCCCTGTCCTCATGGCCACGTGGAAGCTCGCCCCCGCGCTGGCCGCGGGCAACTGCGTCGTCATCAAACCGGCCGAGCAGACTCCGGTCAGCCTGCTCTACGTCATGGAGCTGATCGCCGACCTGCTCCCGCCGGGCGTGGTCAACGTCGTCAACGGCTTCGGCGTGGAGGCGGGCAAGCCGCTGGCGTCCAGCCCGCGGGTGGCGAAGGTCGCGTTCACGGGCGAGACGACCACCGGCCGCCTGATCATGCAGTACGCGAGCGAGAACATCATCCCCGTCACCCTGGAACTGGGCGGCAAGAGCCCCAACATCTTCCTGCCCGACGTCATGGCCGCCGACGACGACTTCCTGGACAAGGCCGTCGAGGGCTTCGTGATGTTCGCCCTCAACCAGGGCGAGGTCTGCACCTGCCCGTCCCGCGCCCTGATCCCCTCGTCGATCTACGACGAGTTCATGGCCCGCTGCGTCGAACGCACCGAGGCCATCGTCGGGGGCGACCCGCTGGACCCGGCCACCATGATCGGCGCGCAGGCGAGCAACGACCAGTACGAGAAGATCCTCTCCTACCTGGACATCGGCAGGAAGGAGGGCGCCGAGGTCGTCACGGGCGGCAACCCCCGTGCGGTGCCGGGCCTGGAGGGCGGCTACTACATCGAGCCGACCATCTTCCGCGGCAGCAACGACATGCGGATCTTCCAGGAGGAGATCTTCGGCCCGGTCGTCTCGGTCGCGACGTACGACTCGGTCGACGAGGCCCTGAAGATGGCCAACGACACCCTGTACGGCCTCGGCGCGGGCGTCTGGACCCGCGACGGCAACACGGCCTACCGCCTGGGCCGCGCCATCAAGGCGGGCCGGGTCTGGACGAACTGCTACCACGCCTACCCGGCCCACGCGGCGTTCGGCGGCTACAAGAAGTCCGGGATAGGCCGCGAGACCCACAAGATGATGCTCGACCACTACCAGCAGACGAAGAATCTTCTGGTGTCGTACTCGCCGCAGAAGCTGGGCTTCTTCTAGGCGTAGAAAGGGCGCCTGACCTGAGAGGACACTCTTCAGGCGCCCTTCTCGGCACACATCTACTGAGTTTCAGCGCGTGGTATCGGCAAGGGCCGACGGCTCATGATCCCTGCGGTATGCAGACTGCATGAGGTATGCGCAAGGGGGCGGGCTGACCGACGAGCGGCGGGCCTTCCGCGAGAAGTCGAGGGTGGAGGCGGCCGAGCGGTTCGCCCAGGGCGACGAGAACGCGGTCATCGCGCACGACCTACGGGTCAGCGTCCGGTCGGTGCAGCGCTGGCGCAGGGTAACGCGGTCAACCCCGCCGGGTCGGCCGGCTGCCGGCCGACCCGGCCGACGGCCCGGTGCCGGCCGGGTCGAACCCAGCCGCCGCACCATCGCCCTCTACCGAGGAGCTGCACCGGCACGCCCGCGCACAGCGCGCCGATGCCGCCATCGCCATCCGCGAGGGACGGGAATGGCACGGTACTGCCTGAACAACCCGGCCTCGACGAACTCTGCCCACGTAACGCGCTTGGTGCCGCTCGGCTGGGGCGTCGGCCGCGCCGCCACCGCTGGAGTAGTCAGCGCCGGGGCACGGCTGCGGCGCGGCACCTCACCGTGGGCAGGCTCGGGCTCAGCGGCGTCCTCGTGGCAGTGGCCGTCGTGCTGCACACCGGCCGGGCCGCCGACTCGTTTCGCCTGATGTTTGACGTTCTGACTCGCCCAGCTATTGGCATGGCACGGTCAGACCCGATGACGGCCATGGCGCCGACGGCAACGAGCCCGCTGGGCCCAGGGTGCGGTCAGGCCGAGACAGACTTCCGAAAGGCTGGGCCGACTGGAGAGGAAGGCGGCCGCGACTACTGCGGCCTCCTTCACACCTCTGCTTACGCTCGGGCCCAGCGTTGGTTGACGCCGGTGTGGCAGCTCCACACGATCACCGCAGCGCCGTTGGCGGTGCTGCCGCCGTTGACGTCCAGGCAGAGTCCGGTCTGGACGTTGCTGACGGTTCCGTCGGTGTTCACATTCCATTGCTGGTTCGCGCCGCCGGCGCAGTCCCAGATCCGTGCTCGGGCGCCGGAGGCGGCGTTGCTCGGCACGTCCAGGCATCTACCCATCACCCGCAGGGTCTGTCCGGTCTGAGTGAACTGCTGGTTGGTACCGGTGTGGCAGTCCCAGATGATCATCTGGGCGCCGTTGGACGAATTGGCACCGCTGACGTCCAGGCATCGGCCGGCGGACTGGCTCCGCAGCCGGTATGTGGTCGGATTCGGGGTCGGGTCAGCACCCGTGAAGAAGCTCCAGATCTCTTCCTTGACCCAGCTCCTGGCGCCGCTCTCACAGCCGGCACACCCGTCCACGGGGCCTTGCTGGTGACCTCCGTCGAACGCGGCCCAGACGACCGGATACCCCTCTCGGCAGCCTGAGTAGGCGGTGGTGATGTGGGTGCGGCTGCCCTGCGCAGGCTCCGGCGGGTTCTGGGGAGTACAGCCGTTGTTCCTGACGAACCTGTCCCGCATCCCGCGACCGGCGCCGATGTTGTCATTGATGCCGTGGATTCCCATGTACGCGAAGGGCTGGGTGCCCCCGCTGCACCCGCTGATCCCGCCAGGCGCGGCTATCGCGGTGACCGCACGGAAAACGTTCGGCCTGGCACATGCGAGTGCGTAGCTCATAGCTCCGCCGTAGCTGAACCCGAGGGCGAAGCGCTGCGTGGTGTCGACACAGAGGTCGTTGTCGATACGCCTGATCATGTCGTCGACGAAGGTCACGTCCTCGCCGCCTGAGTTGCCCCAGCCGTTGTTGATGCCCTGCGGAGCAACGAAGATCGCGCTGTTGTTCGCCAGTCGCCGGAGTCCGTAGTGGGCATAGACATCGCCATCGCTTCCGCCGCCGGCGACTTGCCCGGCGGTGCCACCCAACCAGTGGAAACCGAAGACCAGTCGATGTTGGCGGGTGCTGTCGTAGTTTTCGGGGATGCTCAGGATGAAGGAGCGATTCTTACCGCTGCTTTGAATCGTGTGCGTACCGTTCGTCAGTGTGGGGGCACGCCCGCATCCGGCAGTCCCCGCAAGTGTGGCCCCGGCGGTGGGCGACGTGCCGGCCGCAGCGCTGACTCCTGCCACGCCGACCATGGCGAGAACGAGCAGTGCCGCTACCACGGCTCGCCCGAAGAACAATCTGCGGATCGACATCATGCGACTCCCTCGCTGCTCGGTGACATGGCTCTCCCTGGTTGGTCGGGCCGCAGTTCGCCCTGGCCCTAGATGCGGTGGAGTTGGAATCGCTGGTTGGTGTTACCAGTGGCTGCCCACTGGGAGATGCGGGCTCCGTCGGCGGTGGAGGCCTCCCACACGTCCAGGGCGAGGCCGCTCTGCCGGTTGACCAGACTGATCACGCCACCGCCGTGGTCGACTGCCCGCCACTGCTGGCCGGCGGCGTTGGTATCCGGCTGCTGGGTGATGTCGGCGCCGCTGCTGCTACTGGCGACGTGCAGGACCAGACCACTGTGCCCGACCCGGATCTTGTAGTGCCCGCCGTCGGAGGGCAGGAACTCGAAGTGCTGGTTGAGACCGGCGGTGATCTGCCACTGGATCAGCCGCGCACCGGCGGCCGTGGACGCACCGTTGATGTCGGCGGCCTTGCCGCTGTGCTGGGCCACCAGCCGATAGGCCACGCCGGCCTCCACCGGCCCCGACCTGCGTGCGGACGCGCGGTAGGTGTTGCCGGCCCGGCCGGCGAACTCGATGAGATCGGCCTCGAGCCGCTTCGGCTGGACCGGCTCGCCGCTGGAATCGTCCTGCAGCGTGAAGTCGCCGGCGAAGATCCGACTGCGCACCCGGACGGCACCGGTTCGGTCGGGTGTGACGACGAACTCGATCCGGTCGCTGCTCCACTCGGCGCCGACGGTGTATCCGCCGCGTCCGCGCAGTCCGCTCACGCGCCCGGTGGGCCAGGCGGCCGGCAGCGCCGGCAGCACGTGCAGTTCGCCGTTGTGGCTCTGCAACAGCATCTCCGCGATGCCCGAGGTGGCGCCGAAGTTGCCGTCGATCTGGAACGGTGGGTGCAAGTCGAACATGTTGGGCGCGAGCCGGTCCGTCCGCACCAGGTCCCGGATCAGTTTGTGGGCCCGGGCGCCGTCCTCCATCCGTGCCCAGAAGTTGATCTTCCACGCGAGCGACCATCCCGTCCCGTCGTCACCGCGCAGCTCCAGCGTACGCCGCGCGGCCTCGTGCAACTGGGGTGTCCCGCGCTTGGTGATCTGGTTGCTCGGATGCAGACCGTACAGGTGGGAGACGTGCCGGTGAGCCCGCTCGGTCTCCACCCAGTCGGCCAGCCACTCCTGGATATTGCCCCTGGAGCCGACCCGCGTCGGCGCCAGCCGGTCCCGGGCCGCCGCTGCCTGAGCGCGGAAGGTGGCGTCCACGCCGAGGACTTCGCCGGCGCGGGCGACACTGTTGAAAAGGTCGCGCAGGATCTGGTTGTCCATGGTGGGCCCCGCGCAGACGGTGGCGTTCGCATGGTGAGTGAGCTCCGGGGAGTTCGACGGGTTGGTGACCAGGTATCCGAGCGTCGGGTGGGCGACCAGGGTGTCGAGGAAGAACTGGACGGCGCCCTTCAGGGCCGGATAGTTCGAGCGGAGGAAGTCGATGTCACCGGTGAACAGGTAGTGGTCCCAGATCAGGGTGGCCAGCCATGCGCCGCCGGTCTGCCACATCCCCCACCGCGCTTCGTCGACGACCGAGGCGCCCCGCCACGCGTCGGTGTTGTGATGCGTCACCCAGCCGCCGGCGCCGTACTGCGCCTGGGCCACCCGGGCGCCGGTCACGGTCAGGTCGTTGATCATGTCGAAGACCGGGAGGAAGCATTCGGACAGGTTCGTCGTGTCGGCGGGCCAGTAGTTCATCGGCAGGTTGGCGTTGATGGTGAACTTCGAGTCCCAGGACGGAGCCATCTGGTCGTTCCAGATGCCCTGCAGGTTCGCCGGCTGGGTGCCCGGCCGCGAGGACGAGATGAGCAGATACCGGCCGAACTGGAACAACAGGGCGGAGAACTGCGGGTCGTTCACTTGCGCGTGCTGTGCGATCCGTACGTCGGTCGGCTGGTCGGCCGCCGTCGTACGTCCCAGATCGACCGACACCCGGGCGAACAGCGCCTGGTAGTCGGCGAGATGCCGGCTGCGTAGTTGGTCGATGCCGACGTTGCGGGCAGCGTTGAGGCGGCTCCGCGCGATCCCCTGGTAGTCGCCGTCGACTTTCCGGAAGTTGACGTAGCTGGAGCCGATCGACACCAGCACCGTCACGCTGGTGGCGCCGGAGACCCGCAGCGTGCCGCCCGAGCTGCTGACCGTGCCGCCCGTCACGGTGGCGTTGGCCAGGGCGAGGAACCGGACCCGCCCGGCGATGCCCTCCATGGTGGCGGAGATGCCGTCGAGGGCGATCGCGGGCCCGTCCGGGCTGGACACCGTGGTCCGTTGTGGACTGTCGAATGTGGCGTTGAAGGTGATGGAGTTGGCCCGGTCGGCCGTCAGCCGGACCACGATCACCTGGTCAGGTGCGCTGGCGAACACCTCACGCTGGTACCGCACGCCGTTCAGCACGTAGGTCGTGATGGCCGTGGCGGTGGTGAGGTCGAGCGTCCGGTTGTACTGCGACGCACCGGTAGCGCTGCCAAAGGAGAGCAGAAGGTTTCCGACCGGCTGGTAGGCCAGCTGTCCGGCCGGGCTGCCCAGCATCGTCTGATTGATCAGGTCCTGCGCCGGCCCCCACTGGTCCGCAAAGACCCGCCGCCGGATCTCCGCGATGTTGGCCGCGCCGCGGGTGTTGGCGGAGTCGTACGGACCGCCGGCCCAGACGGTGTCCTCGTTGAGCTGCAACCGTTCGGTGTCGACGTTGCCGAACACCATCGCGCCGAGGCGTCCGTTGCCGATCGGCAGTGCCCGCAGCCAGTCCGCGCCGGCCGGCTTGTCGTACCACAGGGCGAGGTCGTTGGCGGCCAGGACCTCCGGCGGCGCGGCCGAGCCGCCCTTGGCCATGGCCGTCCACCCACCCGGCACGATCCCTGCTCCAGCCGCCGCCCCGGCGGCGAGAAACCGTCTGCGTGTCACCTCGGACATGTCGCTCTCCCTTCACGGACTGGAGCAGGTCACTGGCTTCGGTGATGACAAACCGCCGGTGAAAGGGCGACGGCCGGAGGGCGTCAGCAAAGGACGGCACGGGGTCGATGCCGTCGGCCACCGCGGTCAGGAAGTAGCGCGTCTCGTGGGTGAACGAGTGCGCGTACCCGATGACGTGACCCATGCGGAGCGCGTTCTTGCGCCCGTGGCGAACCTCTTCGCCTCGTAGAACAAAACGACCCTTGAGCTGCCGGCAGACCGTCTGCTGTGGCGTCGCTGTCGCCATCGGCTCGGCCGCGGCCGGCGGTCACCGTCCACCGTGTACGCCGAGTCGGGCGTCGCGTCGCGCGTCACTGTTCTGGATCTGCCATCTCTGGTTGTCGCCGCCCCAGCACGCCCACAGCTGCACCTTGAAGGTGGCGGTGTTCACGTCGAGGCAGAGGCCGGAGTGAACGCTGCGGATGGTGCCGTCAGCGCCCACCGTCCAACGCTGGTTGTCGCCGCCGTTACACGCCCACGTGCCGACCACGGTGCCGTTCGTCGTCCCGCTGCTGTACGCATCCAGGCACTTCTGGCCCCCAAGTGCGGTGATCTGTCCGCCGGCCGTCAAGGTCCACTGCCGGCCAGCCGTGTTGGCGCAGGTGTATACCTGGACCTGGATGTTCGCCGTGGTCCCGCCGGGAATGTCCAGACAGCGCCCGGTGCTGACGTTGCGCAGCAGGCTGGTCGGGGCCGGGGCGTCGCCATCCAAGCCCCAGCCGTATCTGAGGCGCTCGCGGCCGCTGGCGCTGGGGGTGCTGAGCGTGAGGTTGGTACCGGTGCCGTGCAGTTTCTGCATGGCATACCAGTCGTCGCCCTGGCCGGCGCGTATCTTCCCGCCCAGCCCGGGCCAGTAGATGGAGCCGATCCGCAGTTCCCGGAGCACCGTAGTGGTGGCCCGGAAGTAGCGCACGAAGTTGTCGGTGCTGTCGGCGTCGTGGTAGTTGAGCCCGGTATCCATCGGCGCGCCGAACTCGTCGACGACAGTGCGGTCGGCGCAGGAGCCGATCGCGTTCCGCAGGTACGCCACCCACTCGTCGTAGCTCTTCGCGCCGCTGAAGAACGTGTAGTGGTGCAGCGACAGGAACGTCCCGTCAAGGCGGCGGTCGGCGCACATGGATCTGATGTCGGTGTTCAGGCCGGCGCCGCTGACGAAGATGCGGTTCCGCGGAATCGACGGGTGGCTGCTGATCCAGTTGCTCACCACGTTCGCCCACTCGCCGGCGCTGTGCCCCCCCGGTTCGTTCATCGGCTCGAAGTGGACGAGGCTGTTGGTGCCGTACCGGGCGAGCACGGTGTTCCACATGGTGTCGAAGGCGCTCGGGTTGACGATGCGACCACCGCGGGCGGCCACCCCGTCGTCCCAGTAGGAGAGGACGACCTTGAATCCCTTCGCGGTGGCTGCGTCTATCGCGCCCGTGTACGCGCTCCACCAGCTCGTCCCGACTGTGTAGGTGTTGATCGGGAGCCGAACGGTGTTGGCGCCGAGGTTGTCCTCGAAGCCGGTGTAGATGGCGTTGGCTTTCGCCACGACCGTCTGGTAGCTGTCGGAGCCGCTCAACCCGTGCAGGACCAGCGGTCCACCGTGGAAGTTGTCACCGAGCCGGGCCCAGTTGACGCCGCGGAACCGGGCGGTGTCGGCGGCGGCCGGCGAGGCGCTCTGGTGCTCGACGACCGCGAGCGCGCTGAGAACGGTCAGGATGCAGGCGAGCGCCCGAGCGAGGTAGCGCCGGCGACGGGTGTGGGGCATGGTCGTGCCTTCCCGGTTGGCGGTGTGGTCACGTCTGCGCTGTGCAGGATCCGTTGACGTTGGCCGCCTGCCGGCAGCCGGCCGAGCCGGCGCGGAGCTTGCCCTCTCCGCGCCGGCCCCCTCCCAGATCGCTCGCGCAGCGAGCATGTCAGCGTCATGCCGCTGCCGTGGCGCCTGGAAAGCCTCGCTCCATTTTGGCTTCCGCTTTCACAGGTCATGAATGGGAACGTTACGCGTCGACAACTAGAACATTGACAGATCGCCATGGTCCATTCAAGAGGGAACCGTCGATATATGTGGGCCTGAGCCGTCGTGCAACTAATCGGAGAAGCGGGACTATTGACGACCACCCCTCATAACCTTTTCAGGCGGCGAATTGGAGTGACGGACGCGTGTAAATCGCGGCAGTTTTCGTTATCGACGGCCGGCTTGAACAGTCGCAGTCGCCGTAGTGCCGAAAAGCACGGCGCCGTCGCCGAACGCGAGGACTTGGGTGCTCGAGCGGCCTTCAGGCGAGTTGGCCGATCAACCCAGCCTTGACGCCGGCAACCGGCGCGGAGCCGACCTCGGCCGGCTCGGTTCCCATCACGACGGCATTCTCGGTCGCCCCGGCGAGCGCAGGTTTGTCGAGCACCGTGGCCGACCGCGCCAGCGGGACGGGGAGCAGCGCCAAGGCGACGATCAGCCGCTCAAGGGGTACCAGTTCGTCGGCGGCCCGGCAGCAGTCCGCACAGGATCGGGTGTGCCGGGTGATGCGCTTACGCCACAGCGTGCTCGGTACGCCGTCCCAGCCCCCCAGCGCGGCGGTCAGCTGTGGGCACCGGGGGCCGGCTTCCAGCGCGGCGACGAGTGACCGGCTCAGCTCCAGCTGGTTGCGCATCCGCTGGACGCGCACACCCGCGTGAGCCACGCTCGTTCCCAGCGCCGCCGCGAGCTCCGCCCTCGTCAGCCGGCCCGCGGTCTCCAGCCACCACAGCGACAGCAGCGCCCGGGCGTCCGGGTCGAGCCATCGACTGGCGCATACGGTCTTTCGGCGATGACCGGACAGCTCGACGTGGATCAGGGCCAGGTTCTCGGCGTCGGCGTCCGGCGGGTCGGTCATCTCGTCGAGGGGGGCCGTCCGTTCGGCGTCCGCCTCCCGCCGGTGCAGATGGGTGCTGATCTGTCGTGTCGCGATCGTGGCCAGCCAGGGCCGGAAGCACTCCGGGGCGCGCAACGTGCGCAGCTCGGGAAGCGCCCGCAGCATCGTCTCCTGCACCACGTCGTCGACGTCCGCGAGCTCACCCAGTGCCCTGCGCACGATCGCGTACACCAGCGGCAGGTACGTCGCGGCCAGGTCGTCGAGCGCTCGTGGATCGCCGGCCTGTGCGGCGACGACCAGGCTCGTCTCGTCGGGTCGGCCGGCACGCATCACGAGCCCGGACACGTTGTCTCGGGCAGGGCCGCCCCAGGTGCCGCGCACGTCGCCACCCTCGGGCTCGCACGTACGATCGACTCGGGTGCGGCCGGCTGGTAACGCTGGGCGGCCCATCATCGCCCCGGCCATTCGCCATCAGCGGGAAGAACATTGCCGTCGACATGGTCCGACGCCGTGGAGGCGAGGAACACCGTGGCCTCGGCGAGATCGTCGGCGCGTCTCCAGCGACCGGCCGGGATCCGGCCAGGGATCGCCTGGTCGCGCTGAGGGTCCGCGCGTAACGCCTCGGTGTTGTCGGTGGCGATGCAGCCCGGTGCGATGGCGTTGACGTTGACGCCGCGCCCGCCCCACTCCTTCGCCAGGGCCGGCACCTCGGCGACCCGGCTCTCGATCTCGAGGGTGCGGGCCCCGCGGTAGACAACCGCCTTCATCGATCCTCCATACCCATGGTGTCGGACATCCCTTCCGCGGTGGATCTGCATGGTCCAGGGGTGACCGCGAGCAGCCGCCGGCCGGCCCGCTCCGGCCGTATGTGCGGTCCGTCGGGTGCGTGTGCCGTTCGCTGACGGGCCGCGGTCATCACCGTTTCGTCGATCCGGATGCCCAGGCCCGGCGTGTCGCCGAGCACAAAGGCGCCGTCCTCGACGTGCAGGTCCATCGCGACGCCGTTCGGCGGCCGCAGGCCCTGCAGTTCGCTGACGAGGTGGTTGGGCACCGACGTCGCGGCGTGCAGCAGCGCGACAGGCGTGTTGCCGATCGGGCTGACCGGCAGGTCGTAGGCGTGCGCCAGCGCGGCGACACGCAGGAAGTGGGTGACTCCCCAGACCGCGGCCGTCTGGACGATGTCGACGCCTCCCGCCGCGATCAGCGGGCGGAACTGCTCGAGGCCGGTGAGGTTCTCCCCACTGGCGACCGCCGTCCGTACGCCACGGCTGACAGCGGCCAGGCCGTCGGCGTCCCAGCGCCGGACCGGCTCCTCGATCCAGGTCAGGTCGAGCGTGCGTTCCAGTTCACCGACGTGGCGTACCGCCTGCTTGCGGCTCCAGGACTCGTTCGCATCCAGCATGATCCCTGGCCGGGTCCCGTGCGCGGCCTCGGTCAGTACCTCGCGTACGAGCGACAGCCGGTGCCGGTCACGCTCGATGTCCAGGCCGCCCTTGAGCTTCGCGGCCCTCAGCCCGCGTTCGGCATAGACCCGGTAGGCGGCGACGAGCTCGTCGTCGGTGAGGCCGATGTCCAGGCCGGAGGCGTAGGCGTGGACCACGCGGTCGTTGCCGCCGAGCAACCGCCACAGCGGCTCACCCACGGCCTGTGCCTTGATGTCCCACAACGCCGTGTCGAACGCGCCGATCGTGCCGAACACCACGCCGGCATGCCCGGCTTTGAAGGTGTGCCGCAGCATGCGGTCGTAGAGGGCGGTCACCGCGCGCGGGTCCTGGCCGTCGAGGGCGGCGAAAATCGTCTCGGCTTCCACGTGCGGTCCCAGGCCGACTCCGGTGATCCCCTCATCGGTCTCGACGATGACGACCGGCACGGGCACGACGCCGTCGAGGTAGACGCCGTTGGCGTCACCGACAGGTCGACCCCATTGCTGCACCGTCGTCAGGGTTCTGTACCCGGTGATGCGCATGCGTCAGCCCTTCGTCGCGCCGGCCGTCACGCCGTCGGCGATCTGGCGCTGCAGGAAGAGGTAGGTCACCAACACGGGTAGCCCGGCGATCAGGACACCGGCTGCGAAGGTGGGGATGTCGGCGGAGTACTGGCCGCGCAGTGAGGTGATGCCCACCATCAGGGTGCGATGGTCTGCCGACGGCATCATCAGCAGCGAGATGAGCACGTCGTTCCAGCAGAACAGCGCGTCGAGGATGCCCACCGACAGCAGGGCCGGAGCACCCATCGGCAGCATGATGCGCCGGTAGACGCCGTACAGGGTGTTTCCGTCGATCCGTGCGGCGTCGACGAGCTCGGTGGGCACCGCTCGGTAGTAGCTCGTCATCAGGAAGACGGTGAACGGCAGGAACTGCGCGACGTAGGCGAGGATCAGCCCCGGATAGGTGTCGATGAGACCGCCGTCGGCCATGATCCTGGCCAGCGGCACCATGATCACCTGGAACGGGATGAACAGTGCCGCGAGGCAGACCAGGGCCAGCGCGGACGAGCCGCGGAACCGCACTTGAGCCAGCGCGAACCCGGCCATGGACCCGATGAGCAGTAACAGCGCTACGGCGCAGGCCACCACGATCACGGAGTTGAGGAAGTACCGTCCCATGCCGACGCTGTTCCACGCGGTGCCGAGGTTGTCCCACCGGAGAGTGCTCGCCAGGGAGAACCGGTCGAGGATGTACTCCCGGCGGGTCTTCATCGCGACGTTGGCGGTGAACAGCAGGGGGTAGATCGTCGCCAGGGCGAGGAGCGCCATCGGCACGGCGACCAGCCATCTGCCCGGGCCCAGGCGGGACATCAGTCCTCCCTCCCCGCCCGGCGCAGCAGGCCGACCTGCAGCAGACCCACGACCAGCATGATGAGGAAGAGGACTGTGGACGCGGCCGACGCGAGCGCCGGGAGGCTCATCTGCCCCTGTTGGACCCAGATGTAGTACTCCGGCAGGTAGGTCGACCCTTCCGGGCCACCACTGGTCATGACGTAGAGCAGCCCGAACATCGAGGTCAGCATCCCGATCATCGTGGTGACGACGACGAACTGGATGGTGCGGGACAGACCCGGGATGATGACGTGCCAGATCATTCGCGCGAGCGAGGCGCCGTCGACCCGGGCGGCGTCCAGAAGTGCGGAGTCCAGGGTCGCGAACCCGGCCAGGAACACCACCAGCGCCATCCCTGACGTCGCCCAGATGTGCACGCCGACGACGGCGAAGATGGCTACGTCGGGATCGCCGAGCCAGTCCACCGGCCCGACCCCTGAGCCGCCGAGCACGGCGTTCAGCGGACCGTCGAAGGCCAGGAGCAGGTTGAAGATCGCGCCGACGATCACCGGTGAGAGCACAGCCGGGAAGAAGTAGACGCTCCGGAAGAACGGGTGTCCTGGCACCCGCAGGTAGATGAAGGTGGCGAGCAGTCCCGGGATCGCGACCGCGACCGGCAGCAGCAGCACCAGCAGTCCGACGTTGCGCAGCGCGGTGCGGAACAGCGGGTCGTCGATGAGCTCCGCGTAGTTGTCGAGCCCCACCGTGACGCCGTTGCGTTCGCCGTCACCGGTGAAGGAGAAGCTGACTCCCAACCCCAGCGGCCACAGCCGGAGCACCACGATGATCAGGACAGCGGGAGCGACCAGGACGTAGGGGGCGAGGCGTTCGGCGCGACGGCCGTTCCGGACCCGCGGAGATTTCGACGCCGGGCCGCGGCCACCTACCGCCTCACCTGCTCGCGCCCCTTGAGCGGCGCGGACCGACGAACCAACGGGTGACATGGCCTCAGCCCGTCTGGTCGGACGCCGCCAGCTGCTTGACCGCCGCGTCGACCGTGACCGATCCGCTCAGCAGTTGCTGAGACAGCCGCCCCATCAGGTCTACGGTCTTGGACGACAGGGCCACGTGGAGGGCGGGCTTGCCACCGTCGACCGCGGACACGATGGTGGCGACGGCCGGTCCACCGCTCGAGACGTCCACGGTGCGGTCGGCCGCGATGGCGCCGGCGTCGGCGTAGAACGACTTCAGTGCGTGGGTCGAGGTCAGGGAGCGCACCAGGTCGGCGGCGACCTGGGGGTCCTTCGTCCACTTCGCCACGGCGTAGCCGATGCCGCCGTCGTAGGGAAGGCTCGGCGTGGCGCCGGCCGTGACGACCGGCGACTTCATGACGCCGACATCGCCGGCGTCGAGGAATTCGGCGAAGTCCTTCCAGTGCCCGACGTCCGACATCAACCCGATGACGTGGGCGGCCTTGTTGGACTGGAACACCGCGAACGCGTCGTTGAACATCGCCGTCGAGTTCGCCCCGTCGTTGTTCAGGCCTTTGTCGTCGGCCTCCTTCCAGAGCGAGAAGACCCGCTTGACCGCCGGCGAAGACCAGTCTCGTTGGCCGGCGATCCAGTCGTCGTACTCCGTGGGCGGCAGGACGCCCGAGCCGAGCCCGGACAGGAAGAACTGGATACCGATGCCTTCCTTGTTGCCCTGCGCGAAGCACCTGGCACCGGTTGCCTTGGCGATGGTCCGGCAGTTGGCGACGAACTCGTCCCAGCTGGTGGCCGGCTGCTCCGGGTCCAGCCCTGCCTTCCGGTAGAGCGACTTGTTGTAGTAGATCGGGTGACCCTGCAATGTCACCGGCGCGGCGTAGGTCTTGCTGTCCTTGGTGAAGGCCTCCCACCCGGCCAGCCTCTTCTTGTCATCACGGACGTACTCGTCCAACGGCAGAAGGGAGTCCGCCCGGTCACGGATCTGCCCGCCACCGTTGAAGAGCATGACGTCCGGCCCCTTGCCGGCTTGGATGGCGGCCCCGAGCAGGGTGTAGTACTGCTCGAACGGCTGCGCGACGAACTCGACCGTCACGCCGGGGTGCCGCTCGGCGAAGTCGGCCTTGGCCTTCTTGATGTATGAGGACGCTGTGGCGTCGCCAGACTTCCAGTCCCAGACGACGAGCTTGCCCTTCGAACCACCGGACGCCGAATCCGGGTCGGAGGCGCTTCCGCAGCCCGCTAAGAGAACGAGCCCGGCGACCAGGGTCACCGACCACAGTGTTCGCTGCTTCATTGCTGCCCCACGCTCCTGAGGTGGCCGGCTGTCCGGCAATTGAGGTTGAGGAAGAACGCAACTCGTATGACGTATGTAACTCGTATGACGTATGACGTCAACCGGATGCCGTATAGTTGGCGAGCATCCGTGGTATGGCACGGGTCCCGGGGGGGTGTCATGACCGCAGTACCGCAGTCATCCGCAGAGGCCTCCGAGGCCCCCGCCTGGAGCCGGCGCCCGGCGAACCTTGCCGCCGCGGTCACGGCTGAGCTGGTGGAGCGGATCGTCCGTGGAGTTCATCCGTCCGGTTCGCCGCTGCCTCCCGAGCCCGTGCTCTGCGAGACCTTCTCGGTCAGCCGCACCGTGGTCCGTGAGGCGGTGAAGATTCTTCAGGAGAAGGGGCTGGTGCAGGTCCGCCAGGGCGCCGGCACGATGGTCACCCCGCCGGCGATGTGGAACATGCTTGACGAGCTGGTCCTCGGCGCGACCATCGCCGAGGACGAGAGCCTGGCCATCCTCGATCACCTCGTAGCGACCCGCCGCGTGCTGGAGTCCGATATGGCCAACGTCGCCGCCCGCCTGGCGAACGCCGAGGTGATCGACCAGCTGCGCGGTCTGGTGGAGCGGATGGATGAGCTCGTCGACGACCCCGCTTCGTACAACGAAGAGGACCGGGCGTTCCACGACGCCGTCATGCAGGCGTCGGGGAACCGCATCGGCCGTGCCGTGGTCCGTTCGCTGGAGCGCCAGGTCATCAACTCCGCCCGGTACATGGGCCGAACCGGCCGCGCCTTCTGCGTCGCGTCCAACCACGGCCATCGGCGCATCTACGAGCGGATCGCCGCGCACGACCCCAAGGGTGCGGCCGAGGCGATGTTCACCCACATCACCGAGGCGTGGGTGGTGCGCCGCAGCGGGCCGGGCGAGCCGACCCGGCTGCGGCGTTAGGGCCCTGTGACGTCGTGATCAATCGGTTGCCTTCAGCAACGGCCGAACGAACGAACCTGAAACCCCGTCACTCCGCCCTGACCAGCTGATCAGCACCTCCCGCACGCCGGGGAACCTCAAACTGGACAGCCCTCACGCCAGAACCAGGTCCCGTTGCCATGCTGCGAACGCCCCTCCCTGGCATCGCCCCGCACACCAGTCCAGGCCGCACCCTCGCTTTCCGGTCCCGGGAACGGCTCTGACTCCCGGCTCACGACAGATTCCCTGCTCGCCGCCCACCCCTGTAATCAACTCCGCTTGTTTCATTGACATCTCACTCAGAAGTCCTACCGTTGGGAGCGCTCCCATGACAGCCTTGCAACTGGAAGGAGTCCCCCCACATGCGCAAACAGAGTCCGTTAGCCGGGCGTTCGCGGTCATCCCTCCGCCGGCCTCTCCAGGCGCTCGTCATGCTGTTCGCCGTGGTTGTCGGCGCACTCACCTGGTCGGCCCCCGCCCAGGCCCACGGCACCGTCGTCGGCCCCGCCTCCCGCGCGTACCAGTGCTGGAAGACGTGGGGCAGCAACCACACGAACCCGGCCATGCAGACCGAAGACCCCATGTGTTGGCAGGCCTTCCAGGCCAACCCCGACACCATGTGGAACTGGATGAGCGCGCTCCGCGACGGCCTCGGTGGCCAGTTCCAGGCGCGGACCCCCGACGGGACGCTCTGCAGCAACAACCTCTCGAGGAACGCCAGCCTGAACAAGCCCGGGCAGTGGAAGACCACCACCGTCGGCAACAACTTCTCGGTCCACCTGTACGACCAGGCGTCCCACGGTGCCGACTACTTCAAGGTCTACGTGAGCAAGCAGGGCTTCAACCCCAAGACCCAGACCCTGGGCTGGAGCAACCTCGACTTCATCACGCAGACCGGCCGCTTCGCCCCGGCGAAGGACATCACGTTCCCCGTCCAAACCTCCGGCTACACCGGACACCACATCCTGTTCGTGATCTGGCAGGCCTCACACCTCGACCAGGCCTACATGTGGTGCAGCGACGTGAACTTCGGCTGAGCCGGGGAGCACCGCACACGGCACCGGCACCTGCCGGGCGCCGGTATCCCGTCGTCCGGCCGACCGAGCTCCGTCGGGCCAGGGGACCCATTTGGTCACCCTGCCCCGACGGGGCTTCCTGTGTTCCTAGGGTCTGTGTGATGTCGTGATCAATCGTGTCGTTCCGGATCCGTCTGGGATGCGGATCCGGTAGGAAGACTTTCGTGACGCGCAGGCAACTCACCGATGAGCAATGGAGGTTGATAGAGCCGTTCCTGCCGATAGGTGAGTACGGCCCGCGCCCCGAGCGGCTGCGGGATCAGTTCGAGGGGGGGTGATCTGACGGTTCAGGACAGGCGCGCAGTGGCGGGAGATGCCGGAAGCATTCGGGCCCTGGCCGACCGTCTACGGACGCTTCCGGGTCTGGCGGAACGCCGGTGTCTTCACCGCCCTGCTGGAGGCCTGATCGCCGAAGCCGCCCGCCAGGGCAAGACAGACCTGTCCCTGATCAGCGTGGACTCCACGACCGTCCGTGCTCACCACGACGCCGCCGGGATGATCGTCGGCAAGGTTGTCATGGAAGCTCTCGAGGAAGCCACAGCCGAGCAGGACCAGACCCGGCAAGAAGGGGTGACGAGGCGGAACAGAACGGGCGGGACGGCGGAAACGAGCCTGAGCAGGCCGACCGCGACGCGTCCGCCGCCGACGCGGACTCCGTCTGAAGGAAGGGCAACCGGGGCGGCCGTCCGGTCACTTTCGACGCGTCCGGGCCTTGGCACACCCCGCTGAACGACCGGAAAGAGCCAGAGCCACCGGCATTGCGTCCAGGGGCTCGCGCGACGAGGAGGAGGGGCCGGCTGGGGCTGGCGGCGGCGTGCCGCATCCAGCAGGTATCCACAGATCCACCGAGGCACCGTGGGGCCCCGCACCCACTCGGGCCCCACGGCCGACATCCGCTCCTGTCCCAAAGGGTCGGATAGGCGTCGATTCCGCTATCGCAGTGCCCACTGCTGGTTGGTGCCGCCGTGGCAAGACCAGAGGGTGATCCTGGTGCCGTTGGCGGTGCCGGCGGCGTTGGCGTCGAGGCACAGTCCGGACTGGACACCGGTGATGGTGCCGTCGGGGTTGACGTTCCATTGCTGGTTGTTCTGGCCGTTGCAGTCCCAGATGATGACGGCGGTGCCGTTGGTGGTGCCGCCTCCGCTGGCATCGAGGCACTTGTCGCCGTGGACGGTCAGTTGTTTGCCGGCGGTGTAGGTCCAGGTCTGGCCGGCCGCGCCGGTGCAGTCCCAGAGTTGGGTCTGGGTGCCGTTGGTGGTGCCGGCGCCGGGGACGGTCAGGCAGCGGCCGGACTGCGCGCCCACGATCTGCTGCTTGGGCGGCGGTGGGGTGGCGTCCCGCGGCCCGGCGGACGCCATCACGTCCCGGGCACCGGAAGGCCAGTTGCCATTGGTGACCGTGACATTGCCGGAGACCACGTTGCCGCGGTCCCCGTTGGTCACGTTCGTGCTGCCGTTGGTCGACCAGTTGTTGGCGACGGTCCAGTTCCCCATGTTCTCGCCACCCCAGTAGTTGGCCGTCGCCCACGTACCGGTGTTCGAGAAGACGTTGCTGGTGGCCGTGTAGTACTTCGAGCCCTCGTCGAAGTACAGCCCGAAGTGTCCGTTGGTCCGCAGGCAGTGGTTCCGGCTGATCTGCGCGCTCGGGTTCCATCCGAGCGTGTAGATGCAGCCACCGTCGTTCATCTGCTGCATGACGTCGTGGATGTAGTTGCCGATGATCCGGTTGTTGGACGCGGTGGTCGGCGTCGTGTAGCGCGGCTGGTAGTTGTACAGGCCGCGGTTGGCATAGTGGTTGCTGCCGCCCGCGTCATTGGCGCCCCAGCCGTACCCGATCGACATGCCGGAGTACGGCATGTTGTAGACCTCGTTCTGGGCGACGGTGCTGTTGGTGACGTACGTGGTCAGGACGGAGACGTTGCCCCGGTAGTCCGCCCCGAGGTCGTGGATGCGGTTGTTGCTGATCGTGATGTCCCTGTTGACCATGCGCTGGTCGCTGGGGTGGTGGGCGTCGGCGCGCACGCCGCCCACGAGGATGCCCCCGGCTGAGCTCCGGGCGATCTCCGACCGGGTCACCGTGATGTTGCCGGCGCCCAGGCCGACGCCGCTGGCGTGCGCGTTGGCGTCGTTGCCGATACCGATGGCCGTCTGGCCCAGGTTGACGAACTTGGAGTCGCTGAAGGTGATGGTGTTGGCGGCGGAGATCTGCACGGCGGCCGGCATTTGCAGCCAGTGTGGCCGGGCGGCCTCGAACTGCGTGCAGCCGTTGTGGCAGGAGTCGAAGCCCGGCCAGCTCCGGTTGCCGGCGAGGTACGCGCCGGTCTGCTGGTCCACGTAACCCTGGTTGCTGCTGGGGCCCAGCCAGCTCGTGCCGGTGAAGGTGATCCCGCTGAACGTGATGTGGTGCGCCGGCTCGCTGTACGTGCCCCCGACGTTCACCAGCGATTGCAGCGTCGGCAGTTCCACGCTGACGGTGCTCATGTTCTGCCCGGCCCGGGGGATGTAGTACAAGTCTCCGGCCGTGGGGTTGAGGTACCACTCGCCGGGCGAGTCCAGGAACTCGTACGCGTTGGACAGGTAGAACGGACCGGCCCGGTGTGGCCGCATGAGGGTGTCGTAGCCGAAGTTGTTGTTGTTCCACGCCGGCTGCTGCATCGTGATGAAGTTCGCACTGATGCTCTGCACCGGCGAGTACCGGTCGGTGAAGGAGTTGACGCTCTCCACCTCGATCCGGCTCTGGTTCGCCAGGTTGTTCAGATAGCTCAGCGCACCGCCCGAGAACCTCATTCCGGCGCTGGAGGCCGTGAAATCGGCCCTGTTCACCTGCGTGCGGGCCCGGGTGGCGACGGCGCCGTCGACATAGAGCTGCCGGGCGTCGAGACCGGCGGGCACGTCGGCCCGCCAGATGTTCCTGGCTGCGTCGGCCACCGACCAGCCGGTGACCGCCCGGGCACCGGTGATCACCGGGCGCGCCGACGGGGCGGCCTGCCACACGACCGTGTGACCGCCTGAGCCGGAGTCCTCCGCCGTCAGCCGGAAGGGTTGGGCCAGCCGGTACACACCGTCGGCCAACTGCACCACGATGTCGTCCGACATGTCGTCGTTGAGCGATCGCACCGCCGCCTGCGCGGCTGTCAGTGAGCACGGCTGCGCGCTGGAACAGTCAGTGCCGGTGCCGGACGGCGAGACGTACACAGTGCGGGGGGCTGCGGATGCGGGCGCGGGGAACGCCGTCACGGCGGTCGCGGCTAAACCGACGGTGGCGGCTGCGGCCAGAAGCCGCCTTCGTATCGTGAGAGTTGTTAACACGTTTTCTCCTTATGGCGGTTCCCAGGCGGAAGGGGATGACGGCGCGACCGGGCCTGTCACCCGGTCAAGGAGTGCTTTCCAGTCCGCGGAGTACGGTTCGGAGGTAGGACAGCCCGTCACGGGCGAGGGTGTCCTGCGACGGGGCAAGCGGCCGCCAGATCGAGGCCGCGGTGGCGATGGCCTCGTTCTGCGCGGTGAACGACTCGATGCACACCGCGCCGCCGTAGCCGGTCGTGGCCAGGCCGGAGAGGAAGCGTGGCCAGTCGAAGTGGTCGGCGCCCGGGGTGCCGCGGTCGGTGCCGCTGACCTGGACGTGCTTGATGTGCGGACCAGCCGAGACGAGCGCCTCGTAGGGGTCGGCCTCCTCGATGTTCATGTGATAGGTGTCGATCATGAGACCGACGTTCGCGGGCAGACCGTCGATCAGCTCCACCGCCTGCTCGACCGTGTTGACGACGCTCGTCTCATAGCGGTTGAGGGCCTCCACGCCGATGCTCACGCCCCGCTCCCCCGCGTGGTCGGCCACTGGCCGCAGGGCGCGGCGGACGTCCGCGTAGCAGGCCGCGCGCTCAGACGGTGACATGCGCCAGGTCCGCCCCACCGCGGCGTAGACCGGGCCGCCGACGCAGGGCGCGCCGACGGCCACCGCGCTGTCCACACACGTTTTCAGGTACGACACGGTGGAGGCGACGACCTCCGGCGGGGCGTTCACGAGGTCACGTCCGGGCGAGGTGACCGCACAGACGCCGACCGCGCGCAGGCCGTACGCCGCCAGCAGGTCCCGGGTGCGGGCCGGGTCCCAGTCGCCGGGTTGCTCGATCGGCAGCTCGACCGCGTCGAAACCGAACGCGGCGATCCGCGGCACCAGCTCGGCCATGGCCTCGTCGTCGACCGGCGAGGCCCAGACCCACGGGTTGACACCGATGGTGTACACCGGACTACTTCCAGCGCCGCGGGTAACCGGGCAGGTCGGTGCAGCCGCACATCGCGTAGTGCAGCGGCGGCATGGCGGGGTCGACGTACTCGTCCAGGTTGTCCTGGGTGATGGTCGGCTGTGGCAGCTTCCACGGGTTCGGCACCTGCTCGCCGTCGAGGATCTTCAGTGCGGCGATGATCGGGGTGCGCCACTGGTAGGTCGGGTAGGTCGGGGCGATCGCCGTGAGCTTCTTGTCCTTCCACAGCTTCAGGAAGTCGAGCTGGTCCTCGCCGTTGATCGGCGGCACCGGCTTGCCGGCGTCCTCGAACGCCTCGACCGCCGCGCCCGCGACCGCCCCGGCGTCCATCCAGACGCCGTCGATCGTGCCGTACCGCTGGATGTAGTCGTTGACGATCTTCTTCGTCCTGGCCGGGTCGCCGTCGGTGAACTCGACGCCGACGACGTCGACGCCCGCCTTGTCGAAGGCGACCTTCGCCGCGGACCAACGGGTCTCCAGCACGTCGACGCCGGGCAGGATGCGCAGCGCGAGCACCTTGCCACCGCGCTTCATCTCCTGGGTGACGAACTCCGCCGCGACGTGGCCGAATCCGTAGCCGCCGATCGGGTTGATGAACGTCACCGGGCAGGTCGTGTCGACGCCGCGGTCGAAGACGATGACCGGCAGGCCCTTCTTGCAGGCGGCCTCCACGGCCGGGGTGAGCGTCGCGGTGGTGTTCGGCGAGACGATGAGCGCGTGGCAGCCCTTGCCGAGCAGGTCGTTGATGTCGGCGATCTGTTTCTGGTCCTTGCCTTCGGCATCGACGTGGACGAACTCGGAGATCCGGCCGCGGTGTGTGTCGACCTCGGCCTGCATGGTCTTGAAACCGACCTGGCGCCAGGGGTTGTTCAGCCCCGCGTTGGAGAAGCAGATCTTGTACGGTCCGGGCTTCGTGAACTTCTTGGTCTCCACCATCGCCGGGTTGAGCGCCTGCTCCCAGGGCTTGGCGGCCGGCCCGGTGGGCGCGGCGTCCAGGAGCGCGAGCTGCTTGTCGTAGTCGGCCCGCACGAAGAACTTCGACTGCTCCCCGGTGCCCGACCCGGTGCCCGCGGAGGGCGAACCCGATGCGCCGGTGGTGGGCTCGTCGGTGGCGCAGCCGGCCAGCACCAGTAAGGTGCTCACGGCCAGCACCGTCATGGAATGCCGCACTGAATCCCCTTTATCTGGACGGGAAACGGAAGGACGCCGCCGCCACGGCGAACAGAATGATCGCGCCCTGGACGGTCGGTTTGAGGGCGCCGGAGACGCCGTAGAAGTTCATGAGCGTGAAGAGCGTCTCGAGGGTCAGCGCGCCCAGCATCGCGCCGACGACCGAACCGCGGCCCCCGCCCAGAGCGACACCGCCGAGGACCGCCGCCGTGATCGCGCCGAACTCGAGGCCGGCACCGGCCTGGAACGACACTCCGCTGTACCCGCCGATCAGGACCGCCGCGAGCGTGGCGGCGAGTCCGCTGAGGACGAACGCCATGGTCTTGGCGCGCCACACGCGCACGCCGCTCAGCTCGGCGGTCCGCGGGTTGCCGCCGACGGCGACCAGGGTGCGGCCGAAGTCCGAACGCGTCAGCACCAGCGCCAGAGCGGCCGCTGCCAGCAGGACGACCAGGGCGTACGGTATCCGGCCCAGCGCGGGCACGTCCTCGAACGCCGACCGGCCGAGCCGGCGGAACTCCTCGGAGAGGCCGCCCTTCGGGGCACCGTCGGACCACAGGTACACGGCACCGACGAGGATCAGGAACATCCCGAGGGTCGTGATGAACGACGGCACCCGCAACCGCGTGGTGACGAGGCCGTTGACGAGGCCGACGGCGATGCCGAACGCGAGCAGGAGCACGACGACAGGCCAGCCGGCCGACGGATCGCCGTCGATCAGCCGGGCGGCGATGACCACCTGCGCGGTGACCAGAGAGCCGACGGACAGGTCCAACTCGCCGGAGACGATCACGAAGTACTGGCCGGCGGCGAGCAGGACGACCGGCGCGGAGCGGCCGAGGAACGACATCAGCGACGGCGGCGAGAGGAAGTCCGGTTGCCGGGCGGTCAGCAGAACCAGCAACACCGCCAGGATCACGATGATCGGGGCGAGACTGCCGGAGCGGAACTCAAGGAGCCGCAGTGGGCGCGCGATCCGCATGCTATGTCGCCTTTCGCATCGCCCGGCGGGCGTAGACGGCGACCGCCGCGATGATGATCACGCCACGGATCACCTGCTTGAAGAACACGTCGACCTCGAGCTGGTTGAAGATGGCGTCGATGCTCGCGAGCAGCAGCACGCCGCCGACCGTGCCGGCAACGCCGCCGCGCCCGCCGGCCAGGGCGGTGCCGCCGAGCACCACCGCGGCGATCGACTCCAGGTCGTACAGTCCCTCGGTGCCCACCCTTGGTGCGCCGGCGCCGAGCCGGCTGGCGAGGTAGACCCCGGCGAGGCCGGCGCAGAGGGCGCACAGCACATGGGCGGTGACGAGGACCCGGCTGCCCCGCACGCCGGAGAGCCGGGCGACCTCCGGGTCACCGCCCACGGCGATCAGGTGGTGGCCGAAGCGGGTGCGCGCCAGCACGAACCAGGCCGCGGCGGCGACGACGAGCAGCAGCAGGAACGACAGCGGCACCGGGCCGATGCGCTGGTACCCCAGGCCCTGCACCAGGGCGGGTGCGGTCTTGCCGGCCGGGCCGTCGTATCCGTTGTCGAGGTATCCCTTCAGCAGCAGTCCGACGCCGACGGTCGCGATGAAGGGGTTGATCCGCGCTGTGGTGACGAGCAGGCCGTTGACGAGGCCGATCGTGGCGCTGACGGCGAGCGTCAGGCCGATCGCCGGCAGCAGCGCACCGTCGTCACCGGCCATGGTCTCGGCGGCGACGAGGGTGCTCAGGCTGACCACGTACGCCACGGACAGGTCCAGCGAGCCCCCGACGACGACCAGCGTCTGGCCGACCGCGACGAGGCCCAGACCGGCGGCGACGTGCAGCAGGCTCACCGTCGTCGGCAGGCTGAACAGCCGACCGCCATCGACCGTGACGATGAGCCAACCGATCGTCAGAGTGAGGACCAGGGCGACGAACACGCCGGGCGGGGTCCGCCGGGCCGACAGGGACAGCGCGCCGCTCATCCGGCCGCCTCCGGCACGGTGCCGACCGCCAGGGCGACGACCTCCTCCTCTGTCGCGCCGGCGGGTAGCTCGCCGGCGATCCGGCCGTCGCGCATGACGATGATCCGGTCGCTCATGCCGAGCAGCTCGGGCAGCTCGGACGAGACCATCAGCACGGCGGCGCCGTCGCGGGCCAGCCGGCGGACGAGATCGTGGATCGCCGACTTGGCGCCCACGTCGATGCCCCGGGTCGGCTCGTCGAAGAGCAGGATCCTCGGGGCGAGCGCGAGCCACCTGGCCAACACGACCTTCTGCTGGTTGCCCCCGGACAGGAAACGGATCTCCTGGTCCTCCCCCGCGGCGTGAAGCTCAACGGCCGCGAGCAGCTCCCGGACCCGCGCGGTCCGGGCACCGCGGCCGAGCCGGCCCGGGCGGACGGCGCGGCCGGCCAGCAGCGCGTTGTCGAGCACCGACTGCCCGGCGACGATCCCCTCGCCCTTGCGGTCCTCGGAGACGTAGGCGATACCGGCCCGCATCGCGGCGCGGGGCGAGCGCAGCCGGACCGGCGCTCCGTCGACGGTCACCTCGCCGGTACTGAACGGTGCGGCGCCGAACACTGCGCGGGCCAACGCCGACCGGCCGGAGCCCTGCAGGCCGCCGACACCGAGCACCTCGCCGGCGCGCAGCCGCAGGTCGATGCCGCGCAGCTTCCGGTTGCCTCCGCCCCGGACCGTCAGCCGCACCGGGCCCAGCTCCTGCGGCTTCGCCGGGTCGGGGTAGTAGCTCGACAGCTCGCGGCCGACCATGTGGCGCACCAGCTGATCGGCGCTGGTGTCCGCGGTGTCCAAGGTGGCCACCGCCCGGCCGTCCTTGAGCACGGTGATCCGGCTGGACAGGTCGAAGACCTCCTTGAGGCGGTGCGACACGTACAGCACGCCTATCCCCTGCTCCTGCAGCCGCCGTACGAGCGCGTAGAGCTGGTCGACTTCGTGGTCGGCGAGAGCCGCGGTGGGCTCGTCCATGATGAGCAGCCGCGCGTCGAGGGAGAGCGCCTTGACGATCTCGACCACCTGTTGTTGCGCCACGCCGAGTCGTCCCACGCGCGTGTCGGGCGGTAACGAGCCCTCCCCGATCGAGGCGAGGAGCCCCGCGGTGTGGCTGAGCATCGCCCTACGGTCGACGAGCCCGCGGCGCAGGGGCTCGCGGCCCAGACAGACGTTCTCCGCGACGGTGCGCTCGGGCAGCAGGGTCAGCTCCTGGTAGACGATGCCGACACCGGCCTGTCGGGCCTCACGCGGGCTGCGGAACGTCCGCGGGGCGCCGGCGAACTCAACCGTTCCCTCGTCGGGCTGGTGGACGCCGGACACCACCTTCATGAGCGTGGACTTGCCGGCGCCGTTCTCGCCGACGACCGCGTGCACCTCGCCCGGCCGGACCTGGAGGTCGACGCCATCGAGCACCCGCACGCCGAGGAACGACTTGCCGATGCCTCGCAGAGCGAGCAGCGGCGACGGCAGCAGGCCAGACATCGTGGGACCCTCTACATTCACGTCGTCAGCAGGACTGAGTCACCGATAGCCGAATCGTTCAGGTACGGCCGGCATGGAATGACGGCTCCCGCCCGCGAGCTATCGTCGAATAGCCGCGAACTTTCGCCGGCCGCGATGGCGACATCGCGGCCCCGAGGTTAAATGCCTTGATGAGTGTCTGGCAATACCACCGGAGATCACAGTCGACAGCGATTGATACGCCAAAATCTGTTATCGAATCGACTCGTCCACAGTCGCCCGACAATCCACGACGACTGCTGCGCAAAATGTGTTATGGAATCGGCCCGACGACAGTCGCGCGCCGAACCACGACGATTGATGCGCAAAAAGTGTTATGGAATCGGCCCCACCCGAGCCATATTGACTGTTGCGATACGCCGCTGCATGCTGGCCGGCAGACCACGGGAGACGGTCGCATCTGGTGTGACGCCCCCTCTCTCTTCCGTAGGGACTTGACTGCCCGTCACGGCGGACGGGATGACGAGCTGACGGCACACGCGTGCCTACGACGCGCTCAGGCACTCCGGCGCATCGGAGGTGCGGCCGACGCGTGCCCGTGGTCATGCCATCGTTGCTCCGCCGAAATAGGAGACGGCATGCGTCGCATCATATTAATTTTCGGGGCGATCGCGAGCGTGCTCCTGTCGCTCGTCGTAGCCCAACCGGCGTCAGCGGCGCCGGCCTTCCGAGCCCTGGTCTTCACGAAGACGGCCGGCTACCGGCACGATTCGATCCCTGCCGGCCTCACGATGTTCCGGGAGCAGGCTGCGGCCAACAACTTCGAGTTGGTCCATAGCGAGGACTCAAGCGTTTTCACCCCGGCAAACCTCGCCACCTTCGACGTGGTCATCATGTTCCAGACCTCGGGAATGGTGTGGACCACGGCGGCCCAACGTCAGGCGATGGAGAGCTACCTCGCCAGCGGCAAGGGCATCGTCGCGATCCACAACGCCACAGACATGGGCATCGAGAACGAGTACCCGTGGTGGGACCAGACCATCAACGGCGGCGCGCACATGCCGGAGCACTCCCCCGGCGTGCTGCCCGGCACCGCCGTCGTCGCGGACAAGAAGCACCCGTCGACGGCCGGCCTGCCGGACCGTTGGAACCGCAGCGAGGAGTGGTACAACTTCGACCGCAACCCCCGCGGCGACGTCCATGTCCTGGTCACCGCGGACGAGCGCACGTACAACCCTGGCTCCCGCGCCATGGGGCCGGACCACCCCATCTCCTGGTGCCGCGACACCGGCGGCGGCCGGGTGTGGGCCACCGCCATGGGGCACACCAGCGCGGCCTACAGCGAGACCCATTTCCGCAACCACGTCCTCGGTGGCGTCAAGTGGGCGGCCGGCAAGGAGCCCGGCGACTGCGGCGGCACCGTGTGGAGCAACTTCGAGAAGCGCACCCTCGACGACAACACCGCAGACCCGATGGCCCTCGCGGTCGCCCCGGACGGGCGGGTGCTCTACGTCCAGCGGGCCGGGCAGCTGAAGATCTTCAAACCGACCACAAACAGGACCGTGACAGCCGGCACGCTCAGCGTCTACACCGGCGGCGAGGACGGCCTCACCGGACTGGCGCTCGACCCCGACTTCGCCGACAACGGCTACGTGTACCTGTATCACTCCCCGGCCGGAGTCCCGAACGACATCAACCGGGTCTCCCGGTTCACGCTCACCGGCGACACCCTGAACATGTCGAGCCAGGTGACGATCATCGACATCCCCGCGACCCGGGACCGCACGTTCGCCGAGCCCGGGCACACGGGCGGGTACATCGAGTTCGGCCCCGACGGGAACCTCTACATCGGCACCGGGGACGACGTCCCACCGAACCTCGACTCCAACTGGCAGGGCTACGCCCCGCTGGACTGGCGGCCGGGCAAGGCCAACCTCGACGCCGCCCGCACCTCCGGCAACACCAACGACCTGCGTGGCAAGCTCCTGCGCATCCGGCCGTCGGCCGACGGCGGCTACACCATCCCGGCCGGCAACCTCTACCCGCAAGGCACAGCCAAGACCCGGCCGGAGGTCTACGCGATGGGCTTCCGCAACCCGTTCCGCTTCTCGATCGACCCGAAGAACGGGTGGGTCTACCTCGCCGACTACGGCCCGGACCGGGGCGCCCCCACGACGAACCGCGGCCCCGAAGGGCTCGTCGAGCTCAACGTCATCAAGGCCCCGGGCAACTACGGCTGGCCGTTCTGCCACGGCGACAACCAGGCCTACGCGCCCTACAACCCGGACACCCGCGTCGTCGGCGCCAAGTTCAACTGCAACGCGCCGGTCAACAACTCGCCGAACAACACCGGCCTGACCAGCCTCAAGCCGATCGTCGCGCCGAACATGTGGTACGGCTACGGCGTCTCGCCGGACTTTCCCGAACTCGGCTCCGGCGCCTCGGCGCCGATGGGCGGACCGGTCTACCGCTACGACGCCGCAAACCCGTCCGGGACGAAGTTCCCGCCCTACTACGACGGGGTCCACTTCTTCTACGAGTGGTCGCGCCACTCCATCAAGGAGGTCCACTTCGACTCCGCGACCGCGGTCACCCGGACCAACCCCTTCATGCCCGCCGGCAAGTTCCTCAAGCCGATGGACATGGAGTTCGGGCCGGACGGCTCGCTGTACCTGCTCGAGTGGGGGACCAACTTCTTCGGTGGCAACAACGACTCGGGGCTTTACCGCATCGACTACAACAAGGGCGGACGGTCGCCGATCGCCAAAGCCACCGGAACGCCCACCAGCGGGAACGCGCCGTTGACCGTGCAGTTCAGCAGCGCTGGGTCCACGGACCCGGATCCCGGTAACACGCTCAGCTACCACTGGACATTCGGCGACGGCACCACGTCCACGGCGGCCAACCCGTCACACACCTACACCGCCAACGGCAACTACACCGCCCAGCTCAAGGTCACCGACAACACCGGCAAGACAGCCTTCGCCAACGTGCCGATCACCGTGGGCAACACCGCACCGAAGGTCACCATCACGATTCCGCCCGACGGCGGCATGCTGGACTTCGGCGACCGCGTCCCGTACAAGGTGTCCGTCTCGGACCCCGGCGGCGCGCCCGTCGACTGCACCAAGGTATTCGTCAACCCCGCCCTCGGCCACGACGACCACCAGCACGAGACCACGGACTACCCGGGATGCTCGGGCACCATCGACACGACGCTGCTCGGCGGGCACCCTGACGGCGCCAACCTGTACTACGTCCTCAACGCCCGCTACACCGACGACGGCGGCCCCGGCGGTGCGGCCCCGCTCACCGGCTACGCTCACGCGATCCTCCAGCCCAAGCACAAGCAGGCCGAGTTCTACACGGACCAGTCGGGTGTGCGGGTCGTCGAGCAGGCCGGCGCGGAGAGCGGCAAGCGGGTCGGCGACATCTCCGACAACGACTGGATCGCGTTCGACCCGATGAGCCTGTCGGGCATCACGAGCGTGAGCTACCGCCTGTCGTCGCCGAGCGGCGGCGGATCGATCGAACTGCGCGCCGACTCCCCGACCGGCACACTCCTGGCCAGGACACCGGTGCCCAGCACCGGCGGCTGGAACAACTACCAGTCCACGCCGGCGGTGAACACGGCCGATCTCGCCGGCTCGCACCGGCTCTACCTGGTGTTCAAGGGCACCTCGAACAACTGGTTCGACCTCGACTCGCTCACCTTCGGCGGCGACGGGGTCGGCGAACCGGGCAGCGGCAGCGGTGGCGTGGCCGGTCGGACCTGGACGGTCGCAGCGCAGCACAGCGGCAAACTCATGGACGTCAGCGACGCCTCGACCGCTGACGGCGCCCAGATCGTCCAGTGGCCGGCCACCGGCGGCAACAACCAGAAATGGCAGGCCGTCGACGCCGGTGGCGGCGCCGTCCACCTGAAGGCGGCGCACAGCGACAAGTGCCTCGCCGTCACCAGCGGGTCCACCGCCCAGGGCGCGTTCCTGCAGCAGTCCACCTGCAACAACGGCAACCCGCAGAAGTTCCTCGTCACACCGACCACCACGGTGGGCGTGTACACGGTGAAAAGCCTCCCCAGTGGACTGTGCGTCGACGTCAACGGCGGCTCGACGGCCGACGGCGCACGACTCCTGCAATGGAGCTGCCACAGCGGCACCAACCAGCAGTGGCGGTTCACCGCCGTGTAGCCCGTCCGAACGGGATGCCCGGCGCGGTTGCGCGCCGGGCATCCCTCCCTACGAACCTGTGAGGAACCGTCATGGTGTTTCGGATACCTCGGCCCCCTACCGACGGCTGTCCGCGCTGGGCACCGTCCTGGCGCTTGTCGCCGTCGGCGCCGCCGCGGTGGCGGCACCGATCGAGCCCGGGCAGGGCGCCCCCCTCGTGGGCGCGCAGTCCGGCCGCTGCCTGACCGTCCCCGGCTCCGGCACCACCAACGGCACCCAGACCCAACTCCGGGACTGCACCGGCGCGGCCGGCCAGACCTGGACCTACACCGCCGGCAAACAACCGACCGTCCACGGCGGCACCAACCAGCAGTGGCGCCGTCGTTGAGCGGCGGCGCCGTCCTTCTACTTGCCTGAAAACCCCGGAAGGGCCACCGCACAGTGGCAGGTGGCCCTTCCGGCGTGCCGCGTCAGCTCAGGGCAGGATCCATTTCTGGTTGGTTCCACCGTGGCAGGTCCACAGGTGCACGAGGGTGCCGTCCGAGGAGTTGGCGCCCGGCACGTCCAGGCACTTGCCCGACTGCGGGTTCCGCAGCGACCCGTCCGGATACGCCTGCCAGTTCTGGTTGGCGCCACCGTTGCAGGACCACAACTGGACTCTCGCCCCGTCCGCCGTGCTGTTACCGCTGACATCCAGGCACTTGCCCAACGCCTTGACCGTCGACCCCGGCGCCACCGTCCACTTCTGCCCCGCCGAGCCCGTACACGACGAGATCTGCACCGCCGTCCCATCCGCCGAGCCGCCGTTACGGACATCCAGACACTTACCCGCAAGCCCCACGACCGGACCCGCGCCGGGTGTCGGGCCGCCCAGTTCCTTGATCCGGACGTTGCGGAACGATACGTCGTCCCCCGTGCCGTGATTCTGGATGCCGACGTGGCCGGCGAGCGAGCGGGCGGGGTCGGCGTTGGTGAAGTCATTGATCTTCACGCCGTTGAGCCGGACCTGGAGCCGCTCGCCCTCCACCAGCAGCTCGAAGGTGTTCCACTCGCCCGGTGGGTTGAGTGCCGCGTCCCGGGCAGCCGTGTCCGGGGCCTTGATGGCGTAGATCGAGCCAGTCGTGCGGTCAGGCGCGTCGGTGGCGTCGATCTGGACCTCGTAGCCGTTGTTCAGTGCCGACGCCGGGTCGCTCGACGGTGGGAAGCCCACGATCACGCCGGAGTTGTCGTCGCCGGACATCTTCCAGTCCAGCTTCAGCGAGTAGTTGGTGAACTGCCGGGCGCTGTACCAGAGCATGCCCAGGCCGCCGTACGAGGCGAGGGTGGCGTCCGAGTTGGTGAAACCCCCTGGGCCGGCCTGCGACCAGCCGGTGGTCGAGCCGTTGTAGAGGGTCGTATAGCCGTTCTCGGGCCGGCAGTCGGCCTTGGTCCGGCCTGCCGCGTACCGGATGCCGCCGAGCAGGTGCGCCCGGAACGCCGGCTCCGCGTACGACGCCTGGCTGTGCCCGCCGCCGGTGTAGAAGGCCCGGCCCCCCGAGTAGGCCTTGCACCAGGTGTGCGGGTGGTCGGCGCCCATCGAGCCGCCCGAGTACGACGACTCGTCCAGCGTGGCGAGCACGCGCGCGGTGGTACGGGGGTTGGTCCGGAAGTTGTACCACTCATCGGTGCGGGTCCAGGTCTGCGGCAGGTGGGCGGTCGCCGCGTGCGCCCGCCCCTCCACCTTGACGTTGGCCTGCTGGACAGCGGGGTGCGAGGCGAAGTAGGCGCCGACCAGATCGCCGTAGAACGGCCAGTTGTACTCCGTGTCCGCGGCCGAGTGGACGCCGACGAAGCCGCCGCCTGAGCCGATGTACGACTGGAACGCCGACTGCTGGGCGTCGTTCAGAACGTCGCCGGTGGTGTTGAGGAAGATCACCGCCTCGTAACGGCTCAGGTTGCTGGTGGTGAAGTGGTTGCCGTCCTCCGTGGTCGTCACCGTGAAACTGTTCGCTGCGCCGAGGTCGCGGATGGCCTGGGTCCCCGCCGGGATCGAGTCGTGCCGGAAACCGGCCGTCTTGGAGAACACGAGGACGTCGTAGGACGTGTCCGCGGCATTGACGGGGCTGGGCTGCCCGAGGAGGGCCAGGGCGGCGAGTGTCGCGACCGCCCCACCAAGCAGGGTTCGGGGTTTTCTGCGCATGTCCGTCGCTCTCTTCTTGGTGACAGATATCAGGGCAGGGTCCATTTCTGGTTGGTTCCGCCGTGGCAGGTCCACAGGTGCACGAGGGTGCCGTCCGAGGAGTTGGCGCCCGACACGTCCAGGCACTTGCCCGACTGCGGGCTCCGCAGCGACCCGTCCGGATACGCCTGCCAGTTCTGGTTGGCGCCACCGTTGCACGACCACAACTGGACCTTCGTCCCGTCCGCCGTGCTGTTACCGCTGACATCCAGGCACTTGCCCAACGCCTTGACCGTCGACCCCGGCGCCACCGTCCACTTCTGCCCCGCCGAGCCCGTACACGACGAGATCTGCACCGCCGTCCCATCCGCCGAGCTGCCGCCACGGACATCCAGACACTTGTCCGAGAGCCCCACGATCGGACCCGCGCCGGGTGTCGGGCCGCCGCCGGAGTTGAAGGTGAACGCATCTACGTCGAAGAGGAATCCGGAGCCGCCGGCGAAGGTCAGGTAGAGCGTGGTGGTGCCGGCCGGTGCACCGGAGATCGAGCCGCCCACGGTGGTGAAGTTCGTCCACGAGCCGGTGACCGGGACGGTGGCGGAGCCGAGGACGGTGCCGGTCGGCGAGCCGGCCCGGACCTGCAACGTGCCGCCCGCGCCGGCTGACGACACCCGGGCGCTGAACGACGTGGCGTTGCTCAGCTTGTACGGCTCGAATGCGATCCAGTCGCCGTTGTTGATGTCACCGACGGACTTGCCGCCCTCGGCGGTCGACTTGTCCAGGGTGGCGATGCCGGACGATGTCTTGTAGTGCTCGGCCTGCCGGTGCTTCGGCTGCAGGATGTGCTGCTTGTGCGTGGTGAGCCCGGCGTTGTCGGTGTACTCGGCGTCGAAGACCCCGAAGATGTTCGCCGCGTCGTCGTGCTCACCGTCGACCGGGATGGTGATCGTGCCGGAGCAACCGGTTTTCGAGGTGATCGGGTGGCCGTGGCTGTCGTGACCGACGATGTACGTCAGCTTGACCTTGGTGCAGTCGACCGTGCCGTCCTCCGGATCCGTCACGGTGATACTGAACGGCACGGTGTCGCCGAAGGCGAAGATCTCCCCCGCGGCGGGGCTGTTGATGGTCACGGTCGGCGCGGTGTTGCCGACGGTGATCCGCACGTCGGCGGTGCCGGTGGCACCCTGCGGGTCGCGCACGGTCAGTGTGGCCGTGTAGTTCCCGTTCGTGTTGTACGTCTTCGTCGGGTTGGCGTCGGTGGAGCTGGTGCCGTCACCGAAGTTCCACGCATAGGTCAGTGCCCCACCGTCGGGGTCGGATGAGCCGGCCGAGGAGAATGTCACGGTCAACGGCGCCGCGCCGGAGGTCCGGTTGGCGCCGGCCATCGCCGTGGGCGCCCGGTTGCCGCCGCCGACGTAGTCGAAGCGGTAAAGGGCAGAGTATTGATCGCCCTGGTACAGCCCGGCGCCGTAGTCCAGCACGTAGTAGGAGCCGTCCGGGCCGAACGCCGAGTCGATCACCTGCTTGCCGCTCCAGGGGAAGCTGTCGATGGTCCCCGGAGAACCGTCGGCGTTGAGGTGGATCGGCTTGATCCAGCCGCGGCCGAACTCCGTGGCGAAGAACTGCCCGTCGAACGACTGCGGGAACTTCGTGGGCGAGCTGACGTCGGGGTCATACCGGTACACCGGGCCCGCCATCGGCGACTCCGAGCCGCCGCCGAACGCCGGCGGGCTGCCGGCGTCGCCGCCGTAACGGATCCAGGCAGCCTTGGCGGGGGGCAGCGTGCTCAAGCCGGTATTGCGGAACGAGTTGTTCGTCGGCCCGCCCGAGCAGTTGTACTTCGCGCCTGCCGTGTTGGTGGCGAAGTCCCACTCGGCGTACGTCTCGGAGCCCGTGTTCGTGCCGGTGCAGTATGGCCAGCCATAGAAGCCCGGGCCCGTGACGCGGTTGAACTCGACCTGGCCCTGCGGCCCGCGCGCCGTGGTGGCGCCGGCATCGGGGCCGTAGTCGCCGACGTAGACGATGCCGGTGGCCTTGTCCACGCTCATCCGGCACGGGTTGCGGAGGCCCATCGCGTAGATCTCCGGCCGAGTCCTGGCTGTGCCGGGCGGGAACATGTTGCCTGCCGGGATCGAGTACGACCCGTTTTCGTTCACCTTGATGCGCAAGATCTTGCCGCGCAGGTCGTTGGTGTTGGCGGCGGTGCGCTGCGCGTCGAACGCCGGGTTGCGGTTGGCCCGCTCGTCGAGGGGGGAATATCCGGCGGACTCGAACGGGTTGGTGTCGTCGCCTGTGGACAGGTACAGGTTGCCTGCCGCGTCGAAGTCGATGTCTCCGCCGGCGTGGCAGCAGATACCTCGGTCAGCCGCCACGTCGAGGATGTCCACTTTGCTGGACTGGTTCAGCGTGAAGTCGGCGTTGAGCGTGAACCGGGAAAGCCGGTTGACACCCTGCCATGCCGACCAGTTGCCGCCGGTGGTCGGTGCGTCGCCTCCTGGTGTGGACAGCGGCGGGGCGTAGTAGAGGTAGATGTGCCGGTTGGTGGCGAAACCCGGGTCGATGCCAATGCCCTGCAGGCCGTCCTCGTCGTGCACGTATACGGGGATGTTGCCGATCACCCTGGTGGTGCCGCTGGCATCCGTGCGGCGCACGGTCCCGTTGCGAGCGGTATGCAGCACCGACCGGTCGGCGAGTACGGCCAGCGACATCGGTTCACCGACCTCCGCGACCCCGCGGGCTAGTTGAACCTGCTGGAAGTCGGCGGCGTTGATCGGATGCGCCGAGGCCGGGGTCGCACTGGATAAGGCCGCGACGAGAGTGGCCGCGACCAGGAGCAGAGCCGAACCGATGGCCGGCCAACGCGCGGCTGTAGCCGTGAATCTCATGAACATGACAATGCAGTCCCCTTCCTGAACAGGTGGCTGCCAGGCTTGGGGCGCGCGCTGCCGCGCCGATGCCGTAGCGGGATGTCGCCGCTTCGGCCCGCTGGGTGTGCTTCAGCAGGCCACTACGCCGAGCGGGGGCAACCGCTCGGAAACAGTAGAAGTCGATGGCTACCGCGCTGTCGGGTCACATCGACGACCGTGATGGTCCGCCGACAAGGCTAGAAGACTTCAGCCCAAGGTGTCCATACTTCCCTCCGGACCAACCAGGCTTTTGGTCTGTTGTGGAGAAAGTCGCGAAGGACCCGATCCCTGTCAGGACTGGGTGCCATCTCCAACCCGGATCGGCGGGACGCAGACAGGTGCGTGATCGCCGCCGCCCGCCCCGACAACCCAGCCGGGCCCGGCCACACCTTCGCCGACCACGAACACACCTTGCGCACCGCAGCCGAGGCCGCGGACTCACCACGTGCTGCAGATCGTGGCCATCAGCCGCCCCCGGCGAAGACGACCAGTTTCTTTACTGTCACCGTGCTCATCGTCACCCGCGAGGGTGACCGCCGCTGCAAGCTCCCGCCGCACCAACGTGCCCTCGTCGGCCTGGTGTACCTGCGCAGACACGACACCCTCGCCCAACTCGCGGCCGGCTTGTCTCGGGCGAGTTCCCTCAGCCTTGGCGGGGCCGCAGTGTTGTGGCTGCGGCCCCGTTCGGGGGTGGGGTCAGGACGGGTCGCCGTACTGGAGGCCGCGTCCGTTGGTGCCGACGTAGACGCGGCCGTAGGTGTCGGGGTCGCCGGTGATGACGCCGACGCCGCCGATGGCGCCCCACTGGTGGGCGTCGTCGTTTACGCGGAGCCAGGTGGCGCCCCTGTCGGTGGAGCGGAAGACTCCGGTGACGTCCTTGACGGTGCCGATCAGGTACAGGGCCTGGTAGCTGGTGCCCGGCTTGGCCTTGCCGAAGCCGAGGGCGGAGGCGGACTTCACCGAGCGGAGCGTGGTGAAGGTGCGGCCGCCGTCGGTGGAGTGCAGCAGCCCCTTGGCGCCGCCGGCGATCCACAGGTCTCCGGCGATGCCGGGGACGGCGGTGAGGCGGCCGTCGGCGGGCAGGTTGGTGGCGCGGGCTGTGAAGCTCGCGCCGCCGTCGGTGCTGGCGTAGAGGGTGCCGCCGGACAAGGAGTAGAAGGTCTTGGCCGAGGAGCGGTCGGCGACGGCCACGGCGCCGGTGCCCAGACCGCTGACCCTCGACCAGCTCGCCCCCTTGTCACTCGAGCGGTACGGGGCCTGGCCGGCCTGGGTCCAGACGATGGTGGAGCCGTCCGCGGCGAGCGCGACATGGCCGCTGTGGGCACTCGCCACCGGCTCTGCCTTGAAGCCGGTCCAGGTGCTGCCGCCGTCGGCGGAGTAGGCGCCGTCCTTGTCGCCGCCAGTGCCGACGCGCACCATCATCGCGGGCTTGGACTGGGCGAAGTCGATGCCGGTGCTGTTGGTCATCATCGGGTTCTTCAGTCGCCCGGCGGGCACCTTCGTCAGGGAGTCGTGGCGGAAGCCGCCCTGGTCGCCCATGGCGGTGACGACTTGGGCGCCGCCGGGCGGGGCGATCGCGTCCAGCAACGCGGTCTCCTCCAGCCCTCGGGCGCCCGTGCTCCAGTGGCTGGTGCCGCCGCTGTCGGAGGCGTCCGCGTCCTTGCTGCGCAGGATGCCGTTGCCGGTGCCGTAGAGCACGTGCCCGGAGTTGAAGGGATCGATGGCCAGGGCGGTCATCCAGTGCCCGGTGTGGGTACCGACGTAAGGAGCGTCGGAGGCGTTGCGCACCGACTTGTCGGCCAGCGCCTTCCACGTCGTACCGCCATCGGTGCTGCGATAGATCTCGTCCTCCGGCCACCAGCGGCCGAGGGTGGTGACCATCACCGTGGACGGCTTGCGCGGGTCGACGGCAAG
This sequence comes from Streptomyces sp. 378, assembly GCF_030124145.1. Lineage (GTDB taxonomy): Bacteria > Actinomycetota > Actinomycetes > Streptomycetales > Streptomycetaceae > Streptomyces. Next base: position 103,805 of record NZ_JASKMS010000029.1, read on the forward strand.
CCCGGAGAACCCGTAACTGCCCCTGGACGGGGATATGTTCTTCCACGCCCCGCGGTCCGGCGTGTACTTCCACACCGTGCCCGCCGTCACGCCGTTGGGTCCGAGGGCGTTGGTGTACGTCAGGTACAGCGAGCCGTCGCCGGAGAGGACGCCGTGCTGCGGCAGCTGGCCGGTGGGCTGTCCGGAGACGGCCTGCCAGGTGCTGCCGCCGTCGGTGGAGCGGTACAGGGAGGTGTACTTGTCGTTGACGCCGACGTAGATCGTCTTGCTGCCGGCCGGGCCGTACGTCACGAAGGAGATGCCCGCGCCGCTGCTCACACCGTCCTTGACGGGGAAGGAGGAGACCTGGCGCCATGTCACGCCGTGGTCGGTGCTGCGCCACAGGCCGTTCTTGCGGGAGCCCAGCAGCAAGGTGCGGTTGTCCGCCGGGTTGATCGCGAGGCGTTCGCCCGCGCCGCGGCCGTCCTCGTTGGCGCCCAGCTTGAACGGCAGATCGGCGCGCTTGAAGGTGCGGCCCTGGTCGGTGGAGCGCAGGATCGCGCCGTTGCCCGCCCAGTTGTTGGTGTAGGTGCCCGCCGCGAGGTAGAGCCGGTTGGGGTCGACGGGGTCGGTGGCCACCGCATCGATGCCCAGCAGGTTCCAGTCCTCCTCACCGAGCCAGTCGGTCAGTGGGATCCACTGCTCAGCCGCGGTGTCCCAGCGGTAGGCGCCGCCCATGTCGGTGCGCGCGTACAGCAGACCCTTCTCCTTCGGGTTGAACACCAGACCGGTGACGTAACCGCCACCCACCACTTGGGCGTTCTTCCACACATAGGGTCCGGCTGCGGCCGTCTGAGCCTCGGTCACCTTCACCAACTTCCACTGCTGGTTGGTGCCGCCGTGGCCCGGATACTGGATGACCGCCGCGCCCTGGGCCGTGGTGCCTCCCGAGACGTCCAGGACCAGGCCGCTCTTGCGGGAGGTGAAGGTGACCGCGTCCGAGCCGCTCACCGCGTCGATCCGCCACTCCTGTGAGGTGGAGGAGCTGTCGGTCTGCTGTTCGGCTGCGGCCGCCCGGGCGGCCGAGTTGCCCGCTATGCCCAGGGCTTTGCCGCTGTTGCGGTTCACCAGCTCGTAGTAGCCGTCCCCGGCAGGCTTCAGCCTCCACTGCTGGTTGGCCGTGTTCTGGTCGGTGTACTGCTGGATACGGGTGCCGTCGGCGGTGGAGAAGCTCCTGACGTCCAGCACCTTGCCGCTGCGCACGGAAACCAGCTGGTAGTAGGCGTCGCTGTCAACCTGCGCCGCCTGCGAGTCCTCCTGCACGAACAGGAAGTACGGCACGAGGACGGCGGGCACGCCGAGCAGCAGACCGGTGGCGGTCCAGCGGCGGCGGTGCCGACCGCGGCGCCCGCCGTTCGTGGGGTTGTTCATAGGGAGGCGTTCTCCTTGCATGCTGTTCAACAGTGGAAAGCCTGATCCGGCCACCGGAACTGGCCGGATCCACTTCCTTGTTGCCACAGGCCACGCACAGGGTTGCCTCGAGCCGGGATCCTTTTCAAGTCACCTCGTGGCGCGGTAGGCGCTGAAGGTCGGGCCGCGAGGGAGGAGCTGAGGGTGTGTTCGAGCAGGGCGCACGTCGCGGCAGGTGCGGTGTGCGCACCTGCGCCGGGCCGGTGCCGGAACCGCGCAGCGGCCCCGGGTCCCGGGGGCTGTCTTCTTGACGCCGTCCGGGACGAGGGCCGCCGCCGCGGATGGCTGCCCTGACGCCGGGCGGCACGGATGCGTCCGGTGCCGCCCCCGGCGGTCATCCGGCGATCAGAGAGGTCCACTTCTGGTTGGAGCCGCCGTTGCAGTCCCACAGGTGGAGCTGCGTGCCGTCGGCCGCGGAGGCGCGCGGAACGTCGAGGCAGCGTCCGGAGGCGGCGTTGCGGTAGCCGCCGTTGTGGGGCTCCCAGACCTGGTTGGCGCCGCCGTGGCAGGACCAGATCTGCACCTTGGTGCCGTTGGCGGTGCCCCGGCCGGCGGCGTCGAGGCACTTGCCCATGGAGCGCAGGGTGCCGTCGGTGTAGGCGGACCAGAACTGGTTGGCACGATCGCCGCAGCTCCAGGTCTGGACGGCGGTCCCGTTGGCGGTGCCGGCGCCGTTGACGTCCAGGCACTTGCCGGCGATACCGGACTGCACGCGGGCGGGGGCGGGGGCCGGGTTCCTCAGCCACCCTGCGCGGTCCGCGGCCTGGACACCGCGGTGGAAGGCGTCGGCCATCTTCTGGTAGCCCGAATCGTTGGGGTGCAGGGCGTCGGCCAGGTCGGCCGTGGTCAGGCTGCTCATGTCGACGTATGCGACACGCTTGCCCGCGGCCTGTGCCTCGCTCACGATCTGCGGGATGGCCTGGTTGTACGCGGCACGGTACTGCTCCTCCGTGGCGCTGGTGGACACGACCAGGGAGGCCACGAGAACGGTTGCGTCGGGGGCGGCGGCGGTGATCTGGCCGACCAGGGACTTCAGCCGGGCGGTGGCGGTGGAGACCTGGTAGGACCTGTCGAGGTCGTTGGTGCCGATATGCAGCGTCACGACATTGGGCCGGTAGCGGGTGAGCGAGGCGTCGGCGAGTGCGGCGATCTGGTCGATGCGGTATCCCGAGTGGCCTTGGTTGTCGGGGTCGGACATCGAGCCGCCCCGCAACGTGCCCACGAAGTCCAGCGGATGGCCCTCGGCCGCAAGCTTGTCCCACAACGGCGCCCGGTAGCCGTTGCCCGTACTGCTTCCCACGCCCCAGGTGATCGAGTCGCCCAACGGCATGACCCGCAAAGGAGTGTCGGAGGCGGCGAAGGCAGGGGCCACTCCTGCCGCTGTCACCCCGAGCGCGGCGGCGACAAGCGTGATCAGGGGACGAAGCCAGGACTTTCTCACGGAGTTCCCTCTCTCTTGCGAGTGATTGCTGAATCAGCGGGGCTGATCGCCATACGGGTCAGGAGCGGGTGGACGTGACCTGCCACGGGAGCGCCTGGTAGGGGTGGCGTTACGGGAGCGTGGTCCACTTCTGGTTGTTCTGGCCGTTGCAGGTCCACAGGATGACCGGGGTCCCGTTGGTGGTGGCAGCCCCGTTGACGTCGAGGCACAGACCGGCGTGGACGTTGCGGATCGACCCGTCGGCTTGCGTGGTCCACTTCTGGTTGTTCTGGCCGTTGCAGGGCCAGATGATGGCCGGCGTGCCGTTGGTGGTGCCCTGGCCGGAGGCGTCCAGGCACTTGTCGCCGTAGACGCGGATCTCGCCTCCGGCCCAGGTGGTCCACAGCTGGTTGGCGGCGGTGTGGCAGTCCCAGATCAGCGTCGCCGTCCCGTCCGCGGTGGAGGAACGGTCCACGTCCAGGCAGCGGCCGGACCCGGTACCGCGCAGACGTGCGGTCGTCGAGGCCAGCGGGCTCCCGCCGGTCACTTTGAACACGGCGACACCGTGCGCGGGTACGCTCGCGGAAATCTGGCCGGAGGTGCTCGACGTGCCGCCGGTCCACAGGTCGGTGAGGGTGAACGGCCCACCCTTCAGGCCGACTTGCGCGGCCGTCGAGGTGATGGTCGTGGTGCTCCCACTCCGGTTGAACAGGCCCACCGCGACCGAGCCGTCCGCGAGGGGCTTGGCGAACACCTCGGTGCT
>NZ_JASKMS010000003.1 GCF_030124145.1 Streptomyces sp. 378
ACCCCCAGAGCACGCACCGAACGCCGCTCCTTCTCCCACGGAGATCCATCAGAAGCGGCCTAGCCGACCAGGGGCGAGTCGGTCGGGATCCGCAGCGTCACCGGACCGAAGAGCCCCGAGGACAACTGGGACGCGAAGGCCCAGGCGGTCGGGGTGGCCTCCGCGAGATACGGCGCCAGCGTGCCCCGGACCGTCACCTCCAGCCGGACGGTACGCCCGGCGGCACCGCGCAACGGGAAGCGGTAGGGCGCGCAGAACGCCTCACCGGCGAACTCCCCGTCGACCGACACCTCCACGCTGCCCCGCACCCGCCCGAGATCCAGCACCGGATCGCACCCGGGCGGCACCTCCACCACCCGCGCATACGTCACACCCCCGCTCCAGCCGCCCAGTCCCCGCTCGCGCCAGTCGCCCAGCGCCAGCGGTGCGGGCACGGTCCGCACCCGTACCGGCCCCCGCCAGGCGGAGCCGCCCCGCAGCACCGCCGTGGGCTCGGTGACCACCTCGACCGCGGTGGGCTCCGGGAGGGGTTCCCGGAGGGCCAGCCGCTCGCCTGTCAGGGCACGTTCCTCTCCACCCCCCACCCGCACCCGCGCGTGCAGCGCCAACGGCAGCTCCAGCGACACCGTCCCCGACGGAACGGTGAACCGGAACCGCTGCGGCGCCAGGTGGACGTCATCGGTGGAACGCGACGGCCACACCGTCCCGCCGGGCACCGGACGGCCGTTGAGCCATGCGGTGTCCGGCAGCGGGTGCGGCCGTACCGCGGCGTGGCAGTGCTGCAACTCGCCCCGCCTGCGCTCGTCCTCGACGGTCCGGCCCCGCCACGCGCCCGTCTCGGCCTCCCAGCCGGCACCGCTGACCAGGGACGTCACCCCGGACCCCGACCGTGCCACCAGGTCGACGAACACCGCGTCCCGGACATCGGCGCTGTCGGCCACAACCTCCAGCGTGTGCGCGCCCGCCCCGATCCGCGGCTCGTGACGGAAGAACACGGGCACGGCGCCCCAGTCCGCCGCGTAGTACTCCGCCTTCTCCTGGCGCGCCACCACCTCCCCGTCGAGCAGCACGGTCACCGCCGAGGCGGCACCCACGACGAGCACCGTCCGCGCGTCCCCGGCCGGGATCCGCAACCGGGCGCGATAGCCGACCCGGCCGTCGGGCCGGACCCCGTCGGGCGGGCGCATGAACCGTGGGCGCGGCCCGAACCCGCCCGGCTCGGTCAGGCAGAAGAAGCTGCCGAGCGGCGTGCCTGCGGCGGCCGAGATCGTCGAGGGCCGGTCCTGGGCGCCCGACAGTTCGTACTCCAGGACGTTGCGGTCGCGGACCACGGTGACCCGGGCGGAGACGACGTAGCCGCCGCCGTCCAGATCCAGCGGTTCCCCGTTCCACCACACCCGCTTGACCGCCTCCGCGCCGACGTGCAGTTCGGCGAGCCCCCGGCGGCCGGTCTCGACGATCGTCCGCACCCGGGCGGCCGTCGCGCCGCCCGGCACGGGGACGCGTACGAACTCCTCGTTCACCAGACCCTTCAGGCCCAGCAACCCGCCCTGGTCCGGGATGCCCCGGCTCGACGAGTACACCGCGACGTCCCAGCCGGACTCCGGTGGCACAAGGGGGAGTTCACCGGCCAGGACCCGCTGTGCACACGCCGCGTCCAGCGGCTCGGGAACCCGATCGAGCGGCACCGGAGGCAGGACCCGGACCCGATTGCCGTAGGTGACGCGGGCCCGCTGCCACGCCCCACCCCCGGTCCACTCCATGGTCCAGATCTGTGGCTCCTCCACGGAGGTTCCGGCGGGCAGCGCCAGATCGCCCCAGGTGTTGTCCATCGTGGGGACCAACCTGCCCTGCCAGCCGGCCGAGAGGTCGAGCACCCGGACCGCCCTCCCCGCCGGGGAAGGCGTCGGCGTCGGACGGCCCTCCCGCCAGACGACCAGGGCCGCGGGAGCCCCGTCCAGCGGCACCTCAATGGTCGACCGGGCGCCGCCGTCGGACACAGTGACGCGGGCCGGGGAGCGCGAGCCGGTCGCCGGGTTCCAGACCTCGGCCTCCGCGACGCGCGCCCGGACGGTGACGGACGAGGTGCGAACGGGCTCGCGAGCAGGGCCGCACGGCCGGAGCGGATGCGCGCCGATCTCCGGGAAGGCGGCCGTGACCAGTGCCACCGCCTCGTCCCCCCTGCGGCGGACGAGCAGCGGTACCTCACCCGTCGCGTGCCCGGCCGCGTCGGCCACCGCCTCGGCGCCGGCCTCGGGGTCGCCCACCCGCTCCAGCCGGGGATGGGCCAGCAGGGCCGCCACGACCGTGTCGTCACCGGACCGGCCGGCGGCCGTGGCGGGCGGTCGGCCCACGACCACGACCCGCCCTCCCGCGTCCAGCAGTGCGGCCAGTCGCCGTGCCGTCGCCTCCTCCAGCACGCTCGCCGAGGGCAGCAGCACCGCGTGATACGCCAGGTCCCGGATCCGCAGGGCGCCGTCCGCGGCCCTGGCGCGCCGCACCGAGTCGTCGTCGACGACGTCGAAGGAGATGCCGCGCCGGTCCAGCGCACCGGCATGCGGCCCGAGCCAGTTGTTGGTGCCGCACAGGTCCAGGTAGTGCCGCTGTGTCTCGTCGGCCCGTCCGTGGCCCCCGCCCAGCCGCCCGTCGCCGAAGTGCCGTACCGGCGCGTCCAGCGGGACGAGGGCCTGCATGGTGGCGGTGGGGTGCAGCACCGCCACCTCGGCCGCGTAGCCGCCCCACGACATGATCGAGCAGATCCGGGCCACGGCCCGGGAGAACGCCGGGTACTGCTTCCAGTAGGGCTGGCGCCAGTCGGTGGACGGCGGCGCCCACTCGAACCAGCCGCCCGCCGTGCCGAAGTAACTGGCATGCGGGTTGTAGAGGTTGGCGCCGCTGCGCAGGAACGGCAGCAGCCAGTCGTAGGTGTCCTCCAGCGTGCCGCCCCAGCCCGAGGAGTGGAACGCCTCGATCCAGACGCGTTCGTGGCCGTAGAGGTGGGCCATGGAGGAGTGCACCTTGGCGTCGCCGTGGTGGTCGCTGCCCGCCGCGCCGTACCAGCGGTGGGTGCGGAAGTAGTCCGTGTAGATCTGCGTCGACTGGGCCGGGTAGCCCGCGCGGGCGGGGTGGCTCTGGTCGCTGCCCAGCAGCAGGCCGCGCTCGCGGTGCCAGTCGGCGAGCGGCCGGAACAGGGCCTCCTCCGTCAACTGCGCGCGGACCGCGTAGTAGTCGGCGCGGACCTTCCCCTCCGGCACGCCGGCGTCCGTGCCGAACAGGGCCGGCAAGTGGTCGAGCAGGTCGTAGCCGCGCCGGGCGCGGAACTCGTCGGCGAAACGACGGCTCCAGGCGTTGGTGCCGGGCAGCTCGTCCTGGAAGCTGCCCGCGATGACGGTGCCGAGGTACTCCGGCACGCGGCGGTCGTACGCGTGGTGGACCGCGTCCATCAACAGGCCCACGGCGTGCGGGTCCAGATAGTCGAACGCCGTCGGCACGGCCGTGACGAGCCGCGCCTCGCTCCCGTCGGGAGCGGCGATCCGCCCGTCGACGGAGAGGTCGAGACGCCGGCCCCCCGGGGCGTACGCGGCCAGGGGAGTCTCGGCATCCCCCAGAGCGACCGAGCCCCGGCAGACGCGGACGTCACGGCAGCGCAGCGCCAGTCCGGCCGCCTCGGGATGACGCCGGGTCACACCGCCCTGCACATTGGCTCCGGAGAACCCGATCTGGTCGTAGAACCACAGCCGGGTGCCCAGCTCCGCCGCCATCTCGCAGGTGTCGGTGAAGCGTGCCCACCACTCCTCGCCGAACCACGCCGGATCGTCGGCCGGTGCCCCGAACGTGGGCCCGGCCGGTGCCATATTGATGACGACCAGGTTGTGCACCCCGCCCTCCGCGAACGCCCGCAACTGCCAGGCGAGTCGCTCGCGGGTGACCTTGGCACCCGACCACCACCACAGGGGAGTGGGGCCGAAGTCGCGGGGCGGGTTCTCGAACAGCTGCCGAAGCGCGGGGGAGAGCACGGACGCGGTCCTTCCCCTAAAACGTTTTGAGACCACCTTCACCGTAAGCGAGCTGGAGCGGTCACGCCATATCCCGGGACGGCCCTGGGAACCCGGCCTCAACTCACCCACACGTGTGCGACGCCTTGTTGCAACGTTTTTCTCGCCCTATCCTCGCTGCGACCAGGCCCCCGGAACCGCGATGTCACCAGACGACGGAGTCGCATCATGGCCGGTACCCGCCCCATCCCCGCACCGCTATGGAAGGCCGCCGCCCTGTCGGGCATGGCCTCCTACCTCGACGCCGGGCTGATCGTGAGCATCGCCGTCAACCTCGGCATCTACCGCGACAGTTACTCCATGGGCGTGTGGATGGCCGGGGCGATCAGCGCCATCGTCACCGGCTGCATCGCCGTCGGATCCCTCGTCGGGGGACGCCTCGCCGACCTCTTCGGCCGCCGCCGCGTCTACAACTGGGACATCTTCTGCTTCGCGCTCGGCGCCCTCGTCATCACACTCGCGCCGGACGACGTCACCCTGCTGATCGGCGTCCTCGTCGCGGGGCTCGCGGCCGGCGCCGACCTGCCGACGTCCCTCGCCGTGGTCTCGGACGCGGCGCCCTCCTGGGCCCGTGGCAGACTCGTGGCGTTCACGCAGGTCATGTGGATGCTGGGCATCGCCGTCGCCGTCTTCCTCGGCTTCGTCCTGTCCACCACGGGCATGACCGGGGCCCGGCTCATCACCGGGCAACTGGCCGTCGCCGCCCTCGTCACCTGGGCCCTGCGGTCCCGGCTGCGACTGCCCGACGAGCTCGCGGAGCCCGGCCCGGAGACGGCCCCGGCGGACCCCGCACCGACCAGCGTGTGGGCCCGCGCCGCCCTGCTCCCGATGGCCGCGACGTTCGTCTTCTACGTGACCTGGGGTCTCGGGGCCAACACCTTCGGACAGTTCGGCACCTATCTGCTCGTCACCGTGAGCGACGCCTCGCAGAGCCTGGCCACCGGGATCAACCTGGCGTTCATCCCGATCGGTGTGCTGCTGACCTTCGCCTTCGTGCGCGTCGCCGACAGCCCCTGGCGCGACCGGCTGTTCCACGTGGCCGCGGTGGTGCAGATCCTCGCCTTCGTCATCGCCTCCCTGACCGCGGGCGCACTTGTCGGCATGCTCGTCTTCTTCGTGCTCTACCAGCTCTCCAACCCCTTCGCCGGAGAGGCCAACTACAAGGTGTGGTCGCAGCTCACACTGCCCGCCGACACCCGAGCCACCACCCAGGGCCTCACCTACGCCCTGTCCCGGGGCGTCTTCGCGGTCGCCGCGTTCTTCACCCCCGCCCTCGCCGACCACAGCCCGTCCGTCCTGCTCTGGACGATCACCGCCTGCATGACGGCGGCGGCGTCGGCGGGCGTGTTCATCATCCGTGTCCTGATCCCCCGTTCCGCGAGCGCGGTGCGCGACGCGGCGGAGCCGCGCGTCCCCAGCACCTGGCCCGCCGACCATCCCGACAAGGAGCACTGATTATGGCAACGACCGCGGATCACACGGCAGTACGAGCCGCCGCCCTGCGTGACCTGCCGCCGCCGGTCACCCGGCGCCGCACCCGGATCGGGCTGGTCGCCGGCGGACTCGGGACCTACTGGCCGCAGTTCCCGGGCCTCCTCCCACAGCTCAAGGAGTCGGCCGCCCATGTCGCCGACCGCCTCCGGGAGATGGACGCGGAGGTGACCGACGCCGGGTTCGTCTCCGACGCACAGGAAGGCGCCCGCGCCGCCGAGGAACTGCGCAGGGCCGACTGCGATCTGATCGTGCTGTTCCTGACGACATACCTCACCTCGTCGATGGTGCTGCCGATCGCCCAGCGTTCGCACACACCGGTGCTGGTCATCGACCTCCAGCCGTCCCAGAAGATGGACCACGCCTCCTTCGACACCGGGGCCTGGCTGGCCTACTGCGGACAGTGCCCCGTCCCGGAGGTCGGCAACGTCTTCCGGCGGGCCGGCCTCCCCTTCCGGTCGGTGTCGGGCTGGCTGCGGCAGGAGTCCGCCTGGCGTCGTATCGAGCAGTGGATCCGGGCCGCGCACATCCGTGCCGCGCTCCGGCACGCCCGGCACGGCCTCATGGGGCACGTGTATCCGGGCATGCTCGACGTGCAGACCGATCCGACACTGCTGGCCACCACGTTCGGCTCGCACGTGGAGGTGCTGGAGTTCGACGACCTGAGGCACCGCGTGGAACGGGTGACCGAGACGGAGACCCGGGAACGGATGGCGCTCGCCCGGCAGATCTTCACCCTCGACGAGAGCGTGCGGGAGGAGGACTTCGCCTGGGGCGCGACCGTGTCCGTCGCCCTGGACCGTCTGGTCGCGGACTTCGAGCTCGACAGCCTCGCCTACTACCACCGCGGCCTCGACGGCGAACTGCACGAGCGGCTCGGGGCCGGCATGATCCTCGGCGCCTCCCTGCTCACCGCCCGGGGCGTGCCCGCGGCCGGCGAGTACGAACTGCGGACGTCGGTGGCCCAGTTGGCATCCCAGAGCATCGGCGCCGGAGGCTCCTTCACCGAGATCCAGGCCCTCGATTTCGAGGACGGCGTGGTGGAGATGGGCCACGACGGCCCGGCCCACCTGTCGGTCGGCGCCCGCGCCCCGCTGCTGCGCGGCCTCGGCGTCTACCACGGCAAGCGCGGCTGGGGCGTGAGTGTCGAGTGCGACGTCCGGCACGGGCCCGTGACCCTGCTCGGCCTCGGTCAGGACGCCGACGGCAGCCTGTCGTTCGTCACCTCCGAGGGCACCGTCGTACCGGGGCCGCTGCTGGAGATCGGCAACACCACCAGCCGCGTCGACTTCGGCCGCGACCCCGGAGAATGGGTCGACGCCTGGAGCGCCACGGGCGTCGGCCACCACTGGTCCGTGACGGTCGGCCGCCATACGGCCGACTTCCGGGCGGCAGCGAGCCTGCTGGGCATCGACCACCGGCAGGTGTGACGGGCCGGGCCTCGTCGAGGATGGGGGTCGCCCCTCTCCCCGGCCAGCCGAGGGCCGAGCGGTAGGAGGCGGCCGGTCCCCGGCCCGCTCGGTCCGTGACAGCACCCCTCCTCGGACAGAACACCCCTCTCGCGGACGCGCGTTCGGACAGCGCGGCCACCGGGAAGGATGAGGGTGGGGCCCCATGGTGGAAGCCGCTGGAGGGGGGAGAAGCCGAAGCCCTGGTGAGAGGGCCGTACCGCCGCATCGGCGGCCCGTCTCCCTGCGCACCGTCACAGGGCCCGACACCCCAGGACTTGTCATGGCCTCGGCCGTGCCCTGCCTCGAAGCGCTCGGGTTTCCGGGAAGGAGAAGCCGTGCCGCAGTCCGAAGACCGGCGTCTGGCCGATCTCGAAGCACGACTCGAACGGGAGGATCCCCGGTTCACCCGGGCCCTGCGATCCGGTCGCCCCGCCCGGCCACGGGAGTACCGCAGAACCGGAGCCTGGTGGGGACTGGGACTCGGCGTGGCCGTACTGGGCTCGGGCATCGTCCTGGCCCAGGGGCTGCTCATCGCGGGCGGGCTGGTCCTCGTCGGCATGGCGGCCCAGCTGGCCGATCCGGACCCGGCCCGCATGACGAACCGGCGGTTCGGGCGGCGCTGACGCGGGCGGGTCTCCGGGCCCCTCCGAAGGCGTCCGGACCCGCGGTATGCCGCCGTCAGGGTGGCGTAGTAACCCGTGTGAACGCCTCGGATGGTGGGACGGCCCGGTCTGACTGACGGTGGTTCACGTCGAGGCCGGGTCTCGTGAGCTGGCAAGGCGTCAGCTGCCCGGCTCGCGACGGAAGGACTCACCGATGCGCTCTGCCCGCATGCTGCTCGCGACGGCCACCGCCACGGCCGCCCTCGCGATCGCCGCACCCGCCGCCTACGCCGAGGCGATGGGTGACTGGGACCACGACAACAACTCCTACAGCAAGGAGCACCACAAGGACGGCGACCACCACGCGCCGCGTGGCGGCGTACACACCGGCGGAGGTGCGCTGGCCGCGCTGACCTCGGACAACGACCGGGAACCCTCGGAGCACGGCAAGGACACCTCCGGCGACCAGGGCCACGAAGAGGGCAAGGAAGAGGGCAAGGAAAAGGGCAAGCACGAGGAGCACGGCAAGGACGACGGGCAGGAGAAGGGCTGGGAGGGCAAGCACGAGGAGCACGGTAAGCCGCACGGCGGGATGCACACCGGCGGCGGTGCCCTGGCGGCCGTGAACTCGAACGACGACGGGCACGAGAAGGGCTGGGAGGGCAAGCACGACAAGCACGACAAGCCGCACGGCGGGATGCACACCGGCGGCGGTGCCCTGGCGGCCGTGAACTCGAACGACGACGGGCACGAGAAGGGCTGGGAGGGCAAGCACGACAAGCACGACAAGCCGCACGGCGGGATGCACACCGGCGGCGGTGCCCTGGCGGCCGTGAACTCGAACGACGACTGGGACAACCCCAAGCACGACCCGGACACGTACAAGGACGGCGAGGGCGGCTGGGGCGACAAGCAGGAAGGGATGGGCTCCGGCGACAAGGGCGACTGGGGCGGCAAGGAGGGCAAGGAGGGCAAGCACGGCAAGCACGACAAGCCGCACGGCGGGATGCACACCGGTGGCGGCGGGCTGGCCTCGGGGCCGGGCGTGACGGCCGGCGGTCTGGCGGTGCTGGCGGTGGCCGGCACGGGCCTGTACGCGCTGCGACGTCAGCGGGCCTCGCAGGGTGCCGTCTGACCGGAACCCGACCGCATGCCGCCGTGGCCGCCGCGCGTGCCCCTCACGTCGCGGCGGCCCGGCTCGTCCTCCCGCGTGCCGTGCCGTGCCCGCTGCCGTGCTCGAATGAGGTGGTCCCTGATGGCAGCCAGTCCCCCCGCTCTTCCCGACCCCGGGCCCGAACCGTCGAGGCGGCGACTCCGTACCGTGGTGACGGTGCTCTGGGCGGCTGCAGCCCTCGCCCTGACCGTGAGCATGGTCGGCGGCCGGGGCGCGTCGCCCGACGCCGGCCCGCCGCACGCACCGTCCGCCCTGTCGGCCGCCTCGGCCGTACCCGAACTGCCCGACACGCCGAACACGTCCGCGGCGCCGCACCGGTCCGCCGACGCGGCGGCCGGCCCGCACCTGCCGCCCTCCCGGCCGGTCCGTCTGATCATCCCCAAGATCTCGGTCGACGCGCCCTTCACCGACCTCGCCATCGGCCCTTCGGGGCAACTGGAGCCACCGCCGCCGGACGACACCAACCTCGTCGGCTGGCACGCCAAGGGGCACACGCCCGGTGAGGCCGGTACCGCGATCATCGCCGGGCACGTGGACACCGCGACCTCCCCTGCCGTGTTCGCCGGGCTCAGCGTGCTGAAGAAGGGCGACCGGTTCCAGGTGGTGCGGGCCGACGGAGTCAAGGCGACCTTCGTCGTGGACGCCGCGGAGTCGTTCGACAAGGACGCCTTCCCCAACGACCGTGTGTACGGCGACACGGCGGAGGCCCAGGTCCGGCTCATCACCTGCTCGGGTGACTACGACCGTCAGGCCCGGGACTACACCGAGAACCTGGTGGTCTTCGCGCACCTCGTCTGACATCCGGTGCCACGGCCTGACTTGGTGTTTTAGAGTGGCTGGCACCAGTTCAGGCGACTGTGGGACCTGCGAGGTATGCGCACACCATGACGACCGAAACGTTTGAGTTCCAGGTAGAGGCACGTCAGCTGCTCCAGCTGATGATCCACTCGGTCTACTCGAACAAGGATGTCTTCCTGCGGGAACTCGTCTCCAACGCCTCCGACGCGCTCGACAAGCTGCGTCTGGAGAAGCTGCGGGACGACTCGCTCGACGCCGATGTGTCGGACCTGCACATCGAGCTCGACGTCGACAAGGAGTCCCGCACCCTCACGGTGCGGGACAACGGCATCGGCATGTCGTACGACGAGGTCGGACGGCTCATCGGCACCATCGCCAACTCCGGGACGGCCACGTTCCTCCAGGAGCTGAAGGAGGCCAAGGACGCGGCCGGGGCCGAGGGACTCATCGGCCAGTTCGGTGTCGGCTTCTACTCCGGATTCATGGTGGCCGACGAGGTGACGCTGGTGACCCGCCGCACCGGCGAGGGCCAGGGGACCCGCTGGACGTCGCGCGGCGAGGCCACGTACACGCTGGAGAGGGTCGACGACGCGCCGCAGGGCACGTCCGTCACCCTGCACCTCAAGCCCGCCGACCCCGAGAACCAGCTGCACGACTACACCTCGGAGTGGACCATCCGGGAGATCGTCAAGCGCTACTCGGACTTCATCACCTGGCCCGTCCGGATGGTCCCGCGGGCGAAGGACGGGGAGGACGCGCCCGAGCCCGAGACGCTGAACTCCATGAAGGCCCTGTGGGCGCGCTCGCGCGACGAGGTCTCCGACGACGAGTACCACGAGCTGTACAAGCACATCAGCCACGACTGGCGCGACCCGCTGGAGACGATCCGGCTCCAGGCCGAGGGCACCTTCGAGTACCAGGCGCTGCTCTTCGTCCCCTCGCATGCCCCGCACGACCTGTTCACCCGGGACTTCAAGCGCGGTGTCCAGCTGTATGTGAAGCGCGTCTTCATCATGGACGACTGTGAGGCGCTGCTTCCGCCGTACCTGCGCTTCGTCAAGGGCGTCGTCGACGCACAGGACCTCTCGCTCAACGTCTCCCGCGAGATCCTCCAGCAGGACCGGCACATCCGGATGATGCAGCGCCGGCTGACCAAGAAGGTCCTGTCCACGGTCAAGGAACTCATGACCGGGGACGCCGAGCGCTACGCCACGTTCTGGCGCGAGTTCGGCACCGCCCTGAAGGAGGGCCTGGTCACCGACTCCGACAACCGCGACGCCATCCTCGCCGTCTCCTCGTTCGCGACCACGCACTCCGACGAGGAGCCGACCACCCTCGCGCAGTACGTGGAGCGGATGAAGGACGGCCAGAACGACGTCTACTACATCACCGGCGAGTCCCGGCAGAGCATCGAGAACTCCCCGCACATGGAGGCGTTCCGGGACAAGGGCATCGAGGTCCTGCTGCTCACGGACGCCGTCGACGAGGTGTGGGTCGACGCCGTCGGCGAGTACGAGGGCAAGAAGCTGCGGTCCGTCGCCAAGGGCGAGATCGACCTCGACGCCGAGGGCGAGGAGAAGGCCGGCGAGGAGCGGGAGAAGCAGGCCGAGGAGTACGCCGGGCTGCTGGGCTGGATGCGGGAGCAGCTCGACGAGGACATCAAGGACGTCCGACTCTCGACACGGCTCACCGTCTCCCCGGCCTGCGTCGTCTCCGACGCGCACGACCTGACCCCGGCCCTGGAGAACATGTACCGGGCGATGGGTCAGGAGGTGCCGCGGACCAAGCGGATCCTGGAGCTCAACCCCGGCCACCCGCTGGTCAAGGGCCTGCACCAGGCGTACCAGGCGAGTGAGGACCGTACGGAGCTCGCCGAGTCCGCCGAGCTGCTGCACACCCTGGCGGTGCTCGCCGAGGGCGGTCAGCCCAAGGATCCGGCGCGCTTTGTCAGGCTGGTGTCCAACCGTCTGGAGCGCACGCTGTAGTCACGGGGCGGGATCAGGGGTGGTCCGGGGCGTCCGCCGCCCGGGCGCCGGGCGGGGTCGTGCCGGTGCCCGGCGGGACGACCTCGCCCCGGACCACCTTCGGAGCCGGGGCCGTGCCGGCCTCCTCGTCCTTGGCCGCTCGGGCCTCGGCCTTGAGGATGCGGGCCGCCTTGCCGGCCGAGCGGGTCAGCTCGGGGAGCTTCTTCACTCCGATGACGGCTATGACGACTACGAGAATGATCGCGAGCTCGCTCAGTCCGAACATGGTGTCCTGTCCTCTCTCGCCCGGGCCGGGCACGGCGTGAGCGTATCGGGCGGGGAGCACGGCGTGATCGCCGTCTCGGGATGCGGCATCAGGTGCCGGCGCAGGTGCGGCAGCATCCCGCGGTCGAGCAGCTCCTGCCGCCAGACCAGCCGGGCGTGCTCCACCTGGTCGGCGGCGGGGGGCGCGCCGCGCCGGCGCGGGGCCGTGTGCAGCACGGCGGCCAGGGTGACGAGACCGGACAGGGCCGCCACCGGCGCCAGGGTCCAGCCGGCCGCGACGAGCGAGCCGGGCAACGGGCCGAGGGCGCCGGCGAGGTGCAGCAGACCGCCGAGCAGCAGCAGCGCGGCGGCGGACGTGCCGGACACGAGCGGTGTGAGCACCGCGAGGGCCGGCAGCAGCCTGCCCGGCCCGCGCAGGCTCCGCGCCTCGCGCCGGGCGGCCCTGCGCACGGCGAGATAGGAGCGGTACGGCTCGTCGGCCGCCGTGGCGATGTCGTCGGCCTGGGCGAGCGCGTGGGCGCGCAGGTGGGCTGCCACCCGGCCGGCCGCGTCGGCGCCCAGGGCGCCGCGTAGGTCCGTGGTGTTCATCGCGTGGTGCAGTACGGCTTCGAAGTCCGCGCGGTCCTCCGGGCGGAGGCGGGACGGTTCGGCCACATGGTCTCCCGGTCGTCGCTGAAGCGGCCGCCGGGTGCGCCGGCACGCGGCGGACCCGACGACCGGCGGCACCTGTCAGACGTTGACGCCGAAGTCGGAGGCGATACCGGCCAGACCCGAGGCGTATCCCTGGCCGACGGCGCGGAACTTCCACTCGGCGCCGTGCCGGTACAGCTCGCCGAAGACCATCGCGGTCTCGGTGGAGGCGTCCTCGGACAGGTCGTAGCGGGCGATCTCCTGACCGCCCGCCTGGTTCACGACCCGGATGAAGGCGTTGCGGACCTGCCCGAAGCTCTGACCGCGGTTCTCGGCGTCGTGGATGGACACCGGGAACACGATCTTGTCGATCTCCGCCGGCACGGCGGCGAGGTTCACCTTGACGGACTCGTCGTCGCCCTCGCCCTCACCGGTGAGGTTGTCACCGGTGTGTTCGACCGAACCGTCCGGGCTCTTCAGGTTGTTGTAGAAGATGAAGTGCTGGTCCGAGGGGACCTTGCCGGAGGCGTCGAGGAGCAGGGCGGAGGCGTCGAGGTCGTAGTCGGTGCCGGTGGTGGTGCGCACGTCCCAGCCGAGGCCGACCAGGACGGCGGTGAGGCCGGGCGCCTCCTTGCTGAGCGAGACGTTGCCGCCCTTGGACAGGGAAACTCCCACGGGGTACTCCTTCTTGAGCGCTGACGTGTGCGGTGCGGACACCACTCTGAAATCTACAACAATGTAGAAGTGCATGGGTTCGGACCGGCGGATCTATACGATGTCCGAACGGGCAGTGCAGGGCGGCGAACAGGAGGCAGGGTGGTGACGGATCCCGGGCAGCGTCCCCGGCGGGGACAGGGTGAGCTGGAGGCGCTGGTGCTGTCGGCGCTGCGGGAGGCGGACGGCCCGGCCACGGCCGGCTGGGTGCAGGAACGCCTCGGCGGCGACCTCGCCTACACGACGGTGATCACCATCCTGACCCGCCTGCTGGGCAAGGGCGCGGTGACCCGGGAGCGGATCGGCCGGTCCTTCGCCTGGACACCCGCCTCGGACCAGGCGGGCCTGGCCGCTCGCAAGATGCGCAAGGTGCTGGACGCCGAGAGCGACCGGGGCGCCGTCCTGGCCAGCTTCGTCACCGGCCTCGGCCCGGACGAGGAGAAACTGCTGCGTGACCTGCTGGACCAGGCGCAGAGCCCAGGGGAAGACTGACACCTGATGGGGGTCTTCGTCTTTCTGCCGCTCGTCCTTCCGCTCACGGCCTGGCCGGTCGCGCGTCTCGCCGAACAGCATCTGCATCCGCGCACCGCGACGCGGCTGCTGACGGCGCTGGCCGTGGTGCTGGCCCTGTGCAGCACGGTGTGTCTGGCGCTGGTGATGGTGGTCGGCACCGCACAGCTCCCCGGCAACCCGTTGCCCGACGGCTGGTCCGATCCCGAGGTGCGGGCGGCGGTGCCCTACGACGAGGTCGTGGGCAAGGCCGCGATTCCCGCGCTGTGCGCGGTGGTCGCCGCCTGCGTGCGGACGGTGCGGCGGCACGGGCGGGTACGCCGTCAGGCGCATCTCGCCCTGTCCGGGCTGCGGGGGACCGAGGTGGCGGTGTTGCCCGACGCCGTGCCCTACGCGTACGCGCTGCCGC
This sequence comes from Streptomyces sp. 378, assembly GCF_030124145.1. GTDB lineage: Bacteria > Actinomycetota > Actinomycetes > Streptomycetales > Streptomycetaceae > Streptomyces. Next base: position 14,084 of record NZ_JASKMS010000003.1, read on the forward strand.
CCGGGGGGCGATGGGGCGGCACCGGGCCGGGTGCCGGCGCCGACGGGAGGGGACGGCGTGGCCGTGTCGTGGTGACCACGGCCCTGCTGGACGGGCTGCGGCCGGCCGAGCGGCGGGCCCTGTTCGCCCACGAGCGGGCCCACCTCGCCGCACGGCACGACCGGTACCTGCTCGCCGTGCAGCTCGCGGCCCGGGCCAATCCGTTCCTGCGGCCGCTGCGCACCGCCGTGGCGTACACGGCGGAGCGGTGGGCGGACGAGGAGGCGGCCCGGGTGGTCGGCAGCCGCCGCACGGTGGCGAGGGCGATCGGCAGGGCCGCCCTCGTCTCACGGGGCACGCCGCTGCCCACACTCGCGGGACTCGCCGCTCCCGGGCCGGTACCGCGCCGGGTGGCGGCACTGCTCGGCCCGGCCCCCACCGGACACCACTGGCCCCCGGCGTTCACATCGGTGGGGCTGGCGGTGTGGGGGGCTGCCGCGGGGACGGCCGTCTCGGCGATGTCGTCCGCGAACTCGGCCGTGACCATGGTCCTCATCCTGCACGCGGCGACGCCTCTCTGAGGGGCCGGCGAGGCGGTCTCCGCGGCGGGCCGGGGCCGGACGACCGGGCGGGCCTGCCGGGGCAGCACGTGTCCGAGTGCCGCCCCACGGCCGGACCCGCCGTCGTGCGCGGGCGGTCTGCGGTGTTCACGTCGGTGGGGCCGATGGTGTGCCGGGGCCGTGATCACCTTCGATGCGATGCACGCGGCGGCACCCCGGTGCCTGTGAGGGAGCGCGAGCCCCGGTGCGTCCGAGCGGTTGCCCCTCGGCGGACCGCCGCCGGGATCACCTCCGGACGTACCGGTGCCGCAGCCCGCCTCCATGGCGGACTGCGGCACCGGTGCCCGCTGACGGCCGTCAGCAGTCGCGTATGGGATTGGTCTCGCTGTAGATCGCGGTGTCCTTCATCCAGCCGAGCTGCCCGCTGTCGGCCACCGTCAGTACCCAGCGGGTGGGGTGGGGGCCACCGACCCAGGCTTGGTTGTCGAGCTTGCAGTAGAACCAGCTGGGGTTGGAGTACATGTGGCCCACCACCGTGGTGGGGTCGGGGTAGCGGCGGTTGTTGCCGATGGAGCCGTAGACCGCCGCGCCGGACACGTTGTGGCACCAGGTGCGGATACCGTCCCCGTACGCCCAGCAGTTGTCGGCGGCGGAGGCGCTGGGCGCCATCGCGACCCCCAGGCCGCCGGCCAGAGCCGTCGCCGCAAGAACCGAACCGAGCTTCGTACGCAGGGAACTCCCCGTGGTCATGGCCCGACCGGGCCGTTGTCATGGCCGCTCGGACGTGCGGAGGCGGCCGTGACAACAGACGATGGGCGAGGGGACTTCGGTTGCGGAGGAACGCACCTCACTCCTCCGTGACCGTCCCGCGTCACCGCACTCTCAGCCCACGACCCGGCCGAGCTCGATCCGGTCGATGTTCGGCGCCCAGGCACCGGCGTTGCCGAACGTCACCTGGTTCGCGCCCTTCGCCAGATCCACCGGGACGCCGACCGTCCAGTAGTCGTCCCAGCTCCAGGTGTTCTTGAACGTGACCTTCCGGGGTGCGGCGTTGCCGACCGTGATGTCCGCCGTGCGGGACATGATGTCCGTGTTGTAGGCGTGGCCGTTGTCCCGGCGCTCGTTGTGCGCGTAGTGCACGACCAGCACATAGCGGCCGGACCGGGGTGCGTTCACCGTGAACTCGGCGGTGCTGGAGGGGCTGTTGCCCAGCCATCCGATGTACGAGCCGGCCGACGCGTGCGGGGAGTCGACCAGCTTGGCGCCACCCGCGAGCGTGGCCGAGGCGCCCTCGTGGGAGAGGGTGCCCGAGGTCGATCCGTCACCGGTGACGTCGAGGGAGCGGACGGCGGCGTGGCCCGACGTCATCGCCACACGGTTGTTGCCCGCGAGGAGGTAGAGCCGCAGCGGGCGGCCGGGCGCCGCCGTGACCGTCTCGCCGTGCAGGGTGAGTTTCACCGCCGCCGAGGTCCGCGCCGTCACGGTGTAGTAGCCGTCGCGCGGGGCGTAGACGTCGAAGACGGCCCGGTCGCCCGGGCGCAGGACCAGGGCACCCGTGCCCACGCCGGCCGAGGACGAGTAGTCGTACGACGGTTCGCCGCCGATGTCCGCCAGGGTGGCCTCGTACGAGGTGGCGGCGGCACCGGTGCGGGCCGTCAGGTCGATCCGGTCGAGGGTGACCTCGGCGTCGCCCTTGGCCAGCACCACCTGGTGCGTTCCCGCGCTCAACCGGACACGCACGTCCTTCTTGGCGCGGTAGGTCCAGTTCTCGGTGGACGGGTAGGTGACCGTCACCGGGGCGGCGCCGTCGACCGAGAGCTGCTGCGTGGCGGGCCCGCCGGACTGGTTGCCGTACAGGATCGCCAGGTCGTAGGAGCCGTCCTTCGGCACGTTCACCGTGAACGCGACCTTGCTGCCGGGCTGGTTGAGCGAACCGACGTCCTTGGTGCCGGACGCGGCGTAACCGTTGGCGTTCTGCACGGTGCCCTGGGTGTAGACCTTGCCGTCGGTGAGGGCCGCGTCCTCGGCCTCGTACGACGCCGACCACGGGACGGAGGCGGCGGCCGGGGTGCCCGCACCGCCGGGGGTGAGGACGATCCGGTACGCCGACATCTTGTGCAGGCCGCGCAGCGGGACCGTCGCCGAACCGTCGTCCGCGACCCTCACCTTGGTGCGCGCGAGGACCCGCGGCGCCGCGTGCTGCCCCTCGTATCCGGACCAGGCGGCCTCAGCGACCGTCGCGGTGACCGTACGGCCGAACACGGACCGGGGGACGTTGCGCACGACCACGTCCGCGGCACCGTCCGAGCCGCCGAACAACACCTGGGCCTGGCGGCGCGAGGTGTCCACCGCGGCGAGACCCTGGAGGGTGTCGACCGTGTTCGGCTGCGGCGCGGTCACCCGCACCGTGTTCCCCGTCAGGCCCGCGTACCAGCGGAACAGCCACCAGCCGCCGTTGGGGATGTTGGAGCGCACCACCTGGCCGCTGAGATTCCCGGCGGCGTCCCAGTACGCCATGTTGGCGTACACCTTGTTGCGCTCGAACATCGACACCCACTGCACGAGCTGCCCGGGCACGGACAGGTCGCGGCGGTTGGCGTACTCGTCGATGTTGATCTTCAGTGGCGCGACGCCCGCCTCGCGCTCCAGCTTGCGGTAGTCGTCGTGGTGGCCCTGGAAGTCGCGCAGGGAACCGGAGCCGAGCTCGTGCCAGGTCATCACCTGGGGCAGCACGTTCTCCCGTTTGGCGAAGGCGAGGAAGTCCTTCAACAGGCGGGTGTGATACGCGGCTTCGTTGGGTCCGGCGATGCGCGCGTCCGGGTCGATCGCGCGGATCCGCTGGTACACCGTCTTCCAGTCCTTGAAGAACCGGTCGCGGTTCTTCTCGTACTCCGTCTGGTCCTGGACGTCGAGCTTGTACCAGATCTGGTCGGGCTCGTTGAACGGGATGTAGACGAAGCGGTCGCTGTTCGGGTCGGCCGAGACCTCCTGGACGATCTTGTCGACCTTGGGCAGGTAGTCGTCGATGCCGAGGTCCTCGTACGGCCACTTGGCGTAGACGTCCTGCATCATCACGTTGATCTCGCCGCCGCCGGTGCGGAAGAACGACCTGGAGACCGTGAGCGCGTCGCCGTTGGGGTGCTGGGCGCCGCCTTCCGGCTTCTGCGAGATGCTGGTGATCTTCAGGGGCTCCAGCACGGCGTCGCTGGGCACCCCGTCGTCGCTGAGCCCGTAGAGGGAGCCGTTGGCGCCCAGCATCACCGGGCCCTCGGAGGCGCTGAGGTCGACGGTCAGGCGCTGGGGACCGGCGGCCGCGGCCGCCGGTCCCGCCGCGGGGAGGGTGCCTGCCATGGCGGTTGCTCCAAGTAGTGCTGTGATCAGGGCCGTTCTGGTACGGCGTCTCGTGCGGGTGGGGGTGATCACGCTGCTGGACCTCCAGTCACTTGACGGCTCCATTGGTGATTCCGGACACGATCTTGCGCTGGCCGACGAGGAACACGGCGACCATGGGCAGGCTCATGACCACGACGGTGCTCACACGCGCTGTCAGTCGACGGCCGGAGGCGGCCCCGAGCTCTCGCGCACCACCAGCTCCGGCACGGACACGGGATGGGGGGCGACCGGCGCGGACTCCTCCAGCGCGCCGTGCAGCAGGGCGAACGCGGCCCGGCCGAGTCCGGTGAAGTCCAGTCGTACGGTCGTCAGCGCCGGAGTGAGGAAGGCGGAGTGCGGGGCGTCGTCGAACCCGGCCACGCTGACCTCGCCCGGCACGGACCGGCCGGATTCGTGCAGGGCGCGGAGCACGCCGAGCGCGAGATCGTCGTTGCCGCACAGGATCGCGGTGACCGACGGGTCCCGCGCCAGCTCCAATCCGGCGGCGTGGCCGCCCGCCGGTCCCCAACCGCTCTGCACCGGGCGCGGTTCCGGGGCGCCCGCCTCCGTCAGCGCTCGCCGCCAGCCGCTGGTGCGGGCGCTGGTGCGGCGGGTGCTGGACGGGATGGCGACGTAGTGCACGGTCTCGTGGCCGAGCGAGAGGAGATGGCGGGTCGCCTGGTAGGCGGCCTCCCGGTCGTCGGTCCACACCCAGGGGCTCTCACCGCCGGGCGGGCTCGCCGGGGTCTCGACCACCCCCACGACCGGCAGCCCGTCGGGCACGGCCCCCAACGCCCGTACACCGGCCGGATCGTAGGCGATCACGATGATCCCGCCGCCCGCGTCCGCCGCCCGCTGCACCTCGGCGGCGACGGCCGCGTCCTCGGCGGATTCCAGGACACCGATGCCCACGGCGTAGGACGTGGCGCGGGCGGACTCCTCGATGCCCTGGAGGATCGAGGCATAGCCGTAGTGGGTGGTGTTGGCGGTGAGCACGGTCACGGCGCGGGTGCGCCCGCTGGCCAGAGCCAGGGCGGTGGCGTTGCGCCGGAACCCCAGCTCCTCGATGGCCGTCAGCACCCGCTCCCGGGTGGACGGCCGGACGCTGGGATGGCCGTTGATCACCCGCGAGACCGTCTGGTAGGAGACCCCGGCGGCCGTGGCGACGTCCCTGATGCTCGCCGGGCGCCTTGTGTGACCGGTCACATTCATGCCAGGATTGTGACCGGTCACACTTGGGTCGTCAAGAGACCGTAACGAGGGATTCACGCGGGCCCGCCCTCCCCGGCGACGGGGCGGGGTCAGGAGGGGGAGCACCTTGACCGGCACGGCGGACGCGGCGCACATGGCCTCCAACCAGCGGCAGCACGCGTTCACTTGGGGGCACCAGGCGCTCGACGCCCGGTTCGCCGTCGCCGCCGACGGGACACCACGACTGGTCCGGCTGGCGCACCCCGACGACGACCGCCCGGCCGGCTCGCAGTTCGCCGCACTCCCGCTGGTGGAACTCACCGCCCTCGGCCACGGCAGCGGCTGGTCCGGTCCCCGCTTCACCGGCACGGCGCTCGGCGCGCGGCTCGCCCACCGCGGCCACCGCACCGGCAGCCGTGACGGCTGGGAGTGGCTGACCGTCGAACTCCACGACTCCGCGAGCGGGTTGACCGCGTTCGCCGAACTCACCTCACCGGCGGGCCTGCCCGTCCTGCGCTCGCGCGTCCGGCTCCGCAACGACGGCAGCGCACCCCTGGTCGTCCAGTCCGTCAGCAGCCTGCTGCTCGGCGGCCTGCCCGCGCCGGCCGCCCTCGACGTCCACCGGGCCCGCAACGACTGGCTCGCCGAGTGCCGTTGGTATGCCGAGCCGCTGCGCGCGTGTGTCGCCGACATCAACACGGACGTCCACGAGCACGACAGCCGGGCCGCCCTCGCCCTCACCGGGCGCGGCAGCTGGCCCACCGACGGCCATCTCGCCATGGGCGCGCTGACGGAGCGCGGCGGCGGTCGGGCCTGGGTGTGGCAGGTCGAGTCCCCGGCCGGCTGGCGCTGGGACCTCGGCGAACGCGCCCACGGCACCTGTCTGGCGTTGAACGGCCCCACCGACGCCGAGCACCAGTGGCGGGTCCGGCTCGCCCCGGGCGAGGAGTTCACCACCGTCCCCGGTGCCCTGGCCCTCGGCCCGGACCTCGACACCGCGCTGGGCGCCCTCACCTCCTACCGCCGGGCGATCCGCCGCCCGCACCCCGACCACACCGCCCTCCCCGTCGTCTTCAACGACTACATGAACACCCTCATGGGCGACCCGACCACGGCCAAACTGCTGCCGCTGATCGACGCCGCGGCCGACGCCGGCGCCGAGTACTTCTGCATCGACTCCGGCTGGTACGACGACGACACCCGGGGCTGGTGGGACAGCGTCGGCGCGTGGCAGCCCTCGCCGCGCCGCTTCCCCGACGGCGGCATCCAGGCCGTCCTGGACCGGATCCGGGAGCGCGGGATGGTGCCCGGACTGTGGCTGGAACCGGAGGTCGTCGGGGTGCGCAGCCCCGTCACGACCGAACTGCCCCCCGAGGCGTTCTTCCAGCGCGACGGCGTACGCGTCACCGAACAGGGCCGCCACCAGCTCGACCTGCGCCACCCGGCCGCCCGCGCCCACCTCGACAAGACGGTCGACCGGATCGCCGGCGACTGGGGCGTGGGCTACCTCAAGCTGGACTACAACATCGTCGTCGACCCCGGCACACAGGCCCCCGGGGACCTGGCACCGGGGGCGGGACTGCTCGGCCACGCCCAGGCCTACCTGGACTGGCTCTCCGCGGTACTGGACCGCCACCCCGGCCTCGTCGTCGAGAACTGCGCCTCCGGCGGTATGCGCATGGACGGCGCCACCCTCGCCGTGGCCCAGCTCCAGTCCACCAGCGACCAGCAGGACCCGCTGAGCTACCCGCCCATCGCCGCCGCCGCGCCCACCGTGGTCCCGCCCGAGCAGGGCGCCGTCTGGGCCTACCCGCAGCCCGAGTACGACGACGACCTGATCGCGTGGACCCTCGGCGGGGCCCTCCTCGGCCGCATCCATCTCTCCGGCCACCTGAACCGCATGTCGGACCACCAGCGCGCCCTCGTCCGGGACGCCGTCGATGTCTACAAGTCGATCCGCGAGGACCTCGCCCGGGCTCTGCCGTTCTGGCCGCTGGGCCTGCCCGGCTGGACGGACGACTGGCTGGCCCTCGGACTGCGCGCCCCCGGCGACGGAACGGCCTACCTCTCGGTCTGGCGGCGCGGCGGACCCGGTGAACTCCGTGTCCCCGTCCGGCACCTGGCGGGCCGGGCCGTCCGGGCGGAGGTCCTGCACCCGTCGTCGGCGGGGACGGGCCGGGCCTCCTGGGACGGTGAGGCGCTGACGGTGTCCGTGCCGCGCACACCCGGCGTGTTGCTCGTCCGGCTCGGTCAGGAGCGGTGAGCGGGACCGCTCACGCGGGGACGGCCTCGCGCTGCCGCGTCCGATCGCGCCCGTCCCGGCGAACGCCCACGCCATGCCGGGCTCGGCCACCCGGCGGAACACCCGTCGCACCGGCGGGGTGCACAGCGCGGTCACGAGCACCGCGGCGGCGAGCGTCACGACGCTCTCGCCCAGCGGCCGGTGGGTGAACCGCTTTCCGACGTGGGTGCGGCGCGGATCACATCAAGGGCGGTGCCGCCGGGCAGGGAGCCGGGCGGCACCGCCGTACGCGGGTGCGCTCAGCTCACCGAGCAGTTGGCGCCGTTGAGGGTGAAGGCCGTCGGGCTGGGGTTCGCGGTCGAACGGGTGGCCGTGAAGCCGAGAGTGACCGAGCCGGACGCGGGGATCGTCGCGGTGTAGGAGGCGGCCGCGACGCTCACCTCGGAGCCGCTCTGGGTCGCCGTACCGCCCCACAGGTTGGTGATGCGCTGGCTGTCCGGGAAGGTCCAGCGCAGCGTCCAGCCGTTGATCGCCGACGTGCCGGTGTTGCGCAGGACGATCTCGCCCTGGAAGCCGCCGGACCAGCTGCCCGTCACCCGGTAGCCGACGCCGCAGGCCGCAGGCGAGCCGCCGGGGGAGGTCGTGACCGTCACCGTGCCCGAGCGGGGCGAGCGGTTGCCGGCGGCGTCGCGTGCGTAGACGGCGAAGGTGTGGGAGGTCGCGGGGGACAGGCCGGTGAGGGCGGCGGTGGTCCTCGTGGTGCTCGTGACGGCCGACTCGCCGCCGCCGCTGATCCGCACGACGTCGTAGCCGGTAACGCCCGTCGCGTCGGAGGCGGCGGCCCAGGTCAGGGTGGCGGACGAGGAGGTCACCCCGGAGGCGGTCGGGGTGCCGGGGGCCGTCGGGGGCGTGGTGTCGCCGCCGCCGGAGCCGTAGACCGCGGCCTCCTTGGCGGTGGCGGCGATGCCGTTCGCACCGTTGAAGAGCCGTCGGCCCCAGGAGGTGAGCTGGTCCGGGTCGAAGTTGGTGACCATGTCCAGGTAGCCGACCTCGCTGCTGTTGCCGCTCCACGACCAGCCGAGGTAGCCGAGGCGGAGCTGCTGGGTCACGGCCAGGATGGTGTCCTCGTCGGGATTGCCGTCCGAGTGGTCGTGACCGAACTCGCCGACCACGATGGGGAGCCGGGCGGTGACGAAGCGGTCCAGATAGGCGGTGATCTCGGCGGCGGTGTCGAAGACGCCGTACATGTGGATCGAGAAGACCGTGTTGGCGTCCGGGTCGGCGGCGAAGACCGAGGCGGCGTTGTCGCGCATCGTGAACGCCCAGTCCTGGCCCCAGTTGGGTGCGTCGACCATGATCGTGTGGTCGAACCCGGCGTTGCGCAGCTTCTGGATGGCGCCCTTGGTGTCGGCCGTCCAGGCCGTGTAACCGGTGTTGCCGTGCGGCTCGTTGCCGATGTTGACGATGACGTAGTCCTCCTGGCCGGTCAACGCGCTCTGCACGCTGATCCAGTAGTCGGCGGCGCGGGAGAGCGTGACGGCTCCGCTCTGCTCGCCGTAGCCGGTGGTGTCGTGCACCTCCAGGACGCAGATCAGCCGGTTCTGCTTGCACTGGGAGACCACGTTCGCCACGTCGGCGGCGTCGTTGCGCGTCCAGCGGTCTCCGCTGGAGAGGACCACGCGGACGGTGTTGGCGCCTTTGGCCTTGATGTGGGCCAGGGAGCTGATCCGGTCCGGATACCAGGTGTGGGCGTGGTTGACGCCACGCATCACGAAGTCGTTCCCGTTCGCCTCGAGCAGCCGGCCGTTCTGGACCCGGAAGCCGGTGGGGGCGGCCTGGGCCGGCGGCGTGAGCACGAGGAAGGACAAGAAGAGGCCCAGAAGGGCGGCGGCCACGGTGGCCGGGCGTGGGGTGGCGAGCGTGGGGCGGAGTCTCATGACGGCTCCAGAAGTGGGGGTCGGGTGCGGCGTGTGGTCGGTGGCGTTGTGGCGTTGAACGGGGTGTTGCTGTCGTCGGGTCCGGTCGGCGCGGGCCCGTGGGGCGGGGTCGGGTGGTCGGTGGCGCTGTGGTGCTGAACGGGGTGCTGGTGCTCTCGGGGCCCGGTCCGTACGGGCCCGTGGGGTGGGGTCGGGTGGGGCGTGTGGTCAGTCACGCTGTGGTGCTCGACGGGGTGTTGCTGCTGTCGGGGCCCGGTCCGCTCGGGCCCGTGGCCGGGACGTCCTGGAGGCCGCCATCGCGAGCCCGCGCCCGCGGGTCGCCGGCGGCTCGGCGCCGTCGGCCACGGGCGTCCGTGGATCCCGGCACGGCAGTCATCCCGCCGGTGCCTTCGCGGTGCAGGTGACAGTCGCCGCCGGGGTGCCCGCCGTCGCCGGGACGGTGGCGACGAAGCCGAACGTGGCGCTCGCGCCGGGGGCGAGCGCGCCGTTCCAGGTCGCGTTCGTGACGGTGGCGGTGCCGTCCGCGGCCGTGGTGTGGGTGCCGTTCCAGACCTGGGTGAGTCGCGCTCCGCTCGCCGGCGCGACGGTCGCGGTCCAGCCCGAGACGGTGGAGGCCGACGTGTTGGTCACCGTCACCTCGCCCTGATAGCCGCCCTGCCAGGAGGAGACGGCCCGGAAGCGCGCGGTGCAGGCGGCCGGTTCCTCGCCCGGGTCACCCGGACCGCCCGGGTCCTGCGGGATGCCGGCGTCGAGGACCGCGGCCAGGGCCGGGAACCAGCGGGCAGCGATCTTGTTGTCGCCGGAGGCGTTGGGGTGCACGCCGTCGTAGGTGTCGGTGGCCGTGCTGAAGCCGGTCCACTGGTCGACCACGGTGACGGGGGAGCGGTCGGTGCCGGTCGCCCGGGCCCAGCCGGGAATACGCGCGTTGAAGTCGACGACGCGTTGCGCACAGGCCCCGCAACTGCTCGGGTTCATGGGGATGAGCTGGGCCACGAGGATCCGCGTGTCCGGATCGGAGGCCCTCATCTGCGCCACGAGCCTGGTGTAGGCGGCGAGGATGCGGTCGGGGGAGATGCCGCTCCAGACGTCGTTCGTGCCGAAGTGCATGACAACGATGTCCGGCCGGGTGGAGGCCAGCCTGCCGGGGAGCAGGTCCTGGTCGGCCACATTGGTGACCAGTTCGCCGCCGTGTCCCTCGTTGTCACCGTCGTGCGCCTGTCCGCAGCCCTGCGGGGGGAGGGTGCCGACGAAGTCGATGTCCTTGTATCCGCTGCTCACCAGCCGGTTCCACAGCACGGCGCGCCAGCAGCCAGGCGAGCCGGTGATCGAATCGCCCAGCGGCATGACGCGCACGGGGTCCGCCGCGTTCGCGGTCGCCGCGTGCGATGCGGACGCCATGCCGGGCGGGAGGAACAGGGCGGCCAGGAGCCCGAGAACGGACATGAGCCGTAAGCGCGGGGACGAGTGGGGGGTTCTGCGCATGGTGGTCCCTTCCCTTGATGAGGTGGGAGCGCTCCCACCTCATCAAGCCATCGTTGTCATTGACGCGTCAATAGGCGGGACGGTGAGAGGGCGACGCGCGGAAGCCGGACGCACGCGGCGGCGGTCACCCGGAGGCGGACGTGGACTCGGAGTGGACGCTGCCGTCACCGGCCCTCGGCGAGCACACCGCGGAGGTCTGCGGTGAGAAGAGCCCCCAGACTCCATGACGGTTCCGGGCCGTTGACCTTCGCCGAGACCTTTGCCAGGCCATGAGGCATCCATGACCGGATGCCCAGAGAGCCGAGTCCATGATGGTCGGCGTCGGCAAGGCATGCCTTGGCTAACTCGTTGGAGTGCGTCGGGGCATCGGGTCGGGAGGGCCGCGGTACATGTGGGACGACGCGTTTCCGAGTTTCCTGATCGGGCTGAGGGAAGGACTGGAAGCCGGGCTCGTCGTCTCCGTGCTGGTCGCCACCCTCGTGCGGGCCGGGGCCAGATCGAGGCTGCCGCAGGTGTGGACCGGCGTGCTGGCCGCGATCGCGCTCTCGATGAGCTTCGGTGCGGTCCTCACCTTCACGGCCGCCTCCCTGCCCACCACCGCGCAGGAGGCGTTCGGCGGCGCACTGAGCATCGTCGCCGTCGCGTTCGTCACCGCGATGGTTTTCTGGATGCGGCGATCCGCCCGTAGCCTGGCGAGCGCGCTCAAGGGGAAGGTCACCGAGGCGCTGACCATGGGCGCCGGTGTCCTGGTCCTCACCTCCTTCCTCGCGGTGGGGCGTGAGGGCCTGGAGACCGCCCTGTTCCTGTGGACCACAGCCCGTGCGGCCCACGAGTCGGCCGGCCCCCTGACCGGCGCGGGTGCCGGGCTCGTCCTCGCGGCCCTCCTGTGCTGGGGGCTCTACCGCAGGGTCCTGCGCATCGACCTCACCCGCTTCTTCACCGTCACCGGCGCCGCCCTCGTCGTCATCGCCGCAGGCGTCCTCGGTTACGGGCTGCGCGACCTCCAGGAGGGCGCGGTCCTGCCCGGTGGGACGGCGTACGCCTTCGACCTGAGCGGCAGCGTCGACGCCGGCTCCTGGTACGGCACCCTGCTCCAAGGCGTGCTCAACCTAACGCCGGCGATGACCTGGCTCCAGGTGGCCGGGTACGCCGGTTATCTCGCCGTGGTGATGGCGCTGTTCGTGCGGGGAGGAGGGGGAGGAGGGGGAACGCCGGAAGACCCGAGCCGAGGGCACGCCGACGCGTCGGCCGACCGGCCCACCGGCCCCGCTCCGACCCGTACCCGGCGGCTCCTGCCCGTCGCTGTCGTCGCCGTTCCCGCCCTCCTGGCCGGGCTCGTCGTCGCACTGGCAGACCCCGAACCCGCCGCAGGGGAGACGGTCGCCGTCTCCGAGACGGCCTGCGGCCAGGGCTTCACCGCGCCCGAACCGGGGCGGCAGGACTTCCGGATGCACAACACAGGGACCCAGACGTCCGAGGTGTATCTGATCGACCCGTCCTCGCACGCGGTCTACGGCGAGATCGAGGGCCTGGCCCCCGGCACCACCCGGGACCTCGTCGTCACCGTGGCGGGTGGAACGTACGCCTGGCGCTGTGTGCCGGCCGACGGCAGGGCCGTCACCTCGAAGGCGGTCCGGGTCGACGGCGCAGCCCGTGCCCACGCCGTCGCCCCCGTCTCCGCACAGGATCTCGCCGCACCGCTCAAGGCGTACAAGGCGTACGTGAACCGGGGACTGGCCACGCTCGTCACCCGCACCGGGAGACTCAGCGACGACATCCGCGCCGGGCACCTGGACACCGCCCGCACCGACTGGCTGACCGCCCACCGCACCTACGCCTCCCTCGGCGCCGCCTACGGCACCTTCGAGGACTTCGACCGGAAGATCGACGGACGGCCCGACGGGCTGCCGGACGGCGTCCACGACAAGGACTTCACCGGCTTCCACCGGATCGAGTACGGACTGTGGCACGGCGAGTCCGCGGCCGGGCTCAAGGACGTGGCACAGCGGTTGGCCGACGACGCCGCCGGGTTGCGGAAGGCCTTCCCGCACCAGGACTTCGACCCCTCCGACCTGCCCCTGCGCGCCCACGAGATCCTGGAGAACACCCTCCGGTTCGAGCTGACCGGCGACACCGACCAGGGCAGCGGCACCGGGCTTGCCACCGCCGAGGCCGACCTCGCCGGTACACACGAACTGCTGACCGTGCTGGGGCCGTTGCTCACCTTGCGTGCCCCGAAGCTGCTTCCCACCGTCGACGCGGACAGCACACGACTGCGGAGGCTGCTCGACTCCGGGCACCACGGGGCCGGGTGGACCCCCGTCGACCGGCTCGACCCGGCCGTGAAAGCACGGATCGACGGGGCAGCGGGGCAACTCCTCGAAGACCTCGCGCCGGTGCCGGACCTGCTCGAGATCAGGAAGTCCGCATGAGCGCCCGGCGTCGGGACCAGCGCGCAGAAGACACCGAAGGGAACACCCCCATGCCGTCCGCCGACCCGCCGCCAGGCTGCCCCGCCCACACCGGCCGCCGCTCCTTCGTGAAGACGGCCCTGGGTGCCGGAGCCGCCGGAGCAGTCCTGGCCGGGGGCGGGCTCGCAGTCGCCGAGAGCGGCAGCGGCACGGCCCGGGCGGCCGGGCGGCAGAGCGCCGATCGGGTGGCCTTCCACGGAACCCAACAGGCGGGGATCCTCACCCCCGCCCAGGCGGCCGCCGCCTTCGTCTCCTTCGACGTCATCGCCGACGACCGCGCCGAACTGGCCGATCTGCTGCGGACCCTCACCGAGCGGGCCCGCTTCCTCACCTCCGGCGGCACACCGGTGGACCTCGGCGTCGGCGCCCCGCCCTCGGACAACGGGCTTCTCGGCCCGGTCGTCCCGGCCGACGCGCTCACCGTCACCGTGGGGCTCGGCGCTTCCCTCTTCGACGACCGCTACGGACTCGCCCGGGCCAAACCGCGCCGGCTCACGCCCATGCGGACCTTCCCCAACGACAACCTGAACCCCGCCGAGTGCCACGGCGACCTGTCCCTGCAGATCTGCGCGTCCCGGCAGGACACCGTGCTGCACGCCCTGCGCGACATCGCCAAGCACACGCGGGGCGCCCTGCAGATCCGGTGGCGCGTCGATGGCTTCCAGAACACGCCCCGGCCCAGCGGTGCCCCGCGCAATCTCCTGGGCTTCAAGGACGGCATCGCCAACCCGGACGTGGCGTCGGCCCGCGAGATGGACCGTCTGGTGTGGGTCGGACAGGGGCAGGGCGAGCCCACCTGGGCGGTCGGGGGAAGCTATCAGGTCGTGCGGATCATCCGGATGCTCGTGGAGTTCTGGGACCGGGTCTCGCTGTCCGAGCAGGAGCTGATGTTCGGCCGGCGCAAGGACACCGGCGCCCCGCTGGACGGCGCCGAGGAGACGGACAGCCCGAACTACGCCAAGGACCCGCACGGCACGGCGATCCCGCTCGACGCGCACATCCGGCTCGCCAACCCGCGCACGGCGAAGAGCGACGACTCCCGGCTTCTACGGCGTGGTTACAACTACGACCGGGGCATCGACAGCGTCGGCGACCTCGACATGGGACTGATCTTCTGCTGCTACCAGCAGGACGCGCACCGCCAGTTCGAGGCCACCCAGACCCGGCTGATCGACGAGCCCCTCGTCGACTACATCTCCCCCACCGGCGGCGGCTACTTCTTCGCCCTGCCCGGTGTGCGGGACTCCTCCGACTGGCTGGGCAGGGGGCTGCTGTCGACCGGGCGGACGGGCTGACCGGTGCGACCCCGGAGCGAGAGGAACGGTGACCGGCACGCGCGACGGGTGGGGGGAACGGTGACCGGCACGCGCGACGGGTGGGGGGAACGGCGACCGGTACGCGCGACGGGTGGGGGGAACGGCGACCGGTACGCGCGACGGGTGGGGGGAACGGCGACCGGTACGCGCGACGGGTGGGGGGAACGGCGACCGGTACGCGCGACGGGTGGGGGGAACGGCGACCGGTACGCGCGACGGGTGGGGGGAACGGCGACCGGTACGCGCGACGGGTGGGGGGAACGGCGACCCGCACGCGCGACGTTCAGGAACGGGCGTACGGGTCACCGCGGCCGGCGACGTGGAGTTCCGCCCCGACTCGGTCAGGCTTCGGCGCGGTTCCGAGTCACCGCCTTCCTCAGCAGCGGCCAGGCCAGCAGCAGCACGATCACCGCGTACACGATCACCGCGAACGGCGTGTCGACCAGGACCGTGACGTCGCCGTCGCTGATCTGCAGGGCGCGCCGCAACTGTTGTTCGGCGTTCGGGCCGAGGATCACGCCGATCACGGCGGGCAGCACGGGCAGCCCGTAGCGGATGTCGGTGCTGCTCGCCCTGGTCGCCCTGCTGTACGTGCCGACGCTCGTCGGCCTGCTCATGGCGCAGATCTCCCAGAACCGGCACCTGGCGGCGGTGTTCGAGGAGTTGTTCTCGGCCGACGGCACCGGCATCCGCCCGCGGCCGGCCGGCAACTACGTGCTGCCCGGTTGCGAGACGACCTTCGCCACCGTCGTGGCGGCGGCACGTCAGCGCGGTGAATGCGCCATCGGTTACCGAAGTCACGACGACGCGTCGGCCGGACCGGGCTACGGGGTGCGGATCAACCAGCCCAAGGCGGAGCGGCGCGGCTGGACGGCCGGGGACGAGGTGATCGTGGTCGGCGAGGACTGAGGCCGCCGCGTACCCGGCGCGCCGGACCGGCCCGGTGGAGCCGCCCCGGCGCCACCCGCACGGCCGGTCCTCGCGCGGTCAGCGCCATAACGCGGGCGGAACTCCGTTCTGCCCGGGCGCGAACAACGGCCCCGCAGTCGCGACGCCGGGGGGTGGCGCCGCGTGCCAGTCCTCCTCCGCGAGCACGTTCTCCCGAACGCACCCAGGCCTTGGCAGACTTCCTGCACACCTACCACCACCCTCGCCGCCACACCGCACTCGGAGGCCACCCACCCATCAGCCGCGCGAATCCCGGCGGGTCAATACAGCCGGGGCCACAGCCTCTTGCCGGTGGCCGCGTCCAGGCCGACGAGTTCCATGCGCGGGCCCTCGGACTCGTCCTGGGCCGCGGTGGCCGGGGGGACGAAGCCGTCGCTGCGGGCGTTGGCGCAGTACCCGGCGTCGGCCGGCGCACCGGCAGACGCTCCGATCACCCGGGGAGTTGTGGACAGCCCCTTTTCCCGGCGGGAAGTTCCCATGAAACCCGGCCTCGTTTCCGGCGCCCGGGCAAAAGCGACCCAGGTGCCCCTGATCCGGGTGAAGAAACACAGAAAATTCGACTGCGTGTTCCCCTGAGGCCAGGGCATCAGAGGGGGCGGAGGTTGATAACTATGGTTCCCCTGCTTCTCGTCCTGCTCCTGGCCCTGGTCCTCTTCGGTGCGGGCTTCGCACTGAAGGCCCTGTGGTGGATCGCGGTGATCGTGCTGGTCCTGTGGCTGCTCGGCTTCGTGCTGCGCACCGCGGACAGTGGTGGCCGCAAGGGCCGCTGGTACCGCTGGTAGGCCGACAGGCCGCCACCCGAGGCGAACAGAACATCAGGAATGGGGTAAACGAAGGTGACCCGTATGTCTTCGAGGAAAGGCGTTCCTGTTCCATGGCCGACACACAAGACGTCGTAGAACTCATTCTTCAGGACCACCGGCGTATGGAAGACCTCTTCCGTCAGATGCGGAGCGTCGAAGCCGACCGGGCCGGTGCGTTGCGGGAGTTCGCGGATCTGCTGATCGCGCACGCACAGGCCGAGGAATCCAAGGTCTACCCGGCGCTCAAGCGGTACAAGAACATCGACGACGAAGAGGTCGAGCACGGCGAGCACGAGCACGACGAGGGCAACGAGGCCCTCCTGGAGCTCCTCGAGGTCGACGAGGTCGGCTCCGAGGAGTGGGACTCGAAGCTCGAGGAGCTCGTCGAAGCCGTCACCCACCACGCCGACGAGGAAGAGCGCACCATCCTCAACGGCGCGCGGGAGAACGTGGCGATGGAGCGCCGGGAGGAGCTGGGCCAGGCGTTCGCGCAGGAGCGCGAGCGTCAGCTGAAGGCCGGGTGTGGTTCCGTGGAGAACGTACGCAAGATCGTCGAGTCCTGACTCGACCGGACCGGCCCTGATGGTCACCGCCCGCGGGCGGTGACCATCAGGGCCGGTCGTCGTGGTCACGACCGCGCGGCCCACGGCCCCTCGGATGCCGCGCGGTCGACGTCCCGCGACGGTGGCCGCGCTGTCGGCCGGGACCTGCGCAAGACGCGGTGCGACACGACGGTGGGGGCGGCCCGTCACCCGACCGCCCCGGGGGAGGTCGGGCCCGGCGACGACGCGGAGACGCCGTTTCCATGGCGGGGACAACCATCCGCATCTCTGTCCCGAGCTGGGGCGATGTGCGGGCAGACCTTGTGCAGGTCGTTGCAGGGGGGTTGTCCAGACATTCTCTCCCGCCTAGGGTCCCTACCGAGTGCAAGCGCTTTCCCAGCGTGTGTCCGCCGGCCGTCCGAGGAGCGCCGCATGTCCTTGTCCCCCACCCGCCGCCGCGTGGCCGTCGTCGGCACCGGAGCCATCGTCGCCGGGAGCCATCTGCCCGCGCTGCGGGCCCACTCCGACCGGGTGGAACTGGTGGCCGCCGTCGACGTGGACCAGGAACGGCTCGGCGCCTTCCGTGAGCTGGCCGGTGACCAGGTCGCCGGATACACCTCGACGGACGCGATGCTGGACGCCGAACGCCCCGACCTGGTCCTCATCGGCACCCCGCCCTCCCTGCACCGCGACCAGACGGTGGCCGCGCTGAAGGCGGGCGCCTGGGTGCTGTGCGAGAAGCCCCTCACCCTGTCGCTCG
Organism: Streptomyces sp. 378; assembly: GCF_030124145.1. Taxonomy (GTDB): domain Bacteria; phylum Actinomycetota; class Actinomycetes; order Streptomycetales; family Streptomycetaceae; genus Streptomyces. Next base: position 31,687 of record NZ_JASKMS010000003.1, read on the forward strand.
CCGAGTACGACGAGATCGCCGCCGCCGAAGAGGCCTCCGGCGCGTACGCGGCGGTCGTCTTCCAGCACCGCTACGGATCCGGCGCCGTGCACGCCCGCGAGCTGATCACGAGCGGCGAGCTGGGAGCCCCGCTGGTCGCGCACTGCCAGACCACCTGGCACCGGGACGCCGCGTACTACGCGGTGCCGTGGCGCGGGAAGTGGGCCAGCGAGGGTGGCGGCCCGACCATGGGCCACGGCATCCACCAGTACGACCTCATGCTGCACCTGCTCGGGGAGTGGGAGGAGATCCGCGCGATGGCCGCCCGTCTGGTCCACGACACCGAGAGCGAGGACGTCTCCACCGCCCTGGTGCGTTTCCGCAGCGGCGCCCTCGCCACCGTCGTCAACAGCGTGCTGTCCCCGGACGAGGTGAGCCGCATCCGGGTCGACTGCGCGGACGCCACGGTCGAGCTCACCCACCTGTACGGCCACGGCAACGACAGCTGGACCTACACCCCGGCCCCGCACGTCGCCTCCGAGCGGGCCACCGCCTGGCGCACCCCCGCAAGCGACGTGCCCAGCTCGCACACCGCCCAGCTGGGGGCCCTCCTCGACGCCTACGACACCGGCACCAGGCCCCCGGGCAGCGGCCGCGACGCCCGCGCCACCCTGGAGTTCGCCGCCGCCCTGTACAAGGCGGCGTTCACCGGCCGTCCGGTGCACGCGGGGGAGATCGTGCCCGGAGACCCCTTCTACGAGGCCATGCACGGCGAGTCCCCCGACTGGGCCCCCAAGGAGCGCGCATGACCATCCGCGTCACCCACACGTACGGCGAGAACATCGCCGTCACGGCGGCGAACGGTACGGAGATCCTCCGCTACGTCTACCGCCCCGACCCGGATCCCTTCGAGTCCCGCAAGCCCTACGCCCACCCGGTGCGCACGCTCTCCGGCCGCACGGTCACCGGCTACCGCCCGAACGACCACCGCTGGCACAAGGGTCTGCAGATGACCGCGAGCCATCTGTCCGGCCAGAACTTCTGGGGCGGCAACTGCTACGTCCACGGCGAGGGCTACCTCCCCCTGCCCGAGCGTGTCGGCTCGATGCGGCACGACGGCTTCGCGGACCTCACCGTCGAGGACGACCGCCTCGCCCTCACCGAACACCTCACCTGGATCGAGCACGGCGGCGAGGAGTGGGCGCGCGAGGTCCGCGGGCTGACCGTCCACTCGGTGGACGAGGAGGCCGGTTCCTGGGCCCTGGACTGGTCGATCCGCCTCACCAACACCCGTTCCGAACCTCTCGCCTTCGGCTCCCCGACCACCGCGGGCCGTGAGATGGCCGGCTACACCGGACTCCAGTGGCGCGGCCCGCGCGACTTCACCGGCGGCACGGTCTTCGCCCCGGACACCGACGCCGACGCGGGCACACTGATGGGCACCCAGGGGCCCTGGCTCGCCTTCACCACCGAGCACGACGACGTCGACGGCCACTCCACCCTGGTCTTCGCGCACGCGCCGGAGAACCTCGACGAGACGTCCGCGGTCCACGCGTCGCACTGGTTCGTCCGCTCCGAGCCGTTCCCGACGGTCGCGTTCTCCTGGGCGTTCTTCGAGGAGTTCGAGCTGCCGCCGGGGGAGTCCTTCGCCTACCGGTACCGCCTCGTCGTCGCCGACGGCGCCTGGGACCGCGACCGGGTCGGCGCGCATCTGAAGGGCCTGCCGTGGTGAGCGCAGCCGAGCCGGCGGGCCTTGCGCACCCACTGCCCGGCGCGATCGGCCTGTCCCACCTCAGCGCCTACGACTGGGAGGCCGCCGACGGGGTCTGCGGCGGCAGCCCGCACCTGCACCTGGTGTGCACCGAGGCGTACGTCGTCACCGGCGGCCGGGGAGCGGTGCAGACGCTGAGCCCCGACGGCTACCGGGACATCCCCCTCGAAGCCGGCTCCCTCGCCTGGTTCACACCGGGCACCGTGCACCGCATGGTGCAGGGCGGCGATCTGCGCATCACCGTGCTGATGCAGAACAGCGGTCTGCCCGAGGCCGGGGACGCCGTGTTCACCTTCCCGCCCGAGGTGCTCGCCGACCCCGGCCGGTACGCCGCCGCCGCGTCACTGCCGCCCGGCACCGGACCGGAGACGGCGGCCGCCGCCCGGCGCCGCAGGGACCTCGCCGTCGAGGGCTACCTCGTCCTGCGCGAGGCCCTCGTCGCCGGCGACAACGGCCCGTACCTGGAGTTCCAGCGCGCCGCCGCCCGGATCGTGCGCGACAAGGTGCCCACCTGGCAGGCCCTGTGGCGCGAGGGCGCCCTGGCCACCGCGGAACGCACCGGCGCCCAGCTCGACGCCCTGGCCGCCGGCGATCCCGCCTACCTGGGCGAGGCCACCGCCCACGAGGCCGCGCCCACCCGGCTCGGCGGCTTCGGCATGTGCGGCCGGCGTGACGAGTACGCGCTGCCCGGAACGACGCTGCCGCACCAGGGGAAGTAGCGGCAGGGGACCTTGAGGGGGCCCTGAGGGGGGCTCAACCGAAACTCCGTCGAGAGGAGCGAGCTCGGCATGCCCGGACACAGGACGAAGGGGTTCTGCGCGTCGGCCGCCGCACTGGCACTGTGTGCCGTACTGGCGGGCTGCGGAGGATCAGGGGAGACCGGCGGCGGCAAGATCGTGCTGCGCTACACGTGGTGGGGCAACCCCGACCGCGCGGAACGCACCGAGCGGGCGGTCGCGCTGTTCGAGAAACAGCACCCGAACGTCGATGTGACCACGTCGTTCTCCGGCTACGACGCCTACAAGCAGAAGCTCGCCACCCAGGCCGCCGGCGGTGACGCCCCGGACGTGATGCAGCTGGACTACCGGCAGATCGACCAGTACGCCTCCGGTGGCGTGCTGCTGGACCTGACGAAACAGAAGTCCGTCCTGCGCACCTCCGAGATCGACCAGGGCCTGCTCGCCACCGGCCGCGTGGACGACGTGCAGTACGCGATCCCGCAGGGCCGCGGCACCGAGACCGTCGCCTACGACATCGAGACCTGGAAGAAGTCGGGCGTCCCCCTCCCCGGCGAGAGCTGGACCTGGGATCAGTGGGCCGACACCATGCGCGCTCTGGCGAAGAAGACCGGCAAACCCGGGGCGACCGACCCCGGCCAGAGCGAGGACTCCTTCGAGGTCTGGCTGCGCGGGCAGGGCAAGGCCCTCTACACCCGGGACGGCGGGCTCGGGTTCACCGCCGACGACCTCACCCGCTGGTGGACCTTCACCGACCGGCTGCGCCGCGAGGGCGCCGTCTCGCCCGCCGAGCAGACCACGCAGCTCGACGGCTCCGTCGAGAACACCCCGCTGGGACGCGGCATGTCCGTCACGGACGCCAACTGGGACGCCCCGGCCAGCGGCTTCGTCGCCCTCGTCCAGGGCGGCGTCGCGCTCGCCCCCATGCCGTCCGGCGAGGACGGCACACCCGGCCAGTACTTCAAACCGTCCATGTTCCTGGGCGTCTCGGCCAACACCGGCCACCCGAAGGAGGCGGCCCAGCTCGTCGACTTCATGATCAACGACCGGCAGGCCGCGACGATCCTCGGCGCGAGCCGCGGCATCCCCGTCAACGAGACGATCCGCGACGAGATCGGCCCGCGGCTCAAGGACTTCGACAGGACCATCGCCGACTTCCAGGCGTCCCTGGAGGGCAAGCTCAAGGACCCGCCCCAGGCGCCGCCTTCGGGCGACAACGCCCTGCAGAGCACCTTCCAGCGCGACTACGACCAGGTGTCCTACGCGCGCATGTCGCCCCGCGAGGCGGCCGAGAACTACGTCACCGAGGCGAAGGCGGAGCTGAGGTCATGACCACCACCGCGATCCCCGCGGAGGCCGGGCGCGCCCCCGCGGTCGCCCCGAAGCGGCGGCCCAAACGCGAACGCGAGGGCGCCGCCTGGGTGTTCCTCTCGCCCTGGGTGCTCGGCGCGATCGTCCTGACACTGCTGCCGATGGCCGTGTCGCTGTACCTGTCGTTCACCGACTACGACCTGTTCACCCCGCCGAAGTGGGTGGGCCTGCGCAACTACGCGCAGATGTTCACCGAGGACCCGCGCTACTGGCGCTCGGTCGTGACGACCCTGACCTACGTCGTCGTCGCCGTGCCCCTCCAACTGGCGCTCGCCCTGGTCGTCGCGCTGGCCCTGAAGGGCATGAAGCGCGGCAAGGCCTTCTACCGCTCCGCGTTCTACGCGCCGTCCCTGCTCGGCGCGTCGATGTCCATCGCGCTCGTGTGGCGGGCGATCTTCAACGACGGCGGCACCGTGGACCACCTGCTCGGGACCGGAGGCTGGGTCAACCAGCCCGGCTGGGCACTGCTGGCCGTCGCTCTGCTGACGGTGTGGCAGTTCGGGGCGCCGATGGTCATCTTCCTCGCCGGGCTCCAGCAGATCCCCGCCGAGCTGTACGAGGCGGCGGCGGTCGACGGAGCCGGGAAGTGGCGGCAGTTCCTGTCCGTCACCGTCCCGATGCTGTCGCCGGTGCTGTTCTTCAACCTGGTCCTGCAGACCATCCAGGCCTTCCAGGTGTTCACCCCCGCCTTCGCGGTCAGCGCGGGCAAGGGCGGACCGGCCGACTCGACCCTCGTCTACACCCTGTACCTCTACGACCGCGGCTTCGTCGCCTCCCATATGGGCTACGCCTCCGCCATGGCCTGGGTGCTGCTTCTGGTGATCGGCATCGTCACGGCGGTGCTGTTCCGCACCTCGCGCTCCTGGGTCTTCTACGCCTCCGAGGGGGACCGGTGACCTCGACGACCGCCGCCCGCACGCCCGTTCGCCGGGGCCGTCTCGCCCTGCACCTCGGATGCCTGGCCGCCCTGCTGGTCATGCTGTACCCCCTGGCCTGGCTGCTGGCCACCTCGCTCAAGCCCGCCGACGAGGTCATAGCCAGCCTCGACCTGCTTCCCGGCCACCTGGAATGGTCCAACTACCGAACGGCCCTCGACGGCGTCAACGACGTCTCCATCTGGCGGCTGCTGGGCAACTCCCTGCTGATCGCGGGCGGCGCGGTCCTCGGCAACGTCATAAGCTGCTCGCTCGCCGCCTACGCGTTCGCGCGCCTCAGGTTCCGTTTGCGTGGACCCCTGTTCGCCTTCATGATCGCCACGATCATGCTGCCGCACCACGCGGTGCTGATCCCGCAGTACATCATCTTCAACCAGCTCGGCCTGGTGAACACCTACTGGCCGCTGATCCTGCCGAAGTTCCTCGCCACCGAGGCGTTCTTCGTCTTCCTCATCGTGCAGTTCATGCGCGGTCTGCCGCGCGAGCTGGAGGAGGCGGCCCGGATCGACGGCTGCGGCCCCTTCCGCAGCTTCTTCCAGGTCGTGCTGCCGCTCACCCGGCCGGCCCTGATCACCACCGCCATCTTCACGTTCATCTGGACCTGGAACGACTTCTTCACCCAGCTCATCTACCTCTTCGACCCCGAGAAGTTCACCCTCACCCTGGCGTTGCGCTCGTTCGTGGACGCCTCCAGCACCTCCGCGTTCGGCCCGATGTTCGCCCTGTCGGTGATCGCGCTGCTGCCGATCGTGCTGTTCTTCCTCGCCTTCCAGCGGTTCCTGGTGGAGGGCATGGCCAGCTCCGGAGTGAAGGGGTGAGCGGATCGCGTACCCGCGAGGCGGGCGAGGTGTTCGGCCCGCGCATGACCCTGTTCGCCGACGTGCTGAGCGTCGGACTCGCCACGGCGGTGGCCTGTCTGCCCCTGGTCACGGCTCCGGCCGCGCTGTCGACGGCGTGCGCGGTCCTGCGCGGCGCGGGACAGGACCGGCCCGTCACGGCGGGGCGGTATGTCGCCCTGCTGCGGCGGCGGTCGCGCACCGGCGACCTGGTGGCGGGAGCCGTCACCCTGGCCGGCCTGCTGCTGCTGGCGGCGGACCTGGCGCTGGCCGGGGCGGGGCTGCCGGGGGCGCCGCTGTTCGCGGTGGCCGCCGCGGTGATCGGCGCGTGCGCGGCGGTGGTCGGCCTGCGGGCCTGCGCACGCCCCGAGTCGCTGACCGACTGGCGCGCGGCGGTGCGCGGGGCCGGCCGGGACGCCGTGACGGACGTGGGCGGCAGCGGCCTGGTCCTGCTGGCCGTGGCGACCGCCGCGCTGTGCGCGTGGATGCTGCTGCCGCTGGCCTTCCTCGCGCCCGGGCCGCTGGCTCTGGCGCTCACAGCCGTCGACGTACGCCGGTCCGCCGCCGTTGTCCCTCACTAGTGCCCGCGGCAGGCAACGTTTGCCCCGTCGCGACGCCCGGCACGCTCCCCCGTTCCCGGCTTCGCTCGAACGGGAGGGGCCCCCACCGCCGCACCGGCCGAAAGCCCAAGTACGTCCAGTACGAGGGCTTCCGGCCGGCACGCCGAGAGCACGCACCGGACGCCGCTCCTCAATGGGCAAACGTTGCCTGCCGCGGCACTAACCGAACATCCAGGGGCCGCTGGGGTGCCCAGGGCCCTCGCCACCGTCACCAGGACCGGTGATGCTCCCGCCGACAGGCCTCGGGGCTCTCCGGCCGGACGCGGACCAGCGGGTCCGGCTCCAGCACCTGGGCGGGCGGCCCGGTGCGCACCGGGCCGCCCGAGCCGCGTACGCGTTCGTCAGTACAGCCGGGCGGGCCCGGCTGAGCCCCCTTCACCGGCCCGGCCGCGCGTCACCCGCGCAGGGCGCCGGCGACGCTGATCCGCGGCCAGGAACCAGCCGCCGCGAGGAGGGCCTGTGTCCGCGCCGACGGAGTGGCCGCTGCCGCCGCCAGCGCCGCAGCGGCGCTGGCGATTCCGAGGACCGCCCCCGCCGCCACATCGCCCGGGTAGTGCACGCCGGTGTGCACACGGGAGTAGCCGACGGCGCTCGCCAGCGCCCCGAGCGGTACCGCGGCGGGAGGCAAGACCACGCCCACGGCGGTGGCGAACGCGACCGCCGACGCCGTGTGCCCGGACGGGAACGACGCCGAGGTGGGCATCTTGACGTGCCGGTCCACCGTCACCCGGGCCGCCTCGCGGTCGGGCCGCGCCCGGCGCACCAGGCGCTTGCCGAGCAGATTGGCGGAGGCCGAGGCCACGGCGATCGCGCCGACGCCGACGAGGGCGGCCCTGCGCGGCCGCTTCCCGGCCAGCGCCAGGGCGGCGGCGATGGCGAACGAGATCTTGGAGTGATCGGCCGCGTGCGACAGGTGGCGCAGTGTCCGGTCCAGGGTCGGCGTGGGGGTGGCGGCCACCGCCGCGTACAACGCGCCGTCCACGGCCCTGAGATCGCCGAACACGGCGCCCAGGAGCCGGTCGCGTCCCTCCGTGAAGTCCTCGGCGTTTCGGAGCGGACGGGGGGCGTCCGCGTCTGTGGTCGTCGGATCGGTCATGTGCTTCTCCCCGCAGTGGCCTTCCCCAGCACGGTACCGGCTCACGCCCGGCGCACGCTCGGCGCCCCTGCGGGCCGGTACCTCCCGAGTGCCCGGACGGCGGACGGCCACCGGCGGTGAGCAGGGACACTGAGCGCATGTCACCCCTGTCTCGCCGCGTGCTGAGCGCACTGGAGCGTTTCCACGCCGCCCGCCCCTGGGACCACAACGCCCACTTCCACCGCTGGATCCTGCGGCAGCTACCCGGGCGGGTGGGGAGCGCCCTGGACGTGGGCTGCGGCAGTGGCGACCTGTCCCGGCTGCTGGCCGTCCGGGCAAAACGCGTGCACGCCATCGACGCCGATCCGCAGATCACGGCCAGGGCGCGGGAACTGACCCCGGCGACGGCCCCGGTGACCTACACGGCGGCCGACGCGCTGACCGGTCTCGGTGAGCGGTCGTACGACGTCATCACCTGCGTCGCCGTCGTCCACCATCTGCCGTTCACCGAGGCCCTGGAGTCCTTCCGCGACCGTCTCGCCCCGGGGGGCACCCTGGTGATCGTCGGCGTGGCCCGGGAGTCGACGCCGGTCGACCATCTGCTCGGCATCGCGTCCCTCCCGCTCAACGTCGTCATGGCGCTGTTCAAGAACCGGGGCCGCCCGGCACCCCGGCCGGTCTCGATGACCGCCCCCACCCGTGCGCCGGACCTCACCTTCCCCGAGATCGTGCGCGAGGCCCGGGCCGTACTACCCGGCGTCCGTCTGCGCCGCCGTCTGCTGTGGCGCTACACCCTGGTGTGGCGCCACCGCTGATCCGCCGACGTCCCGGTCCGCGGCCCGCAAGGCCCGCAGCCGCGGCGAGTTGCCTGCCACGAGGACCGACGAGAAGGCCATGGCCGCACCCGCGATCATCGGGGTGAGCAGGCCGGAGGCGGCCAGGTCCGCGCCGGGGAAGCGGTGGCCGCACCCGACCCCCCGGGGGCATGCGGAGGACGGCCACGGGCACGGAGCGTCAGCCCAGCGCCCGGTCCAGGTTGAACGCCGCGCTGATCAGCGCCAGGTGGGTGAACGCCTGCGGGAAGTTGCCCTGCTGCTCCCCGGTGTGGCTGATCTCCTCGGCGTACAGGCCGAGATGGTTGGCGTACGTCAGCATCTTCTCGAAGGCCAGGCGCGCCTCGTCGATCCGGCCGGCGTGCACCATCGCCTCGACGTACCAGAACGAGCAGATGGAGAACGTGCCCTCGTCGCCGCGCAGCCCGTCCGGGCTCGACCGGGGGTCGTAGCGGTAGACCAGGGAGTCGGACACCAGCTCCTCGGTGAGCACGTCCAGCGTCGACAGCCACTTCGGATCGGTCGGGGCGATGAACTTCGTCAGCGGCATCATCAGCACGGCGGCGTCCAGCACGTCACCCTCCTCGTGCTGGACGAAGGCCCCGCGCCGCGCACACCAGCCCCGGCTCATGATCCGCCGGTAGATCGTGTCGCGGCACTCCCGCCAGCGCGGCAGGTCCGCGGGCAGGCCGCGCCGGTTGGCCATCCGGATGGCCCGCTCGATCGCCACCCAGCACATCAGCCGCGAGTACAGGAAGTTCTTGCGCCCGCCCCGCGTCTCCCAGATCCCCTCGTCGGGCTGGTCCCAGTGCAGGCACACCCAGTCCACCAGCGCGCACACGTCGTCCCACTGACCGCTGGAGATGGGCTTGGCCCACTTGTCGTACAGGTAGATCGAGTCGATCAGCGCGCCGTAGATGTCGAGCTGGAGCTGATCGGCCGCCGCGTTGCCGACCCGCACCGGCGCGGAGCCGTGGTGGCCCTCCAGGTGGTCCAGGGTGCGCTCGGGCAGCTCGGCGCGGCCGTCGATGCCGTACATGATCTGCAGCGGGCCGGAGCGCTTGCCGTCGCCCGGGCTGATGTGCCGGGTCACGAAGTGCATGAAGGCCTCGGCCTCGCCGCTGAAGCCCAGCCGCAGCAGGGCGTAGACGCAGAACGCCGCGTCCCGCACCCACACGTACCGGTAGTCCCAGTTGCGTTCGCCGCCGAGTTCCTCGGGCAGGCTCGTCGTCGGCGCGGCCACGATCGCCCCGGTGGGCGCGTAGGTGAGCAGCTTCAGCGTCAGGGCCGAGCGGTGCACCATCTCCCGCCAGCGGCCCTTGTACCGGGACGCCGCCAGCCAGTGCCGCCAGTACGCCACCGTCGCCTCGAACTGCTCCTCGGCCTCCGTGCGCGCGCACCTCCGGGGCGCCACGTCGCCGCCGACCTTGTCCAGCGCGAACACCGCCGACTCGCCCTCGGAGAGTTTGAAGTCGCCGCGCACGTCCGGGCCGTCGGCCTCCAGCGGCACCGTCGCGGTCAGCGCGAGCGCCATCCCCTCCGTCTCGAACACCGCCGTGTCCCCGGTCAGCCGGAGGGTGTGCGGCAGGGAGCCGTAGTCGAACCGGGGCGCCACGCGCGTACGGAAGGGGATCGAGCCCCGCACGCACACCACCCGCCGGATCAGCCGGTGCCGCTCCGCCTCGGCCGGCCCGCCGCCGACCGGCATGAAGTCCTGCACCTCGCCGACCCCGTCCTCGGTGAAGAACCGGGTGATCAGGACGTTGGTGTCGGGGAAGTAGAACTGCTTGGTCCGCGCCGGCACGGTCGCCGCCAGTTCGAAGCAGCCGCCGCGCTCCGCGTCCAGGATCGCCGCGAACACGCTCGGCGCGTCGAAGGCCGGGCAGCAGTACCAGTCGATCGTGCCGTCGGTGCCCACCAGGGCCACACTGCGCAGATCGCCGATCAGCCCGTGCTCGGCGATCGGTACATACCGCCGGCCGCTCGCCACGCCCCGGTCCCGTGCCGCTCCGCCCATGACGGCCTCCCTGCCCGGTAGGCGCCTCAGCCCCAGCCTAGAACCGCCGACGGACGTGCGCTGTCGGAGCGTCGCTGTCGGGCCCTCACCGTCAGACCGTGACGACCCGCAGCCCGGTTTCCTCGAACCGCCGCACTGTCTGCGTGTCGGCCGCCGTGTCCGTGACCAGCGTGTCCACCGCCTCGACCGCGCAGATCCGGGCGAACGCCCGCTGCCCGAGTTTGCTGGAGTCGGCGGCCACCACCACCCGTTCCGCCCGCTGGCACAGCAGCCGGTTGATCGCCGCCTCGGCCTCGTCGTGCGCCGCGGCGCCGTGGGTCACGTCGAAGGCGACGACGCCGAGCACCGCCACGTCGACGGTGATCTGCCCGAGCACCCCGTCCGCGAGCGGCCCGACCAGCTCGAACGACTGGGGCCGTGCCACCCCGCCGGTCAGCACGATCTTGAACTGAGGCCGTACGGCCAGTTCGTTGGCGATGTTCAGCGCGTTCGTCACGACGGTCAGGGCGGGCGACCCGGAGGTCAGGTCCCCGCGCATGGCCAGGGCCCGTGCCACCTCGGTCGTGGTCGTCCCCCCGGTCAGCCCGACCGCCTCGCCCGGCGCCACCAGATCCGCCACCGCCTTGGCGATGCGCTGCTTCTCGGAGGCGTGGCGGGCCGTCTTGTAGCGCAGCGGCAGCTCGTAGGAGACGCCGTGCACGACCGCCCCGCCCCGGGTGCGCACGAGCATCTGCTGCTCGGCGAGCCCGTCGAAGTCACGGCGGATCGTCGCCGCCGACACCCCGAGCTCCGCCGCCGCGTCCTCGACGTCCAGCCGGCCGCGCTCCACGAGCAGTTCCAGCAGCGCCTTCCAGCGGGCGTCGCGCGACATCAGGACCTCCACCTCTCCATTTCCGGCGACCCTAGCGCACCCGATCCGGCCGAATGCTTGATGATGCTCGAAGGCTGGCTATATCGTGCAGGAAAAATCAGAACGGAGGGTGCGGTATGACGCATGTCGAGGACGAGCTGGCAGACCAGCCCGCATGCTGGGCCCGCGCCGCGTCCCAGGCGGCCCGGTACGCGAAAGTGCTGCCGGTGCCGGGGGAGAGGGTCGCGATCGTCGGCTGTGGCACCTCGTACTTCATGGCGCAGGCGGCCGCGGCCCTGCGCGAGGGCGCGGGCCAGGGCGAGACCGACGCGTTCGCGGCATCCGAGTTCCCCCACGGCCGCCGCTACGACCGGGTCGTCGCCCTCACCCGCTCCGGCACCACGACCGAGGTCCTGGACCTGCTGAGCCGGTTGCGGGGCCGCACCGCCACCACCGCGGTCACCGCCGACCCGGACACACCCGTGCGGACGGCCGCCGACGACCTCGCCGTCCTGGACTTCGCGGACGAACGCTCCGTCGTCCAGACCCGGTTCGCGACCACGGCCCTCACTCTGCTCCGCGCCCACTTCGGCCTCCACCCCGACACGGCCGTCACCGACGCCCGTACGGCCCTGACGGAACCGCTGCCCGAACGACTGGTGGAATGCGGGCAGTTCACTTTCCTGGGGCGCGGCTGGACCGTCGGTCTGGCCCACGAGGCCGGGCTGAAGATGCGCGAGGCCGCGCTGGCCTGGGCGGAGTCCTACCCGGCCATGGAGTACCGGCACGGTCCCATCAGCGTCAGCACGACGGGCACGGCGACCTGGATGCTGGGCGACGCGCCGGACGGACTGGCCGAACAGGTGCGCGGCACCGGCGCGTTGTGGATCGCCGGGCGCCTCGACCCGCTCGCCGAACTGATCCGCGCCCAGCGCCTCGCGGTCGCCGTCGCCGCGTCCCGCGGGCTGGACCCCGACAGCCCGCGCCACCTCACGCGCTCGGTGATCCTCGCGCCCTGACCCGGGAGACCCCGTGCCCCTGACCACCACCGGCGACCTCGTCACCCGCGCCGCCGCGGCCGGCTCGGCCGTCGCCTCCTTCAACGTCATCACCCTGGAACACATCGAGGCCGTCATCGCGGGCGCCGAGTCCGCGCACGCCCCCGTCGTCCTCCAGGTCAGCGAGAACGCGGTCAAGTTTCGCGGCGGACAACTGCTTCCGCTCGCCCGAGCAGCCGTCGCCGCCGCCGAACACGCCGCCGTCCCCGTCGCTCTGCACCTCGACCACGTGCGGAGCGACGCACTGCTGCGCCGGGCCGCGGACGCCGGCTTCAGCTCCGTGATGTACGACGCGGCCCGGCTCCCCTACGCGCAGAACCTCGCCGCGACCCGGGCGGCGGTCGACTGGGCACACGCCCACGGGCTCTGGATCGAGGCCGAGTTGGGCCAGATCGGCGGAAAGAACGGCAGCCCCCCGCTGGACGCGCACGCCCCCGGCGCCCGCACCGACCCCGAGGAGGCACGGGCGTTCGTCGCCGACGCGGGCGTGGACGCCCTGGCCGTCGCCATCGGCAGCTCCCACGCCATGACCACCCGCACGGCGGCCCTCGACCACGCCCTGCTCACACGCCTGTCGGCCGCACTGGACGTCCCGCTCGTCCTGCACGGCTCCTCCGGCCTACCGGACGGCGAACTCACGGCGGCCGTCGCGGGCGGCATCGCCAAGGTCAACATCGGCACCGCCCTGAACATCGCACTGACCGGCGCGATCCGGGAGTTCCTCACCGAGCGGCCCGAGGCGGTCGACCCGCGCGGTTACCTGACCCTCGCGCGGGAGGCGATGACACGGGCGGTGGCCACAACCCTGCGGACCCTCGGCGCCGCTAGCGCTTGACCGCCTTCAGCACCACGAACTTCGGGTCGCTCGCGACCAGTTGACTGTTGCCGAACAGCTTGCGCAGCGTGACGTGGTAGCCGAGGTGCCGGTTGCCGACCACCCACAGCTCGCCGCCCGGCCGCAGCGCGCGCCGCGCCCCGGTGAACATCCGCCGGGCCGTGGCGTCGGTCGTCGCCTGGTGGGAGTGGAAGGGCGGGTTGTTGAGGACCAGGTCGACACTGCCGGACGGCACGCCCGCCAGCCCGTCGCCGACCCGGAACTCGGCACGCCCCGGCGCGCCGTTGGCCTCGTACGTCGCCTCCGCCGAGGCCACGGCCTGGAACGACTCGTCCACGAACAGCACCTCGGCGTTCGGATCGGCGAGCGCCACCGCCGTGCCCACCACGCCGTTGCCGCACCCCAGATCCACCACCCGGCGGCCCCGGCCGTCCGGCAGGTGCCGCAGGAAGAACCGCGTCCCGATGTCGAGCCGGTCGGCGCAGAAGACCCCGGCGTGGTTCACGACCGTGCTGCCCGCAGCCGGGCCGACGTCGTCCGGCAGCGCGTAGACGTACGGCCACGGACTGCCGGGCCGCTCCAGCGCCGGATCAGGCGTGCAGAAGATCAGCCGGGCCTTCTTCTCGGCCAGCGAGGTGCGGGTCGGGCCGAGGATCCGCTCGAACAGCCGCAGCGTCGAGGTGTGGATCTCCTTCACCATGCCGGTGCCGACGACGACCGTCCCCGGGTGCACGGCCGGCGCCAGACGCAGCAACTGGTCCTCCAGCAGCGCCAGACTCTTGGGGACCCGCACCAGCAGTACGTCGACCCGCTCCGGCGGCGGGTCCTGCGTGGTGAGCAGCCGGACCGCGCCCGGCTCGGCCCCGGCCCGCGCGAGGTTGGCGCGGGTCGCCTCCCGCGCGAGGTAGGAGTCGGTGATCTGCACCGGCCCGTGCGCCGCGAGCGCCGTGACCAGCGCTCCCCAACGGTCCCCGACGACCACGACCGTGCCGTCCAGCGGCACCCGCTCCTCGGCCAGATGCCGCAGCAGATACTCGTCCGAGGCGTCCCAGGCGCGCAGCCTGTCGCGCGGGTCCTCGGGGAAACGGGTCAGCGCCGGCTCGCCCCACGGCGTCGTCATACGGTCGTTCATCGTGCGACCAGGCTAGCCGAGCCGCAGCTCAGGACGGGTCGGGCACCATGGAAGGCATGGACGCCGAGCTGTTTCCCAGAGCCCGTACGCAGGTGGCGCCCGGTGCCGTCCACCTGCCCGACTGGCTGGAAGCGGAACGACAGAGGGCACTGCTGGCCGCCTGCCGCGGGTGGGCCCGGCCACCCGCCGGCCTGCGCACCGTCCGCACCCCGGGCGGCGGCACCATGACCGCCCGGCAGGTCTGCCTCGGCTGGCACTGGTACCCGTACGGCTACGCCCGCACGGTCGCCGACGGGGACGACGCCCCGGTGAAGCCGTTCCCGCGGTGGCTCGGCGAACTGGGCCGCCGGGCGGTCCGCGACACCGTGGGAGGACCCGCTCCGGACTACGACATCGCGCTGATCAACTTCTATGACGCCGACGCCCGCATGGGCATGCACCGCGACAGCGACGAGAAGTCGGACGCGCCGGTGGTGTCGCTGAGCCTCGGTGACACCTGCGTCTTCCGCTTCGGCAACACGCGGACGCGCACGCGGCCCTACACCGACATCGAACTGCGCAGCGGCGACCTCTTCGTCTTCGGAGGACCTGCCCGCCTCGCCTACCACGGCGTCCCCCGCGTCCACCCCGGCACGGCACCGCCGGGGCTGGGCCTGACGGGCCGGCTCAACATCACACTCCGGGTCAGTGGCCTCTGAGAGGTGTGCAAGGGGGTGTTCACGGGCGTCGCGGCGGGCGGGACTCCGCGGACACCCCGGCGCCCGGCGGGCACGCCGGGCCACCACCGGGCGGATCATGGGAGACTCGCCCTCATGAGCGGGAAGGCGGACCCCCGGCAGGCGGGGGACGGGAGCATGCCGAGGACGCGGCTGGACCGGGGGCGCGGAGCGCTCGGACCGGCGCTGGAACTCGTGCACACCGGACGCGCGCCGACCCGGGCCGTCCTCACCGCCGAGCTCGGGGTGACCCGGGCGACGGCCGGCGCGGTCGCCGCGGAGCTGGAGGCGCTCGGGCTGATCCGGGTCGACGCCCGGCCCGGCGCGGCGGCCGGCTCGCAGGGCAGGCCCTCCCACCGGCTGGCCGTCGCCGACGACGGGCCCGTCGCGCTCGCGGCGCAGGTCCACTCCGACGGCTTCCGGGCGGCGTTGGTCGGGCTGGGCGGCCGGATCGTCGCCACCGCGCCCGGCTGCGAGGTCGTCGACGCCGACCCGGCCAAGGTGCTCGCCTCGGTCGTCGCGGCCGGTGCCGAGCTGCTGCGCGAGACCGGACTGCGATGTGTGGGCGCGGGTCTCGCCGTACCGTCCGCCGTCGCCGAACCCGAGGGTCTGGCGCTGAACCCCCTCCACCTGGCGTGGCCTGCGGGTGCGCCGGTCCGGGACATCTTCGCCGAGCAGGTGCGCGCGGCCGGTGTCGACGGGCCCGCGTTCGCCGCGAACGACGTCAACCTCGCCGCGATCGCCGAGCACCGGCACGGCGCCGGCCGCGGCGCCCGCGACCTGCTGTGCGTGGCCACCGGTCACCGCGGTGTCGGCGGCGCGCTCGTCCTCGACGGCCGCCTGCACCGGGGCAGTTCGGGCCTGGCGCTGGAGGTCGGGCACCTCACCGTGCACCCCGAGGGCCGCCCCTGCCACTGCGGCGGCCGCGGCTGCCTCGACGTCGAGACCGACCCGCTGGCCTTCCTCACGCAGGCCGGGCGCGAACCCGGCCCCGAGGTGTCCCTGCTCCAGCAGTCCATCGACCTGATCCGCCACCACTACGACGACCCGGGCGTCCGCACCGCCGCCGAGGCCCTGATCGACCGTCTGGGTCTGGGCCTGGCGGGCCTGGTCAACATCCTCAACCCGGACCGCATCATCCTCGGCGGCCTGCACCGCACCCTCCTCGACGCCGACCCGGGCCGCCTGCGCGCGGTCGTGGCCGACCGCAGCCTGTGGGGGCAGAGCGGCGGCGTCCCCATCCTGCCGTGCACGCTCGACCACAACAGCCTGGTCGGCGCGGCGGAACTGGCCTGGCAGCCCGTCCTGGACGATCCGCTCCGAGCGCTGACCGCGCGGGGGTGAGCGCGGTCCGGGCGTGCTCCGGAGATCCTGACCCCACGGGTATCAGGCTTGTCCGCGCCGCCTGCGGGAAGGTTCGTCGCCGAGCGGGCAGGCTGGTCCGCGGGCAGTCCGCCCGCACCGCACCACCGAGGAAGCAGACATGACCGACAAGCTCACCGTGAGCGTCCTGGGCACCGGCATCATGGGCGCCGCGATGGCCCGCAACCTCGCCCGCGCCGGGCACACGGTCCACGCCTGGAACCGCACCCGGGCCAAGGCCGAGCCGCTGGCCGCGGAGGGCGTGCGCATCGCCGACACCCCCGCGCAGGCCGTCCAGGACGCCGACGTCGTCCTGACCATGCTCTACGACGGTCCGGCCGCGCTGGACACCATGCGCGAGGCCGTCCCCGCCCTGCGCCCCGGCACCGCCTGGGTGCAGTCCACCACCGCGGGCATCGAGGATGTCGCCGAACTGGCCGCCTTCGCCCACCGGCACGGCCTGGTCTTCTACGACGCCCCCGTCCTGGGCACCCGCCAGCCCGCCGAGGCCGGGAAGCTGACCGTGCTCGCGGCCGGCCCCACCGAAGGGCGGGAGAGGGTCACACCGGTGTTCGAAGCGGTCGGCGCCCGTACCGTCTGGTCGGGCGAGGACGGAGCGGCGGGCGGCGCGACCCGCCTCAAGCTCGTCGCCAACAGCTGGGTCCTCGCCGTCACGGCCGCCGCCGGCGAAGCCCTCGCCCTGTCCAAGGCCCTCGGTGTCGACCCGCACGGCTTCTTCGACCTCGTCGCCGGGGGTCCGCTCGACATGGGCTATCTGCGCGCCAAGTCCGATCTCGTTCTCCAGGACAGGCTCACCCCGCCCCAGTTCGCGGTGACCACGGCCGCCAAGGACGCCCGGCTGATCGTCCAGGCCGGCGCCGACAACGGCGTACGCCTGGATGTCGCCGAAGCGGCCGCCGCCCGCATGGAGCGCGCCGCCGCCCAGGGCCACGCCGACGAGGACATGGCGGCGGCCTACTTCGCCAGCTTCGACGAGAAGACCGACGCCTAGGAGGTTCCCCAGATGTCCAAGCCGCCACTGCCGCCCGAGGCCGAGGCCCTGCTGAGCCGGCCCAACCCGTGCGTCATGGCCACGCTGCGCTCCGACGGCGCTCCCGTCTCCACCGCCACCTGGTATGTGTGGCAGGACGGCCGGGTGCTGATCAACCTCGACGAGGGCCGGGTGCGTCTGAAACATCTGCGCCGCGACCCGCGCGTCACCCTCACCGTCCTCGTCGGCGACGACTGGTACACCCACGTCACCCTGATCGGCCGCGTCGCCGAGATGTACGACGACGAGAACCTGGCCGACATCGACCTCCTCGCCCGGCACTACACCGGCGAGCCCTATCCGGACCGCTTCCGCCCCCGGGTCAGCGCCTGGATCGACGTCGAGCGCTGGCACGGCTGGGGCTCGATGAAGGACAGCGACCAGGCCGGCGGCTGAGGCCGCCGGTGCCACCGGTCAGCGGCACTCCACCCCGAACGCCCGGCCCGCGTTCTCGGTGAGGATGCGCCCCACCGGCTCCTCGCCGACGGCGTCGGCGAGCCGGGGGGCACCCGGCGCAGCAGTTACGGGCATCCCCGGGCCGCCGTTCACCGAGCGGGCGGCGGCCGTGTGGTGTCCGCGCCCAGCAGCAGCCGGCCGCCGAACCCCGCCTCGGCGAGGGCGAGTACGGCGTCCGGCATCCGCCAGTCCGTGGCGTGATGGACGAGTGACGGCCCGTCAAAAGCCAGATCCGGCCGGCAAGGAAGGCGCGGCACGACCACGACGACCGCCCCGACGACCACGCGGCCCGCCGCCCGGGTCGTCGGCGCGGTGAAGCCGTACGGCGGAGGCGACACCGCCGTACGCGCCGTCCCTCGACGGCGTGACCGTGACCTTTCCGGCCGCTTCACCGCGGTCGCGGGGCCCTCTGGCTCCGGCCCGTCCGCCCTGATGCACGGCGCGGCCGGCCTCGACACCTCGGCCAGTACCCCAAGAGCAAGAGGACCGCCCGGCCTCGACACCCCGGCCGGCCCTCTTGCGGGACCGCGTCCGGCCCGGCGTGCGGCACGCCCGGACGTACGGCGGGCCGTCGCCACGGAGTGACGTGCGCCCCGGGGGCGTACCCGGTGGCGCATGCGCCCGGAACCCCCGGAGGAACGGTGGTCACCGCCCGGTCAGCCGGCAACGGCGGACCGGGCGGGAGCATGGTCGGGCCGGAGCCCGTCGGTGGAAGCCCCGACCTCGGCGAACCTGCGCGCGGGCTTCTCCTGGGCCGTGCGCCGCGACCGAAGCGGCGGCGCCGTCACCACGGGAGGGGACGTCGGCAGCGTGAACCACACGACCTTGCCGGACTCGCCGTCCGGCCGGACGCCCCAGCTCTCGCTCATGGCGGCCACCATGGCGAGCCCGCGTCCGCAGGTCGCCAGCGGCTCGGCGTCGTCGACCACGGGCATCCGTGGATCGCCGTCGCGCACCGAGACGGTGAGCCGGTCGAGCAGCAGCTCTATCTCCACGGTGCACGTCTTGTCGGGCTGGGCGTGCCGGTGGACGTTGGACAACAGCTCCGTCACGCCGAGCGAGGCCCGGTCGATCAGGGGGTCGAGATGCCAGTAGCGCAACTGCGCAGATACGATTCTGCGGACCTGGCCGATCCGCGACGGCAGGGCTTGGAGCTCCACCGTGCAGTGCCTGCTTGGGTAGCTGATCACGGCTGCGACTCCCCGACGTGAGGTCCGGAAGAACACGGAGTTCGGATCCAGCAGGGCGCCTGCGTGACGCTGCCGCCTGCTGTCGTGGCCGGCGGGCTGGTTCGCAGCGTTATCGCCGGTAAACCCAGAGTGACGTGAGACCAGAGTGGCGCAGGGGATGAGGTACCGCAAGTCGCGGACATCTCAGCCGCCACGCCCCGACGCCCGGCGCACGGCTTCGATGAAGCGCCGCGCGGCCGGCGGGCCCGGCTCTCCCGGTGCGGGGTCGTGATCGCCCAGGGTGAGCAGGTACCGATTGCCGTTGAGATCCGCCGTGGCCCGGTCATCGGGGCCGAACCAGGGCTTGGAGGCACGCACGGCCTGCACCGGCGCGCTGTCGATCTCACTGCCGTAGCTGGTCAGCAGCTCGAGCCTGCCGTCGCTGATCCGGACCTGCCCGGCCCGGGTGAGCGACCGCAGCCGCTTCCCGATCCGCACGCCCGTGGCCCTGAACTCCGGTTCTCCCATGCCACCCGCCCCCTGGTGCGTCTCGGTGTACCGGCGCGCCGTGCGCGACGCCCGGTACGGGCTCGTGTCCTGATCCAGTGTGCCCCGTCCGGACCCGCGGTCCCCTCGGGGGTGGTGCGCCCGGCCCGGCCCGAACGTCGGCCCGAGCGCACGGTGTTGTCCGCCGCACCCCCGCCGCGGGGACGAGGTGCCCGTACCCGGAAGCCGGCTCCGGACGGTGCGTCGTACCCCCGCGGTCGCCCGCCGGGGCCTTGGTCCCGCCGTGCAGTCTGCCTCCGCCCGGCGGCGAGCACCAGTGCCCGCGAGCCCCTCGCCGGGGGGCGCCCGCAGCATGCCCGCCCATGCGCCCCCCGGTCTGCGCGCCCCCTTGCACCGGCCCTGCCCCTGGGGGCGCTTTGAGGGGCTCAAAGAAGCGTTTATGCAGGTGAGAAGCGTGCGCAAGGTGCTTATGATCGGAGGTGTCGGCCGCGCGGCGCGTCGACGGCGCGCAGCGTTAGGAGCCCCCTCGTGAGCACTCCCCAGCAGACCCGGACCGGCGTGACCCACGACGTCGACCACAGCGACGCCGCCTACCGGGCGTGGCTCAAAGAAGCCGTCCGCAGAGTCCAGGCCGACGCCAACCGCTCGGCCGACACGCATCTGCTCCAGTTCCCCCTGCCCGAGCGGTGGGGCATCGATCTGTACCTGAAGGACGAGTCGACCCACCCCACCGGCAGCCTCAAGCACCGCCTCGCCCGCTCCCTCTTCCTCTACGGCCTCTGCAATGGCTGGATCCGGCCGGACCGCCCCGTCATCGAGGCCTCCAGCGGCTCGACGGCCGTCTCCGAGGCGTACTTCGCGAAGCTGATCGGCGTGCCCTTCATCGCCGTCATGCCGCGCACGACGAGCGCCGAGAAGATCCGCCTCATCGAGTTCCACTCCGGCCGGTGTCACTTCGTGGACGACCCTCGCACGATGTACGAGGAGTCCGCCCGCCTCGCGGCCGAGACCGGCGGCCACTACATGGACCAGTTCACCTACGCCGAGCGGGCCACGGACTGGCGCGGGAACAACAACATCGCCGAATCCATCTTCCGTCAGCTGCGCCTGGAGCGGTTTCCCGAGCCGGCGTGGATCGTCGCCACGGCGGGCACGGGCGGCACCTCCGCGACCCTCGCGCGTTACGTCCACTACATGCAGTACGACACGCGCGTCTGCGTGGCCGACCCGGAGAACTCGTGCTTCTTCGAGGGCTGGACCACCGGCGATCCGGACGTCACCTGCGACTGCGGCTCCCGCATCGAGGGCATCGGCCGGCCCCGAATGGAACCGAGCTTCGTGCCCGGCGCGATCGACCGGATGATGAAGGTGCCCGACGCGGCCAGCGTCGCCGCCGTACGGGCCCTGGAGCGCGCCATCGGCCGCAAGGCGGGCGGCTCGACCGGCACGGGGCTGTGGAGCGCGCTGAAGATCGTCGCGGAGATGGTGTCGGAGGGGCGGCGGGGCAGCGTCGTGACCCTGCTGTGCGACCCGGGGGACCGGTATCTCGACAAGTACTACTCGGACGCCTGGCTGGCGGCCCAGGGGCTGGACATCGAGCCGTACACGGCCATGATCGACTCGTTGCTGAGGACGGGCGTCTGGCGCGACTGAGTACGGCCCTCAGGCGTTCAGCCGCCGGTCCAGTGCCGTCATGGCGTCCCGGAACGCGCGCGCCTGGCCCCCGCGCACCGCTTTCATCGCCAGCCGGTAGGCCGCCGTCCCGTCGGTGGCGAACGTCCACCGCACCCGGGTGCCGCCGCCGACCGGCGCGAGCCGCCATTCCTCGGCTATCGCCCGCACGCCCGGCACGTTGGTGACGTCGACGCGATAGGCGTACACCTCGGGCGCCTCCGCCGCGATGAGCGACTCGCGGAACCGGATGCCACCGGTGAGCGTGATGTCGCGCCCCGAGCCCGCGTCGACCGGGCGGGCTGCCGTCACCCGCGGGAACCACTCGGTCCAGCCGGGCACGTCGGCGAGCGCGTCGTAGACCTGCTCCACCGGAGCGGAGACCCCTCGGCCGAAAACGTGCCGAACGGGCGCGGTCCCGACGAAGTCGAGCTCCACCGGGCGCAGTCGACGAGCCATGGACGAAGCCCTCCTGGACGGAAGCGGTCGAGACCGTGGAGGGTCACCCTAGCTGGCGCTCCGTCAGCTGTCTGTACCGTCCTCGGGCTCCCCGGCCACCACCAGGCGCCGCAGGTGCTCGGCGACCACCCCGCGTGCCTCCTCCGGAAGACCGGCGTCCGTGACCAGCGTGTCGATCCGCTCCAGTGAGGCGAACGAACTCAGGCCCACCTTGCCCCACTTGGTGTGGTCGGCGACCACGACCACACGGCGCGCGGACTGGACGAGCCGCCGGTTCGTCTCGGCCTCCGCGAGGTTCGGCGTCGACAGACCGGCCTCGACCGATATGCCGTGCACCCCGAGGAACAGCAGGTCGAAGTGGAGCGCCGCGATCGCCTGGTCGGCCACGGGGCCCACGAGCGAGTCGGAGGGCGTGCGCACCCCGCCCGTCAGCACGACCGTGGCCGCGCCCTGCCGAGGGCCCGAGGTGCGCTGCGCCGCGTGGAACACGTCGGCGACCCGCACCGAGTTGGTGACCACCGTGAGATCCGGGACGTCCAGCAGCTGGTGCGCCAGCGCGAAGGTCGTCGTACCGCCCGACAGGGCGATCGCCGCGCCCGGCGCGACCAGTTTGGCCGCGGCGCGCGCGATGTCCTCCTTGGCGGTCAGCTCCAGGCCGGACTTGGCCTCGAAGCCCGGTTCGTGCGTACTCGCCTCGACCACCGGGACCGCGCCGCCGTGCACCTTCTCCAGCACGCCCTGGCGGGCGAGCGCGTCGAGGTCGCGGCGGACCGTCATGTCCGACACGCCGAGCTTGCGGGTCAGCTCGTTGACCCGGACACCGCCCCGGCGGCGGACCTCGTCGAGGATCAGGGATCTCCGCTGCTCCGCGAGGAGGTTCTGATTCTCGCTCACGTACGCTCCGGTCCTTTCGCCTCAATGCCGTCCGACACGCCCCACACCGGCTCCGACTGGGACATTCTTCCTGGCTCCGGTGCGAGGACGTCTCATCCTCGCATGTCGCGGGGCGGGGAGCGCCACCGACTGCTCGTCGCGCACATGTCACCCGTGGTTCATGCTTCGCCGCGGTTCATCACGGATCGGGGAGATTCCGTGACAGGAGGTGTACGCCGCCGCGGAAGTGGAGATCCTTGTGCCCGCACGGACGGAGCCGACGGCGTGTCACGGGGGAAGTGCGAATCAGTGGAACGTGCGCGGGAACATGCGTCGACCGGCGGACCGGACGGTCCCGCCGCGCGGCCCGGCGAAACCGGGACCGCACTGGAACTCCTGGTCCACGGCGTGGGCGGGACCACGCCGCAGGAGATGCTCAACGATCCGCGCACGGTGCGGATCACCGGCGACGACACCGCGGCCGTCTTCCGGCGCGCCGACGACGTCGACGCCGAGCACAGCCCCGACGACCGCCGCCGCGACGGACCGGTGCCCGAGGCGTACGTCTGGTGCAACCTCACCTCCGGCAACGGCACCCGCGCCCTGTGGTTGCTGCTGCTGCCCTTCATGGTCGTCAACCTCGCCCACTGGATGCGCCCCACCGCCCACGGCCGCCGCCGCGCCGTGCGTCTGTACGGCCTCCTGGTGCGGCTCGCCGGGCTCACACTGACGGTGCTGCTCGTCGCCGCGGCCTGCGAGGTCGCCCTCGATCTGGCGGCTTGGCAGTGCGCGGGCACCGCCGCCTGCGCCGACCGCCACACCTGGCTGGGCTTCCTCTCACCCACCGTCTCGGACGGCGGCTGGTGGAGCGCCCCGGGCCGCAGGCTCGCCCTCGCCGCGGCCGTCCCCACCGCCCTGACCCTCCTGCTGTGGTACCTGTCCCGGCGTACGTGGAGCGACTACGAGTCCCAGCAGCCCATCGAACGCGCCCCCGAGCCCGAAGCGGACGGCGGCCCGACGGCACTCGGCCGGCCCGGGTTCTGGTACGGACGCCGGCTGGTGGCGCGCCTGCGTGCCGCGCACACCGCCGCCGGCCTGATCACGGTCGCCGCAGCGGTCGGCAGCGCCGCCGCCCGCCACGACCGCCGGCCCGGCGGCCCCGCCGTCCTCGACACCCTGGGGCTGATCCTGGAAGCGGCCCTCGCGGCCTGCGCGGTCGCCGTGGTGTGGGTGGTGTGCCGCCGGGGCCGCAGCGAGAAACGGCTGGACCGGGAACTCGACGAGCGCTTAGTACGGCGTCTGCCGCTCGCGGCGCTCGTCCTGCTCGCCCTCGCCCTGCTGTACGCCGGATGGGAGCGCCCCGGGTGGACGTCGCACGGCAGACTGCCGGGTGACACGACCTTCGGCGGGATCGCCCTGGTCCAGGGCCTGCTCGTGATCGTCCTCGGTGTCGTCGCCCACGTTCTCCACCGCACCGACCCCGACCGGCGGGCGGTGCTGCGGGGCCTGGGCGGACCGGCCGTGGCGATGCTGGCCTGCGCACTGGGCGGGGTGATGTCCGGCGGCGTGTCCCAGCGCGTGTCCGACTGGCTGGACGGCACCGGAGCGTCCATCGAGGGCCCGCCGGTCCTGCTGACCTGGCAGGCGTCCGTGATCCCGCCGCTGCTCGTCGTCCTGCTGGGGCTCATCGGCTGGCTGGGCCATCGTGCCTGGCGACTCGCCCGGGCCGAGCGGACCGCCGTGGCACTCGACTACCCGGACGAGGACCTGGACCCCGCCCGCACCCGCCGTATCGCCTACACCCGGGCGATGGCCGCGCTCACCGACCGGGGACCCCGCGTCGTGGCCGTCACCTCAGGTGCCACGCTGCTGCTCGGTGCCGGAGCCCTGGTGGGCGCCCTGGTCACCGACGAAACCCCGGGCGAGGCCGCGCAGGGCGCCTACCCCGTCGTCCACGGCGCCGCCGAGACCGCCCAGGCGCTCGGCTCCTGGCTCATCGGCTTCGGCTTCATACTCTTCGTCACCTGGGGCCGGCGCGCCTACAAGGACGCCGCGGCCCGCCGCACCATCGGCATCCTGTGGGACGTCGGCACCTTCTGGCCGCGTGCCTCCCACCCCTTCGCCCCGCCCTGCTACGCCGAGCGCGCGGTGCCCGACCTGACCTGGCGGATAGCGACCTGGACCCGTGTCACCGGCGGACGGCTGGTCCTCTCCGGCCACTCGCAGGGCAGCGTGCTCGCCGCCGCGGCGGCCTGGCAACTCGCCCCGTCCGCCCGCAAACGGGTCGCACTGCTCACCTACGGCTCACCTCTGGAGCGCCTCTACGGCCGCTGGTTCCCGGCGCACTTCGGACTCGCCGCGCTCAGCTCCCTGCACCGGGACGTCGACTGCTGGCGGAACCTGTACCGGCTGACCGACCCCATCGGCGGCCCGGTGCGCCTGCCCGGCGACCGCGGCCCGCAGGTCGACCACGTCCCCCTGCGGGACCCGCTCGCCTACGGCCGCACCGATCTCCTGCCGCTGCCCGCGCCGATCCTCGGGCACTCCGACTACCGGGCCGACCCGGCCTTCGCCGAGGAACGCCGCAAGCTGCTGGCCCGGCTGCGGCCGGACGTCCCGGAGGTGCCCTCGCCCCGTCCCCGACCCGAGCCGCCCGCCGCCTGAGAGGGTCACAGGAGCTCGGGCAGATCCTCGGCGTAGAGCAGCGTCAGGTCGTCCGTGCTCGGCTCCACGACCTGGGCGACCCGGCTCGCGTGCCGCTCGACCATGGCCTCGAAGGTCTGCCGCGCGGTACGGCCGTTGCCGAACGCCGGGCCCTTGGGGAGCACCGTGAAGTACTTCCGCAGGGCCTCCGCCGCGCCCGGCGCGAGTCGGTACTCGTGCTCCTCGGCCTGCTGCTCCACGATCCGCAGCAGGTCATCGGGGCCGTAGTCGCTGAAGGTGATGGTCCGTGAGAAGCGGGACGCCACCCCCGGGTTCACCGACAGGAAGCGCTCCATCTCCGCCGTGTAGCCCGCGACGATCACCACGACCGCGTCCCGGTGGTCCTCCATCAGCTTCACCAGGGTGTCGATGGCCTCCTTGCCGAAGTCGCGGCCCCCGTCCTCCGGGGAGAGCGCGTACGCCTCGTCGATGAACAGCACGCCGCCGCGCGCCTTCTCGAAGGCCTCCTGGGTGCGGATCGCCGTCGAGCCGATGTGCTCGCCGACCAGGTCGACGCGGGACACCTCGACCAGATGGCCCTTCTCCAGCACGCCGAGAGAGGCGAGGATCTCGCCGTAGAGCCGCGCGACCGTCGTCTTGCCGGTGCCGGGGGAGCCCGTGAAGACCAGGTGCCGCTTGACCGACGCCGCCTTCAGACCCGCCTCCTGCCGGCGCCGGCCGACCTCGATCATGTCGGTGAGGGCACGCACCTCGCGCTTGACGCTCTCCAGGCCCACCAGCGCGTCCAGTTCACCCAGGACATCCTTGGAGGAGCGGCCCGGCTGCTCGGGCTCGGCGACCGGTGCCAGGGGCTCCGGTTCGGCGCGCTGCCCCGGGACCGCGCCCAGCAGGCCGGGGGAGTGACTCGCCGTCTGCACGGCCGTCTCCCGCGCCGCGGGTGTGCGCGGCCCACCGCTCTCGTCGCTCGTGCAGTCCTCGACCAGCGGGCTCGCTCCGGAGGCCGCGTCCGCACCGCCGTCCGCGAACTCGTAGCCGCCGCGCGCGCACCGCTCCGTGCGGCACTTCCGCAGCGTCGTACGGCTGCCGTCGATCACATGGAAGCCGTAGCCGCCACTGCCCGTGACCCGGCAGTTCAGGAAACTGCCGCGGCCACCGGCCGAGACGTAGACCCCGGCCTCCGCCGGGGAGTCGATCGTGCAGCGCTCGACGGTGGGATCGGCGCCCTTGGTGACGATCACGCCGGTCTGGGTGCCGTCCACCGTGCAGTTGCTGAGCGTGCCGCCGCTGCCGTGGTCGCGGAACCAGGCGCCCGTCGCCGCGTCCCGGATCCGGCAGTCGTCGAGCTGAGCGGTCGCGCCGTCGCTCACCGACACGGCCGTGTTGCGCACCTGCGAGAGGTCGGTGTCGACGACGTCCGCGCGCGAACCGCGGTCCAGGACGAACAGCGCGTCCGGCACGTCGTGCACCCGGCACGAGTCGAGCACCGCCGTCGCCCCGTCGCTCACCCACACCGCCGGGTAGTCGCCGGTGCTGTCGAAGATCTCGCACTGGTTGGCGTCCACGCGCGTGCCCGGGTCCCACACCGACAGGCCGTTGCGCCCGAACTGCCGCACGGTGGTGCGGGTCAGCGTGAGAACGGAACGGGAGCGCAGGTCGACCGCGTTCTCCGGGATGTCGTGGATACGGCAGTCGGCGAGCGTCAGTACGGCGTCCGTGTCGAGCGTGACCCCGTCGGCCGTCGTGCGGTGCACATCGCAGTCGGTGAGGTGCGCGGTGGCCCGGCCGGTGATCTGCACACCGCTGCCCCGCACTTCGTAGATCTCGCAGCCCACCGCTTCCAGCGCCGAGTTCTCCCCGGTCGCCGACAGGCCCGAGCCCGAGGTGTGGTGGATCCGGCAGCGCTCCAGGCGGGGGTGGGCGCCGCCGCGCACCGCCACGCCCGCCTGGCCGGCCGCGACGACCTCGCACTCCTCGAACACCCCGCCCGCGCCGTCGAGTACGGCGATGCCGATGCCCGCCGGGTTGTCGACCGCGCAGCGCCGCACCGTGGGCCGCGCGCTTCCGCGGACCTCGATCCCGGCCGCCGACCGGGTCACGATCCGCACGTCCCGCAGCTCCGGGGTGCCCTCCTCCACCAGCACGGCGGGAGCGGCCGCGTCCTGGCCCTCCACATGGAGGTCCTGCACCACCGCCGAGGCCCGCACAGTCAGTGGCACCCCGTCCGCGGGCGCGATCCGCACGGAGCCGGGGGAGCCCTCGGGACCCCGCAGGGTCACCGCGCGCTGCAGGACGAGGTTCTCCCGGTAGGTGCCGGGCGCGACGGTGAGGACGTCTCCGTCGGCCGCGGCCTCCAGGGCGGCGGCGAGCGATGCGTACTCACCCGTGCGGCGCCGCCACCGCGACGTGCCGGTGTGCGTCACCTGGACCGTGCCCTGTGCCATGGTGTAGCTGTGCCCCCACCTCGGTCGTACTGATGGCTCGTCCGCCCTCGGGGCGCTCCGGCCGGGGTCGCGACCGCGACCGAGCCCGGCCGTGGTGGCCCGGGCGCGCACGCGGCACCGACACCGGCGCGTCCCTGGGGCTCGCTCGCGCGCGGGTTGTGCCGAACGGTTCGGCCGGACCACCGTAGCGTGCGCGCGGGTGGTGGGTTGACCAGAGCCGGAAGGCCGTCAGTTGCCGGCGCCCGTCCTGCCCCAGTCCGGACCCGCCCTGTCCCATGCCTGGTCCCAACGGGCGTACCGGCGGCGGACCATGTGCCAGACGATCAGCCGTCTGCCGCCCTCGATGAGGCCGCCCGTCACCAGGGCCGCGCCGAAGCCGGCGAGGACCGCGTGCGTCGAGGCCGTCGCGGAGTCGAGCGGGCGCGCCACCAACCGGCCGTGCCGGTCGGTCCATATGCGAAACTCGTCGCCCTGCCGCGGGTCCTTGAGACTCGCCAGGACGGGCCCCTGGTGCGGGGAGCCGTCCGGCGCGGTCCAGCCGGCGAGGACGCGGTTGCGCAGATCTCTGCCCGACGAGGTCTCCGGGTCGGCGTCCAGCGGGGAGCGGTCCAGCTTGCGGACCACGGTGGCCGTCACCGGGTGCCGCGCTTCGTGCTGGGCCCGGACGGAGCGCTGCAGCGCGTCCTGCGCGGCTCCTCCGACGAAGGAGCCCACCACGGGGGCGGCCGACAGGATGAGCAGCAGGGCGGCCAGGGCCACCCAGGCCTCGGCGAGGTCGGTCGCGCGGCACAGTGGGTTGCGCCGCCAGCGCCAGAGTCCGCTGATCGCTCGCACCGCCCGCACCCCCTTCCCCGCTCCGTGATACTCCCCGGCGGAGCCGTCCGCGCGCGGACCTCTCGAAGAGAGACATCACCTCTCCCCAGGGCTGCCTCTCATGAATTTCTCACACCAGGCCAACGCCCGGGCCGGCGGCGCGGTTCCCGCGGCGGTCGGAGCGCTGTTCGAGGATCCCGACCGGGTCACCCACCCGGATCGTGCCCCGGGAGAGGGGTATCAGGTTCTGCCCGAAGACCAGCTTGCCGCCGAGCCGCCGGTGCCGCCCCAGGCTGAACAGGGGCTCGCGGGCGCGCTCGCCGGTGCCCTGGTCGGTGGTGGTGACCACGCATCGGCCGCAGGGCTTGGCCGCGCGGAAGTGCACCTCCCCGACGGCGAGGCGCGACCAGTCGTCCTCGGCCCACGCGGGGGTGCCCGCCACGACCACGTTCGGCCGGAAGCGGTTCATGGGCAGGGGGCCCTCGTCGGCGTGCTCGCCCCGCGCGATGAGGGAGTTGAGGGCGTCGAGCGAGGCCGTCGTGGTGAGCAGCAGCGGAAAACCGTCGGCGAAGGAGACGGTCTCACCGGGCCGCGCGTACTGCGGGGCGACGGGCCGGCGCGTGGCCGGCTCGTCCATGTACGCCAGGCGCGCGTCGATGCCGAGGAAGGAGCTGACCCAGGCGTGCGCGGCCTCGTCCTCGGCCGGGACCGCCTCGACCTTGTCGCGGAAGATCTCCACCGTCACGGTGGCGAGGGGCCGGGGGACGGCCACCGTCAGCGGCCGCATGCCGGGTGTGGACAGCCGGACGGCGCCACCGGGCAGCAGCTCGGCGGCGGCGAGCGCCAGGCGCGGCAGCAGGCGTTGTGTGACGACCTTTCCCCCGTCGTCGATCAGCACCCAGCGCCGGTCACCGGCCGGCCCTCAGGGCTCCACGACGGCCTCCCGGGGCGCCGGGCCCCGGACCGCCTTGACCGGATGGATGTGAAGCGCGTGCAGGTGAGCGTTCCCCATGGGGCCATCGTGCCAGGCGGCACCGACAGCCCCCGGGGGCGGCTCAGTACCCGCGGTACTGCTGGTTGTTGTACGGGTCCTGATAGGGGGCCGGGGCCGGCCGGGGAGCCGCGGGGCGCATCGCCTCGTAGCCGGCGGGGGCCGCCGGACGCGGCTGCTGCGGCTGGGGGCCGGGGTAGCCGCGCGGAGCGGTGGCCTGCTGCGGGATGTACGCCGCGGGCGCCTGCTGCAGAGGTGCGGGCTGCTGCGCCTGCGGATAGCCGTAGAAGGGCTGGGAAGGAGCTGCCGGGAGGGCGGGCAGCGCCGACGGGAGGGCGGGCAGGTTGCCGCCCGGCATGTCGTACTGAGCGGGGACCCGGATCGGAGCGATCTGCGGGGTGCCCCGCTCGGCGACGAGCTTGTCGTAGATCGGGGTGTCCGGGAAGGAGGCGGAGTAGTAGCCGCCGCCATAGGTGGAGCGGGGGGAGGTCATGGCACATAAGTTAAGCCCACGATGTGCTGGTTGGGGAGACCGATAAGAGGGTTGTTTTCCGTGTCCGCAGTGACCCGGTATCCCCAATGCGAGCGAACTCGGCAAAAAGGGGCGGCGAACGAGGGCTTGATCGTGTAAAGGCCGAGTTCCGGGCGGGTTACCAGCGGTTGGCGCTCGGGCTTCCGGTCGCTCGTGCCTGGGACTTCGCCGACGGCAAGGAATAGGTTGTGCGGACGGAGCCGGACCGACGGCCGGGGCGGGTTTGGCGCGGTGACACTCGATGGGGGCGGAAATGCACATGCTGAAAGGTTCAAATACTCCGGTGCCCACTGCGGCTTTGCGGGTGGAATGGGGGTGGCGGACCGGCCCCGGAGTGCCGGACGCCGACGCCTCCGCTTTGCTGCTGGCAAGCGGAAAGGTCCGCTCGGACGCGGACTTCGTCTTCTACAACCAGCCCACGCACTCCTCGGGAGCCGTCCGGCACGAGGGCAAGCGCACCGTCGGCGGCCGGGTGACCGACACGCTCCTCATCGACCTCGCGCGCGTGGAGCCCGCGATCGAGACGATCGTCCTGGCCGCCTCCTCCGACGGCGGCCCCTTCGGGCGGGTTCCCGACCTGTACATCGAGGTCCAGGACGCCGCCCAGGGCGCTGCGGTGGCCCGTTTCGACAACCCGGGCGCCACCGATGAAACCGCTTTCGTGCTGGGCGAGTTCTACCGCCGCCAGGGCGCCTGGAAGTTCCGCGCCGTCGGCCAGGGCTACAGCAGCGGACTCGAAGGTCTGGCCACGGACTACGGCATCACGGTGGACGAACCGCAGCAGGCGGCCCCGGCCATGGCTCCGGCACCCCCACCCGTCCCACCGCCCGCCCCGTACACGCCCCCGCCGGCGCCGCAGCCCGTGGCCCCACCCCCGCCCGCCGCGCCGCCCGCGCCCGTCCGCCTCACCAAGGTGACGCTCACCAAGGCGGCCCCCTCCGTCTCGCTCACGAAGCAGGGTGGCACCTCCGGCGCGCTGCACGTGAACCTCAACTGGCAGGTGCGCAAGCAGTTCTCGGGGTGGAGCAGCAAGTTCGGGCGCCCGACCGCGATGCACTCCGACCTCGACCTCGACCTGTGCGCGCTGTACGAACTCGCCGACGGCAGCAAGGGCGTCGTACAGGCCCTCGGCAACAGCTTCGGGGCGCTGCATCAGCCTCCGTACATCCACCTCGACGGAGACGACCGCACCGGCGCCGTGTCGACGGGTGAGAACCTCACCGTCAACCTCGACCACAAGGAAGCCTTCCGGCGGATCCTCATCTTCGTCACCATCTACCAAGGCGCCCGCTCCTTCGCCGAACTGAACGCGTCGGTGACGCTCCGGCCCCAGCACGGGGCGCCGATCGAGTTCTCCCTCGACGAGTGCACGGTCCCGTCGCTGGTGTGCGCGCTCGCCCTGATCACCAACAGCGGCGGCGACCTGGTCGTCCAGCGGGAGGCGCGCTATCTGGTGCCCGACCGCGGGGTGAGCCCGCAGCGGACCGTCGACCACGCCTACGGGTGGGGCATGAACTGGACCCCCGGCCGCAAGTGACCGAGCCCGGCGCCGTCAGCCCTCGTCGGGCACGGCGTCCGGACTGGCGTAGGTGCGGCCCTTCCAGGCCGCGCCGCGCCCCCGGTAGTGCTGCACCGCCGAGTCGACCGTCATGAGGAGATAGAGGAACGCGGTGAACGGCAGCAGGGGAGCGAGCCACAGCGGCTGCCGGTAGTAACGGAGCATCGGGACGTACGTCCCCGCCATGACGAGCCAGGCGAGACCGCCGAGGACCGCGGCCGGGGCGCCACCGGCGACGAGGCCGGCCAGGACGGCCACGGGCGGGACCAGGTACACCAGCGCCAGCCCGGCGACCGTCCCGGCCAGCAGCAGAGGGCTGTACCGCACCTGCGCGTACGCGCTGCGCGAGACCATGCGCCACAGGTCGTGCAGCCGCGGATACGGTCGCACGCTGTCCACCCGCTCGGCGAGCCCCAGCCAGACGCGGCCGCCGCCCCGCTTGACGGCCCGGGCGAGCGCCACGTCGTCGATCACGGCGTGCCGGATCGCGTCCGGGATCCGCGCCGCCTCGGCCGCATCCGCCCGCAGCAGGACGCAGCCCCCGGCCGCGGCCGCCGTCCGGCCCTTCTCGCCGATCCGGCGGAAGGGGTAGAGCTGTGCGAAGAAGTACACGAACGCCGGCACGACGAGCCGCTCCCACACGCTCTCCACCCGCAGCCGGGCCATCTGGGAGACGACGTCGAACCCTCCCGAACGCGCCGCCGCCACCAATTCCCGCAGACTGTCCGGCGCGTGCGCGATGTCGGCGTCCGTCAGGAGGAGGTACTCCGGCTCGCGCGCGCGTGCCAGCCCGATGCCGTGGCGCACCGCCCACAGCTTGCCGGTCCAGCCCGCCGGGGGCTCGCCCGGCGAGCCCACGGTCAGCGGCAGCCCACCGTGCCGGCGCGCCAGCTCACGCGCCAGATCACCGGTGCCGTCCGAACTGCCGTCGTCGACGAGGAAGATCTCCGCCCGCCCCGGATAGTCCTGGACGAGCAGCGACGGCAGCGCGGCGGGCAGCACGGCCGCCTCGTCGCGCGCGGGGACGACGACGCACACGGCCGGCCACGCGTCCGGCTCCTCGCGCGAAGGCAGCCGCACATCGGTGCGCCAGAAGAAGCCCTGGCAGAGCAGCAGCCACAGCCAGGCGAGCAGTGATCCAGCGGCGGTCCACACAACAGCGCTCACGCGCGCAGTCTGCCCCACGGGACCTGCCCGGGACCGCTCATCGTCTATCGTGATCGGGTGAAGATCGCGCTCATGGACTCCGGAATCGGTCTGCTGGCGGCCACCGCCGCGGTACGGCGACTGCGCCCCGACGCCGATCTCGTGCTCTCCCTGGACCCCGACGGCATGCCGTGGGGCCCGCGCACCCCGCAGGACCTGACCAGGCGTGCCCTGGCCGTCGCCGAGGCCGCCGCCGCGCGCCGCCCCGACGCCCTGATCGTCGGCTGCAACACCGCGACCGTGCACGCGCTCACCGCCCTGCGCGCCCGCCTCGAACCCGGGCTCCCGGTCGTCGGCACCGTCCCGGCGATCAAACCGGCCGCGGCCGGCGGCGGGCACCTCGCCATCTGGGCCACCCCGGCCACCACCGGCAGCCCCTACCAGCGGGACCTGATCCGGAACTTCGCCGGCGGCGTGCCCGTCACCGAGGTGCCGTGCTGGGGTCTCGCCGAGGCCGTGGAACACGCGGACGAGGCGGCGATCGACGCGGCCGTGTCCGCGGCCGCCGCCCTCACCCCGGACGAGGTGACGACCGTCGTGCTCGGCTGCACCCACTACGAACTGGTCGCCGAGCGCATCCGGACCGCCGTCCAGCGCCCCGGTCGACCGCCGCTCGTGCTGCACGGCTCGGCGGGCGCCGTGGCCGCCCAGGCCCTGCGTCGGCTCGGCGAGCAGCCCGCGCCGGGAGCCACACCGCACGGCACGCTCACCGTGCTGCTCAGCGGACGCGAGGGCGCGCTGCCGGACCCCGCGCTGGCCTATGCGGAGGGCCGCCTGCTGCAGGCGGTCACACCCGCCGGCTGACCGGAACCCGTCACCGACGGTCATCGTCGTTCCGGGGCAGCCCGCCGCCCGGCCGGCGCCGTCACGCTCCGCCATGAGGTACCAGCGGAGTGAATCCTGAGTACCCTCAAAGACATGAGGGACCACCGCCACGGCGAGAACGCCCCCCACCCGCACTCGGAGGTGTGGACCGGCCGTGCCACCAACCGAGTGCAGTGGCTGCTGGCGCTCGCGGGTGCCGCCTGCATGGCACTGGGCATCGAGCTGGCCGTCGACTCGGCCTGGAAGTCCGGCATCGCCCCGCTCGTCATGGCCGTCGTGGGGTGCATCGCCGCCGGGCTGCTGGTCCTCTTCGGAACACTCGCCTTCGTGCACGTCGCCCTGCGGGTCGACGAGGAGCACCTCGAAGTGCGCTGCGGCCACATCGGCGTGCCCCGCCGCCGTATCCCGCTCTCCCAGGTGGTCGGCGCCACCTACATCTCCCATGTCACCCCCCGCCACTGGGGCGGCTGGGGTTACCGGTGGCGGCCCGAGAAGGGCACCGCGGTGGTCGTACGCCGGGGGGAGGGCGTGGAGCTGGAGCTGTGGGACGGGCACACCTTCACGATCACCGTGGACGACGCGGAGGCGGCCGTACGGGTGATCGAGGCCCGCCTGCGGCCCACCAAGCCGGGCGCCCCCGCGCACTGAACCGCCGAGCGCTCATCGCGTCCATCGGCCCGGCCCACCGACCATGTCGCCCGCTGAACCGCTCAGGGTTCCTGTGCGCCGGATGCGACCGCGCCGCCGCAGCAGGGGTGATCACCGACTGTGATCACGGCGCCGCGGCGCGGCCGTCGTCGAGGACCGGACGCCGTGCCGGTCGGCACGCGGTGGTGCGCCGTCACCAGGCAGTAGTGCGGTTCGCCCCGCGCGGGGGGGCTCTCCGGAGCGTGGCTCGTGGGTTCCAGGGGGCGCGCCGTGGCCATGCCCGCCAGCAGGCCCGCTCCCAGCGACACCGCGGTGAAGCTGAGCGCGTTGCCGATCGCGGCGATGGCGGCGAGCGCCGTCAGGGCCGCGCCCGCGGTGAGCGCCACCGGGGTCGGGCGCGGGCCGCGCCACAGGGCGTAGAGCATCCAGCAGAACGCCGCCGCCAGCAGGAGCACACCGACGACGCCCTGTTCGGCCGCCTGTTGCAGGAGCGCCGAGTGGGGCTTGCCGTCGGACAGCAGTGACTCGGCGGATGTCGCGCTCAGCTCCCCGAAACGGCCCGGGCCGGCTCCCAGAGCGGTGTCCTCGCCCACCAGTTGCCACGCCTCGTGCCACAGGCGGACGCGGTGCGGCGTCAGTCGCCCCTCCAGCGCGGCCATGAGACCGCCCGGCACGGCATGCGCGGCGATCGCCCAGATCACGCCGGTCACCAGGACGGCGACGGCCGCCAGCACGGCCATCCCGGCGCCGCGGTGACGGGTACGGCCGAGGGCCAGCGAGCCCGCCAGCACCGCGAGACAGGTCACGAAGCCACCGGTCGAGCCGAGCACGGCCGCCAGCGCCGCGATCGCGGCGGCCAGCAGACGCAGGGCGAACCGCACGGCCGGGACCGGCGCGGCCCAGGCCGCGCAGCAGGCGGCACCGGCCGACAGCGTCAGTACGGCGGCGGTCCCCCCGGCGTGCCCCAGGGGCGCGGCGATCTGCGGGCCCGGAGCGAGGTGCGGAACGGCCACGGTCAGCGTGATCCCGGCCAGCGCGCCGGCCAACGGTGCCCCGACGGGCAGCAGCGCCCCGCTGATCCGCCCGGCGGCATACCCGGCGGCCACGGCCAGCACCGCCAGGAGCACCCCCTCGGGCCTGCCGTCGTGCACGGCGGCCGTGATCAGGGACCAGCCGGCGCAGGCCCCCAGCACCACGACGCCCGCCGCGTCAGAAACGATTCGTCTCTCGCCGTCCGCGTCCGTTCCGGACGAGGACGTCACCCCTGTGGAACCCACCCCGCCCGCCCCCCGGCGCCCCGTGCCCCGACCTGTGAAGACCTCGGCCGGAACGGGCCCGACGGGCCGTACGACTGAGGCTTGGCACACCGTAACGGCTGGTGAGGGGTTTGGGGATGTGTCGTGACGAAATGAACAGGGAGTCCGCCCCGCAGACTGCGCTGTTCGCCCCGAGGTCACGCGCCTTAGACTCCGGGAGTGACCGTCACCGCAACCTCCGTCGGCGAGTCGGACCAGCTGGAGCCGCGGACCGCGCCCGCGGCGCGGACCTGGGCCGAGCGGCTCGTGCGTCTCCTTCCGGCCGCCGCAGCCGCGCTCTCCGGCCTGCTCCTCTACGTCTCCTTCCCGCCCCGCACGCTGTGGTGGCTGGCCCTGCCGGCGTTCGCCGTCTTCGGCTGGGTGCTGCGCGGCCGCGGCTGGAAGGCGGCCCTGGGCCTCGGCTACCTCTTCGGCCTCGGCTTCCTGCTGCCGCTGCTGGTGTGGACCGGAGTGGAGGTGGGGCCGGGACCGTGGCTCGCCCTGGTGGCGATCGAGGCCCTCTTCATCGCCGTGGTCGGTGCGGGTGTGGCGGCGGTGTCGAATCTGCCCGGCTGGCCGGTGTGGGCGGCCGCCGTGTGGATCGCCGGCGAGGCGGCACGCGCGCGTGCGCCCTTCAGCGGCTTCCCCTGGGGAAAGATCGCGTTCGGGCAGGCGGACGGCGTGTTCCTGCCGCTCGCCGCGGTGGGCGGCACCCCGGTGCTCGGCTTCGCGGTGGTCCTGTGCGGCTTCGGGCTGTACGAGGCCGTCCGGCTGGCCGGGCGCCGGCGGCGGACCGGTGAGGTGCGGCGCGCAGCGGCGGCCGTGGGCCTGCTGAGCCTTGCCGTCCCGGTCGTGGGCGCCGTCGCGGCCCGGCCGCTGGTCAGCGACACGGCCCAGGACGGCACCGCCACCGTCGCGGTGATCCAGGGCAACGTGCCCCGCGCCGGCCTCGACTTCAACTCCCAGCGACGCGCCGTCCTCGACTACCACGCGCGCGAGACGGAACGCCTGGCCGCCCAGGTCAAGGCCGGCAAGGCCGAGCAGCCCGACTTCGTGCTGTGGCCGGAGAACTCCTCCGACATCGACCCCTTCGCCAACCCCGACGCCCGCGCCGTCATCGACAGCGCGGCCCGGTCCATCGGTGTGCCCATCTCGGTCGGCGGCGTCGTCGAGCGGGACGGCAGGCTGTACAACGAGCAGATCCTGTGGGACCCGGCGAAGGGCCCCGTCGACACCTACGACAAGCGCCAGATCCAGCCGTTCGGCGAGTACCTGCCGCTGCGCTCGCTCGTCGGCGCGATCAACAACGACTGGACCGCGATGGTCCGCCAGGACTTCAGCCGTGGCACCAAGCCGGGCGTGTTCACCATGGACGGCACCAAGGTCGGATTGGTCACCTGTTACGAGGCCGCCTTCGACTGGACCGTGCGCTCCGAGGTCACCGACGGCGCCCAGATGATCTCCGTGCCCAGCAACAACGCCACCTTCGACCGCAGCGAGATGACCTACCAGCAGCTCGCCATGTCCCGGGTGCGCGCGGTCGAACACAGCCGGACCGTCACGGTGCCGGTGACCAGCGGTGTCAGCGCGATCATCATGCCGAACGGGAGAATCACGCAGAAGACCGGCATGTTCGTCGCCGACTCCCTGGTGCAGAAGGTGCCGCTGCGGTCCTCGCAGACTCCCGCCACCCGGCTCGGCATCCTCCCGGAGATCGCGCTCGTGCTTCTCGCGGCCGGCGGACTCGGCTGGGCCGGCGCCACCGGGCTGCGCGGACGACGCGCCGGTGACATGGAGCGGTACGCCGGTCGCACGCCGCCCGAATCGCGTCGGGCCGCCGAAAGCGGCCCTTAAGGTCGACGGCATGGCTACTCCCGACTTCATCCGCACCCTCCGGGCCTCCGCCGGTCATCAGCTGCTCTGGCTCCCCGGGGTCACCGCCCTCGTCTTCGACGACGAGGGCAAGGTGCTGCTCAACCGCCGCGCCGACACCCGCAAGTGGTCCGTGATCGGCGGCATCCCGGACCCCGGGGAGCAGCCCGCGGCCTGCGCGGCGCGAGAGGTCTACGAGGAGACGGCCGTGCGCTGCGTCGCCGAACGGGTCGTCGTCGTCCAGGCCCTGGAGCCGGTCACGTACGAGAACGGCGACACCTGCCAGTACATGGACATCACCTTCCGCTGCCGGGCCGTCGGCGGCGAGGCGCGGGTCAACGACGACGAGTCGCTGGACGTGGCCTGGTTCGACGTCGACGCCCTGCCCGAACTGAACGAGTTCGGACTGCTCAGGATCAAGCAGGCCCTGTCGGACGCCCCCACATGGTTCGACCCCACTGCCTTGGGCTGAACTATGGGGCCTGACCATATGGGGTGGGGCGGGGGCGCTGCCTAGGGTCGCACCATGACCGCGCCCCGTGCCCACCTGGCCCCCCACGCCGTTCCGCTCGACCTGGGCGGACGCACCGCGCTCGTCACCGGCGCCGCCGGCGGCATCGGCCGTGCCTGCGCTCTGCGGCTCGCGACCGCCGGGGCCAAGGTGAGAGCCGTCGACCGGGACGCCGCGGGGCTGGAGACACTGGCCGACCGGGGACGCGGTCTCGCCGGCACCGTAGAGCCGCACGTCCTGGACCTCACCGACCTGGACGCCGCCGAACTCGCCGCCGCGGGCACCGACGTCCTCGTCAACAACGCCGGGATCCAACTGATGCGACCCATCGAGGAGTTCCCGCCCGACGTCTTCCACACGGTGCTCACCGTGATGCTGGAAGCGCCGTTCCGGCTCATCCGCGGAGCCCTGCCCCACATGTACGGGCAGGGGTGGGGCCGCATCGTGAAC
The DNA here is from genome assembly GCF_030124145.1 of Streptomyces sp. 378. Taxonomy (GTDB): domain Bacteria; phylum Actinomycetota; class Actinomycetes; order Streptomycetales; family Streptomycetaceae; genus Streptomyces. The sequence continues at coordinate 69,806 of NZ_JASKMS010000003.1, forward strand.
GTGTCATCCGTCCATGGGCTGCGCGCCTCGGCCTACAAGTCGGCCTATGTGGCCGCCAAACATGGTCTGGAAGGACTGTCCAAGACCACCGCCCTCGAAGGCGCACCCCACGGAGTCACCTCGAACTGTGTGAACCCCGCCTATGTGCGCACCCCCCTGGTCGAGAAGCAGCTCGCCGACCAGGCGCAGACGCACGGCATCCCCGAGGAGCGGGTCCTGACCGAGGTGCTCCTGCGGGACAGCGCCGTCAAGCGGCGTATCGAACCGGAGGAGGTCGCCGAGGCGGTGGCGTATCTGTGCGGTCCTCAGGCGTCCTTCGTGACCGGCACCTCGCTCGTGCTCGACGGTGGCTGGACCGCCCACTGAGCCCGCCGCTTCCGTCGGCCCGGGGAGTTGTCCACAGGGCTGACGGGACGGCCCGGTCATGGTGAATCCTGTGAGCATGTCCAGCGATCATGTGCAGTCCGCCGAGATGCCGTTCCTCGAGCTCTTGGCCAGAGGCGCGTCGGCCGACGTCTACGAGCAGCCGGAGCTGCTCGCGCGTGCCGAGGGGCGCCCGGAGGAGTGGATCGCCGCGCTCCGGCAGGCCAAGCCGCTCGCCCTGCGCGTGCGCGCCGAGCTGGAGGGGCGGCGCCGGCGCGAGGCCGAGCTGTCCGCCCTGTTCGAGACCGCCCACGACCTCGCGGGGCTGCGCGACCTCGACGCCGTGCTCCAGGCGATCGTGCAGCGCGCCCGCTCGCTGCTGGGCACGGACGTCGCCTACCTCAGCCTGCACGACACCGAGCGCGGCGACACCTACATGCGGGTCACCGAGGGCTCCGTCGCGGCCCGGTTCCAGCAGCTGCGGCTTGGCATGGGGGAGGGGCTCGGCGGCCTGGTCGCCCAGACCGCGCGCCCCTATGTCACCGACGACTACTTCAAGGACGACCGTTTCCAGCACACCCTCACCATCGACGCGGGCGTGCGGGACGAAGGACTGGTGGCCATCCTCGGGGTGCCGCTGACCCTAGGGCACCACGTCATCGGCGTGCTGTTCGCCGCGGACCGCCGCGCCCGGGTCTTCGAGCGGGAGCAGATCGCCCTGCTCGGTTCGTTCGCCGCCCTCGCCGCGGCCGCCATCGACACCGCGAACCTGCTCGCCGAGACCCGGTCGGCGCTCGCCGGTCTGGAACGGGCCAACGAGATCATCCGGGACCGCAGCGGCGTCATCGAACGCGCGTCCGACGTGCACGACCGGCTGGCCGAGCTCGTCCTGCGCGGCGGCGGGGTGCACGACGTGGCCGCAGCCGTCTCCGAAATCCTCGACGGCACGGTCCGGTTCGCCGAGCCCACCGCCGCCCCGGCCGGGGCGCTGGAGACGTCCCGCGCGGAGGGCCACGTGGTGCGGCACGAGGACGACTGGATCGCGGCCGTCACCGCGGGCGGTGAACTGCTCGGCGCGCTGGTGCTGCGCGGCCACCCGGGACTCGACCCCGTCGACCAGCGCACCCTGGAACGTGCCGCCATGGTCACCTCCCTGCTGCTCCTGGCCCGCAGATCCGCCGCCGAGGCCGAACAACGCGTGCGCGGCGAACTGCTGGACGACCTGCTCGACGCCCGCGACCGCGACCCGCGCCTGCTGCGGGAGCGTGCGGCCCGGCTCCACGCCGACCTCGACGCGCTCCACGTGGTCCTGGCCGCGCGGCCGGAGGGCGGCGCGGCCGATGCCGACCAAGAGGCGGACGCCCGCAGACGCCTGGCGGCGGCCGCGTCCCACCTGGCCGCCACCCGGTACGGCCTGGCCGCCGCGCGGGACGGGGGCACCGTCCTGCTGCTGCCCCTCGGCCCCGGGGACACGGCGACCGGCCTGGCCCGCCGCGCCGCCCGGCACCTGGGCACCGCGGTCCACGCACCGGTCACCGTCGGCGCTTCCGCACCCGCCGACGACCTCGCCCTCCGCCCCGAGACCGTGGCCACGGCCTACGCGGAGGCCCGGCGCTGCCTCGAAGCCCTGCGCGTCCTCGGCCGTTGTGGCGACGGGGCCGCCGCCGAGGACTTCGGCTTCCTGGGACTGCTCTTGGCCGGCGACCGGGACATCCCGGGCTTCGTCGACCGCACCATCGGTCAGGTCCTCGCCTACGACCGGCGCCGTGGCACGGAACTGCTGCGCACCCTCGACGCGTACTTCGCGTGCGGCATGAGCCCCGCCCGCACCAAGGACGAGCTGCACGTCCATGTGAACACGGTCGCCCAGCGCCTGGAGCGTGTCGGCCGCCTCCTCGGCGACGACTGGCAGAGCCCGGCGCGCGCCCTGGAGATCCAGCTCGCCCTGCGCCTGCACCGGTTGTCGGCGCCGGCACGGCACTGACCCCCGTACGCGCGGACGTACGGGGGCCGCAGAACACGCTCGCGGGATCAGACGCTGCGGGCGTCCTCCACGGTGGCACTCGTCCGGTCGGCCCCCGGCTCGGTGGCCGGAACGACATCGGCCAGGTCCCGGTGACGGGTCTCCTCGGCCACAGCCACCGCGATGACCGTGAGGATCACTCTACTGACGAGTCATCAGGTATCGGTGCGGGGCCATGGCGTGCCTGTGCGGCGTCCGATTGGGCATTGCAGACTGGCCGACCATCGGACGGATGCTGACCTGATGGGCGGCTGGGTCCCTTTCGGTACGGGGACTCAGCCGTAGCCCTGTCGTCTTGTGGGAAGTCGACAAGGCGTGAGTGGCCCCGTATTGGTGGGTGCTCGGTCCTGCCCTCGAAAAAATGTCGTGGCGAAGTGCTCCCAGCAAGTTCTTGGTCTGCTGGTGGTACCTGCTTGCTGTAGCGCTGATCTGGCACGGTCTCCGCCCGTACAGCGAGGCGTACCTGCGCCGCTTGCGCAGTCGGAGGCGATGGCGGACCGGCTCGTGGTGACACTGCGGGAGCGGCAACCGGGCTGGCGGACGGTGGACGCGCTGGGGGACCGGGTGCGTGAGGGGCTCGCCCAGCCGAGCGAGCTCGACGACCTGTCGGAGCGGTGCGGGGCAGACCTGGAAAATCCCAGGGTGAGCGGGTGCCGCGAGGTCTCCTGCGTCGGCGGGCCTGCTGAAGCACCTCGAGCTCGTGGCGGGGGAGCCTGGCCAGCAGGCGACCGGGGGCCCCGCGAAGAGCACCGTCCCCGACAGCTCGGTGGCGCCGGACCAGATCGGAGTGCTCCGCGATTCGTACAGCAGCGGTTCGCTATGGGTGTCCATCGCCACGATCGCTGCCTGTACCGGTCGGCCCCACTCGTCGACGGGGGTACAACCCGTTGCCGTACCCGGCCAGTCCCACCGCGGCCACGGCTCCCAGGTTCCGCTCCACGTCACCGACGGTGCATGGTTTCCAGAGCGGCGGCCAGCACGTGGGGATCGTGGTGGCCCTTGTAGACCGCGGGCGGTTTTCTGCCGAGGCCGAGGAGCTGGGCTACGGCTGTCCAGGCGGTGCGTACGGAGTACTCGACGGTGAAGACCACGTCGTCGGGCACCTCGGCGAACTGGCCGATGAAGGCCAGGTTGACCGAGCCCTCGGGTACGACCTTGGGACGGTCGTCGCGGCGGCGGGCCAGGAACTGGCTGGTGATGTACGGCATCAGGCAGGGCACGACGGTGGAGGTCTCCATCACACGTGCCGCCACCGCGTCGTCGAAGGGCAGGTGGTGCAGGACCTCTTCGAGGATCTCCCGGCCGGAACACATCGTCATCGGCTTGGGCGTGTGGTTGCCGGCGCGGCCGGGGCGCAGGCCGTAGCCCCACCAGACGGAGACGTCCTCGGGCTGGTCGCGGTAGACGGGCTGGCGGCCCGCGGCGATGGTGAGCAGCCAGTTGGAGTCGGTGAACGTCATCAGCCCGCCCCGGCCGGTCTCCCGGCCGCTGAACTCCGCTAGCGCGTCCAGGAGGGCGGGGTCCTTGGCAGTGACGGTGAACGACTCCCAGCGGGACTCCTTGACGTGCTTGTCGAAGGCGTCGGGATTGCCGAAGTCGTCGCGGCCCCGGGCGAGCCGGTGCCAGAGCAGCCAGGCGTCCGAGTTCCGGGGTGGGGGCGGCGGAGCGGCGAATTGGGAGCCGAAGCTGGTCGAGTCGGTCATGGAGCCGTTGGTCACCAGGACCAGGTCCTCGGGGGCCACATCGATCTGTTCCTCACGGCCGTCCCGGGTCAAGTAGATGCGCTTGACTGTCGTGGACCGGTGCCCCGGCGCGAACCCGAGGTCGGTGACGTGGCAGTGGGTGTGGACGGTGACGCCCCGTTCGTGGAGCCAGGTGGTCAGGGGGCGCACGATGGAGTCGTACTGGCTGTAGCGGGTGTGGTGGATGTCGGAGAGGGTGGAGAACTCGGGGGCGAGGTGGATGAAGCGCCTGAGGTAGCGGCGGAACTCGATGGCGCTGTGCCAGGGCTGGAAGGCGAACGTGGTGCACCACAGGAACCAGAAGTTCGTGGTGAAGAAGTGCTCGGAGAAGCAGTCGGTGATCCGCTTGCCGTCCAGGTGTCCCTCGGGTGTCACCAGGCAGCGGACCAGGTCCAGGCGGTCGCGCTCGGAGAAACCCATCGAGCTTACGTCGACGATCCTTCCGTCGCCGTCCACGAGCCGTGCGATGTCGTCCCAGGCGAAGTCCTCGTGTCCGGCGAGGATCTCCTGCGTCACGGACACCGAGGGCTCGTCGAGCGAGGGGATGCCGGAGAGCAGGTCGTACGTGCAGCGGTACTCGGCCTCGAACATCCGCCCGCCGCGCATGGTGTAGCCGACGTCGGCCGTGCCGCCCGCGTCCAGGCTGCCGCCGAGGTTCCGCTGCTCCTCGAAGAGGTGGATGTCCGCTCCGTCGAATCCGCCGTCGCGGATCAGGAACGTGGCCGCGGCGAGCGCCGCTATGCCGCTGCCCACCAGGTATGCCTTCGCCATCGCACAACTCCTCGTTCTGGCCCGTTGTTCGGGAACCGCACGGTGTCAGCGTTTCCCGTGCCTGCGTGCGCCGTCAGTGGGCTGTTGGTCACCCACCTGGTGCGGACGGCCCCATCAGTCGTTCAGGCCGCCCGCCCGGGAAGCCACAGGTCGGGGCCGAAGACCTCGTAGCGGATGCTGCGCGCCGGGACGCCGGAGGCCAGCAACTGGCCGCGCACCTCCCGCATGAAAGGCAGCGGCCCGCACAGGAACACCGTGGCGCCGTCGGGCAGTTCGAAGTCGTCGAGGTTCATCAGGCCCTCGCGCGCGTCGGGTTCCGCCGGGCCGGGCTGCTCGTACCAGAAGACCGCGCGGGCTCCCGGCAGTTGCCTGACCAGCTCGCCCGTCTCGGTGCGCAGAGCATGGTCGGCGGGGGAGCGGTCGGCGTGCAGCACCAGCACCGGCCGGGTCGAGCCGAGGGCGGCGAGGTGCGCCAGGATGCTGGTCATGGGGGTGCCGCCGATGCCCGCGGAGACCAGGACGACCGGGGTGGTGGCGTCCGCCGGGTCGTCGAGGAAGACGTCCCCGAAGGGAGCCGACAGCGTCAGTTCGTCCCCCTCGCGGACCTGGTCGTGCAGCAGGTTGGAGACCTCGCCGTCCGGCGCGCCGGACGTGCCTGCGACCCGTTTGACGGTGATGCGCCGCAGGTCCCCGCCCGGGTCGGACGACAGGCTGTACTGGCGCAGTTGGTGCACCCCGTCGGCCATCAGCACCCGTACGCTCACGTACTGGCCCGCCCGCGCCTGCGGTGCCGGCTGCCCGTCCGAGGGGCGGAGCAGGAAGGACACCACGTCGTCGGTTTCGCTGCGGCGCTCGACGACCGTCCACTGCCGCCAGATCTGCCCGGGCTCGACGCCCGCGTCCTGGTAGAGGCGGGCCTCCTGGGCGATCAGGGCGCCGGCCATCAGCCAGTACACCTCGTCCCACGCGGCCGCCACCTCGGGGGTGACCGCGTCGCCGAGGACATCGGCTATCGCGCCGAACAGATACTTGTGCACGATCGTGTACTGGTCGTCGGTGACCCCCACCGCTGCATGCTTGTGCGCGATACGGCTCAGCAGGGCGTCGGGCCGGACGGCCGGTTGCTCCAGCAACATGGTCGCGAAGGCCGCGATCGAGCCGGCCAGGGCGCGGCGCTGGGCACCGCTTGCCTGGTTGCCACGGTTGAACATCCCGTCGAGCAGCTCCGGCCGGTCGCGGAACATGGCGCCGTAGAAGCGGGTGGTGATCTCGTCGAGGGCTCCGGCCACGGTGGGAAGGGTGGCGCGTACCACGGCGGCGGATTCTGCGGACAGCATGAAGACTCCCAGGCAGGCGGGGGGTGAGGTGGGATCGGGCGCCGTAACGAAGGGGCGACCCTCTTCTGTGTAGCAGGCACCGGACCGCGTTTCGGCGGTGCTGGGCGAAGAAGGGCCGAACGGCCCCATCGAATCAGGCACAGCTGACCCAGGGGTCCCGCCGGGCCCGGGCCGGATGGGCTGGGGACGACCTCCTGTCGGCCCTGTCCGCTGCCGCGGCGGGCGCGATCAGCCGCGTCCGACGACGACGGCGTTCGCGGGCACTCCACAAGCAGCGGATGGCTGAACATCGGGGCGTGGGCGGCCTACTGGTCGCGGCGCCACTCCCGGTACGCGGCTACGGCCGTCGGCAGGTGGGAAAGATCCGCTCGGGGCCGACGGCGTCCACGAGGCCGTACGCCGTCAGGTCGTCCAGCAGGTCCTGCTTGACGCGGACGAGGGCGAAGACGATTCCGCGGTCGGTGAGTTCACGGCGGAGTGCGTCGACGGCGTCCAAGGCGGTGATGTCGCCAGAGCGACGGCGGCGAAGACGACCGTGGCCGGATGGGCGTCCGCCAGGTTCCGGACGAAGGACCACAGCTGCGGGAAGACGTGGAACCCGCGGTGTCGACGCCGGTCAACTTGGGCAGTTGGTCCACCATCATGATCAGCGCCACGCCCGCCAGGTAGCCGATGAGCACGGCCGGGACAGCAGATCCGCGAGGAAGCCGAGCCGCGTCGCCCAGGCCACCACGCACAGCAGTCCCACCGCAGTCGCGAGTGTGGCCGCCAGCGTCGCGTACCGGGCCGGATCTCCGGCGGCGTGCGGACCGACCACCGTCGCCGTCATCAGCGCGGTCGTCGACCTCCGGGCCGACCGAGAGCAGGCGGGAGGACCCGAGCAGGGCGTACAGGGCGAGCGCGGGCAGGATCGCCCACAGCCCGGCGACCCGCCGCAGCCCGGCCACGCCCGCGCAGGCCATCACCTGGGGCACGAGGTACGCGGCCACCGTCACCCCGGCCAGGACGTCGCCCTTCAGCCACGAGCACCGGTAGCCGAGGAGCGTGCCGAGCCCGGGTGCCGGACGGCGCCAACCACCCCATCGCGGAGCACGGTCGCCCGAACTACGGGACGCGACCCTCCTTCTGACGAGTGGTCTCAAGGATCCACTGGCCAACGGACCGCGCAGGGGCCGATGGTCCCGACTCGGACGGCATGGTCCTCACACTGAAGGGCCGACCGGTCTCCCCGGCGTATGGCACCGCCGGCGCCGGGCAAGCGGTCGGAACCGAGCGGTCGCCGCCGGTCAGTCCCTGCTCGACCCGAGCGCCACCACCCGGCTGATGGCCCGGCTGCGTCAAGGGCCCGGAGCCCCAGGAGGAGCCGGACGCCCTACCAGGACTCACCGCCCGCGAGCGGGAGATCCTGGCCCTGGTCGGGGAGGGACTGACCAACCGCCAGATCGGCCAGCGGCTCGTGGAGCGGCGCATCCAGGCCGCGGTCATCGCCACGCAGGCCCAGGACCGGCTGCGGCACGAAGCACGCTGAGCCTTCACACGCGGATGTGCCCGACGGCTCCGCCCTACGGTGGAGGGTGATCAACCGCCCCACGGGAGGAGAGCACATGGAGATCGTCGTGTACGGAGTCCTCGCGGACGAGGAGCCGCTGCTGCACGACGCGTTCGGCAAAGCCCTTGGTGACCGCCATGAGCTGCGCTGCCTACGGCTGTTCCTGAACAGGGACACCGCACCGACCGCGGCCGGTCATGAGGTGGTGCTCAGCAGCGTCAACGACACCCTGGACGCGAACGTGCTGCGCGCTGGCCCGGGGCGGCACGAAGATGATCGCCCAGCGGGCCACCGGCTACAACAACATCGACCTGACGGCGGCCGAGGAGTTCGGGCTGACGGTGGCCCGGGTGTCGTACTACTCGCCGTACTCGGTCGCCGAGTTCGCGTGGGCGCTGGCGCTCGCCGTGGACCGGCGGATCGTGCGGGCCGCGCACCGCACCCGGGAGTTCGACTTCAGGCTCGACGGGCTGATGGGCCGCGACCTTCGGGGCCGGACGGCCGGGGTTGTGGGAACCGGGAAGATCGGAGCCGCGTTCGCCCGGATCGCCCATGGTTTCGGCATGCGGCTGCTGGGCTGGGACGTCGCCGAGAATCCCGACTGCCTGGCTCTGGGTATGGAGTACGTCGAGCGGGAGCGGCTGTTCGCCGAGGCGGACCTGGTCAGCCTGCCCGTGCCGCTGCTGGAAGACACCCACCACCTGGTGGACGCCCGCGCCCTGGCAGCGATGAAGGACGACGCGATCCTGGTCAACTCCAGCCGTGGCGGCCTGGTCGACACCGACGCCCTGCTGGAGACCCTGCGCGCGGGGCGGCTGAGCGCCTGGCACATCGTGTTCCGTCATGGTCGCGTCGGTGTGCGGATTCCGGGTGCTCGGCGGTGCCGCCGGGCTGACACTGGAATCGTCCATTCTGCTGCTGCCCGAGCCTCAGGAGCTGCCACCACGCTCACAGACCCGGCGGGCGAAGCTCCCGGCCGGTGACCATCTCGGATTCGATCCGCACGAACACGGCCCCTGCCATTGGCATCCAGGACGTGGGGCCGTCCCGGGACAGCCGCTCGTGCTCGGCGGGGTCGGTCACCACGGTGGCCCGTCCGGTGACGACCACGCTCCAGCCGGACCGGGTCGCCGCGTCGAACTCGTCCGCCTCGAAGGCGACGACGACGCCGTCGATGGCGCGTACGAGGTCCGAGTCCGGCGAGGTGCACAGCAGGACGGAGGTGTCCGTGTCCAGGGAGAAGTTGACGGGGAGGACCGCGGGCAATGCCTGCCTGGTGTAGACCACGCGGCCAACCGGCACCTTGGCGAGCAGGCGCAAGCTTTCCTGCCGGTCGACTGCGCGAAAGGCGTCGTTCTGGTACATCAGTCCATCGTCCCCGCGGCCGTCGTGTGGGGGTAGGGCCGACCGGCCCTACCCCCACACGACGCGAGGAAGGCCGATCGCAGCCGTTGTTCCGCGGGTGCGCATGCAGACAAGGCGGTACGGGGAGGAGGGTGGTTCCGCTCCATCTTCTACCTCCAGCCCGACCCGGCCCTGATGACCAAAGCCCCGGTGCTCTTCCGACTCCACGCGATCAGCGCCCTACTGTTGTTCGCGGCCTGGCCGTTCACCCGGCTCGTGCGCATCCTCACCCCAAGCTCAGAATTTCCGTCTGTGGCAGGAGGCGGATCTGTCGGTTCCTGTCCGGCGGCGTGACGTCCCCGACGGGACGCGCACCCGCTCCCGGACGTGCGGACCCGTCGATCGCGGTGTGACACGGGGCGTTCTCCGGTACGGCCGGGACCGATGGCCCCTCATTCCCGGGTCGCATCCGGCTCAGGATGGGGTGACGCAGAACCGTGTACCAAGCGAGAGACGGGGCCGGCTGATGTACACCAACGACGGTTTCCACGAACTCGGACGGCAGGAGTGCCTTCGGCGGCTGGCCAAGGTGCCCGTCGGCCGCATCGTCTACACGCGCCAGGCCCTGCCCGCCGTCTTGCCGGTGAACTTCGGTCTGGACGGCGAAGGTGCGGTGGTGCTGCGCACTTCCGCGGCCTCGGAACTGGTCCACGCGATCGACGGTGCGGTGGTCGCCTTCGAGGTCGACGACGTCGACGCGGTCCGGTACTCCGGCTGGAGCGTCATCGTCACCGGAACCGCCGTGGTGGTGACCGACCCCGCCGAGCACGAACGCCTGGCCCGCACCGTTTCGGCCTCCTGGGTGCCCTCACCGCAGGGAGTCTTCGTCCGTATCGAGCCCGAACTGGTCACCGGGCGCGAGCTCGTCGGCGGACGCACCCTGTACGGGGTGGACCTCACCGCCTGAGCCACTCCTTCTGGATTGCATCGCCGCGATCCAGCGCGCCGCACGAACCTGCACGACGCTGCCGGCGGCGGTAGCAAATCCACCAGGTGGGGAATCCGGAGAGTGGAATCCGGTAATCAGGGACCACTGGCCCTGGCCTCCGGTCCCTCGGACGGGGAAGGATTCCCATGGAAACAGAAGAGGACATCACAAGGAGTAACCGATGGCGGACAGTGAGCAGGCCGGCACCGGAGGTCCCATCAGGGTCTTCCTCCTGGACGACCACGAGGTCGTCCGGCGCGGTGTGCACGACTTGCTGAACGACGAGCCGGACATCACGGTGGTCGGCGAAGCCGCCACGGTCGAGCAGGCCCTGGTGCGCGTCCCCGCGCTGCGCCCCGATGTGGCGGTCCTCGACGTCCGCCTGCCCGACGGCGACGGCGTGACCGTGTGCCGTGAACTGCGCTCGAGCATGCCCGAGCTGGCCTGCCTGATGCTGACCTCGTTCGACGACGAGGAGGCCCTGTTGGACTCGATCATGGCAGGTGCGTCCGGGTACGTCCTGAAGCAGATCCAGGGCTCGGACCTGGTCTCAGCGGTGCGCACCGTGGCCCGTGGCCAGTCGCTGCTGGACCCGAGCGCCACGGCCAAGCTGATGGCAAGGTTGCGGGGAGGTCAGAAGCAGGAGGAAGAGCCGGACGCCCTGCCGGGGCTGACCGAGCGGGAGCGGGAGATCCTGGCCCTGATCGGTGAGGGCCTGACCAATCGGCAGATCGGCCAGAAGCTTTATCTGGCGGAGAAGACGGTGAAGAACCACATCTCCCGCCTGCTGGCCAAGCTGGGCGTGGAGCGTCGTATCCAGGCCGCCGTCATCGCCACTCAGGCGCAGGACCGGCTGCGCGGCGAGGGCCGCTGAGGCGGAGCCGGGGGAGCGGAGAGGCCTGCCGACGCCTCCCGCCCCGGCCCGCTGCCGCCGCGCAGGGCCGAACGGCCCCCGGTTCACCCCTCTTGGGCCCAAGCCCGCCCCCCACGACGGCGGAAGGCTGATAGCGCACCCGGACGACACCGGGCATCGCGAACCCGTCGGGGAGGACGAGGGACATGACCGTACGCGTGGGCATCAACGGCTTCGGCCGCATCGGACGCAACTACCTGCGCTGCGCACTGGAGCGCGCGGAGAATCCTGCCGGCACTTCCATCGAGGTGGTGGCGGTCAACGATCTCACCTCGCCGGAGGCACTGGCCCATCTGCTGGCGTACGACTCGACCTATGGGCGGCTCGGCCGCGTCGTCGAGCACGACGACAGTTCGCTGACCGTCGACGGCCACCGCGTCGCCGTCACCGCGGAGCGCGACCCCGGCGCCCTGGCCTGGGGCGACCTCGGCGTGGACGTCGTCATCGAGTCCACCGGCCGCTTCCGCACCCGCGAGCAGGCCGGCCTGCACCTGAGGGCGGGAGCGCGCAAGGTGCTGCTGTCGGTTCCGGGCAAGGGCGTCGACGCCACTGTGGTGATGGGCGTCAATGAAGGAACGTACGACCCGGACCGGCATCACGTGGTTTCCAACGCTTCCTGCACCACCAACTGCGTGGCCCCGATGGTGAAGGTGCTTGACGAACACTTCGGCCTCGTCAAGGGGCTGATGACCACCATCCACGGCTACACCAACGACCAGGTGGTCCTCGACGGCCCGCACAAGGACCTGCGCCGGGGCCGCAGCGCCGCTGTCAACATCATCCCCACCAGTACAGGTGCGGCCCGCGCGGTCGGCCTCGTCCTGCCGGAACTGTCCGGCACCCTGGACGGCATGGCCGTACGCGTCCCCGTCGAGGACGGGTCGCTGACCGACCTGAGCGTGGTGCTCGACCGGCCGGCGACCGCCGACGAGGTCAACGCGGCCTTCCGGGAGGCCGCCGACGGGCCGCTGAAGGGCACCCTGCGGGTGTCCGACGCGCCGATCGTCTCCCGCGACGTCGTGGGGGACCCCGCCTCGTGCGTCCTGGACGCCCCGCTGACCCAGGCCCACGGCGATCTGGTGAAGGTCTTCGGCTGGTACGACAACGAGTGGGGGTACACCAACCGGCTGCTCGACCTCACGGAGTACGTCGCCGCGAGGTTGCCGCGGACCTGACCCGGCCTGGCGTGCTCTCCCTCCTGGCGGGGCTGATCTCGTGTCCTCCTCGCGCGCCGACCGCTACCGTGGCAGATGAGCGGACGGCGGTCGGCTCTACGCGGATAGTGGGAGGATCACGTTGCCAAGCTCCGAGGAGGCTCCGAAGGCCCAGGTAAAGCTGCCCCAGCTCAGGCTGGACGAGCTGCTGGAGGAGTTGCAGGCCCGCATCGACGCGGCCCGGGGGACCCAGGACCGGGTGCACAGTCTGCTGGAAGCGGTGCTGTCGGTCGGCCGGGAACTCGACCTGGAGCAGGCGCTGTACAGCATCGTGGAGGCCGCGACGGCACTGGTGGACGCGCAGTACGGCGCACTCGGTGTGATCGGCCCGGACGGCAAGCGGCTGTCGGCCTTCCACACGGTCGGCGTCAGCGAGGACCAGATCGCCCGCATCGGGAACTACCCGGAGGGGCACGGCATCCTGGGTGAGCTGATCCGCCACCCCGAGCCGCTGCGCCTGCCGAAGCTCTCCGAGCATCCGGCCTCCTACGGTTTCCCGCCGCACCATCCTCCGATGAACACGTTCCTGGGCGTTCCCATCCGGGTCAGAAACCAGGTGTTCGGCAACCTGTACCTGACCGAAAAGCGGGGCGGGACCGACTTCGACGACGAGGACGAGGCCGTCCTGTCCACCCTCGCCGTGGCCGCTGGCGTCGCCATCGACAACGCCCGTCTGTACGAGGAATCCCGGCTGCGTGAGCGGTGGCTGCAAGCGAACGCCGAGATCACCCACAGCCTGATGTCCGGCGGCGACCAAGCGGAGGTACTGCGGCTGATCGCCGAGCGAGCGCGGGACATCACCGGCGCCGGACTCGCCGTGGTCGCGGTGCCGATGAAAGACACGGATACGCTCACCGTGGAGCTGGCCATCGGCCGGCAGGCGGAGGCCCACCGCGGACTGGTGCTGCCCGTCGAGGGCAGCCTCATCGGGCGGGCCTTCGCCGACGTGGCACCGGTGACCAGCCCGAGCGTCTCCCAGGACGACGGGATCTCGGCTGGTTCGCCGCGTTTTTCAGGCCTGGGTCCGGCCGTCGCCGTGCCCGTGGGGACGGGGGACGGCGTACGCGGGGTCGTGCTGCTGGTGCGTGAGGCGGGCGCGAACGAGTTCACCCAGAAGGAGATGGAGCCGCTGCAGGGCTTCGCCGCGCAGGCCGCGGTCGCCATGGAACTCGCCGAACGCCGTAAGGACGCCGAACAGATCGCTGTTCTTGAAGATCGCGACCGGATCGCCCGGGACCTGCACGACCTGGCCATCCAGCGGCTGTTCGCCACCGGGATGACCCTGCAGAGCGCCGGCCGCCTCATCGAGCACGCGCAGGCCTCGGAGCGCGTGTTGCGGGCCGTTGACGACCTCGATGAAACCATCAAGATCATTCGGTCGACGATCTTCGGCCTGCGCACGCGCGACGACGACGCGGCCCCCAGCCTGCGGGCCCGAGCGGTACGCGTGGTCGGTGAGGCCGCGCCCGTCCTGGGCTTCGCGCCCAGTGTGCGCATGGAGGGACTGCTCGACACCCATGTTCCGAAGGAGACCGCCGACCACATCGTGGCCGTGCTGTCCGAGTCCCTCACCAACATCGCCCGCCACGCGCACGCCGACCGCGCCGAGGTGGTGCTGGAGACCGACGGCAACGAGGTGCGCCTCACGGTCACCGACAACGGTGTGGGCGTACCCGAGGGGGGCCGCCGCAGCGGCCTCGCCAACATGGCCGAGCGGGCCAGGAAGCTCGGCGGGGACATGGAACTCGCCGGCCGGGACGGCGGCGGTACACGACTGCGGTGGCACGCCCCGGTGAGGGAAGGGCAGGGCCCCTCGGGTAGGTGATCAGCCCCGAGGCACCAGGTGCCTTTGGGCGGGAAGGACGCCGGGACGCCACCCAGTGGTGCGGGACCCTGCTCGGCGTGACCCTGGAAGGGCGAGCCAAGAGCGGACCCACCGAGGTAAACGGCACCGTCATGCACGCTCAGCTGGGCGATCTGCTGATCGTCGAAAGTCCGGCCTCCGGCACCGCTCGACGCGACGGCGAGATCGTCGGGCTGCACCACGACGACGGAACGCCCCCGTACGACGTGCGATGGTCGGACACGGGCCAGGTCACGCTCGTGTTCCCCGGGCCGGACGCACACGTCCAGCACCTCCACACCGAGGCCGCAGCGCCAGGCGGGACGACGGACCCGAGCACGACAGCCGCCACCGCGACCCGCCCCCCGCAGCGCAGCGACGCAGCCCGGGGACGTGGGGCGGCGCGTGGCGGCCGCACGTCGGCGACAAGGCCTCAGCCGGGAGGAAACGGCCCGCCGCGCCCACATGGCGCCGGAGTACCTCGCCTACCTGGAGGAACATCCTTCGGATCCCAGTCTGGCGACGCTGCTGCGACTGGCCGACGCCCTCGGCACCCGGCTCGTCGAACCCGGGGCGGTGACCAGGATCTGCCACCAGGGCAGGGGCACGCCCTCCTGCACCCCCGCCTGAGGGAACTCAGCCAGGAGGAGTGCCGCACCCTGCTGTCCACGCACGGTGTGGGGCGCGTTTCTGTGACCACCCCTGACGGCCCGGCCGTGCTCCCGGTCAACTACGACGTGGTCGACGACGCCCTCGTCTTCCGCACCTCGCCGGACGAGGCTCCCGCCGCGGCCGTCGGCACGGAGGTCGCCTTCGAGGTGGACCACATCGACGATGCGATGAGCCAGGGCTGGAGCGTTCTCGCGGTCGGCCGGGCCGAGGCCGTCAGAGACCCCGACGAGGTGCGCCGCCTGGACACGCGGGCCCATACCGATCCGTGGCCGGGGGAAGGACGCACGTTGTGGGCGATGATCCGGCCCGTCCGCGTGACAGGGCGTCGTATCACGCCGGCGGACCGGTGAGCGGATCACCCGGCCTCCAGCCCCTCGCGGGCCGTGCAAAGTGGCCAGGTGGGCCTGACGGGGCGGGCCGCGGGCGACACACCAGGGCTGAGGGCTGAGTGGCCTGAACCCGGTGGCGGCTCTCCGCCGCGCAGGGCCACGCCCAACACCAGGCACAGCTGTCCGGTTCGCGGCACGAGCGCGGCGGACCGGACAGCCGGCCCGCCGCCTTGGGACCCGCCGGGTTCGTCGTATCGCGCTGAACGGCCCCCCGGCCCAGGGCCGTTCAGCCCGCGGTCGTGGACCTTCGGCCTCCGGTGCGAACCGGCGCCGCCCATGAAAGTGAACGGTGTCAGGAACCAACCGGACCATCCCCGAAGGGATCACCGTCATGGCCGTGCACGATCACTCACACCGGAGTGCGGGTCTCCACCTGCCGTCGTTCCGAGGGAACAGGACGTCCACCGCACCCGAGTCCGCCGTGTCGGCACGCGACGACACGCACACCGCGCGGGCCTACGTCTTCGGTTCGGTGCGCCTCCTCATGGGTTTCGTCTTCCTGTGGGCCTTCCTGGACAAGACGTTCGGCTTTGGTTACGCCACCCCGTCCGGCAAGGGCTGGATCGACGGCGGATCGCCGACGAAGGGGTTCCTCGGCTCAGTGTCCGTCGGGCCGATGGAGTCGACGTTCCACGAGTGGGCCGGCGCGGCCTGGGCGGACTGGCTGTTCATGCTCGGCCTGCTGGGCATCGGCCTGGCACTGGTCGCCGGGATCGGACTGCGCCTGGCCGCGATGGCGGGGACCGCGATGATGGCGCTGATGTGGGTCGCGGAGTGGCCACCGGCCCAGCACCTCTCGGACGGTTCGCCGAGCATGTCGACGAACCCCTTCGCCGACTACCACCTCGTCTACGCCGCCGTCCTGATCGCCCTGGCCGCCGTCTCCGCGGGCGACACCCTGGGGGCCGGCCGGCTCTGGGCCAGGCTCCGGTTCGTCCGCGACAACGGCTGGCTGCGCTGAACGCGGGGATTGCGGTGGGCTCGCCACCGGGCCCACCGCCCGGGCGGTGGGAGGGACGGTCGGGTCCCGGTCCGGGACCAGTGGCCCCTGCACTGCCCGCCGCCCGCGCACGACCCTCGAATCGGACCCCTTGCTTCACTTCTGGAGGTTGAGAGCATGTCCCGCACGATCACCGTAGGTCTCGACGGCTCGTCCGAGAGCCGGGCCGCCGCCGAGTGGGCGGCCAGGGAAGCGAAGCTACGCGGGCTGGCGCTCAAGCTCGTCCATGTCTGGCAGCCGGTGCCGGTGCCGGAGCCGATGGCCCAGGCACCGCTCCTCGGTGCCGAGACCCACCAGCACTGGACCGAGCGGATCCCGCGCGAAGCCGCCGCGGGTCTGCGGTTGCGGCACCCGGGCGTCGAGGTGAGCACGGAGCAGCTCTCCGGCAACGCCGCCGAGGCGCTGTGCTCGGCGGCGGAGGAGTCCGCGCTGCTGGTCCTGGGGTCGCGCGGCATGAGCGGGATCGGCGGGTTCCTGGTCGGCTCCGTCGGCCAGGCCGTCCTGGCGCACGCCGAGCTGCCGGTCGTCCTGGTGCGCGCGGGAGAGCAGGCCGCCGACGAGCACGAGATGGACCCCACCGGCATTCCGTCGGCGGCGGCCCCTTACCGGCCCGTCGTGCTCGGCATGGACACCGGCCGGCCGGATGAAGGACTGATCGAGTTCGCCTTCGACGCGGCGGTGCGCCGCGCCACGTCCCTGAGGGTCGTCCACGGCTGGAACCCGCCGCCCCACTACGCCTACGGCTTGTCAGCCGACCCCGGATTTCACGACACCCTCGCCCAGAGCGAGGCCGCCGGCCTGGCGGAGGTGCTGCGCCCGTGGCGGCAGAAGTTCCCGGACGTCGAGGTTCTGGAGGAGTCCCGCTCCGGCAGCCCGGCCCTGCACCTGATCGACGCCTCCCGCGAGGCATCCCTCGTCGTCGTGGGCCGCCGGGTCCGCCGCAACCCGCTCGGCGCCCACATCGGTCCCGTCACGCACGCCGTCCTGCACCACGCCACCGCGCCCGTCGCCGTCGTCCCGCACGACTGAGCATCCTGAGGAGAAGCAACCATGAAGGCAGCAGTCGTCCGGGCCTTCGGTGAACCGCTGGTCATCGAGGAGCGCCCCGACCCCGAGCCCGGCCCCGGCCAGATCCGTGTCCGTCTCGAGGCGTCCGGGCTGTGCCACACCGACATCCACGCCGCGCACGGGGACTGGCCGGTCAAGCCGAACCCGCCGTTCGTGCCCGGGCACGAGGGCGTGGGTCTGGTGGAGGCCCTCGGCGAGGGCGTCACCCACCTGGCCGTCGGGCAGCGGGTCGCGGTGCCCTGGCTGGGCCGGGCCTGCGGGCGGTGCGAGCACTGCCTGTCCGGCTGGGAGACGCTGTGCGAGCAGCAGATCAACACCGGCTATGGCTGCGACGGGGGATACGCGGAGAAGATGCTGGCTTGGGCCGACTTCGCCCAGCTGGTGCCTGAGGGCGTCACCCCGTTCGACGCGGCCCCGCTGACCTGCGCGGGCGTGACGACGTACAAGGCCCTGAAGGTCGCCGACGTCCGGCCCGCCCAGCTCGTCGCGATCTCCGGCGTCGGCGGCCTCGGACACCTGGCCGTGCAGTACGCGAAGATCGCCGGAGCCACCGTCGCCGCGATCGACGTCACCGACGACAAACTGCGGCTTGCCCGTGAGCTGGGTGCCGATCTCGTCATCGACGCCCGCAAGGACGACGTGGGAGCGGTGCTGAAGCGACACGGCGGTGCGCACGCGGCGATCGCGCTCGCGGTGAACGAGGCCGCGTTCACGGCGGTCAACTCCGGTCTGCGCCGGGGCGGCAAGCTGGTGATGGTGGCGCTGCCCGCACGCGGCACGATCCAGGTGCCGATCTTCGACACGGTCCTGAACGGCACCAGTGTGATCGGCTCGATCGTCGGCACCCGGCAGGACCTCGCCGAGGTCTTCCAGCTCCACGCGGCCGGCCGGACGAAGGTCATCTACGAGACCCGCCCGCTCGCCGCCGTCAATGACTCCATCGACGAGGTGCTGCGCGGCGAGGTCAAGGCCCGCATCGTCTTCGACCTGGGAGTACGGTCATGAACACCATGGGCCTTCCGCTCGTCGTCGGCGTCGACGGATCCGAGCCGAGCCTGCGGGCCGTGGACTGGGCAGCCGACGAGGCCGCCCTGCGCGGGGCGCCTTTGCGGCTGGTGAACGCCTCGCTGTGGGAACGGTATGAAGGCGCCGCACTCGCGCGTGACCTCGGCAAGTCGTCCGGACGGGGCATCGCCGAGGACATCGTCGAGACCGCGGCGCGGCGCGCCCGCCGGCGCGCTGCGGACGTGAAGATCTCCACCGCCGTGCTCCCCGAGGAGCCTGAGTGCGCGCTGGTGCGCGAGGGACGGAACGCTTCCGCACTGGTCCTGGGCACCCGTGGCCGCGGAGACATCGCCAACCTGCTGCTCGGCTCCGTCAGCCTGACCGTGGCATCTCACGCGTCCGCCCGGTGATCGTCGTGCGTGGCAACCACGACAACCAGGCCAGGGTCGGGCTGCGCGGCCGCATCCTCCTCGGAGTCGGCGACGCATCGACGGCTGCTGTCGACTTCGCCTACCAGGAGGCGAAGAGGCGTGGGGTGCCGCTGGACGCCGTCCGCGCCTGGCGCTGTCCCGCGCACGAGACCACCGACCACCCCCTGCTCGCGGGCGAGCCCACGCGCCTGCACGAGGAGCAGGCTGCCAAGGTGCTGGAAGCGGCCCTGAAAGATGCTCCGGCGGACATGGAGCTGCACCGGCGCACGATCGAGGGACCCGCTCGCAGGGTGCTCCTCGCCGCCTCGTACGAGGCCAGACCTCCTCGTTGTCGGGGCCCGGCGCCGACAGCCCGGGCACCTCGGCCGCGTCGCCCACACCGTCCTGCACCACTCCGCCTGTCCGGTGGCGGTCGTATCCGAGCGGGCGTGAGGTCAAAGGCCCCAACGTGGTCGGGGACGTATCGCTGCCGCTCGCGCTCGGTCGGCTGCGGCAGGGCGACTGCCCGCCGCCTCCGGTCCTCACGACGGCAAGCCAGCCGAGTGCTCTCCGCCTTCACCCACTCCTGCAGTTTCACCAGCTCCGTCTGCAGACGCACGAGTGCTGCCCGCGTACGCCGTACGCGGCAGTTTCGCCGCCTTCTTGCAGGCCCTGCAGCCTCCTCACCGGTGACCCGGTCATCCACCGCTGGGTACTCGCCCAAGGTGGAACATCGGAGCGCCACGGTACTGACCGCCGACAGACCGCGCACCCGGAGGGCGCGCCCCTGCGAGCGGCGACCGAATCGACGAGCGTGGCGGGGCGATGGGGCCGACCGGCCCTCGGATCGGTCCCGGACAGCCCATGGGTCCCCGCGGCGAACCGCTGGATGCTCGAAGAGTCGAGAGACTTGGAGGAGAGCCGCGATGACGGACGACGTGCTCAACCGACCCCCTGTCCACGCCCTGCTCACGGACGGCACCACCGTGTGCATCCGTCCTGTGCTGCCCGGCGACCACGATCAGCTGGAGGGGCTGTACGAGGAGATGTCCCCGGAGAACCTGCGCCTGAGGTTCTTCGCGGTGAGCCGCAGTTCCGCCACCGCGGCCGCCGATCGAGCCTGTGCGTCGGCACGGCCCGGCTACCGGGCACTGCTGGCCGAGACGAAGGGCCAGGTGATCGGCCTCGCCGAGTACGACACCGGGGGCGGCAGGGGCTCGGCCGAGATCTCCGTCGCCGTCGCCGACGGGCTGCACCACCGGGGCGTGGGCACCCTGCTTGTCGAACACCTGGTCTCGGCGGCCCGGTCGGACGGCGTCACCGCCTTCACGGCCGACGCGCTGAGCGAGAACCGCGAAGTCCTCAGGCTCTTCACCGACCTCGGCCTGGACGTGACCCGGCGCTTCGAGGGCGCCGAGGTGCGCTGCACGATAGCCCTCGACGAGGACGACGCCTACCTGACGGCGGTGGAGGCCCGAGGCCGGGCCGCCGACGTGGCCAGCCTCGTACCGTTGCTGCGGCCGAAGGCTGTGGCCGTCGTCGGCGCCGGCCGCAAGCCCGGCTCGGTCGGCCGCGCCCTGCTCCACCACCTGCACGCCGGCGGTTACACCGGGCGCCTGTTCGCGGTGAACCCCAGCGCCACCAACATCCTGGGCGTGCCTTCCTACCCCTCGATCACCGCCCTGCCCAGGACGCCCGACCTCGTGGTGATCGCCGCGCCCGCTCCCGCGGTCCCGAGCGTCGCAGAGGAGTGCGGCAAGGCGGGCGTACGGGCCCTCGTGGTCGTCTCCGCAGGCCTCGACGGTACCCGGGCGCAGGCGCTCCTGACCGCTTGCCGTACCCACGGCATGCGCCTGGTAGGCCCCAACTGCCTCGGCATCTCCAACACCGACCCGGACCTGGGCCTGGACGCGACGTTCGCCGCCGGTCACCCGAAACCCGGCAGCGCGGGCGTGGCCGTGCAGTCCGGTGGTGTGGGCATCGCCCTGCTCGACGGGCTGTCCCGCCTGGGCATCGGCGTGTCCACGTTCGCCTCCCTCGGCGACAAGTTGGACGTCAGTGGCAACGACATGCTCCAGTGGTGGGAGAGCGACGGCCGCACCGACCTCGCCCTGCTGCACCTGGAGTCCTTCGGTAACCCGCGGGCTTTCTCCCGCACCGCCCGGCGCGTCACCCGCCGCATGCCCGTCCTCACCGTCGACGCCGGCCGCACCGACGCGGGCCGACGGGCCGCCGCCTCACACACGGCGGCCGCCGCCACCCGCACCATGACCCGGCAGGCCCTCTTCACCCAGGCCGGCATCACCGCCACCCACTCGATCGGCGAACTCCTCGCCACCGCAGCCCTGTTCCACACCCAGCCGCACCCGGCGGGGACCCGCGTCGCCATCGTCACCAACGCCGGCGGCGCGGGCGTGCTGACCGCCGACGCCTGCGCCGAAGCGGGGCTCGTCCTGCCGCAGTTCACACCCGGACTCGTCGACGACCTGCTGGCCGTACTGCCTTCCGGTGCGGCCGTCGGCAATCCCGTGGACGCCACCGCGGCCGTATCGGAGGACCAACTGCGCGAGTGCGTCGACCGGCTCCTGACGTATCCGGGGATCGACGCCGTGCTGCTCGCCCTCGTCCCCACCGCGGTTGCCTCGGCGACAGGTGACGATCTGGTCCGGGCCCTCACCGCAGGACCGGGACGACAGGCGCGGCCGGTCGCCCTCGTCCGCCTGGAGCAGGACGTGGCGGTCAACCTGCTGCCCGCCGTCGGCGGCGGCACCATCCCCTCGTACGCCGAACCCCAGGCGGCGGCACGGGCCCTGGCCCACGCCGCCCGGCGGGCTGCCTGGCTCGCCCGCCCGGCCGGCACCCTACCGGCTCTCGACGGCGTCGACACCGGCCGCGCCCGCAAGATCACTGGGACGTACCTCGCCTCGCATCCGGACGGTGGCTGGCTCGACCCACTCACCTGCGCAGACCTGCTGGCCTGCTACGACATCCCCCAGCTGCCGTGGGCATGGGCCGACACGGAGGGCGACGCCGTCCACGCCGCCGAACGGCTGGGCGGTGTCGACGGCCGGGTGGTCATGAAGGCCCACTGGCCTGGACTGGTGCACAAGAGCGAGCAGCACGCGGTCCACCTCGACCTGCGGGGCGAGGACCAGGTCCGTGCCGCCTACCAGGACTTGGAGAGCCGGTTCGCCGGGCTGATGACCGGGGTGGTCGTGCAGCCGCTCGCCGAACGCGGCACCGAGCTGTTCGCCGGAGTCGCCCAGGACGACGTCTTCGGGCCGCTCGTCCTGTTCGGGCTCGGTGGGACGGCTACGGAGGTGCTCGCCGATCACGCCGCCCGCCTCGCCCCGCTCACGGACCACGACGTGCACGACCTCATCACCGCCCCGCGCTGCGCCCCGCTGCTGTTCGGCGCGCGCGGCAACGGACCCGTGGACCTCGAAGGCCTGGAACAGGTCCTCCTGCGGCTGTCCCGCATGGCGGAGGACCTGCCGCAACTCGCCGAGGCCGACTTCAACCCGGTCCTCGCCACACCCGGCCAGGTCATGGTGCTCGACGCGCGGATACGCCTCCTGCCGCGCAGGCCCAAGGACCCCTATCTGCGCCGACTGCGCTGAGGAGGAACCGGCATGAAGTGGCCCGGCGACATGCGGAGCGGCTGCCAGTGCTCGACGATCCCTTGCCATGACCCGGCCGATCGACGGCGGGGTCGACGTCGTCGACAAGCTCACCCACCGGCTCGACGACTGTGAAAGGAGGCGAACCACCATGCCGAGCAACGTGTTGGTCGCCTACGGAACAACCAACGGATCGACCGCGGAGATCGCCGAAGCCGTGGCCGCCGTCTTGCGCAAGGAAGGGCTCGCGGCCGAGGCGCTGCCTGCCCGGTCCGTGACGAGCGTGTCGCCGTACGACGCCGTCGTGGTCGGTGGCGGGCTGTACGCCGGGCGCTGGCACAAGGACGCCCGCCGCTTCGTGCGGCGACACGGCAGGTCCTTGGCCGGTCGGCCGGTGTGGTTCTTCAGCAGCGGGCCGCTCGATGCCTCGGCGTCGGAGCGGGACATCCCGCCTGTGCCCGGCGTACGGCGCGCCATGGACAAGTTGGACGTCGCCGAGCACGTCACTTTCGGAGGACGCCTTGCGGAAGGCGCGAAAGGACGCATCGCCCGGATGATCCTGCGTTCCGGGAAGGGCGGGGACTTCCGCGACTTCGACGTGATCGAGGCCTGGGCCGCGCGGGTGGCCAAGGAGCTCACCGACGGAGAGAAGAACCGCTAGCGGAACGTTCCGACGATCGGCCCTTGGTGCCTGTGCGCAGGCGGGTACCGGGGGCCCGCCGTCTTGCGTCAGGGCGTTTACGCCGACGAGATGGTCAGAGACTCTCCCACGCCGGGCCGTGCCAGGTGGGTGGTGAACCAGTCGGCGGCCAGATCCGGGCCGACATCTTCCCGACGGCGTACGAGGTCGGCGTGCTCAACGGAAAGGTCCGTCCAGGAGACACCGTCGTGGTCGTTGGGGCCGGCCCCATCGGGCTGGCGGCCATCGCCACCGCCCGGCTGTTCGCGCCCGAGCGGATCGTCGCCGTCGACCTGGCCGCCTCCCGGCTGGAGGCCGCCAGGCGGCTCGGGGCGGATGCCGTGGCCGACGTCCGGGAAGCCCCCGAGCAGCTGATCGCCGACCTCACCGAAGGGCTGGGTGCCGACGTGGTCATCGAGGCGGTCGGCGTGCCGGAGAGCTTCGAGCTGTGCACGCGCGTGGTGCGGCCCGGCGGCCACGTGGCCAACGTCGGTGTGTACGGCAAGCCCGTGACTCTGCACCTGGAAGACCTGTGGATCAAGAACGTGACGATCACCACAGGGCTGGTCGGCACGCACTCCACGCCGACCCTGCTGCGGATGGCGTCCGCCGGACGGCTCCCGACGTCGCAATTGGTCACCCACACCTTCCCGCCGGACCAGATGGAGGAGGCGTACGACGTCTTCCGCGACGCCGCCGGGACCGGTGCCCTGAAGGTGGTCCTCGGCGGACAACAGCACGACGCCGTCGCTGTGCGGGCGGCCTGACGCCGGCCCCGGCCCTTCTCCGGGAGCTGGCTATGTACGCAAACTACGGATTCCGCGAACTGGAACGGCAGGAGTGCCTGCGTCTGCTGGCACAGGTGCCGGTGGGACGCATCGTCCACACATGCCGGGCTCTCCCCTCGGTGCTGCCGGTCACTTCTGTCTGGACTACGACGGCGCGGTGGTCGCCTTCGAGGCCGACGAGGTGCACGCGGTCGCTCACTCGGGCTGGAGCGTCGTCGTCACCGGTTCCGCCTCGGTGGTGACCGATCCTGCCGAGCACGAGCGCCTCGCCCGGGACCGGCCCTCGCTCCTGGGTGCCGTGGCCCGAGGAGGTCTTCGTGCGCATCGAGCCGGAGTTGGTCACCGGCCGGGAGCTCGTCGGCGGACGCACTCTGTACGGAGTGGATGTCCAGCTTGAGGCGCTGCGCCTGAGCGACGTCCAACGGCAGCGGTCACGGCCTCTCGTGCGGCGTGCCCTCGAGGACAACGCCGACGCGACCGTACCGGTCTGCGGCGACGCCCGAACCCTGGATGCGACGGCTCGCAGAGCGGTGCAGTTCGGCAATCTGTCGGTTCAGGACGAGCGGCACACGCAAGAGGATTCCCCGTGATGGACACTCTTCCCGAAACGCACGGCATCCATGTGGAAGAGCGCCTGACGGACGGGACGTATGTACTGCTGGCCGCGCTTCCCGGGGTCAACCCCAGCGATGGCATCGAGATCACGGTCACGGGAGGTGTGCTGGACCTGCGTGCCCAGGCATCGAGATCACGGTCACGGGAGGTGTGCTGGACCTGCGTGCCCAGCGCAGCGTGATGACCGCGGGGAAACCGAGGCAACAAGGTCCCTTACGGCCACCTTCTCCGCTGCCGGCCGGGGCGAAGGGTGACGAGGTGGCGGCGGAGTACAAGCATGGTGTCCTGACCATCACGGTGCCGGTGCCGCCGGCCGACCACCGCCGCTTCCTCCGCTCCTGAACCAGCGATCGTCACGGGCGACCGAGGTGTCCGAACCGGCTCAGCCATGAGTCAGCTCGGCCGCGATTTCCGCCGTCCACGCGTCAATGGCGTCCCAGTCCCGGTAGTCACCGAACCGGCCGCCCACCACGCGGAAGAAGATCCTGTCCGTGCGCGGAAGCTGGGCCGGTGTGAGGACGCCCGAGAACAGACGGTGCCCCCGGTACGCCAGACCGGCGGGCAGGTCTCGCTCGATCACCGGAATCTCCTTCGTGACCAGGCGCTTCCACGGCCCCCGCAGCGCAGCCGGCATCCCGACGCTGAAGATCCATACCGGTCGCATGCCCAGTACGTCGCGGTTGTCCCGTATGAAGGCTCTCGCCGGGGTCAGCCAGCGCTGGCTGTGAACCGCGCTTCCGAGGACGAACGCCTCATAGGTGTCGGCGTCGTCGACCTCCGCCATGGGACGCGCCCGCGCTGCAAGTCCCGCTCGGCGCAGCTGGGCAGCCATCCGCTCGGCGATCTGCCGGGTGGAGCCGTGCCTGCGGCTCGAAGTAGATCTTCGGCGGGACCTTGAACCACTGGAGGTTGTTGCGCCGGGTGGAGACCCGCTTGACGTTCAGCAACTGGGCCGCGGAGACGTTGTTGGAGACGGAGGTGCTCCCCCAGGATCCGCAGCCCAGCGTGAGCGACGGCAGCAGTCCGTTGTAGACACCGCCGATGGCTCCCTGGGAGGACGGGGCGTTGACGATGACCCGTACGGTCTTCATCCGCCTGCCGTACGCCTCGGCGAGGGCGGGGTCCTCGGTGTGGATGACGGCGCTGTGGCCCTGACCGTGGAAGGCCACCATGTCGGCGGCCAGGTCGAAGCCCTGCCGCTCGTCCTCGGCACGCAGCACGGCCAGCACCGGGCAGAGCTTCTCTCGGGTCAACGGCTCGTGCGCGCCCACCCGTTCGGCCTCGACCAGGATGATCGAGGTGTCGGCGGGAACGGTGAACCCGGCCTGCTCGGCGATCCACGACGGACTCTGCCCCACGGCCGCCGAACGTGCTCGCAGGCGAACATGTTCTTGGCCGCCTTGTCCTCGAAGACGCCGCGCATGGTCTCCTCCACCGCCAGCAGCGCCAGCGCGGTGTGCTGGTCGAGGGCGGCGACCGACGCCTTCTTGACGATGTGGTCGACCTGCTCCTGGGTGAGGGCCTCGTAGTCGTCGAGTGCCTTGAGCGCGGCCGTCACGAGACGGTCCACGGCGATGGTGGTGTCGGACGGCGCGGCAGTGGTGGCCGGGTCCGCGGTTCCGCCGTCGTGTCGGGTCATGGGGAGTGCGCCTCCGTTGTGAGGGGCCGCCGTGGATGTACGGCGGCGGATGGGCGGGAGCCGCGCCGCGAGTG
This sequence comes from Streptomyces sp. 378, assembly GCF_030124145.1. Classification (GTDB taxonomy): domain Bacteria; phylum Actinomycetota; class Actinomycetes; order Streptomycetales; family Streptomycetaceae; genus Streptomyces. Next base: position 95,852 of record NZ_JASKMS010000003.1, read on the forward strand.
AAGGGCACCGCTCACGGTTTCCACTGTCCAGCGCTTCGTGGCGCCGCCCCAGGCGCCGAAGGTCCCCGTCCGAGACCGTCAGGCCCGGGCCGCCAGGGCCGGGTGGCCCACCATTGGCCGGGCTTCGGCGCCGGCGGGCGACACGTCCGTCACCGGGGTCCGGTCACCCGGGCACACTGGGTACGGAGCAGTCGTCGTCGAGGAACGTCAATCCGTTGACCACTCCTACGACGCCTTCGAGCCGCCACACCGAGTGGACGGCCTCCGGGACCTGACTGCGCAGTTCCACGCGGCCGTCGAGCGTGACGACGCCGTCCCGGACGGAGACGCGGACCGCGTCGGGTGGCAGCCCCAGGCCACCGACGAGGACCTCCTCGGTCACCTGGCGCCGGATGTCATCGTCCGTGCGCAGGAAGACCCGGAGCAGGTCGCGGCGCGTGGCGATGCCGATGAGGCGGTCCTCCTCGTCCACCACGGGCAGCCGCTCGACGCCGCAGCGCTCCATCAGCCGTGCCGCGTCCGGGACGGACTGCTCCGGATGCACGGTGATCGCCGGTGCCGACATCAGGTCCTGCGCCGTGACGGCACGGGCCGGGGCCCGGCCCGCCCTGTTCGCCTGGGCGCGTACCAGGTCGGTCCCGGAGACCACGCCGAGCACCTTGTCGTCGTCGTCGACGACGGGCAGCCCGCTGATCCGGTGGTGGTCGAGCAGCCGGACGACCTCCTTGAACGGTGTCGTCCGGCAGGCCTGGACGACGTCGCTGGTCATCACTTCACCGACGGTGTGGGATGTCACGGTGGCTCCTCCTTCACCAGCGCGGGGCGGACGGGAGGGGATCGGCCGACCCCCTCCGTACCACGCCGCCCGGCGTTCCTAACGCTGCTGACCACCGCGCCACGGCGGTGGTGTGGCGGTCCTGCGGGCTGCGTCCCGGCGGTGCGCGGCGCGTTCCGTGCGGCTGCGCAACCGGTCCTGCAGACGATCGGCGAGCTCCCGGGCGCTCGCCTCACGGGCGTGCACGACGACGAGGTCGCCGCCCACCTGAATCTCGGCGCCGGCGGACCAGGGAAGCTCGACGTGGTGGGCCGCCTCCCTGGTGACACGCACCTCGCCGCTGACGGGCGGAAGCCCGGGACGGTCCAGCACGGCGTCGACCTTCTCCCGGACGTAGGCGAGCGACTCCTCGTCCACGTCGCCCTCCGCCCGCACGCGTACGGAGGCGGTGCCGCCTTCGGTGCCGGTGTTCTTGGCAGTCATGTGCTCCACTCCTGATCGTTCGTGGTGATCGTTTTTGGCGCGCCTCAAGACTGCTGCGTGCGCCGCCCCGGTCCCAGGGCCGGCCGGCCTCGGGAGACGGGGCCGTGGGTCCGGCCACTGGCTGTCGTCGGGCCCCCGGGGCGTCACCGGCTGTCGCTCACGTCGGTCTCCTCCAGCGCGGCCCGTCCCGCCTCCAGGCGGGCGACCGGGACCCGGAAGGGCGAGCAGGAGACGTAGTCCAGGCCGGTGGTGTGGAAGAAGTGCACCGAGTCGGGGTCGCCGCCGTGCTCGCCGCACACGCCGATCTTCAGGTCCGGCCGGGTGGCGCGGCCCTCGGCGACAGCCATCCGGACCAGTCGGCCCACCCCGTCCCGGTCGAGCGTCTCGAACGGGGAGACGGGGAAGACGCCCTTGTCGAGGTAGGCGGAGAAGAACTCCGCCTCGACGTCGTCGCGGGAGAAGCCCCAGGTCGTTTGGGTGAGGTCGTTGGTGCCGAACGAGAAGAACTCGGCCTCCGCGGCGATCCGGTCCGCCGTCAGCGCCGCCCGGGGCAGCTCGATCATGGTCCCCACGGGGCAGCTGACGGGGACGCCGGACGCGGCGGAGACGTCGCCCAGTACCCGCTCCACCTCCTCGCGGACGATCCGCAGTTCGCGGACGTCCCCGACGAGCGGAACCATGATCTCCGCCCGGGGGCTGCCGCCGGCCCGTGTCCTCTCCGCGACGGCCTCGCCGATCGCCCGCACCTGCATGGCGACCAGACCGGGAACGACCAGGCCGAGGCGCACGCCCCGCAGCCCGAGCATGGGGTTCTCCTCGTGCATCCGGTTCACCGCGCTCAGCAGTTCGACGTCGTGCGCGGCCGGCAGGTCGCCGCGCGCCTCGGCGGCGGCGATCCGCACCGCGAGCTCCGTGCGGTCGGGCAGGAACTCATGCAGCGGCGGGTCCAGCAGGCGGATGGTGACCGGCAGGCCGTCCATGGCCTCCAGGATGCCGCTGAAGTCCTCCCGCTGGAGCGGCAGGAGCGCCGCCAGGGCCCGGTCGCGGGCACCGTCCGTGCCGGCCAGGATCATCTCCTCGACCAGCTTGCGTCGCTCCCCGAGGAACATGTGCTCGGTGCGGCACAGCCCGATGCCCTGCGCACCGAACCGGCGCGCGCGGGCGGCGTCCTCGGGGGTATCGGCGTTGGCTCGCACCTCCAGCCGCCGCACGGTGTCGGCCCGGGCCAGCGCGCGGGTCACCGCGTCGACGACCCTGGCCGACCCCTCATCGCCGGCACCCGACTCCAGGAACCGCATGACCGCCGAGTCCACCAGCGGCACCGGCCCCGGGTACACGGCGCCGGCGGAACCGTCCACGGAGATCACCGTGCCTTCCTCGACGACGGTGCCGTCGGGGGCGGTGAAGCGCCGGGCCTCGACGTCGACGGAGAGTTCCTCGGCACCGCACACGCAGACCTTGCCCATGCCGCGCGCCACCACGGCAGCGTGGCTGGTCTTGCCGCCCCGGCTGGTGAGCACCGCCTGGGCGGCGATCATGCCGGGCAGGTCGTCGGGGGTCGTCTCCTGGCGGACGAGGACCACCTTCTCGCCGGCCGCGGCACGCCGTACCGCCTCGGCGGAGTGGAAGACCACCGCGCCGACCGCGGCACCGGGTGAAGCCGGGAGGCCATGGGCGAGCGGATCGCCCATCGCCGAGGTGTCGAAGCGAGGGAACATCAGCCGGGCCAGTTCCTCGCCGCTCACCCGGGCGAGGCTCTCGTCCGGGGTGATGAGTCCCTCGTCGGCGAGTTCGGCTGCGATGGCGAAGGCGGCCTCGGCGGTCCGCTTGCCGACCCGGGTCTGCAGCATCCACAACCTGCCGCGCTCGATCGTGAACTCGATGTCGCACAGGTCCCGGTAGTGCCGCTCAAGGGTCCGCATGTGCTCGCACAGCCGGGCGTACGAGTGCGGGTCCAGGCGTTCCAGCTCGGCCAGGGGCACGGTGTTGCGGATGCCGGCGACGACGTCCTCGCCCTGCGCGTTGGGCAGGTAGTCGCCGTACAGGCCGGGGCGTCCGGTGGCCGGGTCGCGGGTGAAGGCGACGCCGCTGCCCGAGTCGGGGCCGAGGTTGCCGAAGACCATGCACTGCACGGTGACGGCGGTGCCCAGGTCGTCGGGGATGTGCTCGCGCCGCCGGTACAGGCGCGCCCGCTCGCCGTTCCAGGACTGGAAGACGGCCAGGACCGCCCGGCGCAGCTGCTCGGCGGGGGACTGCGGGAAGTGCTCGCCGGTCTCCAGGTGGATGATGTTCTTGTACGTCTCGACCAGCTGGGCGAGGTCGGCGGCGTCCAGGTGCACGTCGTCCGGGGCGCCGCGCAGGTCCTTGAGCAGGGCGATGGCGCGCTCGAACAGGGCTGGGTCGACGCCCATGACCGTACTGCCGAACATCTGGATCAGTCGGCGGTAGGAGTCCCAGGCGAAGCGTTCACTGCCCGAGACCTTGGCCAGGCCCAGCACGGAGTCGTCGTTCAGGCCGATGTCGAGGATCGTCTCCATCATGCCGGGCATGGAGAAACGCGCCCCGGAACGGACGGAGAGCAGCAGCGGATCGTCCGGCTGCCCCAGCAGCCGGCCCGCGGCCGTCTCGACGGTCGTCAGGTGCTCGGAGACCTCCTGCCACATGCCCACGGGCTCGCCGCCGCTGGCGAGGAAGGCCCGGCAGGCCTCGGTGGTGATGACGAACCCAGGAGGGACGGGCAGTCCGAGCCGGGTCATCTCGGCCAGGTTGGAGCCCTTGCCGCCGAGCAGGCCGGCCATGTCCCGGCCGCCCTGTGCGAAGTCGTACACGTAACGGGCCATGACGCTGTGCTCCTCAGCTGTGGGGACCTGTCGAGTTCCAGCGTCGAACGGCGAGCGTGCCGGCGCGAGGTGCCGTCAGGCCCGGGCCGGGGGCCGATGGGCCCCGTCCCGGGCCGCCGGAACCGCGCCCGCCATTCGATGGGGGCGAAGGGGCCCGCGCACAGGGCGTGCGGCCCTGGGCATTCGCTTCCCGCGCGAGGAGGCTCGAAGCCGTCAGGAGAACCGGAGGGTCCGGGCTCCGGGAGGGACGTGCGATGTTCTGCAACGTCGTAGTGGGAGTCGACGGATCACCCGCGAGCCTGGCGGCCGCGCACTGGGCGGCTCACGAGGCCTCGCGCCGCGGCACCGGGCTGGCTGTCGTGCACGCCTGGCGCCGCCACCCCCATCCCGCACCGTACGTGCCCAGGGACCGTACCGAGCACGACTGGGCCGAGCAGACACTCCGGGATGCCGTCGACAGCGTCCGCGCGGCCCACCCCGGGCTGCGGATCGTCGACCGCCTCGTGTGCGACGCGCCGGTCGCCGCCCTGGTCGCCGCCGCCGCGGAGGCCGAGCTGCTGGTCCTCGGATCACTCGGTATGGGCAGGGTGAGCGGGTTCGTCATGGGATCCGTGTCCCAGCGCGTGGTGGCCCGGTCGACGCGGCCCGTGGTGCTGGTGAGGGCGGGGCTGAGCGCAGCCGACGAGCATGTGCCGGCCGCGGACGGCATCGCACCGGAGGAGATCCTCGAGACGCCGTACCGCGCGGTCGTCCTGGGTCTGGACGTCCAGCACCCGTGTGACGAACTGATCGAGTTCGCCTTCGACGCCGCCCGGCGGCGCGGCACCGCCCTGCGTGTCGTCCACGCGTTCCGGACGCCGCCGCGACCCGCCTCTGATCCGTCGTTGGTCACACCGCCGACCGTCCCGTCGGTCCCGGTGGCCGGGCCGGAAGCGCTCGCGGCCGGGGAGCACGCGGTGGTGGCGGCACTGCGCCCGTGGTGCGAGAAGTATCCGACCGTTTTTGTGACCGAGACGGTGACCGCCGGCCGGGCCGCCACCCTCTTGGTGCACGCCGCGCGCGACGCCGGATTGCTCGTGGTGGGGCGCCGCACGAGCGGGGGCCGGCTCGGTGCCCACACCGGTCCGGTGACCCACGCCGTCCTGCACCACGCCGCCTGCCCCGTCGTCGTGGTCCCGCACGTCTGAACTCACCTGCGGTCGACTGCTCGCCCGCCCCAGGGCCTCGTCGGCTCTGCTCGTCCGCGCCCTGATCGACGCGCAGCAGTGCCTGTGGGTGGGCCGAACGTCCCGGCCGACCCGGGCCGGACGGGACCGGTGCGGTGCCCTGTCCGGCACTGCCCCCTGCCACTGCGGACGACGAGCATCGACAACGAGAAGAACAGTGAGAAAGCCCGCCCAGGGAGAGGACCTGCGATGACCGCGACCGTGACAGCCGGCCCCCGGACCGCCGACGCCTGGCGGCAGTACGCCGGAACCAAGTGGCGTGAGCGCATCGACGTGCGCGACTTCATCCAGGCGAACTACACGCCCTACGAAGGCGACGCGACCTTCCTGGCCGGGCCCACGCACCGCACCCGCGCGGTCTGGGAGAAGGTCAGCGCACTCTTCCCGGAGGAGCGGCGCCGCGGCATCCACGACGTCGACACCGCGACCCCCTCCACGATCACCTCGCACGCCCCCGGCTGGATCGACCGGGACCGCGAGTTGATCGTGGGCCTGCAGACCGACGCTCCGCTCAAGCGCGCCATCATGCCGAACGGCGGCCTGCGCATGGTGGAGAACGGACTGCGGGCCTACGGCTACGAGGCCGACCCGTTCGTGTCCAGGGTCTTCGGCACCTACCGCAGGACCCACAACGACGGCGTGTTCGACGCCTACACCCCCGAGATGCGCGCCGCCCGCAAGGCCGGGATCATCACCGGTCTGCCGGACGCCTACGGCCGCGGCCGGATCATCGGCGACTACCGACGCGTGGCCCTCTACGGCACCGACCGCCTCATCGCGGCCAAGCGGGCTGAACGCGCCCTGCTGGACGCGCGGCCCTCCAGCGCGGACGTCATCCGGGACCGTGAGGAACTGGCCGAGCAGATCCGCGCGCTGGGCGAGCTGACGCAGATGGCCGCTTCCTACGGCTGCGACGTCGCCCGCCCGGCCACCACCGCGCACGAGGCCGTCCAGTGGCTCTACCTCGGCTATCTGGCCGCCGTGAAGGAACAGAACGGCGCGGCGATGTCCCTGGGCCGCACCTCCACCTTCCTCGACGTCTACCTCCAGCGCGACCTCGACGAGGGCCTCCTCGACGAGACCCGTGCCCAGGAGCTGATCGACGACTTCGTTATCAAACTCCGCATCGTGCGCTTCCTGCGCACCCCCGAGTACGACGCCCTGTTCTCCGGCGACCCGACCTGGGTGACCGAGTCCATCGGCGGTATCGGCACCGACGGCCGCCCGCTGGTCACCCGCACCTCCTTCCGCTTCCTGCAGACCCTCTACAACCTCGGCCCGGCCCCTGAGCCGAACCTGACCGTGCTGTGGTCGCCCCGGCTGCCGGACGGCTTCAAGGAGTTCTGCGCGCAGGTGTCCATCGACACCAGCGCCGTGCAGTACGAGTCCGACGACCTGATGCGGCCCCGCACAGGAGACGACACCGCGATCGCCTGCTGCGTCTCCGCCATGGCGGTCGGCAAGCAGATGCAGTTCTTCGGAGCCCGGGTCAACCTGGCCAAGGCCCTCCTGTACGCCGTCAACGGCGGCCGGGACGAGATGACCGGCGAACAGATCGCCCCCGCAACGCCCCCGCTGACCGGCGAGTACCTCGACTACGACGAGCTGTCGGCGGCCTACGACCGGACGCTGGACTGGCTGGCGGAGACGTACGTCGACGCGCTCAACGTCATCCACTACATGCACGACAAGTACGCCTACGAGCGCATCGAGATGGCCCTGCACGACCACCCCGTGCACCGCTTCATGGCCTGCGGCATCGCCGGGCTCTCCGTCGCCGCGGACAGCCTGTCGGCCGTGAAGTACGCCCGGGTGAAGGTGTTCCGTGACGCGAACGGTCTGGCGGTGGACTTCCGGACCGAGGGCGAGTTCCCGGCGTACGGCAACAACGACGACCGAGCGGACTCCCTCGCCGTCGCCCTGGTGGAGTCGTTCATGGCGAAGGTGCGCAGGCACCCCACCTACCGGAACGCCGAGCACACTCAGTCGGTGCTGACCATCACGTCCAACGTCGTCTACGGCAAGCACACCGGCAACACTCCCGACGGCCGTCGCGCCGGACAGCCCTTCGCGCCCGGCGCCAACCCGATGAACGGCCGTGACCGGCACGGGGTGGCGGCGTCCGCGCTGTCGGTGGCCAAGCTGCCGTACGAGCAGGCCCGCGACGGCATCTCGCTGACCACAACGATCACTCCCGAGGGGCTGGGGCACCACCCGGGCGAGCGCGCCGCGCACCTGGTCGGCATCCTCGACGCCTACATGGCGTCCGGCGGCTTCCACATGAACGTCAACGTCCTGGACCGGGCCGTCCTGGAGGACGCCATGGAACACCCGGAGAAGTACCCCGAGCTGACGATCCGGGTCTCCGGGTACGCCGTCAACTTCGTTCGCCTGACCCGCGAGCAGCAGCTCGACGTGATCAGCCGTACCTTCCACGGAGCGCTGTGAACACCGCGACCGACCGTACGACGGGACTCGGCCGGACGACCGGCCGGATCCACTCCTGGGACCTGTCCACCGGCGTGGACGGTCCCGGGACCCGGTTCGTCCTGTTCGTCAACGGTTGTCCGCTGCGCTGCCTGTACTGCGCCAACCCCGACACCTGGCACCTGCGGGACGGCCGGGAGGCCACGGTCGACGAGGTGATGGCCGAGATCGAGAAGTTCCGCCCCTTCGTCATCACGGCCGGAGGCGGCGTGACGATCACCGGCGGCGAGCCACTGCTCCAGCCCGCCTTCACGGCGGCGGTGCTGCGTCGCTGCAAGGAGGCCGGACTGCACACCGCCCTGGACACCTCCGGTTTCCTCGGCGCCCGTGCCACCGACGAACTGCTGACCGACACGGACCTCGTGCTGCTGGACATCAAGTCCTTCGATGCCGGCACCTACCGGAAGCTGACCGGCGGCGATCTCGGGCCCACTCTCAGCTTCGCCACCCGCCTGAACCGGCTCGGAGCGCCGATGTGGATCCGCTACGTCCTGGTACCCGGCTGGACCGACGACCCACGCGCCGTAGAGGGACTCGCCCGCTTCCTGTGGGGCCTCGGCAACGTCGAACGGGTCGACGTCCTGCCGTTCCACAAGCTCGGCGCGGGCAAGTACGAGGCACTGGGCATTCCCTTCCCCCTGCGGGACAACCCGGTTCCGGACGCCGCGCTGGTGGACCGAGTGCGAGGTCAGTTCCGCGAGCGCGGTCTGGCGGCTTACTGATGACACTCATGCCGGCGTCCGTCTGCACTCGTGGTCCTGATCCCCCCGGCACACCGATCGGCTCGCTGGGGTACCCGTGCTGTGACCGCCCCTGACCGGGGCGGCGAGGAGGATGCCATGGCTGAGCGACCACTCGACGAGAAGACAGTGACCACGCTGGTGGCCGAGGCCACGGCGGCGCCGTCCATGCACAACGCGCAGCCGTGGCGCTTTCGCTACCTGAGTGGCGAGCGCGTCCTGCAGCTGCGGGCCGACCCCGACCGGGCCATGCCCCGGTCCGACCCCGACAACCGGGCGCTGCACATCGGGTGCGGGGCAGCTCTGCTCAACCTGCGTGTCGCCGCGGCGCACGCGGATCTCGCTCCCGAGACGACGCTGCTGCCCGAGCCGGACGACCCGCTGCTGCTCGCCGCCGTACGTCTGCCCGACCCGATCGGGAGCGTGCGGGACGAGGAGCTGGCGCGGCTGCACCCGGCAATCCGGCAGCGGCACACCAGCCGCCATCCCTTCGCCGAGAAGGGCATCCCCGAGACCGTGCGGACCACCTTGCAGGAAGCGGCGGCGCGGGAGGGGGCGACGCTGTCCTTCCCCGGCCCCTGGCATGCCGAAACCGTGCTCGACCTGGTCCGCGACGCCGAGAGCCGCGACAGCGTGTACCCGGACGCCGACCAAGACCTGGTCCGCTGGACCCGGCTCGGAGCGGAGGCGGACACCGCAGTCGACGGCGTCCCCGAGTACGCCTTCGGCCCGCGCAGGCGCGACGGCAAAGCCCCAGTGCGGGACTTCTCCGGACGCCGGCCGGTGGCCGACCGCGGCACCACCGCCTTCGAGCACACCCCGCACCTGTCCCTGCTGAGCACCCGCCGCGAGGGTCCCGCCGACTGGCTGCGCGCGGGTCAGGCCCTCGAACGCGTCCTCCTTGAGGCCACCCTGGCCGACCTGGCCACCTCCCTGACCTCGCACGCGCTGGAGGATCGCGAGCTGCGTCTGCTGGCCCGTGACCCGGCCTCGGGCATCGGGCAGGTGCAGATGGTGCTGCGACTTGGCTACGGGCCGCGAGGCCCGGCGACCCCGCGCCGACCGGTGCGGGACGTCCTGGACATCACGTAGCCAGGCGCAGGGGCCGCACGACGGGTGCTCGGTGTGTGCGGCCTGTGTCGAGGCCGCCGCCGGCGACCCGGCCCCCCTTGCTCAGCGGTGCCTGTCGAGCCGTTCCCGGGCGGCCCACCAGGCGCCCAGCACACCAGCACGGCCGTCGTCGAGCCGCACTGTGGTGGACGAGCCCGCCTAGCTGTCGGCTGCCGCCTGGGTGGTGCCGGACTTGAGGGTGTCGTCGGACGCGTCCATCGCACGGTTGCGCGCACGCGATTGTCGGCCATCTGCCCGGCGAAACGGAACACCGACACCGGACGCCTGATCCACGTGCACCAGGGCCCTGTGGCCCTGCCCTCGGGACCGGACGGGTCACAGTCCTGCCCGCCCGGTTCCGGCCAGTGCCGGTTGGCCCTGGTGGCGGCCACTCGGCCCAAAGCCAGCGGAGCCTGGGCGGGGTGAACTTGAAGGTGACAGCTAACAATCATCTGTATGAGGAGGCATGGTGAGTGGTCTTGTTGTCGTGGGTGTGGACGGTTCGGCGTCGAGTCTGGCCGCAGTGGAGGTCGCCGCAGGGGAGGCGCGGTCACGCGGGGCGGGGCTGAGAGTGGTACACGCGTTTGTCTGGCCCGCGATGCACGTACCGTTGGGGCCGTCGCCGCTGGGACCGCCGGAGGGCGGGCTGCGGAACATGGTCGATCGCCTGGTGACCGAAGCGGTCGAGCGGGCGCGGGCGGTGGCGCCGGACATCCATGTCAGTCATGTGGTGCTGACCGGTGAGCCGTTGACGGTTCTCGAGGCGCAGTCGCGTGCCGCGGAGTTGATGGTGATCGGTTCCCGGGGCATGGGCGGGTTCGTCGGGCTGCTGGTGGGCTCGACGGCGGTGCATCTGGCGGCGCACGGCCGGTGTCCGGTACTCGTCGTGCGCGAGCAGCCGCACGCCGACGGTCCGATCGTGCTGGGCGTCGACGGCTCGGCCGCGGGGCAGAAGGCGGTGGATTTCGCCTTCGCCGAGGCCGCCCTGCGGAACGCGCCGTTGGTGGCGCTCAACACCTGGACCACGTGGAATGCGCCGATGCCCGCCCCGCAGGATCCGTCAGAGCCGTACGCGAACCCCCCGGGAGCGCTGGCCGAGGAGGAGGAGCGGCTGCTCGCCGAGGCGCTCGCCGGCCGTCAGGAGCGCTACCCCGGTGTGGCGGTGCAACACCGGGTGGTGCACGGCGGGACGAGGGAGGCGCTGATCGAGGCGAGCCGGTCCGCTCAGCTGCTGGTGGTCGGCGCCCGGGGACGCGGCGGCTTCGCCGGGCTGCTCCTGGGGTCGGTCAGCCAGGCCCTCCTGCACCACGCGCACTGCCCGGTCGCGGTGGTACGGGGCACGACAGAGCGTCACTGAGGGCGCCGGTCGTGGGGTCCGGAAGCGGGCCCCGCGACCGTGGCGGGCAACGGGGCTGTGGCGCGGGTGGGGGCGAAACGGGTGAGGACGGGTCCGCAGACGGCCAGGAGCATCACATAAGTGGTGACCAGGGCTCCGAGGCGGTCCTGGGCGGGACCGGCCAGGCCGATGATGACGACGGAGAACTCTCCGCGGGCGATGAGCGCGGTTCCGGCCCGCAGCCGGCCGCGGCGGCCCGCACCGTCGCGGCCGGCTGCGTACCAGCCGGTGGCCAGCTTCGTGGCCGCGCCGACCTGGAAGGCATTGACGCGGGTGCCGAGGTCGAGTTCGTGGCCGTCCTGGTCGACGAGGGTTACGTCCACGGCCGCGCCGGCGGAGTGGGGCGCGATCTCCGGCGGCGAGACGTACCGGCTGGCGGCCTGGTGCAGCTGCTCAGCCGTCCAGCCGGGGTGAGCGGAGGCCAGCTCGTTTCGGTACTCGGTGAAGTAGTGCTGCTGTAGGGCCAGCGGCCGGTAGCCCTCGATGAACAGCAGGTCGGTGCCGGCGGGCAGGAGCGAGCGGGCGTTCTCCAGCCGGGCGAGGACGCCCTCGCGGACGTGGGCGAACGCGCCCAGTGGATCTTGCTTGCGGGGATCGACGCGGAAGCTGTGGTCACGCACGTCGACGAGCGGCTCCCCGCACTCGCGCACCGTGATCGCGGCGACCCGTGGATCGGACATCAACACCAGAGGGTTCATCGAGTCTCCCCGCGACGGTTTGCACTGCGGTGGCGGGATGGGGGAGGCAGCGGCCAGGTCGGTTTCGCCCATGATTCGCGCGGCGGTGTCCTGCAGCGTGCTGTCGGCCGGGATCACGGTCTCCAGACCGCCGGGCAGCAGATCCAGCTCGCGGTACCAGGAGGCGAGGTGGCTGTCGGTGACTTCCGTCAGGTACGCGGCATCCGCCTTCGACGCGTGTCGGACAAACGTCGATTCCAGCGGCACGTCCAGGTAGTAGCAGCGGGAGACACCGCGGTGGTCCCGCACCAGAGACGTGATCAAGTGGCTGTAGCGGTCGGCGTACAGGATCCCCTCAAGCACCACGTGAAAGCCGGCGTTCAGTGCTTCGCGCGCGATCCTGCCCAGCAGGGCGATGTTGGCGCCACGCGCGGTGTCGTGTTCCCTGAGCACGTTCCGGCGGATCACGTCCTGGCCCACGACCGCGATACCGCGGCCGTAGTGATCTCGCAGGCCCTGGGCCACGCTTGACTTGCCTGACGCCGAGTTGCCGCGGATCACCACCAGACGGGTGTCATCACGGCCGACCGCAGTTGCAGTGGACACACGACGGTGTGCGCCGCTCGGAGTGCCGGTCATGTGCGCCAGCCCGTCTCGCTGTACAGGTCCCCGTTCTGGATCTTTGCGATGGCTTGGCGGGTGTAGGAAACGAGGTTGTCGGGCAGCGCGGCGGGATCCCAGAACGTCCACTGGGTGCACTTGTCCGGCTCGCGCAGTTCCGGCTCGCCGGTCCACGTGCGAGCGCGGAAGAACAAGCCCACGCGGGGCCGGTCCCCAGCGCGGTCGATGTGGTGGACGACATGGACGAGTTCGACGTCCCGGCGCTCGACGCGCAGTCCGGCTTCCTCCCGTGCCTCCCTGATCAGGCAGGTGATGGCGCTCTCCTGCTCGCAGTGGCCGGCCAGGACGTGCCAGGTGGACGGCGCGAACGCGGAGTCGGGGTGGCGCAGCCCGAGCAGCACCGTCCCGTCGGGCCGCTCCAGGTAGAGGTGGACGCCGATGACGTTGAGGACCGTGCCGTGCGGCGAAGCTGGGCGGCGCTCCTCGTGCGACGAGAGCCCGCTCTGCGACGCAGTGCTGGAAGCGTTGGCCGGGAGGCTGGCGGCGTGGCGCCGTACGAGATCGCTGGTGGTGTCTGCGATGCGCAGGCGGTGGAGGTCGTCGAGGGCGAACCAGGCCAGCATCACCCCTTCCGTCAGACGGAGTTCGCGGGGATCGCCGTTCCAGCGGCCGGCGTAGATGGCGATGGGCACGCTCGCGCCGGCGTCGTCGGAGGCGTACTCGGTGCCGAACGGGGTCAGGTCGGCGATGTCGAGGCCGGCTTCCTCGGCCAGTTCCCGCCGCACGGTGTGTTCCAGGGTGGCGTCCTGGGGCTCTCGACCGCCGCCCAGCAGGGACCACATGCCCGGCTCCCAGATCCGGCCGGGGAAGTAGTCGCGCAGGTGGAGCAGGTACTCGCCTCGGTCGTTGTAGATCAGGGCGGAGGCGTTGGCCGCATCCGGTTCGGTCTTGGGCGGGAGCTTGAGCAGCTTCTCGCGCAGTGAGGGGGAGGACACCCTGTCCACGGGACGCCACTCGATGCCGCCGACCTCTCCTTCCTGCAGCACCACGGGCACATCTGTTGAGGGGTGCAGGCGGAAGAGGAACCGGAGGTCGAAGTGCTGGTGGCCGGGTTCGCCTTTGCCTGGGTGGGCGTCGATGTCGTGGATGTCGATGTCGAACGGCACTGCCTCATAGCCGGGCCACGGTGCCACGGCCTGCGGCGGGATCCCGGTCTCCTCGTGGAGCTCCCGCAGCGCCGCTGATGCCAGGGACTCGTCGGTGGGCTCGGGGTGTCCGCCGGGGGCGAGGACCTTCCCGCTCGCCAGGGGCAGCACGTGCAGGACGCGGCCGAGCGGGTCGACGACCATCGCGCCGCAGGTGACGTGTCCGGTGAAGGTGGAGCGGCAGGCGATGTCGGTGGGACGTTCGAGGGCGGCAAGGAGGACACCGAGCTGCTCGCGCTCGTGAGGGTGGCGAGCGAGGTAGGTCTCGACGGTGGTGCGGATGTGGTCGTGCGACAACGGCATGGGGCTACCTCAGAGGGGCGTGGAGCGGGAGGAGTCGAGGCGGGGTGCGTGTTCGGGTCAGCTCAGCCGCATCCCCTCCACAGGGATCTCCTCGATGGCGGCGGAGCGAGCGGTGGGCAGGCCCCCACCGCTCGCGTGCCGTCTCCGCCGCGAGCTGGGCTTGCCGCGCGCCGGGCGGGCCCCAGCCCAGCAGGGCGGCTGCCTGGGCGGGGGTGGCGAGCAGGCGGGCGAAGGGGTGGCCGGAGGCGGGGTCGACGGCCGCCGGCCCGATGCCGGTGACCCGGGCGGCCAGGCGGAGCCGGGCATTGGGCCCCACTCCGCCGCAGACCTCGCCGGTCTCGTGTGATGTTGTCGCGCATCGTCAGCGGCAGGTACGTGAACTTCTGCGGCACCAGCGCGACGTGCTTCCACAACCCCCACGGGTCCAGGTACGCGGTGGAGGCGTGGTCCCAGGCCACGTCGCCTTCGGTGGGCAGCAGCAGCTCGCACAGTAGGCGCGAGAGGGTCGTCTTGCCGGAGCCGTTCTCCCCGACCAGCGCCCTCTCGAACACCGGCCTCCTGCGGTTCGTCGTCCGGCGCGGTCCCCTTGGGGGGTTGCGGCGGCTGGTCCTGAGTGATGGCCGAGGTCATCGTTCCCCCTAGGACGGTCGCTGCGGCAGAGTCGTGAGGTCTAACGACACGGCTGCGATATCGAACACACGTCATTCGGTCGTGCTGGGGAGCCCGCTATTTCCTGCGTCGGGGGACCCTGCGGGCGCGGGATCCCTGGTCTGGCTTGGAGCGCCTGCGGGCAGGAAATGGCCGAAACGCCGACACCGCCAAACAGCGTGGGCAGCACGGCGGGCCATCCCGGTCGTCCCCTCCTGGCCGGGATCTGGTTCGGCCTGCAGCAGCCTTTCCAGCTCTGTTTCGGCGTGGCCGACCGCGCCCGTCAGAGCCTCATGGTGGTGGGCGGACAGGACGCCGGATCCCAGTCCGGCCGCGGCGATCACCGCGTTGAGCGCGTCTGTCGCCCCGTCGTCCAGGGCAGACGCGGCGACGGGGTGGTGCAGTGCGTCTCGTGCGGCGTAGGCGTCGAGTCGGGCGACGCTGACGACGGAGTCGACTACGCGGGCGGCATGTCGTCCGGTGCGGTCCAGGTCCAGGGCTGACAGGCCCGTCCGGTCCAGGCCCTGCTCCATCAGGGCCATGATCTTGATCTGGCGGCCATGGAGGAGCCGGTTGCCCATGCCGCGACGCTGGGCCATGGCGTCGGCCGCATCGGTTCACCGCCCGATCCGGGCGAGGGCGCAGGCGCCGGCCACGAGCAGGGTGACGTCAACATACAGGTCAGGCGCACATGTGGTGAGGCAACACAGTTCGAGGGTTGGCTCTGCGTGCGGCCACTATGCCGACTCGCGGAAGGGTGGTTCAGCGACTCGAAGCCGCTCGCAACGAGTGCCGGCCGGGACGCGTAGTCCGGGATGATCCGACGGTGCGGTGCGGATGCCGGACCCATCGGTATCGAGTGCGGACGAGCGGTGCGGATGCCGGACCCATCGGTATCGAGTGCGGACGGGCGGGTACTCAATCGATCATGATTTTGTCGCTGGAGTTGTTGCCCGAGTCCGCGCTGCGCGAGGCGATCGGCTTCCTCGTGCGGCTGATCGAGTCGGCCGGTGCTCTGATCATCTTCGTGGGAGCGGTCTGGGCGTTCTGGCGGTTCGTGTCCTCGGGCCTGCGCGGCGGTGGCCGGGTCGAGGAGTTCAACCGCATCCGGTTGGGACTGGGACGCTTCCTGGTCCTCGGACTCGAGTTCCAGCTGGCGGGTGATGTGCTGCGCACGGCGGTGGCGCCGAGCTTCACCGAGATCGGTCAGCTCGCCGCCATCGCGGCCATCCGTACCGCGTTGAACTACTTCCTGGGCCGGGAGATCGCGCAGGAGCGCGCCGAGCTGCGGAACACCGAATCGTCCCGGTCTCACGCCGGGCACGACGGTGAGGGGAAGAAGACGTGAGCGAGTGGCTGAACGCCGCCGCTGTGCTGATCACCGCGTTCGGGCTCCTGTCGGCCGTGGCGGCCTACCGGACAGTGCGCGCCGTCGGCTCCGCCCTGGCGGTGCTGCTCGACTTCCTGGTCGCCGCCGGTCTCGTCCGCCTCGCCGGCGACCTGTCCTGGGACGGCATCCTGCTCGCGGCTGCCGTCGTCGCCGTACGAAAACTCATCAGCGTGGGACTGGCCACCGCGCGCCACACCGCAGGAGTGTCGGTGCGCGGCGTTCTGCATCCGGAGGGACGCAGGTGAGCGGGGGAGCGGGCTGGCTCGTCACACTGATCGGCGCGATACTCGCCGTGGCCGTCCTGCGGGACGTGTTCCACACCCTGTGGCGCCCCACGGGGCGGGGGGAGGCGAGCAGGTGGGTGACAGCCGGGCTGTGGCGGTTGGCCCGCCGGATCGACGTCGGCGGCCGGGTCGTCTCGGTGACCGGTCCGCTGGCGCTGGCCATGGTGGCCGCCCTCTGGACCATGACGATGATCCTGGGCTGGGCGCTGATCTACTGGCCGCACCTGCCGGGCGGCTTCTCCTACTCCAGCGACCTGAACCCGGCGCAACGCACCGGATTCCTCGACGCGCTGTACCTGTCCGCGGTCACGGTGGCCACCCTGGGGTTCGGCGACATCGTTCCGGCCGACGGCTGGCTGCGCATCGCCGCACCTCTTGAAGCGCTCATCGGCTTCGCCCTGCTCACGGCCGTCGTCTCCTGGATCTCCCAGGTGTATCCCGCGGTCACCCGCCGCAGGACCCTCGCCCTGCGTCTGGCGATACTGCGGAGGGCCGGGCACCCCGCCGACCGGTTCGGCCCCACCATGACGGCGAGCCTGCTGACGAGCCTCGCCGCCGACGTGACGCAGGTCCGGGTCGATCTCAACCAGCACGCCGAGGCCTACTACTTCCACGATGCCGAGGACGACACGTCCCTGGCCGCGATGGCGGGCTACGCCGCTGACCTGGCCGTCCAGGGGCAGATGTCAGCCAGCGTCGAGGTCCGCACCGGCGCCGCCCTCCTCGGCCGTGCCCTGGAAGACTTCACCAGGGTTCTGAACCGGGAGTTCCTCCGTCTGGACACGGACGACGCCATGACGATCCTGCACGCCTACGCGACCGACCGCAGGCGGCGACTGGCCTGACCCGGCCGAGCGGATCTTTCGTCTTTCAACCGAGCACTCCGACGACCGGGATTCGGCGGCGGTGGCCCGGCCGTGTCAGCGCGGCATCGTGCTCGTGAGCGTGCCGAGCCAGGCGGCGAAGACCAGTGCTATCGCGCAGCCGCGGCATGGCGTTTGAGCAGGTCGGGCCGCAGCGAGGCATACCGGGCTTCGTACGTGCCGCGGAGCTGTTCGGCCCGCGCGACCGTCGTGCGGAGCATCCGGCGGGTCAGTTCGAGTCGATGGTGCACGTAGACCTGTGCCACCTCCTCGCACTGCGCGCTGGTGAGCCAGTCCAGTGCGGCGCACAGGGCGGCTGCTTCGTCCCGAGCCGCCGTGCGGTGACCGTGCGTGTCTCGGGCGCCTTGCCGCAGCACGGGGCAATCCGGTTGGAGCTGGTGATCACGCCCCTGCCCCGGCCGGCGTGCTCAACCGGGGGAACCGCGGCTCCTGCGAGCGTGCCGGACGAACACCTCTCCCACGGTCCCGACGAACATGCCCAGCGAACCGGCCACGAAAAGCCACAGAGCGACCCGCTCCAGACTGGGGAACAGGAAGAACACACTCCCCACCAGGAACGTGGTGTTGCCGAATCCGCCGATGATCAGGTGGATCAGCGGGAAGTCCTGGAGCAGATACCTCTTGAATCGGGTCGACAAGCCGTGTCCCTCCCGGAGTTGGTCGTGTGCTGTGCGCAACAGGACCGGTGGGTACCACCCCGGCACAGGAGGAAAACACCTCGACGGCTCGTGATGATCAGGGGCTCCTGAGGGTCTCGAGGGTCATCCGCACGGTGTGGGAGCTTCCCGCCCGGTCGTAGGTGAGGGAGACCTTGTCGCCGGGGCTGTGGGCGGCCAGTGCCTCGGCGAGCGTCTGCACGGAGGAGATCCGCGTGTCGCCGAGGTTCGTGATGATGTCGCCGGGTCGCAGGCCGGCCTCGTCCGCGGCGCCGCCTTCCGCGACGGTGACGATGGCCGCGCCCGCCGGAGCGGAGTCGGTTTCCAGGACGGTGCGCACCGTGACACCGAGCGCGGCGCGTCCGCTGCTGGTCACCCTGCCGTCTTCGATCAACTGGTCCGCGATGCGGGTGACGGCGGAGCTGGGGATGGCGAAGCCGATGCCGGGGGCGGCCCCGCCGAGTCGCTGGTCGACGGCGCCCAGGGTGTTGATGCCGATCACCCGGCTGGAGAGGTCGACCAGCGCACCACCGCTGTTGCCGGGGTTGATGGCGGCCGACGTCTGCACCATGTTGGGGATCGAGCCGGGCGCCGAGCCGCCGTCGGCGGGCCTGGAGACGGTTCGGCCGATGGCGGAGACGATGCCCTGGGTGACACTGCTGGACAGCCCCAGGGGATTGCCCATGGCGAGCACGATCTGTCCGACCTCGACCTCCTTGCTGTCGGCGAACGTCGCCGGGCGCAGTCCGGACGGCGGGTTCTCCAGACGGATGACGGCAAGGTCGTTGGCTGCGTAGCGGCCGACCAGTTCGGCCTGAAGGGGCTGCTGGCGGTCGGCGAGATCGACGGTGAAGCGGCGTTGCTCGCCGACGACATGGGCATTGGTGACGATGTGGCCCTGCTTGTCGTAGACGACGCCGGAGCCCAGCCCGCCCTCGGTCGTGATCTCCACGACCGAGGGAAGGACGTCGTTCACGACACGCATGTAGTCGCTCTGCAGCTCGCTGCTCGCCGAACGCTCTTCAACGGGCGGGGAAGTGCCGGCCGTGCTCTTCGGGGAGTCGGCGGAGCCGCTGGTGCATGACACCGCCAGCACCGCGAGCAGCCCCGCCGCCACACCGCTCCGCCTCCGGCGCGCCCGACTCCGGCGTGCGGGGGACGCGGGGGGTACGGCAGGGGCATGGGGGCGGTCCTGGAAGATCACGGCGCGCTCCTGTCGGGCTGGGGACACTCGGGCAGCGTGCGGAAACGGGGCGGGGCGTCCGGGTGGGGTGCCCGGTCGGATCATCGGGGCGTGCCCTGACCGCCTCGCGGAGGCGGCACGACGGTGGAGCGGCCGTCCGCGGGCAGAAGGCCGTCACCGGGTGCACCCACCTCGCCGCACCCTGGTACCCCGCACGTCACCCTTCACCCGCACGGCAGGCCGCGCTGTCGGTGCCCGGCAGCGTTACCGCAGGTGGCCTACCCGGAGGCGAGTGGTTGCTCGGCCCAGACGGTCTTGCCGTCGCGGCTGTAGCGGGTACCCCACCGCTCCGTCATCTGGGCCACCAGGAAAAGACCGCGACCCCCTTCGTCAGTGCTGCCGGCCCGGCGCAGGTGCGGCGAGGTATGGCTGCCGTCGCTGACCTCGCAGACCAGAGACCGCTCGCGGATCAACCGCAGGGTCACCGGATCGCTGGCGTAACGGTAGGCATTGGTCACCAGTTCGCTGACGACCAGCTCGGTGGTGAACGTGAGGTGTTCCAGTCCCCATTCGGCCAGTTTCGCGGTGACGAGCGACCTGGCCCGGGTGGCCGCGGTGGCCTCCTGGGGCAGCTGCCAGGAGGCGACGTTCCGTTCCGGGAGGACACGGGTGCGAGCGATGACCAGAGCGATGTCGTCGGCCGGACGAGCGGGCACCAGAGCGTCCACGACCGCCTGGCACGTCTCCTCCAAGGGGTCCGCGGGGCGGCTCACGGCCGCACACAGCCGTGCCAGGCTCTCGTCGGCGTCCAGGGTGCGCTCGCCGATCAGCCCGTTGGTGTAGAGCGTGATCAGGCTGCCCTCGGCCAGCTCGAACTCCCGCGCTTCGAAGGGCAGACCGCCCAGGCCGAGCGGCGGGCCGGCGGGCAGGTCGAGCAACTCCGCCCGGCCGTCCGGGCTCGTCACCACCGGCGGCGGATGGCCGGCGCGCGCAGCGGAACAGCGCCGCGAGATGGGGTCGTAGACGGCGTACAGGCATGTCGCGCTGACAGTCTGCTGGGTGGCCGGACGTTCCCGGGCCGTCTCCACCTCGGCCGCCAGCAGGTTCACCAGGTCGTCGAGGCGGGACAGCACCTCGTCGGGTTCCAGGTCCAGGCTGGCCAGAGTGTGAACGGCCGTACGCAGCCGGCCCATGGTGGCGGCCGCGTGCAGGCCGCGGCCGACCACGTCGCCGACGACGAGGGCGACCCTCGCCCCGGACAGGGGAATGACATCGAACCAGTCACCGCCCAGGCCCGGGCCCGCGGCGGCCGGCAGATAGCGAGGCGTCGCCTCGATGGCCGGCTGCTGGGGCACCGCGCTGGGGAGGAGACTGCTCTGCAAGGTGAGCGAGGTCTGCTGCTGCTGGGCGAAGCGCCGGGCGTTGTCGATGGACAGGGCGGCGCGTGCGGCGAGCTCCGACGCCAGGGTCAGATCATCGGCTTCGAAGGAATCGGGCCGCCGCGAGCGCCACAGGCTCATCACGCCCAGCACCAGGCCCCGGGCTGCCAACGGAACAACGATCAGGGAGTGCGCGCCGGGTGGCACGGCCTGGCCCGTGCCCGGCTCCAGGGACCACAGCGCGGACGGAAGCGCGGGTGCCAGGACAGGGCGGCCGTCGGTCAGGCACCTGGCCTGAGGCGTGCCCGGCGCGTAGTCGAGCGGCTCTTCCCGCGGGGCGCGCGGGCAGTGCTCCTGCCCGCCGGCGCTGCACATGGCCACCCGCACCACGGGCTCCATCAGGGCGCGTGCCGGTTCATCCCCCCGGACGACCGGATCCAGCAGATCCACCGAGGCGTGGTCGGCGAGGTGAGGGACGAGCACGTCGGTGAGTTCCCACGCGGTCTGCCCCATGTCCAGGGTCGTACCGACGTGCGAGCTGGCCTCGGCGAGGAGGGCCAGCCGCCGCTGGGCACGGTGGCGGTCGGTGATGTCCTCGATCATCTCGGCCACCCCCAGCACCCGGCCCGCGGGATCCGTCATGGGGAAGGACGACACCGATACGACGCGTTCTCGCGCCGGGTCCCGCTCCAGGCGGGCGTACTGCTCGGAGTAGACCAACGACCTCCCGGTCCGCAGCACCCGGCGCACGCGGTCCACGGCCTTACGCGCGTCGTCCGGGACGAGCAGAACCCCGACGGGCCTGTCCCGGAGCTCGGCGGCCGTGACCCCGGCGAACCGCTCGATCGCCCGGTTGACCCGCAGAATCCGCATGTCGGGACCGTGCACGACCAGGCCGACGGGGCACCGTCGGTACAACCCGTCGAGAACCGCGCGGTCCCTCCGCCACTCCAGGACATCGGCCGCGGGCGCCCCGGCGAGACACCACTCGCGGGCATCGCCCCGTGAGAACTCGGAGACCCTGAGCCCCAGTTCCACCTGCTCGCCGCCGCGGTGCCGCACCGTCAGCATCCCGAACCAGACACCGGCTTTCCGGCAGGCCGCCGCGGCATCCCTGACGGCCGGCAGATCGCGGGGGTCCACCAGGACCTCGAAGGCCGAGCGGCCGATCACCTCGGGGCCCGGGTAACCGGTGAGGTCCTGGGCACGCCGGCTCCATCCCACCACGGTTCCCAGGTCGTCGAGTACCCCCAGGGCGGCCAGTTGCAGGCCGAGCGGATCGTCATCGCTCTCGCTGAGCTCCCTCACCCGCTTCTCCACTGCCGTACACCCCTCACACCCCTCGCCGTGTCCGCCGGGACTGCCCGGGGCCTGGTTCGCAGCCCGTTCGGATCGTGGAACGAACAGGCGGTGACTGATCGCGGAGCCCGTGCCTACCTACAGCCTGCCCCTGCCCCTGCCCGCACGCATGCCGGGACGGCCGCCAGAGGGGCGTGCCGGGCGGAGGAGTATGCCGAGCCGGGGCGGTTCCCGAGGCGGCACAGGGGCGCCTGTGCGCCGGTGCGCCCCCGCACCTGGAAGGAGAATGGACACGCGCCCGAGGCCCGGCCCGTGTTCGTGACGTGCTGCGGTCAGCTGCCGGGCCCGCGGGGCCAACGCCCGGCCAGCGCGTCGTCGACGAGCCGGGTCAGTTCGGTGAGCTTGAAGTGCTCGGTGGCGTGCAGGTTCTGGGCATCGATGGTGGAGCGCAGTCGGGTGAGTGCGGCGGTGACGGGCGGGTGCTGAACGGGCTCGACATGCCAGGCCAGTTCACGCAGCAGCATGGCGATACGGGCCAGGACGGCGGGCTCGGCGGCTCCGTAGCGCAGGGGCTGGTCCACCGCCAGATCCAGCAGATCCCGCAGGTCCGGACGGCGCAGCACGACCCTGACCTGCTGGTGGTCGTCGCACAGCAGACGAGGGCCGAGGTCACGGCGCGCCAACGCGCAGAGCAGGGCGGAGGAGTGGGACAGGGCGTGCACGGCGGTGGTCGGATCGTTGATGCCCGGGGAGAGCGCCTTGGCGACGATATCGGTGAGCTGCCGGAGCCCGAAGGCGACGTCCTGCAGTTCGGTGCGCTCGGGACCGGTCCGCACCGCCTCGGCGACTCCTTCGGCCAGCGCCTCACGTGTGCCCGACGAGAACGGCTCACCGGCGCGGGCCCAGGCGGCTCCGATGGGCGTGCCGGCGATCAGTGAGCTCCCGGGGGAGCGGTCGAGGACCACGAACGCGTCGGCTTCGACAGTGGCCTTCACCAGGGCCGCCTCGTCCACGGACGTGAGGAAGCCGGAGCGGTCGGCGGTCAGGACCAGCGCGTTGTCCGGTGGCTCCGGTAGCGCGGCGGGAGGTCTGCCCGCGTCCGGATCCGCGCGGTCACCGTCCTCCTTCATGGCGAGAAGAAGGCTGATGGAATGGTCGGCGGCGGAGTGGACACTGCTCATCATCGTCTCGATGCGGATCTCGCGTGCAAGGTGCGACAGGAACAGAACCAGGGCGAGCACGCTGGCCAGGGTGAGCACGAAGGC
Organism: Streptomyces sp. 378; assembly: GCF_030124145.1. Taxonomy (GTDB): domain Bacteria; phylum Actinomycetota; class Actinomycetes; order Streptomycetales; family Streptomycetaceae; genus Streptomyces. The sequence goes on from NZ_JASKMS010000003.1 coordinate 118,703, forward strand.
CGCGGTGACCGATACCCGGGGCACGAAACCGCTCTGCCCGTCCTCCCCGGTGCGCACGGTGCGCAGCACGGTCAGGGCGAAGGTGAACGTCGTGAGGAAGAGTGCCAGCGTCGTCTTGACGTACCGGTCCGCGGAGAAGGTCCGCAACACGCGCGGGGAGAACTGACTGCTCGCCAGTTGAAGCGTCAAGACGGTGAGCGAGAAGGTCAGCGCCGTGACCGTGACCAGGGAACCGGCGATCGCGGCCAGCACCGAGCGCGCGGCGTCCGGACTGCCGCCGAACAGGTAGTCGCTCAACCAGATCGGCAGGTCGTACTGAATCCGCTTGTCCAGCCGCGGCAGTCCCACCCCGGCGACGACGGCGAGTGCGATCCCCAGCGTAGGCAGCGGCCACAGCTGGACCCGGAGCGTGTCACGCATCGGCATGCGTCATGCGGGCCGGGCATCCGGACCGGGGCGAGCGGATCGCCGGCCGGGGGAGGCGGAGGGAGCGCTGCGGTGACGGCGCGATCTCAGGCTTCGGCACGGTTTCAGGCTATAGACCTCGGCGTCGGTGGCAACCGGAGAACACCGCTGTGGCCGGATGCCGTGCGGGCCGGCTGTCGTCGCGCTTCCGCGAAGACGAGGTCGGCGCTCTGGACGGCGGCGACGGCGGGCAGCGGAGTGGCGACGACCTTGCCCGCCTCCCGGACGACGACGAATCGGTTCCCGGCGTAGTCGTCCCGGATTCCCCGGATACGCATGACACGGTCAGGGGAGGGAACCGGGACGGAAATGGCAGAACGGGGACCGAGAGCCCGCTGTTCTGCATGTCGTGACGTTGGGAGAATCCATGAAGTCCGGCGACATCCCCGTCCTGACCAGGCTTTCCGATGCGCCGCAGGTCATCCCCGCCGCCGATGAGGACATCCGGGGCCGGAAGGTGACCGACCGCTCCGGGAACGAACTCGGCAAGGTCGGCGACCTGATCGTCGACGAGGGGGAACGCAAAGTCCGTTTCCTCCTTCTGGAACACGGTGGCTTCCTGGGCATCGGCGAGAAGAAGAGCTACGTCCCCGTCGATGCCGTGGCGGACGTGAGCGAGGACGCGGTGTGCATCGACCGAACCCGGGACGAGGTGGCCGACGCCCCCGCATACGACCCGGAACTCGTCGACCAGGACGTGTTCTACGACCGCCTCTATATGCACTACGGTTACGTCCCCTTCTGGAGTGCCGGCTACGTCGCGCCGCGCTTTCCCTACCGGCCCTGAGTCTTGCCGTCGTGGCGGAGTACGGCACAGGACGGTGCGGCATCAGCCGGGCTGTTGATCCGGCCGACGGCCGACTCGGTGAGCGTGTCCGCAAGGAGTGGCGGATGCCTGAGGGGCGAACGGTGACAGACCATTCCCGGCTCCGCCGCGGCCACCAGTGGTCGCGGCGGGGCGGGGAACAGGCTGCCACAAGCCCGGCAGGACCCCGGTGAGCCGGCCGACGGCCGTGAGCTCCGGCGCGAGCGACCACAGTGCGCGCACCGCTCGTCCGGTGCGGCGGACCAGGCCGGTACGGCGCCTGTACGCCGCAGGCCCCGCGGGAAGTGACCGCCTGCCCGTGGTCTGGATACCGGGGCTGGGAGCGGTGAACGCTCTGCTTCCCTCATTCAGCCGATGCGCCGAGCACACCACCTGCCATCTGCTCGACCTCCCGGGCTTCACAGCCCCCGGGAGACGGGCCTGCAACCCGCCGATGGTCGGCCCGCTCGCCGGGACCGTGACGAACTGGCTCGCCCGCGTCCCCGACAGCCCCGTCGTGCTGGCCGGGCATTCCACCGGCGCCCAGGTGGCGCTGCGCGCAGCGGTCCGCGCCCCGGGCCTGGTGCGCGCTCTGGTTCTGCTCGGGATGACCTTCCCGCCTCACCTGCGCCACACCGCACCCCTGCTCCGGGCCGCGACCCGCACCGCCGTGCGCGAACCCGCCGGACTGCTCGGCGCCGTCGTACCGGACTACCTCAGGGCCGGCCCGCTGCGCCTGACCCGTTATCTGGCCTCGGCCCTCGGCGACCGCCCGGAGCAGGCCCTGCCGGAGCTGAGCTGTCCCGTCCTGCTGGCCGCCGGCGCACACGATCCGCTGGCGCCGCCCGACTGGATCACACACGCGGCGCGGCAGACGCCCTCCGGCCGCGCGGTGATCTTGCCCGGAGCCCACGGCTTCCCCTACAGCGACCCGGAACCCACGGCCGCCCTCGTCCTCGGGGCGACGGCCACCTGACGCGCGCCGCACGCACCCGGGGTGCCGCCTGCGACGAGAACGTCTCCGAGTGACGGCGGCGCGGTGAGTCCTCGATGACCTAACCGCTCGGTCGGGTGTCGACGTCGGAAGCAACGAGGTAGTGCTCGTCGACCCAGTCCTTGTAGAGGGGGTCGTTCCAGTTGACCCCGAGGTCCTTCTTGACGGCCTCGGCGTTGAATCCCGCCTTGACCGTACCGGTGACCTGGACGGTCTCTCCTTCTTCGACGTCGGTGGTGTCCGCCGAGACCACGAGCAGTTCGTCGACGTCCGATTCCGGAACGCCCGCGAGGGTGAACGAATGCCGATTGAGCACCTCGTTCACATCGGCACTGAGAGTGACCTCTTTTCCGACCCACCGGTGCACATCTCGCCACAGCGAGGTCTCCTGCACGTCTTGCACGTCCGCGCCCTTCTCGGGACCCGCCGTATCGCCGTTGCCGCATCCGCTGACGATCGCGCCGCTGAGAAGAAGCGCGGCAAGGAGGGGCATGGCCCTGCGGCGGCCTGTGGTGGTGGTACGCATGAAGCCGGGTCCCTTTCGCCTGGTTCTTGAGCGTGGGCGTGGGAGTAACCCGGGCAAAGGACGGGCAAACCGCTGTCCGCTCACTGTGGAGTGACGGTGGAGGGAGTGACGGTGGAGGCGACGATGTAGTGCTTGTCGTCCCACTCGGTGAAGAGGTCGTCGTTCCAGTTCACGCCGAGGTCGTCTTTCACTCTCACGGCTTCGAAACGCTCTGTCACGGTGCCGGTGACCCGCACTGTCCGGCCCTTGTCCAGATCCGTGGCGTCGGCGGAGACGATGAGAAGCGGATCCGTGCCCGATGCGGGGGTCCCCGCGATGGTGAAGGCGTTTACGGCCGATTCGAGCCCGGCGAGCAGGTGCTGCCCCGCCTGGACCCAGCCCGGCCGAGTCAGTGGAACGAGGGCGCCGATCCGGAGGGGTCCGCCCGGGTCGTCGGCGGTCACGAGCCGACGGGATTCCTCGTGCGGTCGGTCTCGTCCTGCACGAGCAGGGAGAGCAGCGCAGCCACGGAGAGGCCCGCTTCGGCCGGGTGGCGCAGCACCTTGTCCGGCTCGATGCGGTAGGTGTTCGTGCGCCCGTCCCGGGTGCGAGACAGGTAACCGTCCCGCTCGAGATCGGCGATGATCCGCGCGACGGCGCGCTCCGTGAGCCGGCAGCGGGCGGCGATGTCACGGATGCGGACGTTCGGATTGTCGGCGATGACGGCCAGGACGCGAGCGTGGCTGGTGATGAACGTCCATCCGGTGTGGGACTCGGGCACTCCTACCATGCGCAGCATTTTAGGGGTCCATCATTGCCGGAACGTAGATACGTGACATACTTTTCATGCAACAGATGACGTGCTCCCCTAGGGGAGAAGCACAGAGGGAGCCCAAGGTGCCCTGGGACGACGCCGGCATGCCCGCGCTCACGCGCGACATCGGCAGTGAGCCACTGCCGGGACCGGCCGCCGCGCATGGCCCGGAAGGGGCCGCGGTGTCGCAGTACGACTGGCGCGGTGCCTGGGTCGTCAACGCACATGGCTCCTGCGACATGGACACGATCACACCGTTGGCGAATGCGCTGCGGACCGCGATCAGGAGGTATCCGAAGGTGATCCTGGACGCCTCCGGGATCACCTTCGCGGACTCGACGCTGCTGAATCTGCTGATCCTGACCCACCAGACGGGCACGCTGCGCGTGGTCGCCCCGTCACCGCAGCTGCGGCGGCTCTGTGAGATCACCGGGGTCGACGGCATCCTGGAGATCAGGGACACGGTCGACGACGCCGCCGCGCCCTGAGCCGGGCCTCCACCCGGTACACGCGGCGTGACCAGGACTTCTTCAGGGCGGACGCCGCTGCCGCGGAGGTTCCCGTCGCTGCCGCTCCACGGGGCTCGTGACGTGGCCGCGCTGTTCGGCCAGGATGGCGGCTCCGGCTTTGTTCAGGTTTCGAAACGTGGGTTAACCTGCGGCGTATTTCCACATCGCATACACGTCCGTGAATGCGGAGATGATGCACGACAATCGGGCCGCCCATCGGTCCGGCGGGTTCCGAGTCCTCGTCGCGAGGACTCTAGGGGAGCGGAACGAGGGTGCGCATGACCAGCGACAGCACTGGGGTTGTCGATGCGGTGCCGGGCGACCAGGAGTTGCGCCGGCTGCTGGCCGGCCTGACAGCCGTTCGCGACGGGGACTTCGGCACCCGGCTGCCGGACGACGCGGACGGCCTCATGGGCGACATCGCCACGGTCTTCAACGGCATGGTCGACCAGCTGTCCGTGTTCACCTCCGAAGTCACCCGGGTGGCCCGCGAGGTCGGCACCGAGGGGACGCTCGGCGGGCAGGCGGAGGTGCCGGGGGTCTCGGGTACCTGGGCCGACCTCACCGACTCGGTCAACGCCATGGCGGGCAACCTGACCACCCAGGTCCGCGACATCGCCCAGGTGGCCACGGCCGTGGCCAAGGGCGACCTCTCCCAGAAGATCGACGTGCCCGCCCGCGGTGAGATCCTGCAGCTGAAGGAGACCGTCAACACGATGGTCGACCAGTTGTCCGCGTTCGCCGACGAGGTCACGCGGGTCGCCCGGGAGGTCGGCAGCGAGGGACGGCTCGGCGGACAGGCGCAGGTGCCGGGTGTGGCCGGTGTCTGGCGCGACCTGACCGACTCCGTGAACCACATGGCGGGCAACCTCACGAGCCAGGTCCGTTCCATCGCCCAGGTGACCACGGCGGTCGCCGAGGGCGATCTCTCCCAGAAGATCACCGTGGACGCTCGTGGTGAGATCCTGGAGCTGAAGAGCACCATCAACACGATGGTCGACCAGTTGTCCGCGTTCGCCGACGAGGTCACGCGGGTGGCCCGCGAGGTCGGCACCGAGGGACGCCTCGGCGGGCAGGCGGACGTCAAGGGCGTCAAGGGCACCTGGCGCGACCTCACCGACTCGGTGAACTTCATGGCGGGCAACCTCACCGGCCAGGTCCGCAACATCGCGCTGGTGGCGACCGCCGTCGCCAAGGGCGATCTCTCCCAGAAGATCACCGTGGACGCTCGTGGTGAGATCCTGGAGCTGAAGAGCACCATCAACACGATGGTCGACCAGTTGTCCGCGTTCGCCGACGAGGTCACGCGGGTCGCCCGCGAGGTCGGCACCGAAGGACGCCTCGGCGGACAAGCCCAGGTGCGCGGTGTGTCGGGAACCTGGAAGGACCTCACCGACAACGTCAACGTGATGGCGTCGAACCTGACCGGCCAGGTCCGTTCCATCGCCCAGGTCGCCACCGCCGTGGCGCGCGGCGACCTGTCACAGCGGATCACCGTGGAGGCCGCCGGCGAGGTCGCGGCGCTGGCCGAGGTCATCAACACGATGGTCGACACGCTGTCGGCCTTCGCCGACGAGGTCACGCGTGTCGCCCGCGAGGTCGGCACCGAAGGACGCCTCGGGGGCCAGGCGCACGTGCCGAACGTCGCCGGCACCTGGAAGGACCTCACCGACAACGTCAACTCGATGGCGAACAACCTCACCGGCCAGGTCCGCAACATCGCGCTGGTGACGACCGCGGTGGCCAAGGGCGACCTGTCGAAGAAGATCGACGTCGACGCCCGCGGGGAGATCCTCGAACTCAAGACGACGATCAACACGATGGTCGACCAGTTGTCCGCGTTCGCCGACGAGGTCACGCGTGTCGCCCGCGAGGTCGGCACCGAGGGACGCCTCGGCGGGCAGGCCGAGGTCGAGGGCGTCTCCGGAACCTGGAAGCGCCTGACGGAGAACGTCAACGAGCTGGCGGGCAACCTGACCCGGCAGGTCCGCGCCATCGCCGAGGTCGCGAGCGCCGTCGCCGAGGGCGACCTGACGCGCTCCATCACCGTGGAGGCGTCCGGCGAGGTCGCCGAGCTCAAGGACAACATCAACTCCATGGTGGAGTCCCTGCGCGAGACCACCCGGGCCAACCAGGAGCAGGACTGGCTCAAGACCAACCTCGCCCGTATCTCGGGCCTGATGCAGGGCCACCGCGACCTGCCCGTGGTCGCCGAGCTGATCATGGACGAGCTGGTGCCCCTGGTGTCGGCCCAGTACGGGGCCTTCTACCTCGCCGAGGACGGCGACGACGGGCCCGAACTGCGGCTCGTCGGCTCCTACGGCTACCCGGAGGACAGCAGCCGCCCCACCCGCATCGCCTTCGGCCGCACCCTCGTCGGCCAGGCCGCGCGCAGCCGGCGCACCATCATGGTGGACGAGCTGCCGGACGGCTATGTGACCATCTCCTCAGGCCTCGGCCAGGTGGTGCCGACCGCGCTGGTGCTGCTGCCCATCGTGGTCGAGGGCCAGGTCCTCGGCGTCATCGAGCTGGCGTCGGTCACGCCCTTCACCCAGATCCACCGGGACTTCCTCGCCCAGCTGATGGAGACCATCGGCGTCAACGTCAACACCATCGTGGCCAACGCCCGCACCGACGAGCTGCTGGTCGAGTCGCAGCGCCTCACGGTCGAACTCCAGGCCCGCTCCACGGAGTTGCAGGTGCAGCAGGAGGAACTGCAGCGCTCCAACGCGGAACTGGAGGAGAAGGCCTCGCTGCTCGCGACGCAGAACCGGGACATCGAGGCGAAGAACCTGCAGATCGAGCAGGCCCGCCAGGAACTGGAGACCCGCGCCCAGCAGCTGTCGCTGGCCTCGAAGTACAAGTCGGAGTTCCTGGCCAACATGAGCCACGAACTGCGCACCCCGCTCAACAGCCTGCTCATCCTGGCCCAGTTGCTGGCACAGAACCCGTCCCGCAACCTCACGCCCAAGCAGGTCGAGTACGCGCAGATCATCCACTCCGCCGGTTCCGATCTGCTGCAGCTCATCAACGACATCCTCGACCTGTCGAAGGTCGAGGCCGGGAAGATGGACGTCACGCCCGAGCGGGTGACGCTGCGCCAGCTCATCGAGTACGTCGAGGCCACCTTCCGGCCGATGACGACCCAGAAGAGCCTGGAATTCAAGGTGACCACCGCCGCGGGCGCGCCGGCGGACGTGCTCACGGACGACTCCCGGCTGCGCCAGGTGCTGCGCAACCTCCTGTCGAACGCCGTGAAGTTCACCGAGCAGGGCGGCGTGGAGCTGAGCATCGAGCCCGCCTCGGACGACGAGGTGCCCGAGGGCGTGGTCCGGGGCGCCGCCGTGGTCGCCTTCCGCGTCAAGGACACCGGCATCGGCATCCCCGAGCAGCACCTCGAGACGATCTTCGGTGCCTTCCAGCAGGCGGACGGCACGACGAGCCGGAAGTACGGCGGTACCGGCCTGGGCCTGTCCATCACGCGGGAGATCGCCCAGCTGCTCGGCGGCGCCGTGTCGGTGCAGAGCACACCCGGCCAGGGGAGCACGTTCACGCTCTTCCTGCCGGTGGCCCGTCCCGACTTCGAGGAACTGCTCGGTCACGGCAGAACACCCGAGCGCGCGGCGGCCGAACCCCTGCCGCAGGGACTGTCCGGCTCGGTGCCGGTGCCGCAGATCGGGCCCGGCCCCCGGCCGAGGCGTCTGCTCGTCGTGGAGGAGCGGTCGCGCGGTCTGCTGACGCTCGTCGCGGAGAGCGTGGTCGCCGACCTGGCGCACGGCCGCGCCGACGGCGCTCAGCGTCCCGCGGTCGACATCATCACCGCCGTCGGCGCGCAGGAGGCGGCCGGTGCGCTGGCGTCCGAGCCGTGCCACTGCGTCGTCCTGGAGCTGGGCATGCGCGACGGCGAGGCGTCCCGGTTCCTCCGGGCCCTGGAGGGTGACTCGGCGCTGACGAGCGTTCCGGTGCTGGTGCACAACAGCCACCCCGTGGACGTGCCCCTGGACGAGACGCTGCGGTCCCGCTCGGAGGGCGGCGCCCTGGAGCTGCTGTCCAGCCTCGACGAGCTGCGTGAGCGCATCGCGCTGCACCTGTCCGCCGAGGAGCCCGGGGATGTGCTGTCCCTGGTCCGGACCGAGGGACAGCAGCAACCGACGCCGCCCTCCCCCGACGCCGCGTCGGCCGGCCGCACCGTCCTCGTCGTGGACGACGACGCGCGGAACCTGTTCGCCCTGAGCGGGATCCTGGAGTTGCAGGGCTTCCGCGTCCTGCACGCCGAGAACGGGCGCAGAGGCATCGAGACGCTGGTGAACAACCCGGACGTCGCCATCGTGCTGATGGATGTGATGATGCCGGAGATGGACGGCTACACCGCGACGGCCGAGATCCGCCGGATGCCCCAGTACGCCGAGCTGCCCATCATCGCCGTCACGGCGAAGGCGATGCCCGGAGACCGGGACAAGAGCCTCGCCTCGGGAGCCAGCGACTACGTCACCAAGCCCGTCGACACGCGCGACCTCATCGCCTGCGTCCGCCGCTGGCTGCCGGCATGAGCACACCGGCGCCCGACCCGCACACCCGCGGGCCGGGCGCCCCGCAGCGCCTGCCGTCCCGCGCCTCAGAGCGCTCCAGTCGAGGAGCATCCACACCGTGAGCATGTCCGAGCAGCCGCGCGAACCGGGTCAGGACCGTGAGCCGCAGCGCGACTCGGCCACCGGTCCGGAGTCCACTCCGTCGTCCGTGCCGTCCGACGCGTTGCCCCCGGCCACCGCTGGGGAGGCGAAGGCCGCCGACGGGGAGGCGGCGCCTCCCGACGGGCCGTCCGGGGTCATGGAGGAGCCGCCGGCGTCCTCCGACGACCCGCCCGGCGACCTCGACGAGCTCTCCTCCGCCTCACCGGTGGGCCGGCTGGCCGCCACCGTGGAACGGCTCAGCCGGGAGGTGCGCGCCGCCCAGGCGGAGGCCGAAGGGCGGGCCCTGATCGAGCTCGCGAAGGGCGTCCTGGTCGAGCGGCTGAAGTGTGGTCCGGCCCAGGCCGCCCGGCAGCTCACCCAGTTGGCCGAGCAGGCCCAGGTGACGCCCCTGGAGTTCGCCGTCGACGTCATCAACCAGGCCGCCCGGGACCGGATGTCCGAGGTGACGGACGCCTTCCTCGCCGCCACCAAGGCCGCCGACGAGACCGAGCGCGAGTCGGCGGCCGTACGCCTGCGCGCGGCCGAGAGCGGCGTGCTGGCCGCGGACGACACCCAGGCCGTGGCCGACGCCCTGCTGGAACAGGCGCTGCGTCCCCTCGGCGCGGTGGCGGTGGCCGTATGGGCCGTGGGCTCCGACGGCTCGCTCACCCTGGCGGGCAGCGCGGGATTCTCACCGGCCGAGGCCGCACGCTGGCGCTACGTCCCGCCGGACGTGGTGACCGTGGCCCGGCGGGGCCTCATGGAGCGAGAGGGGCAGTGGATCAGCACGCTCGGCCCGACCGGACTGCCCAGCATCGGTCTGCACCACCACCCGGACGGTGGCCGGGTCGCCCTGCCCGCCGGCACCGGGGGGCGCATCCACGGCGTCCTGGAGATCGCCTGGCCGGACCGGCTGGAGCCGCAGCCTCCGCAGATCGTCCGCCAGGTGGAGGCGCTGGCCGAACTGTGCGCCCACACCCTGGAGTTGTACACGCCGCCCCAGGGGGCCGCCCAGGAGCCGCGCGTCCTGCCGGACGCCGCCGAGCTGATGGACCTGGCCGACGGGCTGCACGACCCCGCCCTCGTGCTGGTGCCGCACCTGGACGGCGACGGCCACTTGGTGGACTTCCGCATCCAGCACGTGAACAGCCGGTTCATGGACCCCGCGGGCAGGCCGCGGGCGGTCGTGAGCGGCGCGCTGCTTCTGGAGGCCTACCCGATGGCCGCCGGGGACAGCGAGTTGTTCCAGCGCGTCGAGCGGGTCTATGCCACCGGTGAGCCCTTCCGGGCCCGGCGGATGAACCTCACCGCCCTCGTCGACCAGGTCCCCCTCTCGGCGGTGGCGGACATCAGCATCAGCCGCCACGGGATGTCCGTACTCCTCATCTGGCGTATCGAGGACGAGACGGCGCGCCTTGCGAGCCTGCTCCAGCACGCCCAGCGGCTCGGCCGCATCGGCGGGTTCGAGGAGAACGTGCTCACCGGCGAGATCACCTGGAACGGACAGCTCTTCGACCTCTACGGCCGGCCGGAGACGAGCACCCCGGTGGCCCTGGAAGAGCTGCCGGCCCATGCCCACCCGGACGACGGCGTCTCCATCCGCCGCTTCCTGCGCACGCTGCTGCACCACCGGCGGCCGGCGGCCGCGGCCTTCCGGCTGCAGCGGCCGGACGGGGTGACCCGCCACATCCGGATCGTCGCCGAACCCGTGCTCGACACCGACGACCGGCTGCTCCTGATCCGCGGTGCCTACCAGGACATCTCGGCCCAGCACTGGACCGAGGTGGCGCTCGCCGCCACCCGCGACCAGCTGGCCCACACCGAGCAGCAGGCCACCGAACGCAACCGGCTGACCCTGCAGTTGCAGCACGCCATCATGCCCCCCACCCAGGCGCCGTTGCAGGTGTCCGGGCTCCAGGTGGCCGTCCGCTACCGGCCCGCGGAGACCGAGCAACTCGTGGGCGGCGACTGGTACGACGCCGTCGTCCTGCCGTCCCGGAAGGTGTTGCTCTGCGTGGGCGACGTGGCCGGGCACGGCATCGAGGCCGCCACCAGCATGGTCGTCCTGCGCAACGCGCTGCGCGGTCTGGCGGTGACCGGCGCCGGGCCGGGCCAGCTGCTGTCGTGGCTCAACATCGTGGCGCACCATCTGACGGGCGCCGTCACCGCGACCGCGGTGTGCGGGCTGTACGACCCGGTCGGGCGGACGCTGCGCTGGGCCCGGGCGGGACACCTGCCGCCCGTGCTCGTCCGGGACACCGAAGCGGCTCCTCTGCCCCTGGTCAAGGGCCTGCTGCTGGGTGCCGTCCCCGAGGCCGTGTACGAGGAGACCGAGCTTCGACTGGAACCCGAGGACACCCTGTTGATGTACACGGACGGCCTGGTCGAACGCCGCGACCGGCCGGTGGAGGAGTCCCTGACCCACCTCCTGACCACCGCCCGCGCGGCGCCCAGCACCCTCGACCAGCAGCTGGACCGCCTTCTCACCTACAGCAAGTCGGACACCGACGACGACACCTGCATCGTGGGCATCCGGGTCGGGTGAGGGGCGCGGCCGGGTCCACCGAACCCTCCTAGTCCTCGTAGCGCGGCGTCCACTGCGCCCGGGCGACCGCCTCGCGCAGCTCCTGCTCCGTGGCCTGGGGCGCCACCCCGTCCTCCACGGCGGCGAGGGCCGCGGCCAGGGCGATCTCGCGGGCGGATTCCCGCATGCCGGTCAGGGGCGGCAGCAACGGCACGGGGCCGTCGTCGCCGTCCGCCGCCCGGACCGCGCACCGTGCGACGGCCCGGGCGGCGGCCACGAGCATGCGGTCGGTGACCCGGGTGGCCCGGCTCGCGGTCACCGCGAGTCCCATGGCCGGGAAGACGTACACGTTGTTCGACTGCGCCACCGGCACGTCCTGCCCGTCGACCGTCAGGGGCGGGAAGGGCGAGCCGGTGGCGATCAGCGCCCGGCCGTCGGTCCAGCGGGTGAGGTCCGCGGGCTCGGCCTCGGAGTGCGAGGTGGGGTTGGAGAGCGGGAAGACGACGGGCCGTTCGCAGGTCGAGGCCATCTGCCGCACGATGTCCTCGGTGAACGCGCCGTGAGCCGTCGACAGCCCGATCAGGGCCGTCGGCTCGACGCGGCGCACCACGTCGGCGAGGCCGGTGCCCTCCCAGCCGGCCACCTCGCTGTCGTCGCGGGCGAACATCCGCTGCTGCGGGGACAGTTCGGAGCGTGAGGACACCAGCAGGCCGTCGACGTCGAGGATCCAGAACCGTGCCGTGGCCTCGTCCTCCGGGAGGCCCTCGTCGATCATGGCCGTACGGATCATGTCGGCGACGCCGATGGCGGCCGATCCCGCACCCAGGATCACCACGCGCTGCTCGGGCAGCGGGGTGCCGGCCACGTTCGCCGCGGTGGACAGGGCGCCCAGCGTGACGGCCGCGGTGCCCTGGATGTCGTCGTTGAACGTGAGCAGCCGGTCACGGTAGCGGGCGAGGATCGGGTGGGCGTGGGCGGTGGCGAAGTCCTCCCACTGCAGCAGTGTCCCGGGCAGCTCCGCCTCGACCGCCGAGACGAACGCCTCGATCATCTCGTCGTACTCGGCGCCGGTCAGCCGCCGGGCGCGGCGGCCCAGATAGCGGGGATTGTCGAGGAGGCTCTCGTTGTCGGTGCCGACGTCCAGCAGGATCGGCAGGGTGCGGGCGGGGTGGATGCCGCCGATCGCCGTGTAGAGGCTGAGCTTGCCGATCGGGATGCCCATGCCGCCGACGCCCTGGTCGCCCAGGCCGAGAATGCGCTGCCCGTCGGTGACGACGATGACGTCCACCGCGTGGTCCCGGTGCGGGCGGTTGCGCAGGATGTCACGGAAGCGGTGCCGGTCCTCCCAGGACAGGAAGAGCCCGCGCGGCCGACGGTAGATCTCGCTGAACCGCCGACAGGCCTCACCCACCGTCGGCGTGTAGACGACGGGCAGCAGCTCCTCCAGGTACTCGGTGACCAGACGGTAGAAGAGCACCTCGTTGGTGTCCTGGAGCTGCCGCAGGTAGATGTGCCGGTTCAGGGGCTTGTCGTAGCCGCGGAACGCCTCGTAGGCGCGAGCGACCTGCTCGTCCAGGGTCTCCACGGCGGGCGGCAGCAGCCCGTCGAGTCCCAGCTCCTCGCGTTCGCGTCGGCTGAAGGCGGTGCCCTTGTTGACCAGCGGGTCGGCCAGGGTGGTGACGGCCGGGCTCGTGGTGGGGCGGGGTCGATGTGTCGGCTGGTCCATGAGGTGACGCCTTCCCGTGACAGGCCGGTTCGTGCGGGTGACGTGTGCCATCCGGAGGAACACCGGCCCCGGGAAGACACCTTGGGTCACCGATGAGTTCCGCCGTGCCGCACGGTCTGACTCTCCGAAAGCCCCACCGCGCCCCGACAACCGCCAGGAGAACGTGACATGAGTGCGACGACGCCAGTGACCCAGACCACGCAGACCGGTTCCCGGAGCACCTCCGGCTTCCTCGCCACGCGCCCCGTATGGCTGGTCGGCCTGGTGGCGACCCTCGCCGGAGCCGTCGTGACGGAGGCCTTCGCGCTCGTCACACGGGCCGCCGGTGTCCCGATGGAGGCGGCGAGTCCGGGCGCCACCCAGGCCGCGGAGATCCCGGTCGGCGGCTTCTTCGGCGGAGTGCTGTTCTGGTCGGTCGCGGGGATCGTCCTCGCGGTCGCCCTCGCCCGCTGGGCCAAGCGGCCCGCCCGCACCTTCACGGTGACCACCGTCGCGCTCACCGCACTGTCCCTGGCCGGCCCGGCCGTCGCCCCGCACACCGCCACGTCCACCCAGATCGTCCTGGCGGTGTCCCACGTGGTCGCCGCCGCGGTCGTCGTCCCGCTGCTGGCACACAGGCTCGCCCACGGGCAGCGCTGACTCCTCCACCACCGACACGGGCCCGTCGCGCCTCGGCGCTGACGGGCCCGTCGCCGTGCTCCTCGTCTCCGCCACACCCTCCGACTGCCCCACGAGCACCCCGAACGGCCCAATTCCGCTGCGCCGGAGGAGGCGAGCGGGGATGAGCGGTGTGACCGTGGTGGAAGGGATGCGCGTGCACCCGGCGACGAGGAGGCGTGATGGCGGAGGCACTGGCCGAGGACGGCACGAAGAGCGCTGCCCCACCGGGCGGCGCGGGCCCGGCCCCGGGCGTCTTCGAGCAGCTCAGCGCCGTCGCCGACGCCGTCCTCTACGAGGGCTACCTCCTCTACCCCTACCGCCGCTCCTCCGCCAAGAACCGCGTCCGCTGGCAGTTCGGGGTGCTGTTCCCCCGGGACTGGGTGGAGGCGGACGGCCCCGTCACCCCCGGTGTCTCCGGCTCCGCCGACTCCTGGTACCAGCGGACCGAATGCCTGCTGCGGGTCCGTCAGCCGGACCGTGCCCGCGTACGCGTGCGGGTGCGTTACCTCCAGATGCAGCGCAAGCAGGTGGAGGACGCCGGCCACGGCCCCGTCGAGTCGCTGCGCACCGGCGACGGCACGGTGCACCTGACCTTCGACGAGGCCCTGCCGCGCGAGTGCGAGGTCGAGGTCCCGCTCGACGAACTCCTCCGGGACGGACCCACCGTCGCCGTGGGCGCCGCGGCAGGAGAGGACATCGAGCCGCTGGCCGAAGGCGCAGGGCGGGTGGTGCGCAGCCGCGAGGAGATCCGGGCCGAGACCACCGTCACCGCCGAGCGGCTCTCCGACGGCCTCTGCCGGATCCGCGTCCACACCACGAACACCGCGCCCGCCCCGCCCGCGCACACCGCGCGGGACGAGGCGCTGCGCCGGGCCCTCATCGCCACCCACACCCTCATCGGGGGCGAGGGGGTGGAGTTCGTCTCGCTGATCGATCCGCCGACGGACCTGCGAGCACCGGCCCGCGCGTGCCGCAACGAGTTCACCTTCCCCGTCCTCGGCGGTGAAGCGGGGGACGCCGGCCGTGTCGTGCTGTCCGCGCCGATCATCCTGCCCGACCACCCCCAGGTCGCTCCCGAGAGCCCGGGCGACCTGCACGACGCGGCGGAGATCGACGAGATCCTCACCCTGCGCACGATGCTGCTGACCGATGAGGAGAAGCGCGAGGCGCGGGCCACCGACCCGCGGGCGGCGGCGATCCTCGACCGGGTCGACACCATGCCGCAGGAGGTGTTCGAACGGCTGCACGGCGCGGTCCGCTCCCTGACACCGGCCGCCCCCACGACTCCTGCCGACCGGCCGCAGGGCACTGCCGGTTCGCCGGTACCGGTCACCCCCGAGGCGCCCGCCGACCGTCCCGCCTGGTGGCAGGAGGGCGGCGATGACGGTCTCTCCCCGACCAGCGACACCGTGCTCGTCGACGGTGTCCCCCTGGCCGGCGGCAGCCGCGTACGGCTCCGCCCCCGGGGACGCGGCGCCGACGCCCAGGACATGTTCCTGGCCGGGCGGATCGCCGAGGTCGCCGCCGTCTTCCACGACGTCGACGGCAGCGTGCACCTCGCCGTCACCCTCGACGACGACCCGGCCGCCGAACTGAACAACTGGTACGGCCGCTTCCACTACTTCCGGCCCGACGAGCTCGAACCCCTCGAGCCCGCCGGATGCCCGGACGAGCCGTCGGCACCGGCTCCCGCCGCAGCTCCGGCGCGGCACACGACCGACTCCGAGACCCCCGCAGCGGAGGCCGAGTGACATGACCACCCACAGCAGCACCACCGAAGTCAGCAAGGAACCCGAACGGTCCGAGGACCGGCAGGGCATCGACGAGATCCACATCCTCTGGATCTCCGAGGGCATGAGCTGCGACGGCGACACCGTCTCGCTCACCGCAGCCGACCAGCCCTCCATCGAGGACCTGGTGCTCGGGCTGATCCCGGGCCTGCCGAAGGTGAACCTGGTCAACAAGGTGCTCTCGCCCAGCCTGGGCGGTGAGGACTTCCTCGCGCCCTACCGGGCGGCCGTACGCGGCGAACTGGGCCCGTTCATCCTCGTCATCGAGGGCTCCATCCCCAACCAGAACATCATCGAGGGCGACGGCTACTGGACCTCCTTCGGCAACGATCCGGAGACCGGCGAGCCGCAGACCCTCAACTGGTGGATCGACCAACTGGCCCCCAAGGCCTGGGCGGTGGTCGCCGCCGGCACCTGCGCCACCTTCGGCGGCATCCACGCCATGTCCGGCAACCCGACGGGCTGCATGGGCCTCGCCGACTACCTGGGCTGGGACTACACCTCCCAGGCCGGCCTGCCGATCGTCAACGTGCCCGGCTGCCCGATCCAGCCCGAGAACTTCATGGAGACCCTGATCTGGGTCCTGTACCACGCGGCCGGCTCCGCGCCCCCGCCACCGCTGGACCACATGCTGCGCCCGCAGTGGCTGTTCGGGAAGACGGTCCACGAGGGCTGCGACCGCGGCTCGTACTACGAGCAGGCCAACTTCGCCACGGACTACAACTCGCCCAAGTGCCTGGTCAAGACGGGCTGTTGGGGCCCGGTCGTGAATTGCAACGTGCCCAAGCGCGGCTGGATGGCCGGCATCGGCGGCTGCCCCAACGTCGGCGGCATCTGCATCGGCTGCACGATGCCCGGCTTCCCCGACGCGTTCATGCCGTTCATGGACGAGCCTCCGGGCAGCACCCTGTCGTCCCTCGTCGTCAAGCCGTACGGGGCCGTCATCCGACGGCTGCGCGGCGTGACCAACGAGCTGGTCAACCACGAGCCCAGGTGGCGCCACAACAAGCACAAGCTGACCAGCGGTTACGACCCGCACTGGCGTCCCTGATGACGCGTCTTTGGGCGAAACGTCCCCTGACTCACCCCACCACCCCACACACCACCGACAGCGAGGGGCAGTACCGCAGATGACCACCACCGAGGCCCGGCCCACGGACCGCAAGCCGCCACAGCTCGTGGACATGTCCTGGGATCCGATCACGCGGATCATCGGGAACCTGGGCATCTACACGAAGATCGACTTCGCCAACCGGGAAGTCGTCGAATGCCACAGCACCTCGTCGCTCTTCCGCGGCTACTCGGTGTTCATGAAGGGCAAGGACCCGCGCGACGCAGGCTTCATCACCTCCCGGATCTGCGGCATCTGCGGCGACAACCACACCACCTGCTCCGACTACGCCCAGCAGATGGCCTACGGCGTCAAGCCGCCCCCGCTGGCCGAGCACATCGTCAACCTCGGCGAGGCCGCCGAGTACATGTTCGACCACACGATCTTCCAGGACAACCTGGTCTTCGTGGACTTCTGCGAGGCGATGGTCAAGGCCACCAACCCCGGTGTCCTGGCCCGCGCCGAGCGCACCGAGGCACCCCGCGGCGAGATCCACGGCTACCGCACGATCGCCGACATCATGAAGGCCTTCAACCCCTTCGAGGGCGAGGTCTACAAGGAGGCCCTCAAGGTCAGCCGGGTCACCCGCGAGATGTTCTGCCTGATGGAGGGACGGCACGTCCACCCCTCCACGCTGTACCCGGGCGGCGTCGGCACGATGCCGCAGCCGACCGTCTTCACCGACTACCTCAGCCGCCTCATGCGGGTCATCGACTTCGTGAAGAAGGCCGTCGCCATGAACGACGACGTCTTCGACTTCTTCTACGAGGCACTGCCCGGTTACGAGGAGGTCGGCCGCCGCCGCGTCCTGCTGGGCTGCTGGGGCGCCTTCCAGAACCCCCAGACCGTCGACTACCGCTACGAGAACATGAACTCCTGGGGCAAGGACATGTACGTCACCCCGGGCATCATCGTCGACGGCGAACTGGTCACCAACAACCTCGTCGACATCAACCTCGGCCTGCGCATCATGCTCGGCAGCTCGTACTACGAGGATTGGGTCAACGAGTCGCCCTTCGTCACCCACGACCCGCTCGGCAACCCCGTCGACATGCGCCACCCGTGGAACCAGACCACCGTCCCGGTGCCGCAGAAGCGCGACTTCGACGACAAGTACAGCTGGGTGATGAGCCCCCGCTGGTTCGACCAGCGCACCGGCGACCACCTCGCCCTCGACACCGGCGGCGGCCCGCTGGCCCGCCTGTGGTCGACCGCGCTCAGCGGCCTGGTCGACACCCCGTACGTCAAGTCCACCGGCCACAGCGTGCGCATCTCGCTGCCCAAGGGCGAGTCCCTGCCGGAGACCACCCTGGAGTGGCGCATCCCGCAGTGGAGCAACACCATCGAACGAGACCGCGCCCGGCCCTACTTCATCGCCTACGCGGCCGCCATGGCCCTGCAGTTCATCGAAGAGGCCATGGGCATGGTCCGCGCCGGCGAGACCAAGGTGTTCGAGAACTACGAGGTGCCCGACGAGGCGATCGGCTGCGGCTTCCACGAGGCGGTGCGCGGCGTCCTCTCCCACCACCTGGTGATCAAGGACAAGAAGATCGCCAACTACCACCCGTACCCGCCCACCCCGTGGAACGCCAGCCCCCGCGACATGTACGGCACCCCCGGCCCGTACGAGGACGCCGTCCAGGGCCAGCCCATCTTCGAGGAGAACGGGCCGGACGACTTCAAGGGCGTCGACATCATGCGCACCGTCCGCAGCTTCGACCCCTGTCTGCCGTGCGGTGTGCACATGTACGTCGGCAAGGGCAAGACACTGACCACCCTGCACTCGCCGACCTACGGGGCGAACCATGGCTGAGGCCGCCGGCGCACGGCTGGCCGATCCGGACGTCGAGGCCAGGCTCGGCCGGCTGGACGAGCTGCTGGAAGGCATCGAGTCCGCGCCCGCCCCCACGACCCGCTCGGCGACCGAGGCGGTGGCGCTGCTGACCGAGGTCTACGGCGAGGCCCTGGCCCGGGTCCTGGACCACGCGGACGAGCGACTGGCCGAGCGCCTCGCCGAGGACGAACTGCTGGCGCACCTCATGGTGCTGCACGACATCCACCCCGAGCCCGCCGAACGCCGGGCGGCCCGCGCGGTCGAACGCCTGCGGCCCGCCGTGCAGGAGCGCGGCGGTGACGTGGAGTGGGCCGGAGTGGAAGGACAGGTCGCCCGCGTGCGTCTGACGACGGGCGGCTGCGGGTCCGGCTGCGGAGGCGGAGGCTCCGAGGTCACCGACGCGGTCCGCGCGGCGGTGCTCTCCGTGGCGCCCGAGCTGACGGCGGTGGAGCCCGTGACCGAGACAGCCCCCGCGTTCGTCCCGCTGACCACGCTGACGCACCGGGGCGCACCGTGACCACCGACGGGGCACTGGCCCGCCTCATCCGCACCTCGGCCGACCGCACCGCGACGGCCCGGACGGAGGTGTGCGACCTGTGCGCCGCGCCGGTCGCCGAGGAGCACGCACACCTGTACGACACCGGGCAGGAGGAGGTGCGCTGCGTCTGCGGCCCCTGCTCCGTGCTGTTCGCCGACGCGGCGGCGGGGGAGGGCACGTACCGGCTCGTACCCCGGCGCCGGGTCCGGCTGCCCGAGGTCGACACGGCAGTGCTGGGCGTACCGGTCGGTCTGGTCTTCTTCGTGCCCCGCGCGGACGGCTCCGTCACCGCCGAGGGACCGAGCCCGGCGGGGGCCATGCGGTGGGAGGTGGAAGCGGCCGCCTGGCAGAAGCTGTCCGGCACGGTTCCGCAGCTCGCCACCGTGGAACCCGAGGTGGAGGCTCTGCTGGTGAACACCGTCCACGGCCTCGACCACCACTGGATCGTGCCGATCGACGACTGCTACCGGATGGTCGCCGTCGTACGCCGGGAGTGGCGCGGCCTGTCCGGCGGCGGCCGGATCTGGCCGGCCCTCGAGCAGTTCTTCGAGGACCTCACCGAGCGGTCATGACCACGCACTCCGCAGGCCGGAGGCGAGGAAGGAGAGCACCCATGGGAAGCATCAGAGTGGGCCGACCCCAGGCGAAGCCCGACACGCCCCGGCACATCGCCGGTATCCACCAGGGCAACCAGGGACCGCGCGAGCGGCAGAAGGGACACCACGAGGACGGCACCGCCGACGCGCGCCGCTCCACGGGGATCCACTGGAAGCGGCATGACACCCTCGCCGAGACCATGCCGAACATCTCCCCGGGATGAGCACCGTGATGAGAACGAGCAGGGAGTCACCGCGATGAAACGAGTACGCAGACCGGTCACGTGCAGACAGGGCGGGATGAGCGGACAGCGGGTGCTGAAGACCGAGGCCGTCCTGGTGGGCGGTGTGGCCCTGGCCCTGCTGTGCTGGGAATGGCCCAGCCTGAGGCGCGAGATGCGGATCTGGCGGATGGCCGGCGGATTCCGCGCCGGCCACCGCTACCCGTGAGCCGGCCGTGCACGAACTGTCGATCGCGACCGCGATCATCGAGCGGGCCGACGAGCTGGCCCGGGCGGACGGGACGGACGCCGTCTCGAAGGTGACCGTCCGGGTCGGCGAGCTGGCGGGCGTCGTGCCGGACGCCCTCGGCTTCGCCTTCGAGGTGGCCCGCGACGGCACCGCCCTCGCGGGGGCACACCTCGTCGTGGAACAGATCCCCGCGCAGGCTTGGTGCGGCCCGTGCGCCGAGGAGTTCGCGGTGGGCGTGCCCCCGTTCTTCTGGTGCCCGCGCTGCGACCAGCCCTCCAGCGATCTGCGCAGCGGCCGGGAACTGGAGATCGCGGCCGTCGAGCCGCTGACGGCATAGAGGAACAGACGGGCGAGGGCCCCGCCGGCGCACCGGCGAGGCCCTCGCCCGTCTGTCGTCCTCCGGTCAGCAGATGCGTGGCAACTGCTCCCCGAGCGGCAGGTCCACCACCCGCGTCCCGCCGAGACCGGTGGCGACCACCACCATCCCGGGGTGCTCGGCGACACACTCGCCGATCACCGTGGCCCCGGCACCCCGGGGATGGGCCCGCATCGCCGCCAGCACCGCCTCCGCCTCCGACGGGGGAACGAACGCGACCAACCGCCCCTCGTTGGCGACGTAGAGCGGGTCGAGCCCGAGGAACCCGCAGGCGTTCGCCACCGCGTCCGGCACCGGAACGGCCCGTTCCTGGAGCCGGACACCGGTCCCGGAGGCACGGGCGATCTCGTTGAGGGACGCGCCCAGGCCGCCCCTGGTGGGGTCGCGCAGCACATGGATGTCCGGGGTGACGGCCAGCATCGCCGCCACCAGATCCGCCAGCGGCGCGGTGTCGCTGGCGATCTCCACCCCGAACTCCAGCCCCTCCCGGACGCTCATGATCGCCACACCGTGCAGCCCGATCGGGCCGCTGACGATGACCACGTCGCCGGGGCGGGCACGCTGGGGCCGGATGTCCACCCCGCCGGGCACCAGACCCACCCCGGCGGTGGTGACGTACACCCCGTCGCCGTGCCCGGACTCCACCACCTTGGTGTCACCCGTCGCGATGGTGACCCCGGCCGCCTCGGCCGCCGCCCCCATGGAGCGCGCGATCCGCTCGACGACCGTCAGCTCCACGCCCTCCTCCAGCACGAAGGCGGCGGAGAGATAGGCCGGTACGGCACCGCTCATCGCGAGGTCGTTCACGGTGCCGTTGACCGCGAGATCGCCGAGGCCGCCGCCGGGGAAGAACAGCGGCCGGACCACATAGGAGTCCGTGGAGAAGGCCAGCCGCGCGCCGCCCAGTTCCAGGACGGCGGAGTCGGCGAGGCCGGACAGGGTGGCGTTGCCGTAGGCAGGGGTGAAGATCTGCTCCATCAGCTCCGCCGACAGCGCACCCCCTCCACCGTGCCCCATGACCACGACTCCCTGGTCGCGCAGTGGGGCGGGGCAGGTCCAGGCGGCCGGGTCCACCACATCGGTGAGTTGTTCAGGCAACGGGGGCCACCTCCTGCTGCGCGGCCCCGCCGGCCTGCGGTGCCGGGGCGTTCATCCTCCGGTACAGGTAATAGGCCGCGCAGGCGCCCTCGCTGGAGACCATGGTGGCGCCGAGCGGGGTACGCGGTGTGCAGGTGGTGCCGAACGCGCCGCACTCGGTCGGCTTGATCAGACCCTGGAGCACCTCGCCGGCACGGCACTCGGCGGGCTCCTCGGTGCGGATCCCGCCGACGTCGAAGCGGTGCTCCGCGTCGTACGCCCGGAAGGCGTCGGTCAGCCGCCAGCCGCTCCCCGGGATCGGCCCGATGCCGCGCCAGGCCCGGTCGGTGACCTCGAAGACCTCCTCGATCATGCGCACCGCGGCCGGGTTGCCCTCCTCGCGCACGGCACGCGGGTAGGCGTTCTCCACCCGGTGCTCGCCGCGCTCCAGCTGGCGCACCGCCCGGCGGATGCCCTCCAGGATGTCCAGCGGCTCGAAGCCGGTCACCACCATCGGCACCCGGAACCGCTCGGCCAGCTCCGGGTACTCGGCCATGCCCATCACGCTGCACACGTGCCCGGCGGCGAGGAAGCCCTGCACCCGGCACTCGGGTGCCGTCATGATCGCCTCGACGGCCGGGGGCACCCGCACGTGCGACACCAGCAGGCTGAAGTTGCTTAGGCCCAGCCGGCGCGCCTGGTGCACGGCCATCGCGTTGGCCGGGGCCGTGGTCTCGAAGCCGATCGCGAAGAACACCACCTCCCGGTCCGGGTTGCGGCGGGCCAGCTCCAGGGCGTCGAGCGGCGAGTACACCACCCGCACGTCACCGCCTTCGCCCTTGACCCGGAACAGGTCGCGGTCGGTGCCCGGCACCCGGAGCATGTCGCCGAAGGAGCAGAAGATCACCCCGGGCCGCGAGGCGATCTCCAGCGCCCTGTCGATGACCTCCAGCGGGGTGACACAGACCGGGCAGCCGGGCCCGTGGATCAACTCAACCTGCTCCGGCAGAAGTTGGTCGATGCCATGACGGATGATCGAGTGGGTCTGCCCCCCGCACACCTCCATCAGGGCCCACGGCCGGGTGGCGGTGGCGCGGATCTCGTCCAGCAGGCGCCGCGCCAGTTCGGGGTCGTTGAACTCGTCGATGTACTTCACCGGGTCTCACTTCCGCTGTCCTGCGGCTCCGCCACCGCGGCAGAGCCCGCCTCCTGGGCCGCCTGCTCCCAGGCGTCCCCGAACTCCTCCTCCAGCAGCCCCAGTTCCTCGAACAACTTCAGGGAGGCCAGAGCCGACTCCTCGTCCAGGCGCTGGAGCGCGAATCCGACGTGCACGATGACGTACTCGCCCACCCGCACATCGGACACGTACTCCAGGCACGCCTGTTTCCGGACGCCGCCGAAGTCGACCAGCCCGGTGAGCGGGTCGGAACTGTCGTCGATGGCCACGACCTTGCCGGGCACTGCCAAACACATGGGTCACTCCTCCTGTCGTAGGTGCGCCGCGACCACCAGCTGGCCGAGGGCCAGCCCGCCGTCGTTCGGCGGGACTTCGCCGTGCCGGAGCACCGCGAAGCCGTCATCGGTCAGCAGCCGCGCGCACTCCTCCTCCAGCAGGGCGTTGGCGAACACCCCGCCGCTGAGAGCGACGGTGGCCAGGCCGGTGTCCTGACGCGCCCGCCGGCAGATCCCCGCCACCGCCCGCGCCACGGCCCGGTGGAACCGGGCCGCGAGCACGGCGGCCGGGGTGCCGCGCCGCAGGTCGGTGATCAGCGCGCTGAACACGGGCGCCGGGTCGAGCCCGTCGGCGAAGGTGTACGCCGCCGTGTCGGCGCCCCACGCCGAAGCGGCCGCGGCCTCCAGCTCCAGTGCGGCCTGCGCCTCGTACTCCGCGCGATGGCACACGCCGACGAGTGACGACACGGCGTCGAAGAGCCGGCCCATGCTGGAGGTCGGCACACAGGCCAGGCCGCCCGGCAACTGCCTTTCGAGCACGGCCCGTTCCTCGGGCGCGCAGGCCGTCACACACGGCAGGTCCGCGTCCCACGGCAGCCCCGCCGCCCACAGCCGGGCCAGCGCCAGGCGGCACGGGTTGGCCACACCGGCGTCACCGCCGGGCAGCGGGGCGGGGGAGAGGCGGGCGTAGCGCCGGAAGCCGGTGTAGTCGGCGAGCAGGATCTCGCCGCCCCAGACCGTGCCGTCGTCGCCGTAGCCCGTGCCGTCGAAGGCGACGCCGATCACCGGGGTGGTGCCGTCGAGGCCGTGTTCGGCCATGGCGGAGGCGATGTGCGCGTGGTGGTGCTGGACCAGCACGGGCGCGTGCCCGGCCAGTCGGGTGGCCCAGCGGGTCGAGTGGTAGCCCGGATGCCGGTCGGCGGCGACCAGCTCGGGGCGCACGCCGGTCAGGGCGCGCAGGTGCGCCTCCGCCCCCCGGGCCGCCTCCAGGGTGGCCAGATCGCCCATGTCGCCGATGTGCGGGCCGAACCAGGCCTGGTCATCCGCACCGAGGCACAGGGCGTTCTTCAGATCACCGCCCACGGCGAGAGCGGGCCGCACCGCGACCGGCAGCCGCAGCGGCCGGGGCACATAGCCGCGGGACCGGCGCAGCACCTGCTCGGTGCCGTCGGGCCGTACCCGCAGCAGGGAGTCGTCGCACGGCGAGGCGATGGGCCGGTCGTGGGCGAGCCAGGCGTCGGCCAACCCGGCGAGCCGGGTCAGCGCCTCGTCGTCGTCCGTGACGATCGGCTCTCCGGAGCGGTTGCCGCTCGTCATGACCAGCATGCGTGGGCCGGGCGGATCACCGGGCAGGCCGAACAGCAGGGTGTGCACGGGCGTGTAGGGCAGCATCACCCCGAGGTGCGGGCTGCCGGGGCAGACGCCGGGTGCCGGACCGTCGGCTTCCGAGTGCCGGCGCAGCAGGACGATGGGGCGCCGAGGGCTGGTGAGGGCAGCCAGTTCGGACGCGGAGAGCTCGGCGATCCGGCGTACTTCGTCGAGGTCCGCGCACATCACCGCGAACGGCTTGCCACCGCGCGCCTTGCGGGCCCGCAGCGTGGCCACGGACTGTGCCTGGCCGGCGTCGCAGGCCAGGTGGTAGCCGCCGAGGCCCTTGACGGCGACGATCCGCCCGGCGGCCAGCAGCGCCCGTGCCGACGCCAGTGCCTCGGCGCCCCGGGCGGGGCGGACGTCGCTCCCGGACGCGGGCACCAGGCGCAGCCGGGGGCCGCAACCGGGACAGGCCACGGGCTGGGCGTGGAAGCGCCGGTCGAGGGGATCGCCGTACTCCCGGGCGCACTCGCCGCACATCGGGAAGCCGGACATGGTCGTGACGGCACGGTCGTACGGCATGCCGGTGGCGATGGTGAAGCGGGGCCCGCAGTGGGTGCAGGTGACGAACGGGTGCCGGTGCCGACGGTCGGCCGGGTCACCCAGTTCCCGCAGGCAGTCCGCGCAGGCCGCCGTGTCGGGCGGGAGCAGCGTGCTGCCGGGGGAGCGGTCGGTGGAGCGGATCCCGAAAGAGCCCTCGACCCCGGTGACGGGCAGATCCTCGACCCCGACACCGGTGACGGCGGCCAGCGGCGGATGCTCCCCGGCCAGTCGGTCACAGAAGGCGGCGACACCGTCCGGCGGGCCTTCCACCTCGATGAGGACGCCGCCGGCCGTGTTGCTCACGAAGCCCGCGAGCGCGAGATCGGTGGCCAGACGGTGTACGAAGGGGCGGAACCCCACCCCCTGCACGGTGCCGCGCACGGTGAGGCGGCGGCGCACCGCCCGGGTGGCGGGCGCTGTCACGAGACAAGGCCGGCTGCGGCGCTCTCGTGCGTGTGGGTGTGCGGGCGGGGCGCCAGGGGCGGACGGTGCACAGGCGCCCCGTCCCGGACGGCGAGCACGCGTTCCAGCAGGGTGTCGACGCCGGCGCCGGTGCGGGCGCAGGACCGCACGACCTCCACCCCGGGGTTGACCCGCTGGACGTTCGTCATGAAGGCCGCCTCGTCGAACCCGGCCGGCCCGGCCAGATCGGTCTTGGTCAGCACCACCAGATGGGCGGACCCGAAGGCCGTGGGGTACTTCAGTGGTTTGTCCTCGCCCTCCGTCACCGCCATGAGCACGATCCGCAGGCTCTCGCCGAGGTCGTAGGAGGCGGGGCAGACGAGATTGCCGACGTTCTCCACGAACAGCAGTGAGGTGCCCTCGGGCAGCCAGCTCTCCACGTGGCCGCGCAGCTGCCGGGCCTCCAGGTGGCACAGTCCGTCCGTCAGTAGCTGCTTCACCGGCGCTCCCGAACGGGCCAGCCGGTCGGCGTCGTTCTCGGTCGCCAGGTCGGCGGTGAGCGCGGCCACCGGAAGGCTCCGCTCCACCGCCCTGGCCAGCACTCTTCCGAGCAGTTCCGTCTTGCCGCTGCCCGGGCTGGACAGCAGGTTGACCACGCTTGCTCCGCGCCGGGTCAACTCCTCACGCAGATCGGCGGCCAGACCGTCGTTCTTCGCCAGGACGGCCTGAGTGACCTCGTCCACGGAATCGCACATGGGCGCCGCTCCTCGCGGGTCGGTAGGGACATCTCGTTCCGCTACCGATCCTCCGCGCCCGCGCCTGCCGTGCCGGGCAGCACGGCCGACGACAGGGCGGGGGATTCGTCCGGGCGGCTCAACGGGGGTGTGGCGGCCGGGTCCGCGAGCAGCACGGGCACCATGGTGTGCAGGGCCGCGACGGCCCGGCCGACCGCTTCGCCCACCGTCGCGCTGATGCCCGGGGCGATGTCCTCGTCGGCCGGTGCCCGCAGCTCGGGTTCGCAGGCCAGGACCAGGACGCGCGGCAGGGGCTCGTCGCCCAGATGGGCGGCCAGGGCGAGAACCCTGGCCGGGTCCATGCCGTGCGCCTCGGGCGGTGCGCCCGAGGCGGAGCGGTCCGGCAGGTCCGGCTCGATCAGCGACAGCGTGCCCGGCTCGTGTCCGCGTACGGCGGCGTCGACCAGGACGGCCGTGTCGTAGCCGTCGAGCAGCGCGTACGCCAGGTCCATGCCGCGGATGCCGAAGTCCCGCACCGTGACCTCGGGCGGCAGCGGGTGCCGTTCCAGGGCGCGGATCACCTCGGGGCCGAAGGCGTCGTCGGCGAGGAAGATGTTGCCGACGCCCGCCACGAGCAGTCGCGTGCTCATCGCGCGTCCCCGGCGGCCAGCGGCCTGGGGGAGCCGGTCGGGAGCTTACGGACGAACGCGGACCGCAGCGCGTGGTACGGCGCCTCCGGGTCGAAGAACACGGCCCGCATACGGGCGAGTTCGGCCCGCCGGTACTCGGCGAGCGGCCGGTGCAGCTCGTCCGCGTGCCGTGCGGTGGCCTTGGCGGTGATCCGGCGCGGGAGGTCGGGATCGGCGGTCAGGTCGGCGGCCAGGCGCTCGACCTCGGCGGTGAAGTCCTGGGCCGCGACCGGCACCAGGCGGTCGACCAGTCCGATCCGCTCCGCGGTCGCGGCGCTCACCGGGCGGGCTTCGGTCGTCAGCCGCTCGGCCGTCTCGGCGCCCACCCGGCGGGGCAGCGAGTACGTCCAGTACTCCGACCCGTGCAGGCCCATGTTCCGGTAGTGCGGGTTGAGGACGCCGCCCGTGCGGCACCAGACCTCGTCGGCGGCCAGGGCGAGCATGACGCCGCCGGCCGCCGCGTTGCCGCCGAGCGCCGCCACCACCAGCCGGTCGGTGGTGCGCAGCACCGCCTCGACCAGGTCGTTCATGGCGTTGAGGTTGGACCAGGACTCGCCCGCCGGGTCGCTCGACGCCTCGATGACGTTGAGGTGGATGCCGTTGGAGAAGAAGTCGCGGGCGCCGCCGAGCACCAGCACCGAGGTGGGGCGGGTGAGCGCGTAGCGCCAGGCGGCGAGCAGCCTGCGGCAGTGGGTGGTGCTCATCGCCCCGCCCGGGAACGAGAAGGACAGGAAGCCGATCGGGCCGCGCTGCCGGTAGCGGATGTCGGCCCAGGTGGTGCGGCCCGGGGGCAGTTCGAGCGGTGCGGCGATCTCGGGCAGCCAGTACGGGCGGTCGTTGGAACCCGGCATGCCCGGGCCGCTGCCGGGCGGGGCGGGGAAGCCGGACAGCACCGAGGCGGCCGGCCGGCGGAACGACGCCGGGTCACCGGAGCTCTTGCGGGGGCGCAGCTCCGGGATCCACACGGCGCCGTCCCGGGTGGCCCGGCAGACCGCACCGGCCCGGGTCGCGAGCAGTTCCCCGGGTTCCCCGCGCAGCCGGTCCTCGGGGTGCCCGCCGTGCAGGAACACCTCCCGGCCGCAGATCTCGTCCCGGACGCCCGGCTGCGAGTCGGCCCCGCGGAGTCTGCGCAGCACCGTCGCGGTGTCGTCGTCCCAGTCGATGCGCCGCTGCTCCTGGCGGAAGAAGTCCCGCCACATCACGTGGACGCCGGGTTCGTTCTGTGGGCGCGGCTTGTAGGACCCGTCGGCGTAGCGCCGCACGGCCAGCAGTACGGCGGCCGTGGCGGCGTCCGACAACTCGTTGCGGTACACGTCGCTCTTGCCCACCGGCGGCACCGGGAAGGAGCCGTCCGCCCACACGTCCCCCGCGTCCATGGCCGCCTCGGCCTGGAGCACCGTCACGCCCCACTCGCGGGCCTCCTCGGCGATCGCCCAGTCCAGCGACGAGGGGCCCCGGTCGCCGGGCGGCCCCGGGTGGACGATCAGGCAGGTGTGCTCTCGCCACACGTCCTCGGGCAGGGACGACTTCAACATCGGGGCGATGATCAGCTCCGGGCCCATCTCGCGTACGGCGTCCCGGACGGCGTCGGGCCCGTGCGAGGCGAGCACGACGTCCACCCGGTGCCCTTCGTCCGACAGCTCGGCGTACACACGCTGGGACAGGCTGTTGAACGCGCTGGCGACAAGCAAGATGTCCATGACATCGCATGTTCGCCGGTACGGGGAGGGCCGAGAAGGACCCCTGCGGCGTTTCGCCCCCCTCGTCCGCTTCCGGCCTACTCTCCGCCCGTGCGGGCATCCCGGCCGGCGGCTGTCCCGGCCTCACAGCCGGATCACGACGAGGGCGATGTCGTCGGGTGCCCCGCCGGTGACACCGAGACGGTTCAGCAGCGTGTCGGCCAGCCGGTCGGGGGCGAGCGTCGCGTGCCGGGAGAGTGCCGAGGTCAGGCGGGACAGGCCGACGTCGATGTCCTCCCGGCGGCGCTCGATGAGCCCGTCGGTGTAGAGCACGAGGGTGTCGCCCGGGGCGTAGGACAGGCCGGCCTGGGGGCGGGGGACGTGGTGCGGGCGGGCGCCGAGGGGCGGGTCGGTGGCCTGGTCCAGCAACGCGCAGCCGCCGTCGCGGTGGAGCAGGACGGGGGGCGGGTGTCCGGCGTTGCTGTAGATGATCAGCCTGCTGCGGGTGTCGACGAGCACCTTGACGGCGGTCGCGGCGGTCGCGCCGTCGACGGAGCGGGCGTACAGGCCGAGCACTTCGAGGGCCTGGGCCGGGCTGGGCACGGCCCGGATGGCGGCGCTCAGGGCGCTGCGCAGCATGCCCATGACGGCTGCTGCGGGCAGTCCGTGGCCGACGACGTCGCCCACCGCCACGGCGTAGCGGTCGGGCGGCAGATCCACGATGTCGTACCAGTCGCCGCACACGTTGAGTGATCTGGTGGCGGGCAGGTACCGGACGGCCATGGCGTCACCGTGCCGGCCGAGGTCCGGCGCCTGCAGCATGGCCTCTTGCAGGGTGACACCGATCTGGCGTTCACGCGCGTGGGCGTTGCGCAGTTCCTGGTTCAGGCGGTGCAGTTGGCGGGCCCGGACGTAGAGTTCGGCCGCCGTGCCCTGCCCTTGCTCGGTGAGCTCCTCGGTGAGCCGCCGCGCCGGTCCCGAGTGCACGAAGGCGGTGACGTCCTCGGAGCGCTGGACGATCCATTTCGTCGCCCCGTCCGGTCCCGGAATCGGGGTGTGGACGTCGGACCACCAGCGCTCCTCGAACCCGTCCGGCCGGTCGCTCGCGGGAATGTCGTACCGCTGCAGCACCAGGGTGTCCGGTTGCCCCGTGTCCAGGACCCGGTGCAGTGACTCCTTGAGATCGCGTTGTGTGTCGTCGTCGGGAGCATCGGGATTCCCCGGCAGCGCGTCGAAGAAGTAGCTTCCGGTCAGTTCCGCCTCGGCCCGCCCGGTGGCCTGCAGATACGCCGCATTCACATAGCGGATCACGAGGTCCGCGTCCAGCAGCAGATGGGGACACGGCGTAGCGTCGAGAAAGGCGGTGAAACTGATGTCCGCTGTCATGACGCGCTCATCTCCGTCCGTGAGCGCGACGGTCCGGTAGAGCCAATCTACTAGGGGACCGGCCTTTCGGCCCGCCCCGTCTGTCACGCTTACTCCGTGAATTCATGGCTTTGCATCGATGAGAATGGCATCGACGGGTTCGAACAGGTAGCTGCTGGAGGCGGGTGAGCGCGATGGGCCCACCGGGGGCCACCGAAGGCGAAGGCGCGGCGCCGCGGCCGGTGCCGCCCGTTGACGAGGCGGCCACGGCCCGAGCTGTCGTGGACGCCGACGGCACGGTGATCGGGTGGAGCGAAGGCGCACAACGCCTGGTGGGCCACCCGGCCTCGGCGGTGATCGGCAGGCCGGCGGCCCTGCTGCTCGCGGGAGGCCCCCCGCGAGAGATCCTGCGCTCCCTCGCGGGGGTACGGCGGTGGAACGGCACGGCGACCCTGCGGCACCGGGACGGGCACCTCCTCCCCGTGACCCTGCTGGCCCACCGCCGCGCCCGGGGCCCGAGCGGCGACGGCGAGGCCCACGAATGGCTCTTGGTCTCGCCGCTGTCCCGCGACCGGCCGCGGCCCGACGAAGACCTGCTGACCAGCTGGTCCCTGAGCCAGTCGCCGTGCACCATGGCGCTCTACGACACCGGGCTGCGGCTCCTCAAGGCCAACGCGGACATGGAACGCGTCATGGGGCTCTCGGAAGCGGAGATGCGCGGACTCAGAGTGTCGGAGATCGTGCCCCACCCGGAGGGCGAACGCACCGAGGACCTGATGCGAAGAGCCGTCGCCACCGGGGAACAGCAACACCTGCGGGCCGCCCTGCACCTGGTCGACGATGAGCACGAGACCCTCTGGTCGGTGTCTCTCGCTCCCGTGCGCGACCCCCGGGGAACCGTGCGCGGGATCCTGCTGTCCGCGCACGACATGACCGAGGAGCACCGGGCCCGGCAGCGGCTCGCTCTCGTCGCCGAGGCCGGCGTGCGCATCGGCACCATTCTCGATCTGGACCGCACCGCCCGGGAGATGGCAGATGTGGCCGTCGGGCAGTTGGCGGACTTCGTCACGGTCGACCTCCTCCCCGACATCCAGGACGGCCAGGAACCGCGCGCGACCACGCTGCCGGGGCCGGTCGAGCTGCGCCGCGTGGCCAACCAGTCGGTGCTGCCGGGCTGCCCCGAGGCGGTGGTCCCGCTCGGTACCGTCGCCACCTACCCGTCCACCTCGCCCGCCGCCGAATGCCTGGCCTCCGGACAGCCGCTGATCCAGCAGGTGGGGCCGACCGGGATCGACCGGTGGGCGGACCAGGCGCCGGACCGGGCGGAACGCATGCGGCGCTTCGGTTTCCACTCCGTCCTCGCGATCCCGATGCGGGCCCGCGGGGTGACCCTCGGCGTCGCCACCTTCTCCCGGCACCGGCGCCCCGACCCCTTCGAGCACGACGACCTGCTGCTGGCGGCCGAAATCACCGCCCGGGCCGCCCTGAGCATCGACAACGCCCGCCGCTACACCCGGGAGCGGGACACCTCGCTGACCCTGCAGAGCAGCCTGCTGCCACGGCGGATGCCCCGGCAGACCGCCGTCGAGGTCGCCTCACGCTATCTGCCCGCCGACGCGCAGGTCGGGGTGGGCGGCGACTGGTTCGACGTCATCCCGCTCTCCGGCGCCCGGGTGGCCCTGGTCGTGGGCGACGTCGTGGGGCACGGCATCCAGGCTTCCGCCTCCATGGGACGTCTCCGCACCGCCGTCCGTACCCTGGCCGACGTCGACCTGGGGCCCGACGAGCTGCTGACCCATCTCGACGACCTGGTCAACCGGCTGTCGGCCGAGAACGACGACGCCTCCGGCGCCGCCGACGTCGGCGCCACCTGCCTGTACGCCGTGTACGACCCGGTCACCCGGCGCTGCACCCTGGCCCGTGCCGGCCATCCCGAACCGGTGCTGCTCAGTCCCGGTGGCGCGCCCCGCGTCCTCGGCCTGCCCGCGGGGCCGCCGCTGGGGCTGGGGGGCCTGCCGTTCGAGGCGGCCGAGGTGGAGCTGCCCGAGGGCAGCCTGCTCGTGCTGCACACGGACGGCCTCGTCGAGTCCAGGGACCGCGACGTCGACGAAGGCATGGACCTGCTGATGCGGGCGCTGGGCCGCTCAGGACCCGATCTGGAGCGCATCTGCGACGCCGTCGTCGAGGACGTTCTCCCGGACCGGCCGGGCGACGACGTGGCGCTGCTCATCGCGCGCACGCGCGCCCTGGACGCGGGCCACGTGGCCGCCTGGGACGTGCCGCCGCAACCGTCCGCGGTGGCCGAGATCAGGAGCAGGGCGAGCCGGCAGCTGACGCAGTGGGGCCTGGAGGAGACGGCGTTCGTCACGGAGCTGGTCGTGAGCGAACTGGTCACCAATGCCATCCGGTACGGAGAACCGCCGATCCAGCTGCGCCTGATCCTCGACCGCCGGCTCATCTGCGAGGTCTCCGACGCCAGCAGTACCGCCCCGCACCTGCGCCGGGCCCGCGTCTACGACGAGGGCGGGCGTGGCCTGCTGCTGGTCGCGCAGCTGTGCCACAAGTGGGGGACCCGCCACACGTACCGCGGCAAGACGATCTGGGCCGAACAGACCCTGCCGGCTGGACTGACCACGCCGCGGGCCGCCGGGGCCGAGGACGGCCTGCCGGCGGACTGACCACGCCGCGGGCCGAGCCGAGGCCGAGGACGGAAGGGCAGGCGTCCCGACCGGCCGCCTTGCCCGCTCCGGGCCTCGGGCGCACGCTGGTCCCATGGGTACGCGAGACGGCCCTACGCTCATCAACTCCGTCCAGCGGGCCATGCGGCTGCTGGAGGCGGTGAGCGCGCACGACAACGGCGCGCCGGCCAAGCAGCTGGCGCGTGAGACGGGCCTGCCCCTGGCCACCGCCTACCACCTGCTGAGGACCCTGGTGCACGACGGGTACGTGCGGAAGCTGGACGACGGCGGCTTCGTCCTCGGCGACAAACTGCAGACCCTGCGCTCCACAGGCCGTGCACAGGCGCTGCTCAGCCGCGTCCGGCCCACCCTCGCCGCACTGCGCGACGAACTCGCGAGCCCCGCCTACCTCACCTTCTACGAGGACGGCGAGATCCGGGTCGCCGAGATCGTCGACGGGCCCGGCACCCCGCGTGTCGATCTCTGGGTGGGGTTCGAGGACGCGGGGCACGCCACCGCCCTGGGCAAGGCCGTCCTGCGGGAACTGGACGAGGAGGCCCGCCAGGACTACCTCTCCCGCCACCACCTCGCCGATCTCACCCCACGAACGGTCACCAGCCTCCCCGAGCTGCTCAGACGGCTGGAGACCCCGCCCCTGGCCCCGGCCGTCACGGACCTGGAGGAGTACGCCCTCGGCACGGTCTGCGTCGCCGTCCCGGTCTACAGCGGGGACACGCTCGGCTCCCTCGGTGTCTCGCTGCCGTCGAACCGGCTGTCCCGGCTGCCGGAGATCCGGGAACGGCTGCTCCCGACCGCGAGCCGGGTGACGCGGAGCCTCTCGCTCACTATCTGAAAATACGCTCCTTGCCGGTGGCCGGTCTCACCCCGTTCTCTGGATGAAACAGACATTCCGGCGACGTGCCCCGCGCACAGGTGAGGACTGCGGACCCAGACATGAGCCAAGCCCGCAACCATGGCGTCGATGATCAGCCGGTACGACCGTCCGGCAACCGGGTGGCCGGTGCCGGGGCCTCGGCCCGCCGACGCGCCGTCGCACGGCTGGCCACCGGGACACCCGTCCTGCCCGTCCTCGTCGTCCTGGTCGTCGCCCTCGCCGTGTCGGTCGACCTCGCCGGCGGAGCCGGGATGATCTGGCTCCCCCTGCTGGCGGCCGGGCCCGCCCTGGCGGCCACGACCAGCGGACCGCGCGGCGTCCTGTGCGTCGGCTCCCTCGCCGTGGCGCTCGGCGTGGCGCTCGGCGTCCGGGACGGGGCGCCGGGCCGGGAACTGACCGCCGTACTGTCGGCCCTGGTCGCCGTCACCCTCGCGAGCGTCCTGGCCAGCGCCCTGCGCGGGCGCCGGGAGCGGGTGCTCGCCGCCGTCCGCTCGGTCGCGGAGACCGCCCAGCACGCGCTGCTCAAGCCCGTGCCGTCGACGGTCGGGCCCTTCCAGGCGGCCGTCCGCTACAGCGCCGCCGCGGCCGAGGCCCGTATCGGCGGGGACCTGTACGCGCTGATACCCACCCCGCACGGCGTGCGGCTGATCGTCGGCGACGTGCGCGGCAAGGGGCTGCCCGCCGTCGGGACCGCGGCGCTGGTGCTCGGTGTCTTCCGCGAGGCCGCCCACGACGAGGCCGATCTCCTGGCCGTGGTCGACCGGATCGAGCGGAGCCTCGCGCGCAACCTCGGGCACGACGACTTCGTCACCGCCGTGGTCGCCGGATACCCGCGGGCGGGGCAGCTGGAGGTGGTGAACTGCGGGCACGCGCCCCCGCTGCTGGTGAGCGACTCCGGGAGCATCACCACGGTGGAACCCGCACACCCGGCCCCGCCCCTCGGGCTGCGCGCCCTCACCGGGCACACCCCAGGGCTCCAGACGCTCCCCTTCGACGACGGCGACCAACTGCTGCTCTACACGGACGGGGTCACCGAGGCCCGCGACGGCGACCGGGCCTTCTACCCCCTGGCCGAAGGCCTGCGGCGCCACGTCTCGCACGAGCCGGCACACACGGTCGGCGCGCTCCACGACGAACTGCTGGCCCATGTGGGCGGCCGACTGCACGACGACGCGGCCCTGCTCCTCATCCGCAAGCCGGCCGTACGCCCCGCGGAACTGGCCCCCCGGGTGAGCGAACCCGGCCCGGCCGGCGCCGCCCGGGTGCGCGAGGAGAGGTGCTGCTCATGAGGGCTGCGGCGGCCGCAAGGGGTCAGGCCTCGAGCAGATCATGCCGTCCTTGACCGCCTTCGCGGTCTCCCCGCCGCGGCCTGGCGCTGCTCGGAGCCGGTGCCGGGGCGGGTTTCGATGCGAACGGTCATGTGGTCCAGCCTGTTCGGCGCCTGTCAAGGTCCGGGACTTGCCCGAGAGGTCTTACCAAGGCGCGCCCGCTTGTCCTACCATGGACCGAACGAATGGTCGGTTGGGAAGTGGGACGGATGGAAACGACACGCTCCAGCCCCGCGGGGACGGACGGCGCCGAGCCGGTTCTCCAGCAGCACTTCGACGCGACGATCGCGCGGGACCAGCGGATCGAGCCGCGCGACTGGATGCCGGAGGGCTACCGGAAGACACTGATCCGGCAGATCGCGCAGCACGCGCACTCGGAGATCATCGGCATGCAGCCGGAGGGCGAGTGGATCACCCGCGCGCCGTCGCTGCGCCGCAAGGCCATTCTGTTCGCCAAGGTCCAGGACGAGGCCGGGCACGGGCTGTACCTGTACTCGGCGGCGGAGACGCTGGGCGCCGACCGCGCGGATCTGACCGGGCGCTTGATCGAGGGGCGCCAGAAGTACTCGTCGATCTTCAACTACCCGACGCTGAGCTTCGCGGACGTCGGGGTGATCGGCTGGTTCGTGGACGGCGCCGCGATCTGCAACCAAGTGCCGCTGTGCCGCTCCTCGTACGGGCCGTACGCGCGCGCCATGGTGCGGATCTGCAAGGAGGAATCGTTCCACCAGCGGCAGGGCTACGAGCTGCTGATGACGATGATGCGCGGCACCCCCGAGCAGCGCGAGATGGTGCAGGACGCGGTGAACCGCTGGTGGTGGCCGTCGCTGATGATGTTCGGCCCGCCCGACGACGCCTCGCCCAACTCCGCGCAGTCCATGGCCTGGAAGATCAAGCGGCACAGCAACGACGAACTGCGCCGGCGGTTCGTCGACATGACCGTCCCGCAGGCCGAGAAGCTCGGCGTGACGCTCCCGGACCCGGAGCTGCGCTGGAACGAGGAGCGGGGCCACCACGACTTCGGCACGCCCGACTGGGACGAGCTGATGCGGGTCATCAAGGGCGACGGCCCCTGTAACGACCAACGCGTGGAACGGCGGCGCACGGCCCACGAGGAGGGCGCCTGGGTGCGCGAGGCGGCCACCGCCCACGCCGCCAAACAGGCCGCCCGCGAGCGGAAGGGAGCGGTGGCATGACCGCCGACCGGCAGGACTGGCCCCTGTACGAGGTGTTCGTACGCGGCAAGCGCGGGCTGAACCACGTCCATGTGGGCTCGCTGCACGCCGCCGACGACCGTATGGCGCTCACCCACGCCCGCGACCTCTACACCCGCCGCAACGAGGGCGTCTCGATCTGGGTCGTGCGCTCCGAGCACATCGCCGCCTCCACCCGCGACGAGAAGGACCCCTTCTTCGAGCCCAGCGCCGACAAGGTCTACCGGCACCCGACCTTCTACGACATCCCCGACGACGTCCCGCACATCTGAAGGAGAGGGCATGAGCGACGACCACGTCTACATGACCCTCGCCGAGGGACACGAGGACGACACCCGCTGGGCTTACGGCACCGGCTTCGAGGACCCCCTGCACGGCGTCGACACCACCGTGCCCGACGACGTGGACGCCGGTGAACTGGCCGCCCTGTGCGTCAGCCTGGCCGACGACGCCCTGATCTCGGCCCAGCGGCTCGCCGAGTGGACCACCCGTGCCCCCGAGCTGGAGGAGGAGGTGGCGCTGGCCAACATCGGCCTCGACCTGCTCGGCCAGGCCCGCCTGCTCTACTCCCGCGCGGGCCAGGCCGACGGCACCGGCCGCGGCGAGGACGCCTTCGCCTACTTCCGCGACCCCGGTGACTTCCGCAACGTACGCCTGGCCGAACTCCCGAACGGCGACTTCGCGTTCTCGATCGTGCGGCTGCTGGTGCTCGCCAGCTGGCGCCTCGCCCACTTCGAGCGGCTCACCGCCCACCGCGACCCGGTGCTGGCGGCGATCGCCGCCAAGGGCGTGAAGGAACTGGCCTACCACCGCCAGTACGCGGCCGAGTGGGCCGTACGCCTCGGCGACGGCACCGAGGAGTCGCACCGCCGGATGCGCAAGGCACAGGAGCAGGTGGCGCCCTACCTCGGCGAGCTGTTCACGGCGTACGACGTCCGGGACGAGGTCGTCGCGGTGCTGCGCCAGGTCACCGAGGCGGCCGGGCTGCCCATGCCCGTCTACCGGCCGCTGCCCGGCGCGGGCCGCGCCGGGGAGCACACCGAGCATCTCGCCCCGCTGCTGGCCGAGTTGCAGGGGGTGGCCCGCGCCCACCCGGAGGCGACATGGTGACCGCACTCCTGGACGCCCGAAGGGCCCGGCACATCGCCGAGCAGGTGCCCGACCCCGAACTGCCCATGCTCACCCTGGCCGACCTCGGAGTGCTGCGCGAGGTGACCATGGCCCCGGACGGCACGGTCGTCGCGAGCCTGACCCCGACCTACTCGGGCTGCCCGGCGATGGCCGAGATGCGCGCGGGCGTGGCCGCCCGGCTGCGGGACGCCGGCTACGCCCGCGTGGAGATCCGCACCGTCCTCGACCCGCCCTGGAGCAGCGACTGGATCACGCCGGCCGGCCGTCGCAAGCTCGCCGAGCACGGCATCGCCCCGCCCGGCGCCGCGCCCGCGCGCCCCACCGGGCCGGTCCCGCTCGTGCTGTCACCGGCCCGCCGCTCGGTGCCCTGCCCCCGGTGCGGTCACCCCGACACCGAGGAGACCTCCCGTTTCGGCGCCACGTCCTGCAAGGCCCTGTGGCGCTGCCTCGCCTGCCGCGAGCCGTTCGAGTACGTCAAGGAGATCTGATGGAGGACCTGATGGAGCCGGCCCCCGCCCCGGCGGCACGTCCGCGTGCCCGCCGCCGCCCGGTCTTCCACCCCCTGCGGGTCGCCGCCGTGCAGCCCCTGTGCGAGGACTCCGCAGCCGTGAGCTTCGACATCCCGGCCGAACTGGCCGAGGAGTTCACCTTCGCGCCCGGCCAGTCGCTCACCCTGCGGCGCGACATCGAAGGCCGGGACGAGCGCCGCTCCTACTCGATCTGCGCGCCCGCCGGCACGGCACCGCGCATCGGCGTCCGGGTGGTGCCGGGCGGCCTGTTCTCCTCCTGGCTGGTGCACGACGTACGCCCCGGCGACACCGTCGAGGTGATGGCACCCACCGGTGCCTTCACCCCCGACCTCACCACCCACGGCCACCACGTCCTCATCGCCGCCGGCTCCGGCATCACGCCCATGGTCTCCATCGCCGAGTCCGTCCTGGCCGCCGACCCCCGCTCGCGCGTCACCCTCCTCTACGGCAACCGCCGCACCGGCACGGTGATGTTCGCGGACGAGCTCGCCGACCTGAAGGACCTCTACCCGACGCGGTTCCAGCTCGCCCACGTCCTCTCCCGCGAGCCCCGCGAGGCCGAGGTGCTCTCCGGCCGCCTCGACGCCGAACGGCTCTCCGCCCTGGTCGACGCACTCGTCGACGTGGAGTCCGCCGACCACTGGTGGCTGTGCGGCCCGCACGGCATAGTCCGCGCAGCCCAGCAGGTCCTCACCGGCCTCGGCGTGCCCGCCGACCGCGTCCACCAGGAGCTGTTCTACGCCGACGACGAGCCCGTCCGCGAGGTCCAGCACGCCGAGACCGGCCCCTCCGGCCCGGTCAGCCAGGTCACGGTCACCCTCGACGGACGCTCCACCACCTCCGCCCTGCCCCGCGAGCGGACCCTCCTGGAAGGCGCCCAGCAGACCCGCCCCGATCTGCCGTTCGCCTGCAAGGGCGGGGTCTGCGGCACCTGCCGCGCCCTGGTCACCGACGGCAAGGCCGACATGCGCCGCAACTTCGCCCTCGAACCGTCCGAGGTCGACGCGGGCTACGTCCTCACCTGCCAGTCGTACCCGGTGTCCGAGACACTGACGGTGGACTTCGACACCTGATCGCCCGGGCGGTGCGCCGGCCTGCGGCCCCGGCCCTGTGGGCCGGCGCTTCCAACCGGCGACAGGCCGGTGCGCACCGGGTCGGCAGGAGCGCGACGTAGCCCACGTCGCGCACGACGTCGTCATCGCGCCGGCGTTCCACGGAGCCGTCGATCATCGCCGCGGCACCGGCGGCACCGGCGGCACCGGCGGCACCGGCGGCACCGGATGGACTGAGTAGCTGATCGCTTCCAGGACGGTGGGCAGCCGCGGTACGGACCGGCGGCGGCACGCCGGTCCGCGCGGCGAAGGCGGCGACGGCCGGTATCGGGGCGTGGGCCTTCCGCCTCCTCTCAGTCGGCGCGCAGGACCCGCAACGCCGTGAGGGCGACGTGCAGTTCGGTACGGCGGTCGCCGGCCTCGAGGTCGGTGTCGAGGATGCGTTCGATGGTGCGCAGGCGCTGGTACATGGTCTCCCTGGACAGGCCGCCGCGACGGGCCGCCGTGGTCTTGTTGCCGGCGGCGTCGAGGTAGTGGCCCAGGGTCGTCAGCAGGTCGGTGCCGTGCCGGGTGTCGTGGTCGATGAGCCGGCCCAGCCGGCGTTCCGTGTAGTCCTGGATCCGGGTGTCCTCGCGCAGCGCGTACAGCAGCCGGCGCAGGTCGATGTCCGGCAGCTCGTGGAAGGAACGGTCCGGGGGGAGCGGCTGGCCGGGTGGAGTGGCCTCTATGACGCGGGCCGCCTCCCGGAACGAGCGGGCGGTGCCGGCGAGATCCGCCACTTCCGAGCCGACGCCGACGATCGCCCGCGGGGCCAGCGTCAGCGCGGTACGGCTCAGTCGCTCGGCCACGGGCCGCCAGGGCTGGGCGGGGCGCAGGGCCAGCAGCACGCCGAGGCGGCCGGGGGAGAGCTCTCCGGCCAGGGCCGGGACGCCGGTCGACCTCAGCTCCCGGTGCAGCCGGGTCTCCGGGTCGGCGCCTTCCCCGCCGGGGCCCAGGTCCACGAGGATCGCCAGGAAGACACCGGCCTCCGTGGGCAGGCCCAGCGCGGCGCAGCGGGCGCGGATGTCCTCGGTGGAGTGGTGGCGCTGCTCCGCCAGTTCCCGCAGGGCGTTGCGGTGGGCGGTGTGCTCCCAGGGCGTGGTGTGGATGAGCCGGGCCACGGTCAGGGCCATCGCCGTCCGCTCCAGGACGGTGACGTGCTCGGGCCCGAAGAGCGGCCCGTCCGCGGGCAGCATGGCCAGGCGGCCCCACCGTTCGCCCTGGTAGGCGACGGGTGCCGTGAGCCAGCCCTCCGGGCCTCCCACCTGCGTGTGGCCGCCGGGCTCCGTCGCCCGGGAGCGCCGCTCCCAGTCCCCGAGCGCCTCTTCCACCGTGCTCCCGGAGGGCTCGCAGATCAGCGCCTGGTGCACCAGGTTCTCCAGCACGACCGTCCGGCCGCTCATCTCCGCCGCCGCGCGCACCACGTCCTCCGCCCCCGCCCCGCGCAGGGTGAGGGCCGTGAACGCCTCGTGGATCCGCTGGGTCCGCCGCATGGCGTCGGCCTGGCTGCCGAGGATGAGCGCGTGCACGACCTGGGTGACCTCCAGGAAGTTCACGTCCCGGGCGAGCGTGACCAGGGGGAGACCCCGCGCCCGGCAGGCCTGCACGAGGACGTCGGGCGGCCGGTGGTAGCGCCGTACGAGCTCGATGACCAGGGCGGCCGCCCCCACCTCGGTGAGTTCGTCCACGTACCGGCGGATCCCCGCGGCGTCGTCGGGCAGGGGCATGCCCGTGGTCAGCACCAGCTCGCCGCCCTTGAGGAAGGAGGCCGGGTCCGTCAGTTCGGTGATGTGCACCCAGCGCACCGGCCGGTCCAGCCGGTCCAGCCCCGTGACGACCTGGGGCTGTCCGGCGGCCAGGACGGGCAGGGCGAGAACGTCGGCGAGGGTCGGGGCGCGACCGGCCGTCGGGGGGTGCTCGTTCACGGTGCCTCCCTGCGTGCCCGGTCACTCTGACAAGCGGGGCTGACCTGCGCAAGAGCAGGCCACCAAAGGGGCGGGCGGGGCGCGGGGGGCCGAGCGGTTGACACAACGTCCGAACAACGGGTTCCGGCTGGACAGATCACGCGTTGTCGTGTCCCGCGGCGGCTTGGATGCTCGGGTACCGGAGCTGAGCCAAGCAACCAGACCTCGTCCTACGGCCGGGAGACACCATGACCGCACTGTCGCCGCACCTTCGCCAGGCCACGCCCGTCGTGGCGGCCAGGGGCGAGGGCGTCCACCTCTACGGTGAGGACGGCCGCCGCTACCTCGACTTCACCGCCGGTATCGGCGTCACCAGCACCGGGCACTGCCACCCCAAGGTCGTGGCGGCGGCGCAGGAGCAGGTCGGCACGCTGATCCACGGCCAGTACACGACCGTCATGCACCAGCCGCTGCGCCGCCTCGTCGACAAGCTGGGCGAGGTGCTGCCCGCCGGTCTGGACAGCCTGTTCTTCACCAACTCCGGCAGTGAGGCCGTCGAGGCGGCGCTGCGGCTGGCCCGCCAGGCCACCGGCCGGCCCAACGTGCTGGTCTGTCACGGCGGATTCCACGGCCGTACGGTCGCCGCCGCCTCCATGACCACCTCCGGCATCCGCTTCCGGTCCGGGTTCTCGCCGCTGATGAGCGGCGTGGTCGTCACCCCGTTCCCGACGGCCTTCCGGTACGGCTGGGACGAGGAGACCGCCACCCGCTTCGCCCTGCGGGAACTCGACTACACCCTCCAGACGATCTCGTCGCCCGCCGACACCGCGGCGATCATCGTCGAGCCGGTCCTCGGCGAGGGCGGCTACGTCCCCGCGAACCGCGCCTTCCTCGAGGGCTTGCGGGAGCGCGCGGACCGGCACGGATTCCTGCTGATCTTCGACGAGGTGCAGACCGGCGTCGGCCGTACCGGCCGCTTCTGGGGCCATGACCACTTCGGCGTCACACCCGACATCCTCGTCACCGCCAAGGGCCTGGCCAGCGGCTTCCCGATCTCCGGCATCGCCGCCTCCGAGGAACTGATGGCGAAGGCCTGGCCGGGCTCGCAGGGCGGCACGTACGGCGCCAACGCCGTCGCCTGCGCCGCCGCCTGCGCGACCCTGGACGTCGTGCGCGACGAGAAGCTGGTCGAGAACGCCGAGGCGATGGGCAAGCGGCTCCGCCAGGGCCTGGAGGCCGTGGCCGACCGGACCCCGGGCATCGGTGACGTGCGCGGCCTGGGCCTCATGCTCGCCACCGAATTCGTCACCGAGGACGGCAGCCCCGACCCGGAGACCGCCGCCCGCGTCCAGCGTGCCGCGATCGACGAGGGCCTGCTCCTGCTGCTGTGCGGCGCCTGGAACCAGGTCGTCCGGATGATCCCGGCGCTCGTGATCGACGAGACGGGCGTGGACGAGGGCCTCCAGGCCTGGGCGAACGCCGTCGAAACCGGTACGTCGGGAGCGTCGGAGCGATGACCACCGCCACCCGCGACCCGGAGGGTTTCGCGGCCCGTCTCGCCGAGCTGGCGCCCGGTCTGCGGGTGGAGACCGGCCCGGGGGCCACCGGCCCGTACGCCTACGACGCTTCCAACTATCGTGTCCCGCCGCGGGCGGTGGCCTTCCCCCGCACCGCCGAGGATGTGGTGGCGGTGCTGCGGGCCTGCCGCGAGGCGGGTGTGCCGGTCACGGCCCGGGGCGGTGGCACCAGCATGGCCGGCAACGCCGTCGGCCCCGGTGTGGTGCTGGACTTCTCCCGGTACATGAACCGGATCCTGGACATCGACGTGCAGGCGCGTACCGCGCGGGTCGAGGCCGGTGTGGTCCTGGACGCGCTGCGCCGTGCGACGGCGTCGCACGGTCTGGATTTCGGTCCGGACCCGTCCTCGCACAGCCGGTGCACGCTGGGCGGGATGATCGGCAACGACGCGTGCGGGAACCGTTCGGTGCGCGACGGGCGGACCGGTGGGCATGTCGTGGCCCTGGAGATCGTGACGGCTGACGGCGTGCGGGCCGTCGCCGATCACACGGGGCTGCATCCGCTCGACCCGGCCGACGGTGATGTCGTCGCCCGTCTGGAGGCCGGCCTCAAGCGTCTGGTCGGTGACAACCTGGCGTTGATCCGGACCGAGCTGGGGCGTATTCCGCGTCAGGTCTCGGGTTACCAGTTGCAGCACCTGCTGCCGGAGAACGGGTTCGATCTGGCCCGTGCTCTGGTGGGCACCGAAGGCACCTGTGCGGTCGTCACCGCCGCGACGGTCCGCCTGGTGGCGACCGCACAGGCATCCACCCTGCTGACCCTCGGCTATGAGGACGTCGTCGAGGCGGCCGAGGACGTGCCGCGGATCCTGCGCTTCTCGCCCAGCGCGGTGGAGGGCATGGACGAGGCGATCGTCGCCACGATGCGCGCCCGCCGCGGTCCCGCGTCCGTGACCGGTCTGCCCGAGGGCCGGGCGTGGCTGTATGTCGAACTCGAAGGCGATGACCAGGCCACCGTGAACGCACGCGCCGCCGAGCTCCTGGAGGCGCTCAGGGCGCAGGGGCGGCTGACCGGCGGCCGGGTGGTGACACGTCCCGCGGAGCGGCGTTCGCTGTGGCGGGTGCGTGAGGACGGGGCCGGGCTCGCCGCCCGGCTGGTGGACGGCGGGGAGTCGTGGCCCGGCTGGGAGGACGCGGCCGTCGCTCCGGAGAATCTGGCCGCCTACCTGCGCGATTTCCGCAAGCTGCTCGCCTCCCACAAGCTGACCGGTGTGCTGTACGGGCACTTCGGTGCCGGCTGCGTCCACGTGCGCATCGACTTCGACATGGCGAGCGACACCGGCCGGGTGGTGATGCGCCGCTTCCTCGCCGAAGCCGCCGCCCTGGTCGTCGAGCACGGCGGCACGCTGTCCGGTGAGCACGGTGACGGACGCGCCCGCAGTGAACTGCTGGAGGTGATGTACAGCCACCGCATGATCGCCGCGTTCGCCGCGTTCAAGAACGTCTTCGACCCCGACGGGCTGCTCAACCCCGGCGTCGTCGTCGACCCCGCCCCGCTGGACGCCGACCTCGCACTGCGTGAACTGCCCCTGGTCGACACGACGTTCGGTTTCCCGCACGACGCGGACGGTTTCGCCGGTGCGGTACGCCGGTGTGTCGGGGTCGGCCGGTGCCGCTCGGACGCGGGCGGGGTGATGTGCCCCAGTTACCGGGCCACGGGTGAGGAGAACGACTCCACCCGCGGCCGGGCCCGCATGCTCCAGGAGATGGTGCGCGGCGAGGCCGTCACCGACGGCTGGCGCTCCACCGAGGTCAAAGACGCCCTCGACTTGTGCCTGTCGTGCAAGGCCTGCTCCAGCGACTGCCCCGTCGGTGTCGACATGGCCACCTACAAGGCCGAATTCCTCCACCAGCACTACAAGGGCAGGATCCGCCCCCGCTCCCACTACTCCCTGGGCTGGCTGCCCCTGACCTCGGCCCTGGCCGGATACGCCGCCCGCCCGATCAACCTGCTGCTGCGCGGACCGCTCGGCAGACTCCTCGCCCGCCTCG
Organism: Streptomyces sp. 378; assembly: GCF_030124145.1. Classification (GTDB taxonomy): domain Bacteria; phylum Actinomycetota; class Actinomycetes; order Streptomycetales; family Streptomycetaceae; genus Streptomyces. The sequence goes on from NZ_JASKMS010000003.1 coordinate 162,743, forward strand.
GCGGGGTCACCACCAAGCGCCGGATCCCCGAGTTCGCCTCCCGCCGGAGCCTGCGCAGGACCCTGCGCGCGGCGAAACCCGAGGGGGCCGCCAAGGCGATCCTCTTCGTCGACAGCTTCACCCGAGCCTTCCGCCCCCAGATCGCCGGAGCGGCCGGCCGTGTCCTGGCCGACGCCGGTATCCCCTGCACGGCGCAGGACGATCTGTGCTGCGGACTGACCTGGGTCAGCACCGGCCAGCTCACCGTGGCCCGCCGCATCATGGCCCGCACCGTCGCCGCACTCGACAACGGCGACACCCGGCCCGTCATCGTCGCCGAACCGAGCTGCGCCGCCGCCCTCAAACGCGACGTGCCCGAACTCCTGGGGACAAGCGCGGCCCGGCGCGTCGCCGCCCGCGTCCACACCTTCACCGGTGCGCTGACCGACCTCGCCGACCCCGGCTGGACCCCGCCGCCCCTGCCCGAGAACGTCGTCCTGCAGACCCACTGCCACGAATACGCCACCTTCACCGGCCGCCACCCCGCCGACCTGCTGCGCCGCCTGGGCGTACGCGGAGTCGACGAGGCCGAGGGCTGCTGCGGGCTCGCGGGCAACTTCGGCTTCGAGGCCCAGCACTACGACACCTCCATCGCCGTCGCCGACCAGGCCCTCAAACCCCGGCTCGACAACCTCGGCAGGCGCCCCGTCGTCGCCGACGGCTTCAGCTGCGCCACCCAGATCGACCACCTCGCCGGCGACCAGGGCATCCGTGCCCTGCACCTCGCCGAACTCCTCGACCCCGCCGCCGACCGACCAGGAGAAACGACATGACCGAGGTACTGACTCAGTTGTTCATCGGCGGGGCCTGGGTGGACGCCGCGGACGGCGCCACCATGGCGGTCGACGACCCCGCCACGGGCGAGATCCTCTGCCACGTCGCCGACGCCGGCCCCAAGGACGCCCGGCTCGCCGAAGAGGCGGCCGTCCGGGCCCAGCCCGGCTGGGCCCGCACCGCGCCCCGGGCACGCAGCGAGATCCTGCGCCGCGCCTACGAGCTCATCGTGGAGCGCACCGACGAACTCGCCCATCTGATGACGTCCGAGATGGGCAAACCACTCGCCGAGGCCAGGGGCGAGGTGGCCTACGCCGCGGAGTTCTTCCGCTGGTTCTCCGAGGAGGCCGTGCGGATCGAGGGGGGCCACGGGCTGCTCCCCGACGGCCGCAACCGCATGCTGCTCTCCCGCCGTCCGGTCGGCCCCTGCCTGCTGATCACCCCGTGGAACTTCCCGCTGGCCATGGGCACCCGCAAGATGGGCCCGGCGATCGCCGCGGGCTGCACGATGATCCTCAAGCCCGCCCCGCAGACGCCCCTGGCCAGCCTCGCGCTGGCCGGGATCCTCAAAGAGGCGGGCCTGCCCGACGGGGTGCTGAACGTCGTCACCACCTCCCGCGCGGGCGAGGTCTGCGAGCCGCTGCTGCGTGGCGGCCGCATCCGCAAGCTGTCCTTCACCGGCTCCACCGCCGTCGGCCGGCTGCTGCTGGCCCAGTGTGCCGACACCGTCGTCCGCGCCTCGATGGAGCTGGGCGGCAACGCGCCCTTCATCGTCTTCGACGACGCCGACCTGGACGTGGCCGTGGACGGAGCCATGGTCGCCAAGATGCGCAACATGGGCGAGGCCTGCACCGCCGCCAACCGCTTCTTCGTCCACCGGTCGGTGGCCGGGGAGTTCGGACGGCGGCTCGCCGAGCGGATGGGCGCGCTCGTGGTGGGTCCCGGCACGCGGGCCGGTGTCGACGTCGGCCCGCTGATCGACGCGGCGGGACGGGCCAAGGTCGAGGAGTTGGTCGCCGACGCGGTGGAGCGCGGCGCCCAGGTGCTCGTCGGGGGACGCAGGCCCGAAGGCCCCGGCAACTTCTACCCGCCGACCGTGCTCGCCGGAGTGGACCCCGGCAGCCGACTGATGGACACGGAGATCTTCGGCCCGGTCGCGGCGATCCTCACCTTCGACGACGAGGACGAGGTCCTGCGCCGCGCCAACGACACGCCGTGGGGCCTGGTCGGCTACGTCTTCACCCGGGGGCTGGACCGGGGGCTGCGTGTCAGCGAGGGGCTGGAGGTGGGCATGGTGGGCCTGAACACCGGCCTCGTCTCCAACCCGGCGGCCCCGTTCGGCGGGGTCAAGCAGTCCGGCCTCGGGCGTGAGGGCGGCCGGGTGGGGATCGACGAGTTCCTGGAGCACCAGTACGTGGCCGTGCCCGTGAGGTGACGGGGGACCTGCGCGGCGGGGCCCGCACATGAAGGCATGAATGAGTCTTCATGTGTTCCTGTATGGTGAGGGGCGCCGACGCGCCCCCGCCAGAAGGACCCCTGATGACCTCCACCCTCACGCCACAGCAGGCCGAACGGGCCAAACCCGACCGCCCCGGGACCGCCCCCCGGCGGCGCACCCGTGTCCTCGCGCTCCCGGAGGCGCGCTGGGCCGCCGCGGCCACCGTCTTCTTCCTGCTCGCGCTGCCTTTGCAGTTGAGCGGCGCCCCGGCCTGGACCTGGGGCCCGCTGTACGCGCTGTCGTACGTCACCGGCGGATGGGAGCCCGGCTGGGAAGGGCTCAAGGCGCTCAAGGAACGCACCCTCGACGTCGACCTGCTGATGGTCGTCGCCGCCCTGGGCGCGGCCGCGATCGGGCAGGTCATGGACGGCGCCCTGCTCATCGTCATCTTCGCCACCTCCGGAGCGCTGGAGGCGCTGGCCACGGCCCGCACCGCCGACTCGGTCCGAGGCCTGCTCGACCTGGCCCCCGCGACAGCCACCCGTCTCGGCCCCGACGGCGGCGAACGGGCCGTCCCCGTCGAGGAACTGGAGGTCGGCGACACCGTCCTGGTGCGTCCCGGGGAGCGGGTCGGCGCCGACGGCCGGGTGCTGGACGGGGCGAGCGAGGTGGATCAGGCGACCATCACCGGAGAGCCGCTGCCCGTGGCGAAGGAGTGGGGGGACGAGGTCTTCGCGGGCACCCTCAACGGCACCGGCGCGCTGCGGATCCGGGTCGAGCGCGACGCGTCCGACTCGGTGATCGCCCGGATCGTCCGCATGGTGCAGGAGGCGTCCGAGACCAAGGCGCCCACGCAGCTGTTCATCGAGAAGGTCGAACAGCGCTACTCGCTGGGCATGGTGGCCGCGACCCTGGCCGTCTTCCTGGTGCCGCTCGCGTTCGGCGCGCAGCTCACCGACGCGCTGCTGCGCGCCATGACGTTCATGATCGTCGCCTCCCCGTGTGCGGTGGTGCTGGCCACCATGCCGCCTCTGCTGTCGGCCATCGCCAACGCCGGGCGACACGGCGTACTCGTGAAGTCGGCCGTGGTGATGGAGCGGCTCGGCCAGGTCGACGCGGTCGCGTTGGACAAGACCGGCACCCTCACCGAGGGCAGCCCCCGTGTCACCGACGTCCGGCCGCTGCCCGGCAGCGGCCTGGACGAGGGGGAGCTGCTGACGCTGGCGGCGGCCGCCGAGCGGCCCAGCGAACATCCGCTGGCCCGTGCGGTCGTCGACGCGGCCCGCGAGCGCGGCCTCGACCTGCCCGACGCGCAGGACTTCACCTCCGCGCCCGGCGTCGGGGTCACGGCCGTCGTCGGTGGCCGTACGGTCGCGGTGGGCGCCCCGGCCCGGCTGATGGACGACGCCGTCGCCACGGCCGCGGAACTGGAGGAGTCCGGCCGTACCGCCGTCCTGGTCGTCGTGGACGGCAGCCCCGCCGGGCTGCTCGGCATCGCCGACCGGCTGCGCCCGGACGCCGCCGCCACGGTCGCCTCCCTCGCCCGGCTCACCGGCACCGCCCCGGTGCTCCTCACCGGCGACAACCCCCGGGCCGCCGCACATCTCGCCTCCGAGACCGGCATCGACGACGTGCGCGCCGGGCTGCTGCCGCAGGACAAGCTGGCCGCCGTCCAGGAGATGGAGAGCGCGGGCCGCAAGGTGCTGGTCGTCGGGGACGGCGTCAACGACGCGCCCGCCCTCGCCGCCGCGCACACCGGGATCGCCATGGGCCGGGCCGGCTCCGACCTGGCTCTGGAGACCGCGGACGCCGTCATCGTGCGCGACGAACTCGCCGCGGTCCCGGCCACCGTCGCCCTGTCCCGCCGGGCCCGCAAGCTGGTCGTGCAGAACCTGGTGATCGCCGGGGTGTTCATCGCCGGTCTCGTCGTCTGGGACCTGGCCGGTGACCTGCCGCTGCCGCTGGGCGTCGCGGGCCACGAGGGCTCCACGGTCCTGGTCGGCCTGAACGGGCTGCGCCTGCTGCGGGAGGGCGCCTGGCAGCGGGCCGCCGCCGAGGGAAACGGCTGACCGGCGCTCCCGTCGGCGCACCGGCGGGGGACCGATGGTTCTCCGGCACCACTCGTCTCCGCGGGCGCCCGGCCCACGAGATCTCTCCCGCGCCTCCACGAAACCCGGAGGCCCACCAGGGTTGCCCCGTGCCCGTTCGGGTACGCGAGCAGGACCGCACCCGGGGGCGGATCTTGCCCCGGGTTGGCCGCACGACCGCCGCTATCAGGGAATCTGCCATGGAGACACCTGCAAACGACCCCACGCCCACGCCCGCCCAGCGGGCTCTGGACGTCCTCGCCGAGAACACCGAGGACGCGGCGGCTCTGGACGCGCTCGCCAACAGCGACGTGCTCATCCCCGTGCCCGACGACGCGGGCGACGCCGACGCCAATCCCACGGCGGTGGCGTTGCCGGTGCTGGAGCAGCCGGGTGGCGAACCGGTGGTGCCCGTGTTCACCTCCGAGGTGGAGATGGCCGGGCTGCTGCCGTTCGTCTCCCGCTACCGCCTGGTGCCGCTCGGCGCCCTCGCCGCGCAGTGGCCGGCCGACGACCTGTCGCTCACCATCGACGGCAGCTCGGAGCACCGCCTGACACTCACCTCGGAGGGAGTCCGCACCCTGCTGGCACGTCAGTGAGGCGACCGGCCCGGCCCGGGCCCGGGGGGCTCAGCCGCCCAGCGTCCGGGCCAGTGCCGCCCGTTGCAGGGGCAGCACCTCGGCGTGCAGGTCACGACCCTTGGACGTCAGGGAGACCCACACGCCCCGCCGGTCCTCCGCGCACACCGACCGGGTCACCAGCCCGTCCTTCTCCAGCCGGGCGATCAGGCGCGACAGCGCGCTCTGGCTGAGGTGGACGCGCCCCACGAGGTTCTGCACCCGGCACTGCTCGCCCTCCTCGGGCGCCGAGGTCGCGAGCATGTCCAGGACCTCGAAGTCGGACGCGCCGAGACCGTGCGGATGCAGGGCGCGGTCGATCTCGCACAGCGTGCGGGCATGCGTCGACAGGATGTCCCGCCACCGCTCCTCGAGCTGCCCGTCGGCCGTTTTCGACGCCATACCGGAACGGTAACACCGGCGCGGGGTTTCAATGACCGTGCATGCAGTAGGGGCTCGGGCGGAGCTCGGCCCTAGGTCGAATCCCGCGTCACCAGTTCCGTCGGCAGGATCACCGCAGCCGGGTCCTCGCCCCCGATCTGCGCGAGCAGTACCCGCACCATCTCGGCGCTGATGCGGTCCCAGGGCTGCCGGATGGTCGTCAGTTCGGGGCTGGTGGCCACGGCGGCCGGGGAGTCGTCGAAGCCGCCGACCGCCACGTCCTGCGGCACCCGCCGCCCGGCCCGCTGCAGCGCCGCGAGCACGCCCTGCGCCATGAGGTCGGACGCCACGAACACCGCGTCGACGTCCGGGGCCTGCGCCAGCAGCCGCTCGGCGCCCGCCTCGCCGCTCGCGCGGCTGTAGTCGCCGGAGACGACCAGTCGCTTCTCGAACTCCAGGCCGGCCTCCGCGAGCACCTCCTTGTAGCCGGCGAGCCGCTCGACCCCACCGGGAGTGTCCAGCGGACCGGTGACCGTGCCCACCCGGCGCCGTCCGAGCGACAGCAGGTGGCGCACCATGTCGCGGGCCCCGTCACGGTCGTCGGCCGCCACATAACTCACCTTGGACGCCAGCCCGATCGGCTTCCCGCACGCGACCAGCGGCACCCCTGCCTCGCGCAGCCGCTCGGCGACCGGATCGCCGGAGTGGCTGGAGACCAGCAGCACCCCGTCGACATGCCCGGCGGTGATGTAGCGCGTGATCCGCCGTCGTTCGTCCTCGGTGCCCGCCAGCATCAGCAGCAGCGGAATGTCGTGCGCGGCGAGCGCCTGGGTGCACCCGCGCAGCAGCACATTGAAGTTGGGGTCCTCGAAGAACCGCTCCTGCGGCTCCGTGAGCAGGAAACCGACCGAGTCGGAGCGCCCGGTGATCAGGGAGCGGGCGTGCCGGTTGACCACGTAACCCGTTCTGCGGATGGCCGCGTTGACCGCCTCCTGGGCGGCCGGGCTGACGTAGTGGCCGCCGTTGAGCACGCGCGAGACGGTGCCGCGCGAGACTCCCGCCTCGCGCGCCACATCGTGGATCGTGGGCGGCCTGCGCCTGCCTCCCGCAGCGTTCATGGTCATGACTTTACGGCTCCGGAGAGCAGATCCAGACTCCAGAACCGCTGGATGACCAGGAAGAGGACGACCAGCGGGAGTACCGCGAGGAGCGCGCCCGTGATCACCAGGGTGTACAGCGCCGGGGTGTTGGCGCCCTGCTCCAGCAAGGTGAACAGGCCGAGCGTGATCGGGAACTTCTCGTCGTCGCTGAGCATGATGTAGGGGAGCAGGAAGTTGTTCCAGATCGCCACGAACTGGAACAGGAACACCGTCACCATGCCCGGGATCATCATCGGCAGCGCGATGCGTGTGAAGATCCGCCACTCGCTCGCCCCGTCCATGCGTCCCGCCTCGACCACGTCGGCGGGCACCGCGGCGGCGGCGTAGATCCGCGCGAGGTAGACGCCGTACGGGGAGAGGATCTGCGGCAGCAGGACGGACAGATAGGAGTCGGTGAGGTCTGCCTTCGCCAGCAGCAGGTACTGCGGGACGGCGAGGATCACCGGCGGCATCAGCACCCCCGCGAGCAGCACGTTGAAGAGCGTCTCGCGGCCCCGGAAGCGGTAGATCGCGAGCGCGTAGCCGCTCACCGCCGACACGCACGCCGACAGCAGGGCCCCGAGACCGGCGTACAGCGCGGAGTTGCCCATCCACTGCCAGTAGACGCCGTCTCGATAGGCGTTGAGGTCCCGGAGGTTGCCGGCGAAGCCCGTGCCCGGCAGGAACGTGAAGGTGGAGAACAGCTCACGCCCGGACTTGGTGGCGGCGATGACCACCCAGGCGACCGGCAGCAGACAGTAGAGCGCGCCGAGCAGCAGCGTGACCGTGGGAATCAGGGCGATCCTGCGGCGCAGCGGCGGGCGTTCCCGGGCGGTGCCGGGCGCGCTGCCCGCCACCGGCTCGGCCTGGGGGACGGCGAGGGAGCTCATCGAGCGGCCTCCTGCTTGTGACGACGGTTCGCGGCCCGCAGGAAGCCGAAGGAGAGGAGGAGTGTGGCGAAGGCGATGATCACGGCCTGCGCCGCGGCTCCGTGGATGTCACCTTCGCCGAAGGCGTCCCGGTACACCTTCATCAGCGGACTCCACGTGGTGGACACGGAGTTGGTGAGCGGCTTGAGGGTGGTCGGCTCGTTGAACACCTGGAGCGTCGCGATGATCGAGAAGAAGAAGGTCAGCACCAGCGAGGGCGCCACCATCGGGATCTTGATGCGCAGGGCGATCTGGCGCGGGGTGGCGCCGTCCAGCTTCGCCGCCTCGTACACCTCCGCCGGGATCGCCCGCAGCGAGGTGTAGATGACGATCATGTTGAAGCCGGTGCCGCCCCAGACCGCGATGTTGGACAGGGCCAGGTACAGCGGCCCGCCGTCCAGCAGGTCCGGCTGCGGCATCCCGAGCTTGTCGAGGACGAAGTAGAAGGGGCTGACGTCCGGCAGGTAGAGAAAGCCCCACAGCAGCGCCGCCACCACACCGGGGATGGCGTACGGCAGGAAGATCGCGAGCCGCGTGGCGGGTGCGAGCCGCACCTTCTCCGAGTCGAGCATCAGCGCGAACAGCAGGGCCAGGCCGAGCATGACGGGCACGACGATGCAGCCGTAGCCGAGCACACGCAGGGCGCCGTGCAGCAGTTCGCTGTCGGAGAGGGCGTCGGTGTAGTTCTCCGCACCGGCCCAGACCTCCGTGCGGGCGCCGGAGCCGAGGCCGAGGCCGGAGACCCGCACCTTGCGGAAGCTCAGCCAGAGCGCGTAACCGATGGGGAGGGCGAAGAACAGGGCGAACAAGATCGTCGCGGGGAGGAGGAAGACATAGGGGGCGCTTCGCGCTCGTTCGAGGGTGGTGGTGGGAGGGCGGTCGTACGGGGCCCCCTTGACCCCGTACGACCGCCGGCGTGCCGTGGCTTTCACCGCGCGACCCCGAAGCCCTGCTTCTTCATGTCGGCGACGGTGTCGTCCTGCATGGTGTTCAGAGCGGTAACGAAGTCGGACTTGTTCTTCGCGGCGGCGCCGAAGGCGTCCTTGAAGGCCGTGTAGGCGACGTTGACGTTCGGGCCCCAGGCGGAGGGCGCGGTGGTCTCCGCGATGTCGGCGGCCTTGGTGTAGAAGTCGGCCTGGTGCGAGAAGTAGGCCGGCGGCTTGAGGAAGGCGCCGCTGGTCTGGGCGTTGGTGGCGGCCGGGTAGATGCCGCTCTCCTTGGCCAGCGCGTTCAGGGCCTCGCCGTCGGTGTTGAGCCAGGTGGCGAACTCGGCGGCGGCCTCCCGGTGTTCGGAGTCGGTGGTGACGCCGGTGGAGGAGCCGCCCCAGCTGCCGGTGCGGTTCTCGCTCGCGGACCACTGGGGGAGCGGGGCCATGGCCCACTTGCCCTTGGTGTCGGGCGCGGCGGTGGTGAGCGTGCCCGGTGCCCACACGGCGCTGACCCAGGCGATCTGCTTGCCGGTGTTGAGCGCCTTGTTCCAGGCCGGGGTGTACATCGGCTGGTTGTCGATGGCGCCCTCCTTCACCAGGCCGCCCCAGAACTTCGCGACCTTCCGCGTCGCCGCGTCGTTGATGGAGACCTTCCACTGGTCGCCGGAGGTCGTCCACCACTTCGCGCCCGCCTGCTGGGCGAGGCCGGCGAAGAGGCCGGAGTCGCTGGCGGAGAAGGTGGTCAGGTCCTTCTCCGGGGCCGCCTTCTTCAGCTCGCGGGCCGTCCGCGCGAACTCGTCCCAGGTCGTGGGCACGGTGAGGCCGTACTTCTCGAACAGGTCCGCGCGGTAGTAGAACATCATCGGCCCGATGTCCTGCGGGACGGCGTAGACCGCGTCCGTGCCCAGCGTCGTCTGCTGCCAGACCCCGTCGGCGAAGCCGCTCTTCGCGTCACCCACGTCGCCGGATATGTCCGCGAGCGCGTCGTTGCTGACCAGGGTGGGCAGCGCCTGGTACTCGGCCTGCACCAGGTCGGGTGCCTTGCCCGCCTTGTGCGCGGTGAGGATCTTGGTGACGAGTGCGTCACCGGAGGCCTGCTTCTTCACCGTGACGGTGATCCGGTTCTTCTTGCCCGGTCCCTTGTTCCACAGGTCCACGACCTTGTCCATGCCGGGCGTCCAGGTCCAGTAGGTCAGCGAGACCGGTCCCGACTCGGTCTCGCTGTCCCCGTTCCCGGAGCCGCAGGCGGCGAGGGTGGTGGCGCCGAGCGCGACGGCGACGGCGGTTGTCACGAGGCGGCGGCGCTTCGTGTACGGCATGGATCTCTCCCCTGACCTGGGGTCCTCGCCTGCTGCGGGGACCCTGCCATGCTTCTGTGAGCGTTCACAGTAGAGAAACATCCAGGACACTTGTCAATGGTTGTTGCTGTGCGGTTATGTTGGGCTCAGCGCCGCATCGGCGTGTGTGAACGTTCCCATTTGATCGATCGACCGGGAGACCATCCATGCCGGAGACCACCCCCAGGGGCCTCACCAGGCTCGCCTTCGGTGGGGACTACAACCCCGAGCAGTGGCCGGAAAGCGTCTGGCAGGACGACGTCCGGCTGATGCGGGAGGCCGGCGTCACCCTGGTGAGCGTCGGGATCTTCTCCTGGGCGCTGCTGGAGCCCTCACCGGGCAGGTACGACTTCGGCTGGATGGACCGGCTCCTGGACCTGCTGCACGAGCACGGCATCCGCGTCGACCTCGGCACCCCCACCGTCGTGCCGCCCGTCTGGTTCTACCGGGCCCACCCCGAAGCACTGCCCGTGACCGCCGAGGGCGTGCGCTACGCGTTCGGCTCCCGCGCGGCCATCTGCCACAGCAACGCCGACTACCGCGCGGCCGCGGCATCCATCACGCACCAGCTCGCCGAGCGTTACGGCGACCACCCGGCGCTGGCGATGTGGCACGTGCACAACGAGTACGGCGTCCCCGTATCGGCCTGCTACTGCGACTCCTGCGCCGCCCACTTCCGCCGCTGGCTCGCGGCCACGTACGGTACGGTCGACGCGGTCAACGAGGCCTGGGGCACCGCCTTCTGGGGCCAGCGCTACGGTGACTTCGAGGACATCGAGCCGCCCCGGCTCACCCCCGCGGCCGTCAACCCGGCCCAGGCGCTGGACTACAAGCGGTTCGCCGACGCCACCATGCGCGAGAACTTCGTCAGCGAACGGGACATCCTGCACCGCCTCTCGCCGGGCGTCCCGGTCACCACCAACTTCATGACGGCGCTCAGCCAGTGCGACTCGGTCGACTACTGGGCCTGGGGCCGCGAGGTCGACCTCGTCACCAACGACCACTACCTGATCACCGACGGCCGGCGCACCCACGTCAACCTGGCCATGGCCGCGGACCTCACCCGTTCCGTCGCGGGCGGCGCGCCCTGGCTGCTGCTAGAGCACTCCACCTCGGGCGTCAACTGGCAACCGCGCAACCCGGCCAAGGCCCCCGGCCAGATGGCCCGCAACTCCCTCGCCCACGTGGCCCGCGGCTCCGACGGCGCCCTGTTCTTCCAGTGGCGCCAGTCCCGGCGCGGCGCCGAGAAGTTCCACTCGGCGATGGTCCCGCACGGCGGCACCGACACCCGGGTGTGGCGCGAGGTCGTCGAACTCGGCGCCGCCGTCCAGGCGTTGAGCGAGATCCGCGGCACCCGCACGCAGGCCGACGTGGCCGTGCTGTGGGACTGGCACTCCTGGTGGGCGCAGAGCCTCGACTGGCGCCCCAGCGTCGACCACGACGCCCGCGAGCGCGCCGACTCGTTCTACGAGGCCCTGTACGACCGCCACCTCACCGTCGACTTCGCCCACCCCGAAGCCGACCTGTCGAGGTATCCCCTGGTCGTCGTACCGGCCCTGTACCTGATGACGGAGGCGGCCGGACGCAACCTGACCTCGTACGTCGAGAACGGCGGCACGCTGGTCGTCTCCTGCTTCTCCGGCATCGTCGACGAGCACGACACCGTCCACGAGGGCGCCTACCCGGGCCCGCTGCGGGACGTCCTCGGCCTCACCGTCGAGGAGTTCTCGCCGTTGCTGCCCGGCGAACGGGTGCGTGTCACCGGCCCCGACGGAACCGAGCTGTCCGCCGACGTGTGGACGGAGTTCGTGGTGCCGCGCGGCGCCGAGACCGTCCTGACCTACGCCGACGGCCTCGCCGCCGGCCGGCCCGCGGTGACCCGGCACCGCCTCGGCGAGGGCACCGCCTGGTACGTCTCCACCCGGCTGGGTGCCGACGGCCTCGACACACTGCTCGGCCGGGCGAGCGAGGACGCGCGGCTCGGTCCGCGCACCGAGCTGCCCCGTGACGTCGAAGTGGTCCGCCGTACCGGCGAGTCGGGCACCTACCTGTTCGCCGTCAACCACACCGGCTCCGACGCCAAGGTGCCCCTGGAGACGCCCGGCACCGAACTGCTGACCGGTGAACGCGCCGCCGGCCGCCTGGCGGTCCCGGCCGGAGCCGTCCGGGTCGTCCGGCTCGACGGCTGAACCGACTCCCTCCGCCCGCGCGAGCCACGAGCCGCGGGCGGAGGGTCCTCACCTGCCCCCCGGGTGAGAGGAACTCCCCCATCCTCACGTCGAAGGGACGACGGACGACGATGTTCCATCCCAGACGCACGCTCAGGGCCCTGCTGCTCCCGCTCGCCGCGGGCCTCGCCCTCACCGCCCTGCCCGCCACCTCGGCACAGGCCGCGAGCACGCTGACCAACGGCGGTTTCGAAGCCGGCGGCGCGGGCGCCGCCACCCCGAGCGGCTGGTCCGAACACGGTGACACCGGCGCCTCGTTCACCGAGTCCGGCGGCCACGGCGGCAGCTACCGCCTCAGCCACTGGGCCTCGTCGGCCTACAAGGTGGAGACGTACCAGTACCTGTCCGGACTCGCCAACGGGAACTACAAGCTCACCGCCTGGGTGCGCTCCGGCGGCGGGCAGAAGTCCGCCTTCATCGCGCTGAAGAACTGCGGCGGCGCCGAGCAGCGCACCGACGTGCCGGTCTCGGCCAGTGGGTGGATCCGGATCGTGGTGCCGGTCCGGGTGACCGGCAACCAGTGCACGATCAGCGTCAACAGTGACGCGAACGCGGGCAACTGGATCAATGTCGACGACCTGACCTTCACGTCCGGCACGTCCGGTACGTCGATCAAGGGCGCCGACATCTCGTCCCTGGCCAAGAGCGAGGCCAAGGGCGGCGTCTACCGCGACAGCTCGGGCACCGCCGGCGACCCCCTCGCCGTCCTCAAGTCGAACGGCATGAACTACGCCCGCCTCAAGGTCTGGGTGAACCCGGCCGACGGCTACCACGACAAGGCCCGTGTCCTGGCCACGGCCAAGCGGGTCAAGGCCCAGGGCATGAAGTTGCTGGTCGACTTCCACTACTCGGACTTCTGGGCCGACCCGGGACGCCAGGACAAGCCCGTCGCCTGGGCCGGACACTCCTACGGTCAACTGAAGACGGACGTGTACCACCACACGTACGACGTGCTGAACGCCCTGAAGGCGCAGGGCACCACCGCCGACATGGTCCAGGTCGGCAACGAGATCAACGGCGGCATGCTCTGGAACGAGGGATCCACCGCGAACTGGACGCAACTGGCCGGTCTGCTCAACTCCGGCTACGACGCGGTCAAGGCGGTGAGTCCCTCCACCACCGTGGCCCTGCACCTCGCCGAGGGCGGTGACCTGGAGGGCACCCGCCGGTGGTTCGACAGCGCACGCTCCAACGGTGTGCGGTTCGACGCCATCGGCCTGTCCTTCTACGGCTACTGGCACGGCAGCCTGGCCGACTTCCAGACGACCCTCGATGACGCGGCCGCCCGCTACGGCAAGCCGGTCTTCGTCGCCGAGACCGCCTACCCGTTCCGCCTCGACAGCGAGGACGCGCACGAGAACATCATCGACACCGGCGGCGAACTGGTCCCCGGCTACCCGGCGAGCGTGGCCGGCCAGACCCGGTGGATGAACGACATGGCGAGCATCGTGGAGGCCGTCCCGAACGGCCGTGGCCTGGGCATCTTCTACTGGGAGGCGACCTGGACCGCGGTGCCCGGCAACGGCTGGGACCCGACCGACGCCGCCTCCGGCAACGGCTGGGAGAACCAGGCGCTGTTCGGCTACGACGACCGGGCGCTGTCCTCGATGTCCTGGTTCCGTCACCGCTGAGCGCGCGGGGGAGGAGCCCGCTCTCCGGGCCCCTCCCCTCGGGTCGCATCCACGTGCGAACTCCGCCTCCCGCCGAGGCAGTTCGGTATCGGTCAACGATGCCGAGTCCCGGACGCGACGGCATCGACTGCGAGACAGTGGGAAGACGCGGTGAGAGGGCGAAGCGCGAGGCAGGGGCACGACATGCTGAGGACTCCCACGGACGAGACGCGGCTCCGGATCCTGGCCTGGCTGAAGGACCCCGCTCGCGCGGCCGACGGTGTCACCGCGGACGCCGTCGCCGAGCGGTTCTCGATCCCGCGCCCCGCCGCCGCCACCCACCTCCGGCTGCTGGAGGCCACCGGCATGCTGCGCACCAGCAGGGCCGCGGGCCGCGTGCGCTACCACCGCGACGACATGCGCATCGCCGACGTGGCCCGGATGTTCGAGAAGGGCTGGTAGGCGCCAGGGGCCGGCGGGCGTCCCGGTACAGCGGTATCCCTTACGAGGTGAAGGACACGCGCGCGATGGACCGTCCCACGGCACTCGTCCCCCGCCACTACGTCGCGGTGGGCCACGGCCCCGAGGACGTGGTCGCCGACCCGCGCGGCCGCGTCCTCACCGGCGTCGCGGACGGCCGCATCCTGCGACTCGACGCCCTCGCCGACCCGGTCGCGGCCCGTGTCGAGGTGATCGCCGAAACCGGCGGCAGGCCGCTCGGCCTCGAACTCCTGCCGGACGGGGACCTGCTGGTGTGCGACGCGGAGCGCGGCCTGCTGCGCGTCGACACCGGTGACGGCACGGTGCGCATCCTCGCCGACTCGGTGGCGGGGGAGCCGCTGCGCTTCTGCAGCAATGCCGTGGCCCTCTCCGACGGCAGCGTCTACTTCACCGTCTCCAGTCGCCGCTACCCCCTGGAACAGTGGATCGGCGACATCGTCGAACACACCGGCACGGGCCGGCTGCTGCGGCTCGCCCCCGGCGGTGACACCCCCGAGGTGGTGCTGGACGGCCTGCAGTTCGCCAACGGGATCGCCGTCGGCGCGGACGAGTCCTTCCTCGTCGTCGCCGAGACCGGCGCCTGCCGGCTCCTGCGCCACTGGCTCACGGGGCCAAAGGCCGGGCGCAGCGAGCCATTCGCCGAGAACCTCCCGGGCATGCCCGACAACCTCTGGCGCGGCGCACCCGACGGACCGATCTGGGTCGCGCTCGCCGGACCCCGCGTTCCGGCCCTCGACCTGCTCCACCGCGGCGCGCCCGGCGTCCGCGCCGCCGCCGCCCGGGTGGCCGTGCGCGCCCCGTTCCGGCCCACCGGCACGATCGCCCTCCAGGCCTTCGACGACCAGGGCCGCGTCGTCCACCACCTCGCCCGCCGCCGCTCCGGCTACCGCATGCCCACCAGCGTCTGCGAAGCGGGCGGGCACCTGATCCTGGGCAGCGTCTGGGAGCGGGGCGTGGCGGTCTGCGAAGCGCCCACCCCGAGGTGACCTCCACCGCCCACCCCGGAGTGACCACCACCGCCCGCCTCGGGGTGACCCCGCCCCGCACCCGGGGTTAACCTGAACTCCGGCCGCGGTCCCTCGCGGCGCGGCGGTGGGGCCCGCCGTACCCGAACCGCGGCAGCGACGCCGCCAACGGTCCCTACTTGCGACGGCACGCGCCCGTACGACCCGGGCTCCCGGCGAGTAGGAGACACCTCCCCATGACATCCCCCGAGAGCCTCCGTGTGCAGGCCTCCACCACTCCGCGACAGTCTCCCTGGCGCGCCCAGGCACCCGGCGTCGCGGTCGTGTCGCTCGGCGGGGGAGTGGGCGCGGCCGCCCGGTACGCCGCCTCCCTCCTCTGGCCCACGCCCCCGGACGGCTTCCCCTGGTGGACCCTCTGCGTCAACATCGTCGGCTGCGCCGTGATCGGCGTGTTCATGGTGGTCGTCACCGAGATCCGGACCGCCCACCCCCTCGTCCGCCCCTTCTTCGGCACCGGCGTCCTCGGCGGCTTCACGACCTTCTCGACGTACGCCGTCGACGTCCGGACACTCATCGACGGCGGCCGTGTCGGCATCGGTCTGGCCTACCTCGCAGCGACCCCCCTCGCGGCGCTCACCGCGGTGTGGCTCGCGGCCGGAGCGACCCGCCGCGTCCTGAAAGGAAGGCGACGATGACGAGACCGACCGGCAGGGCCCTGCGCCTGACCGTCTTCATCGGCGAGAGCGACACCTGGCACCACAAGCCCCTGTACTCGGAGATCGTCCACCGGGCCCACACGGCGGGCCTCGCGGGTGCCAGTGTCTTCCGCGGCATCGAGGGCTTCGGCGCGTCCTCCCTGATCCACACCTCGCGGTTGCTGTCCCTGAGCGAGGACCTGCCGATCGCTGTGGTGATCGTCGACGCCGAGCCACGCGTCCGGGCCTTCCTGCCGCAGCTCGACGAACTGGTCACCGAGGGACTGGTGACCCTCGACGACTGCGAGATCATCCGGTACTCCGGCCGGGACGACACGCCCGGCACCACGGACACGAAGGGTAAGAAGTCGTTGTGAACTGGCTGCTGGTCGTCGGCGGCGCACTGGTCGGCGCCCCGCTGCGCTACCTCACCGACCGGGCGGTCCAGGCGCGGCACGACTCGGTCTTCCCCTGGGGCACCTTCACGGTGAACGTCACCGGCTCGCTGGTCCTCGGCCTGCTCACCGGAGCCGCCACCCACCTGCAACTGCTGCTCGGCACCGGCCTGTGCGGGGCCCTGACGACCTATTCGACGTTCTCCTACGAGACGCTGCGGCTGGCGGAGACCGGGGCCCGACGCCAGGCCGCCGTCAACGTGGCGGCCAGTGTGGTGGCCGGCGTCGGGGCGGCGTTCGCGGGGGCGGCGCTCGTGCGCATGTGAGGGGCCGCGAGGGGTGCGGGTGGGGCAGGAGCGCGCCACGTGCACGTGAGAGCCGTCCTCACCCGCGTGGGGTAGGACATTGCGCTGCGCCCCCGCCTCCCTCGAGCAGAACTGGATCCCATGAGCGTCATCAGCGTCGGTCAGGCCGTCGTCCT
Organism: Streptomyces sp. 378; assembly: GCF_030124145.1. Lineage (GTDB taxonomy): Bacteria > Actinomycetota > Actinomycetes > Streptomycetales > Streptomycetaceae > Streptomyces. The sequence goes on from NZ_JASKMS010000003.1 coordinate 179,288, forward strand.
CGGAGCCGTCGAGGGGGTGACCGAGTTCCTGCCCGTCTCCTCCACCGGCCATCTGAAGATCGTCGAGGGGCTGATGGGCATCCCCGTCGACGACAGTGCCGTGGTCGGGTTCTCGGCCGTCATCCAGGTCGGCGCGATCGCCGCGGTGCTCGTGTACTTCTTCAAGGACATCGTGCGGATCGTCTCCGCGTGGGGGCGGGGGCTGCGCGACCGCGAGGAGCGGTACCACCACGACTACAGGTTCGCCTGGTGGGTGATCTACGCGACCATCCCGATCGTCGCCGTCGGACTCGCCGCCAAGCCGCTCATCGAGGGGCCGCTCGCCTCGCTGTGGGTGGTGGCCGGTTCGCTGATCGTCGGCAGTGGGGTGATGTGGGCGGCGGACCGGATGGGCCGGCACAAGCGCGGCGAGGACGACACCTCGTTCAGGGACGCGATGCTGGTCGGCAGCTCCCAGATCCTCGCCCTGCTCTTCCCCGGCTTCTCCCGCTCCGGCGCCACCATGTCCACCGCGCTCATCCTCGACCTGGACCGCGTCGCCGCCACCCGGCTCTCCTTCTTCCTGGGCATCCCGGCCCTGACCGGTGCGGGCCTCTACGAACTGAAGGACGCCCTGGGCGCCGGGGTGGGCGCGGCTCCGCTCGCCGTCGGCACGGCCGTGTCGTTCGTCGTGGCCTACGCCTCCATCGCCTGGCTGCTGAAGTTCGTCGCCAAGCACTCCTTCAACGCCTTCGTGATCTACCGGACCCTGGTGGGAGTGCTGCTGTTCGGCCTGCTCGGAGCGGGTGTGCTGCACAGTTGAGAGGTCTGCCGGGAGGCGCCGTGGGCTGTCTGCGGCGCCTCCCGGCCCGTCGCGCAGGTTCCCGGCGCCCCTTCGGGGCGCTTCCGCCTTGACAGCACGAGCCGTGGCCCGGAGTATCTCTCCCGTGAACCTGTCAGACAGCCGGACAGCCGGACAGCCCGTGCGGCGCATCAGCGCCATGGAAGCGGTGCTGGCGCACTTGCGCGGCGCCATCGAACGGGGCGAGTACGCCATCGGCGACAAGCTCCCCTCCGAGGCGGAGCTGTGCCGTGCTCTGGAGGTCTCCCGGCCGGTGCTGCGCGAGGCGCTGCGGGCCCTGCAGACCATGGGCCTGACCGTGTCCCGGACCGGCAAGGGCACCTTCGTGGTGGCCAGCACCGTGGAGGACCCCACCTTCGGTGACTACGCGGCCAGCGACCTGCTGGAGGTGCGCCGCCACGTCGAGATCCCGGTCGCCGGGTACGCGGCCCGGCGCCGCACCCCGGAGAACCTCGACCATCTCGCCCACCTGCTCGACCGCATGGAGCGGGAGACGGACACCACGGCGTGGGTGGCCATGGACACGCTGTTCCACCTCGCCGTCGCCGAGGCGGCCCAGAACCCGGTCTTCCGCCGGGTCATCGAGGAGATCCGGGACGCGCTGGCCCGCCAGTCCGCCTTCCTCAACGAGCTGGGCGGCCGCCGCGAGCAGTCCAACCGCGAGCACCGGGCGATCGTCGAGGCCCTGGTCGACGGTTCCGAGAACGACGCGGTGGAGGCCATGGCCCACCACCTCGATCGCGTCGAGACGACCCTCACCGACATCGTGCGCGCGTCGCACACGGACACCCCCACGGAAGGCGGAACCGAGGCGTGAGCGAACAGGCCCTGCACGACGATGTGCAGAAACGTTCCATCCATGTCGACGCCGGAGACGCGGGCTACAGCAAGTCCCTGAAGTCCCGGCACGTCAACATGATCGCCATCGGCGGAGCCATCGGCACCGGCCTCTTCCTCGGCGCAGGGGGCCGCCTCGCCGAAGCCGGCCCCTCCCTCTTCATCGCCTACGCCGTCTGCGGCCTCTTCGCCTTCCTCGTCGTGCGCGCCCTCGGCGAACTCGTGCTCTACCGGCCCTCCTCCGGCGCCTTCGTCTCCTACGCCCGCGAGTTCATGGGGGAGAAGGGCGCCTACACCGCGGGCTGGATGTACTTCCTCAACTGGGCCACCACCGGCATCGCCGACATCACCGCCGTCGCCACCTACACCCACTACTGGGGCATGTTCTCCGACGTACCCCAGTGGGTCATCGCGCTGATCGCCCTCGCCGTGGTGCTCACCGTGAACCTGATCTCGGTGAAGATCTTCGGCGAGCTGGAGTTCTGGTTCGCCATCGTCAAGGTCGGCGCCCTGGTCGTCTTCATGTGCATCGGCATCTTCCTGCTGGTCACCCAGCACCCCGTCGACGGCCACACCCCAGGTCCGTCCCTGATCGGCGACAGCGGCGGCCTCTTCCCGCACGGCCTGCTGCCCATGCTGCTGATCATCCAGGGCGTCGTCTTCGCCTACGCCTCCGTCGAACTGGTCGGCGTCGCGGCCGGCGAGACCGAGAACCCCGAGAAGATCATGCCGAAGGCGATCAACTCGATCATGTGGCGCGTCGGCGTCTTCTACGTCGGCTCGGTCGTCCTGCTGTCGATGTTGCTGCCCTGGAACAAGTACACCGCCGGTGAGAGCCCCTTCGTGACGGTGCTGTCCAACATCGGCGTCCCGGCGGCCGGCGGCGTGATGAACCTGGTCGTCCTCACCGCCGCGATGTCCTCCCTCAACTCCGGCCTGTACTCCACCGGCCGCATCCTGCGCTCCATGGCCATGGCCGGATCCGCGCCGCAGTTCACCTCCGTGATGAGCCGCAGCCAGGTCCCCTACGGCGGCATCCTGCTCACCAGCGGCATCTGCGTGCTGGGCGTCGGCCTCAACTTCGTCGTGCCCGCCGAGGCGTTCGAGATCGTGCTGAACTTCGCCGCCATCGGCATCCTCGCCACCTGGGGCATGATCATGATCTGCCACCTCCTCTTCTGGCAGAAGACCCAGCGGGGCGAACTGACCCGCCCGGGCTACCGGCTCCCGGGCTCCCCCTGGACCGAGATCGTGACGCTGGCATTCCTCGCCTCCGTCCTGGTCCTCATGTACGCCGACGGCGGCGCGGGCCGCACCACCGTGCTGTGCCTGCCGCTGATCGCCGGGGCCCTGGTCGCCGGATGGTTCGCCATCCGCGGCCGTATCGCGCGCAAGTCCACCACCGGAGCCGGCGCGTGAGGAACGCGCCGCTCCACGAGAAGCAGGCAGTGATGTTCAGCAGCTCTCTCGCGGACGCACCCCTGGTCCGTGAACCCGCCCACGCCCCCGTCGCCCACCTCGTCCGCGGCGGGATCGTCGAAGGCATCCACTACGGTTCCGTCGTCGTCCTCGGCGCCGACGGGGAGGTCTCGCTCCAGATCGGGGACATCGAGGCCGCCTTCTACCCCCGTTCCGCGATCAAGCCCGTCCAGGCCGTGGCCATGGTCCGGGCGGGACTGCCGCTCGACGGCGAGCTGCTGTCGCTGACGGCCGCCAGTCACTCCGGCGAGGAACGCCACCTCGCCGGCACCCGGCGCATCCTCGAACTCGCCGGGCTCACCGAGGACCACCTGCGCAACGTCCCCGACCTGCCGTTCGACCCGGTCGTGCGGGACGGCTGGGTGCGCGAGGGCCGAATGCCCTCACGGCTCGCCCAGAACTGCTCCGGCAAGCACGCCGCCATGCTCTACACCTGCGCCCTCAACGGCTGGTCCCTGGAGGACTACCTCGACCCCGGTCACCCGCTCCAGCAGGCCGTCGCCGAGATCGTCGAGGACCTCACCGGGCAGCGCATCGCCCGGGTCACCGTCGACGGATGCGGGGCGCCCCTGTTCTCCCTCTCGCTGCACGGCCTGGCCCGGGCCACCGCCCGGATCGTCACCGCGGCGCCGGGCACACCCGAGGCCCGGGTCGCCGACGCGATGCGGGAGCACGCCGAGATGGCGTCCGGCTCCGGCCGGGACGTCGCCGCGCTGATGCGGGCCGTGCCGGGGCTGCTGACCAAGGACGGCTTCGAGGGCGTCCAGGTCGCCGCCCTGCCCGACGGGCGGGCCGTCGCCGTGAAGATCGCCGACGGGGCGAACCGGGCGCGGGTGCCGGTGGCTGCCGCCGCGTTGGCCCGGGCCGGCGTCGACCCGGAGCTGCTCACCGAGTTCGCGGGTGAGCCGCTGCTCGGAGGTGGGCGGGAGGTCGGGCGTGTGCGGCCCGTTCGCTCGCTGGAGCCGGTCGCCGGTACGGCCCACGCCTGACGACCTGCCGGATCTCCCCTCCGACGGCTGCGGGTCCGCTGTGGCCGGTCGCGCAGTTCCCCGCGCCCCTTCAGGGGCGCTTCCACCCTGTACCTCAGAGAAGAGGACCCTCACCGTCATGACCGCCGCCACCCGCTCCGAGCACGACCTGCTCGGCGACCGTGACGTTCCCGCCGAGGCGTACTGGGGTGTGCACACCCTGCGCGCCACGGAGAACTTCCCCATCACGGGCATGCCCATCTCCGCCTACCCGCACCTGATCGACGCCCTCGCCGCCGTCAAGGAGGCCGCCGCCCTCGCCAACGAGGAACTCGGCCTGCTGGACCCCAAGAAGGCCGCCGCCATCGTCGGGGCCTGCCGCGAGATCCGCGACGGCGAGCTGCACGACCAGTTCGTCGTGGACGTCGTCCAGGGCGGCGCCGGCACCTCCACCAACATGAACGCCAACGAGGTCGTGGCGAACCGGGCGCTGGAACTGCTGGGCCGCGCCAAGGGCGAGTACGCATTCCTGCACCCGAACGAGGACGTCAACCTCGGCCAGTCCACCAACGACGTCTATCCGACCGCCGTCAAGATCGCGACGGTGTTCGCGGTGCGCGGGCTGCTCGACGCGATGTCCCTCCTCCAGGACACGTTCGCGCACAAGGCCGTCGAATTCCGCGACGTGCTCAAGATGGGCCGTACCCAGTTGCAGGACGCCGTGCCCATGACGCTGGGGCAGGAGTTCTCGGCCTATGCCGTCATGCTGGACGAGGACCGGTCCCGCCTCGCCGAGGCCGTCCGGCTGATCCACGAGATCAACCTGGGCGCGACCGCGATCGGCACCGGGCTCAACGCCCCCGCCGGATACGCCGAGGCCGCCCGCCGCCACCTCGCGGCCATCACCGGGCTGCCCCTGGTCACGGCGGCCAACCTGGTCGAGGCGACCCAGGACTGCGGTGCCTTCGTGCAGATGTCCGGCGTGCTCAAGCGCGTCGCCGTCAAGCTGTCCAAGACCTGCAACGACCTGCGGCTGCTGTCCTCCGGCCCGCGCGCCGGCCTGGGCGAGATCAACCTGCCGCCCGTGCAGGCCGGTTCGTCCATCATGCCCGGCAAGGTCAACCCGGTGATCCCCGAGGTCGTCAACCAGGTCGCCTTCGAGGTGATCGGCAACGACGTCACCATCACCATGGCCGCCGAGGCCGGACAGCTCCAGCTCAACGCCTTCGAGCCGATCATCCTGCACTCCCTGTCGGAGTCCATCACGCACCTGCGCAACGCGTGCGTGACCCTGGCCGAGCGCTGCGTGTCCGGCATCACCGCCAACACCGAGGCGCTGCGCGCCGGCGTCGAGAACTCCATCGGCCTGGTGACCGCCCTCAACCCGCACATCGGCTACACCGCCGCCACCGACATCGCCAAGGAGGCCCTGGCCACCGGGCGGGGCGTGGCCGAACTGGTCCTGGAGAAAGGTCTGTTGCCCGCCGAGACACTCGCCGGGCTGCTGCGCCCCGAGGTCCTGGCGGGCAGCGGCCGGACCCAGGCCTGACCTGCCGGAGCACACCGGGACCGACGGAGGGACAATGGTGATCATGACGTCGTCGACCACCTTCCAGCCGGTCCTGGAGCGCATTGCCGAGGAGATCGAGCGAACCCCCGGCCGCGGCCGGCCCGCCGACTACATCCCGGCGCTCGCCGCCTGCGACCCGCGGCGCTTCGGCATGGCCGTCGCCGACCTCGACGGCACCGTGTACGGGGTGGGGGACTGGCGGCAGCCCTTCTCCGCGCAGTCCCTCACCAAGGTGTTCACCCTCGCCCTCGACCTGGCCCGCGAGGGCGACGCCCTGTGGGAGCACGTGAGCCGCGAGCCCTCCGGCAACCCCTTCAACTCCCTGGTGCAGCTGGAGTACGAGAACGGCATCCCGCGCAACCCGTTCATCAACGCCGGCGCCCTCGTCGTCACCGACCGGCTGCACACCCGGACCGGTGACGCCTCGGGTGAACTGCTGGCGTTCCTGCGGGCGGAGAGCGGCAATCCGGACCTGACCTTCGACAAGGAGGTCGCCGCCTCCGAGTCCGCCCACGGCGACCGCAACGCCGCGCTCGGCCACTTCATGGCGTCGTACGGCAACATCGACAACCCCGTGCCCACGCTCCTGGAGCAGTACTTCCGCCAGTGCTCCATCGCCGCCTCCTGCGCCGATCTCGCCCTCGCCACGAGCTTCCTGGCCCGGCACGGCATCCGCGCCGACGGCACCCGCCTGCTCTCGCGCAGCCAGGCCAAGCAGATCAACGCGATCATGCTGACCTGCGGCACGTACGACGCGGCGGGCGACTTCGCCTACCGGGTGGGCCTGCCCGGCAAGAGCGGCGTGGGAGGTGGCATCATCGCGGTCGTCCCGGGCCGCTGCACCCTGTGCGTGTGGAGCCCGGGCCTCGACGAGCGGGGCAACTCGGTGGCGGGCGTGGCGGCGCTCGACCGCTTCACGACCCTGACCGGGCTGTCGGTCTTCTGACCGCCGGCGCCACCATGCCGGGGGCGGGCCGGGCGCTCATCGGCGCGCGCACCGGGGTGCGCCCTCCGCGCAGCCTGCTTGCTTTCAGCCGAGGAAATCCTCCAGCACGGGCAGCGGCAGATCCGTGCGCCGCATGAGGCTCATGTACCCGACTCCCGGCTCGCGGTCCTCCCCCGAGCACGAGGAGGGTGGGCGCCATCAGGCCCCGCAGGCCGTCCGTGGGGGCACTGGCGCCGGTAGAACGTCCGCCGTGGTGGGAACTCATCCGCCGGCGATCACCGGCCGGTCACGCGCAGGCCGTCCCCCGGAGAGAGCAGCGCCCCCTTCCGGCCATCCGCCGTTGACACGCTGCCCGAGTGTTGGCCATGGCTTTCCCCGTCGATCTCCGCCGCTGCCAGATACTCGGGCTGGCCGGTACCGCCTGCCTCGCCCTGGGCGGTGAGACGGCCGGTGCCCTGCCCGTGGCGGACCTCCTCCACCCGGCCTCCGTTCACGCCGCCCTCGGCCTGGTCGGGGCGTACTTCGGCGTCGTCCTGCTGATCGCGGCCTGGGCGCTGCTGGGCCGGGTGGTCCGCGAGCCCAGACCACCCGCCCCCCGCGCCCTGCTGCTCGTCCTCGCCGCCTGGGCGGCCCCGCTGCTGCTCGCCCCGCCGCTGTTCAGCCGGGACGTCTACAGCTACCTCGCCCAGGGCGCGATGGTCGAGGCGCACATGGACGTGTACGCGCACGGGCCGTCCCGGCTCGGCGGTCCGCTCGCCGATGAGGTCGCCCCGCTGTGGGCGCACACGGGCGCCCCGTACGGCCCGGTGTTCCTCGCCGTCGCGGCGGGGCTGTCGGGTCTGACCCACGGCGAACTGCCCGCCGGGCTGCTCGGCATGCGGCTCGTCGCCCTCGCCGGCGTGGCCCTGATGGCGGCCGCGCTGCCCCGCCTCGCACGGCACAGCGGTGCCGACCCGTCCGCCGCCCTGTGGCTCGGCGCCCTCAACCCGCTCGTCCTGCTGCACCTGGTCGCGGGCGCCCACAACGACGCCGTCATGCTCGGCCTGCTCGGCGTCGGCCTGGTGGCGGCGCTCGGCCGGTGGCCGGTTCTCGGAGCCGTCCTCGTCACCCTCGCCGCCCTGGTCAAGGCGCCCGCCGTGCTCGGACTCGCCGCCGTCGTCGTCCTCCAGATCCGCGCGGGCCACAGCCCGGCCAAGGCCCTGGTGACCACCACGGCCGCGGCAGCGGCGACCACCGCCGCCGCGACGGCCGCCGCCGGCACCGGATACGGCTGGGTCGGCGCGCTCGACACGCCCGTCTCACCCGGGAACTGGGCCCTGACCACGCTCCTCGGCCGCGCCACCCGGGCCCTGCTGGAGCACCTGGGCAGCGATCTCGCGCCCCTGGCCGTTCCCGCCTGGCACGCGCTGGGCATCATGGCCGCCGTGGTCGCGAGCGTGCTGATCTGGCTGCGGCTGCGCCCCCGGCCGGTGTACGCGCTCGGCCTGTCCCTGGCGGCCGTGGCCGCGCTCGGCCCGGCGATCCGCCCCTGGTACGCGCTGTGGGGCCTGTTCCTCATCGCCGCCGCCACACCCAGTACGTCCGTACGCCACCGCATGGCGGCGGTGACCGGGGTGCTCGCGCTGTGCGTCCTGCCCAGCGGAGGCCCGGCGGACACGGGGCAGCTCGTGCTCGCCGTCTCCGGCGGCGCACTCGCGGTCGTCGTACTGTGGCAGGCCCACCAGGCCGAGCTCGCCCCGGTGCCGGGACGCGCGGCATGACCCCGGCCCTGCCCCGCACCGATCGCGGCCGGCTGCTGCTGGTGCTCGCCCTCGCCACGCTGGTGACCGCGTTCACCGCGACCGTGCCCTTGCTGCGCGACTGGTTCGACCTGCGCGTCTACTACGGCAGCATCGACACCTGGGTCCACCACGGCGGCCGCCTCTACGACTACCGGGTGCCCGGCACGACGTACGGCTTCACCTACCCGCCCTTCGCCGCGGTCGCCATGCTGCCGATGGCCCTGCTGGGCCTTCACACCGCGATCGCCGCCGCCCTGCTGCTCAATCTGGCCGCCCTGGCCGTGATCCTGCGCCTGCTCGCCGGAGCGGACCGGCGGCGCCCCGGCTGGTTCGGCTGGGCCCTGATCGCCTGTCTGCTCGCCCTCTTCGAACCGCTCCGCGACACCGTCGGCTTCGGCCAGGTCAACCTTCTGCTGCTGGCCCTCGTCCTCGTCGACGCGACGCTGCTCGCCACCGGACGCGGACGCCTGGCGGGTGCCGGCATCGGGCTCGCGGCCGCGATCAAGCTCACGCCCGCCCTGTTCATCGGCCTGCTGCTGGTGGCCCGACGGTGGCGCGCGGCCGCTGTCGCCACGGCCGTCGCCCTCGCCGCCACGGCCCTGGCGGCGGGGGTGGACCCGGACGCCTCGCGGTTCTACTGGACCGAGGCACTGTGGGACACCGACCGCGTCGGACGTCTCGGCTACGTCTCGAACCAGTCGGTGCAGGGCGTCCTGGCCCGGCTCGGTGAACCGGACCGCGCGGTGTGGGCGGTCGCGGTCCTGCTGGTCCTTGTGATGTGGGCGCTCCGGACGCGCCGGGCGGTCGCCGCGGGGAACTGGGCGGCGGCGTTCGCCCTGACCGGCCTCGCGGCCTGTCTCGTCAGCCCGGTCACCTGGGTGCACCATCTCGTGTGGCTGCTGCCGTCCTTCGCCGTGCTGGTCCGCGCGGGTCGCCCGCGGGTCGCGGGCGCCCTGTACGCGGTGCTGTGCACCAGCGTGGTGTGGCTGTGGTTCGACGACCCGTCAGGTGTCGACGGGTTCCTGGGCAGCAACACCTATGCCTGGATCACTCTGGGGCTGCTGCTGTGGCTGCCGGTGGGTCAGTCCCGCCCGGGTCTACGGACCGGAAGCCGCAGCACCAGCACCACGACGGCCGCGCCGGTGCCGGCGGCACCCGCGATCAGCGTCGCCTCCGTCCAGGCGGAGTCGCGCCCCTCCGGGACGGCCGCCGCCTCGGCGGCGGGCGGCGGCGTCGCCGGCCTGGCCCGGGTCGGCGGCGCGCCGAGCGAGCCCACCGCCCGTACCTTCCCGGACGCCGTGAAGCCCCAGTCGAGCAGTGAACGCGCCTCCTCGTACACGGCGGACCCGCCGCCCTCCTGAGGGTTCATCACCGTCACGACCAGGGTGCGCCCGTCCCGCCGCGCCGCGGCCACGAGCGTGCTGCCGGCCTTGCTGGTGTAGCCGTTCTTGATGCCGATCAGCCCCCGGTACGGCTTCACCCCGTCGGCCCCGCTCAGCAGCCGATTGGTGTTGCGGATCGGGTACGACCAGGTGCCGCCGCCGGGGAATTTGGCCTCGACCGTGGCGCAGTACCGGGCGAAGTCGGGGTTGCGCAACCCCACCCGGCCGAAGAGCGCCAGGTCGTACGCCGACGACACCTGGCCCGGCGCGTCGTAGCCGTCGGGTGACACCACGTGGGTGTCGAAGGCGCCGAGGGACCGGGCCTTGGCCTGCATCCGCTCGGCGGTGAGCCGCCAGCCGCCGTTGAGCTCGGCCAGGACGTGCACGGCGTCGTTGCCCGAGTTGAGGAAGACACCCCGCCACAGGTCGCCGATCCGGTACGTACGGCCCTCGGCGACGCCGACCAGGCTGCTGCCGGCACCGATGCCCCGCAGCTCCCGCGCGCGGACCGTGTGCCGGATGCCCGCCGGCAGCCCGGGCAGCACGGTGAGGGCGAACAGGGTCTTCAGGGTGCTGGCCGGGGGCAGCTTGCGGTGGGCGTTGCGGGCGGCCAGCACCTCGCCGGTACGGGCGTCGGCCACCAGCCAGGACAGGGCGGAGACCTCCGGGACGCGGGGCGCCCCGGCGCGCGGGCGGACCTGGGTGCCGGGGCGGTACAGCAGCGAGGGGTGGGGGGCCGCGGCCCTCGGCCCGCCCGGCGGAGTGGGCTCGGCCCCGCCGGGATCGGCCGCCGCCGTGGGCATCAGCGCCAGGAGCCCTGCCACGCAGAGCGCACCGGCCGATACGGCCGCCCGGGAAGAGAATCCGATGATCATATGATCAACGTAGAAAACGGACATGCTCCGCGCGGTGACGACGGGGCCGCACTCCCCGCACCAGCACCCGGATGGATGATCTCCTGTGTCCTGCCCTCCGGCCGTCCGCCGCGTCCTCGGCGACCACGCCCCACGCGCCCGCGCAAGGTCCGGTGGCGCCGGGATCGACACACCCTCGGCGCCGGGGAGGGGCGCTTTCTCGACTGCTCGGTGGCTCCCCGGGGCCCGTCAGTCCGAGGGCAGGGTCGGCTGGACGCGCCGCAGGAACGTCGCGTTGTCCGGTGTCTCGCGCATGCGCTCGAGAAGGGTCTCCAGGCCGCCCTGCCCGTCGCGGCCCCGCAGCACGCGCCGCAGCCCGTGGACGGCCGTCAACTCGGCCGGACGCAGCAGGAGTTCTTCCCGGCGGGTGCCGGAGGGAGTGATGTCGACGGCCGGGAACACGCGTCGGGACGCCGGGTCCCGGCTCAGGCGCAGTTCCATGTTCCCGGTGCTCTTCAACTCCTCGAAGTAGTAGTCGTCGGCCCGGGAGCCGGTCTCCACCAGAGCGGTCGCGAGGATCGTGAGCGAACCGCCCTCCTCGGCCGACCGGGCGGCACCGAAGAACCGCTTGGGGCCGGTCAGCGCGGACGCGTCGACACCCCCGGTGAGGATGCGGCCGCCGGACGCGGCCGCGTTGTTGTGCGCCCGGCACAGCCGGGTCAGGGAGTCGAGGAGGAGGACGACGTCCTCGCCGGCCTCCACGAGCCGCTTGGCGCGCTCGATCACCAGGTCGGCGAGCGCGATGTGCTGTTCGGGGCCGCGGTCGAAGGTCGAGGCGTAGATCTCGCCCCGCACACAGCGCCGCATGTCGGTGACCTCCTCGGGCCGCTCGTCGAGCAGCAGCGTCATCAGCCGGCACTCGGGATGGTTGCCGCTGACGGCGGCCGCGATCTGCTGGAGGAGGACGGTCTTGCCGGTTTTGGGCGGGGCCACGAGGAGTCCGCGCTGGCCCTTGCCGACCGGCGCGACAAGGTCGAGGACGCGTCCGGCCAGTCCGGCGGCGGGGTGTTCGAGCCGCAGGCGTTCGTGCGGGTGCAGCGGCGTCAGGTCGTGGAAGTGGCGCCGCCCACGCAGGTCCACGGGTGTGCGGTGGTCGATCCGTGTGACATCGGTCAGGGCGCGCCGGTCGCCGGGCACGCCCTCGACGAAGTCGCCCTTGCGCAGGCCGTACCGGCGGATCAGCGCGGGGGAGACCGCGGCGTCGGCGGGTGTGGGCAGGCAGTTCTCGGGGCGCAGGTGTCCCCTTCCGTTCGCGTCGATGTCGAGGACGCCGGACACGGCCCGGGCGGGCGTCTGCTGCCGCGCGGACGGCTGTTGGAGTGTGGTGGTCATGGTGGTGGTGTCCTTTCACGGACGGCAGGCATGAGACATGCGAAGGCAAGGGGGGAGAGGGCCGCGAGGGGAGGGGGCTGTGGCACGCCTCCGGGCGGCGGGGAAACAGCGCCTCGGACACGACGGAACGCGTCGACGCTGGAAATGAAGGAGAGAGGTGAGGAACCGGCACCGGCGCCCACACGAAGGGGCGTGCACGAGTGCTGCTCGGATTGTACCACCGACAGCGGTGGACGTGGGCAGTCGATCCTGGGTGGGCTACCTCAGCGGGTGGCCAGCAGCCCGTACAGCAACGGGATGCGCGGCTCGGGCAGCCGCCACCAGCCGGACTCCGTACGGACCATCCGCGCCCAGCGCGGCCAGGGAAGTTCGTCGCCTTCCCGCAGTCGCCGCACGGCGAGTCCCGCATCCGTCAACGCATTGACGACCTCGCCCATTCCGTGCATCCACTCGTAACTGTCCGTGGCGCCCTCGACGGCCGGACCGTCCGTGTAGGTATGGGTCCCGTCGCGGTGCACCGGGCCCGCGCCGCCCAGATAGTCGTGGCGCAGCAGCAGTTCGGGGCCCTCGTCCGGTGCGGGCTTCGGCCCGAGCGAGTTGAGCAGGGGATGGAACTCGACAACGTACAACCGCCCGCCGGGGCGCAGGAGCCGGCCGATGACCTCCGCCCACCGGTCCAGGTCCGGGAGGTAGCACAGCGCGCCCTTGCCGGTGTAGACGACGTCGAACCGCCGCCCGCCCAGGGCCTCGACGGCGTCGTACACGTTCGCCCGGACGTACGTCACGTCCGCGCCGGCCCTCGCCGCGATGTCCCGGGCGGCCGCCACGGATGCCTCGGAGAAGTCGAGGCCGACGGCCCGGGCACCGCGCCGGGCGAAGGCGATCGTCTCCGTGCCGAGGTGGCACTGCAGATGCAGCACGTCACGCCCGGCCAGCTCGCCGAGGTCCTCCCACTCGAACGGGGCGAACCAGCGTTCCGGGTCGGGGTCCTGGTCGAGACCGTAGAACCGGCTGGCGAGGTGGACGGGCGTGCGGGCGTCCCAGTTGGCCTGGTTGGCCCGCATCAGCCGGTCGTGCTCGGCGGACGTCATGAGGACATCCAACCCTGAACCGGCCGCGGGCGCCGGGGGAACGCGGGAAAGGGCCGTAGGACCCGTCGCTCAGAGCGAGCGGGTCCGCGCTTCCTCGGCGATCCGCTCGAACTGCGCGCCCATGGCCGCCGCCAGCGCCTGGGCCGCGGACAACGGGCGCACCATCACGGTGAGTTCGTCGATGAGCCCGTTCTCGTCGACGTGGATGAAGTCGCAGCCGTCGATCTCCCGGTCGCCGACGCGCGCGGTGAAGACCAGGGCGTGGTCGCGGCCGTTCACGTCGTTGATCTCGCGCACGTAGCGGAAGTCCTGGAAGACCCCGGACACCGCGCGCAGGATCGCCGCCGTGATCGCCTTGCCGGCGTACGGCTTGAACACGACCGGGCTGGTGAAGACGACGTCCGGCGCCAGCAGCGCCTCGGCGGCGTCGAGGTCGAGCTTCTCGACCGCCTCGCGGAATGCACGCATCGAAACCGCCTAGTCAATTCGTTGAGTAAGTGCGGAGTAGATTAGTCAAACATTGGTACGGTGTCCACATGTCTCTCAAGTACGCCGTCCTGGCGGCGCTCCTGGAGGGCGAGGCCTCGGGATACGAGCTGTCCAAGGTGTTCGACGTGTCGCTGGCCAACTTCTGGGCGTGCACCCCCCAGCAGCTCTACCGGGAACTGGAGCGCCTCGCGCAGGACGGACTGATCGAGGCCAGGGTGGTGCGCCAGGAACGGCGGCCCGACAAACGCATGTTCACGCTGACCGAGGCCGGCCGCGAGGACCTGGACGCGTTCGCCGCCACACCGCCCCGGCGGCCGACCGCCATCCGCGACGAACTCCTCATCAAGATCCAGGCGATGGACGGCGCGGACCCCGGGGCGACCCGTGCGCTGGTCGAGGAGCGCGCCGCGTGGGCCCGCGCCAAACTCGCCCGCTACCTCCGCGTCCGCGAGCGCCTCCTGGCCGGCCGCAGCGAGGAGGAGTACCTGCGGGGGGCCGACCGCGTCGGCCCGTACCTCACGCTGATGGGAGGCATCGGCTTCGAGGAGGAGAACCTCCGCTGGTGCGCACGCGTCCTCGCCGCCCTGCGGCAGCGGGCTCGCCTAGGCTGAGCCGATGTTCAGCCCCGAAGGACCCCGTCTGCGTGAGCTCGCCGTCCAGGCGCTGTCGTCCGTCGAGCACGGTTACGACCTCCTTGCGCCGAAGTTCGATCACACGCCCTTCCGGACTCCCGACGCCGTCCTCGACGCCGTCGGCTCCGCCCTGCGGCGGACGGGGCCCTTCGGCGCCGGGCTCGACCTGTGCTGCGGCACCGGTGCGGGCGTCGGCGTCCTCGCGCGGCTGTGCGAGGAACGCGTCACGGGCGTCGACTTCAGCGCGGGCATGCTCGACGTCGCACGCGAGCGGGTCGGGCCGCAGGGTCCGCCGGTCTCCTGGGTCCGGGCCGACGCGCGCGCCCTGCCCTTCGCGCCGGCCTTCGACCTGGTGGTGAGCTTCGGGGCCTTCGGGCACTTCCTGCCCCGCGAACTGCCCGGACTGTTCACACAGGTCCGCTCCGTCCTGCGGCCGGGCGGCCGCTTCGCGTTCCCGCTGGTCGCGCCGCCCCGCCCCGCCTCCCTCGGCTACTGGACACTGCTGGGCTTCGACACCGTGATGCGGGTGCGCAACGCGCTCTGGCGCCCTGCGTTCGTCATGTACTACCGCGCGTTCCGCCTCGCGGACGTACAGCGCGCACTCGCCGCGGCCGGCTTCCGGGTGGAGCTCCACGCGCTGGAGGAGTTCGGGCGGCGCCCCGACGGGAGCCCCCGGGTGCGGCTCGTCATGGCCAGGCTGCCGGACACCCCGTAGGCCCCGCGACGCCGCCCCGCGGCAGGTGCTCGTCAGCCGCGCAGGAAGTCCGGCGGATCGTCGTCGAACGCCTTCTCGTAGTCGCCGACCCGGCCGTGCGGGGTGCCCGGGTACACCGTCCGTGCCGCGTCCTTCACGAGCCGGGACGCCCGGTGGGCCGAGGCGGCGATCGGCGCGATCCGGTCGTCGTCCCCGTGCGCGACGAGCGTCGGCACGTCGATGCGCCGCGGGTCCTCGGTGAAGTCGGTCACGGAGAAGTGTGTGACGCAGTCGGGGGCACCGACCAGCCGGGAAGGACGGCCGGGCGGTCCGGCCGGAACCGGCCCGCCCTCACAGCGCGCTGTACAGGGCGTCGACCAGGGCCGTCTTCCGCGGGTCGTTGGCGATATGAGGGCCCATCCGGTTCATCACATAGCCGAGGGACACGCCCGCCTCGGGGTCGGCGAGCCCGCAGGAGCCGCCGAAGCCGTCGTGTCCGAAAGCACGCGGGTTGGGCCCGTAGGAGCCGTCGGGTCCGCTGAGCCAGAGCCCGAGCCCCACTTCCGTCTCGTGCTCGAAGCCGGCGCCGAGCACCAGGTCCCGGCAACTGCCCTGCCCCTCGCGCACCCGCTCGGCCGCCTCGCGGGACAGCAGGCGATGCCCTCCGTGGGAGCCGAGCCCCGCGAAGACGCCGTACAGCGACGCGACCGCACGTGCGGTGCCGTGCCCGTTCGCCGCCGGGATCTCGGCGGCCCGCCACTCGGGTGTGTTGGCCACCTCTGCGGACACCGCCGGGTTGGTCAGGGCGGCGATCGCCGCGGGCGCCAACTGGGCGAAAACCGACGCCTGTTCGCTGCCTGCCGGGGCCGCCGGCGCGATGAGCTCGGCCACCCGGCCCGAGTCCCGCACCGGCAGGCCGATGTGGAAGTCGACATCGAGCGGCCCCGTCACCTCCCGCGCCAGGAAGGCCCCCGGCCGCAGTCCCGACACCCGCCGGACGACCTCGCCGACCAGATGGCCGTACGTCAGCGCGTGATAGCCGGACCGGGTGCCCGGTTCCCACCACGGTTCGGTCGCCGCGAGCCGCTGTGTGGTCAGCTCCCAGTCGCAGAGCTGCTCCAGCGAGTGCGGTTCCCGCAGGCCGGCCAGGCCGGCGCGGTGGGACAGCAGATGCCGGACGAGAACCTTCTCCTTGCCCGCCGCCGCGAACTCGGGCCAGTACACGGCCACCGGCGCGTCCAGGTCCAGCAGACCCCGGTCGACGAGGAGGTGTGCGCATAGCGCCACCGGTCCCTTGGTGGTGGACCAGACGTTGACCAGCGTGTCCCGTTCCCACGGCCGGGAGCGCGCCGCGTCCGCCCAGCCGCCCCACAGATCCACCACGGTCGCGCCGCCGACGGTGACGGCCACCGCGGCGCCCCGTTCACCCCGCTCCCGGAAGTTGTCCTCGAACGCCCTGCGCACCGCGGTGAACCGCGCGTCACAGTGACCGTGCACCTGTGTCTCGTTCCCGGACATGAGCCCCCTCCGCCGACGGTCCTCGGCCCGGGCCGCTGTGTCGCGGTCCGGGCGCGATGAACGTACCGACTGGTCGGACCAGGAGGAAGCCCGCCGGGTGGGAACGGCCGGATCAGATGTACGAACGCATCCAGCGCACCTTGGCCGCCTGCTGGAAGGGGCCGCCGCCCTCGTGGTCGTTGAAGTCGTAGACCTCGATCGTCTTGTCCTCGTGGCTCCAGGCGTTGAAGGCCGCGAAGACGGTCGAGGGCGGGCAGGTCTGGTCCTCCAATGCGGCCGAGAAGAGCGCGGGAGCCCGGCCGCGGGCGGCGAAGTGGACGCCGTCGAAGTACGACACCGTGCGCAGGGCGTCCTCGGCGCGGCCGCGGTGCGTCTTGAGGTAGAGGCCGATCTCCCGGTACGGGTGCCGGTCCGTGATCGTCGTCGCGCGCGGGAAGTCGCACAGGAACGGCACGTCCGGGGCGATGCCCGCCAGGTCCGGCACCAGACCGCCGACCGCGATCGTGATGCCGCCGCCCTGGCTGGAACCGACGGCCACCGTGCGCGCCGGGTCGGTGAGGGGGTGCGAACGGGCCGCCTCCACCGCACGCACCGCGTCCGTGTAGACCCGGCGGTAGTAGTAGTCCTCCGGGGCGTCGATGCCGCGCGTCATGAAACCGGGGTA
Organism: Streptomyces sp. 378; assembly: GCF_030124145.1. Classification (GTDB taxonomy): domain Bacteria; phylum Actinomycetota; class Actinomycetes; order Streptomycetales; family Streptomycetaceae; genus Streptomyces. The sequence continues at coordinate 196,426 of NZ_JASKMS010000003.1, forward strand.
CGCGGGCGCACCCCCCACCGGGTCCGCCGTGCCGCCGCCCCCGCCCCAGGCGCTGCCCTGTCCGCGGGTGTCCATCACGAAGTGCGCCCGGCCCGAGGACGCCCAGAGCAGGTGCTCGTGCGGGAGGCCGCGCCCTCCGCCGTAACCGACGAACTCCACGACCAGCGGCAGCGGACCGTCCGCGCCGGCCGGCAGGGTGAGCCAGCCCTTGACCGGATGGCCGCCGAAGCCCGCGTACGTCACGTCGAACACCTGTACGGTGGACAGGTCCGTGTCGACCGGTTCGAAGCGGGCGTCCAGCTCGTGCCGACGCGCCTCCTGGAGGGTCTTGGACCAGAACGCGTCGAAGTCCTCCGGCTCGGTGGCCGCACTGCGGTATTCGCGGAGTTCGTCGAGAGGAAGGTCGAACAGGGCCATGCGTGACCACCTTGGGTGAGGAGCGGCTACAGGGGCGGTGCGGATGATCACACTACGGCGGTGGTCGGAGGACTGGCCAGGGTTTTATCCGGGACTGGCTTGCGGAGTGCTGCCCTGCCGGAGCAGGTCATGCCTGGTCACGGGCCGGAGAGCGAGATCACGGGTGAGAGTGCCGCAGAGGGTGTCGTGCGCGGGTGGTCGGGTCACCTGGTGGTCGTGAGGGCACGGCCGTGCGGATGCCGCCGTGTCTCACGTGCGGCGGTGCGTCCACCGCGGTTCCGTGCGGGCCCACGCCCGGTCCCACTCGGCCAGGCGGCGGCGCAGTGCCATCCGGCGTACCAGGAGGTGGCCGAGGAGCACGACGAGCACCGCACCGCCCGCGGCGCAGGTCCCGAGCGTGAGGGTGTGCTGCCAGACGGCCGTGTCGTCCATCGGCGGCATCACGTTCCGCCCCTGCCGGTCGAACCAGACGTCCACGGCCTCGCCCCGCCGGGCGTCCGCGGGCACCCGGGCCGTGCTGGTGCGCGTGCCTCCACCCGGCTCCGTCCAGCGCACGGTCGCCCGGTACGTGTACTGCCGGCCGGCCTGCACCGCCGCCAGCGTGTCGCCCTTCCGGCCGACCACCTCGACCCGGACGCGATGTCGCTCGGCCCGCTGCTCCGCCGACACCGACCGGGCCTCGTCGTGGGCCCACGAGGCGGCCGCCACCCCCGCCAGGGGCGCGCCCACGAGGATGAGGACGGCGACCACCAGCCGCGTCCACGCCTCGACGGCGTCCGACCGGCGCCGCAGCGGACTGCGCCGCCAACGCCAGCCGCGTACCCGGGTGCGCATGCCCACCTCCTCGCCCTCACCGCGGCCCGGGGCCGGACCGGCTGCGGTGCGCCGCCTCTGCCTCCGTGTCACGCCGCGCGTGCGAAGGCCCACACCGACGGGGTCCCCCCGCGCCCCTCGATCGCTCCGGGGCCGTGCGGACGGGAGGAGCGGCGTGCCGGACCCCCGGCTGGGTGCCCGGCGCGACCACGGCAAAACAGCGGCAGAACAGCGAGTTCAGCCGAAACGCTCGATCCGGATCCGGTCCACCGGCTGACCGGCCGTCACGAGCAGTCGGGAGGCGTGCTCGGCGAAGGAGTTGGAGCCGCACACATAGGCCTCCCACCCACCGGAAGGCCGCTGGGCCAGGAGCGGCGCCACATGTGCGGCCGCCATACGTCCCACTGCCGCACCCTCCGGCGCGCTCCGGGTGAAGACGGGCGTGGTCTCGGCGCCGAACTCCCGGGCATAGATGAGCTCCTCGGGGCTGCGGGCGGACACCACCAGCCGCAGCGGCACGGTCAGGTTCCGGGCCCGGTGGTGGCGGACCATCGACATCAGCGGTACGACGCCGGAGCCGGCGCCGATGAGGAGGGCGGGCCGGTCGCCCGGCCAGGCGAAGAAGCCGCTCACCGGGCCCCGCACCTCGACCCGGTCACCGGGCCGGGCGACGGTGTGGAACCAGCCCGAGACCTCGCCGCCCTCGACATGGTCCAGGGTCAGCTCCACATGCCCCGAGTCGTCCGGCGCGGAGGCGATCGAGTAGTGGCGCTGGGCCGCGTAGCCGTCCTCGGCGGTCAGCCGCACCATCAGGTGCTGGCCGGGCAGATGCCCCGGCCAGCCGGGCACGGCGAGTCGGAAGGTGGCGGCGCGGGGGGTCTCGCGGCGGATCTCGGTGAGCGTGGCGATCCGCCACGCGGAGGCTGCCCGCTCGCTCACCTCGACGCGTCCGGGCACGGCGAACCGCGTGGGAGGCACGAAGGTCTCAGTCACCGGAGTACCTCTGCTCCTCCCACGGGTTGCCCCGTTCGTGATAGCCGTTCTGCTCCCAGAAGCCCGGCTCGTCGTGGTCGAGGATCCGCAGACCCGCGATCCACTTGGCGCTCTTCCAGAAGTACAGGTGCGGCACCAGCAGCCGTGCCGGGCCGCCGTGCTCGGGGGCGAGGGGTCGTCCGTCGTACTCCCAGGCGATCCACGCGCGCCCGCCGGTCAGGTCGGTGAGCGGGAGATTGGCCGTGTAGCCGGTGTGCGAATAGGCGACGGCATGGGTGGCCGCTGCCTGGGGCCGGACCACTTCCAGGAACGCGTCCAGGGACACGCCCGAGAACCGCACCCCGAATTTCGACCAGCTCGTCACGCAGTGGATGGGGCCCTCGTACGCCGACGGCGGCAGCCGGTGCGCCTCCTCCCAGTCCCAGGTGCGGGGCTCGGCCACCAGCCCGTCGACGCGGAAGGTCCAGTCGGCGGGTGCCAGTTCGGGAGTGACCTCGGCGGACAGGACGGGCCAGTCCTCGCCGGCGTCGTACTGGCCGGGCGGCAGACCGGGATCGGCGACGCGCGGACGCCCGGTGAAGCCTCGGGTGATGTGCATGCGGTGGTGCCTCCGGGCCGGTCCGACGGTGCCCCGCCGGACCGGTGTGCTCAGTGTGTGCGTATTCAACCGTACGTGCGGGGGTGTCTAGGCCTGCCGATCGGGACCGGGCCGCGCGTTGTAGCGCACGAGGTAGTCCGCGAACCGGTTCAGGTCCTGCGTCGGCCAGTCGGCCAGGCGTTCACGGAAGGCCGCCCGGCGGCTCTCGGTGACCTGCGCCAGGAGGTGCCGCCCGGTGTCCGTCAGGTGCACCACCTGGACGCGATGGTCCCGCGCGTCGGGTCGGCGCTCGATGAGGCCGGCGCGCTCCAGCCCTCCCACCTGGCGGCTCACGGTGGACTTGTCCAGGGCGTAGTGGGCGGCCAGGTCGGTGGCCCGGCATCCCCCGCTCTCCTCCAGATGCCCCAGCAGCGTGTACGACACCAGCGACAGCTCGGGATGCATCCGGCCCGCCGCGGCACGGGCGCGGCGGGCGAAGACCGTCATCTCCCGCTGGATGGTCTCCACGGCGTCGGCGGTGTGCACGGGACCTCCCTCTCACCGCGTGCGGCTCGACTCCCTCCATGGTTGCATGACTCAACCACCTGCCGGGCGGGCGGCCGATCGCCGTACCGGGCGGCCTGCCCGTCGGGTAGGGTTGCCGTCCGGCCGGGGAGGGACCCCGTCGTCGGAAGCCGAGGAGGTGAGCCCCATCACCGCTGTGTCAGCTCGGGTGCTCTCCTCTCGATGTCGCGCGGATCGCCGGTCGTAGGCGATCGCCGGAGCGCCCTTCGGCTCCCGAAAGGCTACTGGCCGCATGCCGTCCGTCTCCGCACTTCCCCCGTCCGGCCCCTCCTCCCGTGACTCCGTCGTCGCCGCCCTGCGCGCCGCGGGGTGCGTCTTCGCCGAGGACGAGGCCGAGTTGATCCTCACCGCCGCGCGCACCCCGGCCGAGGCCGTCGCCATGGTCGAGCGCCGTGTCGCGGGCCTGCCCCTCGAACTCGTCGTCGGCTGGGCCGAGTTCCGGGGTCTGCGCATCACCGTCGCCCCCGGGGTCTTCGTGCCCCGCCGGCGCACCGAGTTCCTGGTCGAGCAGGCCCTGGAGCAGGCGCCCGACGCCACCGTCGTCGTCGACCTGTGCTGCGGCTCGGGTGCCGTCGGAGCGGCGCTGGCCGCCGCCCTCGGCCGCGTCGAACTGCACGCAGCCGACATCGACCCGGCCGCCGTACGGTGCGCCCGCGGCAACGTCGCCGCCGCGGGCGGCCATGTCCACCAGGGTGATCTGTTCGAGGCGCTGCCCGCCGCGCTGCGTGGCCGCGTCGGCATCCTCGCCGCCAACGTGCCCTACGTGCCCAGCGACGAGATCGGGCTGCTGCCCCTGGAGGCCCGCGACCACGAGCCGCTGGTCGCCCTCGACGGCGGTACGGACGGCCTCGACGTACTGCGGCGGGTCGCGGCCGAGGCGCCCCACTGGCTCGCTCCCGGCGGCTGCGTCCTGGTGGAGACCAGCCGGCACCAGGCCCCGGCCGCCGTCGACACCTTCGAACGCAACGGCCTCACGACCCGGCCGGCCGTGTCGCGGGAGTGGAACGCCCAGGTGGTGATCGGCGTCCGGGCGTAGGACCCGCCACCCGAGCCCTCAAGCCGGTGCGGTCGCCCGTGCGATGAGCAGGGCCACGTCGTCGAAGTTGTCCGGCTCGTGCAGCGTGCGCAGGAGGAGGTCGCAGACCTCCTCCAGTGGCCGGTCGGGTCCGTCGAGCAGGGAAAGCAGCGTGTCGAGCCGTTCGTCGAGCGGGTCGCGCCGGGTCTCGACGAGGCCGTCGGTGTAGAACACCAGCCGGTCGCCGGGTTCGAGGTCGACGGTGGTCGTGGAGAAGGCGACACCGCCCACGCCGAGCGGCACCCCGGTCGGCAGGTCGAGCAGCTCCGGCGGCCCGCCGGCCCGGACGCGCACCGGCGGCAGATGTCCGGCGTTGGCGATCCTGCACTGCCGCAGATGCGGGTCGTGGACGGCGTAGACGCAGGTCGCGATGGACTGCTCCAGGCCCGCGGTGATCTTGTCGAGGTGCTCCAGGAGCACGTTCGGGTCGAGATCCAGGGAGGCGAGGGTGTTGGTCGCCGTGCGCAGCCGCCCCATGGCCGCCGCGGCGGGGATGCCGCTGCCCATCACATCGCCCACGACGAGCGCCGTCTTGCCGCCGTCCAGCGGGATCACGTCGAACCAGTCGCCGCCGACCTCACTCGTCGCCCCGGCCGGCTGGTAGCGGGAGGCGACCTCCAGCCCGCCCGTCACCGGCGGATGGCTGGGCAGCAGGCTGCGCTGGAGCGTGAGCGCGGTCTCGCGAGCGCTCTGGTACCAGCGGGCGTTGTCGATCTGCACGGCGGCCCGGGCGGCCAGCTCCCGCGCCAGCATCAGGTCGTCCTCGCCGAACGGCAGCGGATTGCGGGTGCGCTTGAGATCCAGGGCGCCCAGCACCTCGCCGCGCGCGATCAGCGGCACCGCCAGATAGGAGTGCACCCCGGCCCGGCCCAGCAGTTCGGCCGCCTCGGAGGAACGGGCGATGTGGTCCAGGTCCTCGCCCTTGACCTCCGGCAGCATCACCGGGGCGGCCGTGCGCACGCACTGGGTGACAAGCCGGTCGGGGGCGTACCGGGCGACCTGCCCGGGAGGGTCGGCCGCCTCCAGCGCCTCGGCGGAGTCGTACCCCTCGACCGCCAGCGCCCGGATCACGGCGGCCTCGGCCGGGCCGAGGCTCGTGCGCCGGCCCTGCACCACCGCGTCCAGCAGGTCGACGGCCGCGATGTCCGCGAGCTCCGGCACGGCCACCTCGGCCAGCTCACGGGCCGTGCGGTCCAGATCCAGCGTGGTGCCGATCCGGCCCGAGGCGTCGGCGATCAGGGCCAGCCGCCGCCGCGCCGCCTCGGCCTCGATGCCCGCCCGGTACTGGTCGGTGACGTCGACGATCGACACGGCCACGCCCAGGATGGTCCCGAAGGCGTTCTCCAGCCGGTACAGCGAGACCGACCAGGCGTGGTCCTCGTGCGGGTCGGCCGGGGTGCGGCCGATCGTGGCCTGGTCGACGACCGGTGTGCCCGTCTCCAGTACCCGGCGCGTGGCGGTCTCCAGGGCCTCGACGTCCATCCGCGGCACCACCTCGCGGACCGTGCGGCCGAGGTGCTCCTCGGCCGGCACGCCGTTGATCTCCTCCAGTGCCTTGTTGACCGAGACGTACCGCAGCTCGGTGTCCAGCACGGCCAGCCCGATCGGGGACTGCGCGATCATCCGCGTCGACAGCGCCACCTCCCGCTCCAGACGGTGCACGGTCGTCTGGTCGGCGCACAGCCCCAGCGCGTAGACGTCGCCCTGGTCGTCCAGCAGCCGCATGTTGCGGAACTCCACCAACCGCGTGCCGCCGTCCTTGCGGCGGATCGGGAAGGCCCCCGCCCAGCTCTGCCCGGTGCCCATGACGTCGGCGAACAGCTTGACCACGAGGTCGACGTGCTGCTCGTGGACCATGATGCGGGCGGCGTACTGCCCGAGCGCCTCCCGGGCCTCGTAGCCGAACAGTTCCTCGGCCTGCGGGCTCCACAGCACGATGCGGCCCTCGGCGTCCAGGACCACCGAGGCCACGCGCAGCACGTCGAGCAGGCCGCTCGGGCGCACGGATCCGCGTACCGGACCTTCGGCCCTGGACTCGAAAGACCCGGCTGCATTCATCCCACGCCCCGCCTTCGCCGTCCTCACGGCACGCCGTCGTGTGCCGACACCCCATGTTCTACCGCGCGGAGCCGTTGCCCCGAGGCCCCTTCCGCCACCTTCCACCATCTCCCACCCCGGCGCGGGCTGCCCGCAACGCGTCACCGCGGAGTGGGCACCGCCGGTAGTGCTCGCCGGAAGGTGGTGCTTTGCTGGGGTAGGGGCGGATACGGCATGTGGTGGCCGCGAGAGGAGCGATTCACGATGGCGATGGACCACGAGCGACCGCACCCGCACTCCGTCTCGGTGGAGATCAGCGGGTGCAGCAAGCACGACGCCCGGATCGTGTTCGACGCGCTGTGCTCCTGCTTCGAGTCCGACCGGTGCGCCGACGACGTGCCCGAGGACCTGCACGAGACCCGCCCGACCGTCTGGCTCGGCACCTTCGACGTCGCCGACGAGCACGAGGGCGCGCGGCCGGTCCACCTGTCGTCCTCCGTGGAGGCCGACCTGCACGGCGGTTACTGGGCGATCGAACGATTCCGCACGACCCTGGACTCGCTGTTCGACGTGCACGATCTGAGCACGGCCTCCGGCGACCAGGAGAAGGAGCTGCACGTGCGCCTGCAGAGCAGGTGAGCGCCGCTCACCGCGTCAGCAGGTCCCGGACGGCACGCCGGTAGACGGCGTGCACCGCGGGCAGCTCCGCCAGGTGCACGAGTTCGTCCACGCCGTGCAGCCCCTCGTGGGGCAGGCCGAAACCGGCCGTGGCGGGGATGCCCTCGCCCGCCAGGAGATTGCCGATGTTCGACGGGCCGGCCGTCCTGGCCCGCACCCGCAGTCCCTGCCCGGCCGCGGCGCCCAGGAGCGCGGCGGCCGGCTGCTCGTCCCGCGCCAGCCGGTACGGCGGCCAGGACGCCACCGCCGTGACCTCGGTCGGCCGCGGGGACGGCAGCTCCCCGTCCAGTCCGGTCACCGCCGCTCTGACCAGGTGCTCGGCGGCGCGGGCGTCGAAGTCCGGCGTGGTGCGGACGTCCACGCCGATCTCGCAGCGGTCCGGGACGACGGAGAAGCCCTCACCGCCGTGGCAGTAGGTCACCGTCAGCTTCGGCGGCAACGGGAATGCCCCGCTCGCCCCGGGCAGCGGGGTTGCGTCCAGCAGCCCTACGAGGCGTGCCGCCCGCGACACCGCGCCGAGCACGGGCCGGCGCGACCCGGAGTGCCCCGACGTCCCGTGGACGGCGATCCGGGCCCGCCACAGTCCGCGTCCGCCGACCACGACCTCGTCGAAACCCGGGTAGCCGATCATCACCCCGGCCGGGCGGACCGCGTCCGGGTCGGCGAGGTAGGCCCGGGCGCCCCCGAAGCCACCCGTGTGCTCGTCGGCGTCGAGCAGCACCGCGAGTCCGCCGCGCAGTCCGGCGGCCCGGCCGTGCACCTCGGCCGCGAGGTGGCAGAACAGGGCGGCGGCGAGCTTCGAGTCGGCTGCGCCCCGGCCCCGCAGCCGGCCGTCGACGACGTCCCCGGCGGTGGGCGGGAAGGACCAGGCCGTCTCGTCGCCGTAGGGGGCGGTGTCGACGCACGCGTCCAGGGCCCACCAGGGCCCGGGCCGGCCGCCCGCGATCTCCACCAGCAGCGCGACCGGGCGGCGCGCGCCGTCGTGCAGTCGGCGGTTCGGCAGCCCGTGGCGGGTGAGCCAGTCCTCCAGAACCGCCAGGACGGGTGCGCATTCGTCGAGGCCGGCCCGGCTCGGGCGGCGGATGAGCTCGCCCGCGAGATCCACCACCGCGGACAGCGGCCCAAGGTCCCTGGTCATGCCCCTACTGTGCCCTCCATCACCTTGTGCAACTAGTTGCATAAACCGTCGGTAGTCCTCTACAACTACAGGCACGACACCGCGCACGGAGGGCCCGATGAGCCGTTACCCGCACCTGCTGACCCCCCTCGACCTGGGCTTCACGACCCTGCCCAACCGGGTCCTCATGGGCTCCATGCACGTCGGCCTGGAGGAGGCGGAGGGAGGCTTCGCGCGCATGGCCGCCTTCTACGCCGCCCGCGCCCGCGGCGGAGTGGGCCTGATCGTCACCGGCGGCATCGCCCCGAACGACGAGGGACGGCCCTACGAGGGCGGCGCCAGGCTCACCACCGAGGCGGAGGCCGAGCAGCACCGGGTCATCACCGACGCCGTGCACCGCGAGGGCGGGCGGATCGCGATGCAGATCCTGCACTTCGGCCGGTACGCCTACCACAAGGACCTCGTCGCGCCGAGCCCGGTCCAGGCGCCGATCAGCCCCTTCCCGCCCCGCGAGCTCACCGACGCCGACATCGAGCGGACGATCGACGACTACGCCCGCGCCGCCCGTCTCGCCCGGCAGGCCGGCTACGACGGCGTCGAGATCATGGGCTCCGAGGGCTACCTCATCAACGAGTTCATCGCCCGGCAGACCAACCAGCGCGCCGACCGCTGGGGCGGCTCGTACGAGAACCGCACGCGCTTCCCGCTGGAGATCGTGCGCCGGGTGCGCGAGGCCGTCGGCGAGGACTTCATCGTCATCTACCGGCTCTCCATGCTCGACCTCGTCCCGGGCGGCTCGACGCTCGACGAGGTCATCACCCTCGCCAAGGCCGTCGAGGCCGCCGGGGCGACGATCATCAACACCGGCATCGGCTGGCACGAGGCCCGCATCCCCACCATCGCGACCTCCGTGCCGCGCGGCGCGTACACCTGGGTGACCAAGCGGCTCATGGGCGAGGTGTCCGTCCCGCTCGTCACCACCAACCGCATCAACACCCCCGAACTCGCCGAGGAGCTGCTCGCCGAGGGCGCCGCCGACATGGTGTCGATGGCCCGCCCCATGCTCGCCGACCCCGACTTCGTCACCAAGGCCGCCGCCGGCCGGCCCGAGGCGATCAACACCTGCATCGGCTGCAACCAGGCCTGCCTCGACCACACCTTCAGCGGTCTGATCACCTCCTGCCTGGTCAACCCGCGTGCCTGCCACGAGACCGAGCTGGTGCTCTCCCCGACCCGGCTGCGCAAGCGCGTCGCGGTCGTCGGCGCCGGTCCGGCCGGGCTGGCCTGCGCGGTCTCGGCCGCCGAGCGCGGGCACGAGGTGACGCTGTTCGACGCGGCGAGCGAGATCGGCGGGCAGCTCAACGTCGCCCGCAAGGTACCCGGGAAGCAGGAGTTCGACGAGACGCTGCGCTACTTCCGCACCCAGCTCGACTGGCACGGCGTCGACATCCGGCTGAACACCCTCGTCACGGCCGCGGACGTCGACGGCTTCGACGAGGTCGTCGTCGCCACCGGCGTCACCCCGCGCACCCCCGAGATCCCGGGCGTGGACCACCCCAGCGTGGTCGGCTACCTCGACGTCCTGCGCGACGGCGCCCCCGTCGGCGACCGGGTCGCGATCCTCGGCGCGGGCGGCATCGGCTTCGACGTCGCCGAGTTCCTCACCGACGGCGGCGACAAGGCCCACGAGGACCCGGCGACGTACTTCCGCCAGTGGGGCGTCGACATGGACTACCGCGGACCCGGCGGACTCGCCGCGCCCGAGCGGCCCGCCCCGCCGCGCACCGTCCACCTGCTCCAGCGCAAGACCTCCAAGGTTGGCGCCGGCCTCGGCAAGACCACCGGCTGGATCCACCGCACCGAGCTCAAGCACCGCGGCGTCACCATGGTCCCGGGCGCGCGCTACGACCGGATCGACGACGCCGGACTGCACATCACCGTCGGCGAGGAGAGCACGGTCCTGGAGGTCGACACCATCGTGCTGTGCACGGGCCAGGAGCCGCGCCGCGGCCTGTACGAGGAGCTGCTCGCCGCCGGGCGCAGCACGCACCTCATCGGCGGTGCCGACGTGGCGGCCGAGCTGGACGCCAAGCGCGCCATCAAGCAGGGTACGGAGCTGGCGGCCGCCCTCTAGTGCGGGTTTCGCGTCCCTAGGATGAGGTCATGTCACTCCCGCACGCGATCCTCACCGCCCTGCTCGAGAAGCCGTCGTCGGGGTTGGAGCTGACGCGCCGGTTCGACCGGTCGATCGGCTACTTCTGGTCGGCGACGCACCAGCAGATCTATCGCGAGCTCGGGAAACTGGAGGCCGACGGCCTCATCAGGGCCCTGCCGTCCGAGCAGCCGGCCCGCGGGCAGAAGAAGAGCTACGAGGTCCTGCCCGCGGGCCGCGCCGAGCTGGCCCGCTGGACCTCCGCATCCCAGGACCCCAAGCCGCATCGCGACACGCTGCTGCTGCGGCTCAGGGCGGCGGCCGTGGTCGGCACGGCGGGTCTCGAAGCCGATCTGCGACGCCATCTGGAGCTGCACGAACGGCAGTTGGCGGAGTACGAGGAGATCGAGAAGCGCGACTTCCCACCCGACCGGGACAGCGCCGAGGTCCGGCTGCGGCACCTGGTGCTGCGGGCCGGCATCGATCTGGAGACCTTCTGGACCCAGTGGCTCAGGCGCGCGCTGACGGACTTCGCCGAACTCCCGGACGGCGGCCCGGCCGAGCCGGCTTGAACGAGGGCGAGCCCGACGGGGCACGGCCGCCGGTCCGGCGCGATCACGACATGACGGCGGCCCGCCCGACCGGAGCGCTTCGGGAGAGCGGGCCGCCGTCCGTACCGGGTCAGAGCCGGTACGGCTTGTTGCGCCGGCGCAGGTACCAGGCCGTCCCGAGGAGGCCCGCGCCGACCAGAGTGCCGCCCGCCACCAACGTGATGGTTCCGTAGTCCGTCGTGCTGCCGCCGACCCCGCCCATGACGCCGCGGGACGGCGAGACGGAGGGGGAGGCGGTCCGCGAGGGGGAGGGGGCGGTGGAGACCACGACGGACTGGGTGCCCGCGGTGGTGCCGTCCGAGCAGACGACGATGACGGTGTACGTCCCCGGGGAGACGCCCGACCAGGCGGCGGACTGACTGGTCGTCGTCCCCGACAGGGTCACCTGGCGGCCCTGGGCGAAGCTGCCCTGACTGCTGGTGAGAAGCGAGGCGCTGCCCCAGCTGCCGTTGATCTGGGTGCACGAACTGGTCGTGACCGACACCGTGGACCCCGTGGTTCTCACGGAGATGCCCGGGTCCGCGACAGCGGGCACCGAGGCCAGGGCGAGGGGCAGCGCGGCAGCGGCTGCCACGGTCAGGCCGGAGCGGAGAACTGGCGATGAGTTGCGCATGTGGACTGCCCTCCGGCGGCACGGTTGGCGGTACATCCTTGCGCCGCCGAGGGTCGGGGAACGTCCGTGCTGCCTCTGGGTCAGCCAAAGCGCCCGCGGCCCCTTCCGCACCCCGAGCGCCCCCGTGCAGGTGACGGCTCCCGCTCCGGCCGACGCCCCGAGAGGCGGGTCAGCGCCCCGAGCCCGTCGTCACCGCCCGCTCCGCGGAGAAGCCTCCCCACCTGCCGTCCGGCAGCATCGCCCGGATCCGGACCCGGTGGGTGACACCGGCCTTCCGCCCGGCGTAGAAGCTGTAGGTGGCCCGCTCGCGCGGGGCGTCGCCGCCGTACACCAGGGACGTGGCGGGCCGGCCGTCCAGATGGATCTGGTACTCGGTGACCGCGCCGTCCACGCGGGGCGGCACCCAGTCCAGGTCGAGGTGGTACGCCCCGTCCTCGCGGTGGCTCGTCGCCCGGAAGCCGGTCGGGGCGGTGCCGCGGCCGTCATCCGTGCCCGGAGTGGTGAGCCGGACGGCGGCGGTGGCGGGGGAGACGTTGCCTGCCGCGTCCCGGGCCCGGATCGTGAACGCGTAGTCCGTACCGGGCCGCAGCCCCGTGAGCACCGTGGCCGTCTGGCCGCCGCCCACACTGTGGATCTTCGTGCCTCCCTGGTGGATGTCGTACGACACCACGCCCCGGTCGTCCGTCGAGGCGGACCAGGACAACTGGGCCGCCCGGCTGCCGGCCGCCCGGCCGTCGGGTGCGGAGGGGCGGGTCGGCGCGGAGCGGTCGTCGGCGACGACGGCAGGTGTCCGCGTCCGGACCTCCGCACTGCGCGGCCCGAGCCGCCCGTCGGCGTCCCGTGCCCGTACGGAGAAGACGTACCGCGTCGCGGGCCGCAGCCTGGTGACATCCACCATGTGCCGCGACGCCGGCACCTCCTCGACCTTCGTGGTGCCGCGATACACCTCGTAGACGGAGGCCCGGGCGGTCGCGTTCCACATGACGTGCACGCTCGTCGCGCTGCCCGCCGCGGCGGTGACCCCCGTGGGCGCGCCGGGCGCACCACCGTCGTTCCCCTCCTCCGCTCCGGCCCAGCCGCATGATGCGACCAGCACGAGCGTTCCGCAGAGCGCCAGGTGGCGCGGGAGGGACGGGGGGACGGAACGGCTTCGCACGACACTGCCTCCCGGGGGCGGCACGCAGGAATGGTCCGGACCAATATGACGCCGTTGGCGCGACCACATCAAGAGGGCGTTCCGGCCGGGCACCGGATGTCGCTGCCGAGGGCGCCACCGACGCCGTGTGTGACCACCCGGGAGAGTTACGTATGCTGAAGTCCCTCACGGCCGAACTCCTGGCGGACACCAGGGTGTTCGGGCCTGTCGCGCGGACCGCTGTCGTCGCAGATCCCGCGCCGGCGCGGGCGGCCGGGCGGCCGGAGTCCTACGCGGACTCAGGCCCCCGGCCCCGGTCGGAGGTTGGGGACATGCACCGTCCGGCCCTCCAGAGGTGGCCGGGTGCTCGCCCCGGGGCCATTTTGGGCTGAGGCCCCGTCAGGTCCCCGAGGAGAGGCTCCCGTATCGTGCGTGTCCAGTCGCTCACGCTGGCCGCGGCCAGCGCCGCCCTGCTCGCCCCGACCACGCCCCCCGCCGCCCCGACCACGCCCCCCGCCGCCCCGACCACGCCCCCCGCCGCCCCGACCACGCCCCTCGCCGTCCCGACCACGCCCCTCGCCGTCCCGACCACGCCCCTCGCCGTCCCGACCACGCCCGCCGTGTTGCGCGAGAGCGCCGTGAGCGCCGCCGGCCTGCTCGCCAAGGTGCGGGACTGCACTCCCGTCTCCCGTGGTCGCTACCGCAGCGACAACGGCGCACCCGCGACCATCCCGGTCTGCGGCACTCGGGACGCCGTGTTCTGGAAGGCGGACATGGACATCGACTGCGACGGCCGCCCCGGCCCCCGCTGCAACCACCGCACCGACCCCTACTTCGCCGCGAGCACCGCCTACGCCCAGTCCGACGGCCGCCCGTTGAGCGCCGAGCACCTGCCCTACGTCGTCGTACCCGCGCCGAGCGGCATCTGGGACTACCGGGACCACGGCATCGGCGGCGGTTCGGTGGTGGCCGTCGTCTACCGCGACCGGGTGCGCTACGCGGTCGTCGGCGACACGGGCCCTCAGGGCATCATCGGCGAGGCGTCCTACGCCACCGCCGAGGCCCTCGGCATCCGCCCCGACCCGCACGGCGGCGGCGTCCCCTCCGGCGTCACCTACATCGTCTTCAAGAACACCAAGGTGTCGCCCATCGAAGACCACGCCGCGGCCGTGACGGCGGGGGAGCGGGCGGCGAAACGGTTCATCGACGGGAGCGGGCCCGGCGGACGCTGACCAGGCGGGGACGGAACGGCACAGGGCGGCGTCCTCTGCGGTACCGAGGGCGCCGCGCGGGGTGGCGGTGGGAGCCGGATCACGGCCGAGCGGACCGGAAGGACTGACGCGGCGTCACGAGCACGCCGCGGCCGGGCACACCGCCGATCCGGCGTGCGTGCCCGGCCGCGCTCGCCGCTCACACCTTCCGGTAGGTGTACGCCTCAGTGGCGGCCGCCTCCACCGCCGCCAGATCGGCACCGGTGGACGCCGTGACGACCGCGGCCACGGCCCCCTCCACGAAGGGGGCGTCCACCAGCCGCGTCCCCTCGGGCAGTTCGTCGCCCTCCGCGAGCAGCGCCTTCACGGTGAGCACCGCGCTGCCCAGGTCGGTCAGCACGGCGACTCCGGCACCGCGGTCGACGGACGCGGCCGCCGCAGCGATCAGTTCGGAACTCGTACCGAGCCCACCGCCCTCGGTGCCGCCCGCCGGAGCGACGGGCACCACCGGGCCGGCGCCCGCGAGCCCCTTCGCCAGCTCGGCGACCGACGCGGCCACCTGCGCGCTGTGCGACACCAGCACGATCCCCACCAACGGCTCGTCACTCACCGGCGGCCTCCGCGAGTCCGGCGATCAGCAGCGCCGACGAGGTGGCACCGGGGTCCTGGTGGCCGATGCTGCGCTCGCCCACATAGCTCGCCCGGCCCTTGCGCGCCTGCAAGGGTGTCGTCGCCACGGCGCCCTCCTCCGCGGCGGTGCGGGCCGCCGCGAACGAGTCGCCGAGCGCCTCCACCGCGGGCACCAGCGCGTCGATCATGGTCTTGTCGCCCGGGGCGGCGCCGCCGAGCGTCATGACCGCGTCCACCCCCGCCCGCAGGGCCTCGGCCAGCTGCTCCGCGCTGACCTCGCCGGCATCGCCCAGCGCCTTGCCGGTACGGCGCAGCAGCGTCCCGTACAGCGGCCCCGAGGCGCCGCCGACCGTCGAGATCAGCTGGCGTCCGGCCAGGGTCAGGACGGCGCCGGGCGTGCCCGGAGCATCCTTCTCCAGGACGGCCACGACGGCCGTGAACCCGCGCTGGAGGTTGCTGCCGTGATCGGCGTCCCCGATGGGGGAGTCGAGGGCGGTGAGCCGTTCCGCCTCGCGGTCGACGGACGCGGCGGTCACCGTCATCCAACGGCGGAAGAAATCGGCGTCGAGCACTGGATCTCCTTGCCTGGTAGGTACCTGGTGATCCTCTACCCCCTGTGAGTCACACGCCCCAGCGCAGGCCCGGGGTCTTCACCGGCGCGTCGTACAGCCGCAGCAGCTCCTCGTCGACCTGGCACAGGGTGAGCGAGGCGCCCGCCATGTCCAGCGAGGTGACGTAGTTGCCGACGAGGACGCGGGCCACGGGGACGCCGCGCTGGGCGAGTACCCGGTGCACCTCGGCATTGAAGCCGTACAGCTCCAGCAGGGGCGTCGCACCCATGCCGTTGACCAGGACCAGCACCGGATTGCGCGGCTGGAGGTCCTCGACCACCGCCTCGACGGCGGCCTCGGCGATCTCGCCGGAGGTCATCATCACCCGCCGCTCACGGCCGGGCTCGCCGTGGATTCCGATGCCCAACTCCAGTTCCCCGGGCGGCAGATCGAAGGTGGGGCTGCCCTTGGCCGGCGTGCTGCAGGCGCTCAGCGCGACACCGAAACTGCGGGAGTTCTCATTCACCTGCCGGGCGATCGCCTCGACCCGCTCCAGCGACATGCCCTCGGCAGCGGCGGCACCCGCGATCTTCTCCACGAACAAGGTCGCGCCCGTACCGCGCCGCCCCGCCGTGTACAGACTGTCGGTCACCGCCACGTCATCGTTGACCAGCACCTTCGCGACCTGGATGCCCTCGTCCTCGGCCATCTCGGCGGCCATGTCGAAGTTGAGCACGTCACCGGTGTAGTTCTTCACGATGAACAGCACACCCGCCCCGCTGTCCACGGCGGCGGCCGCGCGCAGCATCTGGTCGGGCACGGGGGAGGTGAACACCTCGCCCGGACAGGCCGCCGACAGCATGCCGGGGCCCACGAAACCACCGTGCAACGGCTCGTGCCCCGAACCTCCGCCCGAGACGAGCCCCACCTGCCCCGCGACCGGGGCGTCCCGCCGCACGATCACCCGGTTCTCCATGTCCACGGTCAGCTCCGGGTGGGCGGCCGCCATGCCGCGCAGCGCGTCCGCGACCACGCTCTCCGGGACGTTGATCAGCATCTTCACGGGTACCTCCTGGTGAGCCTGGTCACTGTGCTCTGGCCTTCATTTTTGCAGTCCAGGATGGGCGAGGCCAGTTGTCGACCTTGGCGGTCGGCGACCGCTTCCGCGGTCCTCGGTGACGGTACGTCAGGCCGAGGCGACCTGGCGCATCACGGGGCCGAGCACGCCCGGCACCGGACGGGTGCGTGGTGATGAACCCCTCTAGACATCCGATCTATTTGCCGGTCACGATGTTCGCGCCGTCGATTGGCACCGATGTGGCGTCGCAGATGCACACCGTCGCGAGGGCGCCATGGGTCCGGCCCACGCGCAGGACGCCGAGCGGGAGGCCGCCCGTATCCGGCCGGTGATCGAGCGGCTGTGGGAGCAGCGGACATGGGACCCCGTGACCCTACGTACGGCCCTGCTGCGGCTCGGCTACCGGGAGGAGCGCGTCACGCAGGACGGCAAGCGTCTCGGCGGCAGGCTCACCGTCACGACGATGTCCCCGCGCTGGAAGGACGACGGCTACGTCACACCCGAGGGCACACGAGTCGCCCTGCGCGTCCACGACGACGCCTGCGTGTCGGCGTTCGTGCAGAAGTCGAACTTCGAGGTGCGGACCAACGGCCCGTACCCGGAGACGGGCTGCTTCGAGCCGCCCTACGGCCACTGAACGGCACGATCACCACGCCGTGCCCCGCGAGGAGGGGCAAGGCCGTCCGGCCGGCCGTCAGCGGGTGAGCACACCGGCCGCCAGCGAGCCCGCCCCCGCGGCACAGGCCAGCACCGCGCAGGCGCCCGCCGCGTGACGCCGCAGCAGGGCGCTCCGCAGCTCGGCATAGCGGCTCTCGTACTCCTGCCGCAGTTCGTCGGCCCGTCGCACGGTGCCGAGCATGAGCCGACGGGTGACATCGAGGCGCCGGTGGACGTAGTGGACGGTGACTTCCTCGGCTTGGGCCGTGGTCAGCCACGGCAGCCGCGCGCAGAGTTCCTCGGCCTCGCGCTGCGCCTGGTCGCGGTGGGCGTGGGCGAGAAGGTAGCCCTCGGTCTCGTCGGCCAGAACGCTGCGCGGCTCACCGCCCGGTGCCTCGTTCCTGCCGCGTCTCACCGCCGTTCGCCCTTGTGCCCCTCGGCGTCGAGCACGTCGCGCTGCCCGGTGTTCGCCGCCTCGTCGATGCTCGCCAGGTCCGGGTGGCGCAGGTCGAAGGCGGGCGACTCGGAGCGGATCTTGGGCAGGGTGAGGAAGTTGTGGCGGGGCGGCGGGCAGGACGTGGCCCACTCCAGGGAGCGGCCGTAGCCCCAGGGGTCGTCGACCTCGACCTTCTCGCCCCTCTGGGCGGTCCGCCACACGTTGTAGAGGAAGGGCAGGGTGGAGAGGCCGAGCAGGAACGCGCCGATCGAGGAGACGGTGTTGAGGGCGGTGAAGCCGTCGGCGGCGAGGTAGTCGGCGTAACGGCGGGGCATGCCCTCGGCGCCGAGCCAGTGCTGCACCAGGAACGTCGTGTGGAAGCCGATGAACAGCGTCCAGAAGTGAATCTTCTCCAGCCGGTCGTCGAGCATGGTGCCGGTCATCTTCGGCCACCAGAAACTGAATCCGCCGAACATCGCGAACACGATGGTGCCGAAGAGCACGTAGTGGAAGTGGGCGACCACGAAGTAGCTGTCGGTGACGTGCCAGTCCAGTGGCGGGGACCCCAGGATGACGCCGGTCAGGCCGCCGAAGAGGAAGGTGACCAGGAAGCCGAGCGCCCACAGCATGGGTGGTTCGAACGACAGCGAGCCACGCCACATGGTGCCGATCCAGTTGAAGAACTTCACGCCCGTCGGCACGGCGATCAGATACGTCATGAAGGCGAAGAACGGCAGCAGGACAGCGCCGGTGGCGAACATGTGGTGCGCCCACACCGTCACGGACAGTCCACCGATGGCGATGGTGGCGCCGATCAGCCCGGTGTAACCGAAGATCGGCTTGCGGGAGAAGACGGGGATGATCTCGGTGATCACGCCGAAGAACGGCAACGCCAGGATGTAGACCTCGGGGTGCCCGAAGAACCAGAACAGGTGCTGCCACAGGATCGCCCCGCCGTTGGCCGGGTCGAAGACCTGGGCACCGAACCTGCGGTCCGCCTCCAGCACCAGCAGCGCGGCGGCCAGCACCGGGAAGGCCAGCAGCACCAGCACCGACGTGAGCAGGACGTTCCACGTGAAGATCGGCATCCGGAACATGGTCATGCCGGGGGCGCGCATACAGATGATGGTGGTGATGAAGTTGACCGCGCCGAGGATGGTGCCGAACCCGGACAGCGCCAGCCCCATGATCCACAGGTCGCCGCCGACCTGCGGCGTGCGCACCTCCAGGCTCAGCGGGGTGTAGGCGGTCCAGCCGAAGTCCGCGGTGCCCTGCGGAGTGAGGAAGCTGCCGATCACGATCAGGCCGCCGAAGAGGAACAGCCAGTACGAGAGCATGTTCAGCCGTGGGAAGGCCACATCGGGTGAGCCGATCTGCAGCGGCATGATGGCGTTGGCGAACCCGGCGAAGGTGGGTGTCGCGAACAGCAGCAGCATGATCGTGCCGTGCATGGTGAACGCCTGGTTGTACTGCTCACTGGAGACGATCTGCAGCCCCGGCCGCGCCAGCTCCGCCCGGATGACCATCGCCAGCGCCCCGGCGACCAGGAAGAACCCGAACGACGTGATCAGGTACAGGTGCCCGATCTTCTTGTGATCGGTGGTCGTCATCCAGGAGACGATCACCTTCCCCCTGCCGCGGCGCTCCACCGCGGGTACCGGCGCAACCGGTTCAGTGTGTGTCGCCATCAGTTCCTCGATCGGCAGCAACGGTGCTCGGACGGTCATCCGGCCGGGAGGAACCTATTCCTTCTGATTCGTCGGCGTTGTCTGTAACCGGGCTTTCTGAGCCGAATGGTGGAATGATCCATTCGACCGGGCGGTGGCGGTCAATGCCGTTTGCACAGGACCGCGGCGACGGCGGCGGATGCGAGGAGACCGGCGAGTGCGGCCGGGATCTTCTTCGTCACGGCCGAGGGAATGCTGAGCCCCAGCCCGTCGCACAGCCGGCCGTAGAGGCTGAGCGGCACGCCCAGAAGCGCGTTGCCGGGTGGGCGTCGCGGGACGACCGGGTGGGGATGTGTGGGCGCGCTCATGCGCACCGTCTCCCAGGCGGTACCCGGCCGACGCAACCGAGCGGTGTCCAGGCTCTCCTGCAGCCGGGGCAGGACCAGGTCCTCCTCGTCCCGGATGTCCTGGCGGATCGGTGCGAAGACCCGCCGCACCTTCTCCTCGCGCTCCGGACTGCCGGGTGTCATGCGCTCGACGCCGGCGACCAGATCGTTGACCTGCTGATGCTCCTCCTCCACACGCGCGGTCAGTTCCTCACCGTCCGGCACCGAGCGCCGCACGGCCGGCCACAGCACGGTCTCCTCCGCGAAGGCGTGGCTGAAGACGAGCTGGACGACCTCCTTGAGGACCCGCTCGCGCTCCGCGCCGTCGGTGAGGATCCGGTAGCGCTCCATGAGCCGGTCCATCTCCGCGTGATCACGCCGTTGCCGGGCGAGAACGCTGCCCGGACCGCCCAGTTGCTCCACCGTCCGCTCTTCGATCGTCCCGGGCGTGAACCGCTCCCTTCCGCGCGCCGGCGAGGACCTCCGGCACCGTGACGGCGGTCACCGAACCGCCGTCGCGCGAGTACCCCGCCCCCGAGGACGGCACCCCGCCCGCAGCGGACACGGTGCAGCCGGTTTCCTCGTCTGTGTCATGTTTTGTCTGCCCGTCGGCGCGGCACTCGGGACGTACACGAGCGCACCCCGAAGGGTGACCGTCGCTGCCTGAGGGACGTCTACGGGGCGCGGTATCCGGCCCGGCCGCCGGGCGGAACAGAGGGTGGTCGATGACGACGATCGGCGTGGAAGAGGAGTACCTGCTGCTCGATCCGGTGACGGGCCTGCCGGTACCTCAGGCGGACAAAGTCCGCGCCGCGGCGGGCGTGGGGCATCTGGTGACCGACCAGGAGGTGCAGTCCGAGCTGCTCCAGGCGCAGGTCGAGGTGGCCACCCCGGTCTGCCGCACCCTGGAGGAGGTGGGCGGCCATCTGCTGCGTCTGCGGCACGCCGTCGGTGTGGCCGCCGAGG
This sequence comes from Streptomyces sp. 378, assembly GCF_030124145.1. Taxonomy (GTDB): domain Bacteria; phylum Actinomycetota; class Actinomycetes; order Streptomycetales; family Streptomycetaceae; genus Streptomyces. The sequence goes on from NZ_JASKMS010000003.1 coordinate 216,811, forward strand.
AGCACGGTTGCCGGATCGGGGTCTGCGGGACACCGCCGCTCCGGCACGGCCGCCCCATCGCCGTCACCGACCAGGCCCGCTACCGCGCCATGGTCGCCCAGGCGCCGCAACTGGTGGCCGAGCAACTGGTCAACGGCACCCATGTGCACGTCGCCGTGCCCGACCGGGAGGCCGGTGTGCAGGTGCTGAACCGGATCCGCGCCTGGCTGCCGACCCTGACGGCCATGGCCTCCAACTCTCCGCTGTGGGACGGCCACGACACCGGCTTCGCGAGCTGGCGCACGGTGATCTTCAGTCGGTGGCCGGTCAGCGGCGTGCCCCCGCACTTCCGGGACGCCGCCGACTACGACCGGCGCGCCGAACGGCTGCTCGAAGCCGGCCTGATCTCCGACACCGGACAGCTCTACTGGCAGGCCCGCCTGTCCGCCGCCTATCCGACCGTCGAGGTGCGGTGCCTGGACGTCCAGCTGCGGGCGGACGAGGCGGTCATGTTCGCCGCGCTCATCCGGGCTCTGGTGGAGACCGCCCTCGCGGAAGCGGCGGCCGACACGCCCGCGCCCGACTACGCGCCGGAACTGCTGCAGGCCGCCATGTGGCACGCGGCCCGGCACGGGCTCGGCGACACCCTGGTCGACCCCGGCGGCACCGCGCACCGGGCCGGAGACGTGCTCTACGAGTTCCTGCGGCACGTCGCCCCGGCGCTGGACGCGTCCGGGGACACCCGTCAGGTCACGTCCCTGATCCACCGGCTGTTGCAGGACGGCACCGGCGCGGACCGGCAGCGCGCCGCCCTCGCCCAAGGAGGTCTGCGCGCGGTCACCGAACTGATCAGCGCCCAGAGCACGATGCCGTGACGCCCCGCGGAACCGTCCCTCAGGCCGCCGCGGCGAACGCGGCGGCGACAGCGGTGTCGGCACGGGCGTGGACGACCAGTCGCGTGCCGACGGTGTCGGCGTCCGCCTCCAGCGCGCGCCGGGTGGGCGCGCTGTGCGTGGCCACCGACATCAGCGTCCCCAGCCGGCTGCACAGCCGGTGCACGCGCAGGACCACGCTGACCACCGCGTCCTGAGCGGCCGGCTCGTCGAGGAGAACGACCACCGGCGCCGGCCGGAAGGCCTGGACGAGGTCACTGATCTTCGTGAGGAGCGCGGCACGCCCGCCGACCCCGGGGTCCTGGTGGATCGTGATCACGAGGACTCCGCGATCGAGAGAATGGGAAAGCAACACGGCCTGGGTGCCTCCGTTTCCTCTGTCGGCGGGACGTTCCGCCGTGGAAGTACCCGAAGCCGGTCCCTCGAAGCCTCCCGGTGCCGATACCTTTCCGACCCCACCCGGCGCCGGATGCGCGCACCGGGTCCTGAGAGGGCGTTTCGCGGGTAGTCGTCCGGTGCGACGATCGGAGGTGAACGCTGATGGAGCGGAGCGGGGAGGGCGGTCGGCGGATGCTCGCCGACCTGCTGGACGCCAGTCACCTCATGCCCATCGAGCTGCTTCCGGCCAAGGCGACCGAGTGCGCACGCGCGGCCTCCTTCCGCCAGGTGCTGATCTACGTGGCGGATCTGCAGCGCACCGTCCTGCGGCTGCTCCCGGGCGACGCCGCCCAGGGACACGAGACGGAGCTGCCCATCGAGGGGACGGTCGCCGGACGGGCCTACCAGTACACCGACGTCCTGCCGGCCGCGCCCCCGGGCGGCGGGGTGTCCGAGTGGTGGGTCCCGCTGCTGGACGGTACCGAGCGCCTCGGGCTGTTGCGGGTGAGCAGCGAACACGACGACGCCGCGGCCCGCGCGGACATGCAGGCGCTCGCGGCGCTCGTCTCACTGATCATCGTCAGCAAACGGGGCACCAGCGACGCACTGGCCAGACTGGTGCGCGCACGGCCGATGAGCGTGGCCGCGGAGATGCAGTGGAACCTCCTGCCGCCGCGCACCTACGCCGACGGAAGGGTCACGATCTCCGCGTCCCAGGAACCGGCCTACGACATCAGCGGTGACGTCTTCGAATACGCCGTCGACGGGCCCCTGGTCCATCTGACGGTCTTCGACGCGATGGGGCACGACACCGCCGCCGGACTGTCGGGCGCCCTCGCCCTGGGCGCCTGCCGCAATGCCCGACGCCAGGGCGCGGGCCTCGTCGAGAAGGCGGAGGCCGTCGAAGCCGCCCTCCTGGAGCAGTACGACCACCAGCGCTACGTCACCGGAATCCTGGCCACTCTCGACACCCGCACCGGCGTCCTGCAGTGGGTCAACCGCGGTCACCACGCGCCGATCGTCATCCGCGACAACCGCTGGGCCGGCCGGCTCTCCTGCCGGCCGGCCCACCCGATGGGCACCGACCTCGGGCTGCGCAGCACCGTGTGCGAGGAGCATCTCCAGCCGGGCGACCGGATCGTTCTCTACACCGACGGCATCACCGAGGCGCGCCGCTCCGGGGGTCGGGAGTTCGGCCTGGCGCGCTTCACCGACTTCCTCATCCGCCACCACGCCGACGGCCTGCCCGTCCCCGAGACACTGCGCCGCCTCATCCAGGCCGTCCTCGAATACCACGACGGCCGACTCCAGGACGATGCCACCGTCCTGCTGTGCGAGTGGATCGGCCCCCACCTGGAGCCGGCCGACACCGCTGCCGACCTGACCGGCCTGTCGACGAACGGCCCCTGTGACGACAGCGGACCGGCGGGAGACGCCGTGCGGTGAACACCCCGTGCGGTGAGCACCCACTTGGGGTGCGAACGGTGGCTGGAAAACGACCCGGCCGAAACAGTGGGAGAAAGAACGTGTTCTCGTCGGCCCTGGCGGGGCACTCCGTCGGCGCGCGAGTTTCTTCATCCCCCAGGAGACCGTCCATGACCTTCAACCCCCTGGAACAACGCGGTATCCCGCTCGACCGTCAGGTCCGCAACTGGCGCGAGCTGAACGTCACCCCGATCGATCCCGATCACTGCGACCCCTACACCCGTTGCCGCATCATCGCGATGAACGGCATCGAGGTCGAGGCGATCATGTTCAGCCACCAGCTCGCCCGCAACACCGTCGACCCGGAGGTGAAGCGGCAGCTGGCCCAGACCCGCTACATCGAGGCACAGCAGCAGAAGGTCGTGAACTGGCTGCTGCCGGGGGTGTCGTCGGTGCTGGAGACGACGATCGCCTACGAGCAGGTCGCGGTGGATCTGACCGCGTGGGTGGCGCGGATGGAGCCGGATCCGTATCTGAAGCAGGCGTACCAGTTCGGTGTGCTGGAGGACTTCGACCACCTGTACCGGTACGCGAACCTGTACGAGATGATCGAGCACCGCAAGGCGGAGTCGATCGTCGAGGGCCTGACCGAGGTGATGCCGGGCCGGCCGACGAAGTACCACCACCGCCACCCGGCCGACAACGTGCGTGACCCGTACGACAAGGACCGGACGAACCCGCTGTCGAAGCTGCACGCGTTGACGATCATGTCGGCGGAGCAGCAGACCATGAACTTCTACATGAACACCGGCCCCACCTACATGGAGCCGATCGCCCGGCAGCTCTACCAGGAGATCGGCCTGATCGAGGAGGAGCACGTCACCCACTACGAGTCGCTCGTCGACCCCGGGGAGACGTGGTGGGAGCAGCTGGTCAACCACGAGTACAACGAGTGCTACCTGTACTACTCGTTCATGGAGCAGGAGAGCGACCCCAAGGTCAAGGCGATCTGGGAGCTCCATCTGAACCAGGAGCTGGAACACCTGCACATCGCCTGCGACCTGATGCGCCGCCACGACGGCCGCGACCCCGAGTCGGTGCTGGCGCCGGAGCTGCCGAACGTGCTCACCTTCGAGCCGAACAAGCAGTACCTGCGGGAACTCCTGGACACCCAGATGGACCTGACCACGCTGGGCGCCGGTTACGTACGTGAGGCGCACGAGCGGTTCGAGAAGATGCAGGAGCAGCTCCACGGCGGTGAGGAGCCGCCCAGCGAGCGGGTCATGGCCCAGCACGACGAGATGTTCGGCCGCGAGTACCGCGTCGAGACCGAGGGCGAGCACCCCGACCCCGCGATGCGCGAGAAGTGAGGCGGCCGACCATGCCCGAGATGCACACCCCCCAGGCAGGCGACGACCGGGCGGCGGACACCGACGTGGTGGCCCTCCTCATGCGCCAGCACGGCGACATCCGCAACCTCTTCGACGAGGTCGAGCAGAGCCAGGGCGAGGAGCGCCGCGAGGCCTTCCGCCGCCTGGTGCGGCTGCTGGCCGTGCACGAGACCGCCGAGGAGGAGGTCGTCCATCCCTTCGTCCGCCGCAACGTCACCGGCGGTGAGCAGGTCGTGGAGGACCGGCTGGCCGAGGAGCGGGCGGCCAAGGAAACCCTCGTCGCCCTGGACGAACTGGACACCGACGACCCGAAGTTCATGCTTCAGCTGACGCAGCTGCGCAAGGACGTGCAGGAGCACGCCCGGGCGGAGGAGCGCTACGAGTTCACGCACATCCGCCGGAGCACCGACGCCGGCCGCCTCGCCTCCTTGGCCAAGGCCGTGAAGGCCGCCGAGGCCATGGCGCCCACCCGCCCCCACCCGGGTGTCGAGTCCGGCGCGGCCACTATGGCCCTCGGTCCGGTCGCGGCCCTCGTGGACCGCACGAAGGACGCGGTCCGCAAGGCGATGGGCAAGGACTGAGCCCCGACCACCGCGGCCGGCCGGCCGCAGGTGATGGCGCGCTCGGCCGCGAGGAGCCGGACCGCGTCACGACGCCGGGCGGGGTTCGGCCGGATCCCCGGCGCGCCGGCCGTCCGCCGGCGCGTAGGCGCTGATGGTGTAACGCGCCTCGTCGTCGACCGCGTTCTCCTCCCAGTCCAGGACGATCCGCACCGGATGGCCGTCGCCGGGTGCGTACTCCGCCTCGGCCGTGTCCGCGCCGCCTTGTCGCGCCTGCTCCAGCTCCCTGAGGAGTTCGCCGAGCGCGGGCACGGCGTCCGGGGTGCTCTCGACCGCGCGGCGGCCCATGCCGTCGAGGCCCACCGCCTTCACCACGGCACCGTCGCGGACCCAGACCCGGAAGGTGCCGAGCAGGTTGCGTTCCCCTTCGCTCGACCGGAGCGTGTAGGCGTACGAGGCGGGCTCCCGCCAAAAGACGCCGCTGTGGCCCGATGCGCTCGGTGTTCCCGGGGCCGCCGAAGCCGTCGGGCTCGTCGACGTCCCGGAGCCGCAGGCGGCGACCGCGCAGATGAGGCCTGCGCTCAGCACGGCACCGGACACGGCTCGGACGGCACGGGCTGCGGCGGTCATGGTGGTGGTCCCTTCGACGACGGCTACCGCTATGACGCCGGCCGTCCGGGAAACGTTCGGCGGGGCCCGTCGACCACCGCCGCCGGCATGGTCCGGGCCGGCTCGGTCTCCTGTCCTGCTCGTGGGCGTTCACCCCGGGGCGGACGCCGGCGACCTGTGGTCGCCTGATGCGGTCATGATCTGACCGCATCCCGTGCCACCGTGAACGCGCAAGCCGCCCGGACACCCTGGACCACGGGTCGGCACACGACGCGAAGACCGAGGTGCTGCGATGACCGTTCTCGACACCCGGGCGCTCAACCGCGCCACTCTCGCCCGGCAGTTGCTCCTCGAGCGCGCCGACCTGCCGGTCCTCGACGCCATCGCCCACCTGGGCGGTCTCCAGGCGCAGGAACCCCAGGAGCCGTTCCCCGGCCTCTGGTCGCGGCTGCGGGCGTTCGACCCGGACCGGCTGTCCGACCTGCTGACCGGGCGGCGCGTGGTGCGCACCCACCTCATGCGCCGCACGGTCCATCTCGTCACCGCCGACGACGCCGTCGCCTGGCGCGCCCGCCACGACGGCATGCTGCGCCGGCGTGTGGTCGGGGTCTACCGGCGGGAACTCGACGGGGTCGATCACGGCGAACTCGCCGAGGCGGGCCGGACGGTCATGGCCGACGGCGAACCCCGCTCCATGCCCGAACTCGCGCGAGCCGTCGCCGACCGCTGGCCCTCGGCCGGGCCGCGGCCCCTCGGTGAGCTGCTGGTCGCCGCCCTCCTCCCGACGGTGCAACTGCCGCCGCGCGGGGTGTGGCGAACGAAGGCCGGCGTGCGCTACGCGCTGATGTCCTCCTGGCTGGGACGCGAGATCGACCCGCTCTCCCCGGACGGCTCCGACCCCGTGGGCCAGGCCCTCGTACGGCGCTATCTCGCAGCCTTCGGACCCGCCGCCTCGGCCGACCTGCGCGCCTGGTGCGGCCTCGCCGGGCTGCCCGCCGCGGTTTTCGCCGTACGCGAGGAACTGGTCGCCTTCCGGGACGAACGCGGTCGCGAACTGCTCGATCTCCCGGGCGCCCCGCGCCCCGACCCCGACACCCCCGCCCCGGTGCGATTCCTCCCGGCGTTCGACAACGCGATCCTCGGTTACCACGACCGCAGCCGGATCATCGACGACGCGCACCGCCCGCTGTCCGTCGCCGGCGCCCGCGTCGTTCTGGTCGACGGCAGGGTGGCCGCGACCTGGACGGTCGAGGCCGACACCGTGCACGTCACCCCGCTGCGCCGCTTCTCCCGCGCCGACCGCGCCGCCGTCGCCGACGAAGGGCGCGCGATGGCCCGCTTCCTCTCCGGTGAGAGCGACCGGGTACGGGTCGCCGCGTCTCCCGCCTGACGCGCGGTGCGCGTCAGCCGCTGTCGGGCGCACACTGGAAGGGTGCTGCCGGTACTCACGAGGGGGTGTCGGCCGATGGGACCCGCAGAGCGCGTGACCGTGCGGTGGTGGCGGTGGCGGCGCAATGCGCTCAAACGGCGCGTCGACGTCGTCGAAGCCTGGGTCGTGCTCGGGGGCTGGGTGCTCGCCCTGCTCGGCGGACTGCTCGCCGGACTGCTGGCGGCGGGCTCGGTCGAGCGGGCCGTCGAACGGCAGCGGGCCGAGAGCCGCCAGGTCCGGGCCGTGGTCGTCGAGGACGCGCCCGGCCCGTCGCCGGCCCGCACGGCGAGCGACCACCGGGTGTGGGGCGAGGTGCGGTGGACCGCGCCCGACGGCTCGACCCACCGGGACGAGGCCCGGGTACCACCCGAGGCTCCCGCGGGGAGCACCATCCCTGTGTGGGTGAACCGCAGCGGTGACATCACGGCCCCACCGGTGTCCGGCGGCGAGGCCTGGCTGCACACCGCCATGGGCGGCGCACTCGCGGGGGCCTTCGTCGGCGGCACGGTCCTGGGAACCACCCGGCTGACCCGGCTGGCCCTGGACCGGTGGCGCCTGGCCCGGTGGGAGGCGGAGTGGGAGCGGATCGACACGCGCGGGGGGCGGAAGACGGGCTGAGGACGCCGGTGCCCGTCCCGCGCTCCGCGTCCGCCGGCCCCGGCGGCGTGGTCAGGCTCGGCCCATCGTGTCCTGGTCGTCGAGGGTCTCGTGTGCGCCCGGTGGAACCGGTGGCGTCGCCCTTGACCCGGCCGCCCGGCGCGGGCGTCCGGCCAGGCGTGTGGCCAGCGGCTCCGTCCAGCGGGCGGTCAGGGGGCCGAGCAGGACCAGGATGAGGACGTACGCCGTGGCCAGGGGGCCGAGCGAGGGCTCGATGCCGGAGGTCACGGCGAGCCCGGCGATGACGATGGAGAACTCGCCGCGGGCCACCAGCGTGCCGCCGGCCCGCCAACGGCCCCTGGGCCCGATCCCGGCGCGGCGCGCGGCCCAATACCCCGTGGCGATCTTCGTGGCGGTGGTGACGGCCGCCAGGGCGAGGGCGGGCAGCAGGACGGGCGGAATGCTCGCCGGGTGGGTGTGCAGGCCGAAGAAGACGAAGAACACGGCGGCGAACAGGTCGCGCAGCGGCGCCAGCAGAGTCGTCGCGCCCTCGGCGACCTCGCCCGACAGCGCGATGCCGACCAGGAACGCGCCCACCGCGGCCGACACCTGCAACTGCTGGGCGAGACCCGCGACCACGAGGGTCACGCCGAGGACGACCAGCAGCAGCTTCTCCGGATCGTCGCTGGAGACGAAGCGGGAGACGTGGCGGCCGAAACGCACCGCGAGGACCAGCACCAGGGTCAGCACGCCCACGGCGATGGCCAGGGTGATGCCGCCCGCGGCCAGACCCACCCCGGCCAGCAGGGCCGTGACGATGGGCAGGTACACCGCCATGGAGAGGTCCTCCAGGACCAGGATGCTGAGGATGGCCGGTGTCTCACGATTGCCCAGCCGCCCCAGGTCGCCGAGGATCTTGGCGATGACGCCGGAGGAGGAGACCCAGGTGACACCGGCCAGGACGACGGCGGCGACCGGGCCCCAGCCGAGCAGCAGGGCCAGCACCGCGCCCGGCAGGGCATTGAGGACGGCGTCGATGAGCCCTGCGGGGTAGTGGGTCCTGAGGTGGGAGACCAGGTCGGTGGCCGTGTACTCGAGGCCCAGCATGAGCAGCAGGAGGATGACCCCGATCTCGGCGCCGACGGCGACGAAGTCCTCGCTGGCGCCCAGCGGCAGCAGCCCGCCCTCCCCGAACGCGAGCCCGGCCAGCAGGTAGAGGGGGATCGGCGAGAAGCGGAAGCGCCCGGCGAGGCGGCCGAGCAGCCCGAGCCCGAGGATGAGACAGCCGAACTCGATCAGGAAGACCGCGGAGGAGTGCATGGCGGGTCACTCCCGCCCGAGTATCGCGGCGGCCGCCTCCACGCCCTCGCGGGTCCCGATGACGATGAGGGTGTCGCCACCGGCCAGCCGGAAGTCCGGGGCGGGGGAGGGGATCGCCTCCGCCCGGCGCAGCACCGCCACCACGGACGCGCCGGTGTCGGTACGGATCCGGGACTCGCCCAGCAGCCGCCCGCTGAAGTGAGCGGAGGCGGGCAGCTCGATCCGCTCGGCGACGAGCCCCAGGTCGGTGGTGGACAGCAGATTCGGGGTGTGGTGCGCCGGCATCAGGGCGTCGACGAGGGTGGTGGCCTCCTCCGACGTCAGCCGCACCGAGAGGTCGCAGGCGTCCGGGTCGTCCTCGCGGTAGGCGCTGATCGTCCGGTGCCCGTCGCGGTGCGCGACCACCGACAGGCGTCGGCTCTCCCGTGTCGTCAGGTCGTAGCGGACTCCTATGCCCGGCAACGGGGTGCTGCTGAGGCGTGGCGCGCCCATCTCCCTCCCCCTTCGGTCTGCTTGCGCGTTCCTGCCTGCGGGGGGCCGCCCGGACGAGCGTCCAGAACCGGCCTGTGTGGCTCATCCTAGGCGGCGGGGCGCCACCATACCCCTCCTGCGGGGGCTATCGGGACGGCTGAGGGAAGGGGGATACGGAGGGGAGCGGTGTGGCGGTGGGCAGGCGCGCGGTCGCCCCCTCGACCTGCCGCACCGTGTCCTCGCCCGGCCGGTGGCCGGTGCCCGCGCCGGTGGACAGCTGGGACCAGGCACCCAGGGCCAGGGCGACGGCGGCCGCCGTGGCGGCGACCCGTCCCGCGCGCCGGACCTTGGCCCGGCGGTCCAGGTCACCCCATGCCACGCCGACCCGCGGGTCCTCCGGCTGCCACAGATCACCGACGGCGTGCGGGGGTTGGAGCCGCCGCCCCGCGGCCCGCTCGTCGGCGGAGGGTTCTCTGGGAGCGGAGACGCGTATGGCGGACTCGCTGTCGGTGAGGAACCTCAGCCACACCTCGTCGGGGACCGGGCGAACACCGGGCGGCTCGTGAGGAGTTCCCCGCCCGTCCGGCTCTTCGGTGGTCACGTCCCGTCATCCCCTCTCCGGCCGTCGGCCTGATCACTGCGCGGCGCGAGATCAGTATGCCGCCCGGGCACTGAAGCCGCCCCTCGTCGGATGCCGCACATCGCGTCCGAGACCGACCTGGAACGTGCCGCGGGGCGGGAGCGGCCGGCCGTGCTCCCGCCCCACGGGTCAGACCGCCGGCAGCCAGGCCGTCTACGGCACGCCCAGCTGGAACAGCACGTATCCCGCATACGACCCGGAGGCCAGAGCGGCCGTGCCGAGGACCGCGGCCAGGGACGGCCATCGGAGCCGGCGCATCGCGAGAGCGAGCGGCACGAACAGCGGGAAGAGCGGGAGCAGATAGCGCGAGACGTTGCCGAAGTACTGCTGGGTGGTCATCACCATGAGGTAGGAGAGGACGGTGTAGACGACGAGTACGGCCGCCGGGCGCAGCCGCAGCAGCAGCACCGTCAGCACCGGCACCATCAGCACCACGCAGACACCGATGACATCCTCGAAGGGCATCGCGAAGAGATAGTCGAAGTCGCCCACCGGGATGGAGGTCAGCACGTTGAACGTGTGGACTCCCCAGTCGAACTTGTGGGCCCAGGCGCCGTCCTGGAGCTTGGAGTAGCCGTTGATGTCGCCCATGCGCCAGTTGACCCAGGCGAGGTAGCCGAACAGGCCCAGCGGGGCGATGGCCACGGCGGCGAGCAGACGACGGACACTCGGGCGCGAGCCGCCCGGGTGCGAGGGATCGTCCCCACGCCGTAGCAGGGCAGCCGCAGCGGCGACGGCGAGGGCGGCGACCAGTGCCACGGCGGTGGGCCGGCAGAGCCCGGCCGCACAGGTCAGCAGGCCGGCGGTGAGCCAGCGGCGGGACATGACGGCGTGACAGGCCCAGGCGGCGAGCGCCGTGTAGAGCGACTCGGAGTACCCCGACCACTCCGTGCCGGAGCCGGGCCAGACCGCCCACAGCCCGGCCGCCACGAGACCCGCCCGGTGCCCGCCCAGGCGTCTCGCCACGGCGTGGATGCCGAGCGCGGCGGCGAAGGAAGCGACGACGGAGACCGTCATGCCGGCGCCGTAGAGGCCGAGTCCGGTGCACTCCGAGACCAGCCGCATCAGCGCCGGGTACAGCGGGAAGAACGCCGCCGAGTTGCCCTCCAGTGTGATCAGCCCCGTCGCTCCCGGGACCGGCTTCAGAGCGGGGTCGTAGCCGTGCGCGGCGATCTGCTGGTACCACCAGCCGTCCCAGCTGGCCAGAACGTCCCAGGCGTGCTCGCCGCCGCCGAAGCGCGGGTTCTTCTCCCGGAAGTCGCCCGTGGAGTCCAGCAGGTACATGAAGACGGCGAAGCCGGCCAGCTTCAGCACGCCGTACGTCAGCAGCACCGGCCCGTAGCGCACGGCGGCTGCGCGCAGCCGCGGCCGGAACTGCCGCTTCCCGCGCGGGACTTCGGGGATCTCGACGCCGGAGGGCGGGCGACGCAGCTGGACGGTGCTCATGCGGCGGAGTGTCCTGTCGTGCGGCGGGCCGGGAACACCCAGGCCCGCAAGAGGAGGAAGCGCAGCAGGGTCGCGGCCAGGTTGGCGGCGATCAGAGTCACCAGGTCGATCCGGTGCCCGGCGCCGGGAGCGGTGTGGTGCAGGACGGCCAGCGAGCCACTGGTCAGGGCCAGCCCGACCAGGAAGGCGGCGAGCCCCTTGAGGTGGTGGCGGAGTGCGCCGCCGCGACCCCGGACTTGGAAGGTGAGGCGCCGGTTGGCCGCCGTGTTGGCGATCGCGCTGGCGAACAGGGCGAGGGCGTTGGCGGCCTGCGCTCCCGCCGCGGGTCTGAGCGCGGTGTACAGCAGCAGGTGGCACAGGGTGCTGGCGGCACCGACGGCGGCGAAACGCACCACCTGCCGGGCCAGGCCCGCGGGCAGTTCCCCGTCGAGGTCGCCGCCGCTGCGGCGCAGCGCGGTCAGCGGCAGCCTGCCACAGGCCAGCGCCCGGCCGAGCCTGGCCATGCCCCGCAGATCCGCGAGCGCCGTGGACAGGAGGTGGACCCGGCTGTCGGGGTCGTCCACCCAGTCCACCGGCACCTCGTGGATCCGCAGCCCCGCGCGCTCGGCGATGACCAGCAGCTCGGTGTCGAAGAACCACTCGCGGTCCTGCACCAGTGGCAGCAGCCGCTCGGCGACGTCCCGCCGTACCGCCTTGAACCCGCACTGCGCGTCGGAGAAGCCCACCGCGAGGGTGCCGCGCAGCAGCCCGTTGTAGCAGCGGGAGATGATCTCCCGCTTCGGTCCGCGCACCACCCGCGCACCACGGGCCAGCCGGGTGCCGATGGCGATGTCCGAGTGGCCGGAGATCAGCGGCGCGACCAGCGGCAGCAGCGCGGCCAGGTCGGTGGACAGGTCCACGTCCAGGTAGGCCAGAACGGGCGCGTCGGAACGCGACCAGGCGGTGTGCAGTGCACGGCCCCGGCCCTTCTCGGCCAGCCGGATCCAGTGCGTGCCGGGCAGTTCGGCGGCCAGCCGTGCGGCGATCAGCGGGGTGCGGTCGGTACTGGCGTTGTCGGCGACGATGATGCGGAAGGCGTAGGGGAAGCTCTCCGCGAGGTGCGCGTGCAGGCGCCGGACGCAGGGCTCCAGGTCGTTCTCCTCGTTGTGCACGGGAACCACCACCTCCAGGACGGGGTCCGGATGGTGTGCGGGCAGAGGGGCCCGGCGCGGCAGCGCGGACGGCTCGGAGATCGGGCGGTCGATCAGGGCCGACCGCCGTAGGGTGCGCATGGCTGTTTCACGATCTCTTTCTGGCGCGGGCAAGCCCGGGTGCCGGTTTCGGGCATGGCGAAGTCGCCCCTGGCGGGTGGTGCGGGAAGTGCGAGTTCGGGGCGAGGAGCCCCTGACGGGAAGGGCCGCTCAGGCGGCTACTCGGTGGACGCCGACGCGGAGGGCTTCTCGGACTCCGGCGCGGACGCAGGGGCCGTCGTCGGTGTCGGGGAGGGCGGAGGCGTGGGCGGTGCCGAAACGGTCCGGCTCTCGGAGGCCCGGGCGGTCGGCGTGGAGTCGGCCGGTGCGCTCGTCGCCCCGGAGGGGGTGACGCCGCCGGTCGTGGTCGCGGGCTGGGTGGTCGCGGGCTGGTCGGTCGGCGTCGAACTCGGTGCGGAGGGCTCGGTCGTCGGCATCCTGTCCGGCGAGGTCGTCGGGTTCGTCGCCGGCTGTGGCCGGTGATCGGCGGGCTGGGCCCGGGTGAGCATGCCGGGCAGCAGGGCCAGCCCGGCACTGAGCCCCACCACCGCCACGGCGGAGCCGCCCGCCCTCCACAGCAGCCGCGACCGGCGGCGGGCCCGGATGCCCGCATGCAGCCGCTGCCGGTGCGCGGGCTCGTAGGGGGCGGGCTGCCGGGTGTCGCGCATCAGCCGCGACAGGTGCCGCTCGAAGTCGTCCATCTGTTCTCCTCTCACCCCACGGGCCTGGCGGCGTCGGACAGGATCTGGCGGAGCCGGGCGACTCCGCGGGAGGCGTGGGACCGGGCGGTGCCCACCGGGCAGCCCAGCGCCTCGGCGACCTGCGCCTCGGGCAGGTCCTCGTAGTAGCGCAGCACCACCGCCGCCCGCTGCTTCGGCGACAGCTGGGCCAGCGCCGCCTCGAGCCGCGACCGCTCCGCGACGGCGGACGACATGTCGCCGGGGTCGGCCCGGTCGGGGAGCCGCTCCACCGGGCGCTCGCCCCACCAGCGCCGCCGCGCCGAGCGGGCCGCCAGCCGTACCAGCACGGTGCGGACGTACGCCTCCGGAGCCTGCTCGGCGACCTTCGGCCAGGCGAACCACAGCTTGACCAAGGCCTCCTGCACCAGATCCTCGGCACGCTGCCGGTCGCCCCCCGTGAGCAGACGTGCGACATGGAGCAGCGCCGACCAACGGGCGGCCGCGAACTCGTCGAAGCCGTCCGCCCCCACCTGCTCCATCCTCACCGTCCCGCGTCTCTGTGGCCCCCTACACCTCTCCAAAGACGCTGGACCCCGCCGCACGCTGCAGTGGAAACCTGTGATCCACCTCACCTCCGTGGACCCGGCCGCGGGCATGCGGAAGGGCCCGTGCACAGGCACGGGCCCTTCCGTTCGGCTGCCGGGCCGGCCGGCGTCCTGGGCTCAGCCGCCCGGGCCGCCGCTGCCGAAGGAACCGCTGCTGCCGTCGTTCCAGCGAGGACGCTCCTGCGACGGGTTCGTCCGGTCGCTCATGTTGCCGTGCCCCTTCAGCTGGTGCGGGGTCAGGCGGTCCTCGCTCCTGGGAAGCTCCTCGGGCTCCCGGCGCTCACTCGTCTCGCGAACCGGCCCCCCGTCGGGCAGTCGCGGCTGCTCGTCCGGACGCGGTGTGGGCAGTTCCCTGCGCTTGACGCGGACGCCGAGGACGAAGGCCCCCAACAGCAGGGCCACGACCACCACACCCGCCACGATCAGCCCGATGCCGACGGCGCCACGGCCCGCGGCCATCTCCATCCATGCGCTATTCATGGCACGCGGGTACCCCTGGTCCCCTCCGTGAACCCGCTGGACGCAGGCGGCCGCCGCGCCGGACGGAACCCTTGGGAACACCGGGTTTGACCGGCATCGACCGGGGCTACCCGCGCGGTGTGACTTCGACGACATCCCAGCAGGAGCTGTTCCGGTTCCTGGAGGACCGTTTCGCCTGTGCGCAGGCGTGCACCGAGTGTGCGCGGGCCTGCGCGCTGCGCGCGAGCCTCGTGGATCCCGACGGCACCGAGAATCAGGAACTCGTACGGCGCAAGGGCATCATGTGCGCGGAGGTCTGCGACGCGACCTGCCGTGTGCTGTCCGAGCAGAACCAGGCGGACGAGAGCAGCATCCGGATCCAGGTGGAGTGGTGCCGGACCGTGTGCCTGGAGGCCGCCCACGTCTTCGACCGACAACCAGGAGCGGAGGACTCGGCGGCGGCATGCCGGGCATGCGCACGCGCGTGCACGGACTTCCTCGCCACCCTGAACTGACAACGCCATTCACAATTTCTGAAACACGTTCTACGGTGTGCGCCGACAGGACCGGCCTTGGGAGCCTGGAGGCGCCGTGCACCTCGAATACACGCCCGAGCAGCAGCGGCTGCGCACCGAACTGCGGTCCTACTTCGCCGAACTGGTCCCGGACCACAGGTACGCCCGGACCGGCGCCCCGGCCGACCAGAAGCGGTTCTACCGCGAGACCATCCGGCGGCTGGGCAGGGACGGCTGGCTCGGTGTGGGCTGGCCGACCGAGTACGGCGGACGCGGCCTGACGGCCATGGAGCAGTTCATCTTCTTCGACGAGGCCGCCCAGGCCGGCGTCCCGCTGCCGCTCATGGCGCTGAACACCGTCGGCCCGACGATCATGCAGTACGGCACCGACGAGCAGAAGGCGTACTTCCTGCCGAGGATCCTCTCCGGCGAGATCGACTTCGCCATCGGCTACAGCGAGCCCGGCGCGGGCACCGACCTGGCGTCCCTGCGCACCAAGGCGGTCCGCCGGGGCGACGAGTACGTCGTCGACGGCCAGAAGATCTGGACCACCAACGGCGACACGGCCGACTGGGTGTGGCTGGCCGTGCGCACCGACCCGGACGCCCCGCCGCACCAGGGCATCACCATGCTCCTGGTGCCGACCTCCGACCCCGGCTACTCCTGCACCCTGATCAACACCCTCGCCTCCCACGACACCACCGCCACCTACTACCAGAACGTTCGCGTCCCCGTCTCCCGCCGGGTCGGCGCCGAGAACCAGGGATGGCGGCTGATCACCAACCAGCTCAACCACGAGCGCGTGACCCTGGCCGCCCACGGCACCATGGCGATCCGCGCCCTGCACGACGTGTGGCGTTGGGCGACGGAGACCAAACTCGCCGACGGCCGCCGCGTGGTCGACCTTTCCTGGGTGCGCCGCCTCCTGGCCCGCACCCACGCCCGGCTGGACGCGCTGAAACTGCTGAACTGGCAGATGGTCGGCGCGGTCCAGGACGGCACCCTCACCCCGCAGGACGCCTCGGCCGTCAAGGTCTACGGCTCCGAGGCCCGCCGCGACGCCTACGCCTGGCTCATGGAGATCGTCGCGGCCCCCGGCGCCCTGAAGGACGGCTCGGCCGGCGCGGTCCTGCACGGCGAACTGGAACGCGGCTACCGCTCGGCCGTGATCTTCACCTTCGGCGGCGGCAACAACGAGATCCAGCGGGAGATCATCTCCTGGATCGGACTGGGGATGCCGAGGGTACGGCGCTGACGGGATGTGTGACGAGGT
The DNA here is from genome assembly GCF_030124145.1 of Streptomyces sp. 378. Taxonomy (GTDB): domain Bacteria; phylum Actinomycetota; class Actinomycetes; order Streptomycetales; family Streptomycetaceae; genus Streptomyces. The sequence goes on from NZ_JASKMS010000003.1 coordinate 232,710, forward strand.
TTTTTGGTCGGCACAAAAGAGGGGTAGTTGGCACCAAGATCACGAGCCGTTCAGAGGTGTTGGCGCATCACCTCGATGCATGTGGCTCGGGCCGCGTTCGATCGGTCCCGGGGATACGGGATTCCGAGGTTCGTGCCGCTGTCGGTGGTGATCGGTGGTCGCTGCCAGGCGAGGCTCATCTGCGCGCCGGCTTCCGCTCGCGCCGTGGCCACGAGGGTTGCGTACGGGCCCGCGACGGTTGTGGCCTCGATCTGGAGTCATGCCTGGTGGAAGGCCATTCGCGCCAGCAGACTACTGACCTCGTCGGTGAGCTGCTGTCGTATGGCGGACGAGGACTCGGGGCGGCGTCGTATGCGGTACGGCATCTCCAGGTACTCTTCGACCGCCGTCAGGGCCTCGGCGAAGGTTTTGGCCCGGCGTTCCCTTCGTACGGCCCGCTGGTTGAGGGCGTAGGTCAGGAAGGCGCCGAAGAGGGCGATGCACGGGACGATCAGTGCTGCTGTCTCGGCCCAGGTCCATTCGTCGCCCGTCGCCTGTCCCGCCGCGAAGACCTCCACGCACCACTCCCCGGCATGCCGTGAGGCGCAGGCTCCACCAACCACCGGCCGCCGTGCTCACCGCCGGTGAGCCGCCAGTAGTGTTCGAGGAACAAGTGTGTGCGGATTATCTCGATGAGGTCCAGAAGGCCCTTGGCGCTGGTCCAGCGTCGCTCTGGAGGGTCGAGCGGGTGCCAGAGGCAGAGGGCGCCGTCGCGGGAATAGCGGTGCTTCGACGAAGCTCCCGGTTTGGCGTGCACCCGCGGGAAGTCCCGGGGATCTTGGCCGTAGGTCGCATAAGGCGGGTTCTCGTAGAAGCGCACCTTGACGTTGACCGGGGCGGGTTCACCTATGACGTCGAGTCCGGACAGTTCGTACGTCAAGGAGCCGCGGTGGTACGTGTGACGGAGAGCGGAGCCGAATCGTCGGCGAGCGTCTCGTTCGAGCGGCGCCCACCAGGCAGGTTGGACCCCGTACCAGACCGGCATGGCGTCAGATTCCCCAGGCGCGGGTCGGAGTGACGAGTCCGACGGCGAGGCCCAGACCAGTGGCGGCCGTCCCGCCCGCGCCAACGGCCATCGGGAGACGAGCGGCCTCTTCCTCCGTGGAGTCCGCGTCCGGGATGAGGTCCGGGAGGACCTGATGCAGGGCGTGCTGAGCGCTGGGTGGGCGTCCGTCCTTCTCATGCTCGATCGCGAGGTCGATGTAGTCGCGGGCCGTGCACAGCCGCTTGTGTACCTCGCGGCGCGGCATGTTCAGAGGAATGGCGCCGGCCACACCGGCCGGGTCCGGCGTTGGTCCCTGGGGCGCAGCCGTGGTAGTCGCCGATGTCCTCGACGCCGAGGGGGAGAAGCTGGCGGCGGAACTCGGTGGCCCAGCCCGCTACGCGCACCTGGACGTCAGCACCGAGGACGGCTGGCAGACGGTCGTCGCGGAGACGGAGCGGGACCTCGGCCCAGTCTCGGTGCTGGTCAACAACGCCGGGATCCTCGAGTGGGGGACCGTCGAGGAGCAGAGCCTCGAATCCTTCCGGAGGGTCATCGACGTCAACGTCCAGGGCGCCTGGCTGGGCATGCGAACGGCAGCACCATCTCTTCGCCGGGCCGGCGGAGGCGTGATCGTGAACATCTCCTCGATCGCCGGCCTCACCGGCTACGCCGGCATCGGAGCGTATGTGACCTGCAAGTGGGCCCTGCGCGGGCTGACCAAGGCCGCAGCTCTGGAACTGGCCCCGGACGGGATCCGTGTCTGCTCGGTCCATCCCGGTGCGGTGCGCACAGCGATGACGGCCGACTTCGACGACTCGTTCACCGCCGGCCAGCCCCTCCCGCGGTTCGGTGAACCCGAGGAAGTCGCCCGTATGGTCCTCTTCATCGCCACCGAGGCCACCTTCTCGACCGGCGTGGAGTTCGTCCTGGACGGCGGTGTCACCGCCGGCCCGCCCACCGCCCTGACTCCCGCCGAATGAGCCTGAGACGCCGACGACGTGCCGTTCGTGAAGTGACGCCACGCAGATGAGGTCGGGCTTCGGGGTCGGCGGTGCCGAGTTCCTGTGGTGGGACTGACAGGGAGCTGCGAGGCTGAAGACATGAGCGAGCACCGGCCCGGGGCCGGGCGACGCCCACTCGGTGTGGCGGCCGCCATGCTGGCCCTGTACGCCGTCTTCCTGCGGCCACGGGTGCTGACCTGGGGCACGACACACGACGAAGCCGACCGCAGCCTCCCCGGCGATGGCCTCATCCCCGATGCCGACGGCACCTCGACCATGGCCACGACCCTGCCGGCGCCGCCCGAAGAGGTCTGGCCCTGGCTGGCACAGATGGGCTGCAACCGCGGCGGCTGGTACAGCTGGGACCGCCTGGACAACGGCGGACGCCCCAGCGCGGAACGCATCGTCCCGGAGTGGCAGCACCTGGAGCAGGACCAGCACCTGGACGCCCTGCCGAGCGGCGACGCCTGGTTCACCGTCGCGGTCCTGGAACCGGAGCGGACCCTGGTGCTGCGCTCGCAGACGAAACTCCCCTCGGGACGCCCCTTCGACGTGCGGTACGAGCCGCTGCCCAAGGCGTACATCGACTCGATATGGGGCTTCCACCTCCGGCCGGAGCCCGGCGGAAGGACCCGCCTCATCGTCCGCGCGAGCGGTCGCAGCCGCCCGCGGCCCCTCACCCGGACCATGGACATGCTGTTCTGGGAGCCCGCTCACCTGATCATGCAAACCCGCCAGTTCCGCAACCTGCGCACGCGTGTCAGTGCGACGGCCTGAATGCGGGGAGGACGCAGTGGCAGCGCAACCGAGGAACGACCTCGCGCCGGTCCTCGTGGGACAGGCGATACGCGCGCCGTCCTCTGCGCCGGACTTCACACGGCAGGCGGGTCCGGACTGTCGTTTCGTCAGGAGTGCCGGGTTGGTGCGTGCGGGACGGCGATCGCCTGTTTGTACACGTGGTGCGCCCACACCTGCACGCCGAGGCTGGCCTCCACGAATGCGCGGGCGGCAGCCACCCCCTCCGCGGCATGCTTCTTGAGCGCCATGGCCCGGCCGTGACGCTCTTCGACCTGCTCACGGATGATCCCGCAGAGTGCCTCGGTCAATTCGTCCGTGGAGCCGACGTCGAGGGCATGCTCAGCAACCGGGATCACCGGCCCGACATCGAGCCCGGCCGGCTTCAGCCCCGTGAAGGGTGCGCCTTCTCCGGAGCGGTGTACGCGGACGACCGTCTCGAAGAACCAGCGGTCGGCCACTTCCTGCGCCTCCCGGCCGAACGTGCGCGCCTTGGCTGTGAGACTGAACGCCTCACGGACCTCTCGTTCCCCTTCTTCGGGCACGTAGGGCAGGATCTGGTCGACATCCCTGCCCTCCAGGGCTTTACGCGCGGCCGTGACGACGGGACCGTCAAGAGAATCACAGTGCGGTGGCATCGCCGGTCACCTCCTTTGCGGCTCACCTCCATCATCGACCCGCCAGGCGCGAGCGGGAGAGTGACGACCGCCGACCGGTTTGCGGCCCGGACCACGTCGCCGGAGTCTGGAAGTGCCCCGCAGACGAGGCATGGCTTGGCTGATTCCTCATCGATCGAGAGGAGGCAGGCCGCTATGACCAGCATCGCCCACCGCATAGCCGCCCTGTTCCGGATCAAGGCGAACAAGGCCCTGGACAAGGCCGAAGACCCGCGCGAGGTCCTGGACTACTCCTATACCCAGCAGCAGGAGATGCTGCAGAAGGTACGACGCGGTGTGGCGGACGTGGCCACCAGCCGCAAGCGCATCGATCTGCAGATCAACCAGTTGCGCCAGTCCGGCGGCAAGCTGGAGGGCCAGGCCCAGCAGGCGCTCGCCGCCGGGCGCGAGGACCTCGCCCGCGAAGCCCTGAGCCGGCGCACCGCCGTGGCCTCCCAGCTCACGGACCTCCAGACCCAGCAGGCAACGCTGCAGGCCGAGGAGGAGAAACTCACCCTGGCCTCACAGCGCCTCCAGGCGAAGGTGGACACCTTCCGCATCAGCAAGGAGACCATCAAGGCCCGCTACACCGCGGCCGAGGCCCAGACCCGCATCACCGAGGCCGTCACCGGCATCGGCGAGGAGATGGGCGATGTCGGCCTGGCCATGCAGCGCGCCGAGGACAAGACCGAGCAACTACAGGCCCGTGCCGGTGCGTTGGATGAACTGCTCGCTTCCGGCGCCCTGGAGGACGCCACCCTCCCCGCCGGCCGCGACGACATCCAGGCCGAACTCGAACGCGTCACCGCGGGCCAGGACGTGGACAGGGAACTGGCCCGGATGAAAGCCCAGCTCCCCGCGTCCGCCACCCCGCCGGCCGTAGAAGGCAAGAGCGCCGAGCAGGGCCCGCCGGACCAGGAGGGGACATCATGATCATGCGGATTCTCGGCGAGGGCCAGTACGAGATCACGGAAGATCACCTCGACCGGCTCAACGAGCTGGATGCCGCTCTGCAGTCCGCGGCCGACGCCGACGACGACATGCTGTTCGCCACCGCCCTGTCGGCGCTGCTGGACGCGGTACGCAGCTATGGCACGCCCCTGCCGGCCGAGACGATCACGCCGTCCGACCTGGTCTTGCCCGACGAGCACACCAGCCTCACACAGGTGCGGGAGCTGCTCTCCGACGAGGGCCTCATCCCGGGGTGACGGCGATGCGCGGCCGATTGGAGCCCAACCGTCAGCTCACCGCCCGGCCTCTGATGGGCCTGCCCCAAGGCGGCCATCGGCTTCACCCCGACCGGAGCGGGTTCGGTCCGTTCGCCGGCATCGACGGCGGTACCTTCGCTGAAGACCAGCAGGACGTACGGGACCTGCTGGACGCCGACCCCGAACGCAGCGATATATCCGTGGAATTCAGTCGCGACGACTACGGCTGCTCATGTGGCCGGACGGCACGCGAGCGGCGCGCCGTCCGGCCAGTGGGGGTCATGCCTGGTAGGCGACGTTTGTCATCATCCCGGCCTCGCCGTGGTAGGCGTTGTGGCAGTGCAGCATCCACTGGCCGGGGTTGTCGGTGTCGAAGAACACGGACAGCTTTTTCTTGGGCAGCACGATCGCGGTGTCCTTACGGGGGCCGGAGCGGCCGAGCTGGAAGGTGTGGCCGTGCAGGTGCATCGGATGCCACATGGTGGTGGTGTTGACGAAGTCCAGCCGGACTCGCCGACCCTCCTCGACCAGGATGACGTTGGCGTCCGGATCGGCCATGTCGAACGGCTTGCCGTTGATGGCCCAGTTGTAGTGCATCATGCCGCCGGTGAGTTCGATCCGGTGCGTCACGTCGGCCGTGGCGGACTCCAGTCGCACGTCGTCGGCCGCGCGGAGCCTGGACGCGGTCATGACCGTGCCGTTGAGTTCCCTCGGGCGTACGGCGGCAGTGGGCGCGCTGCCGGAGCCCGTGCGCACGAGGGCCAGCCCGCTGGTGTTCTTCCCCTCGGCCAGGGCGACCAGGGGGAAGACGCCGTCAGCAAGGGTGACGAGCACGTCGTAGCGCTCGCCCATGCCGATCAGGAGTGCGTCTGTTTGCCGGTGCTGGACGGGGAAGCCGTCGGTGTGCGTGACGGTCATCTTGTGGCCGCTGAGGGCGACCCGGTAGGCGGTGTCGCTGCCCGCGTTGATGATCCGCAGTCGCACCGTGCGGCCGGGCTTGCCGGTGTAGACCTCCGGGTCGTCCGGCACGCGGCCGTTGACCAGGTGGTAGGGGTACTTCACGTCGCCGGCATCGCCGCCCAGCAGATCGCTCTCCGCGCCCATGAGCATGAATGTCGACGACATCCCGCCCGACGTGGCTGAGACCGACGGGGATGGATCGCCGGCCTTCCCCGTGGAGTGCATGTCGTGGCCCTCCATGCCGGAGCCGGAGCTGCCGCCCATGTCCATGCCGCCCATGCCCTGCCTGAGTTCGGCGAAGACCTCGTCGGGGGTGCCGGTGACACCGTCGACCCAGTCGTCCAGGACGACCACCCATTCGTCGTCGTACGCCAGCGGCTCGCGCGGGTCCTCGACGATCAGCGGGGCGTACAGGCCGCGGTCGAGTTGGACGCCGACGTGCGGGTGGAAGAAGTACGTGCCCGGGGCGTCGGCCACGAACCGGTAGGTGAAGGTGGAGCCGGGGCGGACGGCGGCCTGGGTGGCCGGTGGCATGCCGTCCATGTCGTTGCGCAGGGCGATGCCGTGCCAGTGGATCGAGGTGGTGGTCTTGCCCGGCAGCTGGTTGGCGAGTTCGGCGACCAGGGTGTCCCCGGCGGAGAGCCGGATCTCCTTGCCCGGGGTGCGGCCGTCGAAGGCCCAGGTGTTGGCCTTGACGCCGCCGCCCAGGTCGACCCTGGCGGGCGCGGCGGTCAGTGCGGTCTTGCGCTGCCTGCCGGTGCCGCCCCGCCTCTTCTCCGTGGCGGCGACGGCGGAACCGGATGGGCTGACCAGGGCAGGGGCGCTGCCGGAGTCGGTGCAGGCGGCGAGTGCACCCGCGCCGGCGGCGCCGAGTCCGGCGAGCAGGATGGAGCGGCGGTTGATGCTGTTCACGATGTGAGTCCTCTTCTTCGAACTGGCATGGGATGCGGCGAGGACGGCACACGGGTGCCGTGGTCGCGGCCTAGATGCGCAGTCGGGAGAGGACCGACAGGTCGGGTGGCGCGCGGCCGACCGTGCCGGCGGGCCGAGGGCCGGGCTCGGTCTGGTACGGGTCGGCCGACTGCACCGGAGTGCCCTGCGGCGGCATGGGGAGCTTGAGTACCTCGACGTTTCCGGCGGTGCAGTGCTGCATGCCCGGAACGGCGCAGGTGCTGCCGTCGACGCCGTGCGCGGGGGCGGGTGTACTGAACCGGTCCGCGTGAGTGAGGTCGGAGACCTGCCGTGCCGCGGCAGCGGACGAGGACGCCATGCCGGGCATGGCATGCCCGATGTGCGTGGAGTGCGTGGAGTGCGTGGCGTGTTGCGCCGGGGCGTCCGGGACAGCGGCCGTCTCGTGATGGATCAGTACGGCCAGAGCGGCGAGCAGGGCGATGACGGCGCCGCCTGCGCAGCGAATGGCACTGGCGCGAACTGTCGCCATCGCCATCGCCTCCGCTCGGACTTGTCTCCGCAGCGCCCCGTGGCAGGGGCTCACTGGTTGCGAATATACCCCCATGGGGTTTGACCGGCTCGTCGTCGTGGAGGCGGTCGCAGTCGTAGCGTGCGACGCAGGTCGAGGTGGGGTCGTCGAGTTCGGCTTCGCCCTCTGCCTCGTCGTCGCGGACCGCGTCGCGGACGCCGTGCCGGATGTGGTCGTCGAACCCTGCCCTCGACCCTTGTGCAACCGGGAAAGACGATCGTCCTTGTGGCCGCATGTGTTGCTCGTCGGCGCGAGGCACTTCGTTTCTCGGGGAGGCCGGGTGCCTCATGCCTGCGTCGGTGTCACCCGGTCACCACACAGGGGGGCCTGCGGTTTTGCATTCGCCGAGTGGCCACCGTCGACGGAACCGGGGGAGGCTGGAGGGAAGGCGGCGATCCACGTGCCCCGGCAGCCGTCCCGAGTCGCGACGAGGGCCGCGATCGGACAGGGTGTGCATCGGATGGGAGAAGACCCATGAAGGTCGGAGTACTGACCGGTGGCGGTGATTGTCCCGGCCTCAACGCCGTGATCCGCGCCGTCGTCCGCAAAGGCGTCCAGGAATACTCATTCGATTTCGTCGGTGTGCGGGACGGCTGGCTCGGATTGCTCAAGAATGACGTCGTTCCACTCGACATCTCCAGCGTTCGGGGAATTCTTCCCCGCGGCGGGACCATCCTCGGGTCCTCCCGCACGAACCCGTTCAAGCACGAGGAGGGGCTGCGACGAGTGCGGGACACGCTCGCGGCGCATGATGTGGACGCGCTTGTCGTGATCGGCGGGGAGGACACGCTGGGGGCGGCCACGGAGCTCAGCCGACAGGGGATCAATCTGGTCGGCGTGCCGAAGACCATCGACAATGACGTTTCGGGTACCGACTACACCTTCGGCTTCGACACCGCCGTCGGTATCGCGACGGAGGCCATCGACCGCCTTCACACCACCGCCGAGTCACACATGCGTGCCCTTGTGGTGGAGGTGATGGGACGGCATTCCGGCTGGATCGCCCTGCACGCCGGCATCGCCGGCGGCGCCAACGTGATCCTCATCCCGGAGCGGCCGTTCGACATCGAGCAGGTGTGTGAGCAGGTGAAACGCCGGTTCCAGATCAACTACGCGCCGATCGTCGTCGTGGCCGAAGGGGCGGCCCCCAAAGAGGGGCAAATGATCGTCAAGGACCAGTCTCTGGACGAGTTCGGTCATGTGCGGCTGTCCGGCATCGGTGAATGGCTGGCCCAGGAGATCTCCGCACGCACCGAGAAGGACGCCCGCACCACGGTCCTGGGCCACATCCAGCGCGGCGGCACCCCGAGCCCCTTCGACCGGTGGTTGGCCACCCGCTTCGGGCTGCACGCCATCGACGCGGTCAAGGAGGGGGACTTCGGCTGCATGGTCGCCCTGCGGAGCACGCGAATCGTCCGCGTGCCCCTCACGGAAGCCACAGCGGAGAACAAGGTGGTGGAGCCGTCGCTGTACGACGAGTTCGAGGCGTTCTACGGCTGATCCGTCATCCGGCGTGCGGTACGACCGCGACCGGGCAGCGGGCGTGGTGCAGTACGGCGTGGGCGACCGGGCCCAGTCGGCCTTCGGCCGCCTGCGGCTCGGTACGGCGCCCCACGACGAGCAGGCCCGCACCCCGGGAGGCATTCAGGAGTGCTTCCGCTGGGTGGAGCAGCATGACATCGGAGCCGACCGTCACACCCGGGTACTTTTGCTGCCACGGACGCAGGGCGTCAGAGAGCCGCAGAACCTCCTGATCCTCCCAGGTGGCTCGATCCTCCTCGGTCACCACCAGGATGCGGGGTGAGACGGACTCGACGGGAAGGGCCCAGGCCTGCACCACGCGCAGAGGTGCCGCGCGGGCCTCGGCGGCCGAGAAAGCGAAGTCGGCCGCCTCACCGACCGGCCGCTGCGCGTTGAACCCCAGCACGACCTGGCCAGTGCGGCGTGCCGCGGACGCCCCATCGGCGAAGGTGCCGGAACGGTCAGGGACGAGCACGACGGGGCAAGAGGCCACTGCCGCCGTCCGCAGGGCCACCGAGCCGACCGCCAGCCCCTCGAAACCGCCCGTTCCGCGGGTGCCGACAACGAGGAGTGCGGCATCACGTGCCGCGCTGCGGAGGGCGCCGGCCGGGGAGCCATCGACATGCTCGCCCTCCACTTCCAGGTCCGGGTAACGGTCGGCGAATTCCGTAACCGTCCGCTGGACCAACTGGACGCCCATCTCCCGCAACCGGTCCAGTGCCGGGCCCGGCACGACGCTCCCGGGAAGCTGGGGAGATGCGTGGAGCAGTCGCAGCGGAACGCCGCGCAGCGCGGCCTCCAGGGCCGCCCAGTCGGCCGCCGCCGTGGCGCGCTCGGACCCGTCGATGCCCACCAGCACAGGGGGACGCATCCTGGCCTCCTTCGTCCGGCCCGAACCTTCGCGGGCGCCATGGGCCCATGACTCCTCTCCTCCACTGTTCCACGGCGGGACCGCTCCGGCGCCCGGGCCGGATCCCTGAAGCCACACCCTGCTCCGGCCGCCCGGCACTGCCCCGTCGCGGTGCTCGGCCTGAGGGCGATCCGTGTCACATGAGCCCGGTGGTCCGGGGAACCCGGGTGCCACCTGTCCCACGTCGTATTTCCCGACCGACCGGAGAGGCGAGCCGATGACCGACATCCAAGGCTTGCTGGGTGATGAGGCCGATGACCTGCTGGCCCACACCGCTCACGGGATCCCCAAGGAAGACCTGGTGCTTCCAGGCCCCGACTTTGTGGAGCGGGCCGTGGCCGTGTCCGACCGCTCCCCCCGGGTCCTGCGCAACCTGCAGTCTCTTTTCGACCATGGCCGTCTGGCGGGAACAGGACACCTGTCGATCCTGCCGGTCGACCAGGGCATCGAACACTCGGCGGCGTCCGCCTTTGCCGCGAACCCCCGCTATCTCGACCCCGGGAACATTGTCGAACTTGCCGTCGAGGGCGGCTGCAACGCGGTCGCGAGCACGCTCGGTGTGCTCGGTGCCGTGTCACGGCGCTATGCGCACCGGATCCCGTTCATCGTCAAGCTCAACCACAACGAGCTGCTGACCTACCCGAACCACTACGACCAGGTCATGTTCGGCGATGTCGAGCAGTGTTTCGACCTGGGCGCGGCCGGTGTCGGCGCCACCGTCTACTTCGGCTCCGAGCAGTCGGACCGACAGTTGCAGGAAGCCCGCGAGGCATTCGCGCGCGCCCATCAGCTGGGCATGTTCACCGTGCTGTGGTGCTACCTGCGCAACCCGGCGTTCAAGCAGGACGGCGTGGACTACTCGGTGTCGGCCGACCTCACCGGGCAGGCCAACCACCTCGGTGTGACGATCGAGGCCGACATCGTCAAGCAGAAGCAGCCGGAGAACAACGGCGGCTATCTCGCGCTGGGCTTCGGCAGGACCGACGAGCGTCTGTACGACAAGCTCACCACCGATCATCCGATCGACCTCACGCGCTGGCAGGTGGCCAACTGCTACATGGGACGCGTCGGGCTCATCAACAGCGGCGGTGCGTCGGCCGGCAAAGGAGACCTGGCGCAGGCCGTACGGACCGCCGTGGTCAACAAGCGGGCAGGAGGCACCGGCCTCATCACCGGCAGGAAGGCCTTCCAGCGTCCCACCGCAGAGGGCATCGCGCTGCTCCACGCCGTACAGGACGTCTACCTCGACGACGACGTCACCGTGGCCTGACCAGCAAACGGCGCCCCAGCGCAGTGAGAGTGGAATCGAGGTCCGTCGCCTTGGGCCGGTGGTACGGGAGCTTGGCGAGCAGGCGGGCCATGCCGCAGTGTCGGTGACCGCGGAGAAGACCAAGCCACCGGCGAAACCTGCGGAGATCCACCGCGCCCCGGGCGGAGCCGTCCGGCGAGGAGGGCCGACAGGACGAGGGCCCGGCGGCCAGGCGGACCTGCCGTTCCATCGGCCAGGGTGCGCGGATGCCGGCGGGGCGGTGGAGGTCGTGGTAGGGGCCCATGGCCCTCAAGGCTGCGGCAAGAGTCCCTCCGGGTATGCCACAGGGGTGCCGAAGTGCCGACTGCCCCGCACCAGGGCGTGCCGTCCGCTGTCCTGCGCGACTAGGCCGCCTCGGATCATCGGTCGCCGGGTCAGCAGCACACTGACTTCGGTCAGGACGGGCAAGGATGGGTGAAGATGACGGGCAGGCAGCGGCCTCTTCGTGATCAGCTGGCTTCGACACCGACATGATCACGGGATCCGTGCCTGTTCTGCTGCGGCGTCAAGTCCCGCCGCACAGAGACAATGGACCGGGTGTCCTGGCGTCGGCCGTTCGCCCCCTGTCGGGTCTTGCCCCGCGCCCGTCGGCGCCGGCCTGGCGGCCGTCCGGACCGGCGGACGGGGCGACGTCACGCAGGGCCGCCGAGCGGCGGGTGCTCGAGCACGCGGGGCTTGTACTCGACCAGCTGGATGCGGCCGTCGAAGGTGCGGTGCCCGATCATCTCGAGGGCAACGTCCGGATAGCCGTCGTAGATGCGTTCTTCGCCCGTGGCCCCGGTGATCACCGGGAACATCACGACCCGGAAGCGGTCGACGAGTCCGGCTCGTAGCAGGGACCGGCACAGGCTGAGGCTGCCGATCGTGCTGAGGAGTCCCGAGCCACTCGACTTCATGGCGCGGACCGCCTCGACGGCGTCGTCGCGGACGAGCGTGGAGTTGGCCCACGTCAGTGGCTCCTCGAGTGAGGAGGAGAACACCACCTTGGACGCTTGCGTGAGCTCGTCGACGGACGCCTCTTCCTCGGGCCTGAACTCGTCTTGGCCCTTCGGGACCTCGCCTGCGGCGAAGCCCGACATCAGGCGGTAGGTGTTCGCTCCCATCAGGTAGGTGGCCTCGGGCTGCTCGCCGAGCCATGCGAGATACTCCGGGCCTTCGAGGCCCCAGAAGCCGGGCCATCCCTCTCCCGATGCGTAGCCGTCGAGGGAGGTGATGAAGTCGACGAGAAGCTCCGACATGGCGGTGTCCTTTCCTGGAGTGTCACGAGCTTGGACCGGCCGGGAGCCGCAAACTCATCGGTCGCGCTGTGGGGTAGCGAGAAAACCCATGACGCCGCAGCCGATCAGGTCGGCGGAGCGGCACTGCTTCGGAGGCTCAGCCCCACCCGCGAACGGCCCCGAGGATCTACGCGATCCCGTCTGGTGGGCACTCGCTGTCCACCGTGATCACACGCTCGGGGCGCAGCTGCCCGCTGCGGTCTACGGGCGTTCCCCTGCGCTGCCTCCGGCCGCTGCGGGGTCCTCGCCCCGGTGACGGACCACCGTGACCGGGCATCGCGCGTGGTGCAGGACAGCCTGGCTGACCGAGCCCAGCAGGAGGCCCGTGAAGCCGCCCCGGCCCCGCGCTCCGACGACGAGCAGCTGCGCGTCCGCGCTCGCGTCGATGAGAGTGTGCCGCACCCTGCCGACCACAGGCCTGCGTCGCACCGTGACGTTCGGATGCCCCTCCCGCCGGCCGGCCAGTGCCGCGTCGAGAACGTGTTCGGCCTTCTCCCGCAGGTGCCCCTCGTCGTAGGTGACGAAGGGGGGATCGGCCGGGCCGTCGTAGCCGTCCGAACTCCCGGTCCGGCACACGTGCAGCACCGTGAGGTCCGCGCCGCGCAGGGACGCCTCCGTGAAGGCGAACGAAACGGCTTCTTCGGAGGCGGCCGAGTCGTCGACCCCCAGGAGGACGGGGCCCGTCGGGTTCGGCCGCCCCCGTACCACCAGCACGGGGCAGTGGCCGTGTGCGGCGAGGTGCGCGGACGTCGAGCCCAGCAGCAGGCGGCTGAACGCGCCCAGACCACGGCTGCCGACCACCACGAGCGAGGCCGTGCGCGAGGCGATCTCGAGCACCATCAGCGGTTCTCCCACGGTGACGTCGCGAGTGATGTCCACGTGGGGGGCCAGGTCGCGGGCCCGCCGTTCGGCCGCCGCCAGTGTGCCGTCGAGCAGTTCGCGCACCCCTGCCCCAGCGGGGTTCCACGGCGGCACGCCGACCGGAAGGTGTGCGGACGGCCGTCCGAAGGCGTGCACCAGGCGCAGCTCCGCTCCACGGATATCGGCCTCACGGCTTGCCGCGTCGACCGCGTCCAGACTCGACGGCGAACCGTCGACTCCCACTACCACCACCGGCTTCGTCATGGTGGCGCTCCTTCCTCCTGGAGAGGCCCTGGGACGTCATCGCTCCTCCTTGGATCCGAGAGCCTGTCGGCCGCCCCTGGGCTGTTTCCATCATTCACCTCCGCCGGGGCAGCGGGCTCATCCACCGGTACGCCCCCGAAGGGACCCCAACCTCTGCCAACGGCGTCCCACGCGCGGCGGTCGGCGGATTCAACCGCTCGGACCTGCTTCCGGTGCTCCGTCGACACGGCAGGTCGGGTCCGCGTCCACGGACACCACGCCGTCGACACCGTGGCACAGCCAGCTTCTTGAACGGTGTGTCCGGTCGTACCCGTACGACGCCGAGTCATGAGTTCTCCGATCGTGCGGTGCCGCATGACGCTCCCTCCGGTCCGCGACCGACCGCGGCGAGCTTCGGCCCGTCGGTCCCGGGCATGGCCTCTCACCTTCGGCCTGCTCCCCGGACACGCCTGTGACCTGAGGGCCTTCGGACAGAACACGGGGACCGCACGTCCCCGGTCGGAGGGACCTTCGGTCCCTGGTGCGGGGGCCGGACGCCCGCGTGATGCTGGAGGAAGACAGCAGTCGACGGAGAGGGCACGGCCATGCACGCCCACCTTGGCGACCGTCTGATCGTCGAGAGCCCGACGACCGGCGTCGTCCGGCGCGACGGGGAGATCATCGGCCTTCACCACGAGGACGGGACACCGCCGTACGACGTGCGCTGGTCGGACACCGGCGATGTCACGCTGGTCTTCCCCGGCCCGGACGCTCACATCCAGCAGGGCGGGCGGCAGACTTCCGCGCAGGACACCGACGCCGGGACGAGCGGGCCCGAGCCCGCTCGGCGGCCCGGCGACGTGGGCCGCCGCCTGGCAGCGGAACGGAGACGGCAGGGCCTCGACCTGGAAGAGACCGCCCGCCGAGCCCGTATGTCCCCGCAGTACCTCAACTACCTGGAGACCCACGCCTCCGACCCCAGCCTCGGCACCCTGCTGCGCCTGGCCGACGCCCTCGGGACCACACTCCTCGCACTCCAGGGTGGCGATCAGGAACGGCCTCCCGGGCAGGGACAGGCGCTGCTCCACCCCCGGTTGCGGGAGCTCGGCGAGCAGGAGTGCCGGGCCCTGCTCTCGACACACGGTGTCGGGCGCGTCTCGCTGACCACGGCGCACGGTCCGGTGGTGTTCCCCGTCAACTACGACGTCGTCGACGAGGCCGTCGTCTTCCGCACCGCGCCCGGTTCCGGGCCGGCCGCCGCGGTGGGCAGTGATGTGGCGTTCGAGGTCGACCATGTCGACGACGCCATGAGCCAGGGCTGGAGTGTGCTGGTGACGGGCCGCGCACGGGCGGTCAGCGACCCGGACGCGGTACGCCGACTCGACGATCGGGCGCACACGGTTCCGTGGGCCGGAGGGGGACGCGCGCTGTGGGTGTCGATCGGCATCGACCGATTGACCGGGCGGCGCATCGCTCCCGCCGACGACGCGTGAGCGCACAGCCGACCTGAGGACGTTCGGCACACAAGCTGAGGCCCTTCGGCCCCCGAGCGCTCCGGCGGACGGGCGGTGCACTGGACGTGTCCGGCCGTGGAGGCGGATCAGCCGACAGAGGAGCCGACATGAAGATGAGAACGCGCTGCGGGCGCGACATCAACGTCACCCGCTTCGCCCCGCAGGGTTTGCCCACCTCGATGGGGCGCGTTGTCCTCGACACCGCCTTCACGCCACACGACGAGGGGGAGCTGTGGGCGTCGCTCACGGCGGAGGAGGCCCGGCGACTGGCCGGGCTGCTGCTGTTCCAGGCCGCCGCGGTGGATCCGCAGCCGGCCGCTCGGCCCGGCGTGGTCGACGTGGTGCCGATCGCCGGCGACGCCTTCGACATACGGGTACGCGGACACGTTCTGACCGTGGACCAGCCGCTGCCCGACGGCGGGAAGGACACCGCGCCCACGCCGGTGGAGCTCTTCGTGGCGGCGGTCGCCTCCTGCGCCGCCCATTACGCGGGGCGCTTCCTCGACCGCCACGGCGTCGGCCGGGACGGCCTGTCCGTCCGCGCGGAGTTCCGCATGGCCGAGGAGAGGCCCGCACGTGTGGCGGCCCTCTCGCTGGCCGTACACGTCCCCACTCTGGAGCCGCGGCGCTTGGCGGCGCTGCGCGCGGTGGTCTCGCACTGCACCGTCACCAACACACTGGCCCAGGCTCCGGAGATCGCACTGGACGTCCGGTGCGACACCGAGGACGAGATCGCGGAGCAGCCTGGTGCCGGCATCGAATAGCCAGCGGAGCCGAATCGCCGCGGGGCGTCCCCTCGGTGACATCGCACTCCCCGAGGGCACCGTGGTGGCGACCGTCGTGCCGAAGGGCGAGCCCCACGCGCCGAGCCCCCTGTCATCTCCCGTCGTCGGGCCTACGGGTGGACGAGAGGCAGGGCCGACCGGCCCAAGACGGTACGGGGGCGCATGGGCGAGGCCGGAAGTGTCGCGAAGCCATGCCACAGGTGGGAGGTCGTCCATGCACGACTCTGTGTACACCGTGAGCGACGTGATGACCCGCACGGTCGTCGCGCTGGCCGCCGGAGCCGCCTTCAAGGAGATCGTGCGCACCTTGGAAGGGCGGCGTATCAGCGCCCTGCCCGTCATCGACACCGGTAACCGCGTGGTCGGCGTCGTGTCGGAGGCCGATCTGCTGCGCAAGGAGGAATTCCGGGACAGCGCCCCCGAGCGGGGACCGCGGGCCCGGCCTCCGGCGGGCCTGGACACCCTCCGAGACGGGGATCTCCCCGACCCCGAAGGCGTACACCATGGCGAACCGGCCCGGGGTGAAGGGTTCGAGAGCCTTCTGCCCGGCGGGCGCCGGCGTGAGACTGACCGTGTCGGCCGTCTCGCGCCGCACGCCGGTCACCAGATGGGGGACGGGGATGTCGGTCATGCCGGGCTCCCGCTCCCGTACGGGGCGCACAGGTCGAGCAGACGTATCCGCGAGGCCTGCAGCCGGTGTGCCACGACCCGGCCGACCCAGGTGGCGATCGACCGTCCGAACTCCGGGTCCTGCGCGCACGCGGCCCGTACGGCATCGGCGTCGAACTCCCAGGCCCGCACGGGGCTGAGTGCCTCGGCCCCCAGCTGCCACACATACGGTGCGTAGTGCCAGGACCAGCCGAGCAGCTCGCCATGGCTCAGGGACTCGATGACGGCGGCGCGACGGCCGGGCACATGCAGGTCGAGGAGGACGGTCCCGGTCCGGATGATCCAGAACCGGTCGGCGCGGCGGCCCTCCTCGAAGAGGCGCGTCCCGGCCTCGAAGGAGACCTCACGGGCGAGGCGCATCAGCCGGTCGCGGTGCTCGGCCGGAAGAGCCATGGGGAGAGTGGTGGGGGAGGTCATCGTTCCGTCTCCTTCTGCTTCTCGTGCCGCAGGCGGCCGACGCGTTCGTCGTGCAGCGCCGTGGCTTCCTCGGTGATGTCGATGCCGACCGGGCACCAGGTGACGCAGCGCCCGCAGCCCACGCAGCCGGAGCTGCTCGTACCAGCTGCGTCTTCCAGGACTGTGGGCCCGCCGTATAGGCGAACACGGCACCGTCGGCACGCGGCACGAGGCGGTAACGGTCGGCCTCGACCCGCGTGCCCCAGCCGAAGGGAAGATCGTCGGCGGACCCGATCTCGGCCAGGACGATCGCACCGTCCCGGACCGCCGGACCGATCACCGTGCGTCCCCGCGCGGCCAGGACCTGGACCAGGGCACTCAGTCCGTCCCTGTCCAGGACGCCGGTTGCCGGGTTGTTCGTCATGATCACCCCTCCGAGTCCTTGCTCGGTCCCCTGATGTCAGCCTGCTCCACCAGGGGGTGCGGCACGACGGGCCGCCCGGGCACCCTCGTAGGGCCCTTCGGCCTCATCGGGTGTGCGGGGCCCTGTGGGTGCCCCCGGGCCCCGCGCACGAAGGACGGGAAGGACATCCGCTTCTCGCGGATCCCGATTGCGCGGTGGGCGGTGCGAGGCCGCTTCCCCGCGTCTCATCACGTCCTTCCCGCCACTTCCAGCACACCACCCACTTCCAGCACACCACCCGGAGGGCGTGGCCGGCAGGGGCCGGCCGGTCCCGACCGGCCCGGTCGCCCGACCCGTCGGCCGAGCTCAGTAGGGCATCGGACGCCCGACGGGGTACGCAGGCT
Organism: Streptomyces sp. 378; assembly: GCF_030124145.1. Classification (GTDB taxonomy): domain Bacteria; phylum Actinomycetota; class Actinomycetes; order Streptomycetales; family Streptomycetaceae; genus Streptomyces. Next base: position 250,126 of record NZ_JASKMS010000003.1, read on the forward strand.
GATGACATGCCGGCCGGTCAGGTGGGCCGAACGGCCCCGGCAGGGGCCGAACCGCCCCTGCCGACGAAGGCGCCGGAGTGCGACCGTGACAGTAGTACCCCTGCTGCACGAGTGGCAGCCCGAAGGATTGGCGGTGGAATCATGGAACTGCCCCTGGTCGTTGGTGTCGACGGGTCCGACGGCAGCATCCTGGCCGTCGACTGGGCGGTGGATGAGGCCGCACGCCACGGTCTGCCGTTGCGTCTGGTCTACGGCTCCCTGTGGGAGCGCTACGAGGGTGCGCTGCCGTCCTTGAGTCTGCAGCGACCGTCGGAGCGGGTGATGGCGCGGCACATCGTGGCTTCCGCCGAGGAACGCGTCCGACGGCTCAACCCTGAGGTGAAGGTGTCCGTCGAGGCGGTGGCCGCCGAAGCGGTGTCCGCCCTCCTGAGCGAGGGTGACAACGCCTCCGCCCTGGTGACCGGCTCGCGCGGCCGCGGAGAGCTCAAGGGAGCCCTGCTGGGCTCGGTGGGCCTCGCCGTCGCGGCTCGTGCGTACTGCCCGGTCATCGTGGTCCGGGGTGACAAGGCCGGTCTCGCCGGGACCCATCGCCGGATCCTGCTCGGTGCCGGAGACCCCGACACCAGCCACGAGGCCGTCCGGTTCGCCTTCCGGGAGGCCGAGGCGCGCGCATGCGTGCTCGACGTCGTCCGGGCCTGGCGTCGTCCCGCGCACGAGGACGCCGACCAGTCCGCTCCCGCCGAGGAGACCGCGGAGCACGAGGCGCGGGCCTCCGACCTGGTCGATACGCTGATCGCTGAGGTGGCGGTCGATCATCCGGCCGTGCGGGTGAAGCGGGCGACGATCGAAGGGCCGGCCCGCAAGGTGCTGGTGAACCGCTCGGAGGCTGCCGACCTGGTGGTTGTCGGCGCACGGCGCCGGTCCGGCCACTTCGGCCTCCAGCTCGGCCGGGTGAGCCACACCCTGCTGCACCACGCGGCCTGCCCGGTGGCCGTCGTCCCGCAGCGCGTCTGAGGCGCGGGACGGCCCGAGACGCGCGGATGAGCGCTCCGGCGTCCCGCGACACGAACGACGACGTGTCGCGGGAGGCCGGAGCCGGCCCGCGCAGGGCCACACTGGTCCAGCAGGAGTCTCATCCGGAGCACCCATCTCCCAGCCGCGAAGGGGGCAGCCGCATGACGGCCTGGACCTGGGAGTACGAGGGCTACGACCCCGCGGACGAACGGCTGCGGGAGTCACTGTGCACGCTGGGCAACGGACGCTTCGCCACACGCGGCGCCCTGCCGGAGTGTGCCGCCGACGACGTGCACTATCCCGGCACCTACGCGGCCGGCTGCTACAACCGGCTCACCTCCGTGGTCGCCGGACGCCCGGTCGAGAACGAGGACATCGTCAACCTGCCGAACTGGCTGCCGCTCCGCTTCCGGCGCCCGGGCGGTGAATGGCTCACGCCGGACACCGCGCCCGTACTCGCCCACCGGCAGGCGCTGTACCTGGACACCGGTCTCCTCGAACGCGTGACCCGATACGGACTGGACGACGGACAGGTGCTGTCCGTACGCCAGCAGCGGCTCGTGCACATGGCCGATCCGCATCTGGCGGCCCTGCGCACCGAGTTCACCGTGGAGGGCGACACCATGGAGCTGGAGGTCGAGGCGGCGCTGGACGGTGACGTGACCAACAGCGGTGTGCAGCGCTACCGCGGCCTGGAAGGACGCCATCTGACCCACGTGCACACCGGCACCGCCGCGCCCGGCACGGTATGGCTGCGCTGCCGTACCCGCACGTCGGACATCCGGATCGGCATGGCGGCCCGGCTGACCTGTGGCGCACCGGTCACCGAGACCCACCGGCACTCTCGTGCCGTGCAACGGGTGAGGCTGGTTCTGGAACCGGGCCGCGCCGCCGCCGTCGACAAGACGGTGGCCCTGCACACCTCGCGCGACCCGGCGATCAGCGATCCGCTGCAGGCCGCGGTAAACCGGGTGAGCGCGGCGCCCGGCTTCGAGGCGCTCCTGAAGTCGCACCTGACGGCGTGGGCCCAGCTGTGGCGCCGGGCCGAGATCGACGTCCCCGGGGAAGCCGGGGCCATCCTGCGCCTGCACCTGTTCCATGTGCTGCAGACACTCTCCCCGCACACCGCCGACCTGGACGTGGGCGTGCCGGCCCGCGGGCTGCACGGCGAGGCCTACCGCGGCCATGTCTTCTGGGACGAACTGTTCGTCCTGCCGTACCTGAACCTGCACTTCCCCGAGGTGTCCCGCGCCCTCCTCCACTACCGTCACCGGCGTCTGGACCGGGCCCGCGCCGCGGCCCGGGCCATCGGCCGGCGCGGGGCGCTGTACCCGTGGCAGAGCGGCAGCGACGGACGTGAGGAGACGCAGCGGCTGCACCTCAACCCCCGCTCGGGCCGCTGGCTGCCGGACCACACGCACCTCCAGCACCACGTCGGATCGGCGATCGCGTACAACGTGTGGCAGTACTGCGAGGCCAGTGGCGATGCCGAGTTCCTGCATACCAAGGGCGCCGAGATGCTGGTGCAGATCGCGCGCTTCTGGGCCGACTCGGCCACCTGGGACGAGAGGTCGGGCCGGTGCCGTATCCGGGGCGTGGTCGGCCCCGACGAGTACCACGAGGCGTACCCCGATGCCGAGCGGCCCGGCCTGGACGACAACGCCTACACCAACGTCACGGCCGCCTGGGTGCTCGCCCGGACACTGGAGGTGCTGCGCGATCTGCCGACACCCCGCCGGCGCGAACTCGTGGAACGTGCCGAGCTGGACAGCGGCGAACTGGAGCAGTGGGAGGAGGTCTCCCGCACCCTTCACGTGCCGTTCCACGACAACGTCATCAGCCAGTTCGAGGGGTACGGCGAGCTGGCCGAACTCGACTGGGACGGCTACCGGACGCGCTACGACGACATCCGGCGACTCGACCGGATCCTGGAGGCGGAGGGCGACAGCGTCAACCGCTACAAAGCCTCCAAACAGGCGGACGTGCTCATGCTCGGCTACCTCTTCTCGCCGGACGAACTCCAGGGCCTCTTCCAGCGCCTGGGCTACCGCGTCGGCGAGGAGACCTGGGCGCGGACCGTCGACTACTACCTGGCCCGCACCAGCCACGGTTCCACCCTCAGCGGTCTCGTCCACGGCTGGATCCTCGCGCGCGCCCGGCGCAGCGAGGCCTGGTCGTTCTGCCAGGAGGCCCTCAGGGGCGACGTGGCCGACCTCCAGGGCGGCACCACCGGTGAGGGCATCCACCTCGGTGCGATGGCCGGCACCCTCGACCTGGTCCAACGGGGGCTGACGGGGCTGGAGACGCGGCAAGGGGCGCTCTGGCTGGACCCCGTGCCGCTGCCGGAGCTGTCGTCGTACGGCTTCTCGCTGCAGTACCAGGGGCACTGGGGGGTACGGCTGCGCCTGGAGAGTGGCCGGCTGGAGATCACCGTCCCGCCGTCCGGCGGCCCGCCGATCGATGTACGACTGCCCGACCGGACCGTCTGTGTCGGCCCCGGGGAGACGAGCCGGCTGCTGCTCGCCGACGGGCACGCGTGAGTCCGCGCCGGCGGCGCACCCACGCGGACACCCAGCCCTGCCTCAGGGCCACCCGGCCCAAGCGAGGGCCGCCACTCTGGTCGAAGATGGATCCATGGGGCATCTCCCATGCGCTCCGTGCCCGCCCCAGAGATCCGCCGACGAACAACGAAGGGCCGGAGATCGAGGAGGAACGGCTATGAAGGGCTTCGTTTTCCACGGCCCCGGGCAGTCCGCCTGGGAGGATGTCCCGGATCCGGGACTCAAGGATCCCACCGACGCCATCGTCCGGGTCGACGCCGTCACCATCTGCGGAACGGACCTGCACATCCTCAAGGGGGACGTGCCGGAGGTGCCCCCCGGGACGGTGCTGGGGCACGAAGCGGTCGGCGAGATCGTCGAGACCGGCAGCGACGTGCGCACCGTCCGGCCGGGCGACCGGGTCCTGGTCTCCTGCATCACCGCCTGCGGCCGCTGCCGCTTCTGCAGGGACGGCGCCTACGGCCAGTGCCGGGGCGGCGGGGGCTGGATCCTGGGCCACCTGATCGACGGGACCCAGGCGGAGTACGTCCGCGTGCCGCACGCCGATCTGTCCGTGCATCCGCTGCCGGGCGCACTGGAGAGCAACGACGCCGTGCTGTTCGCGGACATCTTCCCGACCGCCTACGAGGTGGGCGTCATCAACGGAGGTGTGCGGCCCGGCGACACGGTCGTGGTCGTCGGCGCCGGACCGATCGGTCTCGCCGCGATCCTCACCGCGCGGCTGTACTCCCCGGAGCGGATCATCGCCGTGGATCTCGCCGACTCCCGGCTCGAGGCCGCCAGGCGGTTCGGTGCCGACGCCGTCGCTCCTGTGCGCGACCAGCCGGAGCAGCTCGTCGCCGATCTCACCGGCGGGATCGGTGCCGACGCGGCCATCGAGGCGGTCGGAGTGCCGGAGAGCTTCGAGATGTGCACCCGCATGGTGCGGCCGGGCGGCCGGGTGGCCAATGTCGGGGTCCACGGCAAGCCCGCGACCCTGCACCTCGAAGACCTGTGGATCAAGAACGTGACCATCACCACCGGCCTGGTCGACACGTCCTCCACGCCCACACTGCTGAGGATGGCGGCCGCCGGCCGTGTATCGACTTCCGGCTTGGTCACCCACACCTTCGTCCTGGACCAGATGGAGGAGGCCTACGAGGTCTTCGCCCACGCCGCCGACACCGGCGCGCTCAAGGTCGTGCTCGGCGGACAGCGGCACGACGAGCTGGCCGTCCCCGCGGCCTGACCATGCCACCCGCGGGTCGGGTCAGGTGTCCGAGGCCGTGAGCGGCACACCGGTCACCGGGCCCGGCCTGATGCAACCGCGTGCGCCGAGTACGCCGCACCGGGGTGATCACACCGGACGGCCGCGGCTGCCGGGGTTCCTCACCGTGGGGCCGTGCCCCTGACGGGGCGCCCTGCGCGCGGTGCGACCGTGGCTCTTCGACGGACGGGGCCGAACGGTCCCAGGCCGGGACCTGTGACCCCTGCCCCGCGCCGCTCCTCGGCACGAACCTGAAGACGGATACCGATTCAGGAGGTGGACAGCATGGTGCGCTACATCATGGTGGGCCTCGACGGCTCGTCCGAGAGCCGGGCGGCCGCGGAGTGGGCGGCCCGTGAGGCGACATCGCGCGGGCTGTCCCTGCGGCTTGTGCACGTGTGGGAGCCGGTCCCGGAACGGATGGCGCAGGCACCGCTGCTCGGCACGGAGACCCTGCGGCACTGGAGCGAGCGGATCCCGCGCGGGGCCACCGAGGGGCTGCGAGCGCGTCACCCGGGAGTGGACGTGGCCGCGGTCCAGGTGACCGGTGTACCGGCCGATGTCCTGGTGGACGTCGCGAGGGACGCCGAACTGGTGGTCCTGGGCTCCCGCGGGCTGAGCGGGATCGGTGGGTTCCTGGTCGGTTCCGTGGGCCAGGCCGTCATCGCGCGGACCGAGGTACCGGTGGTACTGGTCCGGTCCGGGGAACAGGCGGCGGACGAGCACGCCATGGACCCGGCCGGCATCCCGTCAGCGGCCACACGGTTCCGTCCGGTGCTGCTGGGACTCGACACCCACAGCCCCGACGACACGGTCCTCGCGTTCGCCTTCGAGGAGGCCGCCCGTCGCCGGACGGCCCTGCGCGTCCTGCACGCCTGGAACCCCCCGCCCCACCACGTCTACGGTCTGCCGGCCCATGCGGGTGTGTACGACGCACTCGCGCGTGAGTATGCGGCCGAGCTCACCGAGGCACTGCGCCCCTGGCGGGACAAGTACCCGGCCGTCGAGGTGATCGAGGCCTCCCGCGCCGGCAGTGCGGCGGACCAGATCGTGGCGTCCTCTCGCTATGCCTCGCTGGTCGTCGTGGGCCGGCGGATACGGCGCAGCCGGTTCGGCGTGCACATCGGGCCCGTCGCCCATGCCGTGCTGCACCACGCCGCCGCCCCCGTCGCCGTGGTGGCACACCGCTGACGGCACGGCGCATGGTCCGAAGGCCCACGACAGGGGGCGGCCCGCGAGGCCGCCCCCTCTCACGTGTGCCGCGTGGTCGGGGACGTATGTCCATGCCCTGACGGCCGGCTCCCCACGGCCTGCGCCGCGAGGAGCAGGACCCGCACGTTCAGCGGAGCCGGCGCAGGTAGGGGTCGTGGGCGCGACGTGGCAGCAGCCGGATCCGCGCGTCGAGGGCGGTGACGTGCTCGGGCCGGGCGAGGAGCGGATTGAAGTCCGCTTCCGCGAGCTGGGGCAGGTCGCTCGCCATCCGGGACAGCCGCAGCAGGAACCGCTCCAGCCCCGGGAGATCGACCGGGCCGGTGCCCTCCCGCCCGAAGAGGAGCGGCGCGCAGCGCGGTGCGGTGATCAGGTCGTGCACGTCCTGGTCGGTGAGCGGGGCGAGCCGCGCCGCGTGGTCGACGGGTGTCCCAGGCGCGCGGCGTCGAACTCGATCCGGTGGATCCGGCCCGCGGTCCCCGGGTGCGCGTGCGCCGCGTCCACGACGACGGCCAGCCGGGCGCCCTCCCACAGCCCTATCAGACGGGCCGGGTCACCGTCGCAGGCCTCCACCACGGTGCCCGGCGGAAGGGCCTGGTTCTCGGCCCGTTCCCGCAGGCGCGCGGCGACCACCCGGCCCACGCCGTCGTCCCGCCGGAACTCGTTTCCGACGCCGATGACGGCGATCCGCGCAGGTGACCGCATGACTCCACGGTGGCGCCCGCCCGACCGCCGCTCCAGGACCGAACGGCCCTCATCGGGGGTCCGGACCGCCCGCATGCGGGGCTGTCCGTGCCGACCGAGACCGGGCGTGGGGACCGGTCGGCCCGGCCCTGCACGGTGTCGGCCTCGGTCCGTGACGCCGGTTCGTGAGGAGCACATCGGACTCGGGAGGTGCCCGTCGTCTTTGCGCCTGTCATCGCCGGAGTCGACGGATCCGCGGCGAGCCGGCCGCCGCCGAGTGGCGGCTTGCGGGGCACATGGCCGACCAGGGGCAGCGTGCGTTGCTACGGGCGGCCATCCAGGTTCATCCGGGCGACGGCCCGGGCAGGTGGGCCGCCCGGTGGTCACGGCGACAGGTATGTCAGTCGCTCAGCGCGGCCAGAGTGGCGTCGAGGTCGGTCGCCCTGGGCCGGTTGTGAGGGAGTCTGGCGAGCAGGCGGGCCATGCCGCAGGTGTCGGTGACGGCGGAGAAGACCAGGCCGCCGGCGACGCCCGCGGAGATCCAGCGCGCCCCGGGCCGAAGCCGTCCGGCGAACAGGCCTGCCAGGACGAGGGCCCCGGCGGTCAGGCGCACCTGGCGCTCCATCGGCCAGGGCGCGCGCATACCGACGGGGCGGTGGACGTCGTGGCCGAGCTGCGTCCAGGTGCTGGTGCCTCCGGTGAGGGTGGCAGCCGGGACGCCCGCCTCCGCCAGCCGTCGGCAGGCCTCGGCGGAACGGGCGCCCGAGGCGCACACGACCAGGAGGTCGCCCCGCTCGGCGGCCGTCTTGAGGCTGGTCAGGGCCGCGTCGAGGTGATCGAGGGGGACGTTGTGGGCGCCGGGCAGATGGCCGGTCGCGTATTCGCCGGGGGTGCGTACGTCGATGACGGTCAGCTCGTGAAGGCGGGCGCTGGCCTGGTCGGGGGTGAGGGCGGTGTGTGCCACGGGAATTTCCTCTGCTCTCTGTACGTCACCCCTTCGGTACGATACCCATGGGGGTATCCGAAGGAGTGTGGGTCATGGAACTGGCGATGGCGGCTGAGGAACTGAAGACGGTGGTCAACAGGTTGCGTCGGGCTCAGGGCCAGATCGCCGGTGTGATCAAGATGATCGAGGAGGGACGCGACTGCGAGGACGTGGTCACCCAGCTCGCGGCGGCGTCCCGGGCGCTGGACAAGGCGGGCTTCGCGATCATCGCCACCGGCCTCCAGCAGTGCCTGACCGACGGGGACCTGGCGGCCTCCGAGGATCGCGAGGACATGCGGGCGCGGCTGGAGAAGCTCTTCCTGTCGCTCGCCTGACGCCAGGCGCACCGGTCGGGGCCTGCCACGGTTGCCCGTTCATATCAGGGCGTCGACCAGCATGAAGGCGGCCACGGCCAGCAGCACGACGCCGAACGTGCGTTGCAGCAGGGGGCCGGAGACCTTGGCGGCCAGCCGCTTGCCGTCCCAGGCGCCCAGGATCGCGGCCCCGGTGAACGGCGCGACCAACGTCCAGTCGACTCCCGCCGTGGTGGCGCCCCTGGTGGCCAGGGAGGCGAGTGAGTTCGCCGAGATGACCAGCAGGCTCGTGCCGATCGCGGCCTGCATCTCGAACGCCAGCACCGTGACCAGAGCGGGGACGGCCAGAAAGCCCCCGCCGACGCCGAGCAGTCCGGTCAGCGCCCCCAGCCCCGCGCCGGCTCCGGCGGCCCGCGCCGGCCGCGCGCCCCGGGGCCCTGTGGGACGTTCCCGGGCGGGGCGCAGCATGCGGACGGCCGCGACAGCGGCGACGGCGGCGAACGCGGCGGTCAGCAGCGGCTGCGGCAGCCTCCCCGCCAAGGCCCCGGTCAGGGCGGCGGGCAGCAGCCCCGCCGCCGCGAACAGGGCACCGGTCCGCCACCGCACGTTCCCGGCGCGGGCGTGGCCGTACAGGGCGGTCAGTGCGGTGGCGACGACGATGAGCAGGGCGGTCGTGGTGGCCGCAGCCGGGGTGAAACCGAGCAGATAGATCAGCGCGGGCACCGCCAGGACGCTGCCGCCGCCACCGAGCGCGCCCAGCGCCAGCCCCACCACCCCTCCGGCGATCAGGGCCAGGATCAGCTCGGTCACGCGATGACACCGCCGCTGCCGTTCGCACCGGTGACCGGCAGACCCTGCCGGGCCCAGGCGGCCATGCCCCCGGTGACGTCGGTGGCCTCCAGGCCGGCGGCGGTCAGCAGGTCCGCGGCCGTGCGGGAGCGGTTCCCGGAGCGGCAGACGGCCACCACCCGCTTGCCCTCCGCGGCGGTGGGGAGAGGGGCTCCCGCGATCAGCCGGGTGAGAGGAAGGTGCAGCGCCCCGGGCGCGTGCCCGGCGTTCCACTCCTGCGTCTCGCGGACGTCGAGGAGGACGGCCTGCCCGTCGGCGACCAGCCGGTGGGCCTGTTCCGGGGTGACGCGGCCGGAGCCGCGTCGGAAGAAGGGCGACATGGTGCGTCTCTCCGTACGGAAGTGCGTTGCGGTTCAGTCGGTGGCGACGGGCCCGGTGACGGGCAGCCCGGCTTCGCCGGCGGCGGTGAAGGCGTCGTCGACGGCGACCACCTCGCGGCCGGCGGCGTCCAGCAGGGAGGCGGCGATCGCCGCGCGCATCCCGCCGGCGCAGTGCACCCACACCACACCCGCGGGCACCTCACCGAGTCGGCCGCGCAGCTCGTGGACGGGGATGTGCACCGAACCGCCGACGAACCCGTCGGCCCGCTCGGAAGCCCGGCGCACGTCCAGCACCACCACCTGCTCGTCCCTCTCACGGGCCTCGGCGAGATCGGCGAAGCGGGCGCGACGGAACGAGGCCGGTCGCTCGCCTTCGCGGACCCAGGTGTGCGGCTCTCCGGTGGCGGCGGCCGCCGGACGGTCGATGCCCACGCGGGCCAGTTCCCGCTGCGCCGCGGTGATCTCCTCCCGCGTGGAGGCCAGCAGGGTGACGGGCTTGCCCCAGGGGATCAGCCACGCCAGGTAGGTGGCCAGTTTGCCCTCGCCCTCGAAGTTGAACGAGCCGGCCACATGGCCCTCGGCGAAGGCGACACGGTTGCGCAGATCCACCACCCACTCTCCGGCCGCCAGCCGGGAGGCGATCTCCTCGGCGTCGGCCGACCGGGGCGGGGTGAGGTCGACGGGCGCGGGGCCGGAGGCGTTGGCCGGGCCCATGTGCGCGTAGTACGCGGGCACGTCGTCCAGGCCGGCGAGCATCTCCGTGACGAAGGTGTCGACGTCCATGGTCAGGGCGTCGTTGTTCTTGCGCTCCGCGCCGATCGTCGTCGCGTCCCCCTCGGCCTGTGACGAGGAGCAGAAGCTGCCGAAACCGTGCGTGGGCAGCACCCGCACGTCGTCGTCGAGGGTGTCGGCCAGTCGATGTGCGGAGGTGTGCTGGGCGCGGGCCAGCCGCTCGGTCAGCCGCGGCTCCACGAGGTCCGGCCGTCCGACGCTGCCGATCAGCAGCGATCCACCGGTGAAGGCCGCCACGGGCCTCCCGTCCTCCTCCAGGACATAGGAGGTGTGGTGCGGAGTGTGACCGGGAGTGGCCATGGCGCGCAGGAGCAGACCCCCGTCCACCGCGATCGAGTCGCCGTCGGCGACGGGCGTGCGGTCGAAGGACACCGAGGCCTCGGCCGGCACCAGGTAGCGGGCCCCGGTCGTGCGGGCCAGCTCCAGGCCGCCGGTGACGTAGTCGTTGTGCACATGGGTCTCGGCCACATATGCGATGCGTACCCCGCGGCGGGCGGCTGCCGCGATGACCTGATCGATGTCGCGCGGGGGATCCACCACGACCGCGGCCTCGGGGCCTCCGGCCAGGTAGCTGCGGTTGCCCAGGCCCTCGATCTCCAGGGTGTCGACGAAGAACACGGCTACGACTCCTCTACAGACGGTGTACCCCGGGGGGTATCTGTCCTTCACCGTAACAGAAATACCCCCGGGGGTATTTCCGGCGGGGTGGCGTTCATCGGTGGCCTCGCGATGCCAAGGCGGATAACCCGTAGTGCGGCACCGGTGGGCCGGCGGCGAGTGCTCCGCCGTCCGTCGCGCTCGCGTCAGTGGTCTGCGTCGACATCCGGACGGGGGGTACAACGCGCCGCGCCGACCAGCGTCAGCCAGCGGAGCAGTCCGCCGGGGTCGGCGGCTCCGCACTGGAAGCCGACGTGCCCGTCCGGACGGACCGCCACCAGACCTCGGCCCGGACTGTTCGCCAGTCGCAGGACGGTGACCCGGGCGCCGGTCGCCGCCCGCGGCGGGGGATCGGCGTCGCGCTGCACGAGCAGGTGCACACCCGGGCCGGCCAGTAGCCGGTGCAGCCGCTGCGGGGCCCCTCCGACACCGACGGTCGCGTCCGGCAGGCGGTCGCCCGGGCGGGGGGCGCCCCGCAAGGGGGGTGTGCCCTGCACGGACAGGGGGCTGTGCCGGTAGTTCACCCGCAGCTGGGAGACGACCCGGATGGCCTCGGCGACCAGCCGACGCCGCTCCAGCAGGGCGGGCACGAGCGGGGCCGCGTGCGGGGCGGCCACCCCGCGCAGCCAGGAGGGGATCCGCCCGGTCGACGCCTCCGCCCAGAACGCCGTGTGCGTGAGCAGAAGCCGGCGGTGGGCCGCCGGCCTGCGCTCCTGTTCGTAGGAGTCCAGCAGCACGTCGTCACCGGATCCGGCCGGGAACCCGCCCCTGGCACGCCCTGCCGCGAAGGCGAGTTTCCAGCCGAGGTTCACCGCGTCCTGGATGCCGGCGTTCATGCCCTGGCCGGTGGCGGGTGAGTAGTTGTGCGCCGCGTCCCCGGCGAGGAAGAGCCGTCCCCGGCGGAACCGCCGAGCGAGGCCGCAGCGCAGCGGCACCCGCGCCGACCACGCCAGGTGCTCGATCCGCGCCCGCGTCCCCGCGTCGTTCAGCAGCCGCTGCAGCTCGGCCTGCGGGACGGCGGGGCCGGGCTGGCCGAAGTCCCGCCCGGCCCCGCCACCGGCCGCCCGTGTGGCCAGCAGCCGCCAGAAGGCCTGCTCTCCGAGCGGGAAGAGGAACACCAGTCCGTCGCGCCCGGCGAACACCTGAGCACTCGAAGGTCCGGGAAGACCGGAGGCACTCGCCAGGTCGAGGTCGGCGAGGATCACCTCCACGGCATACGGCCTGCTCTGCCACCCGATACCGGCACAGGCGCGCACGGTGCTGGCCGGGCCGTCGCAGCCCGCGACGAAGAGGCAGTCGATCTCCTCCGTGCCGTCCGGGGAGCGCAGCACGGCCGACGCGTTCCGGCCGCCGTCGCGGGCGGCGATCAGCTCGGTCCCCCGTTCCACGCGCACTCCGCGCTCGGCCAGCGCCCGCGTCAGCACGTCTTCGACGTCCGTCTGCCGCACGAGGGACAGATGCGGGAACGCCGTCTCGGGCAGTGCGAAGCCGGCCAGCCTGGTCTCGACTGCGTGGGAGCCGAGCCGGAGGACCGCCGCCGGGGCGGTGTCCGACCGTTCCAGCACGGCGTGGGTGACTCCGAGGGGGCGCAGCGCCTCCAGGGTGCGTGGATGCAGGATGAGGGCGCGGGAGGGCCGGAAGGGATCGGGCCGCCGCTCCACGATCCGGACCCGTGCCCCGTGGTCGTGCGCCTCCAGCGCCAGAGCGAGGCCGGTCGGACCGGCCCCGACGACCAGGACGTCCGCCGTCATGGCCGCGTCCCGGCCGTCACGCGCCACCAGTCCGGCGTGTCGCCCCTGGCCGCGCCCTCGACCAGTCCGGGGTCCGCGAGGACATCGTCGCGGCGCAGCCCGGGCAGCACGGTGTAGCCGATGGAGCCGGGCGCACTGACCAGGGCCAGGACCCGCCACAGAGAACGGGCGTAGTGCTCGGCGCGTTGCGGGTCGTCCCACTCGTACAGGCCGCGGTACCGGCCGTCCTCGTCGTGGGCCAGCCACAACTTCGAGGTGAAGCCGGGGAAACCGACGAACAGCGGAGTGTTCAGCAGGCTCTCCGCCCGGAACAGCGCGTGCCCGGGACCGCGGACCAGGCGCAGCCGGAAGACGACCACCAGCGTGCACGGGTGCCGCGCCAGTCCGCTGCCGAGGCGGGTCTCCCGGTACACCCGGGCGCAGGTGCCGTCGGCGAAGCGGATGCGCGTTCCCACCCGTTGCCTCGGCAGGTGGACCCGGCGCCGGGCGAGCAGCGCCCAGGAGGAGAGGAAGCATCGCGCCACGGCCCGCCAGGCCTCACCGGGGGCGAGTGGCTTCTGTTCGCTCATGACGGTCTCCTTGCCAGGCAGGCGCTCGCGACCACCGGTGACACCGAGATGCCGGGCCGTGGCCGCGATCAGTGGGGAGGGACGGCGGCGATCGGGCGACGTCCGTGAGGGGCGGCCGTCCGCACGGGGGGGGAAGTGGCTCTCGGCAGGGTCCGGTCCCTTTCGGACTCCCATGCCGCTCGGAGCCGGGCGTTCTCGGCGTCGTCGGCGGCCCGGCGGGCCGCGGCGAGACGTTCCGGTGAGCCGTCGGGGCCCACGGTGACCACGTGTCGCATGGCGGCGGCCTCCCTCCCGGAAGAAGCTGGAGATGCGGCGGGCGGTCGACGAGCTGGAGGCGAAAGATCAGAACCTCACGGCACGCGACCGTGGTGTGCTCTCTCCTTCGAGGATCGCCCCGACGGCCGCCACCGCGCATGGGCCGAGCGGCGCGTTCCGGGGCCTGTCGGCGGGGCCCGTCGGCGGGGACGGAAGTCCGGTCGCGCCGGGACCTTCGGCCCTGTGACCGAGACCGTCGCCGTTCGGGGGTGGGACCACGTGGTGGAGAACGGATCAGCGATCTGCCGGAGGTCGGCTCATGAGCGCGCGAGGTTCGCCGTACACATCGGGTCCGCCGCCGCCCCGCAAGCACCATGGGGCGGCGGGGGCGAACCCGCTGAGGCGTCGGTCCGACTGGTTCGAATCCTGGTTCCGGCGCTTCCTGATGCTCATCCTCGTCGCCGGTGTGCCACTGGCCGCGGCCGGCGCGGGGCTGGCGGCCTACGAGTCCACGATGCGTACCGTGCACGCCCAGACGGCGCAGCGACACGAGGTCACCGCCCGGCTGACCTCGGGCGTCGCGGACGACAGCGGAGCGGCCAGCCAGCCGGCGCAGGTCCGCTGGACGGAGCGGAACGGCACCGTCATGACGGGAACCACCCTGGTGAGGCCAGGAACGCCTGAGGGCGCCGCCGTGCGGATCTGGGTGGACCGGGACGGAACCATCACCGGTCCGCCGGCGACCGCGACCACCGCGTGGAGCAACGGCTGCTTCGTGGGCGGCATGGCGGCCGTCGGCATGGTCGTCGGCGTCTACGCGGTGCGCGCGGGCGTCGACCTGGTCCTCGACCGGAGGAGGTTCGCGCAGTGGGACGCCGAATGGGACCTGGTGGAACCGCGGTGGTCCGCGCGTTTCCGCCGGTGACGGCAGGGCGGCCCGGGCGCCCGGGCAGGAGGCGCTCAAGCCCGCAGCCGTCCCTCACCGCGGAACAGGTGTGCGTGCCGCCTGTCTCCACTCCGCTCGGCGAGTCCGCGAGTGCCGGCCTTCTCGTCATCAACAGCCGAGGTGCCGCCATGTGGCGGTGGCCGTCGACGTCAGATGCCGGGCGAGGTCGCTCCTCGTGCGTCCAGGACCAGCACCGCCACGTGCAGGGACGTGCGCTGCAGGCCTGATTCCAGGTCGCAGCCGAGGAGCCGTTCGATGGTGTGGAGGCGCTGGTAGTAGGCCTGCCGGGACATGCCGGCCCGCTTCGCCGCGTCCGACTTGTTGCCGGCGGCCGCCAGATAGGCGCGCAGCGCGGGCAGCAGGTCGCCGCTGTTGCGGTCGTCGTGCTCGATGAGGCGGGTCAGCTGCCGTTCCGCGTAGCGCTGGAGGCGGGTGTCCGCGCACAGGACTCCCAGGAGTTCCGGCAGCCGGACATCGGCGGGGACGTAGAACCACCGCTCCGGGGACGCCGGTGTGATGGCCTCGGCCGTCTGCTCGGCCTCCTGCCACGACCGGGCGATCCCGGAGAGGTCGGTGACACCCGGGCCGACGGCGACGACGGCCTCCGGGCCGAGTTCCTCACGGGCGAGACGGCCGATCCGCTCGGCGACCGGCTGCCAGGCACTGGCCTGCGCCAGGGCGAGGAGGACACCGATCCGGCCCGGAGCCGTCTCACCGACCAGGGCGCGGATGCCGGTCTGCGTCAGAGCCTTCGCGATCCGCTCGTCGAGCTGCTCGCCCTCACCGCCGCGCTGGGCGTGGCGGATGACGACGGTGAAGAGGCGGTGCCCGAAAGCCGGCAACCCCAGCGCCTCGGCGCGGGCCCGGGCGTCGGCGGGGGAGCGGAAACGCCGTTCGCACAGGTCCCGCAGCACGGAGCGGTGGGCCCGGCGCTCCCACCACGCCGGTCCGGCCAGGCGTGCCATGGTCAGCGCGACCGCCGCATGCTCCAGGACCAGGACGTGCTCCGGGTCGGGCTCCGTGTTCAGCCGGCTGTCCAGCAGGATCAGCCGCCCCCACGGTCCGTGATGGTCCTGCACCGGGGCGATCAGCCACCCCTCCGGGCCGCTCGGCGCGACCTTCTCCAGGGTCGGCGCGGCCCGGGAGCGCCGCGACCAGGCCGACACGACCGGCTCGTACGGCCGGCCGAGCAGCTCGCACATCAGGACCCGGTGGGTGAGATCCTCCAGCACCACGGGCGCTCCGGTGAGCTCCGCGGTCGTGTGCACCAGTTCCTCGGGATCCGCGCCCCGCAGCGTCAGACCGGTGTAGATGTCCTGGATGTCCCTGCCGCGGCGCAGCAGCGCCCCCTGCGCGTCGAGGATGAGCGCGTGCACCGTCTGCGTGACGTCGATGAAGCGGACACCGCGGGCCAGCTCGATCAGCGGCACCTCACGCGCACGACAGGCCGCCATCAGTTCCTCGGGCACCTTCCGATACCGGTGACCGAGCTCCACGATCAGGCCGGCCGCGCCGACATCGGCGAGCTGGTCGACGTAACCCCGCAGCTCGGAGGCATCCTCCGGATACGGCATGCCGGTCGTCAGTACCAGCTCACCGCCCTCCAGGAAGTCGGCCGGATTGAGCAGTTCGGTGACATGCACCCAGCGCACCGCACGGTCGATCTGCGACGAACCGGCCAGCACGCGCGGCATCCCTTCGGCCAGCACGGGCAGGCGAAGAACCTCCCTGATGGTCGGGAAGTGCCCGGTTGCGGGACGGCTGGGCGGCATAGGGGGTGCTTTCTTCCGAAGGATTCGGGGGTCACCTTCGCACCGGCCACCCACCGTGGCAAGGGGGCGAAGAACACTTTCCGAAGCCTGGTCCGCTGCCTGACAAACCGTCTCGAGAAGCCTGCGAGGTGGAACACAGTGTGGGTTGACCTGCGGGTTCCGGCGGGTCGAAAGTGAACGCCATCCCCGGTCGGGCCGAACCGCAAGGGTCGGCACGGTGTCCGCACCGGACCGGGGGATCACTGCCACCCAGCCCTCCGGCGAAAGGAGCGACCCATGCGCCACCAGAAGCGCGTCGCCGTGATCGGTGCCGGCAGCATGGGCAGCCAGGTCATGTGGCGACTGGCCGCCCGCGGGGCCGGGGTCATCGGCTACGACCGGTACGCGCCGGGTCACGACCGCGGCGCGGCCGGGGGCGAGACCCGCATCTTCCGCGCCGTGCACCTCGGTGAGCCCGGGTATGTTCCGCTGCTGCGACTCGCGGACGGGATGTGGGACCGGCTCCAGCGCGAAACCGGCTTCTCGCTGCGCCGCCGCAGCGGATGCCTGGTGATGGGCGAGACGGCGTCACCGTCGATGCGCCTCCTCCTCTCCGAAAGCACCACCCACCGGCTGGACCACGAGGTACTGGACCGCGAGGAACTCGCCCGCCGGTACCCACAGCACCGCCTCCCGGACGGGCACACCGCCGTCCTCGACCGGAGGGGCGGCATCATCCGGCCCGAGGCGTCGATCCAGGCCGCCGCCACCCGCGCCGAGCAACTGGGCGCCCGGCTGCACCGGTACACCACGGTGCGTGAGATCGCCCCCGCGGCGGGCGGCGGGGTGCACATCGTCACCGACCAGGGCACGGACCATGTCGACACCGCGGTGGTGACCGCGGGCCCCTGGATCAACACGCTGCTCCCGGACCTCCCCCGGAGCGTCGACATCCGCCGGCTGATCAGCTCGTGGCACATCCCCACCCGCCACGACTGGTTCGCGGGCGGCGCACCCGCCTTCGTCCGCAGCACACCCCACGACTGCTACGGCCTCCCCTCGCCCGACGGCATCTCCGTCAAGCTGGGCCTGTCCCTGGCCCGATACCTGCCGGTGCCCGACCCCGAGCGGCTCGACCGGACGGTCCGCCCGGAGGAACTCGCCACCTTCCGCGAGCTCATCGCCGAGCTGATGCCCGATCTGAACCCCGACCCCATCAGGCTGTCGGTCTACATGGAGGGCTACACCGCGTCCGGAAACCCGCTCGTCGGTCATCTCCCCGGCGAGGACGACATCATCGTCATGGCCGGCTTCTCCGGCAGCGGCTTCAAACTCTCGCCCGCCATGGGAGAGATCGCCGCCGACCTGGCCCTCGAGGGCTCCACCGACCACCCCATCGGCTTCCTCGCGCCGGCCGGAACCCAGACCGCCTGAGTCTTCCTCACTTCGCCCTGCCCCGGGAGAAGTGCGTCTCGCACCTGCCGGACAGGTACCGAAAAAACATGATCCTTTCGCTTCTCGCGGCCCACATCATTGGAGCTCCTGCATGAGCAACAAAATCCCCTCCCTGCAGTTCCGTCCGAAGTACGTCTCGTTCGACTGCTACGGCACGCTGATCGAGTGGCCGATGACCCCCATCACGCGTGAACTCGTCGGCGACCAGATCCCCGCCGAGCACTGGGACCAGTTCGTCCGGGAGTTCCGCGGCTACCGCTACGACCAGGTGCGCGGCGCGTACTACCCCTACGAGCAGGTGCTGCAGGACTCCTTCGAGCGGGTCTGCCGCAAGTGGGGTGTGACGGCGGCGCCGGACGCCGGCAAGCGGCTCGCCGACGGCGTGCGCAGCTGGGGCCCGCACGCCGACGTGCCGGAACCGCTGAAGAAGATGGGCGAGCACTACAAGCTCGTCATCCTCTCCAACGCCGGCGACGCCTTCCTGGAGGAGAGCGTGCCCCGGCTCGGGGCGGACTTCCACGCGGTCTTCACCGCCGAACAGGCCGGCTTCTACAAGCCCCGCTACGCCGCGTTCGAGTACATGCTCGACCAGCTCGACGCGTCGCCCGAGGACTTCGTGCACGTCGCCTCGCACACCCGCTACGACCTGATGCCGATGCACGACATGGGCTTCCGCAACCTGGTGCTCCTCGACCGCGGCTACGACCCGGTCACCCACGGCTACGACTACGTGACGGTCAAGTCCCTGGACGAGCTCAACCAGATGCTCGGCCTCTGACTCGCGACGCACACCGTCCCGCACGGACAGCCCCGAAGGACCCTCGCCGAGCGTGTCGGCGACGCCCGCGGAGAACTCGAAGTGCCGCGCCGAGAGCGACGCTCTCGGCCCGGTCCACCGACCCCGGCCGACGGCGGGGAGCACACGCACGGTCCAACGCCCTGTCCGGCGGGCGCATCTTCTCCGGCATGCACGGCCCCACCACCCTCCCCGGGAGCCGAGTTGGACCCCACCCCCAGCCATCCCCCCTTCCCCAGCAGCACCCCCAGGAGGCACACGATGAGAGACGCCCGTATAGACCGCAGACTCTTCCTGCGCGGCGTCGGCGGAGCCACGGCGGGTCTCGCCGCCGCGACCGCGCTAAGCGCCTGCGGTACCGGCACCAGCCGCAGCGCTTCCACCGGCACCGGTGGGAAGGCAGGCAAGACGGTGGTCGTCCGCGACAGCGGCGGTTCCTACGGTGCTGCGCTGCAGAAGGCGATCTACACGCCGTTCACGCAGGAGACCGGCATCCAGGTCAAGGTGCTCAACCTGGACGACGCTCCGCTGCTGGCGCAGATCAAGCAGGGCCGCCCGCAGTGCGACCTCATCAACAACTCGATGATGTCCCACCTCAAGTACGTCAAGCAGGACGCGCTGGAGACGCTGGACCGTGACCGGCTCAAGAGCCTGAAGAGCGCGAAGATCCCCACGGCTCAGATCACCGACCATGCCGTCGGCCACAGCTTCTACGGCCAGTGCATCGCCTACCGCACGGATGCCTTCGGTGGTAAGAAGCCCGAGTCGTGGGCGGACTTCTTCGACACCAAGGCGTTCCAGGGCGGCCGCGCGATGTGCAGCCCCGACGGTGACCTGCCGGAGCTCGAGTTCGCGCTGCTGGCCGACGGCGTCCCGATGGACAAGCTGTACCCGCTGGACGTGGACCGCGCGTTCAAGGTGCTGACCCGGCTGCGCTCGGGCATCAAGAAGTTCTGGGACAGCGGCCCGCTCCCCGGTGTGCTGCTGAGCCGCCAGGAGGTGACGATGTCCACCGTCTGGGACGGCCGGATCGCCGATCTGCAGAAGCAGGGCGTACCCGTCGAGCGGCAGCTCAACGGCATACGCCGCCAGTTCTCGGGCTACGCCATCGCCAAGGACGCGGCCAACGTGGACAACGCCTACAAGCTGATGGACTTCGCGCTGCGTGCGGAGAGCCAGGCCGCGTTGGCGCAGGCCTTCCCCTCCAACCCGTCGTCCCCGCTGGCCTACGCCAAGCTCACCGAGGACGAGCGCAACGCGCTCGCCGGTGCGCCGAAGTACTACGACAAGGGCTTCGACGCGGAGATCGACTGGTGGCTGAAGAACGAATCCGCCGTCACCAAGCGCTGGCTGGAGTGGGCTCGTGGCTGAATTCGGTGTGGTCACGCCGTCCGTCGCGGTGGTCGGCGGCAAGCAGGCCGCCGCGACCGGCAAAGCGCTGTCGGTAGTGGCCCTGCGCAAGACGTACGGTGACGTCGTCGCCGTCGACGAGGCGTCCATGGAGATCGCGGCCGGGGAGTTCGTCACCTTCCTCGGCTCCTCCGGGTCGGGCAAGACCACGACCCTGATGATGATCGCCGGGTTCTGCGAACCCGACTCCGGCACCATCACCGTCGGGGACCGAGACGTGACACGCCTTGCGCCGCAGAAGCGGGGGCTTGGTTTCGTCTTCCAGCAGTACCTGCTCTTCCCGCACATGACGGTCCACGAGAACGTCGCGTTCCCGCTCACCCTGCGCGGCGTGAGCAAGGACGAGATCCGCCGCCGCGTCGGGGAGACGCTGGAGATCGCCGGCCTGTCCGGGTTCGGCGGACGCAAGCCGCGTGAGCTGTCCGGCGGTCAGCAGCAGCGTGTCGCCCTGTGCCGGGCGCTGGTCTACCGCCCGCCGGTCATCCTCATGGACGAGCCGCTGGGCGCCCTGGACAAGAAGCTGCGCGACCAGCTCCAGATCGAGATCAAGACCATCCAGCAGGAACTCGGCCTGACCGTCATCTATGTGACGCACGATCAGGAAGAGGCGCTGGTCATGTCCGACCGCATCGCGGTCATGCGCAACGGCCTGATCGAGCAGTTCGACACCCCCCGCGAACTGTTCGAGCGGCCGAAGACCCCCTTCGTGGCGGACTTCCTCGGCGCGGCCAACTTCCTGCCCGGCCGCATCGACAAGCACACCGACGAGCACACCCTGGTCCGCCTGGACAACAGTGGCGGCCTGATCAAGGCGCGCCGCCACCAGCCGGCCCCCGGCACCTCTGTGAAGGTCGCCGTGCAGCCGGGCCGGCTGCGGGCCTGCGCCGCCGACGACGGCTTCTGTACCGGCACGGTCGAGACGGCCACCTACGTGGGCACCCTGGTCCGCGCCGGCGTACGCATCGACGGCACCGACGCGCCGCTGCTGCGTCTGGAAGTCCCGGCCGGGCGGGGCCCCGTCGCCGGCGAGCGGGTCGGGATCACCGCCGACCCCGAGGACGTCAACCTCTTCGCCGACGAACAGGCAGGGTGAGCCATGGCCGCCCTCACCGCCACCACGCCCGCCCCTCCGCGCAAGCTCCTCGCCTCGCGCAAGACCCGGGTCGGGATCCTCTACGCCCTGCCGGTCGTCGTCTACCTGCTGGTGCTGTTCGTCTACCCGATCTTCAGCACCCTGCTCCTGAGCCTGAAGGACGCCGACGGCTCGTTCACGCTGCACTGGTACGCCGACGCCCTCACCGGCGTCAACCTCTCCGTCCTCATCACCACGCTGCGGATCTCCGCCGAAACGGCGGTGCTCAGCCTCGTCTTCGGGTTCGTCCTGGCCCAGGCGATCACCCGGCTCAAGCCCATCCTGGCGGGCCTTGCGATGCTGGTCGTGGTCGTCCCGCACTTCGTCAGCGCCCTGGTGCGCACCTACGGCTGGATCATCATGCTCGGCGACAAGGGCCTGGTGAACGAGACCCTCACCGCCATGTCGGTACCGGGGACGCCGTTCCAGCTGCTCTACAACGAACTCGGCGTGGTCATCGGCACCACCTCCATGATGCTCCCGTACACGGTGCTGCTGCTGTACGGGGTGATGCGCGGTGTGGACCGCAGGCTGCTGGCCGCCGCGTCCAGCATGGGCGCGGGACGCCCGACCATCTTCCGCCGCGTCTACCTGCCGCTGGTCGCCCCCGGCCTGGCCAGCGCCGGACTGCTCAGCTTCATCCTCTCGCTGGGTTACTACATCACCCCCGCCCTGATGGGCGGACCCAACCAGACGATGATCGCCACACTCATCAACCAGCAGGTCACCAAGGAGAACCAGTGGAACGGGGCCGCCGCCCAGGGCGTCATCCTGCTGCTGCTCACCTTCGCCGGACTGCTGCTCGTCAAGCTCGTGACCTCCCTGGGCGCCAGCCGTAAGAAGAGGAGCGCGTCATGATGGAGCTGCGCACATCCCTCACCGGGCGCATCGCCCTGACCGCCGTCGCCACCCTCATCCTGCTGTTCCTCGCGCTGCCGATCGTCGTCATCCTCGTCACCTCCTTCAGCGACAACGCCTTCGCCTCCTTCCCGCCCGAGACGTGGACGCTGAACTGGTACAAGGCCCTGTTCGCCGACGGCAGCAAATGGCCGGCCGCGCTCTCCCTGAGCGCCCTGATCGCCGCCCTGAGCACCGTGTTCTCCCTCATCATCGCGGTGACCGCGGCGACCGCCCTGGTCCGCAGCGAACTCCCGCTGCGTTCGGCGGTCTTCGCCCTCGTCCTCGGACCGCTGGTCATCCCGCAGATCGTCACCGCACTCGGGCTGTTCCTGCTCTTCGAGCCCGCCGCGATGCTGGGCAGCCCCATCGCCATCGCCCTGGGCCACACCGTGCTGGCCTCACCGATCGCGGTACTGATCCTGATCGCGACCCTGCGCGGCATCGACGAACGCCTCGAGGACGCCGCCGCCAGCATGGGCGCCGGTCGCCTGACCATCGCCCGACGGATCACCTTCCCCCTCGCCGCCCCCGGCATGATCGCGGCGGCGATCTTCTCCTTCATCACCAGCTTCGACGAGTTCTACATCTCCCAGTTCCTCTCCTCCGTCGACACCGTCACCCTGCCCGTGCAGGTCTACAACTCCCTCACCTTCGAGATCGACCCCAGCGTGACCGCCGTCAGCGCGCTCCTCACCGCCTTCGCCATCCTCGCCCTCGGCATCGTCGCCCTGGTCCGCTGGATCGGCTCCGGACGGCAGGACTCCCTGCTCTCGGTCGAGAACACGGCAGGCATCGCGAACCCGGGAGGCGAGGCCGTATGACGACCGCCACCGCTCAGCTGACCGCCCACACCGCCCGGCGGCACCCGCTGCCGAACAGGGCCGCCGACGGCTCGCTCGGTCCCGAGGGCGAAAACCTCCTCGTCCAACCCCTCACCTGAGCCCTGCGCAGGCACGGCCGCGCCCCACCTTCGAAACTCCCCGCAGAGGACCCGAAATGAAGACGATTCCCTACTGGATAGAAACCGCCGGGGCGTTTCCCGACCGCTCCGGCAAGCCGCTGACCGAGGACACCGACCTGGTGGTCGTCGGCGCCGGCCTGACGGGTCTGTCCACCGCCCTCCACGCCGCGCGCAAGGGCGCCCGCGTCACCCTCGTCGAGAAGGGCCAGATCGGCTCCGGTGCCTCCGCGCGCAACGGCGGCATGGCCAACCTGGGCTTCACCATCGGCGTACGCCAGGCCATCCGCCGGTACGGCCTCGAACGGGCCCGCGAGATCTACAACTCCTACGGCGAGGCCGTGGACACCGTCGAGCGGCTCGTCAACGAGGAGTCCATCGACTGCCAGTTCCGTCGCGTCGGACGCCTGGGCGTCGCGTCCCGCCCCGCCCACTTCGAGAGCAAGAAGGCCCAACAGCGCGATCTGGCCCAGTACTTCGGACACGAGACCACTCTGATCAGCAAGGCCGAGCTGCGCTCCGAAATCGGCTCCGACGCCTACCACGGCGGCCTGCTCGACCCGTTCAGCGCCGCACTGCACGTCGGCCGCTTCGTGCGCGGCATGGCCGAGGCGTGCGAGCGCACCGGTGTCGAGATCCACGAACGCAACGCGGCCATCGGCGTGCGGCGTACCGCCGCCGGCCGGTTCGAGGTCAGCACCGAGCGCGGTGTCGTCCGTGCCGGGCAGGTCATGATGGCCACCGACGCCTACACCGACAAGAACTTCCCGTGGCTGCGCCGCCAGCAGGTATGCCTGGGCAGCTTCATCATCGTGACCGAGCCGCTCGGCGACGACCTCGCCCGGGACATCATCCCCAAGGCCCGCCTCATCGTCGACTCCAACCAGGTCTGCCACTACTTCCGGCTCACCCCGGACAACCGGCTGCTGTTCGGCGGCCGCGCCCGCTTCGCACCGTCCGACCCCACCTCGGACAAGAAGAGCGGAGCCGTCCTGTTCCGTGAGATGTGCGAGATCTTCCCCCAGCTCTCCCGGACGAAGATCGAGTACGTGTGGGGCGGCTCCGTCGGCTTCGCCATGGACCGCATCGTGCACGCCGGGCAGACCGACGACGGCGTCTACTACTCCATGGGATACGCGGGCCACGGCGTGCAGATGGCCACGCACATGGGGCAGGTCATGGCCGAGGTGATGGACGGCCACCCCGAGGTCAGCCCCGTCCGCGACCTGGCCCCGCCCCGCATCCCCCTCTACAACGGCACGGCCTGGTTCCTGCCCTTCGCGGGCGCCTACTACAAGACGCTGGACCGCATCCGCTGACCGGTCGGCAGCCCCTTCCACGCATACGAGGAGACACCCATGACTGTCGTCCGTGATGTTCCCAAGCAGCTCTTCATCGGCGGCACCTGGCAGGACGCGGAGTCCGCCCGGACCCTGTCCGTCGACAACCCGGCCACCGGCGAGGAACTGTGCCAGGTCGCCGACGCCTCACCCGCCGACGGACAGCGCGCCGTCGACGCCGCCGTCGCCGCCCAGGCGGCCTGGGCCGCCACCGCGCCCCGGGTGCGCAGCGAGATCCTGCGCCGCGCCTACGACCTGATCATCGAGCGCACCGAGGTCCTCGCGCTGCTGATGACGCTGGAGATGGGCAAGCCGTTGGCCGAGGCGCGCGCCGAGGTCGCCTATGGCGCCGAGTTCTTCCGCTGGTTCTCCGAGGAGGCCGTGCGGATCGACGGCGGGCTGACGACCGCCCCCGACGGCCGCAACCGCCTGCTGGTCACCCGTCAGCCGGTCGGGCCCTGCCTGCTCATCACGCCGTGGAACTTCCCCCTGGCCATGGGCACCCGCAAGATCGGCCCGGCCCTCGCCGCCGGCTGCACCGTCGTCCTCAAACCCGCCCCCCAGACCCCCCTGACCAGCCTCGCCCTGGCCGCGATCCTCACCGAAGCCGGTCTGCCCGCCGGTGTGCTCAACATCGTCACCACCACCGACGCCGCCGGCGTCGTCGAACCCCTCCTGCGCGGCGGGCAGATCCGCAAACTCTCCTTCACCGGCTCCACCGCCGTCGGCCGCATCCTGCTCGCCCAGTGCGCCGACACCGTCATCCGCACGTCCATGGAACTGGGCGGCAACGCCCCCCTGATCGTCTTCGAGGACGCCGACCTCGACACCGCGGTCGAAGGCACCATGGTCGCCAAGATGCGCAACATGGGCGAGTCCTGCTGCGCCGCCAACCGCATCTACGTCCACACCTCCGTCGCCCGCGAGTTCGCCGCCCGCCTGACCACCCGCATGGCCGCCCTGAGGGTCGGCCCCGGCACCGAACCCGGCACCGACGTCGGCCCCCTCATCGACGCCACCGCCCGCAGCAAAGCCCACGACCTCGTCCAGGACGCCGTCAAGCACGGCGCGACCGTCCTGACCGGCGGTGAACTGCCCACGGGACCGGGCTGCTTCTACCCGCCCACCGTCCTGGCCGGCCTCACCCCCGAGGCCGCCATCAACGACACCGAGATCTTCGGACCCGTCGCCGCACTGGTCACCTTCGACACCGAGGACCAGGCCGTCACCGCCGCCAACGACACCGAATTCGGCCTGGCCTCCTACCTGTTCACCCAGAACCTCGACCGTGCCCTGCGCGTCGCCGATCGCCTCGAAAGCGGCATGATCGGTCTCAACACCGGCCTGGTTTCCAACCCGGCCGCGCCCTTCGGCGGCATCAAGCAGTCCGGCCTGGGACGCGAAGGCGGCCGTGTCGGCATCGACGAGTTCCTCGAATACAAGTACATCGCCGTCCCTGTCGGAGCCTGACATGCCCGACCGACTCGTCGTCCTCCACCGCGGCAACCGCCCACCGGCCACCGCGCTCATCGAACGCCTCGCCGACACCGTCTACGCCACCGAGGAGGAACTGCCCTACCTCCTCCCCGGCGCCGACGCCCTCCTGGCCTGGGTCACCATCACTCCCGCCATCCGCGAGGCGTGGCCCGACAACCCCGAGAAGGCGCCCCGCTGGGTCCACGCGGCCTCCGCGGGCGTCGACTCCTTCCTCTTCCCGGCCCTGGTGGACGATCCGGGCGTCGTCCTGACCAACGCCCGCGGCGTCTACGACCAGCCGACCGCCGAGTACGTCCTCGGTCTGATCCTCTCCCTCGCCAAGGACTTCCCGGGCACCTGGGAGCACCAGCGGCGCCGCGAGTGGCGTCCGCGTCCCAGCGACGGCATCACCGGCCGCACTGTGCTGGTGTGGGGCACGGGACCCATCGGCCGGGCCACCGCCCGGCTGCTGACCGCCGTCGGCATGCGGGTCTGCGGCGCCGGCCGCACGGCCCGCCCGAACGACCCCGACTTCGGCACGGTCCATGGCCCGGCCGGCCTGCACACGGCACTCGCCGAGGCCGACTACGTCGTCCTGGCCGCACCCCTCACCCAGGACACCCGGGGCATGGTCGACGCCCCCGTGCTGGCCGCGATGAAGCCGGGGGCGCGACTGATCAACGTGGGCCGGGGCGGACTCGTCGACGAGGAGGCGCTCGTCGACCACCTCGCCGCCGGACGGCTCGCCGGAGCCGCCCTCGACGTCTTCGCCCAGGAACCGCTGCCCGCCGGGTCACCCTTGTGGGACATGCCCGGCGTGGTGATCTCCCCGCACGCGGCGGGCGAGACGACCGGTGAGCGGGAGGCGCTCGTCGAGGTGTTCCTCGACAACCTCACCCGGCACATCGAGGGCCGCCCCCTGCGCAACGTGGTGGACAAGCGGCGCGGATACGTGACCGACGAGGCGCAACGCGTCTGACGACGTGCCGCACCCGCCCGACGGGCGGAGAGCAAGCGCCCCGCCTGACGGCCGACGAGCGGCACCCCGCCCGAAGACAGAGGAGACGCACCTCGCCTGAACATCTACGAAACTCGCCCCGTCCGAAACCCGACGAGACGCACCCCGCCCGACGGGCGGAGAGCAGGTGCCCCGGCCGGTGACCTCCACCGGCCGGGGCACCTGCTATTCGCCCTTCCCGCGTCCCAGCACGCTGCCGGTCACCGCCAGCACGGACAGCAGCACCAGCGCGGCGGCCGGTCCCAGGACGGTCCAGGGGGCCAGTTCGGCGTACGGCTGGTTCTCCGAGAGGAGGCGGCCCCATTCGGGGGTGGGCGGCTGTTCGCCCAGGCCCAGGAAGCCGAGGGAGGCGAGGACCAGGACGGTCGTGGGCAGCCGGAGCAGCGCGTTGCGGAGGAGGGCCGGGACCACCGCGGGAAGCAGGTGGCGGCGCAGCAGATGCAGCCGTCCCGCGCCGAGTGCGACGGACGCGGCGATGTGCCCGCTCGCGCGTTCCTGCTCCAGCAGCGCGGAGGTCTGGGCGGCGTAGGGGCTCCAGGCGACCGCGCACACCGCGCCGGCCGCGCCCCACACCGACGGCCCGGTCACGCTCACGATCAGCAGGCCCGCCAGGACGGCGGGCAGGGTCGACACGACCTCGGTCGGGCCCGCGCTCGCCCGCGGTGCCATGCCCAGCAGCAGTCCGGTGACCGCGCTGACCACCGTCACGACCAGGGCGACCTCCGCGGTGCGCAGCGCCCCGTGGCCCAGCCGGGCCAGCAGGTCACGGCCCAGGGCGTCGGTCCCCAGGGGGTGTTCGGGGGAGGGGGACAGCAGCCGGGCCGCCGTGTCGACCTGGAGGGGGTCGCGCAGGAGGCCCGCCGTGACCAGGGCGAGCAGGGTCAGGGCGCAGGCGGTGGTGATCCAGCGCACGGATCGCGGCACCGTGATCGGGGGGTGGTGCAGGGCCGGCAGGGCGCCGTCGCGCAGCGGCCGGCCGAGGAGGGCGTGACGCAGGGCCCGGATGATGATGCCCGCGGCCACGCCGAGCAGGACCAGCGTCAGAGTCGCCGTCTGCAGCACGGGGAGGTCCTGCGCGACGGCCGAGTCCAGGGCGAGCCGGCCGAGGCCGGGGATGTTGAAGATCTTCTCCACGGCGACCGCGCCGCCGACCAGAGCCACCACGGTGGGCAGCAGTTGCGGCAGTATGCCGGGCAGGCTGCGGCGCAGCGCGTCGCGGCCGATGTGCCGGGGCGGGAGCCCGACGGCGTAGGCCGTGCGCGCCCAGGGTTCGTGGAAGGCGGCGGGCAGTGCCTGGTCGAGCATCCCGCCGAGCATCGCACCCGAGGGGATGCCGAGTGCGAGCGAGGGCAGCACCATCGACTGCGGTCCGTCCCACCCGCTGGACGGGAACCAGCCCCACCACACCCCGCACACGGTGGCCAGCACCGAGGCGAGCAGGAACTTCGGCAGCGACGCCAGGACGGCGGCCGTGGTGCCGGCCCGGTCCCGCCGCAGCCGGCGCCGGGAACCGAGGAGGACCGTACGGGCGCACACCAGCGCGGCGACCAGCACCGTGACGGCGAACGCGCCCAGCATCAGCGTCAGGGAGACCGACAGAGCCGTCCCCACCTGCGGCATGACCGGTGCGCCGGAGACCCACGAGACGCCCGCGTCCCCGTGGGGCAGGCCGCCCAGCCAGTGCGCGAGATGGACCCAGGGGCCCTCGTCCAGGCCCAGCTGATCGCGCACCGCGGCCAGTTCCGCCGGTGTGGGGTTCTGGTCGGCGGAGCGCGCACGCAGCACCGTACGGGCCGGGTCGGCGCCGGACAGCCAGGGGAGCAGGGCCACGGCGCCGAGCAGGGCGGTACCGGCGAGCACACGGCCGGCCGCCGCCGGCCAGAGGGACGGGCGGGCGGCGGCGGAGCTGGGCGCGAGGCTCATGCGGGCTACTTCAGGCGCGTGTCGACATCGATCAAGGACCGCTCGCGCGGGTCGAGGACCACGCCCTCGACGTCGTCCGCGATGCCCTGCACGGCCTGCTCGTGGACCAGCGGCACCACCGCGTCGGTGCGCAGGATCTCCGCCTCCGCCCGCATCGTCTTCTCCTGGCGGCTCTCGGTGTCCCGCTCCGCGGCGGCGGCCCGGATGGCCTTGTCCACCGCGGCGTTCTTCAGGCCGGCGATGTTGTAGACGCCCTCGCTGGTGAAGTCGCTGGCGAGGTAGTCGACCGCGTCGCCGGTGTCGAGGAGCGTCACCCGCGAGAAGACGAGGGCATCGTACTTCCCGGCGAGCAGGTCGGCCTCCATCTGGGTGTACTCGCGCACGTCCTGCTTCACGGTGAACCCGGCCTTCTCCAGCTGCTGCTGGAGCACGGACGCCGCCTCGGGAAACTCGGCCCGGTTGGTGTAGGTGGCCAGCCGAAGTGTCTTGCCCTTGGTGCCGGCCTTCACCTCGGCGGCGGTCGTGGCCTTGGTACGGCCCGTCACCTCGACGCGCTTGTCGGCCGCCCACGGGACGGCGGGCCCGAACAGGCCCTGCGCGGGGTCGGCGTATCCGCCGAAGACGGAGTCGACCAGGGCGGAGCCGTCGACGGCCTCGCGGGCGGCGGCGCGCAGCCCGGCGTCGGTGAACAGACCGCTGCCGGTGTTGAGGATCAGGCTGTCGGTACGCACCGAGGGGACCTCGTGCCGGGTCGCCTTGTCGAGCAGTTTCGCCTGGGCGGTCGGGATCCACTCGGCGATGTCGGTCTCGCCGCCGCGCAGCGCGTTGGCACGGGCCGTCCCGTCCGCGATCCAGCTGACGTCGATGCCGGGCGCCTTCGCCTGGCCACCCCAGTAGCCGTCGAAGCGGTCGAGCGTCGCCTTGGCCTTGCCGTTCAGCCGGGTGATCTCGAACGGACCCGTGCCGGTGCCGACGGGGCTGACGGCGCCGTCCTTCGCGTACGCCTTCGCCGACAGGATCGCCAGCGCGGGGCTGGCCAGCCTCAGCGGCAGCACCGGGTCGGGCGACTTGGTGGTGAGCGTGACGGTGTCGGCGTCCTCGGCCTTGGCGGTCAGTGACACGTCGCTCAGGACGCGCGGCTTGGGCTTGGCCGCCCCGGCGTGCTCGAGCGCTGTGACGACGGCCTGGGCGGTGAGCTCGGTGCCGTCCTGGAACTCGGCCTTGCGCAGCTCGAAGGTCCAGGTGGTGTCGCCGTCCTGCTTCCAGGACTTCGCCAGGGCGGGCTTGGCCGTGCCGTTCTTGTCGAGGGCGGTGAGGCCCTCGGCGACGGACAGCTTGCTCAGCACGGTGGCGTCGTTGCTGTACGGGGACAGCGCCTGCACCGGCGGCACGGCCAGCGCGACCCGCAGCCGCCCGCCCGATCCCGCGCCGGTGTCGCTGTCGCCGGATGCGAAGCAGCCGGCCAGCAGAGGGGTGAGAGCGAGCGCCGCTATGAGGCCGCGGGAGGTGGTGCGCATGTCGGATCCTGTCGTGCGAGAGGTCGGGCAGGCCGCTGCGGCCCAGGCCGGGCTTGATCGGCGACCTCAGCATATAAGGGGAGCCTTACCAAACCGTCAGTCGGGTAGGTGAAATTGCAACGAATGGACGGCCGTGAGTCGAACCGGGGCCTCTCGACCTGCTGTTCGAGCTGTGCCATCGTGGGCGCCGGGCGGAGGTGAGGCGATGAGCGGCGCGGACCCGGGGCTCTTCGGTCCCGAATCGGTGACCTGGCAGCTTCACAGCGACCCCATGATGTGGATCGCGGGTGTCCGGGCGCTCTACTTCCAGGCCCTGCATCCCCGCGCGGTACGCGGAGTCACGCAGAATTCCGACTTCCGGCGGGACGCCTGGGGCCGGCTGTTGCGCACCGCCGGCTTCGTCGGAACGACGACCTACGGCACCACCGAGGCCGCCGAGCGTGCCGGTGCCAGGGTCCGCAAGATCCACCGCATGCTGAGCGCGACCGACCCGGACACCGGCGAGCGCTACGGTGTCGACGAACCCGCGTTGCTGATGTGGGTGCACTGCGCCGAGATCGACTCCCATCTGCACGTCGCCCGCAGGTCCGGATTCCGGCTCACCGACGCCGAGGCCGACCGCTACATCGCCGAACACCGCCGCAGCGCACGCCTGGTGGGCCTGAATCCCGACGCCGCACCGGCGAACCGGGCCGAGATGGCCGAGTACTTCGAGAAGACGCTCCCGGATCTGGCCGCCGGACCCGAGGCACGCGAGGTGGACGACTTCCTGCTCCGCCCGCCGACGCACCCGCTCCTCATACCGGCGCGCGAGGCGCTGTGGCGGCGCGTGGCGCACCTGGCGTACGCCTCCTTGCCGCCGTACGCCCACGAGTTGTACGGCAGACCGGCCCCCGCACCCGCCACCGTCACCCGGCAACTGCGCCTCACGGGCCTCCTGCTGCGCCGCGTTCCCGCACGTCTGCGGTGGCAACTCCCGCCCAAACACATCCTGCGGGCCGTGGCGAGGCTCGGCCCGGACGCGCGTCCGGCACCGTACAAACTCGGACGATAGGCCGCCATACTGGGTGGATCAGGGACGGGCGGGCGAACGGCTACCGGGGGGAGCGTCGCGCGACATGGGGGACAGCAGGCTCATCCACGGCCGGTACCGGCTGCTCGATCTGATCGGGCGCGGTGGCATGGGCGAGGTGTGGCGGGCGCGGGACGAGTCCCTGGGCCGGCACGTCGCCGTCAAGTGCCTCAAACCGCTGGGCCCGAACCACGACCACGCCTTCACCCGCGTGCTGCGGGAGCGGTTCCGCCGCGAGGCCCGGGTCGCCGCCGCGCTCCAGCACCGGGGCATCACCGTCGTGCACGACTTCGGCGAGTCCGACGGCGTCCTCTACCTCGTCATGGAGCTGCTGAACGGCCGCAATCTCAGCCAGCTTCTGGAGGACAACGAACAGCACCCGCTGCCGGTGGCGGATGTCGTGGAGATCGCCGAGCAGGTCGCCGCCGCCCTCGCTTACTGCCACGAACAGGGCATCGTCCACCGGGACCTGAAGCCCGCCAACATCGTCCGGCTCGGCGACGGCACCGTGAAGATCTGCGACTTCGGCATCGCCCGCCTCGGCCACGACATCGGCTTCACCTCCCGGCTGACCGGCACCGGCATCGCCATGGGCACCCCGCACTACATGTCCCCGGAGCAGATCAGCGGCACCGAGGTCGACCAGCGCAGCGACCTCTACTCGTTCGGCTGTGTGCTGTACGAGATCGCCACCGGCGTACCACCCTTCGACCTCGACGACGCGTGGGCGATCCTCGTCGGCCACCGCGACACCCCGCCCCGCCCGCCGCGCGAGCACCGCGCGGAGCTGCCCGCATACCTGGAGCAGGTCGTCCTCGACCTGCTCGCCAAGGAACCCGCGCAACGACCCGGCGACGCCCGCGAGCTGGCCCGCCGGATCAGCGCCCACCGGGCCGCGCCGGACTGTGTGTCGGCCGTCGCGGCGGGTCGCCCGGCCTCCCACGTGCCGGTGGGCGCGGGCCGCCTGCCGTCCTGGACCCGCGGCATGACCACCGGCCACAAGGCCACCGGCACGGGGCTGCGCACCGCACCGCCCGACCCGGCCTCCGGGCTGTCCGGTGAGTGGATCGCACGACCCGCCACCGGCCCCGTCGTCGACGAACCCGTCCCCGCGCGGCGGCCCGCCCCACCCACGGACGTCCTGACCGCCCTGGCCGGCCGGCACAACGCGGGCCTGAGCCTCGGCCGCCTGGGCCGCTGGGCGGAGGCGGGCGAGGTGCACCGGGCCGTCGCCGCCGAACGCGAACACCTCCTCGGCCCCGACCACCCCGACACCCTCGCCAGCCGCTACGAGGTCGCCTTCACGCTCAGCCGCACCGGCCGCGCCGCGGACGCCCTGCGCGCGTACAAGCACGTCACCGAGGCCAGGATCCGCACCCTCGGCGCCGACCACGCCGACACCCTGGCCGCCCGCCAGGAGATGGCCTACGTCCTCGGCCAGCTGGGCCGCCCCTTCGACGCCCACCGCGTCTACACGTCGGTGCTCACCGCCCGGGAGCGCATCACGGGCCCCGACCACCCCGACACCCTGCGCTGCCGCCACAACCTGGCCTTCAACCTCAGCCGTCTCGGCCGCCTGGAGGACTCGTACCGCATGGCCCGCGAGGTGGCGGCGGCCCGCGCCCGCGTGCTCGGCCCGGACCACCCCGACACGCTCGTCACCCGCTACGAGGTCGCCTACGCGCTCGGCCAGCTGGGCCGCTGGCCGGAGGCGCTGGAGACCTACCGCGAGGTCGTCGCCGCCCGCCGCCGCGCCCTCGGCGCCGACCACCCCGACACCCTCGCCGCCCGGCACGAGATCGGCATCAGCCTCGGCCGCCTGGGCCGCAGCGCCGAGGCCCTCGACCTCTACGACGCCCTCGCCGAGGACCGCGCCCGCGTCCAGGGCCCCACCCACCCCGAGACCCTGCGCGCGCGCCACGGCCGCTGCGTCAACCTCGGCCGGCTGGGCCGCTGGGAGGAGGCCCTCGCCGAATCCCGCGAGGTGGCCGCCCTCCGCGAACAGGTCCTCGGCCCCGACCACCCGGACACCCTGGTCAGCCGTCGCGAGGTCGCCGTCGGCCTCGGCTGGCTGGGCCGCTGGGCCGACGCGCTCACCGAGTACCGCAGGGTGGCCACCGCCCGCGCGCACGTCCTCGGCGCCGACCACCCCGGCACCCTCGCCAGCCGCAACGACGAGGCCCACTGCCTGGAACAGCTCGGCCGCGGCGCCGAGGCGATGGCCCTGTACCGAAGAGTGGCGGCCCTGCGGGAGCAGCGGGCCGCTGTCGGGCGCTGACCCCCGCCGAGCAGGCAGGCGCCGTCTGGCCGACCTCGATCACCCCGTGTTACCAAGAATCATGACCGCACCCGAGGGACCCCGCGCACACCGCACGTACGACGCCGTCATCGTCGGCGGCGGCCACAACGGCCTGGTCGCCGCCGCCTACCTGGCCCGGGCGGGCCGCTCCGTGCTGGTCCTGGAGCGGCTGGACCACACCGGCGGCGCGGCGGTGTCCACCCGGCCCTTCGCCGGAGTCGACGCCCGACTGTCCCGCTACTCGTACCTGGTCAGCCTGCTGCCCAAGAAGATCGTCCGGGACCTCGGCCTGGACTTCCGCGTCCGCACCCGGACCGTCTCCTCCTACACACCCGCCGAGCGCGACGGCAGGCCCACCGGCCTCCTCGTCGGCGGCGGGGAACGCCGTACCAGAGAGGCCTTCGCCCGCCTCACCGGCTCCGACCGCGAGTACCGGGCCTGGCAGGAGTTCTACGGCATGACCGGCCGCGTCGCCCGGCGCGTCTTCCCGACGCTCACGGAGCCGCTGCCCACCCGTGCGGAACTGCGCCGCCGCCTCGACGACGAGGAGGCCTGGCGGGTGCTGTTCGAGGAACCGATCGGCAGCGCCGTCGAGGAGCGCTTCGAGGACGACCTGGTGCGCGGCGTCGTCCTCACCGACGCCCTCATCGGCACCTTCGCCGACGCCCACGACCCCTCCCTGAAGCAGAACCGCTGCTTCCTCTACCACGTCATCGGCGGCGGCACCGGCGACTGGGACGTGCCGGTCGGCGGCATGGGGGCCCTCACCGACGCACTCGCCGACACGGCACGCGCGGCGGGCGCGGTCCTCGCCACCGGCCACGAGGCGCTGCGCGTCACCACGGACGGCCGAACCGCCGAGGTCACGTATCGCACGGCCGACGGCGAAGGCACCGCCGCCGCCCGGCACGTCCTGGTGAACGCCTCACCGCAGGCCCTGGCGGAACTGACCGGCGACCCGTCCCCGGCCCCCGCCGAAGGCGCCCAACTGAAGGTCAACATGCTGCTGAAGCGGCTGCCGCGGCTGCGCGACACCTCCGTCGACCCGCGCGAGGCCTTCGCCGGCACCTTCCACATCGCCGAGGGCTACGAGCAACTCGCCACCGCCCACGCCCAGGCCGCCGCCGGCGACCTGCCGGCCGTACCGCCCTCGGAGATCTACTGCCACTCGCTCACCGACCCGACCATCCTCGGGCCCGGCCTGGCCGAGCAGGGCTACCAGACGCTCACTCTCTTCGGCCTGCACACCCCGGCCCGCCTGTTCGCGCGCGACAACGACGCCGTACGGGAGGACCTGCTGAAGTCCACCCTCGCTCAGCTCGACGCCCACCTGGCCGAACCCCTCGCCGGCTGCCTGGCCACCGACGCGGACGGCCGCCCCTGCATCGAGGCCAGGACCCCGCTCGACCTGGAGCGGGACCTCCGCCTGCCCGGCGGCAACATCTTCCACCGCGAGCTGAGCTGGCCCCACGCCCAGGACGGCACCGGACGCTGGGGCGTGGAGACCGGGCACGCCAACGTCCTGCTGTGCGGGGCGGGCGCGGTGCGCGGGGGCGGGGTCAGCGGGGTGCCCGGGCACAACGCGGCGATGGCGGTGCTGGAGAACACCCCCGAGTGAGCCCTCAGTCGGCCGACGGCGCCCACCCCACCGCTTCGACGCGGGACGCGTCCACCGGGCGTGCCTCGTCGAAGAGGACGCCGTCGGCCGCCTCCACGCGCAGCCCGTCCACGTAGGCCCCGCGGCCGACGTACAGCCGGTCCGTCGCGTACCGCCAGCGCAGGGTGAGCTCCCGCGCGGCGGGGACGTCCGCGGTGAGCCGGTGCCGGACACGGCCGGACCAGCCGGTCACCGAGCCCGTCGGGTGCCACTCGGGATCCTGACCGCGGCGGGACGTCGTGAAGGGCACCGGCTGCCAGCTCGTGCCGCCGTCGGCCGTGGCCTCCAGGACCAGGACGTCGGCCGTGGGTTCGGTGTCCCACCACAGCCCGCAGCGCAGCCGGGCCCGGCCGGACGAGGTGTCGAGCGCGGGGAGGGTGAGCGTCGCCGCGGCGGAGACCGCCATGCCGGAGAACCAGGCCCTGCGACCCCGCACCGGCCGGACCGGGACGGCCCGCGCCAGCTGGTTCGCGGCGGCCACCCGGGGAGCCGACCCGGATCGCCACCCGCGCACCGGGTGCACCGAGTTGCCCAGGACGACGAGGAACGAGTCGGTGGTCGGGTCGAGCACCAGCGAGGTGCCCGTGAAACCGGTGTGCCCGGCGGTGCGCGGCGTGGCCATCGCGCCCATGTACCAGTGCTGGTAGAGCTCGAAGCCGAGGCCGTGCTCGTCCCCCGGGAAGGCGGTGTTGAAGTCGGTGAACATCAGCTCCACCGACTCGGGCGTCAGGATCCGGGCCCTGCCGTAGACACCGCCGTTGAGCAGCGTGCGGCCGAGGACCGCCAGGTCCCAGGCGTCGGAGAACACGCCCGCGTGTCCCGCGACACCGCCGAGGGCGAAGGCGTTCTCGTCGTGCACCTCGCCCCAGACCAGACCCCGGTCCAGGCCGGACCAGGGTGCGCGCGCGTCCTCCGTGGCCGCGATCCTCGGCCGCCACGAGGCGGGCGGGTTGTACCGGGTGCGGCGCAGACCGAGCGGTGCGGAGATCTCCTCACGGAGCAGGACGTCCAGGGTGCGACCCGTGATCCGTTCCAGCACGAGCTGGAGCGAGATGAGGTTCAGGTCCGAGTACAGGTACGCCGTGCCGGGCGCGCTGACCGGCGCCTCGTTCCAGATGAGCCGGAGTTTCTCCTCGTGGGTCGGCGCGCTGTACAGCGGGATCCAGGCGCGGAACCCCGAGGTGTGCGTGAGGAGCTGGCGGATCGTGATGTCCTGCTTGCCCGCGCGTGCGAAGTCCGGCAGATAGGAGGCGACTTTCGCCTCCAGCTCCAGCGCGCCCCGCTCCGTCTGCTGCACGGCGAGGATCGAGGTGAACAGTTTCGACACCGACGCCAGGTCGAAGACGGTGTCCTCGGCCATGGGGATCTGCTCGCCGGGCGGGAACTCGATGCCGGTGTCGGTCTTCTCGTCGTAGGCCCGGTAGCGCACCGCCATGCCGATGGGCCGGTGCAGCGCGACCGTGCCGCCGCGTCCGGCGAGCAGGACGGCCCCCGCGTACCAGGGATGCTTGGGGGAGGGGCCGAGGAACGCCTCGGCGTCGGTCACGAGTTGACGCAGGTGGGAGGGGAGCAGCCCGGCTCGTGCGGCGGAGCCGTGCCGCAGGGTGGGGCGGTGGCCGGTCGCCGGCGGGGCGGCCTCGGCGGGCCCGGCGGGCCACGCGGCGAGGGCGAGCGCACCGCCCAGGGCCAGTCCCGCTCTGCCCACGTGACGCCGGGTCGGTTCGCCTCTCGCCGGTTCGTCGGCCACCGCGTACCCCTTCGCCTCAACCGCCTCCGATGTCCCGGGAAGTATGTCCCCCGCGCGCCGCCGTGAATCCGGCGGAGCACCCTCACCGGCATCCCGCACGGGAACACCCGCACGGGACGCGCATGGGACCCGCATGGGCCACCCAAAGAATCTGACGGAGCATCAGAAAGGCCCTTCCGTCCTTCGGAGGACTCCGGCATCCTGCGCCCATGCAGACGGAGCTGAGCCAGACCCTGGGAATCGAGCACGCCGTCTTCGGCTTCACGCCGTTCCCCGCCGTCGCCGCGGCCATCAGCCGGGCCGGTGGCTTCGGCGTGCTCGGCGCGGTCCGCTACACCGCCCCCGACGAGCTCAAGCGCGACCTGGACTGGATCGAGGCACACGTCGACGGGCGGCCGTACGGCCTGGACGTCGTCATGCCGGCGAAGAAGGTCGAGGGCGTCACCGAGGCCGAGGTCGAGGCGATGATCCCCGAGGGGCACCGGCAGTTCGTCCGGGACACCCTCGCCCGACACGCCGTGCCGGAGCTCGCGGAGGGCGAGGCGGCCGGCTGGCGCATCACCGGCTGGATGGAGCAGGTCGCCCGCAGCCAGCTCGACGTGGCCTTCGACTACCCGATCCGGCTCCTCGCCAACGCCCTCGGCTCCCCGCCCGCCGACGTCATCGCCCGCGCCCACGACCGGGACGTCCTCGTCGCCGCACTCGCGGGCAGCGCCCGGCACGCCCGCAAGCACCGGGACGCCGGGATCGACATCGTCGTGGCACAGGGCTACGAGGCGGGCGGCCACACGGGCGAGATCGCCTCGATGGTGCTCACCCCCGAAGTCGTCGACGCCGTCGCCCCGCTGCCCGTGCTGTCCGCGGGAGGCATCGGCAGCGGACAGCAGGTGGCCGCCGCGCTCACCCTCGGCGCTCAAGGCGTGTGGCTGGGCTCCGTGTGGCTGACCACCACAGAGGCGGACCTGCACTCACCCGCCCTGACGCGCAAACTCCTCGCGGCCGGCTCCGGCGACACCGTCCGCTCCCGGGCGCTGACCGGCAAGCCCGCACGCCAGTTGCGCACGGAGTGGACCGACGCCTGGGACGACCCGGCCGGGCCCGGCACCCTGCCCATGCCGTTGCAAGGACTTCTGGTCGCCGAGGCCGTCTCACGCATCCAGAAGTACGAGGTCGACCCACTGCTGGGCACACCGGTCGGCCAGATCGTCGGGCGGATGAACAGCGAACGCAGTGTCCAGGCCGTCTTCGACGACCTCACCCGCGGCTTCGAGCAGGCCGTGGACCGTGTCAACCGCATCGCCGGAAGGAGCGGCCAGTCGTGAGCGCACCCCCCGCGGGCTTCTGGGCCCAGGCCACCGAGAACCCCGGCCGCCCGGTGCTCGTCGCACCCGACGGCGAGGAGTGGACCGCCGGACGCCTGCACGCCGCCGCCAACCGGCTCGTGCACGGCCTGCGCGCGGCCGGTCTCGAACGCGGCGACACCTTCGCGGTGGTCCTGCCCAACGGCGTCGAGTTCCTCACCGCGTACCTCGCGGCCAGCCAGGCCGGGCTCTACCTCGTCCCCGTCAACCACCACCTGGTCGGTCCGGAGATCGCCTGGATCGTCTCCGACTCGGGCGCCAAGGTGCTCCTCGCCCACGAACGCTTCGCCGAGGCGGCCCGCCACGCCGCCGACGAGGCCGGCCTGCCGGGCACCCACCGCTACGCGGCGGGCCGGGTCGAGGGCTTCCGCCCCTACGCCGAACTCCTCGACGGGCAGCCCGAGTCGGCGCCCGCGGACCGCACCCTCGGCTGGGTCATGAACTACACCTCGGGCACCACCGGCCGTCCCCGCGGCATCCGCCGCCCGCTGCCCGGCAAACCCCCGGAGGAGGCGTACCTCGGCGGCTTCCTGGGCATCTTCGGCATCCGCCCGTTCGACGACAACGTGCACCTGGTGTGCTCACCGCTTTACCACACGGCCGTCCTTCAGTTCGCCGGCGCGTCCCTGCACATCGGCCACCGGCTGGTCCTCATGGACAAGTGGACACCTGAGGAGATGCTCCGCCTCATCGACGTCCACCGCTGCACCCACACCCACATGGTCCCCACTCAGTTCCACCGCCTGCTGGCCCTGCCCGACTCGGTCAAGGAGCGCTACGACGTCTCCTCCCTGCGGCACGCCATCCACGGTGCCGCGCCCTGCCCCGACCATGTGAAACGGGCCATGCTCGACTGGTGGGGACCTTGTGTGGAGGAGTACTACGCCGCCAGCGAGGGCGGCGGCGCCTTCGCCACGGCCGAGGACTGGCTGAAGAAGCCCGGCACCGTCGGCAAGGCCTGGCCCATCAGCGAACTCGCGATCTTCGACGACGACGGCAACCGGCTCCCGCCCGGCGAACTCGGCACGGTGTACATGAAGATGAACACCGGCGGCTTCTCGTACCACAAGGACGAGGCCAAGACCCGCAAGAACCGCATCGGGGACTTCTTCACCGTCGGCGACCTCGGCCACCTCGACGAGGACGGCTACCTCTTCCTGCGCGACCGCAAGATCGACCTGATCATCTCCGGCGGGGTCAACATCTACCCCGCCGAGATCGAGTCGGCCCTGCTCGCCCACCCCGCCGTCGCGGACGCCGCCGTCTTCGGCATCCCGCACGACGACTGGGGCGAGGAGGTGAAGGCGGTCGTGGAACCGGCCCTCGGACACCGGCCCGGACCGGCCCTCGCCGCCGACCTCCTCGACCACTGCGCCCACCGGCTCGCCGGGTACAAGCGGCCCAGGAGCGTCGACTTCATCACCGAGATGCCCCGCGACCCCAACGGCAAGCTGTACAAGCGGCGGTTGCGGGAGCCGTACTGGCAGGGCCGGACGCGTCCGGTGTGAGACTCCTGAACGGGACGTCTCGGACGGCTGCGCATCGTTTCCTCCCACGTCGTCGAGGAAAAGGGGTGTCGCAGGTGAAAACCTGGTTCGAACGTCCGTTGGCTTCATGACTGCGGACGCCGCCCAGGAGCGGCAGGGTTGCTCACCGGCCGGCCGGCCCGCCCGCCGCGGTCCGTGCGATCCGGGGTCCTTGACCTCCCCGGGCGGTGAACCGAGGATCATGTGTCATGACGACGCCCGGACACGGCAGCACGGTCGACCAAGTCCTGCGGCGCAGCGCCCGGCGCACACCGGCGCGCGTCGCGGTGGAGTACGCCGATCGCACTTGGACGTACGAGGAACTCGACACCGCCGTCTCCCGCGCGGCGAGCGTCCTCCTCGGCCAGGGACTCTCCCCGGGCGACCGGGTGGGCGCCTACGGCCACAACTCCGACGCCTACCTGATCGCCTTCCTGGCCTGCGCCCGCGCGGGCCTGGTGCACGTACCCGTCAACCAGAACCTGACCGGCGACGACCTCGTCTACCTCATCGCCCAGTCCGGCAGCTCCCTGGTCCTCACGGACCCGGACCTGGCAGCACGACTGCCGCCCGGCGTACGGACGTTGCCGCTGCGCGACGCGGACGACTCGCTGCTCGCGCGGCTGCCCGGAGCACCCTCCCACGACGGCCCCGAGCCGCACACCGAGGACCTCGTCCAGCTGCTGTACACCTCCGGGACGACGGCTCAGCCCAAGGGCGCGATGATGACGCACCGCGCCCTGGTGCACGAGTACCTGAGCGCGATCACCGCACTCGACCTCAGTGCGGGCGACCGTCCCGTCCACTCCCTGCCGCTCTACCACTCGGCGCAGCTGCATGTCTTCCTGCTGCCCTACCTCGCCGTGGGCGCGACGAACATCATCCTCGACGCACCCGACGGCGACCGGCTCTTCGACCTGATCGAAGCGGGCCGCGCGGACAGCCTGTTCGCACCCCCCACCGTCTGGATCGCCCTGTCCAACCGTCCCGACTTCGCCACCCGCGATCTGAGCGGTCTGCGCAAGGCCTACTACGGTGCGTCGATCATGCCGGTCCCGGTACTGGAACGGCTGCGGGAACGTCTGCCGGGCCTTGCCTTCTACAACTGCTTCGGACAGAGCGAGATCGGGCCCCTGGCCATGGTCCTCGCGCCCGACGAACACAAGGGCCGTATGGACTCCTGCGGCCGGACGGTCCTGTTCGTCGACGCACGTGTGGTCGACGAGAACGGCGAGGACGTACCCGACGGCGCCCCCGGCGAGATCGTCTACCGCTCCCCGCAACTGTGCGAGGGCTACTGGGACAAGCCCGAGGAGACCGCCGAGGCCTTCCGCGACGGCTGGTTCCGCTCCGGCGACCTCGCGGTACGCGACGCGCACGGCTACCACACGATCGTCGACCGGGTGAAGGACGTCATCAACTCCGGTGGCGTCGTCATCGCCTCACGCCAGGTCGAGGACGCGCTGTACACCCACCCCGGCGTCGCCGAGGCCGCGGTCGTGGGCCTGCCGGACGAGCGCTGGATCGAAGCGGTGACAGCCGTCGTCGTCCCGCGCGGCGAGGTCTCGGAGACGGAACTGATCCACCACGTCCGCGACAGACTCGCCCCCTTCAAAGCGCCGAAGCGGGTGGTGTTCGTGGACGAGCTCCCGCGCAACGCCAGCGGGAAGATCCTCAAACGGGAGCTGAGGAACGACCTCGGGAACGAGTGACGCGCCCGGCCGGGCAACCCGGTTGTGCCGGACCGGCAGCGGGCTCCAGGATCGACGCCATGCCGACCTTCAGTGCCCCGGACGGAACCCGGCTCACCTTCCATCCGCGTGGTCGCGGTGAACCGCTGATCGTGCTGCCCGGCGGCCCCATGCGGGCCTCGGCCTACCTCGGAGACCTGGGCGGACTCGACGCCCACCGGCGGTTGGTGCTGCTCGACCTGCGCGGCACGGGGGAGTCCGAGGCGCCCGCGGATCCGGCGACATACCGCTGCGACCGGCTCGTCGAGGACGTCGAGGCGTTGCGGCTCCATCTGGACCTGGAGCGGATGGATCTGCTCGCCCACTCGGCGGGCGGGAGCCTCGCCATGCTCTATGCGGCCCGGTACCCGCAGCGGGTGGGACGGCTGGCGCTGGTCACCGCCATTCCGCGGGCCCTGGGGTGGCCGGCGACGGCCGGGGACCGGCTGGCCGCAGCCCGGCAGCGGGCGTCGGAACCCTGGTTCGCGGACGCGTTCCCCGCGTTCGAGGCCTGGCTGGACGGCACGGGTGACTTCGACCCGGTGTTCCTCCCGTTCTTCTACGGGCGCTGGGACGACATCGCGCGCGGCCACGCCGACCGCGAAGAGGCCGAGACCAACGATGCCGCGGCGGATGCCTACGGTGCCGACGGCGCCTACGATCCGGAGGCGACGCGCGGTGCCCTCGCGCGGCTGACAGCGCCCGTCCTGATCCTGGCCGGGCAAGTCGACGGAGGCCCGAACCCGTCCCTGGCCCGGCGGAGCGCCGACGTCTTCCCGGCAGCCGAGTTCGCGGTGCAGCCGGGTGCGGGACACTATCCCTGGCTCGACGACCCGGAGTGGTTCGCGCGGCGCGTGGCCGCCTTCTTCTCCTGACCGGTGCGTCACGCGCTTGTGCCGTCGGCGGGATGGCCCTGACCGTGGCGCGCCCCTCGCCTACCGGTCTCCTGACGGTGCGGCACGCGCCTGTGCCGTCGGCAGGAGGGCTCCGGCCGTGGCGCCCCGGGCCCTACCGGTCTCCTGACCGGTGCGGGACGCCCTTGTGCCGTCGGCAGCACGGCCCCGGCCGTGGCGGCGCTCCTCGCCTACCGGGCCGACGTGGTGGGCCACTCGCCCGGCGGCGCCTTCGCCTACCTGCTCGTTCCCGGCCGAGGGAGTTCCCCGCGGTCGTGGAGGAGTTCCTCAGCCCTGCGGACCGTACGCCGTCATGAAACGGTCGCGGAACAGGTCCATGCCCCACCGGGGCGCGTCCCCGGCCGGCTTGAGGCCGTCCGTCCAGCCCCAGTCGGCGACCCGGTCCAGAACCTTCTTGTCGTGGGCGACGATCGTCACCGGCACGTCCTTGCCGGTGTCGCCGGCGGTGACGGTCGGCACCGGCTGGTGGTCACCGAGGAAGACCAGCACCGTGTCCTCGTCGCCGTAGCGCTCGACCCACTCGGTCAGACTGCGGATCGAGTAATCGATCGCGCGCCGGTACTCGGTGCGGACCTTCTCCGGGTCCTTCCAGACCTCCGCGGGGTCGGTGCCCTCCTTCTTGATCCGGTGGAACACCGAGCCGTCGCCGAGGTCGTTCCAGTCGATCATCCGGGCGATGGGGGACCAGGGGTTGTGGCTGGAGGCCAGGATGATCTCCGCCATGATCGGCTCACGGTCCTTCTTGCCGTGCTCCAGGCGCTCGAAGGCCTCCATCGTGAACTGGTCGGGGACGGGCGTCCAGCTGAAGTAGGGGCCGTGGTAGCCGAGGTGCTCGGAGTCGTAGATGTGGTCCAGGCCGAAGAACTTCCCCTCCGGCCAGGCGCGCCGCACACCGGGCACGATGCCGACGGTCCGCCAGGCACCCGTCTTCCCGAAGTACTTCGTCAGCGTCATGCGATCGCTGGTGGTCAGACTGCGGTACCGCTGCTGGTTCTTGATCCACAGCCCGGACAGGAAGGTCGAGTGGGCCAGCCAGCTGCCCGCGCCCGTCACCGGCGACCGCAGCCAGCCGCTGCGCGACTCGAACCCGGCCGCCTTCAGCCTGCCGGTGCCCTCCTTGAGTACGGCGTCGGTCTGCCGTGCCATCGCCGGGTCGTCGATCGCGACCCGGCCGTAACTCTCGACGAAGGTGAACAGGACGTCCTTGCCGCGCAGTCCCGTGAGCAACTGGTCGGGCGGGGTGTTCGCGAACGCGTCCACCGAGGCCTGCTTGTCGAAGATCCGGGCGTCCTGAAGTCCCGTCCGCACCGCGTCCACACGGTTGCCGATGAACTCGGCGTTGCCCTTGGTGGCGATCGGCACGGTGCCGATCTGCACGCCCAGGGTCATGCACGTGATCCACGCCGTGCCGAGGATCAGCACCGTGCGGCCGGCGGCCGGCCGGTGCCGGGCCATCAGGTTCGTCAGCCGCACCACCGCGAGCGTGGTGAGGAGGAGCAGCGCCACGAACAGGACGATCACCCCGGCCACGGCCAGTACCTGTCCGG
Organism: Streptomyces sp. 378; assembly: GCF_030124145.1. Classification (GTDB taxonomy): domain Bacteria; phylum Actinomycetota; class Actinomycetes; order Streptomycetales; family Streptomycetaceae; genus Streptomyces. The sequence goes on from NZ_JASKMS010000003.1 coordinate 293,807, forward strand.
TCCGGCCGAACGTCTCCCGGAGGAAGTCCGTCGCGTGCTCGATCAGGATCCAGTCCAGGACCAGGTCGAACGGCCGGGCCAGAATCTGGTAGAAGCCCATGTCGACGAACTTCAGGACCGTGACGAGCCCCAGGAACACGCCCGTGAGGACCGCCGTGATCCGCCGGGGCTTCGGCGGCAGCGCGAGCAGCAGCCCGGCGAGCAGCACCCCCTCGGCGGGGATGCGGACGAACGAGGCGAACTCGACGCGCTCGATCCGGTTCGGCATGAGCAGCGCGAACAGCACCAGCGCACCGGCCAGAACGGTCGTCCCGATGGAGACGCCGCGTGCCGTACGCGGGTGGCGACGCCGCCAGCCGAACCAGCCGGGCTTCACCGCGCCGGACGGCGTCGCCTCCGGCGTCCGCTCGGAGGAGGACTCCTGTGCCGGGGGAGCGATCTCCGGGCCGTCCGTGGGGGCGTTGTCCTTCGAAACCTCCGTCGAGGTGCCGTCCTCCGCAGTCGCCGTCCCGGTGCCGTCCTCCGGTTCCGCCCTGCCCCCGGTCGTGTCCGAAAGCTGACGGGAGCGAGTGAAGAGCGACACCCGGTGGTCCTTCCGTGCGGTCTTGCCGGCATGCGAACAGGACTCGGGTGAGCGAGCCTGCCATCACCAGTACGTCCGCACGTCACCTTAGGTTCAATAGGCCGGGCGGAGAATCACCGGTCAGCCGTCACCGCGACCTCGCGCGCCCATCGGTAGTCCGCCTTGCCGCTCGGCGACCTCCGGATCGAGTCGGTGATCACCAGCCGGCGCGGGATCTTGTATCCGGCGAGCCGGTCACGGCAATGGGCCTGTATGTCCTGCAGCGAGGGCCGCGGTGCGCCCGTGCGCAACTGCACCACCGCCGCCACACGGTGGCCCCACCGGGGATCCGGCACCCCCGCCACCAGCGCGTCGTAGATGTCCGGGTGGGACTTGAGGGCCTGCTCGACCTCCTCCGGGTACACCTTCTCGCCGCCGGTGTTGATGCACTGCGAGCCCCGGCCCAGGACGGTGACCACCCCCTCCTCGTCGACGGTGGCCATGTCGCCGAGCAGCACCCACCGCTCGCCGTCCCTCTCGAAGAAGGCCCCGGCGGTCTTGGCCGGGTCGTTGTAATAGCCGAGCGGCACGTGTCCGCACTGGGCGATCCGGCCCACCTCACCGGCTGCCACCGGTTCGTACGTCGCCGGGTCCACCACCTGCGTGCGGGCGTTGACCCGCACCCGGAAGCCCCGCTCCGGCCCCGAGTCCTCGGTCGCCGTCCCGTTGAAGCCCGACTCCGACGAGCCGAAGTTGTTGAGCAGCATGGCGTTCGGCACCAGCTCCTGGAACTGCCGGCGCACCGTGTCCGACATGATCGCGCCGGACGACGAGACACTGAACAGCGACGAGCGGTCGATGTGCCGCAGCGGGCCGCTCAGCGCGTCGATCAGCGGTCGCAGCATCGCGTCGCCCACCAGCGAGATGCTGCTGACCTTCTCCTTCTCCACGGTCCGCAGCACCTCCTCGGGCACGAACTTGCGGTGGATCACGACCCGTTGCCCGAAGTGGAAGGCGATGAAGGCCGTGAGGGTGGAGGTGCCGTGCATCAGCGGGGCCGTCGGGAAGAAGGTGATCCCCGCACCGCCGGCCGCGACCCGCTCGGCGAGCTCCTCCGGTTTCTTCACCGGCTCCCCGGTCGGCGCGCCTCCGCCGAGGCCCGCGAAGAACAGATCCTCCTGCCGCCACATCACCCCCTTGGGCATCCCGGTCGTGCCGCCGGTGTAGATGATGAACTGGTCGTCGGCCGAGCGGGCGGGGAAACCGCGCTCGGCCGACCCCGCTGCCTCCACCTGTGCGAACTCCACACAGGGCACCGCGGCGGCGCCCGGCGCCGGAGTGCCCACCCGGATCAGATGCCGCAGCTTCTCCACCCGGGGGCGCGCCGCCGCCACCCGGTTGGTGAACTCCGCGTCGAAGACCAGCGCGACCAGGTCGGCGTCCCGGTAGAGGTACACCAACTCCTCTTCCACATAGCGGTAGTTGACGTTGACCGGGACGATCCGCGCCTTCAGGCAGCCCAGGACCGTCTGCAGGTACTCCACGCCGTTGTAGAGGTGGAGCCCGAGGTGCTCACCGGGGCGTATCCCGCTGTCGAGCAGGTGGTGGCCGACGCGGTTGGCCGCCGCGTCCAGCTCCGCGTAGGTGAGGCGGCGCTCCGCGCCCGTGCCGGGATGGTCGGCGTACACCAGCGCCTCACGGGCGGGGACGACGTCGACGACCGACTCGAACAGGTCGGCAAGGTTGTACTCCACCGCTCCTCCTGACCCCGGGCGTGCCTGGCATCGGACGGTTCGCCGGTCATCAGAGCAAAGGGCGGTCCAACTGTGAAGGGTCCGCGCGAAAGAATCTGACTGTCTGTCAGAAAACCCTTGAAGTGCTTCCCGCCCTACTGCAACCTGTTCTCGTTCCATGAGAGGGGAGTTCGCCATGGGCGGGACGGAACACCTCACCGTGCAGCGCGAAGGCGCCACACTGGTGCTCACGCTCAACAGGCCGGAAGCCAAGAACGCGCTCTCACTGCCGATGCTCGTCGGCCTGCACGACGGGTGGCTGGAGGCCGACGCGGACGACTCGGTCCGCTCGATCGTCCTCACCGGCGCGGGCGGCTCGTTCTGCTCCGGCATGGACCTCAAGGCCCTCGCCGGCGACGGCATGGCCGGAGAGGAGTACCGGGACCGGCTCAAGGCCGACCCCGACCTGCACTGGAAGGCGATGCTGCGCCATCACCGCCCGCGCAAGCCGGTGATCGCCGCCGTCGAGGGGTACTGCGTCGCGGGCGGCACCGAGATGCTCCAGGGTACCGACATCCGCGTCTCCGGCGAGTCCGCCACCTTCGGCCTGTTCGAGGTCAGGCGCGGCCTGTTCCCCATCGGCGGCTCCACGGTCCGGCTGCAACGGCAGATCCCGCGCACCCACGCCCTGGAGATGCTCCTGACCGGCCGCTCCTACAACGCCCCCGAAGCCGCCGCCATCGGCCTGATCGGCCACGTCGTCCCCGACGGCACGGCGCTCACGAAGGCGCTGGAGATCGCCGAACAGGTCAACTCCTGCGGTCCGCTGGCCGTGGAGGCCGTCAAGGACTCGGTCTACGAGACCGCCGAGATGACCGAGGCCGACGGCCTCGCGGCCGAACTCACCCGTGGCTGGCCGGTCTTCGGCACCGCCGACGCCAAGGAGGGCGCCCGCGCCTTCGCGGAGAAGCGACCACCCGTCTACAAGCGCGCCTGACCGTGCGCGCCCGACCGAAGGAGCCCTCCGGCATGCCCGAAGTCCTCAAAGCCCCTCTCGTCGTCGAGTTCCCCTTCACCCGCTCCCTCGGCCCCGTCCAGAGCGCCTTCCTGACCGGCCTGCGCGAACGCGTCGTCCTCGGCGTCCGCACCGGCGACGGCCGCACCCTCGTCCCGCCCGTCGAGTACGACCCCGTCACCGCCGAGGAGATCCGCGACCTCGTCGAGGTCGCCCCCACCGGCACGGTCACCACCTGGGCCTGGAACCACGCCCCCCGCCGCGGCCAGCCCCTCACCACCCCCTTCGCCTGGGCCCTGGTCCGTCTCGACGGCGCCGACACCGCCCTCCTGCACGCCCTCGACGCCCCGGGGCCCGGCGCCGTGCACACCGGCATGCGCGTCCGCATCCGCTGGGCGGCGGAACGCACCGGCGCCATCACGGACATCGCCTGCTTCGAGCCGTACGACGGCGACCGGGCCGAACCGGCAGGCCACGCGGGCGAGTTCGAGGACCCGGTCACCGGCATCGTCGCCGCCGCACGCCTCGACTACACCTACTCGCCCGGCCGCGCCCAGACCGCCTACATCAACGCCCTGTCCGGCCACAGGACCGTGGGCGAACGCTGCCCCGCCTGCCGCAAGGTCTACGTCCCCCCGAGGGGTGCGTGCCCCACATGTGGGGTGGCCACAGCGGAACAGGTCGAGGTGGGACCGCGCGGCACAGTGACCACCTTCTGCATCGTCAACATCAAGGCGAAGAACCTCGACATCGAAGTGCCCTACGTCTACGCCCACATCGCCCTCGACGGCGCCGACCTCGCGCTGCACGGCCGGATCGGCGGCATCCCGTACGACGAGGTCCGCATGGGACTGCGCGTCGAACCCGTGTGGACTCAGGGCGCCCGCCACCCCGACCACTACCGGCCCACGGGCGAACCTGACGCGGACTACGACACCTACAAGGAGCTGCTGTGACGAGCGCGCCGCGGGACCGCGAGATCGCCGTCGTCGCCTTCGCCCAGACCGGCCACCGGCGCACCAGCGACGAGCTCTCCGAGGTGGAGATGCTGATGCCGGTGCTGCACGAGGTCCTCGACCGGACCGGACTGAAGACCGCCGACATCGACTTCACCTGCTCCGGCTCCAGCGACTACCTCGCCGGCCGCGCCTTCTCCTTCACCCTCGCCCTTGACGGCGTCGGCGCCTGGCCCCCGATCTCCGAGTCGCACGTCGAGATGGACGGCGCCTGGGCCCTGTACGAGGCCTGGACCAAACTCCTCACCGGTGAGGCCGACACCGCCCTGGTCTACGCGTACGGCAAATCCTCGCCCGGCTCGGTCCGCGACGTCCTGACCCGCCAGCTCGACCCCTACTACATGGCGCCCCTGTGGCCCGACTCCGTGGCGCTCGCCGCCCTCCAGGCGCAGGCCCTCATCGACGCCGGCGACACCGACGAGCCCGCCCTCGCCGCCGTGGCCGCACGCAACCGTGAAGCGGCCACCGCCAACCCCCACGCACAACTGCGCGGCCCCGTGCCACAGGGCGACCACCTCGTACAGCCCCTGCGCACCGGTGACTGCCCGCCCGTGGGAGACGGGGCCGCCGCCGTGATCCTCGCCGCGGGCGACCGGGCCCGTGCACGGTGCGCTCGCCCCGCCTGGATCCGCGGCATCGACCACCGCATCGAGGCCCACGCCCTCGGAGTGCGCGACCTGACCGACTCGCCGTCCACCCGGCTGGCCGCCGAGCGGGCCGGAGCCTTCGAGCGACCCGTCGACACCGCCGAACTGCACGCGCCCTTCACCGCGCAGGAGATCGTCCTGCGCAAGGCCCTCCGGCTCGGCGACGAGGTGGAGGTGAACCCCTCCGGCGGGGCCCTCGCCGCCAACCCGATCATGGCCGCCGGCCTCATCCGCATCGGTGAGGCCGCCGCCCGCATCCACCGCGGCGCGTCCGACCGCGCCCTCGCCCACGCCACGTCCGGCCCCTGCCTCCAGCAGAACCTGGTCGCCGTCCTCGAAGGGGAACCCCGATGAGCAAGGAGCCCGTGGCCGTCGTCGGCATCGGCCAGACCAGGCACGTCGCGGCCCGCCGGGACGTCTCGATCGCCGGACTGGTCCGCGAAGCCGCCTCCCGCGCCTTGGCGGACGCCGCGTTGACGTGGGCCGACATCGACGCCGTCGTGATCGGCAAGGCGCCCGACTTCTTCGAGGGCGTCATGATGCCGGAGCTCTACCTCGCCGACGCCCTCGGCGCCGTCGGCAAACCCATGCTCCGCGTGCACACCGCCGGCTCCGTCGGCGGATCCACCGCACTGGTCGCCGCCAACCTCGTCGCGGCCCGCGTCCACGGCACGGTCCTCACCCTCGCCTTCGAAAAGCAGTCCGAGTCGAACGCCATGTGGGGCCTGTCCCTGCCGATCCCCTTCCAGCAGCCCCTGCTGGCCGGGGCGGGCGGGTTCTTCGCCCCGCACATCCGCGCCTACATGCGCCGCAGCGGAGCTCCCGAGACGATCGGCGCCCTCGTCGCCTACAAGGACCGCCGCAACGCGCTGAAGAACCCCTACGCCCACCTGCACGAGCACGACATCACCCTCGACAAGGTCATGGCATCGCCCATGCTGTGGGACCCGGTCCGCTACTCGGAGACCTGCCCCTCCTCCGACGGTGCCTGCGCCATGATCCTCACCGACCGCGCCGGAGCCGCCCGGGCACCGCGACCGCCCGCCTGGATCCTCGGCGGCGCGATGCGCAGCGAACCGACCCTCTTCGCCGGCAAGGACTTCGTCTCCCCGCAGGCCGGGCAGGACTGCGCGGCCGACGTCTACCGGCAGGCCGGGATCACCGACCCACGCCGCGAGATCGACGGCGCCGAGATCTACGTGCCCTTCTCCTGGTACGAGCCCATGTGGCTGGAGAACCTCGGCTTCGCCGGCGAGGGCGAGGGCTGGAAACTCACCGAGGCGGGTGTGACGGAACTCGACGGGGACCTGCCCGTCAACATGTCGGGCGGCGTCCTGTCCGCCAATCCCATCGGCGCCTCCGGCATGATCCGCTTCGCGGAAGCGGCGCTCCAGGTGCGCGGACAGGCCGGAGAACACCAGGTCGACGGGGCCCGCAGGGTCCTCGGGCACGCCTACGGCGGCGGATCGCAGTTCTTCGCCATGTGGCTCGTGGGCGACCGTCCCCCGGACTCCTGAAAGGTCCCCCTCACGTGCCCTGTTGGCCGTGGGACGCGATCGCTAGGCTGGCCGCGGACGACGAACCGGGAGGAGCACGGACGTGGCCGAGACCACCACCCAGCAGCGCCCGCTCACAGGCTGGGACAAGCCGGAGCTGGACCTCACCAACGCACAGTGGCAGTCCAGCAGCCGAGGGCGGGGGGATGTCCAGATCGCCTTCGTGGAGGGCTTCATCGCCATGCGGAACAGCGCGCGCCCGGAGAGCCCTTCGTTGATCTTCACGCCCGCCGAGTGGGGCGCGTTCGTGTCGGGAGCGCGGGAGGGAGAGTTCGACCTCACCTGACGACGGGGCGAACCGTTCCGGACGACCGGGATCCGACGGCCGATCCGGGGGTGTTCCGCCCGCGATTCCGGACACGCGACCGGAGGCATCTTCCCGGAGCCGCCGCCTGAGTCAGGCTGGCCCCGGGAGGGAACGGTCGAATCCCGGAGGTGAGGACCCCATGAGCACCCTGCCTGTCGTCGCGGCGGTCGACGGTTCGGACGACAGCCTGCGCGCCCTGGAGTGGGCGGTCGACGCCGCGCGCGGACGCGGGGCGCCCCTGCGTGTGGCGCATGTGCGCCAGTACGCCCACTGGACCCAGCCCGACGTCCTGACGGCCGGACCGCCGGACGCGCAGGACGATTCCGTCCTGGACCAGGTCCGCACCCGTCTGGGCGGCCGCGCCGACCTGCCGGAAACCGAGTACGTCGGCCTGGAGGGCGCGGCCGACGCGGTCCTGCCCGAACTGGGTGCCACCGCCCAATTGCTGGTGCTCGGCTCCCGGGGCCGCGGCGGGTTCGCCAGTCTGGTGCTCGGCTCCAACAGCATGGCCGCCGCCCGCGACGCCGAGTGCCCCGTCGTCGTGGTGCCCCGGCCCGGACGGGAGGTCCACGGCGAGGCGCCGGGCGGTCCCGGCCGGCGGGTGGTCGTCGGCCTGAAGGTGGACGGCCCCGACGGTGCCACACTCGAGTTCGCCTTCGCCGAGGCCGCCCGGCGCGGCGCCCGGCTCCAGGCGGTCGCCGCCTACCCGTGGCCCGCCCAGCCCTGGATGATGCCCGGGGAGATGCCCCCGCCGATCGTCGACCAGCACGTCATCGAGGACGAGACCCGGGTCCTCGCCGACGGCTTCCTCGCCCCCCACCGCGAGCGGCACCCGGACGTCCTGGTCGAACTGATCCCGGCGGCGGGCGGCGCGGCCGGCCATCTCGTCGCGGCCTCCCGGGACGCCGACCTCGCCGTCGTGGGCCGTCACCGGAGGCGGCTGCTCTCACCCGTCCGCATGATGGGCTCGGTCACCCATGCCGTCCTGCTGCACGCCGCGAGCCCCGTCGCCGTGGTGCCGCCGTCGCCCCCGGAGGAGTGACCCGCCGTAATGGATACGGCCGGACCTATCATTAGCCGCATGCGGGAACCGATCAGCAGGGACGCCCGGCTCGCCCTCGACCTGGCCCTCACCATCCGCCACGACGGCACCGGCGGCGTCGCCGACGACCTCACCGACCCGGCAGGCCTGACCGCGTGGGTCCGGGCCCACCCCGACGTCCTGCCGGACGCCGCTTTCGGCCGGACCGGCGATCACCGCGAGGGCCCCGCCGCCGGCACGGCACCGCAGCCCGCCGACGGTGACGGCGAGGACGCAGGATTCACCGCCGACGCCGCGCAGCTCGCCGCCGTGCGCGAGCTACGGGCCGCCGTCCGCGCGCTCTTCGCCCGGGCCGTGCTTCCCGACGAACCGAGCCCCGCTGACGCGGCCCGACTGATGTCCCCGCGAGAAGCGGTGCGGCAGCTGAACGCGGCGGCCGCCCGCACGCCCTCGGTGCCGGTCCTGCACTGGCCGGAGGACGCGGGCCCGGCCGTCCGATGGCGGCCCGCGCGCGCCACCGGCGATCTGACAGCGGCACTCGCCCGGGCCGTGATCGCATTCCTCACCGGCCCGGACCGCGACCGGCTGCGCGCCTGCCACGCCCCGCGCTGCGTGCGGTACTTCCTCAAGGAGCACCCTCGCCAGGAGTGGTGCAAGCCCTCCTGCGGCAATCGCGCCCGAGTCGCCCGCCACCACCAGCGCCACAAGACGACGACCCAGCCCCACGAGGACCGCCCGAGTGGCCTGCCGTCATCGACGCCGCAAGGCCGACCGCGGTACCCGACCGGCCTGTGACCGGCTCGGCTCGAGGCGTTCGGCCGAGCCGGCCGATCCGCCGCCACCTTCCCCCCTGGCACAGGGTGACAACCGGCCGCCCCTGTCCGCCGCCCGGCCCGCACTTCGCAGGCCGGGGCACGTACCATGGGCGACATGTCGTTCCTCCGCCGCCGCAGCGCCACTCCCGCCGGGCCCGACTTCGACGTACTGGCCATGGACCCGGGCGACTGGCCCGGCAACCTCGGAGCGGGCCTCCTGCCCGCGCCCGACGGCACCTGCCAGGGCGTCTTTCTGCGCTACGACCTGTTCGGCGGGCGCGGCCCCGCGATGGTCATCGGCAATCTGCCGGAGGGCTCCCCGGCCCGCGAGGTCCCCGACGGGCAGGTCCCCTTCGAGGTCGCGCAACTGCTGCTGGCGCTGGAGAACGACGAGGAGGTCACCGTCGTCAGCACCGAGGACGTGCCGGTGATGCAGGGCGACAACCTCCTGATCGTGCGCCGCGTCAAACTCTCCGAGAGCCGCATCTCCTGCGTGCAGTTCGACCGCAGCGACAACGTCCTGGTGACCATCGCCGCCTGGGACCGCCCCATCACGGACGACCTCTACGCCCTCCTCAAGCCGCTGCCCGCGGAACTCTTCCAGCAGGGCTGAGCCGCACCCACGCACGGGAAGGGGCCGCTGTACACCCGGGCGGGTGTACAGCGGCCCTTTCGTCCCCGTCAGCGAGTGCCGACCGCCGCGCGCACGGCGCGCCGGGCCAACTGGCAGTCGTCGTGCAGTCGCCGCAGCAGCAGCCTCTGCTCCTCGCCGGACGGCGCAGCACCCGGGTGGGCCGTGCCCGGTGCCGCCGGGGTCGGGTCGTGCATCGAACGCTGTACGGCCATCTCGTAGGTACGGATCTCACGGGTCAGCACCAGCATCAGGTTCACCAGGAAGGCGTCCCTGGACGCCGGCCCCGCCGACTGGGCCATCTGGCTGATCTGCCGACGAGCGACCGGTGCGTCCCCGAGCACCGACCACAGCGTCGCCAGGTCGTAGCCCGGCAGGTACCAGCCCGCGTGCTCCCAGTCCACCAGCACTGGACCGGCCGGTGACAGGAGGATGTTCGACAGCAGTGCGTCGCCGTGGCAGAACTGGCCCATGCCCTGGCGCCCGGCCGCCTGCGCGATGCCGTGCAGCAGCTTCTGCAGGTCACCCAGGTCCCGGTCGGTGAGCAGGCCCAGCTCGTGGTACCGCGAGATACGGGCCGCGTAGTCGAGCGGCGTGTCGAAGGTGCCCGCCGGGGGCCGCCAGGCGTTGAGCCGGCAGATCGCGCCGAGGGCCGCTCTGATGTCCGCCCGGGGCGGCGCCTCCGCCGGGTGCCGCTGGAGCGCGGCCACCCGGCCCGGCATGCGTTCGATCACCAGGGTGCAGTTGTCCGGGTCCGCCGCGATCAGTCTCGGCGCCCGCACAGGCGGGCGGTGCCGGACGAACGAGCGGTACGCCGCTATCTCGTGGCGGATCCGCTCGGACCAGGCGGGGGAGTGGTCCAGTAAACACTTGGCGACAGCCGTGCTGCGGCCGGTCGTGCCGACCAGGAGCACGGACCGTCCGTTGCGGCGCAGCACCTGCACCGGGGCGAACTCCGGGCAGATGCGGTGCACGGACGCGATCGCCGTGCGTAGCTGCGCGCCCTGGGGGCCGGACAAGTCGAGTCTCCCGCTGAGCGGTTGGGTGCCGGTGACCGCGCCGCGCCGAGCCCTGCCCGCACCGAGCACGGGGGCCGCCGGCCGCGCGGGGGCGAGGTAGGGGCCGCTGTCCGTGGGACGGGGGTGCAGCGGCCGGGGCGGTGCGGACACGGAGGACGATGCTGCGTACATGGGCGAAACAGATCCCTTCGTGTGCCTGCGACGACAGCGCACCACCCGGCCCGGAAGCCCGGGAGGACCCTGGGGAGTGCCCCTGCGGCGACCGGGTCGGGGTGGCGCGTTCCTACCTGACACCGGATGGCCGGTGGCACACCATCTGGCGCACCCTGGCGAACCCTGGCGAATAGTCGCCCGGCAAGTCTCCCCGGGCTACTGTCAACTCAGCCGAGAACCTGGGGGCTTGACGTGAGCGGACAACCCAACACCCGGCTCGCGGACCTGTTCGGCCTGGCCGGCTGGTCCAAGGGCGAACTCGCGAGGCTGGTCAACCGGCAGGCGGCGGCCATGGGCCATCCCCAGCTGTCGACCGACACCTCCCGGGTGCGGCGTTGGATCGACACGGGAGAGATCCCGCGCGATCCGGTTCCGCGGGTGCTGGCGGTTCTGTTCACCGAGCGTCTCGGCCGTGTCGTGACCATCGAGGACCTCGGTCTGGTCCGGCACGGGCGTGCGGGGAATCGGCAGGGCGGCGGGAGCGCGGACGCTCCCGACGGTGTGCCGTGGGCGCCCGAGCGGACCGCCGCGGTCCTCACCGAATTCACGGGAATGGACCTCATGCTCAACCGACGCGGCTTGGTGGGCGCGGGCGCCGCGCTCGCCGCGGGATCCGTACTCAGCAGCGCCATGTACGACTGGCTGCACACCGACCCTTCCCTGGCGGTCGGCGCCCCCGACCTCGACCATCCCCGGTACGCCGACCCCGCCGGGTTCGACCGTTACGAGGCCGCCCCCATCGGGGCGCAGGAGATCGAGGAACTGGAGCGCTCCGTCGGGGTGTTCCGCGCCTGGGACGCGGCCCGCGGCGGCGGGCTGCAGCGCAAGGCCGTGGTGGGCCAGCTCAACGAGGTGGGCGGCATGCTCGCCTACCGTCACCCACCCCACCTCCAGCGGCGTCTGTGGGGCGTCGCCGCCAACCTCGCCGTCCTCGCGGGCTGGATGTCGCACGACGTCGGCCTGGAGCCCACGGCCCAGAAGTACTTCGTCATCGCCGCGCACGCGGCCCGAGAGGGCGGGGACCGGCCCCGTGCGGGTGAGGCCCTGTCCCGCGCGGCCCGCCAGATGGTGCACCTGGGCCGGCCCGACGACGCCCTGGAGCTGATGAAGCTCGCCACGTCCGGTTCCGGTGACGAGGTGCTGCCCCGCACCCGGGCGATGCTCTACACCATCGAGGCCTGGGCACAGGCCTCCATGGGCAAGGGCCAGGCCATGCGCCGTACGCTCGGGCGGGCGGAGGACCTGTTCGTCTCCGACAAGGCCGACGTGCCGCCGCCGGACTGGATGCAGACCTTCAAGGAGGAGGATCTGTACGGCATGCAGGCCCTGGCCTATCGCACGCTCGCCGAGTTCGAGCCGGGTGCTGCCGCGCATGCCCAGCACTACGCGCAGAAGGCCCTCGCCCTGCGGGTCGACGGGCGGCAGCGGTCGAAGATCTTCGACTATCTGTCGATGGCGTCGGCCTGCTTCATCGCCGACGACCCCGAACAGGCGGACCGGTACGCGCGGCTGGCCCTGGTATCGATGGGGTCCAACTCCTCCCACCGCACATGGGACCGGCTGCGCCAGATGTACCGGCTCACCGCCGAGTACTCCGGCTCCCCGAAGATCCAGGAGCTCAGGGAGGAGATCAAGCTCGCCCTGCCCAAGACGAAGGCCAGGGGCGGCAACCGCGCCCAGGCCTGAGGGTCCTAGGATGTGACCTTGGCGACGAGCACACAGGCGTTGTCGTCGCGCTCGCTCTCGCCGAACCCCTGGACCACGGTCTGTACGCAGTCCTCCGCCGTGGAGTTTTCGGCCAGGCGCGGTGCCAGACCCAGGAGGAGGTTCGCGGCCGCCGATCCCGTGTGCCCGGGCACGAGCCCGTCCGTGTGCAGGAGCAGCAGGTCGCCCTTTTCGAGGGTCTCTTCGGCCTGCCCGTAGACGGCGCCCGAGGTGGCGCCGAGCAGGACGCCGTCCGGTGCGCCCAGCACGCGCCCCGTCCCGTCGCGGAACAGCAGCGGGGCGGGGTGCCCGGCCTGCGCCCACACCAGGGTGCGGGTGGCGGGCCGGTAGCGGCAGCAGACGGCGCTGCCCAGCGCGGGTTGCACGGTGGCGTCGAGTAACTGGTTCAGCCAGGCCATCAACTGCCCCGGCCGGGCACCGGCCATCGCCATACCGCGTACGGCACCGAGCAGCATGGTCGTGTTCGACGTGACACCGGCCCCCTGGCCGGTGAGGTCGCCGACGCTGAGAAGCGTTTCACCGTCGGTCAGTTCGAGTGCGTCGTACCAGTCGCCGCCGATGAGCGTGTTCGTGGACGCCGGCAGGTGACGGGCCGCCAGGCCCAGGCTCCGCGGTCCCCGGTGCGGGAGCCGCGGGGAAGCGCCCCACGGTGGCAGCACGGCCTCCTGCAACTCGAGGGCGAGCCGGTGTTCACGGTGCGCCGCCTCCTGCCGTTGGTGCAGCGAGTCGCCGGTCTCCCTCACCGCCCGCTGGCTGCGGCGCAGTTCGCTGACGTCGCGCAGCACGGCCCACATCGAGGCGGTGCTGCCGTCGGCGTCGAGCACCGGTTCGCCCATCATGTGCACCGTCCGTACGTCGCCGTCCCGGCGGGCGACGCGGAACTCGCCGTCGATGGGCCGGGCGTCGATGAGGCAGTCGGTGACCATCGCCGTCAGCTTCGGCCGGTCCTCGTCGAGCACCAGGGACGGCAGCTCGTCGAGGGTGAGCGGGGGAGCGGCCGGGTCGCGGCCCAGGATCTCGTAGAGCTCACCGGACCAACTGGCCTCGTCCGTCAGCAGGTTCCACTCGGCGCTGCCGACGCGGCTGAGTAATGAACCCTGCGCGGGGACGCGGGGTGCGGAGACGGCCGCCGTGAGCCGGGGGCCGTCGCGCAGCTGCGCCAAGTGCTCGTCGAGGTCGTTGAGCTGGTGCAGGGCCAGGTCGTACAGGGCGCGCTGCCAGCGTTCGCGAGGGTGGTCCGTTCCTGCCCCCTCGGAGTCGCGGCGCACCGCGTCCACGTCGCCCTTGAGTCGCCGCGTCTGCGATATGAGTGCGTCGACCGAGCCGCGTCCGGGCGGCTGGGCGGCTGGGCGGTCCGCGGAGAGGTGGGACGGCATGACGCACTCCGATGCGGGGACGGTACGACCAAGGCGGACGGAGGGACCGTTACGACTGTCGCACAGCCCGCGACGCCCTGTAAGGGATTCGGCGACACCCGATACGGTGGTGCTTCTGGCATATGCCACAGTCTCACGGAGTTACTCCGAGGTAGGTCCGGAGGGCGCCACCCGGAGACTCAAGTCGTAGAGTACACAGGGCATTTGACGGTCCATCGGGCAATGGTGCGAGGTCGCTTCGGGTGTTCGACGGGCTTGTGTTCGAACCTCGTCGAGCGGTGGCCCCAGGACCCGTCGGACGCCTCACGGGGAGTCCGGCCCGTGCCGCGGTCAGTACCGCAGCACCCCGGCCATGCCCTCCGCCTTGCTCAGCGTGCCGTCCGGTACGAAGCGGACCTCGGCGCCGGTCTCCAGGCACTGCTCGACGATCTCGTCCACGATGTCCTCCCGTGCGTTGAGATCGCCGCTCTCGGCGAGGACCAGATGGTCGCCGGCGTCGCGCACCGTCACGCGGTAGTTCTCCTCCACGGCCAGCAGCCGGATGCGGCCGTCCCGGGCGCTCTGCCACAGCTCGTCGACGCCGGCGGCGAACTCCCGCCGCCCGCGCGCCGTATCGAGGGCACGGGTCACGGCGTCCGTGCTCCTGCGGACCTCCGTCTCGACCACCGGGCGCAGGGCCCGCCACACGGCCTCGGGGGTGCCGTGCGCGAGTCCGCCGTGCGGGACGTGCACCGCGCCGCGGGCGGTGGTGCCGAGCTCGTCCAGCAGGGACAGGGCGGCCGGTTCGCCGGTGACGTACAGCTGCCTGGGATGCGCGCGCAGCACGGCGTTCATGGCGGTGTCGGCCTCGCGCAGGAACTGGCGGGTGCGCTCCTCGCGGAACGCGCTCGGCATGTCGCCGATGCGCTGCTGCCGCTCCGGGTCGAAGTTCTCCACGCGCCGGGTCAGCGGGAAGCCGCCGACGCGGGCCTCGGCGACCCGGTCGACGCCGCCGTTCCACAGGGTGGCGCGGTCCGCCGCCAGGGACAGGACCCAGAACGGCCGCCCGGCCGTCTGGGCGGAGACGAGATTGCGGGTGAGGAAGGTGTCCGAGAGCAGCACGCGCTCGGGCACGGACCTGGCCAGTGACCACACCTGGTGCTCGCCCGGAGCGGCGAAGATCGCCAGGCCGTCCTCGGCGTGCGTGAGGTCGACCTCGGACAGGGCCCGGTCCAGGTGCCCGGCGACCTCGGCGCGTCGCTCCCGGGTGACCGCCGGGTCGGCCTCCAGTCGCCTCTTGGCCTCGGCCACCACGTTGCGCAGCCTGACCTGGTCCTGGGCGTTGTAGGGATCGCGCCGATGTGTCGGCGTCAGCACGGAGACCGCGGGGTAGGGGCGCGGGCGCCGCAGCTCGGCAAGGGTCGCGGGACTCAGAACGCTCTCCATGACAGAACGATAGAGCGAATTCGGCGTGGGGGCATTTGGGGTGATTCGATCTCATTCGTCATCGCGGTCGGAGCCGCAGGAGCTGCCGTCCGGCGGCAGCGTCCCGTACAGCAGGAACGCGTCCACCTTGCCGTGCACGCACTTGGAGGACCCGTAGCCGGTGTGGCCCTCGCCCCGGTTGTCGAGCACCACGGCCGACGATCCGAGCCGCTCGGCCGTCTCCACCGTCCAGCGGTACGGCGTGGCCGGGTCGCCGCGGGTGCCCACGAGCAGCATCCTCGGCGTGTCGACGTCCTTGACGTCGTCGCGGATGTAGTCGGTGCCCTTGGGGCGGCCGTAGCACATCAGCACCTGGGTCAGGCGGTACCGGCCGAAGACCGGTGATGCCTGCTCGTAGCGGGCGCGCAGCCGGCCCAGGTCCTTCGTGACCTGCGCGGCGGCGGGGCGGTCGGGATCGTCCGCGCAGTTGACCGCCATCAGCGCCGCCGGCAGGTTGTCGAGGGGCACGTCCGCCGGGTCGGTGAGTCCGGCGTGCGGGCCGCGCCGCAGCGGGAGGGTGAAACCCCCGGACAGGAACGTCTCCAGACCGCGCGTGTCACCGTCCTCCAGCAGCTCGCCGATGGCCCGCTGCAGTGAGGGCCACAGCTCCCTGCTGTAGAGGCCCTGCCCCAGGGCGCCGGCGAAGTCCTGGCCGGAGAAGGCCTCGCCGAAGTCGGTCGGCACCGGGTCCTTGTCGAGCGACTCGACCACCTGGACGACGTGTTCCCGGGCCGCGCGCGGATCGCGTCCGAACGGGCAGGCGATGTCCTCGGTGCACCAGGTGAGGAAGTTCTCCAGTGCGGTCTGCTGTCCCTGTGCGCTC
Organism: Streptomyces sp. 378; assembly: GCF_030124145.1. Lineage (GTDB taxonomy): Bacteria > Actinomycetota > Actinomycetes > Streptomycetales > Streptomycetaceae > Streptomyces. The sequence goes on from NZ_JASKMS010000003.1 coordinate 309,751, forward strand.
ACCACGCCCTGGTCGGCGAGCGACTCGGTCAGTGTGTCGACGCCGTCCAGCACCATCCTGCCGACCTTCTCGGGGTGCTGGGCCGCGTACACCGCGCCGAGCCGGCTGCCGTAGGAGAAGCCCAGATAGTTGAGCCGGTCGTCGCCGAGCGCGTCGCGCATGACGTCCAGGTCGCGGGCGGCGTTGACCGTGCCGATGTGGGGCAGGACCGGGCCCGAGTGCTCGGTGCACTCGGCCGCCGCGGCGCGCAGCTCTTCGAGCACGGCGTGGGCGTCGGTCGCGTCGGCGTTGCCGTCCGTCGCGTCCAGGGCGTTGTCCGAGGCGTTCCCGCAGCTGACCGGCGAGGAGCGGCCGACGCCGCGCGGGTCGAAGGAGACGACGTCGTAGCCGTTCGTCAGGCCCATGAAGTCCTTGCCGCCCATGGCGAGTTGCGCCACGCCCTGGGCACCCGGGCCGCCGAAGTTCAGCAGGACCGAGCCCCGGGACGTACCGGTGGCGCGGTAGCGCGCGACGGCGAGATCGAGGGTGCCCTTGCCGGGTTCGGCGTAGTCGAGCGGGACGGTGACCTTCCCGCACTGGAGGTCCTTCGGCATGTCCATGCCCTCACATGCCGACCAGGTGACCTTCTGGTCGTAGAAGCGCGTCAGGGCGGGCGGGGGGCCGTCGGCGGCCGGGAGTGCCGTGCCCAGCAGGGCGAGCCCTGCCGTGCCGGTGACCGCGCAGCGCCGTATCGAGGGGCGCGTGGACAGCTTGGCCAGCATCGATGCCTCCTGGGGCGCGGGACGCTCCGCAGCGGACCGGGAAACGGCGCTCCCGCTCACCATATGCGGGCCCCGGAAGCCACGCCTCCGGGCGGGCGGAACGGTGCGCCGCGCCCGCGCGGCTCGGCGCCCGCATACGAAGGGCTTTACCGCTAGTTCGACAACCGGGCCGCTCGATGGAGTGAAAGGCCGATAAGCCATAACTCGGACCGGCCGCCCGGCGTTCTGCCTTGTGCGGGTGAGTGCCCGCGACGATGTCTGGAAGGCAGGGGTCCCATGAGACGGGTTACCCGAAACGGAGTGATCGCCGTCGCCGCCGCCTCGGGCGCGATGGCCATGACCGTCCCGGCGTACGCCGGCGCCGGCGCGGACGGCACGACGGCCGGTTCGCCCGGGGTGGTCTCCGGCAACACCATCCAGCTGCCGGTGCACGTCCCGGTGAACGTGTGCGGCAACACCGTGAACGTGGTGGGGCTCCTGAACCCCGCCGCGGGCAACAGCTGCGCCAACGAGGACGACGGACGCGGCGGCGGACCCGGCCGTACCGGCGGCGCGGCCGCCCAGGGCAGCGGGAAGGATTCACCCGGAGTGATCTCCGGCAACGGTGTACAGCTTCCGGTCGACCTCCCGGTCAATGTCACGGGCAGCTCGGTGAACGTGGTCGGCATCGGCAACCCGTCGACCGGCAACGCGTCCTCGAACACCCCCGACGCGGAGCGCCCCGACCGCCCCCGGCACCCGTCGAAGCCGGTCCCGAGGCCGACCGCTCCACCCCGGCCGGACCCGGCTCCGGAATCCGCTCCGGAACCGGCCCCGCGCACCGTCCAGCACGCCAGGGGCGCATTGGCCCACACGGGTACGCACGACGCCCTTCAGGCCGTCGCGGCGAGCGCGGCGCTGGTCGCCGGGGGAGTGGTGCTGCGCCGCAGGTTCCGCCCGGGGCCGGATGACTGAGCGGCCGGCCGCGACCGGGTTCCGAAGGCCCCGTCGCCCGGCGGCGGGACCTGCCGAAGCCGGTCTGCATCGCCTCCGCCACGCCCGTGAGCAGCACCATCCCCGAGTCCCGTGGTCGGCGAGGTCGGGTCCACGTCGATGCTCGCCCGAGCCGGCTGCGTCCCGGGCCGATACCGCCGACCCGGATCCGCCGCTCCATGCCGGGGCGGCCCGCGCCTCAGTCGCGTCCTCGGTGAAACCTGACGTGCAACTCCCGTACCTGTTCGATCAGTTCGGGGACCGGCCCGTCCGCGACTACACCGGGTGCGACCTCGTGTACGGGCAGTGCGCGGACCGGCGGCGCGGGTACTCCCAACTCCACCAGCCATGCGCTCAGTTGCTCGGACGAAGCGACATAGACGATGCGCCCGAGGCCGACCCAGGCGTGCGCGGCCGCGCACATCGGGCAGTGCTCGCCGGAGGTGTAGACCGTGGCCGCGGCCCGCTCCCGCGGGGTGAGATGCGCAGCCGACCAGCGCGCCAGCTCGAACTCGGGGTGCCGGGTGCGGTCACCCGAGGCGACCCGGTTGTGGTCCTCCCCGAGGACGGTGCCGTCCCCGCCCACCAGGATCGAGCCGAACGGCTCGTCCCCGGCCTCCAGCGCCTCGGCCGCGAGCTCCACGCAGCGGCGCAGATGCGGCAGTTCCGTGTCCTTCACGACCATGGGACCGGCCTTTCCCGTGACTGGGTGATCATCAGGACCTTATGGCGCCGATGCGCAAGCGGAAAGGTACAGGGCCGGGGGAAGGAACGGGGACGGGACCGAAAGCAACGAGGCCGTCCGGCGGAAAGCAACGGGGCCACTGGACGAAAACACGTTGCCCTCCGGTCCGGCGGCTGCTGGGGTCTACCCATGGATCATGCTGAGCTGCTCACCCTGTTCGACCGTGACCTGCGTGAGGGAGCGCGGCCGGACGGTCCGGACGCCCGTGTCGAGCGGACCGCCGGCGTCGTCCGCCAGGTCGCCTCGGCCCGGGACTGGAACGGTGTCGTGTGGTCCGGCCTCGACGAGGCCGGAGCGGACGCGGCGATCGCCGGGCAGGTCGGCCACTACAGGGAGCTCGGCCTGGACTTCGAGTGGAAGCTGTACGGGCACGACCGGCCGGCGGACCTCGGGCGACGGCTGCTGGCGGCCGGATTCACACCCGGATCCGAGGAGACGCTGATGATCGGCGAGGTCGGTGACCTGACCCTCGGCACCGAACCACCCGAGGGGGTGCGCGTCGAGCCGGTCACCGACCCGGCGGGCGTCGCTCTCGTGGCCGACGTCCACGAGAAGGCGTTCGGCACGGACAGTTCCTGGCTGCGCCACCAGCTCCTCGCCCGCCTCTCGACCGACCCGGACACCGTCGTCGCCGTCGTGGCGATGGCCGGGGACGAGCCGGTCAGCGCGGCCCGGATGGAACTCGTGCCCGGCACGCCCTTCGCCGGGCTGTGGGGCGGCGGCACCGTGAAGGGCTGGCGCGGCCGCGGCATCTACCGCACCCTGGTGGCCCACCGTGCGCACGCCGCCGCGAGCCGCGGCTACCGCTACCTCCAGGTCGACGCCTCCGACCAGAGCCGGCCGATCCTGGAACGGCTCGGCTTCGTGCCGCTGACGACCACCACGCCGTACATGTACACGCCCCGGCCGAGCCCGGGCACGGATGGCACATCCGCGTCCAGCCGGTCCGCCGCAGGGGCATGACGACGAACGGTACGAGCCAGAGCATCCTCCTCGCCGGGGTGAGCGGTGTCCTCGGCGGTCACATCGCCCGGGCCCCGACCGAGGCGGGCCACCAGGTCACCGGCCTCCGCTGGAGGCGACGGCCACGGCATCGGGGCCGACCTCACGGACCGTGACGCACTGTCGCGAGTCGTCGACGGGCACCACTTCGACACCGTGATCCACGCCCCGACCGCCCTGCGCGAGCCCCTGGCGCGGCGGACCGATACCGATGATCACTCGCCCACGTGAACGGGCCGGTCCGGAACGCGGACCGGCCCTCGATTCCCGTGCGGCGGGCGCTATGGCTTGCTGGAGGCCTTCGCCGCCGTTCCGGCGCACACCAGCCCCAGGATCACGGCCAGCGCACCGATGATGATGTTGTTCCACACGACACCGGCGTCCGGGTTCTCGCCGACGACCCACGGCGAGATGATCATCCACACCCCGATGGCGCACATGGCCCAGCTCAGGCCGTACATGCGCTCCGGGGCGCGAGTGAACCCGAGCGCCAGCAGGCCGATCGCGATGCCCATGATCAGGTTGTGGGTCACGAGCGACGGCTGGCTGGCCGTGTAGTGGACTATCCACGGTGAGGCGGCGCAGTACAGACCGAGCAGGAACACCGGTCCGTCCACGAGCGCCACATCGCGGCCACCGAGCACGCGGGCGTACCGATCCCGCATCTCGGAGGCATCGGGGTGGCCGGTCATGTCACCTCTGGTGGGCGAGACGTTGGCCATGACTCGTCTCCTTCTTGGTGCAGGGCGACCGCGTCGGGTGAGAAGTGCGGTAAACGCCGCGTAAGCATTATTCTGCTCTTATTTTTCCCTTATGTGTAGAGGTCGTACCGTGCGGAGGCCGGACCGGAGCGCGGTGTGCCCGGCCGTACATGTCCGTGCGGATCGGGGGCAACCGGATGTGTACGACAGCGACCGATCGGACGTCGCCCGATGGGCGGCGCGGGACAGGGGAGGGCAGCGGACGTGACTGCGGCCATCAGCGCGAAGGTGTTGGAACGGTTCCCGGCGGGATCCCCGCGAGGATCCTGGCCCGCGGAGGAGTACGCGGCGCGCTGCCGCGCCGAGGGCGAGCCCGCCACTGTCGTGATGGACCTGGAGTCGGACGCCTTCCTCGTCGTCGTTCCGTCGGGCGACTGAGTTCCGGTCCCTTGCCCCCAGGGCGCTCCCGCGGTCGTTCCGAACTGCGGGGGCGCGCAGGCCTTTCCGGGGTGGGCAGGGTGAAGGAGCGGGTCCGGAGTGCGAGTTGAGCCGGATTCTCTGACGGTCGTCGGCGCGGACCGGCCCGGCGGATGCCGGCTGCCGCGATCCGTGGCATGACCATACGACCGGACCTCACGCGTCGACGCCGCGTAGACGCCGCGTCGACCTCGCACGCGCCTCCAGCGTCTCCTGTCGCGCCGCAGCCTGACTTTCCCGGCTCGCCGCGTCTTCTCCCCGCCGGATCCGCGACCTGACACCTCGTCAGTATCAACGGCGATCGGCTCCCGGACTCCTCCTCGGACAGAACAGCTAGCCGGACGCCAGCACACTGAGGTGCGTCCGGCGGGCCTCGGCCGTCTGGCCCTGCACCAGCAGGAACATCCCCTCGCGCGCCAGCCGCTGGGCCCTGCTGCCCCGATCCATGGAGCGGCCGCCCCCGGCCACGATCGCCGCGGTCGTGGCCGCGCGCAGGAGGTCGAACGCCCGGGTCTTCACGGCCAGCCGCTCCGGGACGCAGTCGTGCCCGGCGGGCCGGTCGGCGAGGGCGTAGGCCTCCCGGCGGACCTGAGCGAGCCGGGCTCGCAGTGTCTCGGCCGTCTCCTCGCCCTCCGGGCTTCGCGCCACCAGCTCCAGGGCCGCGCGGGCCACCCCGAAGACCGCCGGACTGGCGTTCGCGGCCCGGGGCAGGTCGACCGCCGCGAACTCCTCCTGCGACGTGCGCAGCACGACGGCCTCCGCCGGCACCCACAGGCCGTCCAGCTCCAGGGACACCGTGCGGGCGGCGGTCAGGGCCGCGAGCCGCATCGGCGCCGAGGGGGTCAGCCCCGGCTGCTCACGGGCCTCGGCGAACACGAACACCACCTCGGCCGTGTCGGTCACCCCGGCCAGCAGCATCACGTCGTTCAGGCCCCAGCCCGTGTACCAGGGCACCCTGCCCTCGAACCGCCAGCCACCCTCCTCGGGAACGGCCCGCACGGGCACCCGGGGGAAGGCCCGGACATGGGCGAAGGCGATGCCCGCCATCAGCTCGCCGGTCGCCAGCGGGCGCAGCAGCCTCTCCCGGACGGGCGAGTCGTAGGTGGCGAGCAGTTTCACCGGCGTGTGGTGCTGTGTCTGCACGAACCATGTGGAGCAGCACGCCCCGGCCAGGATCTCCGCGGTCTCCCGTGCCACGGCGGCGGGTGCGTCCGCCCCGCCGTACTCCCAGGGTGCGACCACCCCGAGCAGTCCGGCCCGCTTCACCGCCTCGACATGGCTCGCGGGCACCTCCTCCTGGTCGACCCGCTCGGCCTGCGGGACGAGGAGATCGTGTGCCAGGCGGTGTGCGCCGGTGACGAGGGGATGGGGTGTGGTGGTCATGGGAGGGATTCTCGCCCTCGGGCGGTGTGGGACGCCTTTCCGGGACCCGTGTCGGCGGGCCTGCGGTCCCTGCTGGACCGGCTGGCGGCGACGCTGGCGGACCCCGCCCGCGTGTGATGCCCCGGGCCCCGGCCCCGCGGCGCGCTGACCGGACGTCACCCGGCCCGGGGGCAGCGGGTCTGCACCTGACTGGTCTACACCCTTGACTGGTACAGACCAACGCGGTTGAGTATGGCTCCACAGCCCCCCACCACGGTCGCCCCCACGCCGTGACCGGACCACCGGTGCGTGCGGTCAAGGGTCTGCTTCGCCCTGCCCTCGTCGGGGCGCGGCCGTGCTCCGCGAAGGAGTTGAACCCGTGTCGAGACGCCGCATCTCCGCAGTCCTGGCCACCCTCGCCCTCGCCGGCACCGCGCCGGTGCTCCTGCCCGCCACGAACGCCTCGGCGGCGGCGTGCTCCAGCTACCCGAACTGGACGGCCGGGAAGGCGTATGCCGCGGGCGACATCGTCCGCTACACCGATGGCAAGGCGTACATCGCCGAGCACGCCAACCCGGGCTACGACCCGATCATCAGCACCTGGTACTGGGAGCCCTACGCCTGTGACAACGGTCCCGGCACGCCCGACGCGCGCTTCGTGGTGACCGAGGCCCAGTTCAACCAGATGTTCCCGAACCGGAACCCGTTCTACAGCTACAGCGGCCTCACCGCGGCCCTGGGCGCCTACCCCGGCTTCGCCAACACCGGCAGCGACACGGTGAAGAAGCAGGAGGCCGCCGCCTTCCTGGCCAACGTCGGCCACGAGACCGGCGGTCTGGTGCACGTGGTGGAGCAGAACACCGCCAACTACCCGCACTACTGCGACTGGAACCGGCCCTACGGCTGTCCGGCCGGGCAGGCCGCCTACTACGGGCGCGGCCCGATCCAGCTGAGCTGGAACTTCAACTACAAGGCGGCGGGCGACGCGCTCGGCATCGACCTGCTGGGCAACCCCTGGCTGGTGCAGAACGATTCGGCCGTCGCCTGGAAGACGGCCCTGTGGTACTGGAACACCCAGACCGGTCCCGGCAGCATGACCCCGCACAACGCCATGGTGAACGGCGCCGGGTTCGGCCAGACGATCCGCAGCATCAACGGCTTCATGGAGTGCGACGGCAAGAACCCGGCGCAGGTGCAGAGCCGGGTGAACAACTACCAGCGATTCACGCAGATCCTCGGAACGTCACCCGGCGGCAACCTGTACTGCTGACGCCGGGCCCCACGGCGTGGTGTCATGCGGGATGTCATGAACCTGACTGACCGAAGGGCATCCCTCATGCGCCTGCGCACCCCCCACGCCCTGCTCGCCACGGCCGCGGCACTGGCCGCCGCGGTCGTGGCCCCCCAGCCCGCTGCCGCCGCCGTCCCGGCTCCGGGCGTGTACTACGTCCAGAGCGTCATGACCGGGCTCAACGCGGCCGACACCGGCGGAGCGGTCGAGCAGCACAGACCCCGGGGCAACGAGGACCGCCAGCAGTGGCAGCTGAAGCCGAACGGCTCCACCTACCTGCTGGAGAGCACCGACACGCCCGGCACCTGCCTCGGCCGCGACGGCGACCAGGCCGCGACCGTCGCCTGCGCCGGCACCGACGCCGGGTGGGAGATCAGCCCTCTCGGCGCCGACCGCTACACGCTCAAGGCCCCGGGAACCTCGCGTCACCTCACCGTGGCGCCCAAGCCGTCCGGCGCCACCTACCCCGCCCGGCTCACCCTCGGCGGATCCGGCGACCTCGCCGCCTGGTACCTCACCCCGGTCACACCGGCCACCGGCCCGATGCCGCCGCAGGACCGGCGCACCCTGGACCAGGTCACCTTCCTCACCACGCACAACGCGTACGCCAACGGCGTCGACGGCGGCTTCGCCCCGCCCTTCGTCAACCTCGTGCCCAACCAGACCCGTGGCATCGAACGCCAACTCGCCGACGGGGTGCGCGGGTTCATGCTGGACATCCACCAGACACCCGACGGCGCGATCCTCTGCCACAACAGCTGCACCCTGGTCAGCAGGCCCGTCGCCCTGTGGGTCGACCTCCAGCGCATGGTCGACTTCCTGAAGGCCCACCCCGACCAGTTCGTCACCGTCTTCCTGGAGGACTACGTCGACCCGGCCGTCCTGCGCGCCGAACTCGCCCGCGTCAAGGGCCTGGCGGACGTGCTCTACCGGCCCGACCTCACCGGCGTACGGCACAGCGGCTGGCCGACGATGGCGGACCTGACCGCCGCGGGCGACCGGCTGCTGATCTTCACCGACCACAGCCGCTCCGCCGACCAGGCCGCGGGTCTGACCCGGGACAGCTTCGGCGTCATGTACCAGCGCGAGTGGACCGTCGAGAATCACTGGTCGATGGGCTCGGGCGTCGGCACCTCCGACTGGTCCTGCTACAGCCGCTGGTACGGCGCCGACACCAACATCCCGCTGACCCGGACCGAACCCGGCTTCCGCCCGCTGTTCGTCATGAACCACTTCCGTGACGTCCCGCTCACCGGCACGGCCGGCACGGACAACACCAAACTCGCCGACCGCGCCCAGAGGTTCTGCCAGCCGGCCGCCCGCAAGAAGCCCAACTTCCTCGCCGTGGACCACTACGACCGCGGCAACCCGGCCTCCGCCGTCACCACCCTCAACACGTACACGTACCCGTGAACCGGCTTCGCCCGCCCGCGCGTCGTGTGTGAGACTCCGCCGATGAGCTCACCAACGATCAACGCGGCCGCCGCGGGCACCTGGGAACTCGGCGGCATGCCCGTCCATCGCCTCGGCTTCGGCGCGATGCGGCTGACGGGCAGCGCCGCCTTCCACCACGGCACACCGAGCGATCGCGACCGGTCGATCGCCATCCTGCGCAAGGCGATCGACCTCGGCGTGAACCACATCGACACGGCGGCCTTCTACTTCTCGTCGCTGCGCTCCGCCAACGAACTCATCAACAGCGCGCTCGCGCCCTACCCCGACGACCTGGTCATCGTCACCAAGGTGGGCCCGTACCGGGCCTACGACGGGGAGTGGGGCGCCTCGGCCCGCCCCGAGGACCTGCGCGGCCACGTGGAGGAGAACCTGCGCCAGCTCGGCCGCGACCACCTGGACGTGGTCAACCTGCGCCGGATGCCCGCGTACGACTCCATCGCCGAGCACTTCGGCGCCCTCGCCGAGCTGCGCCGGGCGGGCCTGATCCGCCACCTCGGCATCTCCAACGTCACCCCGCGGCATCTCGCCGAGGCACAGGCCATCGCCCCCGTGGTCTGCGTCCAGAACCGGTACGCCCTCGACCGCCCCGACCCCGACAGCGACGAACTCCTCCGCGGTTGCGGCGAACAGGGCATCGCCTTCGTGCCGTTCTACGCCGTCGCCGGCGAAGCCGCCGAGCACGGCGCCACCACCGCCCACGACGAGGACGTCCGCGCCGTGGCCCGGGCCCATGGCGCGAGCCCCGCCCAGATCCGCCTCGCCTGGACCCTGCACCAGGGCCCCCACGTCCTCGCCATACCCGGTACCGGCAACCCCGAACACCTCGTGGAGAACGTGGCCGCGGGCGCGATCCGTCTCACCGACGAGGAACTGGGTCGGCTCGGCGGACAGCACCGCAAGGACGCTGGAACGACCTCTACACGGCCCACACACCGTCCCGCATGAGATGCCTGCGCGGCAGCTCGTGCTGCTCGCACCACGCCTGCACCGCGCGCGGCCGCACCCGGAAGAACGCGTACGACGCGTGGTCCTCGCGCGGATCCCAGCCGGTCTTCCCACGGAACGCCTCGGCCGCCGCCGACGGCACCTCCCGCATCGGGTAGGTCCGCACCTCACCGTCGACGAGCGCGACGTCCCGGGTGTCCCCGAAGGCCAGCCGGGCCCGCCCGCCCTCCCGTAGATTGCGGCCGGTGGGGTTGGTCAGCCGGGTGCACAGCCACACCGCCTCGTCGTGCCAGACGAACCACAGCGGCACCAGACACGGCATCCCTTCGGCGTCCGCCGTCGCGACCCAGATGTCGATCTCCCGCTCCAGGCGGCCCAGCAGGTCGGCCTTGCGCTGCTCCGGGGTGCGGGGTGGCTCAGTGATCTTCATGGAGGTGACGCTAGCGGCGAGGAGGGGCGTGGCGCCTCCGGCTCCGGTCCTAGGACCTGCGGTGCAGTAGCAGTAGCAGACGCTGTTCGCAGGACTCGCGACCACGCTCAGGCCCTCATGCCCACCGTCCGCATCCCACGCTCGGGCCGGTCCGAGCGCCTCGCAGGGTGAACGCGATGGAGGCGATGCCGCCGTCGCGGCGCACGCCGAGGCAGTCACCGTGAGGGTGAACATCCTGCGATGTACAGACCTCGGGCCGACTGCCGGCAGGCGGTTGGCATCGGTGGGGTTTTACGTATAACCTCTCCGGTCAACCCCACCCGCTCCGAGAGGCCCCGATGAGACGTATCGCCCTGGTCACCCTCGTCGTCGACGACTACGACGAGGCGATCCGCTTCTACACCGGCGCCCTTGGATTCCGGCTCGCCGAGGACGCGCCCCGGCCCGACGGATCCCGCTGGGTCGTCGTCGAACCCGGTACGCCGGGAGCCGGCACCGGACTGCTGCTGGCCCGTGCCAAGGGGGACGGCCAGGCCGCCCGGGTCGGCGACCAGACCGGCGGGCGGGTCGGGTTCTTCCTGTACACCGACGACTTCGCCCGCGACCACGCCCGGATGACCGCCGCCGGCGTGACCTTCCTGGAGGAGCCGCGGCACGAGCCGTACGGCAGCGTCGCCGTCTTCCAGGACCTGTACGGCAACCGCTGGGACCTGCTCCAGCCCGCCGGCTGACCTTCCGCCGCACCCGCCGGCCGACCTTCCGCCGGTTCGAACCACCCGCCCGAGGAAAGACCCCGCCATGACTGCTACGCGCGTAGACGCCGACCTGATCCGCCGCCTGCCCAAGGCCGTGCTGCACGACCACCTCGACGGCGGCCTGCGCCCCGCCACCGTGGTGGAGCTGGCGGAAGCGGTCGGCCACACCCTGCCCACCACCGACCCGGACGAGCTCGCCGCCTGGTACTACGAGGCCGCCAACTCCGGTGACCTGGTGCGCTACATAGCCACCTTCGAGCACACCCTCGCCGTGATGCAGACCCGCGAGGGCCTGCTGCGCACCGCCGAGGAGTACGTGCTCGACCTGGCCGCCGACGGCGTGGTGTACGGCGAGGTGCGCTACGCCCCCGAGCTGAACACCAACGGCGAGCTGACCATGGCCGAGGTCGTGGAGACCGTCCAGGAGGGCCTCGCGGCGGGCATGGTCAAGGCGGCTTCCGCCGGCACTCCGGTGCGGGTCGGCACCCTGCTGTGCGGGATGCGGATGTTCGACCGGGTGCGAGAGGCCGCCGACCTGGCCGTGGCGTTCCGGGACGCCGGTGTCGTCGGCTTCGACATCGCCGGCGCCGAGGACGGCTTCCCGCCCGCCGACCACCTCGCCGCCTTCGAGCACCTGCGCCGCGAGAACGTGCCGTTCACCATCCACGCCGGGGAGGCGCACGGCCTGCCCAGCATCCACCAGGCCCTCCAGGTGTGCGGCGCCCAGCGCATCGGACACGGAGTGCGGATCACCGACGACATCCCCGACCTCGCGGCGGGCAAGCTCGGCCGGCTCGCGAGCTGGGTGCGCGACCGGCGCATCGCACTGGAGATGTGCCCGACGTCCAACCTCCAGACGGGTGCCGCCACGTCGATCGCCGAACACCCGATCACCGCGCTGAAGGACCTCGGCTTCCGCGTCACCCTCAACACCGACAACCGGCTGGTCTCGGGCACCACGATGACCCGCGAGATGACGCTGCTGGTCGAGGAGGCGGGCTGGAGCGTCGCGGATCTGCGCACGGTCACCGTCAACGCGCTGAAGAGCGCGTTCCTCCCGTTCGACGAGCGGAACGCACTCATCCGGGACGTGGTCCTGCCCGGCTACGCCGCCGCGCTCTGAAGCAGCCCGCGGAGGTAGGCGGCCTGTCCGACGTGCTGGAGGTCGTCGGACAGGACGCTGACCAGCCGGACGCCCAGGGTGACCGGCGGGTCCCAGCGCTCGTCGACCACACGCTCCAGGTCCTTGGCGGCCAGGCCCCGCAGGGCGTCCATGCTCTGCTCGTGCACGGCGTCGTAGTAGCCGGTCAGCAGCTCGCCCGAGTCGACCCGGACCCTGGCGACCTTGGCGGGGCTGTGGCCGTAGCCCGTGTCACGCCGGGGCAGGTCGAGGCCGAAGCGCTTCTCCCAGTCCTGGGACAGCCACACCTGGTCGTGGCCGAAGGCGTCGGACAGGTGGTCGTCCTGGACGCGGGTGAGGTGCCAGACCAGCCAGGCGATGGAGTTGGCGTCGGGGGCGGGCCGGGCGCTCAGCTCCTCGGGCCCGAGCCCCTCGACGGTGGCGTGGACTTCTTCGCGGATGCGGTTGTAGCCGTCGATGAGGATGTCCTTCGCATGCATAGCTCCACCATCGCGCATCACCGAGGATCACGCGTCGGGATGCCCGGCTTCCGTGGTCAGGAGGGGTGGACACCCTCCTGGGGTGGTGCCAGGCCCTCCGTCTCCAGCAGGGCCATCAGCGCCCGGGCCGCCGGACTGGTCGCCTGCTCGGGCGGCAGCAGGGCGACCGTCTCGTAGACGGCGTCCCCGGTGCCCTTGACGGGCAGGGCGGTCAGCGAGGCGCGCTTGTGCCGGAAGTGGCGTGGCACCACGGCGATGCCCAGGTCCTCGTCCACGAGGTCGAGGAGGCTGTGCACGTCGTTGACCTCCAGGGCGACGCTGCGGCGGACGCCCGCCGCGGCGAAGGCCGCGTCGGTGGTGCGCCGGGGCCCCCAGTCGGGGTGGAAGTCGACGAAGACCTCACCGCCGAGATCCTCCGGTGTCACCGCCACCCCGGCCGCGGCGAGCCGGTGGCTGGGATGGCACAGCACGGTCATCGGCTCGCTCGTGAGCGGTACGGCCCGTAGCTGGTCGGTGTCCTCCCGGGCGGTGCGCACGGCGAACGCCATGTCCAGACGTCCGGCCGCGACCTCCTCCGCGAGAGCCCACGAGCCCGCCTGCCGCAGACAGATCTCCACGTCCGGGTGGCGCCGCCGGAACGCCGCCAGCAGCCCCGCCACGTGCACCCCGGCGATGCACTGCTCGGACCCGAGCGCGAGCATCCCGCGCAGCACGCCCTGCACCGCCGCCACCGCCTCGTGGGCCGAGCGGACCTGCGCGAGGATCCGCTCCGCCTCGCCGAGCAGCGCCCGCCCGGCGGGGGTCAGCGTCACCCTGCGGGTCGTCCGCACGAACAGCGGTGTCTGCAGTTCCCGCTCCAGCGCCCGGATGGAGGCCGAAAGGCCCGACTGGGACACCAGGAGACGTTCCGCCGCCCGGGTGAAGTGCTGGTCCTCGGCGACCGCGACGAAGTGCTGCAGGTGGCGCAGTTCCATGACTGAGAAGCGTAGCCGCTGAATTCCATCGGATTCTTCTGTTGGACGCATGGGCGCAGGTCACGCCAGAGTGGACACCGGTTTTCTTCCGACCGCGCCAACCCCTCTGGAGTCGCGTTGTACACCGCACACCCCGACCGCTACGCGGACATGCCCTACCGGCGCACCGGACGCAGCGGTCTGAAGCTCCCGGCGCTCTCGCTCGGCCTGTGGCACAACTTCGGCCCGGACCGGCCCGTCGAGACGCAGCGCGCCATCCTGCGCCGCGCCTTCGACCTCGGCGTCACCCACTTCGACCTCGCCAACAACTACGGCCCGCCGCCCGGCGCCGCCGAGTCCGCGCTGGGCGAGTTCCTGCGGACGGACTTCGCGCCGTACCGCGACGAGCTGGTGATCTCCACCAAGGCCGGCTACCTGATGTGGCCCGGCCCGTACGGCGAGTGGGGCTCGCGCAAGTACGTGCTGTCCTCGCTGGACCAGAGCCTGAAGCGGATGGGACTGGACTACGTCGACATCTTCTACTCGCACCGCCCCGACCCGGACACCCCGCTCGAGGAGACGATGGGGGCCCTGCACTCCGCGGTGCAGCAGGGCAAGGCGCTGTACGTCGGCGTCTCCAACTACTCCGCGGAGCAGACCCGTGAGGCCGCCCGCATCCTGGGCGAGCTGGGCACCCCGCTGCTCATCCACCAGCCGCGTTACTCGATGCTGGACCGCCGCCCCGAGGACGAGGGGCTGCTCGACGCCCTCGACGAGCTCCAGGTCGGCTCCATCGTGTTCTCCCCGCTGGAGCAGGGCATGCTCTCCGCCCGCTACCTCGACGGCATCCCCGAGGACTCCCGGGCGGCGAGCGACAGCCCCTTCCTGAACTCCGACGCGCTCACCGAGGACCTGGTGGGCCGGTTGCGCGATCTGAACGACATCGCGAAGTCCCGCGGCCAGACCCTGGCCCAGATGGCCCTGGCCTGGGTGCTGCGCGGCGGCCGGGTCACCTCCGCGCTGGTCGGCGCGAGCAGCGCGCGGCAGATCGAAGACAGCGTCGGGGCCATCCGCAACCTGGACTTCGACGGGGACGAGCTGGCCCGGATCGACGCCATCGTCAAGCAGTAGCGGGTCCGCCGGCCCCGGGGACGGACGCCTCCCGGGGCGCGCGGCTCGCGGCTGGGAGCCGATCCGCTCCCGGAGGCGCACGGTCACCGTGTCGCCCTCCCCCTTGCCGATGGCCTTGCGCACCTCCGCCTTCACGGGCAGCTTGTGCGTGCCGTCCCCCAGCGCCATGAAGGAGCTGCGGGACGGGTGACCGTCGATCGTCCCGCGCACCTTGACCAGACCGCGGGTGCCGAAGAACGCGACGGACCGGGGCCGGACCAGACAGGTCCAGCCCCCCACGGCAGGGCTTTCGCGCAGAACGGCGGTGAAGTCCGCGTCCGGTTCTCCCGTGGTGGCCATGACGTCCTCCGGTGCTCGGCGGTCTCTTTCCCCTGCAGACCGCCGGACACCGGGGAACTCCTCGCGGACGCCGGCCTCACGCCCCGGCGGGGACCCGGTCCAGGAAGCCGAGCACGGCCCGGATCCGGCCCTGCCCGTCCAGGGTGATCACATCCGACCCGGCGACCGGCGCCGAGCCGTGGGCCACGCTCACCAGCTCCCAGAAGAAGCGGGCGGTGTCGTGATGCCCGTCGACATCCCCGGTGAGCGGGAACTCGAACCCCGGGAACCGCTCCTGGACCGCCGCGATCACCGCGGCGATGCCGTCATGACCGCTGACGTCGGCCGCAGGGTCGGTGTAGGTGCCGTCCCCGGCCCAGGCGGCGGCGACGTGGCGCGCGTCACCGGGTCCTCGGCGTTCCATGCCTCGAAACAGCGGGCCACGGCGTCCTCGTGGCGGTGGGCGGTCGCGGGCATGGCGATCAGCCTCCAGGAGGTCGCAGCTGCTGGTCAGGACCCGGATTTCCGTTCTCGGCGACCCGGTGCGACCACCTTGCCCGCACGTGCCGGGAGCGTCGATTACCTGCGGAGTCATGGGCCCTGGCGACCGCTCGCCGGATTTCGGCCAACTCGGGGGGTGAATATGCCAGGAGAGTGGCCGGAAAGTCATGGTGACAGTGATTCAGTAGTGAACATACTGACCAGCGAGAGCGTTTTCACTTCGCGCGACGGCGCCCTCACGCACAGCACGCGAGCCGCAGAAGAAGCGAGGCCGGACCGGCGGACGGGCAGGGCAACGGGGGAGGGTCACGTGCACGACGAGTTTCTGTGCCACGTCACGGCGTACGGAGTCTGCGACGGCCGCCGTATCGGAGTGCCCCTCGGTACCTACCGGGCGCCCACCCTCGCCCTCGCCCTGTGGTGGCTGCGCGACCGCGCCTCCTGGATCGCCCAGCGCCTCGACCCCCGGCCCGACGCCGAGCACTTACCGCCGGGCGCGCTCGTGCCGGTCGCCCCCACTGTGCCCGACGTGCCCATGCTGCTGCGCGCCTGGTGTGCCGATCCCGCCCAGCAGGAGCGGATCGCCGAGGAGTTGGCGGCCGGACGGCTGGTGCGGATCGCCACCAGCGACGACACCACGGAGTACGAACTGCTCGCCGAGTCCGTGGACGCCCTGCGGATGCAGCGCACCGCCGCCTTCGTCGGCACCTCCGTCGGCTGACCCACCGCAGGCCCCGCTCGCCCAGGCGCACAGCAGGGCACATCGGTAGAATCTTGGCCATGGCGCAACCCTCGGTAGCACCAGAGCTCGTCCTGGAGACGGAGACGGGCACCACCGTGATGATCCCGGGCCACGACTACCACGTGGGGCGCGATCCGCTGAGCGACATCGTCATCGACGACGACCGGGTCTCCTGGCATCACGCGGTGCTGCGGCCCGAGGACGGTCACTGGACCATCGAGGACGAGAACAGCACCAACGGCACCTACGCGGACGGCCGGCGCATCCACGAGCGGCACGTCGGACCCGGCAGTGTCATCCGCTTCGGCAATCCGGCCGACGGGCCGCGCGTGACCCTCATGGGCCGCCCCGCACCCGCTCCGGAACGCCCCTCCGCCGTCTCCCTGCCGGCCCACACCGGCACCTACCGGCAGCCCACGACCGTACGGCCGCTGCCCTCCCGCACCGTCCGCATCGGCCGCGCCACCGACAACGACCTGGTCATCGACGACCTCGTGGTCTCGCGCCGGCACGCCGAACTGCGCGCCCTGGCCGACGGAACCTACGAGATCACCGACCTGGGCAGCCACAACGGCACGTACCTCAACGGCAGCCCCGTCACCACGGCGCCGGTCGGCCCGGGCGACATCGTCGGCATCGGCCACTCGGCGTTCTGCCTCGTCGGCGACCAACTCCAGGAGTACGTCGACACCGGCGAGGTCTCCCTCGACGTGCAGGACCTCACCGTCACCGTCGACCGCGGCCGCAAGACGCTCCTCGACCACGTGTCGTTCCCGGTGGGGGAGAAGTGCCTGCTCGCCGTCGTCGGCCCGAGCGGCGCCGGCAAGTCCACCCTCCTCAACGCCCTCACCGGTCAGCGCCCCGCCGGTCACGGCACCGTCCTCTACGACGGCCGCGACCTCTACCGCGACTACGCCGAGCTGCGCCAGCGCATCGGCCTGGTGCCGCAGGACGACATCCTGCACGCGCAGCTGACCGTCCGCAAAGCCCTCTCCTACGCCGCCGAACTGCGCTTCCCACAGGACACCGCCAAGGCCGAGCGGCGCGCCCGGGTCGACGAGGTCATCCGCGAACTGGGCCTGGAACAGCGCGCCGACCAGCACGTGCACAGCCTCTCCGGGGGCCAGCGCAAGCGGGTCAGTGTGGCCCTGGAACTGCTGACGAAGCCGTCGCTGCTGTTCCTCGACGAGCCGACCTCCGGCCTCGACCCCGGCATGGACCGCTCCGTGATGCATATGCTGCGCGGCCTCGCCGACGACGGCCGGACCGTCATCGTCGTCACCCACAGCGTGCTCAGCCTGGACGTGTGCGACCGGCTCCTCGTACTGGCGCCCGGTGGAAAGACCGCCTACTACGGGCCGCCCGGGGACGCCCTGTCGTTCTTCGGCTTCGAGGAGTGGCCGGAGGCCTTCGAGGCCTTCGAACGCGACACGGACCGGGACTGGGTGGGGGACTACCTCGCCTCGCCCTTCCACGGCCGGTACGTCGCAGACGCCTCCGCGCAGCCTCGGCAGCCCCGCTCCGGGCCCGTCGTCATCACCGCCCCGCCCCGGCCGCGCAGCCGCGGTGCCCAACTCGGCACACTGGTGCGCCGGTACGCGGCCGCGCTGAGCGCCGACCGCACCTTCCTGATCATCATGATCGCCCTGCCGTTCGTGATGGGCGCGATGGCCCGGGCCCTGGCGGGCGGCAAGCTGACGCTGGACACGGCGATGAACGCGCTGCTCATCCTGTGCGTCGGCGCGGTGCTCACCGGGGCGGCCAACGCCGTGCGCGAACTCGTCAAGGAACGCGTGATCTACCAGCGGGAACGGGCGGTGGGCCTGTCCAGATCGGCGTACCTGATGTCCAAGGTCATCGTCCTGGGTGTCATCACCGTGCTCCAGGCGGTGGTGCTGACCCTGGTCGCCCTGCTCGGTGTGGACCTCAACGCGCCGGGCGGCGAAGGCGTACTGATGCCGCCCCTGGCGGAGATCACGGTCGCCGTCGCCCTGCTGGCGTTCACGGCGATGATGCTCGGCCTGCTCATCTCCTCCCTGGTGCGCAAGGAAGAGGTGACGATGCCGCTGCTGGTGCTCGTCGCCATCGTCCAGGTCGTCTTCTGCGGAGCCCTGCTGAAGCTGGCCGACACCCCCGGACTGGAGCAG
This sequence comes from Streptomyces sp. 378, assembly GCF_030124145.1. GTDB lineage: Bacteria > Actinomycetota > Actinomycetes > Streptomycetales > Streptomycetaceae > Streptomyces. Next base: position 328,059 of record NZ_JASKMS010000003.1, read on the forward strand.
CTGAGCTGGCTGGTTCCGGCGCGCTGGGCGCTGGCGGCGATGGCCGGGACCGTGGGGCTGGCCCGGATCGTGCCCGACGACCTGACCAAGGACCCGCTCTTCGAGCACTCGGCGGGCACCTGGCTGCTGGACGTGGGGATGCTGGTCGTGCTGTCGGTGCTCTTCGGGTTCCTCGTGTCCCGCATGCTGCGCCGGCACGAACCGGCCGTCATGCGGAAGTAGGGAGCGCCGATGACGACCCCCGGCTTTCGGCCCACGCACGTCGTCCCGCAGCACGGGATGCCCGCCTGGGAGGCCCCCGACCCGTCCCGGCCCACCGTCGACCTCGACCCCCTGCTGCCGGTGCAGCTCCTGGAGCGGCGGGGCGACTGGGGGCACGTCCTGTGCTTCAACGGCTGGTCGGCCTGGGTGGACGGCCGCCGCCTGGTCGCCGTACCGCAGGACCCCCCGGCGGCCGACGGGCCGCTCACCCACGCCGCCGATCCGCGGCCGCTGCTGGGCCGGGCACAGGAAGCCCTGGCGCGCTACCGCTCCGCGGTCGAGGACCTCGCGGGCGGTCTCGACCGGGAGTCCTTCCGCGCCCGCACCCGGGGCACGCGGATCGGCGTCGTCGTCGACGGCGAGTCCGTGTGGCTCTACGACTCCGCCCACGGGCACTGGGTGTACGCCGACGGCACCCGGATGACCACGTACGCCACGGACCGGACACCCGGAGACGCACCGGAGCCCCGCCCCGCCGTGGCGCCCGTGCATCCCCCCACGCGGGTGGTGCCGTCCGAGGGCCCCGGGCAGACGCCCCGCGCCGCGACGTCCCCTCCGGCCGACGTACCGGCACCCGACCGCAGCGCCCCCACCGGCCCGACGCGGGTGGTGCCGCCCGAGGCGCCCGAGCCGACCGGGATCGCGCCCCCCGAGGCTTCGCCGCCGACCCGGGTGGTGGCTCCGGAGACACCCGAACCCAGGGGTGCTCCCGAGCCGACGCGGGTCGTGGCCCCTGAGGGCGCCGAGCCGACGCGCCTTGTGTCACCGCAGGGCGACGAGGGCGACGAGGAGACGGGGCGGACGGCTGAGGCACCGCCCACGCGGGTGGTGGGGCGTGCGCCCACCCGGGTCGTGTCGCCCGAGGGGGAGGACCGTTGAACCGCGAGACGAGCCTGTTCTCGGGGCGGCCCTCCGAGCTGATCGGGCAGCAGATCGCCGGGTACCGGATCGAGGAGGAGATCGGGCGCGGCGGCATGGCCGTCGTCTACCGCGCCCGCGACCTGCGCCTGGAACGCACCGTCGCCCTGAAACTGCTCGCCCCGGAACTCGCCCGCAACGACACCTTCCGCCGCCGCTTCACCCATGAGTCCCGGGCCGCCGCGGCGATCGACCACCCGCACATCGTGCCGGTGTTCGAGGCCGGAGAGACCGACGGAGTGCTGTACATCGCCATGCGCTACGTCGCCGGCAGCGACCTGCGGCATGTCCTCGACCGAGAGGGCCCGATGCCGCCCGCCACCGCCGTGCGGGTCGCCGCCCAGCTCGCCTCCGCGCTCGACGCGGCCCACGACCACGGGCTGGTCCACCGGGACGTCAAGCCCGGCAACATCCTGGTGTCCCGCGGCACCGACAGCGACCACCCCGAGCACGTCTACCTCACCGACTTCGGCCTGACGAAGAAGTCGCTGTCGCTGACCGGCTTCACCACGGTCGGCCAGTTCGTCGGCACGCTCGACTACGTGGCCCCCGAGCAGATCTCCGGCAAGCCGGTCGACGCCCGCTGCGACGTGTACGGGTTCGCCTGCGTCGTCTTCGAGACCCTGGCCGGCCATCCGCCCTTCCTCCGCGACGACGACATGGCCCTGCTCTGGGCCCACCAGTACGACCAGCCTCCGCCGCTGACCGAGGACCGGCCCGATCTCGACCCGGGGGTCGACCGGGTCCTCGCCCAGGCCCTCGCCAAGAGCCCCGACGACCGGTACCCGTCCTGTCTCGCCTTCGTCGCCGCCCTGCGCGCCGCGACGGTCGGCGGTGGGACCGGGGCCACCCGCGCGCCCACGCGCGTGGACCGGCAGATGCCGGGCGCGGGGGAGGAGCCGCCCAAGCCGCCGCCGCGCTGGGCCGAGCCGGTGTTCGTGCGGCGGACGTAGCGCGCGGCGTCAGCCCTCGCTGTCGGAACGCACTTCACCGCGGCGCCGTACGTGGCGCGCCAGCAGCGCCCCGGCGTATCCGGTCACCAGCCCCCACGGGACGGCCAGGCCCACCGCGCCCCACAGTTTGGGGCGCAGGAACAGCTCACCTCCGAGGCCGCCGCCCAGGTCGCCGATGCCGAGCACGGACAGGCCGTAGTGCGCGGAGATGCGTCCGACGAGGCAGATCATGAAGACCGTGAGCACGAGGGCGGCCGCCATGTGCACGGCGTGCTGCCAGGCCCGCACCCGGGCAGGCGACCGCGCCGCCATCACGAACGCGGCGGCCAGCAGCAGCACGACGTCGACGACCAGCAGCCACCACACCCGGCCGTCGTGCTCGGAAAGGGTGCGCAGATTCAGTTCGGAGACGTCCGGGGTGCGCAGCACCTCGTCGAGCACATGCGGCATGGGCAGTCCGAACGGCCCCTCCACCCTGCCGTTCCAGGTGGCGCCCAGTCCGATCGTCAGCGCCAGCCACACCAGGTTGGGCAGGCCGAGCAGCATCACCGCGAACGTCTCCCGCACGTGCCCCTTGGTCGCGGCGACGACCAGGGCGACGACCACACCGATGACGACGCAGGCCAGCAGCAGCGCCATCATCGCGTACGCGGCCGGCCGCACCGACGTCTGGAAGCGCAGCAGCCCGGCGGGCAGCGGGGCCCCGCGTGACACCAGCAGGGCCAGGATCAGCACACCGGCCAGCCACACCACCGCGACGAACACGGACAGCGGAACGTCGGTGGTGAAGCCGATCTTCGGTGAGATGCCGAACAGGTCGCCGAGTTCTCCGAGCGTGTCGTCCCCCAGGGAGATGTCGAAGGTGTGGCGGGCGGAGAGCGTCAGGCCGATCATCGCGAGCAGCCACAGGACCGCCACCCGGCCGGCCCACCCCGCCAGCTCCGCCGCACCGGCGACCGCGCGATGCCGCAGCGGCCGCAGGAAGCCCCAGGCGATCACCAGCGCACCGGTGAGCGTGACGGACAACGGAATGACCGTCAGACCGGCCTGCGTGTCGGCGAGGTCGCCGGCGCTTCCGGTGACCTTCACCGTGCCGCCGACGGCGGTGACCATGGTGGCTGCGACGACGGGGGCGAAGGCACCGTCCGGAAGGTCGGCGGCTCCGGCCGCCCACAGGCCCAGGGCGGCCACCACCGCCATGGCGAGAAGTCCGGCGAGCACCGTGACGAGGGCATGCGCCCAGCCGTGGCGGGCGACGGCCCGCTCGCCGGAGGTGCGTGCCTGGCCGGAGGGGGTGCGCGAAGTCACGCTGCCACGCTAGGCAGGCCCTGTGCCGGGCGCCCGCCGGAGAGGTCCGTCCGCGTCGGCTTGCGGGGCGTACAGAGCTGGAGCACACAATGAACTCGTAAGGGAAAAAGCGTCATACACTCGGATGAACCGTCTCGGGTGTGTGAAGGCCGCAGAGAACCCACGAGGGAAGAAGAGCTCGTGAGCGTCGATCCGCCGTCGTCCGGCCGCCCCACAGGACCTCCCTCGGGCCCGCTGTCCGGTCCCTCCCAGCCGCCCCCGGGCGGCGGCCCGCCCTCGGAGCCGCCCGGCGGGGGCGGCGAGGAGCCGGAGCGCCGCCGACCGTGGTGGAGGTCCGTACCCCGTGTCGCGATCATCGCCACCGCCGTGGTGGCCGCGGTGATCCTCGCCGTGGTGCTGTCCCGCCCCGACAACGGCGGCACCGGTGTGTCCGACGGTGGAACCAGCACGTCCAGCGGCGAGGTCTTCCTCCTGCCGGCGGGCGACACCGGCCCGGACGCGTTCACCGAGTCGACGACGGAGGAGAAGAGCTCCGCCTCGCCCGTCTCGCCCTCGGGAGCCACCGAGTCGGCGCCGCAGAACGCCGTCCAGGGCGTGAAGGGCGACGCGCCGGGCCTGTACGGCGGCACCCGCAACGTCGCCAGCTGCGACGTGGAGAAGCAGATCACCTACTTCGAGGACGCCCCGGACAAGCAGCGCGCCTTCGCCTCGGTCGCCCGGATCGAGTCCTCCGAGGTCCCCGCCTACCTGCGCTCGCTCACCCCCGTGCACCTGCGCATGGACACCCGCGTCACCAACCACGGTTACAAGAACGGCGCCGCCACCAGCTACCAGGCCGTCCTCCAGGCGGGTACGGCCGTCCTCGTCGACGAGCGCGGCGTGCCCCGGGTGCGCTGCGCCTGCGGCAACCCGCTGTCCCTGCCGGTCGCCCAGCAGAGCACGCCCAAGACCACCGGCGACGCGTGGCCGGGCTACAACCCGTCGAACGTCGTCATGGTGACGCCCGCACCGGAGCCGGTCGACGTCTTCGTGATGGCCGAGCCGGACGGCGAGTGGTTCGAGCGCCACGAGGGCGACACGGGCAAGAAGGACGAGAAGACCAAGAAGCCGGAGAAGCCGTCCCCGTCGGCGAGCGTCACCACCCCGACGGCGCCCTCCGACTCGACGTCGTCTCGACCGCCCACGAGCGAGCCGCCGACCTCGGACACCGACACCTCGGGGCCGACGACGGACGAGCCGCCGCCGTCCGACACCCAGCAGCCCCCGCCCGACACCGACACGGAAAGCGACACCGGGACTGAGACCGGCGGCGGAACCGGTGGCGGCACGACGGAACAGCCCCCGGCCTCCTGACCCGGCGCGCGGCGCGCCCAAGCGGCGCGGACCACCAGGGCGTACTCGCCGAGCCCGAGCAGCCGATCGGCCGGCAGGTCGCCGTGGGTGGTGACGACCGCCTCGATCCGGCCCGTCTCGGGTTCGAACGCGACGTCCTGGACCGTGCCGAGCGCGTCACCCGCCTCGGTGAGGACCCGCAGACCCGGCAGCTCATGGTGCGCGGGTACCTCGGCCGGTGCGGCGATCGTGCGGACCAGGACCGCGTCCGGGCCGATGGCGTGCAGCGCGCCCCAGGCCAGCACCGTGTCCTTGCGGGAATGCCGACCCCGCACCCGGACATGGGTGACCACACCGGACACGGCGTCGACCGTCAGCGACCTGAGGACACCGACCTCGTCCGCCTCGGCCAGCGTCAGCACCGGCAGCCCCCGAGCCCGGGAGAACAGCATCACGGGGTCGTCCCCTCCCGCCCGTCCCGGAAGGCGCCGACCCGGGCGACGAAGGCCGGCAGGTCGTCGGCGACGTAGCGGGTGGCGTCCGCCGGAATGACCAGGGCACGACCGGAGACGGCGAGCGTCTCACCGCGCGGTACGTACACCCGGTGCCTGCGGCGCCGCGAGCCCTGCACCAGCGCCTTGCCGGCGGCGATGCGGAACCCCACGACCCGGCCGCTGGTCCCGCCCTCGATGATCACGTCGAGCACCGTGCCGACCTCGGCGCCCTCGTCGGTCAGCACCTTCGCGTGCAGCACCCGGCCCTGATGGGCCTCGCGCCGGGCCACCACGACGGACGTGTCCTGCAGGGCGAGGGTGTCGCGGATCATGACCGCGTAGGGACCCAGCGCGTGCACCGCCGACCAGGGCAGGCTCTGCTTCAGCGGGCCCGACAGCAGACCCCGGCCGCTGAGGGTGAAGCCGGTGACACGGCCGGCGGCGGCGTCGAAAACGGTGTCCTTGACCTGCGCGACGGCGTCACCGCCCAGGGTGACCACCGGCAGGGTCGTCAGGCTCCGCGCGGCCAGCAGCTCGTTCATCGCAGGCCCTTCCGGCCGGGCCGACGCCGGACCGCGATGACGGTCCCCGAGCGCCGGCCGCTTTGCACGGCGAGTGTCACCACCGCCAGGGCGACGAGCGCCACGATCACCACGACCAGCCATGTCCACCAGGCCACCGCACACCTCCGGTGATCCGGCCCGGCCGCCCTCGGCCGGACCTGATTCCTTTCGGGTGCCCCGCACAGGAGGGACAATGCCCGGGGCACCGAACGGGCTGAGAAGTGTCAGGAGTGTGAAGCCCGACTCGGGGTACGAGCACAGATGCAGAGCGTCCGGCCAGTCCGGCTTCCCAGAGAGAAACGAATGATCGACCACCTGGACGGGGCAGTGATACCGACTGGTTTCGACGTGCCCGTTGAACCGCTGTGGCGAGCGGCGCACTACACCGGCGAGCAGGGCTGTATCGCCGAGGCGCGGTCCTTCGCGGCGCTCTTCCTCGAACAGCTCAGGACCGAGTGGTGCGCGCACATCGACGAGCGTGTCGACGGCGCCGTACTGCTGGTGGTGAGCGAGCTGGTCACCAACGCCGACCGGCACAGCAACGGGCCCTACATCCTGGAGCTCGTCGGCACCGACACCACGGTGACGGTGTCGGTCTACGACAGCAGCTCCGCACTGCCCCGCGTCTTCCCCCGCGACCCGAAGCGCATCGGCCGGCACGGCCTGGAGATCGTCCACGCGCTCGCGGAGCAGGTCAGCGTGGAACGGGTGCCGGTGGGCAAGCGTGTGCGTGCTGTGCTGCCCCTCGCCGAGGAAACCAACGCCTGACCGCCCGGGTGAACACCTCACCCGGGCGGCTCATGTCGTCGCGGTCTCTTCTGGTCTGGTGGCCCATGTGCGGGTGCCGTCCCCCACTCCCGTGTGGGGGACGGCACCCGTTGGTGCGCCGTTCCGGCTCAGGCGCAGCCCAGCTCGCCCAGCATGCCCTCGCGCAGCCGCGTGATGATCCGCTTGATCAGCCGGGAGACGTGCATCTGCGAGCAGCCGAGCCGCTCACCGATCTCCGCCTGGGTGGCCTCCTCCACGAACCGCATGTGGATGATCTGCCGGTCGCGCTCGCTGAGCTCGGCCATGAGCGGGGCGAGCGAGTGGAAGTCCTCGACGAGCCGCAGCCCGTCCTCCTCCACTCCGATGAAGTCGGCCAGGACCGCCTCGCCACCCTCCGGGCCGTCGCCGGTGAGCGCGGCGTCCAGCGACGACGAGTTGTACCCGTTCGCCGCGATCTGCCCCTCCACCACCTGGCGCTCGGAGATGTTCATCAGTGTCGCCAGCTCGGCGACCGTCGGCTCGCGGTCCAGCCGACTGGCCAGCTCCTCGCGGGCCTTGGCCAGCTCCACGCGCAGCTCCTGCAGCCGCCGGGGCACGTGCACCGCCCACGTCGTGTCCCGGAAGAAGCGCTTGATCTCCCCGACGATGTACGGCAGCGCGAAGGACGTGAACTCCACCTCACGCGAGAGCTCGAACCGGTCGATGGCCTTGATCAGGCCGATCATGCCGGTCTGGACGATGTCCTCCATGTCGTCGCCGCGGCCGCGGAACCGTCCGGCCGCGAAACGCACGAGCGACATGTTCATCTCGATCAGGGTGTTGCGCGCGTACTGGTATTCGTGCGTGCCCTCTTCGAGTTCCGTCAGGCGCTGGAAGAACTGGCGGGACAATTCCCTCGCGTCCCGCGGTGCCACGGACCGCGGGTCCACGACGCCCGGCAGTGCTCCGTCACCCGCGCCGGCTTCGGTGTTCTCTTCGACGACCTGCGCCTTCGACCGGATCACGGCGGTCTCCATTACCTCTCCCACGAGTCACGGCGGACATCTGCATAGGTACTCCCGAGTTGCGGGTACCCGGGTCGACCCGCACCATGCCCTCCGATTTTCTCACGGGGCGAAATCAGAGGGAATCAACCCCTACGTCCTGTCCGTGGTGCGGTGATTCCACCCAGGGCGGAACGCCGGGCCCTTCCGCCGACGGCCGGGATTCCTAGGCTGGAGCAGTGAGTAACCACCGGCCGAACGAAGCCCGAGTCATCCCGCTGCGCCCACCCGGTGCGCGCCCCGCCGGCGCGGTGCCGCGCCAGGCACCGTCGGCCCTCGCCGCCAAGGAGCCGCTGTGGCGGGACCTGGTGGGTGACGTCCTGCGCCGTGAGCGCCTCGCGCAGGAGCGCACCCTGAAGGACGTCGCCGACCAGGCACGGATCTCCATGCCCTACCTCTCCGAGGTGGAGCGCGGCCGCAAGGAGGCCTCCTCGGAGGTCCTCGCGGCCGCCGCCCACGCCCTCGGACTGAACCTCGGCGACCTGCTGACGAGGGCGCAGGGCGAGCTGACCCGCGTCACGTCACGCCACGCCGGCGGCAGCCGCCGCGGGGTGTCCACCTCGTCGCACGACGGGATGTGCCTCGCCGCCTGAGGCGCACCCGCCCGGCCGGTGCCTCAGACCCTCACGAGGCGCCGGCTGAGCACCTCGTCGGCCAGCCCGTAGCCCACCGCCTCCTGCGCGGTGAACACCTTGTCGCGGTCCATGTCGGCCCGCAGGGCCGTCACGTCGTGGTGGGTGTGCCGCGCCAGCACCTCCTCCACCTGGGAGCGGATCCGCACCATCTCCTTGGCGTGGAGCGCCAGGTCGGACACCATGCCGCGCTGCCCTCCGGCGGCCGGCTGGCCGAGCAGGACCCGTGAGTGCTCCAGTACGAACCGCCGCCCCGGGTCCCCGCCGGCCAGCAGCACGGCCGCCGTGGAGGCCGCCTGCCCGACGCAGAACGTGGAGATCGGCGCCTGCACGAACGTCATGGTGTCGTAGATGGCCATGAGCGAGGTGAACGAGCCACCCGGTGAGTTGATGTAGATCGCGATCTCGCTCTCCGGGGAGGACGACTCCAGGTGGAGGAGCTGGGCGATGACCACGTTGGCGACGCCGTCGTCGATCTCGGTGCCGAGGAAGATGATCCGCTCGGACAGCAGCCGGCTGAAGACGTCGTAGGACCGCTCGCCCTGCGGGGTGCGCTCGACGACGTTCGGAATCGTGTACGAACCCATCACTGGAGCCCCATCCTGCGCCGGGTGGCCGCCGGGCGGACGTCCGCGAGGGACTCCACGACCCGGTCCACCATGCCGTACTCCCTGGCCTCCTCGGCCGTGAACCAGCGGTCCCGGTCACCGTCGAGGGAGATGGTCTCCGGGCTCTGGCCGGTGTGCTCCGCCGTGATCCGCTCGATGGTCCGCTTGGTGAACTCCAGGTTCTCCGCCTGGATCTCGATGTCCGCTGTCGTGCCGCCGATGCCCGCCGAGGGCTGGTGCATCATGATCCGCGCGTTCGGCAGGGCGTAGCGCTTGCCCGGCGCGCCGACACTCAGCAGGAACTGCCCCATGCTGGCCGCGAAACCCATGGCCAGAGTGGAGACGTCGTTCGGGATGAGCCGCATCGTGTCGTAGATGGCGAGGCCGGCGTGCACCGCCCCGCCCGGGCTGTTGATGTACAGGCTGATGTCGGTGTGCGCGTCCTCCGCGGACAGGATGAGCAACTGGGAGCAGACCCGGTTCGCGGAGACCTCGTCGACCTGGGTGCCCAGCAGCACAATGCGCTGCGCGAGCAGTTGGGCGGCCAGATGGTCGTCGAAGCGGGTCGGAGGGGTGTCGCCCTCCTCCGCCCTGGGAGCGAGCGTCGTGAGTGGAGTCATCGGTTCTCCTCGTCGTGGCGACAAGCGCCGTGGACGTGTCGGGGATGTGCCGTCGACTCCACTCTTGACCTCGGGCGATGCCCGCGAACGGTTTCTCTGCCCTCGGCAGATCCGCTACCGGCGGAGCCCGAGGCTCAGCCCTTCTCGCGCAACCGGCGGAAGAACGCCCGCACATCACCGACCAGCAGGTCCGGCTCCTCCCTCGCCGCGACGTGCGCGCCGCGGTCGACCATGCCAGTTCTGAACGGTGTAACGGCCATCTGGATTTTTCCGCCCCCGAGCGATGAGTTCCGGGGCGGGGCCCGGTCGACCGTGGTGACAGCGTTCCGGCGTGCGGGAGGACTCATGACCACCGACGGTTTCACCACGTGTCTCTGGTTCGACGGCCAGGCCGAGGAGGCCGCCCATCACTACGTCTCGATCTTCGACAACTCCGGCATCGGCAAGATCGCGCGCTACCCCGAGGGAGCGCCCCAGGCCGCAGGCAGCGTGATGACCGTGGAGTTCACGGCCAACGGGCACACGTTCCTCGCGCTCAACGGCGGCCCCCGGTTCAGATTCACCGAGGCCACCTCCTTCATGATCCACTGCGCCGACCAGGAGGAGATCGACCACTACTGGACCAGGCTCACCGAGAACGGTGGCGAGCCCGGCCCCTGCGGCTGGCTCAAGGACAGGTTCGGCCTGTCCTGGCAGGTCGTCCCGGACCGGCTCGACGAGATGATCACCGACCCGGATCCGGCGAGAGCTGCCCGGGTGACCCGGGCGTTCATGGCGATGGGCAAGTTCGACATCGCCGCCCTGGAGAAGGCGTACGCGGGCGAGTGAGGTGCCGAAGCCAGGGGCGGGGCCGGGCCCTGCGGGTATGCCGCCCCGCCCTCACCGCGTCTCGGCCAGGATCTCCCGGATGACGTACCGGGAGTTCTCCGCGACCGGCGGGTTCGTCTCCCAGTAGTACGGCAGCGCGATGACGGCGATCGACAGGGCCCAGCCCCGGGCCCGTGCCCATTCGGCCTCACCGGCGCCCACGGCCGCGCGGAACGCACCGCGGGCCGCGCCGGGCAGCAGGCACCAGGCGCCGATGAGGTCGACGGCGGGATCACCGACCCCCACCGTGCCGAAGTCGATCACCGCGCTCAGCCGTCCGCCCCTGACCAGGAGGTTCCCGGCCATCAGGTCGCCGTGCGCCCAGACGGGCGGCCCGGTGTGCTCCGGAGCCCGCAGGGCGTCCTCCCACACGTCGGTCACCGCGGCCGTGTCGACCCGTCCCGTGAGCCGGGCGAGCGCGTCACGCAGGAAGGGGTCCCGGGTCGCCAACGGCACTCCCCGGTAGCCCACGGGGCCCTCGGACGCGTCGATACGGCGCAGGGCCGTGACGTACGCCGCCAGGTCCTCGGCGAGCAGTTCGGGCTCCTCGAGCCGGCCGGGCACCGGGTTGCGGCCCTCCAGCCAGGCGTAGACCGACCAGGGCCAGGGGAAGCCGTCGCCGGGTTCGCCCCGGCCGAGGGGCTCGGGCGAGGCGGCGGGCAGTCCCGGGCCGAGCCGGGGCAGCCAGCGCAGTTCGTGGGTGATCGCCTCCACGGCGCGCGGGTGCCGGGGGAGACGGACGACCTTGTCCGCGCCGAGGCGGAACATGGCGTTCTCCGTCCCGGACGACTCCAGCCGCCGCAGCGGCAGCCCGGCCCACGGCGGGAACTGTCCGGCGATCAGCCGGCCGACGAGCGTCACGTCGATGTCCAACTCGTCCTCATGCATGCGCCCCGTGCTCATGACGCCCATTCGAGCCGTCAACCCGCCACCTGTCGAACGGTTTTGGTGACCTCCCGGGCGATGCGCAGGATGCCGGGGGAACGGACCGGACAGGGCTTCGGCGTGGACGTGGTGGGGGCCAGGCAGAAGTGCAGGTAGTCGTCGTCGCGGTGCAGTGCCGTGCGGTCGCGGCCGGGCTGGGTGCACAAGCCGGGGTGATCACGCTCGTAGGGCGTGCACGGCAGGTACCGCATCCAGGTGTAGCGGTCCGTGGCCGGGCTCACCGCCTTCCCGGCGTCCGCCACGAGGTCGCCGGAGGCGGCGGCCCGCTTCTCGTAGAGCGCGTTGACGCGCCGGACCCGCTCGGGCGTGATCGGGTCCGGCCCCTGGGACACCCAGACGATCCGCGGGCGCTTGCCACCCCCGGCCGCGGCGATCTGTTCGGTGAGCCTGCGCGCGTCGGCGTCGTAGCGGCTGAAGTAGCGGGCCGGGGTCTTGTCGTAGGTGATGCCGTCCATGCACGGCGTGTAGCCCCAGGAGTTCCCCCAGAACTGCAGGACCACGACGTCGGGCCGCAGCCCGCGCACCAGCGCGGCGGCCTTGTCGGCGGCCGGTACCAGGGACCGCTCGGCCGTGCCCTCCAGGTAGTCGCACAGGGTCGTCCCGGAGTACGGGGCGGCCGTGTACCGCGCCTTCAGGTCCCGGCGTAACTCCTGCCCGAGGACCTTCTGGCTCTCCATCGCCAGGGAATCCCCGAGGTAGAGCACCGTGGGCGCCCGCTTGCGTTCGGGGCCGGGGGAGGCGGCGGAGGCGGGGGCGCGCTGATGGGTGGGGGCCGACGCACCGGGTGCGGTCGGCGCCGGCTCCTCGGGGGCGGACGCGGGATCGCCGCACCCGCCGAGGAGCACTCCGGTCAGCAGAACTCCCACGACCCACGGCTTGCGCATACGGCGACTCCCGCCCCGGCCAGCGAAACGGCACTCAGGCAAGCACAGTCGGGCCCCGGGGGGAAGACGTACACCGGTCGCGATGGCCGGGACCGGTCGGGGGACGGCGCGCACCCGCTCGCCGCGCGGGCCGGGCCCCGGGTGACTAGCGTGAGGAAGCGGACGATTCCACTCATGCGGAGAGGGCCGTGACCATGGCCGTGCAACCTGAGGGAACCCCCTGCTGGGCCGACGCGATGTTCGGCGACCTCGAAGGGGCCAAGAGCTTCTACGGAGACGTGCTGGGCTGGACCTTCGCCGAGGCGTCGGCGGACTTCGGCAACTACACGGAGGCCTATGCGAACGGCAAGGCGGTCGCCGCCGTCGTCCCGCCCATGCCCGGACAGGAAGGCCTGTCGCAGTGGTGCCTCTACTTCGCGTCGCAGGACGCCGCCGCCACCGCCGCCCGGATCGGTGAGCACGGCGGCGAGGTGCTGATGGAGCCGATGCGGGTCGCCGACTTCGGCACCATGTGCCTGGCCCGCGATCCCGGTGGTGTCGTCTTCGGCATCTGGCAGGCGGGCACCCACGAGGGCTTCCAGGCGATGGGCGAACCCGGCGCCTACACGTGGGCGGAGGTCTTCACCCGCGAGCCGGAGAAGTCCGACGCGTTCTTCCCCGCCCTCTTCCCCTACCGGCAGCGGGACATGGAGGACGGCGAGACGAACTTCCGGATCTACGACCTGGGCGAACACACCGTGCTGGGCCGGATGAAGATGACGGAGGAGTTCCCGCCCGAGATGCGGCCGTACATCAACGTCTACTTCGGCGTCGAGGACTGTGACGAGGCCGTGGCGAAGGCGACCGGGCTCGGCGGCGTCCTGCGGTTCGGCCCGATGACCACGCCGTTCGGCCGGTTCGCGGCGATCAGCGACCCACAGGGTGCGAACTTCTCGGTGATCGACACCTCGACCACCGAGGGAGAGATGCCGAAGCTGACCGACGTGGGGTAGGCGCCCGGACCTCGCGGCCGGACGGTCCCCGCGGCCATGGCATGATCGAGCGCATGCGTGAACGTGTTGTGGCCGCGTGTGACGGGGCTTCGAAGGGAAATCCCGGGCCCGCGGGCTGGGCCTGGGTCGTCGCCGACGCTTCCGAGACACCGGAGCGATGGGAGGCGGGGCCGCTCGGCAAGGCCACCAACAACGTCGCCGAACTCACCGCGCTGGAGCGCCTGCTGGCGGCGACCGACCCGGACGTGCCGCTGGAGATCCGGATGGACTCGCAGTACGCGATGAAGGCCGTCACCACCTGGCTGCCCGGCTGGAAGCGCAACGGCTGGAAGACCGCCGCCGGCAAGCCGGTCGCCAACCAGGACCTCGTCGTGCGCATCGACGAACTCCTGGAGGGCCGCTCGGTCGAGTTCCGCTATGTCCCCGCCCACCAGGTCGACGGCGACCGGCTCAACGACTTCGCCGACCGTGCGGCCAGCCAGGCCGCCGTCGTCCAGGAGCCCGCGGGCAGCGGCCTCGGCTCCCCGGAGCCGCCGCCCGCCCCGGACACCCCGGCGAAGGCCCCCCGGTCCCGCCCGCGCGGCGGCGCGGCCCGCACCGCCAAGACGGCGGGGAAGGGCTCCGCGCGCACGATCAAGGCGAAGTTCCCCGGCCGCTGCCAGTGCGGCCGCCCCTACGCGGCCGGCGAGCCCATCGCCAAGAACGACAGCGGCTGGGGCCACCCGGAGTGCCGCGCGGGCGCGACCGTCTGATCAGACGTCGAACGTGTAGTGCGGCGTGTGGTCCAGCAGATCCGCCGGACTCGTGTCGTGCCACGGCCGCATCGTCTCGTTCAGGTCGATCACGTTCGGCGTGCCCGCGGTGGGCAGATAGACCGAGCCGGGGTGCCGGCGCTGCCACTCGGCCCACAGCTTGTCTATGTAGGCGTGGTGCAGCCAGAACACCGGGTCGTTGGGGGAGACCCCGGTGGCCATCTGCCCGCCGACCCAGACATGGACGCGGTTGTGCAGATTGACGCCCCGCCACCCTTCGAGATGGTTGCGGAAGCCGTCCGAGCCGCTGTTCCAGGGCGCCATGTCGTACGTGGACATCGCCAGCACCGACTCGACGTCGGCCCGGGTCGGCAGCTCGCGCGTGCCGGAACCGAGCGCGCGCCGCAGGAACGTGCGGCCGTCGACCCGCACGGTGATCGGCCAGTTCCCGCTCGCCGCGGAGAACGGCCCGTCCGTCACCCGGCCGTCCCGTTCCCGCCCGGTGCCCCCGAGGAAGTCGGGCGCCCACAGCGAGGCGCGCGCGGTGCGGTCGACGGTCCAGTCCCAGTAGGGCAGCGTCACCGACGCGTCCACCGACTGCAGCGCCCGCTCGAACTCCAGGAGGAATCTTCGGTGCCAGGGCAGGAAGGACGGCGAGCGGTGCCCGGTCCGCTCACCGGTGTCGGTGTCGGAGACGATGAACGCGTTGTGCGTCGTGACGAACGCGTCGTAGCGGCCGCTGCGCTTCAGCTCCAGCAGCGCGGCGACGAAACGCCGCTTCTCGTCGGCGGTCAGGGTGGACTGGTTCTTGCGGACAGCCATGTGCGGGTGCTCCAGATGCCGTGCGTAGCGGGTCAGTTGGCGGGGAAGGGCAGCAGGGTCGCGCCCTGCAGCTCGTCCACCGCGGCGCGGGCGGCGGCGCGCGGGGTGGCCACCGGGTCGTAGTGGCTGACGACGCTGATCCAGCTGCCGTCGGCGTTGCGCATCACGTGCAGCTCCACACCGTCGACGAACACCGCGTATCCCGCGCCGTGATGGTGGTGACCGGGCCCGGCCGGCCGGCCCTGTATCCGGCGGCCCTTGTAGACCTCGTCGAAGGTCCCGGGGGAGTCGTGGTGTCCGGCGGCCGAGGCCGGGACGGCGGCTGACAACGCCCCGGCGCTCGCGGTGAGGACGGCCGCCGCGGTGAGCGCGCGGCGACGGCTGAGTTCCGGCACAGGGACCTCCTGTATCGATTCGGCTGATGACCCCGCATGCCTACCGGCCGGCCCGCTACCGGGAGAAATCCACGCGAGCCGGTTGGCTGCGATCAGGGCAATTCCCCTCACGCCGTGCAAGATTGAACGAAGATGATCTTGTCGTGGAAGGTCCGTACGCCGCGACGGAAGGGGAAATTCCACCCACAGGGAGTGCCGCGCCGGATGTTCCTGCCGGTGCGCTCCACGACCCGTGGTGCACGTCACGCCGCAAAACTGGCGCGATTCGGCGGTCCGGTCGACGGTGCCCGCGTGCTGCTACTCTGCGTCGGCAATCGACAGCTCTCGGTCATTCTCAGGGGTGTGCGTGAAGGTCGCCTGTGTCGGCGGCGGGCCCGCCGGTCTGTATCTCTCGATCCTGCTCAAGCGGCAGGACCCGTCCCACGACATCACCGTCCACGAACGTGACCCGGAGGGCTCGACCTACGGCTGGGGAGTGACGTACTGGCGCGAACTGCTCGACCGGCTCCACGAGCATGATCCCGAGTCGGCGCGCGTCCTGGACGCCGATTCCGTCCGCTGGAGCGACGGCGTCGCCCACGTCCGGGACCTGACGACCCGGCACCACGGCGACCAGGGCCACGGCATCGGCCGCCACCGGCTCCTGGAGATCCTCGCCGGCCGGGCGCGCGACCTCGGTGTCCGCCTGGAGTACGAACGCGAGATCACCGCCGGAGATCTGCCCTCCGACGCCGACCTGGTCGTGGCCGCCGACGGTGTCCGCAGCGCCCTGCGCACCCACCGCTCCGCGCACTTCGGCACCCGGCTCACGGCCGGGCGCAACCCGTACATCTGGCTCGGCACCACCAAGGTCTTCGACGCCTTCACCTTCGCCTTCGTGGAGACCGGCCACGGCTGGATCTGGTTCTACGGCTACGGCTACGGGCCCGACCGCAGCACCTGCGTCGTCGAGTGCGCGCCCGAGACCCGGGCCGGGCTCGGACTCGACCGGGCGAGCGAGGCCGACGGGCGCGCCCTGCTGGAGCGGCTCTTCGCCGGTGTCCTCGACGGCCACCCCCTGCTGGGCCGCCCCGGCGGCACCCCGTGGCAGACCTTCCGCACCCTCACGAACGACACCTGGCGGCACGGCAACCTCGTCCTGCTCGGCGACGCCGCCCACACCACCCACTACTCCATCGGCGCCGGCACCACCCTCGCCCTGGAGGACGCCATCGCCCTGGCCACCGCGCTGCGCGAACACGCGGATCTTCCGCAGGCCCTCGCCCGCTACGAGCGGGAGCGCAAGGCGGCCCTCCTGCCCGTGCAGAGCGCGGCCCGCTACAGCGCCCAGTGGTACGAGAACCTGCCGCGCTACATGGACCTGCCCCCGGAGCGCATGTTCGCCCTGCTCGGTCAGCGGCACTCGCCCCTGCTGCCCCATGTCCCACCCCGGCTGTACTACCGGCTCGACCGCGCGGCGGGACGGCTGGAGCCGCTGCGCCGGTTCAAGCGCTGGCTCGGTCCGAAGGTCGCGCGGACGGTGCACGCGCGGGCGCTGTCTTCCCGGGAGCGGCCCATGAGCCCTGGGTGAGTCGCTGTTTCACCCGCCAGGAACTCGGCCCGCACCCGGTCCGCACATGGCGGTCAGCCGGTGTGCGCGGGGCGCCGACCCGCTGCCGCGGATCCGTTCGTACCCCTGCCCGGCGGGCCGGGCGACACCCCGCACGCCAAACGGGCCGTCGCCATCCTGCTCGGCCCGGGTGTGAGGTCCGGCATCGCGCGCGGCGCCGAACCGGGAGGCGAGCACCGCCCGACATGCTGGTGGACCGGTACGCCCCGACCACGCCAACGGGCCGTCGCAGCCTGCTCGGCTGGGCGGCGTGAGATACCGCATCGCGCGTCGGCGAGCCGGGGGGTGAGCACCGCCCGCTGGTGGACCGGTACGCCCCGACCGGGCAGGCGCACACCACGCCCTAGTCGAACAGCCGGTCCAGGAAGGCGTTGCCGTACACCCGGTGTGGGTCGAGCCGGTCCAGCACCGCGTCCGCCTCCGCCCACGCGGCGTGGCCGACCGCCGCCGGAACGACGTCGCCCAGCACCTCCTCGTCGCTCCACACCGTGTCGTCCGTGTACGCCCAGCCCTTGGACCACTCCACCCGGGTGCGTGCGAACCCGCCGTCGAAGGCGCGCAGCAGGAACCGCTCGATCTCGCGCAGGAACGCCTCCGCGTCCGGCGTGCCCGGCAGCGTCAGGACGTCCAGCCATACGGCCGTGTCCCACTCGGGGTGGTCCTCGGGCGGCCGGAGGGCCGACAGCAGCGGCGGACGGGCCCCGGCCACCCCCGTGTCGCCCGGGTCGTCCAGTCCGGTCACCCGGATCTCCACGGAGCCGTTCACCGGGAAGCTGCCCCGGGCGGAGTAGGCCGTCAGCCGCTCGCGGTAGAACGCCGCGAACGCGGAGACCACCCGCTGCACCCGGTCCCGCGAGGTGAGGACCGCGTAGCCGTTGGCGTGCACGCGCAGTGTGGTCGGCTTCAGATAGAGCAGCGTGTTCTTGGACGGCCCCCAGAGGTCGGCGGACAGCGTGGTCACCAGCCCGAGCGCGGCGGCCTCGTACTGTGCCGTGCCGAGCACCGGAGCCAGGTACCAGGCGGACTCCGACGTCATCCGGCCGACCAGCGCCGCCACCGGCTCCGGGATGTTGTCCGAGAAGGGGTAGTTGTACGGCCGGGTCACCTTCCGCGAGGTCAGTGGCCGGACCGGGGAGACGCTCCACACCTTCAGCCAGGGGTGCTCGGTGAAGGCGAACCAGATCGCCTCGACCCGGCCCGCCTCGTCCAGGAAGCTCGCGAAGGTCCGCCCGTCGTCCGAACCGGGCGCGGCGAACAGTTCCCCGGCCGGGATGTCCGTACGGCTCACGCACCTGAGGTGTGTGTTCGCGCCCACCCGCAGCACCACCTCGGTCACCAGGGACCGCCCGAGATGGGCCAGCAGCGCGGCACAGTCGGCCTCGTCGCGGTGGAACGTGCGCAGCACGTACGCGCCGGCCCGCGGGTCCCACACGACCGCCGTCAGCGAAAGAACCAGGTTGCTGAGTGAGCCGTACGTGTGCCCGGGCCGCCGCCGCTCGCCGCGCGCGGGTACGGCGGTGCCGTGCGCGTCGACGGCGAGGGCACCGCCCAGGGTGAGTACGCCGGGAGCGGGGGTGGCCGTGACGCCGAGGCCGTGCTCCTCCAGGAAGGTCAGCAGCGCCTCCAGGGTCACACCGGTGCCCGCGCGCACGGCGGTGGGGGAGTCCAGGGCCAGGCCGGTGAGATGGGGTGCGGTGTCGACGAGGAGGACCGGCGCCCCGGACGGCGTCCCCTCGGTGACCGTCAGGGGCGACCAGCCGTGCGAGGCGCCCCGGGCGCGTACCCGCCAACCGTGCCCCCACGCCCAGTTGACGACGGCGACCACCTGGTCCGGGCCGTCCGGCGCGCAGGCCCACAGGCCGTCGGCGGTGATCTCGCCGACCCAGTTCCGGTAGGCCGAGTGGTACAGCGCGACGTCGGCGGGGAAGTCCGGCAACTCGGCGGCGGCGACCGCCGGATCCGCGGGCAGACCGGGCACGACGGCCAGGGCGGCGGCGGTGAGGAGAAACCCCCGGCGGGTCCAGGGCGACGCGTCCGAAGGGTGGTTGTTCGCTGAACCAGTGGTCACGGCAAGCACGCTAGAGGCCGGTTGACACGTGACGCGTCCCTGTCGCATCTATTCACTCGTGTGAGTGAATAGAGCCGGGTGGGCAGGCCGGAGCGATCTGTTCCGCGCAGTGCCCCGGCGGATGACAGACTGACGCCCATGGACGAGCGCACATTCGACAGATCGGGTCAGCACGCTTCCGTCGTCGGTCTCGGCACCTGGCAGCTGGGTGCCGACTGGGGAGACGTCGACGACAAGGAAGCCCTCTCGGTACTGGAGGCGGCGGCAGAGGCCGGGGTCACCTTCTTCGACACCGCCGACGTGTACGGCGACGGCCGCAGCGAGCAGACCATCGCCGCGTTCCTCAGCGGCCGCCCGGACCTGCACGTCATGGTCGCCACGAAGATGGGCCGCCGGGTCGACCAGATTCCCGGGAACTACGTGCTCGACAACTTCCGCGCCTGGAACGACCGCTCCCGGCGCAACCTCGGCGTCGACCGCATCGACCTGGTGCAACTGCACTGCCCGCCGACGCCCGTCTACTCCACGGACGAGGTGTTCGACGCCCTCGACACCCTGGTGGAGGAAGAGCGCGTCGCCGCGTACGGCGTCAGCGTCGAGACCTGCCAGGAGGCGCTGACCGCGATCGCGCGGCCGAACGTGGCGAGTGTGCAGATCATCCTCAACCCGTTCCGCATGAAGCCCCTGCGCCACGTGCTCCCGGCCGCCCGTGAGGCGGGCGTCGGCATCATCGCCCGGGTCCCGCTCGCCTCCGGCCTGCTGTCGGGCAAGTACACCCGGGACACCGTCTTCCCGGAGAACGACCACCGCACCTACAACCGGCACGGCGAGTCCTTCGACGTGGGCGAGACCTTCTCCGGCGTCGACTACGCCACCGGTGTGGAGGCGGCCGCCGAGTTCGCGGCGCTCGCCCCCGAGAGATACACCCCCGCCCAGCTGGCCCTGCGCTGGATCGTCGAGCAGCCCGGCGTCACGACGGTGATCCCGGGCGCGCGTTCACCCGAGCAGGCACGGGCCAACGCGGCCGCCGCCCGTCTCCCGGAACTGCCCGGCGAGACACAGGCGGCGATCCGCGACCTGTACGACCGGCGGATCAAGGACCAGGTCGAAGGCCGCTGGTAGGAAGCGGTCCCGGCTCACGGCTCCAGGAGCAGCTGCCTCTCCTGCTCCTGGTCGCCGGAGGCGGCGCCGTCGTCGCGTGCCGTGAATGCGGCGGTGAGGGTGTCGCTCGCCCGCCGCACGGCCTCCGGGCTGCCCTGCACGGTGACGGTCACCGGCGCCGACAGCCGGTCGGCCCCCTGACCGTCGCCGTCGCCGGGACCCGCCTGCGCCTCACCGCCGAAGGTCGCCGTGTGCACCGTCGCCTTCTCGTCGGCTGGACGCTCGTCCGGCGCCCCGAACGTGCCTTCCAGGGCGCGGACGACCGCCCGCGCGTCGTCGGCGCCTCCGCCGCTGAGCGTCACGGTGAGCTGCGTACCGGACATGCGTCCACGACCTCCTAGAACTCTGCGACATTCGCGCCGTCCGTGTAACCGTCCCCTGATCGCTCAAACCGTCGCGGAGCCCGGGAAGAGGAGTCGTTACGGGGAACCCGGGAAAGAGGAGGGCTCACGGCTCACACCGGGAGGAACAGTGGCGGACGCGTCAGAGGGCGGGATCATGCGCCGGGGGCGCAACGAGACGGAGGAGGAGAGAGCGGACCGGATGTGGGTGGAGCTCATCCAGGAGGTCCGCGTGGCACAGATGGGTGTGCAGATCCTGTTCGGCTTCCTGCTCACCGTGGTGTTCACCGAGAAGTACGACGACCTCTCCGGCACCGACCAGACCATCTACCTCGTGACGGTCGTGCTGGGCGCCTGCGCGACCGGAGCCCTCATAGGCCCGGTGTCCCTGCACCGTCTCGTCTCCGGCCGGCGCGTCAAGCCCCAGGCGGTGCGGCTGGCCTCCCGGCTCACCCTCCTCGGCCTCGTACTGCTGCTCGCCACGACGACCGCCTCACTGCTGCTCATCCTGCGCGTGGCGACGCACGACGGGTTCGTGCCCTACCTGGTCGCCGGCGTGGTCGGCTGGTACCTGCTGTGCTGGTTCGTCCTGCCGCTGTGGACCCGGCACCGGTACACGTCGAAGTGAGCGCGCCTTCGCCAGGTGCCGTTCGTGCGCCCGGCCGAGCCGCAGCACGGACGCGGTCGCCCCGCCCAGCGCGCAGAAAGTGGCGCGAGGCCGCCGCCCAGCGCAGACGCACCAGCAGCTCGCGCACCAGCACGGCAGGCACGAAGCCCCCGCCTCCTCGTACCGGCCGCGTCAACTCCCGGCGATGACGTCGGCCAGGAAGTCGTCGACACGGACCTCCTCGCAGCCCTGCGGGACCACGTCGTAGGTCTCGCGCAGGAAGGCCGCGAAACCCGGTGCCCATGCGAACACCACCGCGTGGTGCCGGCCGCCGTCGGGGCGGGCGTCGCCGAGGAACTCCATGCGCAGCTCCCGCCACATGCCCCGCGTCTCCGGACGCATCCGCACGTCGCCCACCCCGACCGGACGCCGCAGCGCGTCCCCGAGCATCTCCCGGTCCAGTTGCCACCGGGCGAGAACGCGGCCGTCATGGCTGAAGACCACGGTGACGGCGAACGGGTCCGCGGCGTCGTAGCTCAGGTGGGCGAGCACGGAGAAACGGTCCGTGTCGCCCGCCTGGAGCTGCACCACCAGGGTCTTGTGGACGAACGAGTTCACGAGGAGGCCTCCGGGAAGAACCGACGTAGACACCCTCTAGTACCCCCGATCCGGCCGGAATGCTCAGCCGACCGGGTGATTCCCGCGAGCGCCCCGCAGCGACTCGATACATACGGAGACGGCCCGCTGGAGTTCCTCCAGGCGCTGCACCATGTCGTCCTCGTAGAACTCCCCGGCGTCGTCGAAGGTCAGCTCCTCGAACACCTTGGTCGCCTTCTGCAGGCTGCTGTAGAACTTCGTGCGCCGCTCCCGCACCCGCAGCCCCGGGTCGGCCTCCACGACCTCGACGACGCGGGACTTCATCGTGTCGTACGCCTCCGCCGCCCACTCGCCGGCGTCCTCGTCCTCGTCCAGCTCGTCGAGGAGCGACAGGTGCCGCTCGGCCTCCTGGCGCAGGTCGGCGGGCGCGTCGACGGTCTGCCCGGCGGGCGTCTTGATCTGGCCCGACTCGACGATCTGGCGCACGTACCCGATCCGGTCGGCGGCCCTGCTCTCGCCGGCGACGGCCTTCTTCAACTCATCGGTGCGCACCACGTCACGGGCCAGCTCCGACTGGAGGCCGGGGTCCTCGCGCACGCGGTCCAGCAGGGCCTGGCGGGCCGCGCGGGCGGTGGCGGGGTCGGCGAGAATCGCGGCGCGCAGGGCGGTGGGGTTCTCCGCCACTTCCAGGGCCTTCGTGGGCCGGATGCCCTCGGCCTCGGCGGCCTCCGAGATGGCGGTGCCGCGTTCGGAGGCCGCGCTGCTGCGGGAGACGTAGTAGCTCAGCCACACGTCCGCGTCCGGCAGGTCCACCTCCTGGCCCGGTGCCAGCGCCTCGAAGTGCGGGACCATCCCGTCGTCGGCCGCCCGGTCCCATGCCTTGTAGTAGCGCATGACCCGCTCCGGGGAGCAGCCGGCGAGTTCCGCGAACTCCTTCGCGGACACCTTCGACGTCTCGTCCGCGCCCTGACCGCCGGGGCGCACGCTGCGCGCCACCTTCAGACCGAAGGCCCACCCTCCGGTCCGGGCATACGCCCCGAACTCCCGCGCGTCCCGCGCGACCGGGTCGCAGACGGGCTCCGGGGCAGCGGGGGACGTCTCGGGCGGGGTGATGGCTACGGTCACGGACGACTCTCCTGGGGTGGGGCAGGTCGGACTGCACGAGGTGCGGGCGGAAGCCTAGCGGCACCCGCTGACCTCGCCGTTCACCCCCGCGCGGCCCGGCCGAAAACCGCTGTCCCGGCCGGGCCCCGGTGCGCGAGGATGCCCGGCACGGTGCGACACTGCTCGTCCGGCGTCTGCTGTTGCCCCTTCTCCTGGCCGGGTGCCCACCCACTACCGAGGAGGCCCGGCGGATGAGCGCGCCCGTGAAGAAGAGCCCCCCGGGGCGGAGGGCTCTACTGGTCGAACAGGTCGTGGAGGCCCCGGCCGGGTACGTCAGCCGAACGCGTCGCGCAGCGCGGGCAGCAGGGTCTTCTCCGACCAGTCCAGATACGCCGGCTGCGTGTCACCGCCGATCTGGACGAGGGCGATCTCGGTGAACCCGGCCTCGGCGTACGGGCGGACGGCCTCGACGAAGGCGTCCGGGTCGTCACCGCACGGGATGGACTCGGCCACGTCGTCCTGCGTGACGAACTGGGTCGCCGCCTCGAAGGAGTCCGGGTGCGGGAGTTCCGAGTTGACCTTCCAGCCGCTGCCGAACCAGCGGAACTGGGAGTGGGCCCGCTTGACGGCCGTGTCCCGGTCCGGGTCGTAGCAGACGGGCAGCTGGCCGACGCGGGGCTTGCCCTGACCGCCGTGCCGGTCGAACGCCTCCAGCAGCCCGGCCTTGGGCTCCGTGGCGATCACCAGGTCGCCCAGCCGGCCCGCGAGTTCGCAGGACCGCTCGCCGGAGACGGCGATGCCGATGGGCGGCGCCTGGTCCGGCAGGTCCCACAGCCGGGCGGACTCCACGTCGAAGTGCGTGCCGCGGCGGTTGACGTGGCCACCCTCGAAGAGCGCGCGGATGATCTCCACGGCCTCCTCGAACATCTCGTGCCGCACATCGACGGACGGCCAGCCGCCGCCCACCACGTGCTCGTTGAGGTTCTCGCCCGAGCCCAGTCCGAGCCGGAAGCGCCCCTCGGACAGAAGCTGAAGGGTCGCCGCCTTCTGCGCCACGACCGCCGGGTGATAGCGGAACGTCGGGCACGTCACATACGTCATCAGCGGGATACGTGACGTGGCCTGGGCGGCGGCGCCGAGCACGGCCCACGCGTACGGCGAATGACCCTGCGAGCGCAGCCACGGGAAGTAGTGGTCGGAGGTCACCGAGAAGTCGAAGCCGGCCTCCTCGGCCCGCACCACGTGGTCGACGAGCTCTCGGGGGCCGGCCTGTTCGGTCATCATCGTGTATCCGATTTGCACCATAACCGGCGAGTCCCCTGAGAGAGAGCCCGGAAACGGCTCGATCAAGGTCAGCCGACGGGTGCAGGATGCATGTATGAGTGCTTCCGCCCTGCCGACGTCCCCTCCCGCCGCCCAGGGGGTCGACGCCTCCGGCGTCCAGGCCTTCCTCGACGCCCTCGAAGCCGCCCCCGAGATCGAGCCGCACAGCCTGATGATCATGCGGCACGGGCGTCTGGTCGCCTCCGGCTGGTGGGCGCCGTACACCGCCGAGCGCCCCCATCTGCTGTACTCGCTCAGCAAGAGCTTCACCGGGACCGCCGCCGCCCTGGCCGAGGCCGAGGGGCTGCTCGACTTCGACGCGCCGGTGATCTCGTACTTCCCGGAGTTCGAGGCGGACATCACCGACCCGCGCAGCCGGGCCATGCTCGTCCGGCACGTGGCCTCGATGGCGAGCGGCCACCGGCGGGACACCGTCGACGAGGCCTTCGGACGAGGCGTCGCCGAGCCCGTCCGGCAGTTCCTGCTGCTGCCCCCGGACGGCGACCCGGGGACCGTCTTCGCCTATAACCAGCCCGCCACCTACACGCTCGCCGCGATCGTCCAGCGGGTGACCGGGCAGCCGCTCACCCGATATCTGCGGTCCCGGCTGCTGGACCCACTGGGCATCGGAGAGGTGGCCTGGCTGCGGGACCGCACCGGCCGCGAACTCGGCTTCAGCGGTCTGCACGCCACCACCGACGCCGTCGCCCGGCTCGGACAGCTGTATCTCAGTGACGGGCTCTGGGCGGGTGAGCGGCTGCTGCCGCGGGGATGGGCGGCCCGGGCCTCGCGACCCCGCACGCAGACCGCGGGAGCCATGGGGGCGACGGACCGGCAGGACTGGGACCAGGGTTACGGCTACCAGTTCTGGACGTCCCGGCACGGCTACCGGGGCGACGGCGCGTTCGGCCAGTTCTGCCTGGTGCTGCCGGAGTACGACGTCGTGATCGCGGCGACCGCGGCGACCGAGCGGATGCAGGAGTACCTGAACCTGGTCTGGAAGCATCTCCTGCCGGCTTTCGGACCGGAGCCGCTGACCGGTCGTGAGGCCGCCGACGCGGAGCTGCGGGAGCGCCTCGGCCGGCTCGCGCTGCCGACCGCGCCGGGCCGGCCCACACCTGCGGAGGGGGACGGGGAGTGGGCGGCCACGCACTTCACGCCCTCCGCCGGCACCGGACCGGTCCGGTCGGCCGGGCTCGTCCCGGACACGGACGGCTGGACGCTCACGCTCACCGGAGCGGCGGACCGCCCGGACCAGCCGGACCGGCTGGACCTGCGCCTCGCGGAGGACGGCTGGACGGTCGCCGAGGAAAGCGTGCCGACCGCGGTGAGCGGCGGCTGGACCGGGCCGGGCACGCTGGCCGTGGAGGTGGTGTTCCTGGAGACCCCGCACCGCCTGGCGCTGACCTGCTCCCTCGCGGACCGGACGCTCACCGCGCACTGGCGCACCCAGCCCCTGCACGGCGGCCGGTTCACCTCCCTGCGCGCCCCGCGCGGCTCAGTCTGAGCCGGGCCGGAAGGTCTTGAAGAACGTGCGCAGTGCCTCCTGGTTGGCGGCGTCGTCCCAGTCGGCGTCGGGGGTCGTCCAGCGCAGCGAGAAACTCCGGCCCTCACCGAGCAGGAAGCCTCGGCCGTAGGTGTGCACGCGGGTGCCGTCGACGTCCGCCGTCCACTCCATGTCGGCGGCCTCGCGTCCCTGGTACCTCGTCGCACGGATCGTTCCGATCCGGTCGTAGCCGTCGGCGCGTTTCAGGTTCGGCTCGACGTCGTCCCGCCACACGACCACGGGGTCCGGGCCGACGCGTGCGCTGTAGGTGACGGCCAGCGTGCGGTCGTCACCCTCGGCGCCGAAGACGACCCGGTAGGCCAGCTCGCCCTGGCGGTCGGTGTCCAGCCGCTTCCAGCCTTCGGGGAGCGCGACGGAGAAGCCCTCCGCCGCCCGGTAGCGCTGGAAACCGCCCGGCAGGGCCGTGGCCGGACCGGACGGCGTGGGCGTGGGGGTGGGTGCCGGGGACGACGGAGTGGGGCTGGGGGAAGAGGACGGGGGCGGGCTGGGCGCCCCGGAGGGTTCGGGGCTGTCGCCGCCGGTGCCCTCGCCCGGCGTGGCGGCGGAGGCCGGCGGCCGGACCGGCGATCCGGCGGTGTCACTGCCGCCGTCCGTGCCGGGCAGCCCCTGGGTGGCGACGAGCACGGCGACCGCGACGGTGACGACGGCCAGGGCCGTGCCCGCCACCACGGTCCGTCTGCTCCACGCCGGGCTCCCCGGCCGCAGCGCGGCGTAGGCGCCCCGCAGCCGCGGGACGGGCGCCGAGGACAAGGCCGCCTCGGGGTCCTCTCTGAGCGCGCGGGTCAGCGCCTCGCGCACCACCGGACGGGTCAGCCGCTCCCGTGAGTCCTTGCGGAGCAGCCCCTGCACGACCTGGGTGAGCGGCCCGGCCCGCATCGGCGTGCGCAGCGGCAGCCGGTCCACGCCCTTGAGGGTGTTCTCCGGCCGCCCCCGGTCACGGAACGGCGGACGTCCCTCGACCGTCGTGTAGAGGATCGCGCCCAGTGCCCACAGATCGGCCGTGGGGCCGATGCGCTGGTCGCGGGCCTGCTCCGGGGAGGCGTACGCGGGCGCCGTGAGGCGGGGGGCGAGGGTCGCGCCGGCCAGGCCGAAGCCGGTGACGACGACCGAGTGGTCGGCGCGTACGAACACCTGGCCGGGGCTCAGCTCGCCGTGCGTGATGCCCTCGGCGTGCGCGGCGTCCAGCACGTCGAGCAGTCCGAGACCGATCCGTGCCGCCCGCACGTAGTTGAACGTGCCCTGTTCCGAGAGGAGTTCACCGAGGGGGGTGCCGTCGATCCACTCGTTGACGGTCCACAGCGCGCCGCCCTCCTCGACGGCGTCGACGACCGCGGCGATCCGGCCGGGGCACAGCAGCGCCATGCTCTCGGAGGTGCGCAGCAGACGGGAGGCAGCCCGTCGCTCGGCCGCGCGCGGGTCCTCCGGAAGCCCGACCTGGGTCACCAGACACGGGCGGGAGATCTCACCGGCTCCGGTGTCCTCGGCGTACCAGCAGATGCGGTTGGTCTCGCGCTGGATGATCTCGAGCAGCCGGTACCGGCCGGCGACCAACTGGTGTGTGGAGACGTGCGCCCTGCCCATGGCCATCCCTCGCTGGAAACCTGGCTCTCACCTTTTCCAGAGGTACGGGGAGCGGGGCGGCCTGCGTTCAATCCGATCGCAACTCCGCGGTCATTCTTGTCTTTTGTTCAAGGGATGGGAGCATGTGTGCGAAGAAAAGCGGTCTTTCGGGGGCGCGGGTGCGGTTTCACCTCGCCCGCGCTGGGCACGGCGGGGGCGGAGAATTCTCCGCTCCCCGCCCGGGGATTCACAATTCCGGGCCCGGCCAGCTGGTAACCGGCGGTAAATGCGGGACGTGCGCAACCTCTGTACGGGGAGCCCTCCGATGAATTCCAGGCGGATTCCCCGAGAGGGGCCGGGGCTTCAGCGCAGACCGAAGCGGCGCGACCAGGCGAACACATCACCGGTCGTCGCGTTGCCCCCGCACACCACCAGGCCCAGGCGCGCCCCCTCGCCGACCCGCTCCAGGACCTGCCGGGCGGCGGGCAGCAGACAGCCGGCCGCCGGCTCGGCCCACACCTTGGCATGGTCGGCCAGGTCCAGCGAGCCCTGGACGGCATCCCGGTCCGGGACCACGAGCACCTCGGTGACCAGGGCGGAGACATGGTCGTACGTCAGCTGCGAGACGGACGGGGCGCTGAGCGTGGAGACGATCGACGACAGGGCGACCGGCAGCGGGCCGCCCGCCGCCAGCGCCTCGGACATGGCCTGAGCGCCCTCGGTCTCCACGCCCCACACCCGCACCCCGGGCCGGCGCGCCCGCAGCGCCGCGGCGACCCCGGCGATCAGCCCGCCCCCGCCGATGCTCACGAGCACGTCGGTGAGCTCACCGGCGTCCGCGGCGAACTCCAGCCCGACCGTGCCCTGTCCGGCGATCACCTCCGGGTCGTCGAAGGGGTGGACCAGGGTCAGGCCCTCCTGCTGGAGCCGCGTCATCAGCGCGAACGCGCCGTCCATGTCGTCGGCCAGCCGCACGGACGCGCCGGCCGCCTCCGCGATCTCCACGGCTCGGGCGGGCGCCGAACGCGGCATCACCACGGTGGCCTTCACATCGAGGGCCGCGGCCATGACCGCGAGGGCGATCCCGTGGTTGCCTCCGCTGACCGCCACCACCCCGGCGGCCCGTTCCGCCTCGCCCAGCGACAACAGCTTCGCCGTCGCCCCACGCGCCTTGAACGAGCCGGTGCGCTGCAGCAGCTCCAGCTTCGCGGTGACCGGGGCGCCGAGCAGTGTCGACAGCCCCGGGCTGTCCACGGTCGGGGTGCGCACGACGTGCCCGGCGATCCGCCCGGCCGCGGCCTCGATCTCCGAGATGCCGATCATGACTGTCATCCTTCCGGCGCGGGGTCGCGGAGCACGCCGAGTCGAACCCTGACGTGTGAAAGGGAGCGAGGTCAACGCGATGTCCGAGGGAAGGACCGGCCCGTGCCCGCGTGTGGACCGGCCCTGTCGTGCCGAGCGCCTTGTACCGGTCGTGCTGAGGGCGGCCGTTCGGCTGGTGTGGACCGGCCGTGTCATGTCGAGCGCCTTGTACCGGTCGTGTTGAGGGCGGCCGTTCGGCTCGGTTCAGACCTCGCGCCTTAGCAGGTAGCCGAGCAGCGATCGGAGCTCGTCGGCGGGCGCTGCGGCCAGTGGCACTCCGGCAAGGGCTGTCTCGACGACGGTCATGTGCCGCCGGGCCTCGGCCATGGCCGTCGAGCGCCCGCCCGCCTCCTCGATCAGCGCCGCCGCGCGGGGCGCGTCGCCGGATTCCAGGAGTGCGGCGATCCGGTCACCCGCCGGGGAACCGAGCGCCACCAGCACCGGGAAGGTCTTCTTCCGCTCACGCAGATCACCGTGGACCGGCTTGCCGGTGACAGCGGGATCGCCCCAGATCCCCAGGACGTCGTCGACGATCTGGAACGCGATCCCCAGATGCCGGCCCACCCGGTCGAGCGCGCCGGCCGTCTCGGGGCCGGCGCCGCCGAGCACGGCACCGAGCGCTGCGGCGCACCCCAGCAGCGCGCCGGTCTTGTGCTCCGCCATCGCCCGGTACTCCTCGGGCCGTACCCGCTCCGGTCCGGTCCAGGGGCGTTCCGCGAACAGGAGATCGTCCGCCTGCCCGCGCACCAGGTCGGCCAGCGCCGCGGACAGCGTCCGCACGGCCCCGCCACCTCCCGGCTGCGCGGCGAGCGTCTCCACGGCCAGCGCGAACAAGGCGTCGCCGGCGAGCACCGCGGGCCCCGTGCCGTAGGCCTTCCACACGGCCGGACGGCGCCGCCGGTCCGCATCGCCGTCCATGATGTCGTCGTGCAACAGGGAGAAGGTGTGCACCAACTCCACCGCGACGGCCGCCGCCACCCCGGCCCGCCCCGGCGCACCGGCCGCCTCCGCCCCGAGCACCGCGAGCGCCTGCCGTACGCCCTTGCCGCCGGAGGCGGCGGCCGGCGCACCGCCGACCTCGCACCAGCCGAAGGAATAGGCGGCCATCTCACCGACCCAGGGGTGCAGCCGGCCGACGGCTTTCTCCAGAGCGGGCCGGGTCAGGGCGCGGCAGCGGTCGAGAACCCGGAGCGTGTCGTCGGCACCGGCCAGGAGATCGTGTCTCCCGTCCAGGCGTGTCGCTCGTCCCGCGCCAGGGGACGGTCGCGTCCGCGCGGCCGGGGACGAGCCCGTCGTGGTGCCCCCGCGTGCCCCCTCCACCGTCGTCGGCAGCGCTGTCACCGTGCCGCCTCCGTCGCCCGCGCGTCCGCCGGTATGCCGAGTTCCTCATGAGCCCGGGCCACCATCTCGCGGGCGTGCCGCAGGCCGATCCGCTCCAGCAGGCCGGCGAGGTCGGCCAGTTCGGCCGCCGTCTCGGCGCGGTCGCGGCCCAGCCGGGCGAGGGACTTGGCGAGGCCCAGCCGGGACAAGGCCTCCCCGCGCGGCTCGCTCATCTCGCGGAACTCCGCGAGCGCCCGCTCGTACAGCTCGCGCGCCTGCGTGTAGCGCCCCGCCCGGTACAGGATGTTGCCGCGCATCTTGTGGTTGTAGGCCAGCGCACTGGACAGCCGCATCGCCCGGCAGGTCGTCTCCGCCTCGCTCAACAGCTCAAGGGCCCGCTCGGTGTCCCCGTCACGGACCGAGACCACATCGGCCAGCCCGCGCAGCGCCCAGGCGTGACCGCGCCGGTCCTCGGCGCGAGCGGCGATCTGGGCGGCCTCCTCGAACAGGGCGTACGCCGTGTCGTAACGCCCGGTGTTGCGGTGCATCTGCGCGATGCCCTCCAGTGCCCACACCGTGTGCCGCGCCTCCCCGCGCCGCCGGGCCTCGGCGAGCAACTGCTCGTGCAGCCGCTCGACGGCCTCGTAGTCGCCCTGGATCCGGCCGGTCTCCGCCAGGCCTGCCAGTGAGTAGCCGCGGGCGACGACGTCCCCGCCGCGTTCGCCCAGGTCGGCCGCCAGTTGGAGCAGCCTTCGGGCCAGCGGGAGCGCGCCGCGCTGCCGGGCCAGCGTGCCGCCGCTCCACAGCGCCCAGGCCATCGCCGCGAGGTCGCCGGCCTGCCGGGCCGCGCGGTAACTCGCCTTCCAGGCCCGGTCCGCGTCCTCGACCCGGCCCAGCCGGCGGTACGCCTCGGCCACCGCCAGGCCGGAACGCGCCACCTCCCCGGGCTGTCCGGCACGCTCGGCGGCCTTCAACTGCTCGGTGCCGGCGGCCAGGACGTCGGTCAGTGAGGAGTTGACGGACAGGGTGGTGAGAGCGCCCTGGTACTCGGGGGCGAATGCCTTGCCGTACATCGGTGCCTTTCAGTCCGTACACACCCCATGTGTACACAGTGTGTATACATGGCATGTATAGAGGGGTGGAAGCGTGCCCTGGCCCAAAGGCCAGGGCATCACCTGTTGCCGATCAAGACGTCCGCGGAACGGACCGGGTTGCCTCTGAGGCGCAGATCACCGTGGGCGTCTCACCCAGGTCGAGCGAAACCGGAAGCACACGGGGGGAGTTCAGTGCTGACCGGGCTTGTGCGGAGTCGCCTCGCTCGGCCGGACGACGACGTACCCCTCGCCCTGGAGCAGCAACTGCACGGCCTCGCCGGAACCGCCGCGGAGCATGGACCCGATGGACTGGGAGCGGTGCAGCGAGGTCTGCAGGCCCGCGGTCCAGCCGACGATCGCGTCCGTGTCGACGTACACCGGGTACTGCGGTGAGACCGGGATGACGAGCGGGTTGCCCTCGCACACCAGGCCCAGCTTGCCCTGCCCGGTGAAGACGCTGTTGAACAGGCCGCCGCCGGTGATGCCGGCGCCCTTCACGGTCGCGATGCGGTACGACAACGTCGCGTCGAAACACAGGACGTTGCGGCCGTTGACCGTGAACTCGTCACCCGGTTCGACGTCGACGACGAAGCAGTTCTGCGCCTCGTGCGCGAACCACGCCTCGCCCTGCCCGCGCACCGCCATCAGGGGCAGCCCCTCCCCGGTGACCGCGCGCTTGAGCATGCCGCCCACGCCCTGGCCCTTGCGCTCGAACTGGAGGTTGCCGCGATAGGAGATCATCGCGCCCTGCCGGGCGAGCATCTCGCCGTTCACCGTGTATCGGATGCACTTGGCGTTCTCGACGGTCATGCCCGGCGCTACGGCCGGCTGCACCATGTGCTCACTGGAAAAGAGGTCACCCTTCATACCGGCATCCTCGCCCGAAGCGTCTCCCTCCGCCAAGATCGCGCGCGGAAGGGGCGGCCGCGCTCGCCATGATCGACATGCTCGCCCGGTCGCGACCGGGACACGTCCGGTCGCTGCCCGCCCTCCGGAAGGCCTGGGCCGGTGACGGCCGCGTCCGGGGCGTCGGCGTGCCCGGCGGCTTCCTCCTCGACCCGCGCCGGCGCGACGGCACGCCCGTCGAGGCCACCCCCGCACAGCGTCGACGGCCGCGCCACTACGGTGGCGTACGCCGCGACGACCCGCAGGATCAGCCTCGCGCCCGGCGGCTCCGTGACCCTCCGGAACCTCGCCCGGTGACCCCGTGCGCACACCACCGACCGGCCGAAGGAGCACCGACGATGCCCCGCACCGCACGCCCCCACGGGCGCGCCGCCCTGACCGCCCTCTCCACCTGCGTCGCGCTGGGCTGCGGGACCGGCACGGTGCCCGGCGAACAGCCGAGCCCGACGCCCGGCGGCCCGACAGCCGCCGGGCGCGACGTGGTGACCTGGGCCTCCTCCGCCGACCACGTCGGCGAGGCGGCCGACGGCCGGGGCTACCGGCTGATGGTGCACACCAGCGTCGGGGGCAGCGGCCTGCGGGTGCGGCTGTCCAACGCCTTCGGTGACCGGCCGGTGACCTTCGGCAGCGCCCACGCGGGCCTGCAACGGGACGGCGCCTCGCTCGTCCCCGGCAGCAACAGGCGCCTGACCTTCGGCGGCGCCCGCTCCGTCACCGTCCCCGCCGGCGGCATCGTCTACAGCGACCCCCTGCCCGGCCGCGTCCCCGCCGCGCGCACCCTCGCCGTCAGTCTGTACGTGGCCCGGGCGGGCGGCACGCTCACCGGGCACGGGATGGCGCTGCAGACGTCGTACACCACCGACGGCGACCACACCGCGGAGGAGGGCGCGGCCCACTGGAAGCAGCGGACCGGCTCGTGGTACTACCTCGACGCCGTCACCGTGCGGCCGCGCAAGGAGACGGGAGCGGTCGTCGCCCTCGGTGACTCCATCACCGACGGCCGGCAGTCCACGCCCGACCGCGACCGTCGCTGGCCCGACTACCTGGCCCGCCGCCTGAGCACGTCCGGCGGCACGGTCGAAGGGGTGGCCAACGCGGGCATCGCCGGGAACAAGGTCCTCCTCGACGGCCCCGGACAGAGCGCCCTGAACCGCCTGCGACGAGACGCGCTCTCGCTGCCGGGCGTGCGCACGGTGTTCCTCTTCCAGGGCGTCAACGACATCAAGGCCGAGCCCGGCGCCACGAGTGCCGGGCTGATCGCCGGATACCGCAAGCTGATCGACCGGGCGCACGCGGCCGGGAAGTGCGTCGTCGGCGCCACGATCGCCCCCTTCAAGGGCTGGCCGGAGTGGGACCCCGCGGGGGAAGCGGTGCGGCAGCGGGTCAACGCCTTCATCCGCGACAGCGGCGAGTTCGACGGGGTCACCGACTTCGACCACGTCCTGCGCAGTCCCCACGACCCCGAGCGGATGCTCCCCGCGTTCGACGGCGGTGACCATCTGCACCCCAACGACAAGGGCATGCGGGCGATGGCCGACGCCGTCGATCCGAAGACCCTCGACTGCGGGACCGGCCAGCGCGCCGGGAACGACGGGCCGGGCGGTCAGCCGGACGCCGACGGCCCCGGGGCGATCAGGCCCTCGCGGTAGGCGACCGCCACGGCCTCACCGCGGCTCGACGCGCCCAGCTTGGCGAGGATGTTGGAGACATGCACGCTCGCCGTCTTGCCGCTGATGAACAGTTCCTCGCCGATCTGCCGGTTGCTGCGGCCCAGGGCGAGCAACCGGATCACGTCCTGCTCACGTGCGGTGAGCACGGTGGCCCGGACGCCGTCACCCGGCCTGTCCGACAACCGGCCGCGTCGGATCAGGGTGTCCACCCGCTCCCGCAGCGGGGTGGCGCCGAGGAGGTCCGCGGTCTCCCGGACCGCCCGGGCCTCGGCCGCCGCCTCCTCACGCCGCCCGGCGGCCACCAGAGCCTCGGCGTAGCGCAGCCGGCACCGCACCCGCTCGTAGACGTCGCCGTAGCCGAACGCCGTCACCACCTTCGCCCAGGCGGCCGCCGCGTCCGGCCCCGCCGTCGCCCGGATCCACTCCGCCTCGGCCCGGGCCAGCCACGCCTGCCCCTCGGGGCCCTGAGGCGTGCCGTCGTCGCGGGTGGCCATCGTCCGCGCCAGTTCCACCAGTTCGGTCGCGGTCTCCGTCCAGCGGCGGGCCCCGGCCTCGTCACCGGGCCGCCGCTGTCCGACGGCCGCGTCGGCCACCGCCGACAACGCCAGCGCGGCGAGCCGCACCGTGACGTCCGGGCGGGCACCCGTCTCGTCGGTGAGGGCCGTGACCGTGGACCGCATCCACCGCACCGCGTCCTCGGGGTCCCGGCGCAGCGCCGCCGCGTCGGTGAGCACGATGCCCGCGACCAGGGTGGCCATCCAGTCGAACGGCCCCTCCAGCAGGGCGCGCGCCCGGTCGGCGGCCGCGAAGTCGCCCCGCGCGAGCATCACGAACAGCGCGGGACCGGCCGTGTAACCGCCGGCGGCCGGCAGCACCTCGGCATCGGCCGCCGCCGCGCGCACGCACTCGTCCCAGCGGCCCAGCACGTTCAGCACCAGCAGCCGTAGATAGCGCATCTCCAGCGGGTACGGCGACGACAGCAGACCGGCGCGCCGGGCCCGGTCCAGGCCCTCCGTGAGCCAGGGCACGCATTCCGCGAGGTTGCCGTTCTCGTAGCAGCCCATGGCGAGGTTGAACAGGGCCCGCAGCTCCACGGCCGCGTTGCCCGAACGCGCGGCCAGTTCCCGGGCCCGCAGCAGCCGTTCACGGCCCTTCGGGCTGCGCCTCCCACCGTCGTCGAAGCCGGCCAGGGAGATCAGCAGGTCGGCCTGGGCGTCGGTCACCCCCAGCCGCTCCGCCACGTGCAGGGCCCGGCGGGCGACCTCCAGCGCGGTGTCGTTCTCCCCGACGTAGCGGGCGGCCATGACATGCGTGGCCGCCGCCCACACCCAGGTGTGCGACGGAGGATCCTCCGGGATCATCGCCAGGGCCTCGCTGCTGTAGGCGAACGCCGCCGTCAGGCTGTCGACGCTCAGCAGGTTCCCGGCGAGGGTGTAGCGCACCCGCGCGGCCAGCTCCGAGTCGGCGTCCTGGCCGAGCTGGGCCAGCGCGGACCGGGCGAGGGACACCGCGCGGTGCAGCTCCCCGGCGTGCGCGGCAGCCGCAGAGGCACGCAGCGTCAGCGTGGCCCGGTCGGTACCCGCGCCGGAGGGCCGGGCCTCGGCACCGACCGCCGGCCACAGGTCCAGGGCCGCTTCGAGATGCCGTTGCTCCTCGGCCGGCGCACCGACCCGCTGGGCGTGATCGGCTGCCTCCAGGGAGGCGGCCAGCGCCTCGGCGAGGTCATGGCTCTCCCGGTAGTGGTGGGCGCGCTCGGCGGCACTCTCGGCGAGGTTCCCGCGTCCGGCGAGCAGCCGCGCGAACGCGCCGTGCAGCCGTGCCCGTTCCCCGGGCAGCAGATCGGCGTAGACGGCCTCGCGGGCCAGGGCGTGCCGGAAGGAGTACGTGTCGTCGTCCCCGGCGACGAGCAGCTGCCGCCCCACCGCCTCGCGCAGCGCCGACTCCAGCTCCGGCTCCGGCAGTCCGGCCGCCTCCCGCAGCAGACGGTGGTCCACCCGGCGTCCGGCGACGGCGGCGGTCCGTAGCACCTGCTGCGCGGTCTCGGAGAGCTGCTCGAAACGGATCAGCAGCACATCGGCGAGCCCGCTGGGCACCCCACCGGACGGGGTGTCGGTGGCGGCGAGCAACTCCTCGGCGTAGAAGGCGTTCCCCTCGGCCCGCTCCACGATCCGCCGCACCGTGGTGTCCGGCAGCGGCCGGCGCTCCAGGGCCCGCACCAGCCGGTCCACATCGGCATCGGCCAGTGGCCGCAGCTCCAGCCGCTCGACCGCGGGCAGCCGTATCAGCTCCGCCAGCAGCGGCCGCAGCGGATGCCGGCGGTGCAGGTCGTCCGCGCGGTACGAGGCGAACACCGCGAGCCGCTGCCGGAGCACGCCCCGGCCGAGCAGGAACCGCAGCAGATCGCGCGACGACTGGTCGGCCCAGTGCAGGTCCTCCAGCACCAGCAGCAGCGGCGCGGTCCGCGCGACCTCGGCCAGCAGTCCCGCCATCCCCTCGAACAGCCGCAACCGCCCGTCCCCGTCCCGTGCGGAGCCGGACCCGGCCCCCAGCAGCCGCTCGACCACGGGGTGATCGGCCAGGGCAGCCGAGAACCGCTCGTCGGCGGCGAGCACTCCCAGGATCTCGGTGAACGGCAGATAGGGCAGCCCGACGTCCCCGAGATCCACGCAGTGCCCGGTGACGACGGCCATCCCGGCGTCCCCG
Source organism: Streptomyces sp. 378 (assembly GCF_030124145.1). Taxonomy (GTDB): domain Bacteria; phylum Actinomycetota; class Actinomycetes; order Streptomycetales; family Streptomycetaceae; genus Streptomyces. The sequence continues at coordinate 364,208 of NZ_JASKMS010000003.1, forward strand.
GCCCGTTCCGCGATCTCGTTCAGCAACCGCGTCTTGCCGACTCCGGCGTCCCCGCCCACCAGCACGGCCCGCGCGTCGCCGGCACGGGCGCGCTCCAGTACCCCGGACAGCCGGGCGAGTTCGGGATCGCGTCCGACAACCGGCGTGACGGATGAAGCCTGCGGCACAGAACCAACCTTCGTTTCCCAGGGCGCGGAAGAGGGACGGGGTGCGGCTGCGTCGTCCGCACGGTCAGCGTCCCCTCCCCGCCCGCGGGGCCCGGCGGGGTACGTACGCGCCGGGTCGGCGGCCTGTGCCATACGTCCCCACACCGGGCGGTCGACCCACGGCGCGGCGTCCCGGGGCACCGCGCCGACCTCCGCCCATCGTATGTTCGATCGCCCGGGCAGCGCTCCGATACGGAGATCGACTCCGGCGGGGTGGGCCCCACCGGGGGTAGGGAAGACTGGGCCGCGGCACGTAGTGATCGCGACAAGGGAGGCAGCGGGATGACACGCCCGATCACCGCAGGGGTCGACGGATCGCAGGAGAGCCTCGCGGCCCTCGCCTGGGCGGCGCGGGAGGCGGTACGGCGCGACCGGCCGCTGCGCGTCGTGCACGCCTGGCGGTTCGAGCCGCGCGAGGCGCTCGCAGCGGGGATCGAGGGCGACGCGGACAGCCATGCCGAGTGGGTGCACAGCGCGGTCGCCGAGGCCGTCGGAACCGTGAGCGAACGGCATCCTGACCTCGCGGTGACCACCGATGTCATCGAGGGCGCGGTGGTCGACACCCTGGTCGCCGCCGCGGCCGACGCCGAAACGCTGGTACTCGGTTCGCGCGGGCACGGCCGCATCGTCGGATTCCTGCTCGGCTCGGTCGGCCAGCAGGTGATCGCCGCGGCGACCCGGCCCGTGGTGCTCGTCCGGGCCGGTGACCAGCCCTCCTGCGAGGCCGCCGGGCGGGAGATCGTCGTGGGTCAGCAGGGCGACCCGGGGGACAGCGCCGAGGCGCTGCGTTTCGCCTTCGAGACGGCCGCGGCGCGCCGGGCGACCGTACGGGTCGTACGGGCCTGGAACCTGCCGCCCGTCTTCGCCTACAGCCCCGGCTCGCTGAAGCTGCTCGACGAGGCCGGGGGACTGGAGCCGTACGAGAAGAAGGCCTTGGCCGCCGCGGTGCGGCCCTGGCGGGAGCGCTTCCCGGAGGTGCCGGTCGAGGAGCACGTGGAGATGGGCAGCGCGAGTCAGGTTCTGCTGTCGGTGGCCGGGACGGCCCAGTTGATGGTCGTCGGTCGCCGGGCCCACCGCACGGCCGTCGGCGCCCGCATCGGCTCGGTGGCGCACGGGATGCTGCACCACGCGGACTGCCCGGTGGCGGTGGTGCCGCACGGGTGACGGCCCCGGCCGCTCACTCCGCCGTCGGCTGGAGCGTCTTGCGCGCCTTGGGCAGGATGTTCCTGATGTAGTCCTCGACGGCCGTCTCGATGCCGATGTCGTGCTGGGCCCGCTCGGACATGTACCAGCGGTGTTCGAGGAGCTGGTGGTAGATCTCCGCCGGGTCCATCGCACCGCGCAGTTCGAGCGGCACCGCCCGCACGGTCGGCCGGAACACCTCCCGCACCCAGCGGTGGGCCAGCACCTCGGGGCGGGCGCCATGGGGGTCCCCCCTGTTCGAGCGAAGCCGAGAACTTGGGGGAGGGTCGCCCGGCGCGTAGTCGTCCTGGGTCGCCATCCAGCTCTCCAGGTCGTTCAGCAGCCGCCGGGCCTGGTTCTCCTCCGTGTCCAGACCGGTCAGGCGCAGCAACTGCCGCTGGTGGTGGCCGGCGTCGACGACCTTGGGCACGAAGCTGACCGTGTCGCCGTTCGAGGCGTGCTCGATCTGCATCTCGGCGACGTCGAAACCGAGGTCGTTCAGGCGGCGGATCCGGCGTTCTATGTAGTGGTACTTGCCGGCCGGGTAGACGGAGGCCCGGGTCAACTCGTCCCACAGTCCGCGGTAGCGGGCGCAGATCTCCCTGCCGAACTCGATCGGGTCCACGGACGGGTGCAGTGCTCCCGAGGCCTCCAGGTCCAGCAGTTCCCCGCTGATGTTGACCCGGGCGAGGTCGAGGTCGTACTCGCGCTGCCCGGCGCTGAGCTGCGGATGCAGGTCACCGGTCTCGGCGTCGACGAGGTACGCGGCGTAGGCGCCCGCGTCGCGCCGGAAGAGGGTGTTGGACAGCGAGCAGTCGCCCCAGGCGAACCCGGCCAGGTGCAGTCGCACCAGGAGCACGGCGAGCGCGTCCATCAGCCGGTGCATGGTGGCCGGTCGCATGGTGGTCTCGAACATCGAGCGGTACGGCATCGAGCCGCCCAGGTGCCGGGTGACCAGGACACTCTCCAGCGGGGCGCCGCTGTCGTCGGTACGGCCGGTGACCACCGCCAGTGGGTCCACCGCGGGGATGCCGATCCGGTCGAGGCCGCGCAGCAGCTCGTACTCGCGCAGCGCGGGCCGCTCGGCCAGTTCCTTGACGGCGATCACCTCCTCGCCGGCGCGGGAGTAGCGCACCACGTGCCGGGAGATGCCGCGCGGCAGCGGGACGAGGTACTCCTCCGGCCAGTCCTCCAGGGGCAGGTGCCACGGCAGTTCCAGCAAGAGCGCGGGGTGCTCGGGATTCGTCGCGCTGATCTGCAGTGCCATGCGCCGGGTGTCCTTGTCTCGCCGCCGATCGTCGCCTCACTCTAAAGGGCGCGTTCCCGGGCCCGGTGCGCGGCGTCCCGCAGCGGCCCGCGGTGGACCGGCCCGTGCCCGGGGAGCAGCAGCTCGCCCTCCAGCCCGGCCAGGACGTCCAGGGAGGCGAGGGCCCGCGCCCGCTCCCGGTGGAACATGTCCGGCAGCAGTTGCGGTCCCTCGACGCGCGAGGTGGGGTGCCCGCTGACCAGGGCGTCCCCGGAGATCAGCGCACCGTCGGCGGGCAGGTGGTAGGCGCAGTGCCCGTCGGTGTGGCCCGGCGTGTGCACCGGTACCGGCCGTCCCGGCAGGTCCAGGGCGCCCGCCGCCGGGAACGCCCGCGGGGCGGTGACCGGGACATGGGCGGTGCCGCCCGAGCGCAGCGCGTGCACGGCCCAGGACAGTACCCCCGGCCGCCGGCCGTTCCGCAGTACCGTCCCGACGGTCACCTGGTGCAGGAAGTCCCGGCGGGCGTGCGGCATTTCGGCCTCATGGAGGTGGACGGGTGTGCCGTACGCGGCGCTCAGGTACTCGGCGGAACCCAGGTGGTCGTTGTGCGCGTGAGTGATCAGCACGGCCACGACCGCCTCCGGGGAACTGCCCACCTGCGCGAGGGAGGCGAGGACCTGCTCCCGGTCACCGGGGTAGCCGGTGTCGACCAGCGTGGCGGCGTCCCCTTCCGTGAGGATCACCCAGTTGGTGTTCGAGCCGTGCACCAGGTAGGTGCCGGCCGCGACTTGGTGCACGTCCGCCCGCATGTTCACCCCGCCCTGTGTATGTCCCGTACCCGCTCGACGGGAGAAGCGAAGCAGACCCGGCGGCGGACGGAAGAGCCGGGTCCGCATGAACGACCCGGTGGCGGACGGAAGAGCCGGGTCCGTCTGAATCGGGTCGCGCGGCGGGGGCGTTCGGTCCGCCGTCAGTGCACGCCGTGCGGGCGGAACTGGATGCTGATGCGCGGCTCCGTCGCCCGGGTGCTCTTGGGGATCGAGTGCTCCCAGGTGCGCTGGCAGGAGCCGCCCATCACGACGAGGTCGCCGTGTCCCAGCGGCCGGCGCACGGTGTCCCGGCCGCCTCCCACCGGGCGCAGGAGCAGGTCGCGGGGCGCTCCCACGGACAGGATGGCGACCATGGTGTCCTCGTGCGCACCGCGCCCGATGCGGTCGCCGTGCCAGGCGACGCTGTCCCGGCCGTCGCGGTAGTAGCACAGCCCGGCCGTGGTGAACGGCTCGCCCAGTTCCTCGCCGTAGTGGGCGCTCAACGCGTCCCGCGCGTCGGCCAGCACCGGGTGCGGCAGCGGGTCGTCCACGCCGTAGAACGCCAGCAGGCGGGGGACGTCGACCACGGTGTCGTACATCTTGCGCCGCTCCGCCCGCCACGGAACTTCGGCGGCGAGCTGTTCGAACAGTGCGTCCGAACCGCTGAGCCACCCGGGCAGCACGTCGAGCCAGGCGCCGAAGCCGAGGTGGGTCCGGCTGATCCCGTCCAGCGGACCGAGACGCAGCTCGTCGGCCTGGTCGAAGAGGGAGCCTTGCAGGTGCATACGGCCAGCCTACCTCTGAATCGAATGTATGTTCCATAATGGGCCGGGCCCTTTCGATACATCGGCGTATCCAATACAGTCCTGTATCCAAAGAGAGGCAGGGCATGGCTGTCGGAGGAAGCACCGGGCGCGGGACCAGGCGTCGTGTCCACACGCGCGCCAACCTCCTGGCCGCGGCGTTCTCCGTGTTCGCGGCCAAAGGCTTCGGGCACGTCTCGATCGAGGAGGTGTGCGAGGCCGCCGGCTACAGCAGGGGCGCCTTCTACTCCAACTTCTCCAGCCTCGACGAGCTGTTCTTCGCCCTCTACCGCGAGCGGGCCGACCTGATCGCGGAGCAGGTGTCCGGTGCTCTCGCCGTCGACGGGCCGGACCTCGACGTGCCGGCCGCCGTGGACCGCGTCACCGACGTGCTGCTCCTCGACCGCGACTGGCTCCTGGTGAAGACGGACTTCCTCGTCCACGCGGCCCGCGACCCGGAGGTGGCGCGCAGCCTCCTCGAACACCGCGCGCGGCTGCGTCGGGCGATCGCCGCCCGGCTCGGCCGGGCCCGCGGCCACACCGCGCTGCCCGCCGTCCTGGGTGACACCGACGGAGCCGCCCGCGCCGTCGTCGCCGCGTACGACGGCGTCACCACGCAACTGCTGCTGGACCGGGACCTGGAGCACGCCCGCGCCTGGCTGAAGCAACTGCTCACTGCCCTGCTGACCGACGGCAGCGGCACCCTCGATCACACGGATCACACGGATCACACGGATCACACGGGGAACTGAAGAAGGGAACGGTCGCCATGGATGCCGATGTCATCGTCGTCGGAGCGGGTCTCGCCGGTCTGGTCGCGGCGCACGAACTGACCAGCAGGGGCCGGCGGGTCGCCCTCGTCGACCAGGAGAACGCGGGCAACCTCGGCGGACAGGCCTTCTGGTCCTTCGGCGGCCTGTTCCTCGTCGGCTCACCGGAGCAGCGACGCCTGGGCATCAAGGACTCCTTCGACCTCGCCTGGAGCGACTGGCGGGGCAGCGCCGGCTTCGATCGGCTGGAGGACGAGGACTCCTGGGCCGTGCGCTGGGCGCGCGCCTACGTGGAATGGGCGGCGGGGGAGAAGCGGTCCTGGCTCGACGGGCACGGCATCACGTTCCTCCCCACGGTCGGCTGGGCCGAGCGCGGCGACCTCACGGCGCACGGGCACGGCAACAGCGTGCCCCGCTTCCACATCGCCTGGGGCACCGGCACCGGCGTCGTCGAACCGTTCGTGCGCTACGCGCGGCAGGCCGCCCGCGACGGTCTGCTCACCTTCCACCACCGCCACCGCGTCGACGCACTCGTCGTCGAGGGCGGCACCGCGCGCGGGGTGCGCGGCACCGTCCTGGCCGAGGATCCCGCACCCCGCGGCGTCGCCTCCAGCCGTGACGCGGTCGGGGGGTTCGAACTCACCGCCCAGGCCGTCATCGTCACCAGCGGCGGCATCGGCGCGAACCACGACATCGTCCGCCGCTACTGGCCCGAACGCCTGGGCACCCCGCCGCGCGAGATGGTCACCGGCGTCCCCGCCTACGTCGACGGGCGGATGCTCGACATCAGCGCCGAGGCGGGTGTCCGGCTGGTCAACCGCGACCGCATGTGGCACTACACCGAGGGCCTGCAGAACTGGGACCCGATCTGGCCCGGTCACGGCATCCGCATCCTGCCCGGGCCGTCCTCCCTGTGGTTCGACGCCCTCGGCCGCCGCCTGCCCGGCCCCTTCCTGCCCGGCTACGACACGCTCGGCACCCTCAAGCACCTGCGCACCACCGAGGACATCGCCGGATACGACCACTCCTGGTTCATCCTCACCCAGAAGATCATCGAGAAGGAGTTCGCCCTGTCGGGCTCCGAGCAGAACCCCGACATCACCGCCAAGGACCGGGCCGGATTCCTCAAGGAGCGCATCCTCGGCAAGGGCGCGCCCGGACCGGTCGACGCGTTCCTGCGCAAGGGCGCCGACTTCGTGACCGCGTCGAGCGTCGAACAGCTCGTGGCGAAGATGAACGAGCTCACCGACGAGCCGCTCCTCGACGCGACCGCGATCAAGCGCCAGATCGAGGCGCGGGACCTGCAGATCGCCCACCCGTACGCCAAGGACGCACAGGTGCAGGGCATCCGCAACGCCCGCCGCTACATCGGCGACCGCCTCGGCCGGGTCGCCACCCCGCACCGCGTTCTCGACCCCGCGGCCGGCCCGTTGATCGGAGTCAAGCTGCACATCCTCACCCGTAAGACCCTCGGCGGCATCCAGACCGACCTCGCCTCCCGGGCCCTCGGGACCGACGGCGAGCCGGTCGAGGGGCTGTACGCGGCCGGCGAGGTCGCCGGATTCGGCGGGGGCGGTGTGCACGGTTACAACGCCCTGGAAGGCACCTTCCTCGGCGGCTGCCTCTTCTCGGGGCGGGCGGCGGGGCGGGCGGCGGCCGAGCAGACCGCCTGATCGCCCGTCACGGCCCGTCTTCTCACCCCTGGAGGAGGCGGGCCAGCACGGTGGCGTGACTTCGCTCCGGCGTCCTGGACGAGGTCAGCAGCGTCACCTCACCCTTGCGGACCAGGTCACGCACGCCGTCGAGAGCGCCGGCGGCCTCGTCGGCGGCGAGCTCCGCCTCGTACCGCTCGGCGAACTCCTCGTACGAGCCCTCGCCCGCGTGGTACCAGCGGCGCAGTTCCGTGGACGGGGTGATCGCTTTCGGCCACTCGTCCACCCGTGCCGCCTCCTTCGCCAGTCCGCGCGGCCACAAGCGGTCGACCAGCACCCGCACCCCGTCCTCCGGCTCGGCGGGGTCGTAGACACGGCGCACGCGCACGCCCATGTTCGGCTCCTCTCCGCGGTGGTACGGGTGTGCCGCGAGCGTAACCCCGGCCGGGGCGCCCGGCCCGGCACCGCCCCGTGCCGAACGACCGGTTCCGCTCGGGCCGGGTGGGTACTCCGATCGCCTGGCAGCGTCGAGGAAGGAGGCCTTGGCATGAGTGCACCGGACGACCTGCCGGTCGTGCGCACTCTCGACGAACTCGCCGCGCTCGTGGAACGGCACCGGGGTCTGTACGTCCGCTGGTCGCGTGGTCCGGAGATCGATTGCCGCGCGGTGTCCAGCACCGACGACCTGACCGGCGTGCCCCTGCCGGGTCTGTCCGCCAACCCGCTCGGCGTCGAGGCATGGTGGCAGGATCGTCCGGTCCGGGTGTGGGTGGCCCGCCGACTGCACGACTACGCCCATCTGCCGCACGACAAGGGCCCGGGCGTGCACCCCTGGGTGCTCGCCGGCCTGGAAGCCGCCCGCGGACCGGACAACGAACCGCTGGTCACCGAGGTCCGGCCGATGTGCTGGATCGACCAGCAGGTCATCGACGAGGCGAAGGGCGAGGTGGCCCGGCAGGAGAACCCGTGGGGGCCGCTGCGCCGCGGCTAGGGCCTGGCGTTCGGACCAGGTCGCGGACGCGGGGCCCGGTGCGCGCGTCTGCGGCGTCGTCGTCGGTCATCGACGCTCCGCGTCGACTCCCTCCTCCGCCTCGCAGCCACACGCGCCAGACCCCGCTCACCGACAGGGAGAAGCACCGCCGATCCCCTGCGACCTGATCCGAACGACAGGCCCCGGCCCGAAGGGGGCGGGCATCAGCCGGAGCGGCGCCTGGCCGCCGCCCGGCGCTTCAGGGCACGCCGTTCGTTCTCGCTCGTCCCGCCCCAGACACCGATGGCCTGCCCCGTGTCGAGCGCCCATTGCAGACACTGCTCCTGCACCGGGCAGCGCCGTCGGCACACCGCCTTGGCCTGCTCCGTCTGCAGCAGAGCCGGCCCGGAGGTGCCGATCGGAAAGAAGAGCTCGGGGTCCTCGTGCCGACAGGCAGCGTGGTCGCGCCAGTTGTCCATCGAAGTCACCTGCATCGCGGTAGAAACGTGCTCTTTCGGAAGCATGCTCCCTTGCGGGTCACCTGTCGATGCTCGGTGAAACAGGGCGTTCTCGGACAGTCGTTCACTGCTCCCGCATTCCCCAGGGCGAACCGTAGTCCGTCAGCAGGTCGAGGAAGGGGCGGGCCGGGAAGGCCTCCGGGCCGAGCACACCCGAGCCGGACCAGCCACCGGTGGCGAGGAGTTCAAGTGCGACCACGGGGTTCACCGCCGTCTGCCACACCACCGCCTGCGACCCGTACTGAGCCATGGACCACTGGTTGTCGACCACGTGGTACAGGTACACCTCGCGCGGCTCGCCGTCCTTCACGCCCCGCACCCAGGTCCCCGCACACGTCTTGCCGCGCATCCGCGCGCCCAGCGTCGCCGGATCGGGGAGGCACGCGGCGACCACGTCCCGGGGCGAGACCGCCACCGGACCGTCCGGTCCGGGCACGGTCACCGGGTCGGTCCGGTCCAGGCCCAGCAGGTGCAGTGTCTTCAGCGTCTCGACGAACTCCCGGCCCAGGCCGTACTTGAAGGTCACCCGGCGGGCGTCCACCCAGCGCGGGACGAGCAGCACCTCCTCGTGCTCGACGTTCACGCACTCGACCGGGCCGATGCCCTCGGGGAAGTCGAAGACCTCGGGCTCGCTGAACGGCTCGGTGGTGAACCACCCCGTGCCGCTCTCGTAGACGACCGGCGGGTTCAGGCACTCCTCGATGGTGGTCCAGATGCTGAAGGAGGGCGCGAAGTCGTAGCCCTCGACGGTCAGGTTCGCGCCGTCGCGGATGCCGATCTCGTCGATCTCGTCGAAGAGCTCGTCGGCGGCGTACCGGGCGAAGACATCCGACAGGCCCGGCTCCACGCCCATGCCGACGAGCGCGAGCAGCCCCTCCTTCTCCCACTCGGCGGCCTGCGCGAACTGCTCGTCGCCGAGCTTCACCCCGCACTCCTCGTACGGCCGCTCGGCGTGCGGGCGGGACAGCGACATCGCCATGTCGAGATACGTGGCACCCGCGGCCCGGGCCGCGCGGAACAGAGGCATCACGAAGCGGGGGTCGGTGGCGTTGAGGAGGACGTCGCAGCGGTGCCGGGCGAGCAGGCCGGCCACGGCCGTCTCGTCACCCGCGTCCACCCGCTCTGCCGTGAAGCGCGCGTCGCCGCCCAGCGCGGCCACCGCCGCCTCGGCCCGGCCGGGGTCGTAGTCGGACACCACCATCGCCTCGAAGAACGACCGCCGAGCGGCGATCCGAGTGATCGCCCCGCCCACACCACCGGCACCCACAAGCAGTACACGCATGCCAGAAACTCCCTCTTTGCGAAGAACGTGACGCGTCCTCGGGACAGATACAACGCCGCCCCGTGTCATAAGGTCAATGGCGTTGGCATAAGGAGAGCAGGGAAGGTGACGGTCGTGCCCAAACCCGTGGTGCCCGAGGAGAAGCGCCGTCGGCGCAGGCCCACCAAGAGCGGCACCGTGCTGTCCGAGGAGCTGATCGTCGAGACCGCGCTGCGGATGCTCCGCGAACACGGCAGCGCCGGCCTGACCGCCCGCCGGCTGGGCCTCGCCCTGGACGCGGATCCGAGCACGCTCTACCGGTACTTCCGGGGCATGGACGACCTGACCCTCGCCATCGGCGACGCCCTCATCGGCCAGGCGCTGGAGGGGTGGCGGCCCACGGGGGAGTGGCGGGCGGATCTGCGGTCCTTCGGGCTGCGCATCCACGCGGCGTATCTGGCTCATCCCCAGGCCGCCCTGCTGACCACGAACCGCGTCACGGGCCGGGCCCATGAGCTGGCCGCCGACGAGGCCGTCCTGGACGTGCTGCGCACGGCCGGTTTCCCGCTGCCCGACACCGTGCGCGTCTACCACGCCTTCATCGACCAGACCCTGGCCTTCGCCGCGCTGGACGCCGCCTCACTGGCCCTGCCGAGCGACTCGCTCCACGCCGACGAGGACATGTGGCGCTCGACCTACGCCCGCCTTCCCGCCACCACCCATCCCCGTATCGCCGAGGCGGCGCCCCTGCTCGCCACCCGCATGCTCACCAGTGCCTACCCGACGGCCCTGGAGATGCTGCTGGACAGTGCCGCGGCCCGGCTGGCGGACATCGGCGCCTGAACAGGCCGGTGTCAGGTGCGCAGGGCTTCGGCCGCGGCCTGCGTCACCGTCTCCGCCACCTGCGCCAGCGCCGGCGAGTCGAGCTTCCACTGCTGCCAGTACAGCGGCACGTCGACCGTGCGGCGCGGGGCGATGCGGACGAGCCGGCCGTCGCGCAGCAGGGGTTCGGCCTGGGCCTCCGGCACCAGGCCCCAGCCCAGTCCGGCGGCGACGGCCTCGACGAAACCCTCCGACGTCGGCACGTAGGTGCGCAGCGCGCTCGCCGCGCTCCGCCCCCGGGTGAGGCCGCGGACGAAGCCGTCCTGGAAGTCGTCCCGCCGGTCGAAGACCACCACGGGCACCTCCGGCAGCACCCGTGCCGGGGGCCCGGTCAGGTGGCGGGCGGCGAAGTCCGGCCCGGCCACCGGGAGGTAGCGCATCCGGCCGAGCGAGCGCACGGAGCAGCCCGGCACGGGGTCCTGCGACGAGGTCACCGCGGCCATCACCGCGCCCTCGCGCAGCAGTGCCGCGGTGTGTGCCTCGTCCTCGCGGCGCAGCTCGAAGCAGAGCCGGGGCTCCGGCGGCACGCGGGAGAGCACGGGCAGGAACCAGGTGGCCAGCGAGTCCGCGTTCACCGCCACCGACACCCGGATCGGCTCCCCGGCACCGCTCAGCCCGAGCTCCGCATAGGCGTCGTGCTCCAGCCGTGCCACCTGGCGGGCCAGCCGGACCAGCACCTCACCCGACTCCGTCGGACGCACGGGCTTGGTCCGCAGCAGCAGGACCCGGCCGGTGCGCTGCTCCAGCGCCTTCACCCGCTGGCTGACCGCCGACGGCGTCACATGCAGCGCGGCCGCGGCAGCGTCGAAGGTGCCCTCGTCCACGACGGCGAGCAGGGTCCGCACCTGGTCGAGCGGAAGATCGGTCGTCATCACGCCAGCTAATGATACGTAAGAATCCTTAGCTGGACCCTGGTCGATCGTGTCCGTAGCGTCGACGCCATGACCAGCACCTTCACCGCCGGCGCCGCCGGTTTCGGCACCGGACTGTCCCTCATCGTCGCCATCGGTGCCCAGAACGCCTTCGTCCTGCGCCAGGGCGTCCGCCGCCAGGCCGTCCTCGCGGTGGTCGCCATCTGCGCCCTGTCGGACGCGGCGCTCATCGCGCTCGGGGTCGGCGGGGTCGGCGCGGTGGTGGTGAAGTGGCCGGGAGCGCTGACGGCGGTCGGCTGGATCGGCGGCGCGTTCCTGCTGGGCTACGGCGTCCTGGCCGCCCGCCGGGTGTTCCGGCCCCGTGGCGAGGCGCTGCGCAGCGAGGGGGAGGCAGCCGGATCGGCACGCCGGGCCGTGCTCACCTGCCTGGCCATGACCTGGCTCAATCCCCATGTCTACATCGACACCGTGTTCCTGCTGGGCTCCGTCGCCGCCGACCACGGTGCACTGCGCTGGACGTTCGGTCTCGGAGCGGTACTGGCCAGCCTGTGCTGGTTCACCGCCCTCGGCTTCGGCGCCCGGTTGCTCGGCCGGTTCCTCGCCAAGCCGTCGGCCTGGCGGGTCCTGGACGGCCTCGTCGCCGCCACCATGATCGTGCTCGGCGCCGCGCTGATCACCGGAGGCTGAGACCGGCCGCCGGGCCGACGGCGACCGGTGCGATAGTGATCTCCGCCCGGAAAGATGTAGCGAGCATCGAGGAAGCGGCGTGGACACGAGCGAGAGCACAACCGAAGAGCGGGACTCCGGCCCCCAGGTGCCCCGGCGGCGTGGCCGGCGGTGGGCCATGGACACCCGCCCTCTGCGCCGCCCCGCCTACCGGCGGCTGTGGGGCTCGACGATCGTCACGGCCGTCGGCAGCCAGCTCACCGCCGTCGCCGTGCCCAAGCAGATCTACGACATCACCGGCTCCTCGGCCTGGGTGGGGGCCGCGAGCCTGGCCGGTCTGGTGCCCCTGATCGTGTTCGCGCTGTGGGGCGGGGCGATCGCCGACACCATGGACCGGCGCAAGCTGCTGCTGGTCACCAACAGCGGCATCGCCGTCACCTCGGTGCTGTTCTGGCTCCAGGCCTTCGCCGGCCTGGAGTCGGTGACCGCGCTGATGCTGCTGGTCGCGGTGCAGCAGGCCTTCTGGGGCCTGAACGCGCCGGCCCGCAACGCCTCCATAGCCCGGCTGGTCCCCGACGACGAACTGCCTGCCGCCAGCGCCCTCGGTTCGACCGTGATGCAGACCGGGCAGGTGGCCGGACCCCTGCTCGCCGGTGCCCTCATCCCCGTCATCGGGCTGCCCGAGCTGTACCTCATCGACGCGCTGGCCCTGTGTGTGACGGTGTGGGCGGTGTACCGGCTGCCCGCGCTGCCGCCTCTGGCGGGCACGGCGGTGCGGTGGGCCGGTGTGAAGGAGATCGCCGCCGGTTTCCGCTACATCTCCGGGCACACTGTGCTCCTGCTGTCCTTCCTCGCGGACATCATCGCCATGGTGCTCGGCATGCCCCGCGCCCTGTTCCCCCAACTCGCCTCCCAGACCTACGCCCCGTACGGCGAAGGCCTCGCGCTGGGCCTGCTGTTCGCGGCGATCCCCATCGGTGCCGTGCTGGGCGGGCTCTTCTCCGGCACCTTCTCCCGGGCGCGACGGCACGGCTGGATGGTCATCGGGGCGGTGGTCGCCTGGGGCGTGGCCATCACCGGCTTCGGGCTCAGTCGCAACCTCTGGGTCGCGGTGGCGTTCCTCGCCCTCGCCGGGGTGGCCGACATGGTCTCCATGGTCTTCCGCGGGGCGATCCTGCTGTCCGCCGCCACCGACGAGATGCGCGGGCGCATGCAGGGCGTCTTCACGGTCGTCGTGGCGGGGGGCCCGCGCCTGGCCGACGTGCTGCACGGCACCGCGGGCTCCGCCCTCGGCCCGGGCACCGCCGTGGCGGGCGGCGGACTGCTGGTCGTCGCGGTGATGCTGGCCCTGGCGGCCGCCGTACCGGCACTGCGGCGCTACCGCGTCTGACGCCTCACAGGGCTCCGCGCCGGTGCAGCGTGTACTGCTCCATCAGCTTGCCCCGGGTCATCTCCAGCCGGTGCGCGAGCACCTCGGCGACATTGCGCACCAGCATCATCCCCAGCTCCGGGTCCTCCTCGCACAGCGCCAGCACGGCCCCCGCGTCGAACTCGTAGGCCCGCACCGGGCTGAACGCCACCGCGCCGAAGTCCCAGGCGTAGGGCGGGAACAGCCAGGACCAGCCGAGCAGGTCACCCGCGCCGAGGCTGGCCACGGTCACCCGCTGCAGGGAGTTCACCTGCTGGTCCAGGGAAACGGCACCGGAGCGGATGACCCAGAAGCGGTCGGCCGGGCCGTCCGCCTCGAAGATGCGGGCGTCCTCGGGGAAGGACACCTCCCGGGCGAGCGTCATCAGACGCCGGCGCTGGGGTGGAGGCAGAGCGGTCAGGAGTTTGATCGCTTTGGTCATGCGGAGCTCCTCGCCGGGCGGTCGACTGCGGTGCTGTCCCTGAGGGGTCCTCTCACTAAGCCCATTTCAGCCGCTGTCGGGGCCCTGGGCACCTCGGCGTACACGACTTCTTCCGACGGGCCGCCCGGGCAGGAGAAAGCCCTGGCTGGACGGGGGAGACCAGCCAGGGCCGTATGCAGTGGCGCACGGAGGGCGGGGGGTCCACTCCGTCACCACGTATGAATGAACGGTAAACCATCCAGGGGGTGTGCTCGCCACCCGAAACCCGGTTGCGTGACCTGTTTCACTTTCGCGGGCCTCACGATGGGCTTGATCATCTCAGCCGCGATCCGCCCGGGGGCGGGCTTCGGCCACCGGCACGGCCTCGGCCGGGCCGAGAACGCGTCACGGGGCCGCACCACCTGCTCCCTGCGCGGCTCCGCGGGCGACGGTGGGTCGGCTGTCATGTGCACCGGGTTTCCGGCGTGTGTCCGCGCGATCCGCCCCGGCCGCCCGGGCGCCGGCCCTCACCCGGTCAGCCCCCGGGCGCGTGCGAGCCGGGGGCCACGATCTCGTCCAGCACCCGCAGCACCGCCTCGTAGGACATCCGCCGCACGGTCGCGTCCCGGGCCCCCTGCGGGTCGGTCGCGTCCAGCTCCTCGCTCCTGGTCCGCCACGTTCGTTCCTCCTGGACCGCGCACTCCCTCGCACGCTGGATGCGCCGCAGCAACTCGTCTGAATCCACCACATCGGTCATCCACACCGCGTACCCGTTCAGCGCACGGAGATGGCACCGAGTCACGGCCGTCGGAGGTGTTTTCGGGCCTTCCGGGCGTATCCGAGGTTTGCAGGTGCGGGGAGAGGTGAGCCGATGAGTAACGACCGGCGCTTGCGCGGCGCGTGCCCGGAACGCCGCGGCAGGTCGAAGAAGGCTTATGGGTCCGCCGGCCCGGCCAGTCCGGTACGGGGGCCAAGGACGCGGTCCGGGCCCGGCGTCCGTTTGTGCTGACAGGGAGCTGCAGTATGTGCGAGGAGCACATGACCGAATCCGTTTTCGAACCGCCCGGCGGCCATCGTGCCCGGCCGTCCAAACCCGCCGAGGCCCGCCGGGCGGTCGAACGAGCCGTTGCCGAGCGCTGCCGGGCCACCCACATACCGTGCGACACCGACGCCCTGTCCGACGCGCTGCTCGTCGTCTCGGAGCTCACGACCAACGCGATCCTGCACGGCGGCGGTGTCACCGACTTCCAGGTCGACGTCGACGGCCCCGGCGTGCGCGTCTCGGTGAGCGACCGCAGCGACGCGCTGCCCGTGACGGCGCCCCGCGCCGACGGACGGTTGCGGCACGGCGGCCACGGCTGGCCCATCGTCTGCCGTCTCGCCCGCGACGTGCGGGTGTCGGATCTGCCTGCCGGGGGCAAGTGCATCACCGCCGTCGTGCCCCTGTCCTGACGTCCGTGAACCGGCGTCCGGCAGATTGCTCAGCAAAGCGGAGTTTGTTCCACCGGGGCCAGGGCAGACGCAGTTTCGTGCTTCGGACCGGAGGCGCGCCAGCGGGAGCGGTATGACTGCCCCGGAGGGCGTCCAGGCGCATCCGGGCAGCGACCTTCCCGCGGTCAGTCCCTGAAACCACCGTTCAGGAGCGAATCCGCATGCTCATCGAAACGCCCACCCATCGTCCCGGCACGCCCGAAACGACGACCACCGCGACCCGGCGCCGTCACGACGACGCCCCCGACACCGCCGCCCTGTTCACCCGGATGGCGGAGCTGGAGGACGGTCCCGAGCGGGACGCCGTCCGCGACGAACTGGTCACCCTGTGGCTGCCCATGGCCCACCGCATCGCCGGCCGCTTCCGCGACCGCGGAGAGTCCATCGAGGACCTCCGGCAGGTCGCGGCGCTGGGCCTGGTCAAGGCCATCGACCGGTTCGACCCGAGCCGGGGCGCCTTCGAAAGTTACGCCGTGCCCACCATCACCGGTGAGGTCAAGCGGCACTTCCGGGACCGCATGTGGGCCCTGCGTGTCCCCCGCCGTGTCCAGGAACTGCGCAACAAGGTGCGGGTGGCACGCCGCGAACTCACCCAGAACCCGGGCAGCCCCGAGCCCTCGGTGGCGGACATCGCCACCCACACCGGCCTGACCGAGGACGAGGTCAACGCCGGGCTCGAGGCCCTGGACAGCTTCAGCACCCTGTCGCTGGACGCCGAACTCTCGACCGACGACGACGGCTACAGCCTCGCGGACACCCTCGGCGCGGCCGACTCGTCCTACGACGTCGTCGTGGACCGTGAGTCCGCCAAGGAAGGCCTGCGCCGACTGCCGGAACGCGAGCGGGCCATCCTCTACATGCGCTTCTTCGAGGACATGACCCAAAGCCGTATCGCCGACCACCTCGGCATCTCCCAGATGCACGTCTCCCGCCTCATCAGCCGCAGCTGCGCCCGGGTGCGCGACGAGGTGCTGGGGCAGCGGACGGGCACCCGGGGGAGCGGCGGCCCCTCCGCCACGGCCTGACCATCCGATCCCACGAGGAGCTGACGAACCATGCTGAGGCCCCATCCCGCCGTGCTGCGCCGACTCGTCGACGAGTACGAGGCCCTGGCCGCCGCCGAGGCCGTGCGCGGGCCGGTGGACGCGAACCCCAGAGCGCGCGACCTGGAGTACACGCTCTGCGTGTCCACCGGCACCCGGGACGTCGAGCGCGCCCTGCAAGCCGCCCACCAATGGCTCGCGACCGCACCCGCACCGGTCCGCGAACCCGCCGCGGCGACGGCGTCACAGCGCGAACCCGCTGTGACCGCGGTCGGCCGGCGCATGCCGGCCACCGAGCCCGCCTGATGCGCGTGTGCCACTGACACGACGGGGAAGACGAGGCAGAACAAGGGCCCGGCCGACGGCGGAAGCCGCGGCCGGGCCCGTTCGCGTCATGCCACTCACACCGGGAGACCCGTGTCCACAACCGGGCGGGCAGCGGCCGCCGACGACGGCGAGCTGGAGCGCCTGCGTGCCGAGGTGCGCGACCTGCGGGCCCGGGCCCGCGTGCGCCCGCTGATCTCGCAGGCGCAGGGCATTCTGCGGGAGCGCTACGCACTGCCCGACGCCGACAGTGCCTTCGTGCTGATGCAGATGGCCTCGCAGCGGTACAACGTCAAGCTGCGCACCCTGGCCGACGTCCTGGTGACGGCGCCCCGCCCCGACGGGCAGGACACGCTGTGGTTCCCGGAGCGCGTCCGCGGACCGGAACCAGGTCTGACCTTCACACAGGCGCACCGGTCCGGCTCCGGCAGCCGCGGTGCCCTCCTGAAGGCCGTGCTGCGTTCGACCCTGGCCGTGACCGGCACCGACATGGGCAACGTGCAGCTCCCCGACCGGGCACGGGGAGGTCTGCGCATCGAGCAGCACACCGGCCTCACGGCCGACTTCGTCGACTTCTTCGCCCACGTCGGTGAGGACGGCACGTCCTGTGCGCAGGCCGCGCGCGACGTCTCCCAGGTCACCGTGCGCGAGGTGGAGAGCGACCCGGTGTTCACCGAACCGGCTCGCAGGGCCATCCTCGCGGCGGGCAGCAGGGCCTGTCACAGCGTCCCGCTGACCAGCGAGTCCGGGCGCTGCGTGGGCATGGTCTCGGCTCACATGGACCGGCCCCTCGACGGCCTGACGGCGACCCAGAGGAAGGCCCTCGACACCATCGGCGGCCAGGCGGGCCGCTGGCTCGCCTGGCACGACCGCACGGTGGTCCTCGACGCCCTGGAGCACCTGCACGCCCTCGGCAGCGCCGGCCGCGGATCGAGGTTCCGGCGGTCCTGAGCCCGTTACGGACATGACGCCGCCGTGCCGCGGGGAGGGCCGCACCCGGCCGTGAACCGGAATCCGCTGGTCCGGAAGGTGTGCAGGGTGTGTGGACGCCGACCCGGGGCATCAGGACTCCCGGGAGGTCGACATGAACACGAGTGCGATGGCACGGAGCGGTCGGTTCCGGGCCCGGCGGATGGCGCGGGGTTCCATGACCGAGGGGGCGGCACGGGCGGGGTTCGCCGCCCGGGGCGTGATCTATCTGCTCGTCGGGGCGCTGGCCCTGCAGATCGCCTTCGGCGACACCGGGCGGCAGGCCGACCGCGGGGGAGCCGTTCAGGAACTGGCGCAGAAGCCGTTCGGCGCGGTGCTGCTGTGGGCGCTGGGCATCGGGCTCGTCGGCATGGCCCTGTGGCGGCTGTCCGAGGCTCTCTTCGGTTCGATCGGCAAGGACGGCCGCAGCGCCCGCAAGCGGCTGATGGCGGCGGTCCGCTTCGCGTTCTACGTCTTCGTCGCCTACTCGGTGCTGTCGTTCGCGATCAGCCGCCATCAGAGCGGCGGGAACAGCGACCAGCAGTCCCGGGACGCCACCGCCAGGGTTCTGGAGATACCCGCCGGCCAGTGGCTGGTCGGGGCCGCCGGCGTCGCGATCGTGGTGGTCGGTGGCTGGATCGCCGTACGCGCGGTGATGCGCAAGTACCACGACAAGCTCCGGCTGGGGCAGATGAGCCACCGTACGCGGCAGCTGGTGGACGTCACGGGCGTGGCCGGTGGCGCCGCCCGGGGGCTGGTCTTCGCGGTGGCCGGCGTCTTCGCCGTGCGCGCCGCCGTCGCCTACGAACCGGACCAGGCCAAGGGCCTGGACGACACCCTGCGCTCCTTCGCCGAGACTCCGCTCGGCCCCTGGCTGCTGGTCTGCGTCGCGGCCGGGCTGGTGCTGTTCGGAGTGTTCTCCTTCGCCATGGCCCGGTGGCGACGCGTCTGAGTCGCGTCGTGTGGGGAACACGATGCCCATGAGCGATTCCGAGATTCCGCATGGCGATGGCCGGCCCGTGGACATGTACCTGGACCTCCTGCGCATCCGGATGGACACGGAGGACTACCGCCTTCTGATGCGCGCGGTGGAGCCCGTCCTCGAGGCGATCGAAGAGGAACGCCTGTCCAGCCTCGACTTCGCGCTCGACTCCGGGACCAACGACGAACTCCCCCAGGAGGTCCGTGACGAGGTGGCCCTCGTCATCGCCACCGCCGTCACCGGCCGCCTGGACAACGAAGTGGTCGAACTCGACGTCGACGACACCGGCCCGGTCAGGATCGTCACGGACGCCACCACCGCGTCCGACCCGATCCGCCTCGGCGAGATAGCCGACTACATCCGGGACCGGCACAAGCAGAACGAAGAACTGCGAGGCATCGCCGAGGCGAGCGGGCTGCCCACGGACTTCTGACGGGCAGCCCCTCCCACCCCGTGCGCGGCTCTCACGCCTTGGGCGCCGCCACCGGCACGCCCAGCGGCCGGGCGAGACCCACCACGGCCTCGTCCAGCCTCTCCAGATGCCGCAGCACGCGGTCGGTGATCCGGCCGTAGCGCGGCGTTCCGGCGTCGGACCCCAGCAGCGAGGCGATGCTCGGCCCGGTCTCCACCCGCGCGTCCGCGTGCTCGTCGGCCACCCGGGCCGCGATGGTCCCGATGTTGCGCACGGTGCGTCCGGCCGCGCCGCGCAGTCGAGGGTCCGCCGCGATCGAGGGATGCGTGGGCAGCAGCTCGGCGGTCGCCGCCAGGGTCCGCGCGTGGTACGCGCACGTCTCCAGCAGCGCCACCACGTACCGGGCCGTGTGACGCCGGGTGCGCAGCGGCGTGACCGGGTGGATCAGCGGCTGGGTCGCGGCCCGCAGGTCGGCCAGCGCCTGGTCCAGGTCACGTGCCCGGTCCAGCAGCTCGTCCGCCGGCCCGCCGCTGAGCTGGCCGACAGCGGCCTCGGTGACCTCGGCCAGCCGTTCCAGCACGGTGCCGAGCAGTTCGTCCGTACGGCGGTCGGTCCGCACCGGCA
The DNA here is from genome assembly GCF_030124145.1 of Streptomyces sp. 378. Classification (GTDB taxonomy): domain Bacteria; phylum Actinomycetota; class Actinomycetes; order Streptomycetales; family Streptomycetaceae; genus Streptomyces. The sequence goes on from NZ_JASKMS010000003.1 coordinate 383,719, forward strand.
GGACCAGCGCCGCCGCCACCACCCCGCACACCGCGCCGAGCGCCGTCTCCTCGATCCGCAGGACGAGCACGTCGAGGCTGTAGGTGTGCAGCAGCGTGTAGAGCAGCCCCAGCATCGCGGTGACGAAGAACGACATCAGGGTGTACGACAACGGCGCCGTGTAGAACATGGCGAAGATCAGCACCATCACCAGGGCGAACGCCGTCCAGGTGTGGGTGCCGACCAGTCCCGCCAGGACGATGCCGGCCACCACCCCGAACACCGTGCCCAGCAGCCGCCGGTAGCCCTTGACCAGGATCTCGCCCGTCGAGGCGGTGTTCAGGAAAACGATCCAGCAGGTCAGCACCGCCCAGTACCAGCGCTGCGTGGACAGCAGCTCCCCGCCGACGATCGCCAGTGAGGAACCGACGGCCACCTGCACGGCCGCCCGCGTGGTGGGCCGCCGCAGGCCCGTCTGCTCCTCCTGCGCCGGTTCCTCGCCGCCGCCGTCGATCGCGGCGTCCTCGGCGTCCAGCTCCTCGCGGGAGCGAGCCGTGGCGGGGGTGTCGTCCGACTCGTCCTGCGGGCCGTCCAGCGCGATCCGCAGCCCGAGCACCGCGCGGGCCGACTCGCCGACGCCGCGGAAGACGTCCTGGACGGCGGTCGACGCGGGCGGCAGGTTCTCCTCGTCCCGGTAGCCGAGCAGCCGGTTGCGCACATGCGCCAGCCCGGTGCCCGTGTCGGCTGTGCCGGTCCGCAGCACCAGGGCGTGCAGCGCCCGCAGATCGCGGCGGAGCGTGGCGCCCGCCTCGTCCGGTACGGCAGGACCGGCCGGTGACGGAGCGGGCGCGCCGGGCAGGTGCAGGGTGAGCGTGTCGGCCCGTTCGGCGCTGCGGGCGGTCAGCAGGAGCAGGCCGAGCCGCTCGGCGGCGATCTCGGCGTCCGCGATCCTGCGCTGCACCAGCCGTGCCGCCGACTCGTCCGGGGTGCCCTCCTCCAGCCGGTCCTGGATCATCATCGCCGTCTCGTGGAGCCGTGCGGTGCCCTGGCGTACGCCTGCCAGCGCCTTGTCCATCGCGTCCGCCGGGGCGTCGAGGAGTTCGAGCTGCGCGGTGACCAGCTGGGCCAGCCGGGCGCGGAAGGCCAGACGCAGGCGCAGCAGCACGCCGGAGGGGGTGGCGGGCACGATCGCGAAGCGCACCAGGGCACTGGAGCAGAAGGCCAGGGCGATGGCACCGCACAGCGAGGGCAGCCCGGAGACGGTGGCGCCGACGAACAGGGACAGGAAGTAGACCTGGAAGCCGATCAGCCCGAGTGCGGTGCCCCGGTCGCCGAACCGGCGGCCGTAGACGGCGCAGAAGATCAGGGCGACGAAGAAGACGTCACCGACGACCAGACGCGTGTTGAGGACCGCGCCCAGGGACACCGAGACCAGGGCCACCGGCAGCCCCAGCGCCAGCGTCACGGCCTGTGCGCCCGGCTGCTTCTCCCGGATGGCGAAGGTGGCGACCATCGCCGCCATGGCCCCCGCCACCAGGAGGTGCACATCGGCTCCCAGCAGGGAGAGCACGGACAGGGTGAGAGCGATCGCGCCGACCGTCCGCAACCCCGCCGTCAGACGCAGCAGTCCGGGGTCGGACGCCGCGATCCGGTCCCGCACGCGTGCCCGTACCGCGCGTCCCGCTGCCCTCACTCCGTCGCACTCTCTCCCGACTCACACCAAGATCCGTATCTCAGCATGACACGCCACGCGCACAGGCTCCCGTCCGGCCCGGTCCTACAGCGGCGGACCCGACCCCTCGACCTGCTCCCGCACCTGTTCCGGCGTCAGGTAGGCGTCGGTGTACTCGAAGTCCTTCAGCCGCGCGGCCTTGCGGGCCTGGAAGCCGGTGCGTACGAAGTCGTCACCGGCGACCGCGTTGAGCAGCCAGTTCGTCATCACCCGCGTCTTGGCCACGTTGGTCCGCAGCGCCGACCAGTGGTAGCCGCGGGCCACGGCCTGGGCGGGCAGCCCGCGCAGTTCCACGCCCAGCGGCTTGGAGACCGCGTCGGTGCCGCCGAGGTCGACGACGAGCCCGAGGTCCTTGTGGACGTACGGGTTCATGACCTGCCCCCGCAGCGACGCGATGACGTTGTCGGCGACATGCCTTCCCTGTCGCAGGGCGTGCTGCGCGGTCGGCGGGCACATGGCCCCGTCCCCCTTGGCCAGGTCGGGCACGGCCGCCGAGTCGCCGAGGGCGAACACGCCGTCGTTGCCCGGCAGGTTCATCTCGGGGGCGACCGCGAGCCGTCCCTTGACGGTCTCCGCGCCGAGCGTGGCGATGAGCGGGCTCGCGACGACGCCGGCGGTCCAGATGAGCGTGCGGGTCGGGATCACCCGCCCGTCGGTGAAGGTGACCTCCTCGGGACCGGCCTTCGCGATGGAGGTGCCCAGGGAGATCTCGATGCCGCGGCGGCGCAGGATCTCCTGCGCGCTACTGCCGAGTTTGTCGCCCAGCTCCGGCATCAGCTTCGGCGCGATGTCGATCAGATGCCACTTGATCAGACCGGAGTCCAGCCGCGGGTAGCGCTTGACCGCCGCGTGCGTCAGCCGCTGCAGGCACGCCGCGGTCTCGGTGCCGGCGTAACCGCCGCCGACCACCACGAACTGCAGCCGGGAGGCCCGCTCCACGGGGTCCTGGCTCGCGTCGGCCAGGTCCAGCTGTGAGATGACGTGGTCACGGATGTACGCCGCCTCGGCGAGGGTCTTCATCCCGAACGCGTGGTCCGTCAGCCCCGGGATGTCGAAGGTGCGGGTGATGCTGCCGGGCGCCAGCACGATGTAGTCGTACGGCTCGTTGACGATCTCGTCGGTGATGGTGCGGATGACGCAGACCTTGGACTTCAGGTCCACGCCGATGGCGCCGCCCGGGATGATCCGCGTGCGGTACTTCTTGCTGCGCCGCAGCGAGACGGCGATCGACTGCGGCGTCAGCACGCCGGAGGCCACCTGGGGGAGCAACGGCAGGTAGAGCTGGTAGGCGAACGGCGTCACCAACGTGACGTCGGCCTCGTCCGGGGAGAGCTTCCGTTCCAGACGGCGGACGCACTCCACGCCGGCGAAGCCTGCGCCAACCACCAGGATCCTGGGTCGTGTCACGGTGTTCATCCCTTTCTGCGGCTCCAGGCGGTCTGCCTCGAACGCCTTCCGACTGCCCCTGGATCGCTGGTTCGCACCCTTTCGATCCCACCGTGTGTCCGGCCGTAGCGCCAGTCGGATGCGGCCGGCAGACGAACGCGTCGATCACCACCATGCCCGCACCGTGGCCGAAAAGCACCAGGCGGGAGTGAAGAACGCGTGCACACCCGGTCGGCCGGACCCGCCGTCAGGAGTCCGCGCCGCCTTGGAGGTGACAGAGCAGCAGACACACGTCGTCGTCCCGCTCGGAATCGCTCAGCAAGGGGTTCAGAAGCCGGTCCGCCGCGCCCTCCAGGTCCGCGTCCAGCTCCGCGGAACGGAACCCGCCGAGCGCGGAGGCCAGTCGCTCGATGCCCGGGTCTATGCCCTGCGCCCGCCGCTCCACCAGCCCGTCCGTGTACAGGGCGAGGGTCGAGCCGGGCTCCAGCTCCTCGGTGTGGTCGGCGATCTCCTGGGTGAGCGGAATGCCGAGCATCGCGCCGGGCTTGGCGTGCAGGGTGCGCACGGTGCCGTCGGGCAGGCGCAGCACCGGCGGCGGATGCCCCGCGGCGGCCCAGGTCAGCGTGGGCTCGTCCGGATGGAACCGGGCGATGACGGCGGTGGCGTACAGGTCCGGCTGGAGATGGTGCAGGAACCGGTGCAGCCGGGTCAGCAGCCGGCCCGGGCTGTCGCCGTCGACTGCGTACGCCCGCAGCGCGGTGCGCAGCTGGCTCATCATGACCGCCGCGTGCAGTCCGTGCCCGGTGACGTCGCCGATGACGGTGATGAGGCCACCGTCCCGCTGGGGGAACGCGTCGTACCAGTCACCGCCGATGTTCAGCCCGTGCGTGGCCGGAAGGTACCGCGCGGCCAGGCTGAGGCCCGGCGTGGCCGGCAGGTCCGTCAGCAGGGCGCGCTGCAGCGTCTCGGCGATGTCGCGGTTGTGCTCGAAGCGCCGGGCGTTGTCGATCGCGATGCTGGCCCGCCGGGTGAGCTCGATCAGCATCACCGCGTCGTCCGGGTCCCAGCGCCCGCCGGGCGGCGACAGCGTCAGGACGCCCAGCGGGGCCCGCCGCGTCGGCAGCGGCACACACAGCAGCGGCCGCCCGGGATCCAGCGCCGACGGCGGCTGGTCCTCGACGCCGGGCAGGTTGCCGGGGTGGTCGGCGGCGTACTGGGGCCGCCCGGTGCGGGCCGCGACCACGGCCGCGGCCGGATGCGGCGCCGACCGGTGCCTGTCCTCCTCCTGGTCGAAGAGCCAGACGTCGACGCTGCTCGCGTACTCCGGCACCAGCAGGTCCGGCAGCCGGCGCACGATCTCCTCGTGGTTCAGCGACGCCGTCAGTACGGCGCTCGCGTCCGCGAGGAACGTCAGTCTGCGCCGGGCGCTCTCCGCCTCGTTGCGGGCGCTGCGCTCGGCGGCGAAGGCCTCGCGCTGGGCCCGGCCGGCCGCGTCCAGCTCGGCGTGCAGGGCCAGGACGCCCTGGTTGGTCTGGTGCAGCTCCTCGCGGTGGAAGGAGACGAGATCCTCCTGCTCCGCGAGCTTCTCCAGCACCACGGCCGCGTCCTCGTCGGCGCCGAGCAGCGCTTCCGACAGGGCGGCGGGGTCGTCGGCGACGGTGCCGTCCTCGGTGGCCTCGGCCCGCTCGGGGCAGGGGACGGTCACCTCCCACGGGGGCTCCCCGGCGGCGCACGCCTCCGGCGACGGGGTCACCACGAGGTGCAGCAGACCCTCCTCGGCGGGGGAGCTCGCCAGGTCCATGGTGAGCCGCCAGGTGCCGCCCTTGGTGAGGCACTGCCGCAGGTGGGCGCTGAGGCCGGCGGCCAGCCGGGTCCGTTCCACGGTGGGCACACCGTAGGCGGAGGCCAGGCGCGCGAGCGAGATGCGGGCGCGGGCCGCGTCGGTGACGGTGGTGATCTGCCAAGTGCGCATCATGGGCGTTCCGGCGGGGTCGAGGTCAGCACGGCCACGGCGGTGTCGTCCCGCACCGGCCGGGCGGGACTGCTGGTGTCGCGTATCGTCACGGCGGCCGTCACGGCCGGGTCCGCCGCGGGCAGCCCGGGGTCGGACGGCGGCGTCCAGCGACTGGGCAGACCGTCGGTGTGCAGGATCAGCAGCGGGTCACCCGTCCAGTCGGCCTCCTCCTCGCGGAGGGTGGTGGGCCGGTGGACCCCGACGATGCCGGGCCTCGACAGCAGGGGGTGCCAGATGCCGTCGGTGCGCAACCGCGCCCCCACGTTCCCGATGCCGGCGAACCGGAGCCGCCGGGCCGGCAGGTCGAGCTGGGCGAGGGCGACGGCCGCGCCGCGCGTGCCCGTCAGCGCGTCGTGCAGCCGGCGCAGCGACTCGGCGGGGGAGAGGTGGGCCCACCGATGCACGGCCGCGACCGCGGCGGACGAGGCATGCGCGGCCTCCGGACCGTGCCCCAGTCCGTCCGCCAGCATCAACGTCACCCGGTCTCCGGCCCGGACCCATGCCCAGGCGTCCCCCGAGTACTCGGCCCCGCCGTAGGGGATGTTCACCCCACCGGCCCGCACCCCGGCTCCGGGCAGGGAACGGCTCTGCCGGACCGCCCCGGGGTCCGGGAGACCGTGAGCGGGTGCCGCGTGGGCTGCTGGCGTGTTCGTCTTCGCGGTGCCCGGCGTGACGGCGTCAGCCGGTTCGTGGGACGGCGCCGTCCGGGAAACCGAGCCGGTCCCCGGGGTGCCGGCGGGGGCGAGGTCGTGGGCCCGTGCCGCCTGCGGGCCGGGTCGCCGCCCGGTGGTCCCGGTGCGCCGGAGATCATGATCCGGCGCTCCGTACGGCCGGTGCCCGGTGCCCTGCGCAGGGTCGGCTTCGGGCGTCGGGCCATCTGGGGCCCCGTGCACTTGCCCGGCTTCGGGCGTCGGGCTGCCCGGGGTGCCATGTACCTGCCCGGCTTCGGGCGTCGGGCCGCCTGGGGCGCCCTGCACCTGCCCGGCGGAGCCCGGCGCGCTGCCCGGCACCGCCGCATGGCCCGTCAGCGCGCCACAGGCCATCACGCCGAACGGCGGCTCGCCGCCCGGCCGCCGTCCGCCGGCGAAGACCCCGCCCTCGAACCGCCCCGGCGCCTGTACGCCCCGGGGCGCGGTGCTCACGCGGGCGACGGCGACCGTGCCGCGGCCGGGGACGCTGTGCAGGGCGAAGTCGTCGGACAGGCGCCGGCACGTGCCCAGGCCCGCACCGAGCGAACGGGTCGTGGAGAAGCCGTCGCGCAGGGCCGCGGACACGTCGGGGATGCCCGGGCCGTGGTCGACCGCGGCGATCTGCACCACCCTGGATGCCTCGCCGCCCTCCCGCAGCACGGGTGGGGGCACGACCTCGATGAGCACCTGACCACCCTCGGCATGCTTCAGCAGGTTCGTGGCGAGCTCGGTCGCCACCAGCGCGGCGGCCGCCGTACGCCGCTCGTCCAGCCCGGCCAGCGCGGCGGCGCCCTCCGCCGCGACCCGCGCGTCCCACACCCGGGTCGAGTCGCGCACCGGCACGTCCCATACGCGCGGCATCAGACCTCCTCGCGCGGACGCGGCGGCCGGCCCACCCAGCAGGTCACCCGCACCGTGGTGCCCGAACCCGGCGTGGTGTCGATGTCGAAGTCGTGCACCAGGCGCCGCGCACCGCTCAGCCCCATGCCCAGACCGCCGCCGGAGGTGTAGCCGTCGCTCAGCGCCTGGTCCAGGTCCGTGATGCCCGGCCCCTCGTCGCTGAAGGACAGCCGCAGCCCCTGCGCACCCGCGCTGCTGACCTGCGTGGCGCGCATCTGTCCGCCACCGCCGTGCACCAGGGTGTTGCGGGCCAGCTCGCTGGCCGCGGTGATCAGCTTGGTCTGGTCCACCAGACCGAAGCCGAGCCGGGCAGCGGCCTGCCGTACGTGCTGACGCACCCACACCAGGTCCATGTCCGACCGGATGGGCAAGCAGGCCTCCACGCCCGCGGCAGTGTGCATCACGGACTCTCCTGACGCGGGCCGCCGGGACGGGTCACCGGGGCCTGCCGGGCGAGGAGCTCCATGCCCGCCTCGGTGCTGAGCGCGGTGCTCAGCCCCGGCAGCGTCAGACCCAGTTCGACCAGGGTGATGGCGACGGCCGGGCGCATGCCGGCCACCACGGTGCGCGCGGCCAGCAACGTGGACTGCGCGGCGATCTCGGCCAGCACCCGGCCGAGGAAGGAGTCGACGATCTCCACACCGGAGATGTCGATGAGGACCCCGCGCACCCCGGTACGCGAGATGGTCTCCGAGAGGTCCTGCTGAAGCTGCTGCGCCGTGCTGTCGTGCAGATCGCCCTGGAGCGTGACCAGCAGGACGTCGCCGAGCCGGAGGACCGGCACGTGGCCGGTCACGGGGTGGGGGGAGGCGTCGTTCACCGCTGGCCCGTACCCGGATTCACGATGTCCGCGCCGAGCTGGTGCAGCGCGTACCGGAGCGCGTCGGCGAGGCCCGCGCGGGTGATCACGTCCAGGTCCAGTCCGAGATGCACGATGGTCTGCGCGATGGCGGGGCGGATGCCCGAGACGATGCACTCGGCGCCCATGAGCCGCGCCGCGGCGACCGTCTTCATCAGGTGCTGCGCCACCAGCGAGTCGACGGTCGGCACCCCGGTGATGTCGAGGATCGCGAACCGCGCGTGCTGCTCGACGACGGCGTTCAGCAGCGTCTCCATCACGATCTGGCTGCGGGCGCTGTCGAGCGTCCCGATCAGCGGCACGGCCACGACGCCGTCCCACAGCCGGATGACGGGTGTGGCCACCTCCATCAGCTGCAGCCGCTGACGGTCGCTGAGCGCCTGCCACTCGCTCAGCGCCGTCTGCATCGCCACCAGCCGAAGGGTGCCCATCAGCACGGTCAGGGCGGTCGAACACGCCCGCAGGTGCTCGGGGGACGCCTGTTCCAGATCGGCGGCCAGCAGATTCTCCACGGGCGGCCGCAGGGCGGCCAGCTCGCTGGAGACCTGGGTGTTGGACAGCCCGGCACGGGAGCGGGCCACACCCATCCGCGCCAGCTGCTCGCGCACCCCGCTGAATCCCGCGGCGTCCGGGTCCTCCACCTGCTCCGAGTCGGCCACCTGGGCCAGCGCGTCGACAACGGCCTTGCCCGCTTCCACCGCCTCGTCGCGCGAGACGCTGAACACGGTGCGGAACAAGGGCTCGTCCGCCCACCGCTGGGCGATCTGCTCCCGCCGGCGGTGCAGGAAGTCCCTGACCTCGTGGCTGGGGGTGGCGAGCTGTCCGTCCGCTTCGTGCTCCGGCACCTGGTTCTCTCCTCATCCGCGTTGCGTCGACCGAGCCCGCTTCTGGCAACGAGACGGCGATGTGACACTTGCCGGGCGACAACTCTAACCATGCGCCGACCTCGTACGACACCTGCTCCGGTGCAAGCGATCCGGTTCAGGGGAAGGGCGGTTGCCACCGCCCGGGTATCGGCGCGAGGAGGGGTGAGCCGTCGTTCGGGCAGGGCGGAGCCGGGGCACCGGCCGACCGTTCTTCGACGGCGCCGTGCCCGAGGGGGAGCCGGTCCGTCAGAGGCTCTGGTCGCCCGGTCCCTCGGGGACGCTCGGCCCTTCGTCGGCACGGGCCAGAGCCTCGTCGACACTCTCCGATATCGGCACCGTGATGCTGACGCCGGTCAGGTCGAGGATGCGCCGCACGGCAGGCGTCGGGCTGATGACGTGCACACTGCCCTCGGTCTTACGGGTCTCCTGGTACACCCTCAGGATGATGTTCATCCCGGACGAGTCCATGAAGGGGACGGACGAGAGGTCGAGCAGGAAATGCCGACGGCCGTGGTGGAGTTGATTGGCCAGATGGGCCTGGAACTCGGTCGCGGTGTCGACGTCCAGGTAGCCGTCGACCGTGATCAGGGCCACGTCCTCCCGGGGCAGTTCGACTTCCACGGACAGCGGGTTCTGGGCGAGGGGCACGGATACCTCCAACAAGTGCTACGGCCAGGGCTGGTCACCTCTGGGGATGACCGCGGTGCGAGGGGACACCGGTCGTTCTCCGGACTCGAATGCCGTTCCTCATGCGCCTCCCTTCCTCGACGGGCTTCGGATGTCACCGCGCCCCCGCGATTACCCCGGAAACCCTCCTCCATGCATCCCGGTCCGAACATCGTCGGGACCGGGTCGCGGGACGACTTGCGGTAGCAGGCGTGTTCGCCGAATGCGCTTGCGGCAGGAGGGTAATTGCTGCTGTGGAACGGGGCGGGCGGAATGCGTTCGCCGCGGGCACGACGATCATGACGATCCGCACATCGCCAGGGAGGATGGAACAGCGTGGCCATCGACAGAATCTGGTCGTACGCGCCGGACAGCGGTCACAGCGAGGGGCAGGACCTGACCGGTTTCGCGGTCGCCGCGACCGACGGCACGATCGGGCACGTGGACCGGGAGGCCGCCCCGCACGGCATGCGGCACCTGGTCGTCGACACCGGGGTCTGGGTGTTCGGCCGCAGCGTCCTGGTCCCGGCCGGAGTCGTCACCGGCGTGGACACACAGGCACGGAAGATCACAGTCGCCTGCAGCAGGGGGGACGCGAAAGCCGCGCCCCGCTTCCAGACGGACAGCGAGACGCGGGACCAGGGGTACCTGCGGGCCGTGGGCGACTACTACGACCGGCTGCCGCCCCGCGAGGCGGCCCAGGTCTGAGTCGGGTGTCACGGGCGCACGGCGCCCGTGACACCCGACTCACCAGGGCATGAACACGTGCACATCCTTGCCGTGATCGTCGGCCACCACGCTGACCTGGTCGCACAGGGTGTGGACCAGGTGCCAGCCGATGCCCCCGCCACCGCTGCGCGGGTCGAAGGGGCGAGGGGCGGGCTCGGTGGTGCTGGTGTCGTGCAGGACCACATGCACCCCGTCGAACGTCCGGCGCATCCGCAGCGCGAACGGACCCGGGGCGTACTGGACCGCGTTGGCGGCCAGTTCCGTCACCACCAGCAGGATGTCGTCCCAGTACTCGGGGGCAGAGGGCGGGGAGGAGCGTGCCAGATCACGCAGGAACTCCTCCGCTGCCAGCCGCGCACCCGTCACATCATGCGGCTCGCCCACGAAGCTGTTCGTGCGGCTCGGGATCTCCTCGGAGGTCAGGGCGTCGTCCCCACGCGGCTCGGTTGACATATCGCCTTTCCGGCCCGGGCGTCAGCAAGGGCTGTCGTCAGGGCTGTCGTCCTTTCTCTTGCGTCGCCACTGTTGCGTGTTCCCGACGGGGCGAGGCCTACGCGTCCGGTCGCACGCTCAGCGGAACACATTGTCGGAATCATCCAAGTTCGGCGGTTCGTCCGAGGTGTTCGGCCTGGTGGGACGCCTGCGTGACTGGTACATCGCGTCGATCTCGGTCGCGTAGCGCCGCACGATCTCGTCCCGGCGCAGCTTCATCGACGGCGTGAGCAGCCCGTTGGTCACGTCGAACGCCTCCGGCAGGACCCGGAACACCCGGATCGACTCCGATGGTGACACAACGCTGTTGGCCGCTGCCACGGCCCGGGCGACCTCCTCCCGCAGCGCGTTCTCCTCCCGCGCCTCCCGCATCTCACCCTGCAGGGCCAGCCCGGCCCGCCAGTGTGCCAGGAACTCGGGATCCAGGGTGATCAGGGCGCCCACACAGGGCCGGTTGTCCCCCACCACCACCGCCTGGTGGATGAGCGGGTGCATCCGCAGCCGCTGCTCCAGGGCCAGCGGGGCGACGCTCTTGCCGCTGCTGGTGATGATGATGTCCTTCTTGCGGCCGGTGATCGTCAGATAGCCCTCCGAGTCAAGCCGCCCGAGGTCCCCGGTGGCAAGCCAGCCGCCGCGCAGCGCGGCCCGGGTGGCGGCCTGGTCGCCCACGTACCCCTGGAACACCGACGGGCCGCGCACCAGGATCTCCCCGTCCTCGGCCACCCGGATCTCCATGCCCGGCAGGGCCTGCCCCACGGTCCCGGACTTCTCCCGCCCCAGCGGCTGCATGGTCACCCCGCCGGAGGTCTCCGTGAGGCCGTACCCGTCGTGCACGTAGATGCCGATGCCCTCGTAGAAGAGGGACAGCTCGCGGCTGAGGGGGGAGCCGCCCGACGTCGCCCGCCGCACCCGGCCGCCCAGCGCGGCCCGCAGCCGGCGGTACACCGTGCGCTCGTACAGCGCGTGCTGGAGCCGCAGGTCGAATCCGGGCCCGCGCCCCCGGCCCAGCCGCCGGCGTTCCAGGGCCGCGGCGAAGTCCCGGGCGGTCTCGGCGGCCCGCTCGAACAGTCCGCCGTGGCCCCCCTGCTGCGCGGTGCGCAGGAAGTTCTTGTAGATCTTCTCCAGGACCGAGGGAACCGCGTAGAGGTACGTGGGGCGGAAGGAGCGCAGCGCCGACGACAGTGCCTCCCCGCTCAGCTCGGCCTGGTGCCCCATCAGCAGCCCGCCGCGCACGCACAGCCCCTGGATCATCAGCCCGTACACATGGGAGAAGGGCAGGAACGCGAGCACCGAGCCCTGTTCCCCGCGGGATGCGGCCGTGTGCCCCCAGCCCGCCAGCAGCGTGTCGCAGGGGCCGGCGAGGTTGCGGTGGCTGAGCGCGCAGCCCATGGCGCGGCCGGAGGTGCCGGAGGTGTAGGCGATGGCGGCCGTGGAGTCCGGCAGCACGATGCGCCGCATCGAGTCGACGGTGGCGATCGGGATGAACTCCCCGCGGACGGTGAGGTCCGCGAGGGCGCCCGCGTCCAGCTGCCAGACGTGGCGCAGCAGCGGGAGCGACGCGCACACCGAGCCGACGGTCATGACGCCCTGCTCGTCCTCGACCACCACGGCCACGCAGCCGGCGTCCCGCAGGATCCACTCCACCTGGTCGCGCGAGGACGTCGGGTAGACCGGGACGACCTCGGCGCCCACGGCCCACAGCGCGTAGCACAGGACCGTCCACTCGAACCGGGTGCGCGCCATGATCGCCACGCGGTGGCCCGGCGCGATCCCCGAGGCGATCAGCCCCTTGGCGATGTCCACGACCTGGTCGCGCAGCTCGACGGCCGTCACCTCCTCCCAGGTCGTGGAGGCGGGATCGGCCCGGCGGGCGAGCATCGGCCGGGCCGGTTCGCGCTCCGCCGTCTCGAAGACGCTGTCGGCGAGCCCGCCGGTCAGGGGCGCCACGGCCGGGGGAGCGAGGGCGAGGTCGCGCATGCACTGCTCCTGACATGTACGGGGTGTGACATTGCCGACGGGTACCGTCATCGGCGGTGCTCGAATGTAGTCGAGTCGAGACCCTTCGGGGTCGGAAAATACGGAAGTGGACCCGCTGATGATCTCGGCGTGATCGGGGGACTCGGACGACATGACTCACATCAGTCCCGATCCCGAACCCGAACGCACCACCGGTCTGGAGCCCGGCGGCGGTGTACCGCCGGGCGAGACCCCGCCCGCGGAGAGCAGCATGCCCGAGACACTGCCCCGGGAGACGCACAATCCGACCAAGGGCTGGGGCAAGGGGCCGCTGACCGCGATCATCGTCCTCGCGGTGCTGGTCGCGGCGTTCTTCCTGGCCTACGCCCTCGTCCTGATCCTCTGAATCCTCTGAGCCCCTACCCCCGGCCGACGGGACGTCTCACGACTGCGTGTGGCGGACGCACTCGGTGACGACGTCCCGCAGACTCCCCGTGCGCTCCATCAGCGCGCGCTGCACCTGAGCGCCATTGCCCTCGCGCAGCAGCTCCTCCAACGCCGCGCGGGCCCGATCGAGGTCGCCGGTGCTGTCGAGAGCCTCCTCGACATGCTCCAGCAGGGCGCGAACGACGGCCTCGGCGGGCATGCGCCGCATGGTCGCCGGGTGCAGCAGCTCGCCCGAGAGGCCGGACCGGGCGGCCTGCCAGTCGGCCAGCCGCAGCAGGCTGACGCCGTGGCCGAGCGGCTCACGGCCGTCCCGCCACTCACGCGCGGCGGTCTCGACCAGCCCGCGGACGAGCGTGGCGATCAGCACCGCCGTGCCGGAGTGCAGACAGACGTCCGAGACGCGCAGTTCCACCGTCGGGTACCGCGGGGACAGCCGCGCGTCGAAATAGATCATTCCGTCGTCCAGGAGGGCACCGGTGGCCACCATGTCCGCGATCAGCCGGTGGTACCGCTCCGGCGAGCCGAAGATCTCGGTCGGGCCGGCCGACGGCCACCGCAGCCACACCCGGCTGCGGTAACTGCTGTACCCGGAGTCCTTGCCCTGCCAGAACGGCGAGTTCGCACTCAGCGCCCGCAGGACCGGCAGCCACGGCCGGAGCCGGTCGACGACCGCGACGCCCTCCTCGTCCGACTCCACCGACACATGCACATGACAGCCCATGACGAGCTGCTCCCGGGTGGCGATGCCGTACTGGTCGGCCATCCACTGGTAGCGCCGGCCGACGCCGATGGCGGGACTGACCGGCAGCGGCGAGGTGGCGAGCGCCGCCACCGTGCAGCCGATCTCACCCGCGTGCCGGGCGGCCTCCTTGCGGCAGCGGACGATCTCGGCGCGCAAGCTCTCCATGGACGACTGCGGATGGGTGGCGAACTCCAGCATCTGCTCGTGGAGTTCCTTCTCGAAAACGTCCTGGTCCGCGTCGTCCTTCTCCGCCCGGGCGAGTACCGCCGCGGACAGCGCCCGCGGCTCACCGGTCTCCGGATCCACCAGGAGGAGTTCCTCCTCCACTCCCACGGTGCGCACCTGATGCCCGCCCTTCTGGCCCTGCCGAGTCGTACCACCGGGTGCTCCCGGTGGTACGACCTAGTGCCCCCCACAGGCGGGTCGGACACCTGGTGGGACGGCAGTACTTCACACCGCGAACGGCGCCAGCCACACCGTGGCGAGCGGGGGCAGCGTGATCCGGACCTGACCGTCCTCCGGTTTGACCGGATTCGGGTTGGTGACGCCGCTGCCGCCGTAGCACGTGTCGTCGGTGTTGAGGCGTTCCTCCCAGGCGACGACGTCACCCGGCACCCACAGGCCGTAGTCCTCCCGGACCACGGGGGAGAAGTTCGACACCGCCAGCAGCGGACGGCCCTCGGCGTCGTAGCGCAGGAACGCGAGGACGTTGTCGTCCGCCGAGTCCACCGCCACCCATCGGAAGCCCTCCGGGCGGGTGTCGCACTGCCACAGCGCCGGCGTCGCCCGGTAGGCGGTGTTCAGGTCCCGCACCAGGTCGCGCACGCCCCGGTGGTCACCCGCCGAGTGGTACCCGTCGTCGAGCAGCCACCACTCGGGGCCGTGCTCCACCGACCACTCCGCCCCCTGCGCGAACTCCTGGCCCATGAACAGCAGTTGTTTGCCGGGGTGACCCCACATGAAACCGAGGTAGGCCCGGTGGGTGGCGCGTCGCTGCCACCAGTCGCCCGGGATCTTCGAGACCAGCGCCTGCTTGCCGTGCACGACCTCGTCGTGGGAGATCGGCAGGACGTAGTTCTCGCTGTAGGCGTACACCATCGAGAACGTCATCTCGTGGTGGTGGTACTTGCGGTGCACCGGCTCGTGGGCGATGTATTCCAGCGAGTCGTGCATCCAGCCCATGTTCCACTTCAGCCCGAAGCCCAGTCCGCCGGTGTCGGTGGGCCGGGTCACCCCGCCCCAGGCGGTGGACTCCTCGGCGATCGTGACCACGCCCGGGGCCCGCCGGTACACCGTCGCGTTCATCTCCTGCAAGAACGCCATGGCCGCCAGGTCCTCCCGGCCGCCGTAGGCGTTGGGCTCCCACTGTCCGTCCTCACGGGAGTAGTCCAGGTAGAGCATGGACGCCACCGCGTCCACCCGCAGGCCGTCGATGTGGAACTCCTCGCACCAGTAGACGGCGTTCGCGACGAGGAAGTTGCGCACCTCGGTGCGGCCGAAGTCGAACTCGTAGGTGCCCCAGTCCGGGTGCTCCGCCCGCCGGTCGTCCCCCGGCTCGTACAGCGGCTCCCCGTCGAACCGGGCCAGCGCCCAGTCGTCCTTCGGGAAGTGCGCCGGCACCCAGTCCATGATCACGCCGAGACCGGCACGGTGACAGGCGTCGACGAAGAACCGGAAGTCGTCCGGCGTGCCCAGCCGGGACGTCGGCGCGTAGAAGCCGGTGACCTGGTAGCCCCAGGAGCCGTGGAAGGGGTGCTCGGCGACCGGCATCAGCTCCACGTGCGTGAAGCCCAGGTCCTGGACGTACTTCGGGAGTTCCTCGGCGAGCTGCCGGTAGGTCAGCCCCGGCCGCCAGGACGCCAGGTGCACCTCGTACACCGAGAACGGCGCCTCGTGCACGGGCGTGTCGGCGCGGTGCGCCATCCACTCGGTGTCGCCCCACTCGTAGTGCGAGGCCGTCACGATCGACGCCGTGTGGGGCGGCTCCTCGCAGCGGCGGGCCATCGGGTCGGCCTTGAGGAAGCGGTGGCCGTACCGGGAGTGGATCTCGAACTTGTACGGGGTGCCCTCGCCGACGCCCGGCAGGAACAGCTCCCACACACCGGAGGCGCCCAGCGACCGCATCGGGAACTGCGTCCCGTCCCAATGGGTGAAGTCCGTGGCGACCCGCACGCCCTGCGCGTTCGGCGCCCACACGGTGAACCGGGTACCGGTCACGCCCTCGTGGGTCATGGGCTGCGCGCCCAGCGCCGTCCACAGCTGCTCGTGCCGGCCCTCGCGGATCAGATGCAGGTCGAGTTCGCCGAGAGCGGGCAGGAAGCGGTACGGGTCGGGCGTCTCCTGCTCACCGTCCTCGTACGCCACGTGCAGCGTGTAGGCGGGGACGGCGTCCAGCGGCAGCACGCCCGAGAAGAGGCCGTCGCCCTCCGAGACGAGTGCGGTGCGCCGGCCGTCGATGACCACGCTCACCGCGCGGGCGAAGGGGCGCAGCACCCGGAACACGACCCCGCCGGGCACCGGGTGGGCGCCCAGCAACGCGTGCGGATCGTGGTGGGCGCCCGCCAGCAGGCGCCCGCGGTCCTCCGGGCTCAGGGCGAAGGCGGTCGTGCTCGGGACCGGGCCGGACGGCTCCGGGATTGAGGTGTCGCGCAGGGCCACGGCTCAGTCTCCTCTCACGGCGAGGCGCTCGATCGCCGCCATCGGTACAGGCAGCCAGTCGGGGCGGTGCCGTGCCTCGTACAGCACCTCGTACACGGCCCGGTCCGTCTCATAGGCGCGGAGCAGTCCGTGCTTCTTGCGGGGGTCCCAGCCGGCGCGGGCGGCATAGCCCGCGCAGTAGGCCTCGCGACAGCGGCGGGCCCACTCCGGGCGCCAGGGGCGGCGCTGCCGGGCGGCGTAGTCGAAGGAACGCAGCATCCCGGCGATGTCCCGTACGGGTGAGTGGGCGCTGCGCCGTTCGGAGAGCGGCCGGGACGGCTCGCCCTCGAAGTCGATGACGAACCACTCGCGCCCGGCCCGCAGCACCTGGCCCAGGTGCAGGTCGCCGTGGATGCGCTGGGCGGGCGGCCCGGGGTCGCAGCCGGTGAGGGCGGCGAACGCGGTCCGCAGGCCCGGCACGAACGGTCGCAGCGCGGGCACGCAGTGCGCCGCGGCGTCCAGCCGCTCGGTCATCGCCGCCGCCGTACGCCCGTTCTCCCCGGGCTCGCCGACCGGGAAGGCCGACGCCAGCGCGAGATGCACCTCCGCCGTGGCAGCGCCCAGGGCCCGCGCCTGGACCGTGAAGTCGTCCCCGGCGGTCAGCGCGTGCAGCCCCAGCGTCCAGCCGTCGGAGGCGTCCCGCAGGTACGGCTGGAGCACCCCGAGGGTGGCCTTGAACGGGTGCCCGGTCTGGAACCAGGCCACGGGCGCGGGCACGCGGTGACAGCCCTGACGGGCCAGCGCGCCCGGTACCTCCAGGTCCGGGTTGACGCCCGGCTGGATGCGCCGGAAGACCTTCAGGATGTACTCGTCGCCGTACACCAGCGAGGAGTTGGACTGCTCCGCGTCCAGCAGCCGCGGCACGAGTCCGGCGGGCACCCGCTGATCCGGGTCGCAGTCGAAGCGCAGCGGGCCCGCGCTGCCGGGGTGCCGCAGCCGGTCGAGCAGCAGCTGGGCCGCGCGGGGATCCTGCAGCGCGTCGTAGACGGTCATGCCGGCCAGCGGCCCGTCCGGCACCTGCCCGATGAGCGCCCGCCCCAGACGCGGCGCGGGCTGCTCCCGCAGGCCGAGGAGCAACTGGTAGCAGTCGCCGGCCGGGGGAGCCCCGCCGGGCGAGGGCACACCCGTGTGCCCGGCGTGACCGGCGTGGACCAGCAGGTGCAGACAGCCCGGGAAGAGCTCGGTCATCGACAGCAGGCCGAGCTCGGTGACGGGCCGGTCCTTGCCGGCGAACCAGCGCTGCCGGGGCAGCCAGTCGCGCAGCAGCCCGCCGAGCCACTCCATGGGCTCGGCCAGGCGTGTGAGACTCGGGCGGAGGGATGCGGTCTTCGGCATGGTCACGCCTCCTTTCGTCGGCGCAGGCTCACAGTCGCCGGCCGATGCGGGATGCGACTCGAGTGAGCCTGAACCAGTAGAAGCCGTGGCCCCCGAGGGTCAGCAGGTACGGCAGCTCGCCGATCGCGGGGAAACGGACCCCGCCGAACAGCTCCACCGGGTGCCGCCCGGCGAACTCGCGCAGGTCGAGCTCGGTGGGCTGGGCGAACCGCGCGAAGTTGTTGACACACAGCACCAGGTCGTCCTCGTACTCCCGCAGGAACGCCAGCACCGCGGGGTTGGAGGAGGGCAGTTCGGTGTAGGAGCCGAGTCCGAAGGCCGGGTTCTGCTTGCGGATCTCGATCATGCGGCGGGTCCAGTGCAGCAGCGACGACGGCGACGACATCGACGCCTCGACGTTGGTCACCTGGTGGCCGTAGACCGGGTCCATGATCGCCGGCAGGAAGAGGCGGCCCGGGTCGCAGGAGGAGAACCCGGCGTTGCGGTCCGGGGTCCACTGCATCGGCGTGCGCACC
>NZ_JASKMS010000030.1 GCF_030124145.1 Streptomyces sp. 378
TATGCAGACCTCGAAGACGATCGTGGCGATCAACAAGGACGCCGAGGCCCCGATCTTCGACCTTGTCGACTACGGCGTCGTCGGCGACCTCTTCGACGTCGTCCCGCAGCTCACCGACGAGATCAGGGCCGCGCATGCCTGATCATGGCCAACTGCCGCACAACCATGAAGGAGTTCTCCGCTGATGCGCGTCATGCTGGTCGGGCTGCCCGGGGCAGGGAAGGGTACACAAGCCGCGTACCTGGCCAAGAACCTTTCCATTCCGCACATCTCCACAGGAGACCTGTTCCGGGAGAACATCCGTCAGGGTACGGAACTAGGCGCGCAGGCGCAGGCGTACATGTGAGCCGGGCAGTTGGTACCGGACGAGATCACGATCGGCATGGCGAGGTTGCGGATGAAGCAGCCGGACGCCGTCGACGGCTTCCTGCTGGACGGCTTTCCACGCAGTGTTCTCCAGGCCGAATCGCTCGACCAACTGCTGAAGGACAACGGCAACTCGCTCGACGTGGTCCTGGATCTGGTTCTGCCGCAGGAGGAGGCCGTCACGCGCATCGCCGGCCGGCGGGTCTGCCGGGACGACAGCAGCCACGTCTTCCATGTGACGTACAACGCGCCGCATGAGCCCGGGCTGTGTGACGTGTGCGGCGGCGACGTGTATCAGCGACAGGACGACACCGAGGAAACGGTTCGCAAGCGGCTTGAGGTGTTCGACCGTGATACCTCGCCGATCACCGAGTACTACCGACTGCGGAGTCTCGTGGTCGGGATCTCCGCACTGGGTTCGGTGGCGGAGGTCACGGAGCGCTCGATGGTGGCTCTGCGTGAGCGTGGTCTCCGAGCGGACAGGGAAGACACACGTGACTGTGATCCGTGAGCTCGACGTCTCACTCGTGGTCGTGCATGGTCACCTTCAGGCGCACGTCGACCCAGCTGGAGCCGAAAATGAGGTAGCCGTCGTTCCACACGCCGGTCTGGTCGGGCTGGGGGATGGCGAGCAGGAGGGCGTACCGGTAGTGGACCAGGTTGCCGCTCTCGTTGAAGACCGGACGGCGGCGGGAGGCGGAGGGGAGCGCGAAGTCAGTCGCCGATCGCTCCGGTCGGGTCATCGGTCAGACTGGTGGCCAGCCACTGCTCCACCGCCGCGATGTGGACGGTCGCCGCGGAGGCGGCGAGCAGGGCGTCGCGTGACTGGAGTGCGCTGAGGATCTGCTCGTGGTCCTGGTGGGCGTTGTTCAGGGCGCGACGGGTTTGGCTGCCGCGGACGATGCGGACACGTTGGGTGCGGGTGGAGAGCACTTGCAGCAGCATCGACAGCACGGGGTTGCCGACGGCTTCGACGATCCTGAGGTGGAAGGCGATGTCGTGGGCGATGAACTCCTCCACAGTGGCGACGGTCCGTGACCGATCGAGGATGTTGCGCAGTTCCCGGAGATCCTTTTGCTTGAGCAGCGAGGCGGCCAGCCCCGTCGCCTGCGGTTCGAGCAGCCGTCGTACCTGGAGCAACTGCAGAGCCGTGTGGCCCTGGGAGACATCGGCGGCGAAGGAGAGGCTCTCCAGCAGGAGATGGGGCTCCAGGCTGGAGACGTACGTGCCGTCACCCTGCCGGGTGATCAGGATGCGCATGGCCGTCAGTGCCCGGACCGCCTCGCGCAGGGAGTTCCGGGACAGGCCGAGTTGTCCGGCGAGGATCTCCTCCTTGGGGAGCCGGGAGCCGGGCTCGAGTTCGCCGGCGAGGATCATCGCCTTGATCTTGTCGATCGCCTCGTCCGTCAGTGCCACGAGGGTGCCTCTCTGAGTAGGGGACGCGTCGGCCGGCGGCTCCGCCGGGCCCGACGGAGTCGCCCGCGGTACGCGGCTATTCCTGCTTCTCGCCGGAGGCGAAGCGGGAGATGATCAGTGCGACGATGATGATGGCTCCGTTGAGGAACTGGTTCCACAGTGCTGGTACACCCGCCAACGTCATGACGTTCACGACGAGTTGCAGCGTCAGCACACCGGTGAGCGCGCCGAAGATCGAGCCCTTGCCGCCGTTGAGGCTGACTCCGCCGATGACGGTCGCGGCGAAGACCTGGAAGATCCAGCCGCTGCCCTGGGTGGCGGAGATGGAGCCGTAGTGGCCGCTGTAGAGGATGCCGGCGAACGCGGCGAGGACGCTGCCGAGGATGAGGACGATCCACACGATGCGGTCGACGCGGATGCCGGCGGTACGGGCCGCCTCCGGGTTGCCGCCGATCGCGTAGAGCGCCCGGCCGTGGCGCAGCCAGGCCAGCGCGCTGCCGCCGATGGCGAAGAGCACCACGCAGATCCAGATCGCGGCCGGGACACCCAGCCACGACGACTTGCCCAGGTAGGTGAAGGACGGCGGCAGTTCCACGATGGACTGGCCCTCGGAGAGGGCGACCTGGAGTCCGCGCAGCATGGTGAGCATGCCGAGGGTGACGATGAAGCCGTTGAGGCGCAGCTTCAGGATCAGGAAGCCGTTGACGGCCCCGATCACCACGCCCACCAGCAGACAGAGCGGGACGGCCGTCCACTCGGGGAGCAGCCCGAGGCCCGTGAACCGGGCTCCGCTGGTCGGCAGGACCAACCACACGGCGATGACGGGCGCCACGCCGATGGTGGACTCCAGGGACAGGTCCATCCGGCCGCAGATCAGGATCAACGCGGTGGCCAGCACCAGCAGGCTCAGTTCGGTGGACTGCTGGGCCACACCGATGAGGTTGTCGGCGGTCAGGAAGGCCGGCGAGACGATGAACCCGATCAGGCCGAGGACGAGGATGGCAGGGACCAGGGAGAGGTCACGGAAGCGCCCGAAGTCGACCCGGCGGCGCGTGGCGTCCGCGGCGGCCGGCTCGGCCTTGCTCACTGCGGGGTCGGTGAGATCTGTGGTGGCGGACATGACTACCTTCCGTGCTCGTCTGTGCCGGTTGAGGCGGGTACGGCGGATGCGGGGGACGCGGTGGCGGGGGCCGTGCCGCCGCTGACGCCCTCGATGGCGGCGACGACGACCTCGTCTTTCCAGCCGCGGTCGAACTCGGCGACCACGCGGCCGTGGAACATGACGACGACCCGGTCACAGACCTTCAGGTCGTCCAGTTCGTCGGAGACGATCAGCGCGGCCTTGCCGCCGTCCGCGACCTGCCGGATGCGGCCCAGGAGGAACTCCTTGGACTTGACGTCCACTCCGTTGGTGGGGCGGATGGCCACCAGGACGTGCGGATCGGTGGCCAGGGCCCGGGCGACGACGACCTTCTGCTGGTTGCCGCCAGAGAGGGCGGAGACCGGGGTGGCGGCTCCCGGCGTCTTGATGTCGAGGTCCCTGATCATGCGTCGGGCGAACGCCTTGGTGCGGGCGGGCAGCACCGTGCCGAACGGACCGAGCTGACCGGTGACGGTGAGCGTCGCGTTCTCCGCCACGCTGCGGTTGTTCACCAGCCCTTGGAGGTGGCGGTCCTCGGGGACCAGACCGACCCCGACGGTGAGCGCGGACGGCACACTGCCGGTGCGCACGGTCCTGCCGCCGACCGTGATCCGGCCATCCTTGGCGCGGTGCAGACCGGCGATCGTCTCACCCACCTGCACGTTGCCGCTGGCGGTGGCGCCGGCGAGCCCGACGACCTCTCCGGAGCGGACCGAGAGGGAGATGTCCTCGCAGACGCCGGGCAGGGTCAGGTCGTCGATCGCCAGCAGTTCCGGGGCGTCTTCCCGCGCGACCGGAGACCCCCCGGCGGTGATCGTGGAGGCCGACTCGCCGGTCATGGCCTCCACCAGTGCCTGGTGACCGAGTTCGACGACGGGCGCGGTCAGGATGTGGGCCGCGTCACGGTAGACGGTGACGGTGGTGCACAGGTCGTACACCTCTTGCAGGTGGTGCGAGATGAAGAGGAAGGCGACGCCTTGCCGTTGGAGGTCGCGGAGCTTGTCGAAGAGGCGGTTGATGCCGCGGGCGTCGAGTTTCGCGGTCGGCTCGTCGAGGATGATGAAGCGTGCACCGAACGACAGGGCCCGTGCGATCTCGACGAACTGCCGTTGCTCGACGGTGAGGTCCTTGGCCCGCGCCGTCGCGTCGACGGCCACGCCGTACTCGCCGAGCAGTTCCTCGGCACGCCGGCGCAGTTGCTTCCAGCGGATGGGCTGCATCGCCCCGGCACTCTGCCGGTTCAGGAAGAGGTTCTCGGCGACGGTCAGGTCACCGATGACGGTGGAGTGTTGGTAGACGCATGCCACTCGGGAGCGCCAGGCGTCGATGTCACCGAAGGCAGGCGCCGGCTCGCCGGAGAAGCGCAGCGTGCCGGTGTCGGGTTGCTGGAGGCCGGTGAGGATGGACACAAGTGTCGACTTGCCGGCGCCGTTGCGTCCGACCAGGGCGTGCGCCTCGCCGGGGGCGACGGTGATACGGGCGTCGCGCAGTGCGACGGTCGCGCCGAATCGTTTGCTGATACCGGTCGCCTCGGCCACAGGGGCCGGAGTGCCGGGGCCGGTCGCCGGGGCGGTCGCGGTGTCCGCCATGGTGGATACCGTCCT
Source organism: Streptomyces sp. 378 (assembly GCF_030124145.1). Classification (GTDB taxonomy): domain Bacteria; phylum Actinomycetota; class Actinomycetes; order Streptomycetales; family Streptomycetaceae; genus Streptomyces. The sequence goes on from NZ_JASKMS010000030.1 coordinate 4,528, forward strand.
TCGTGTGCGGAGGCTGGAGCCGAGGGGTGCGGGAGACTGCCCGCGTCGGGGGGGCGGGAGGCCGTGCGTCCCCCGACGCGGCGGGCGGGGAGCGCCGGTCATCCGCCGACGTTGTTGCCCCACAGGGTCTTGTCGTCGACGTTGTCCTTGGTGACCAGAGGAGCGGGCAGCTGGTCTTCGAGGCCGTTGGGCAGCTTGATGATGGTGGAGTCGTGGTCGGTCTTGCCCGCCTCGAAGGTCTTGCCCTCGGCCGCGGCCTTGGCGTAGTACAGCGCGTACTTGGCGTAGAGGTCGGCGGGCTGGGAGACGGTGGCGTCGATCTGGCCCTTGCGGATGGCCTCGAACTCCTGCGGGATGCCGTCGTTGGAGATGATCGAGATGTGTCCCTTCTGGCCGGCCGGTTTGAGCAGACCCTTCTGCTCCAGCAGCGCCAGGGTCGGCTGCAGGAAGACACCGCCCGCCTGCATGTAGATGCCGTTCAGATCCGGGTGCTGGGCGAGCAGCGACTGCAGCTTGGCCGAGGCCACGTCACCCTTCCAGTCGGTGGGCAGCTCGAATACCTTGATCTTCGGGAACTTCGTCTTCATGCACTCCGAGAAAGCCTCGGAGCGGTCGCGGCCGTTGATCGAGTCCAGGGCGCCCTGCAACTCGGCGACCTTGCCCTTGCCGCCCAGCTGCTCGCCGAGGAACTCGCATGCCTTGGTGCCGTACGCCCGGTTGTCGGCGCGCACGACCATGTAGACGTCGCCCTTGTCGGGCCGCGTGTCGACGCTGATCACCGGGATCTTCTTCGACGCGAGGGTGTCGAGGGTGGAGGCGATGGCCCCGGTGTCCTGCGGGGCCATGACCACGGCCTTGGCCCCGGTGTTCTGGAACACCTGCACGTTGGCGACGAGCTTGGTGACGTCGTTCTGCGAGTTGCTGATCGGCAGCGCTTTGATGCCGTCGGACTTGACGCCCTTCTCGATGTACTGCGCGTAGGAGTTCCAGAAGTCGGAGTCGGAGCGAGGCAGGTCGATCCCGATGGCGGGCTTGTCACCGCCGGAGGCCGCCGAGTCGGTGCTTTCGCGGTTGCACGCGGTGGCGAGTGCCAGGACCGCGAGAACAGCGGTGGCGGCTGTGGCGGTGGAGCGGGTGCGAGCGAGGTTCATGGCCGTGTTCTCTCCTTAGCCAGGGGCACTGGGGCCGCAGGGCGATGGTGGGGAGGGCGTACCTGCCTGCGGGGGAGGGGCGAGGTCGCCGGACGGGCAGTTGCCGATCCGGCGTGGAGGTGCGCGGATCATGCCCTGATGGGTGTGAGGGTCAGCCGGGGACCGGGGGATGCGGAGGCGGAGCGACCGCACGGAGCGAGCCGAATGGGCGTACAGGACCGTGCAACCATTCCTCCGATGTATCCCGGACGTCGAGGACGTTACGACGGCGTTGCCGACGTTGACAAGGGTTCGCCGCCACAGATGTGCGGGACATCACGCCCTAGGGGGCCAAGGCACTGTTCCGGCCGGGCCGCTTCCCACTGACACCCTCTGCGACCTGCACAGTTTCGACCTTGTGCGTGACGGGCGGAGCGCTGCGAAAGCTCACGATTCGACAACGGAGCCATCTGGGCCGACGGAGGCGGGGCCGGGGGGAGTGCCCGGAGAACCCGTATCCCCCTGGGTGCTCCGTCATGTGCCTGTCGGTGTCGTTCTCACCTGTGGAGGTGATCTCGCGGCTCACCTCGGATTCATCGGATGGCGGCTCGCGTGTCGACCTCGTGGCCTCGGGCGACCATGATGAATCAGCCCTTGTGCGGGCCTTACTGGCACCGTCGAGAAAATACATCCGAGGAATCCGTTGCCAGGCGCGATGTCCGCATCTAGGGTCACTGTGCCGCCATACATCCGATGACTGCAGAGGTGGATGAGCGGAGCCCGTCAGGGCAGGCCCGGTCCGGCGCACCGCAGGCTGCTCAGCCCTACGGCGACCCACACTCAGACGAAACCCCGCACGGCAAGGGAGCCCCCAGTGAAACTGCTACGAGTCGGCGCCCCCGGCGAGGAGCGACCCGCGGTCCGTACCGACGACGGCCGGCTGCTGGACCTCTCCTCGGTGACCCGGGACATCGACGGCGACTTCCTCGCCTCCGGGGGAGTGGACCGGGCCGGAGCGGCCGTCGTGGCCGGCGGACTGCCCGAGCTCGACACCGACGGCCTGCGGATCGGCGCCCCCGTCGCCCGGCCCGGCAAGATCATCTGCGTCGGGCTGAACTACCGCGACCACGCCGCCGAGACCGGCGCCGCGATCCCGCCCCGCCCGGTGGTCTTCATGAAGGACCCGGGCACGGTCGTCGGCCCGTACGACGAGGTGCTGATCCCCCGGGGCTCGGTCAAGACCGACTGGGAGGTCGAGCTGGCGGTCGTCATCGGACGGCGGGCCCGCTACCTCGACGGTCCCGAGGCCGCGCGGGCCGTGATCGCCGGCTATGCGATCAGCCACGACGTCTCGGAGCGCGAGTTCCAGCTGGAGTACTCCCCGCAGTGGGACCTGGGCAAGTCCTGCGAGACCTTCAACCCGCTCGGCCCGTGGCTGGTCACCGCCGACGAGGCCGGCGATCCGCAGGACCTCGGCCTGCACCTGAGTGTCAACGGCGTGAAGCGGCAGGACGGCCACACCAGCGACATGATCTTCCCGGTCGACCACATCGTGTCGTACCTGAGCCAGTACATGGTCCTGGAACCGGGTGACGTGATCAACACCGGTACTCCCGCGGGCGTGGCTCTGGGGCTCCCCGGCACCCCCTATCTCCGCCCCGGCGACACCGTCGAGCTTTCCGTCGACGGCCTCGGCAGCCAGCGCCAGACCTTCACCCAAGCGTGAAAGGCAGGACCACCTTGACTACGACCTCCGCCCGGATCACCGCCGTCGACACCTACGACATCCGCTTCCCCACCTCGCGGGAACTGGACGGCTCCGACGCGATGAACCCGGACCCCGACTACTCCGCCGCCTACGTCGTGCTGCGCACGGACGCGGTCGACGGGCACGAGGGACACGGCTTCACCTTCACCATCGGACGCGGCAACGACGTCCAGGTCGCCGCGATCGGCGCCCTGCGGCCCCACCTCGTGGGCCGCTCCGTGGAGGAGTTGTGCGCCGACCCGGGCTCGATCAGCCGTGACCTGATCGGGGACAGCCAGCTGCGCTGGCTGGGCCCCGAGAAGGGCGTGATGCACATGGCCATCGGCGCCGTCGTCAACGCGGTGTGGGACCTGGCCGCCAAGCGCGCCGGACAGCCCCTGTGGCGACTGCTCGCCCACGCCGACCCCGAGTGGCTGGTCTCCCAGGTCGACTTCCGCTACATCGCCGACGCCCTCACCCCCGAGGACGCCCTCCAACTGCTGCGCGAGGGCCGCACCGGGCTCGCGGAGCGAGAGGCCCACCTCCTGGAGCGCGGCTACCCCGGCTACACCACCTCTCCGGGCTGGCTCGGCTACTCCGACGAGAAGCTCACCCTGCTGGCCAAGCAGGCCGTAGCCGACGGCTTCACCCAGATCAAGCTCAAGGTCGGCGCCGACCTCGCCGACGACGTCCGCCGGATGCGCACCGCCCGCGCCGCCGTCGGCGAGGACATCCGCATCGCCATCGACGCCAACCAGCGCTGGAACGTTGGTGAGGCGGTCGAGTGGACCAACGCGCTCGCCGAGTTCGCCCCGTACTGGATCGAGGAGCCCACCAGCCCCGACGACATCCTCGGCCACGCCGCCATCCGCCGGGGCGTCGCCCCCGTGAAGGTCGCCACCGGTGAACACGTGCAGAACCGCATCATCTTCAAGCAACTCCTCCAGGCCGACGCCATCGACGTGCTGCAGATCGACGCGGCCCGGGTCGGAGGGGTCAACGAGAACCTCGCGATCCTGCTGCTCGCCGCGAAGTTCGGGGTGCCGGTCTGCCCGCACGCCGGCGGAGTGGGCCTGTGCGAGCTGGTGCAGCACCTGTCGATGTTCGACTACCTGGCGCTGTCCGGCACGACCGAGAATCGCGTCATCGAGTTCGTCGACCACCTCCATGAGCACTTCACCGAGCCCGTGGTGATGCGCGACGGTCACTACACGGCGCCGCTGACCCCGGGATTCTCCGCCACCATGCACCCCGAGTCCCTTGCCGAATACCGTTACCCGGACGGCGCCTTCTGGGCCGCCGACCTCGCTGGACGGGAGGACGTGGCATGACCGGCCTGTCAGGGCTCAGGGCCGTCGTGACCGGGGGCGCGTCCGGCATCGGGCTCGCCACGGCCCGCGCACTGGCGGCCCAGGGCGCGGCGGTCGCCGTGCTCGACCTCGACCCGGGCGGCGTCAGCGAACCGCTGCTCGGCCTCCAGACCGACGTCAGCGACGACGCCTCCGTGCGCGCCGCCGTGGGCACGGCGGCCGATCGGCTCGGCGGCATCGACATCCTGGTCAACAACGCGGGCATCGGCGCGGCGGGCACCGTCGAGGACAACTCCGACGAGCAGTGGCACCGGGTCCTGGACGTCAACGTCCTCGGCATCGTCCGCACCACCCGTGCCGCCCTGCCCCACCTACGCCGGTCCGCGCACGCGTCCGTCGTCAACACCTGCTCCATCGCGGCCACCGCCGGACTGCCGCAGCGCGCCCTGTACTCCGCCAGCAAGGGCGCCGTGCTGTCGCTGACCCTGGCCATGGCTGCCGACCACGTCCGCGAGGGCATCCGTGTCAACTGCGTCAACCCCGGCACCGCCGACACCCCCTGGGTGGCCCGGCTGCTGGACGCGGCCGACGATCCCGAGGCGGAGCGCGCGGCCCTCAACGCCCGCCAGCCCATGGGCCGCCTGGTGACCGCGGATGAGGTCGCGGCCGCCATCGTCTACCTGGCCGGTCCGGCCGCGGCGTCCGTCACCGGCACCGCGCTCGCGGTGGACGGCGGCATGCAGGGACTGCGGCTGCGCCCGGTGGACCGGCCTTGAGGACCACCACGCTGGGCGGTGGCGCCGTACCGGTCTCGGAACTGGCGCTGGGCTGTGCCGCGCTCGGCAACCTCTTCCACCCGGTCACCGAAGAGGCAGCCCACGCCACGGTGGAGGCGGCCTGGGAGGCCGGCATCCGCACCTTCGACACGGCGCCCCACTACGGTCTCGGCCTGTCGGAACGGCGGCTCGGTGCCGCGCTGCGCGAGCGCCCCCGTGACACCTACACCCTCTCCACCAAGGTGGGCCGGCTTCTCGTGCCGAACCCGGACGGCGGCGCCGGCGACGACCTCGCGAACGGCTTCTCCGTCCCGGCAACCCACCGCAGAGTCTGGGACTTCAGCGCCGACGGAGTGCTGCGCTCCCTGGAAGCAAGCCTGGAACGCCTCGGCCTCGACCGTGTCGACGTCGCTCTGCTGCACGACCCGGACGGCCACGCCGACCAGGCGCTGCGCGAGGCGTACCCGGCGCTGGAGCGGCTGCGTTCCGAGGGCGTGATCGGCGCGATCGGCATCGGGATGAACCAGTCCGCGCTGCCCGCCCGGTTCGTGCGCGAGACCGACATCGACGTGGTGCTGCTGGCCGGCCGCTACACCCTCCTGGAACAGGGCTCGCTCACCGAACTGCTCCCGGAGGCGGCCGCCCGCGGCCGCAGCGTGGTCATCGGCGGGGTGTTCAACTCCGGGCTGCTGACGGCCCCCCGGCCCGGCGCCACGTACGACTACGCACCCGCTCCGCAGCCGGTCCTTGATCGTGCGCTGCGGCTGCTCGCGGTCTGCGAACGCCATGAGGTGCCGCTGCGTGCTGCCGCGCTGCGCTTCCCGTTCGGCCATCGCGCGGTCGCGAGTGTCCTGACCGGCGCGCGCACTCCCGGGGAGGTGCGCGACACGGTGGAGCAGCTGCGGCGCCCGATTCCGGACGCCCTGTGGGAGGAACTGCGCGCCGAGGGCCTGCTGGACCCGGACACCCCCGTCCCCGCAACCGCACAGGTCGGCAAAGCCGCGCCGACCGGGGAAGCCATGCCGTCGAAGGAGCCGTCATGAGGGTCGCCCTGCACACCAAGGTCCGCGCCGACCGCATCGAGGAGTACGAGGCCGCGCACCGGGAGGTGCCCGAGGAACTCACCGCCGCCATCCGCGCCGCGGGAGTGCGGGAATGGACGATCTGGCGCAGCGGCACGGACCTGTTCCACGTGCTGGAGGTCGAGGACTACCCGGCGATGATCGCCGAACTCGACAAGCTGCCCGTCAACATCGCCTGGCAGGCCCGGATGGCCGACCTGCTCGACGTCGCCCACGACTACTCCGCGCAGGGCGCGGACGCCTCACTGCCGGTGGTGTGGCAACTGTACGACCTGTCCGTCCCCGCACGGCCGGCCCCGCCCCAGGAAACCCCATGCGCATAGCCCTCTTCATCACCTGCTTCAACGACACCATGTTCCCCCGCACCGGCCGCGCCGTGACCGAACTGCTGGAGCGCCTCGGCCACACGGTGGAGTTCCCGCAGGGCCAGACCTGCTGCGGCCAGATGCACTTCAACACCGGCTACCGTCCCGAGACGCTGCCCATGGTGCGCCGCTTCGCCGAGGTCTTCGCAGGCTACGACGCCGTCGTCGCCCCCTCCGGGTCCTGCGCGGGCATGGTGCGCGACCACCACCGTGTGGTGGCCGCCCAGTACGGCGACGCCGCGCTCGCCGAGGCGGTCGAGCACGTGGTCCCGACGGTGTACGAGCTGTCGGAACTCCTCGTCGACGTCCTCGGCGTCACCGATGTCGGCGCGTACTTCCCCCACCGCGTCACCTACCACCCGACCTGCCACTCGCTGCGCATGCTGCGCGTCGGCGACCGGCCGCTGAAACTGCTGCGCGCAGTGAAGGGCATCGACCTCGTCGAACTGCCCGCCGCCGAGTCCTGCTGCGGCTTCGGCGGCACCTTCGCCCTGAAGAACGCGGAAGTCTCCAACGCGATGCTGGCCGACAAGATGCGCCATGTGCAGGACACCGGCGCGGAGATCCTGTGCGCGGGTGACAACTCTTGCCTCACCCACATCGGCGGCGGCCTGTCCCGGCTGCGTACCGGCGTCGGCACGATGCACCTGGCCGAGATCCTGGCCTCCACGGAAGGGGACGTACGGTGAGCGGCGCCGACAACGTCGTATGGCTGGGTGCCCCGGCCTTCCCCGAGGCGGCGCGCACCGCGCTCGCCGACACCCGGCTGAGGGCGAACCTGCGCCGCGCGACCGGCACCATCCGGGACAAGCGGCTGGCGGCCGCCGCCGAACTGGAGGACTGGGAGGAACTGCGGGAGACGGCCGCGGCGATCAAACGGCAGACCCTGCGCCACCTCGACCACCATCTCCTGCGTCTGGAGAAGGCGGTGACCGCCGCGGGGGGAGTGGTTCACTGGGCGTCGGACGCCGCCGACGCCAACCGCATCGTGACCGCCCTGGTGAAGGCGACCGGCGAGGACGAGGTCGTCAAGGTCAAGTCGATGGCGACCCAGGAGATCGGTCTCAACGAGGCGCTCGCGGACGCGGGCATCCGTGCCTACGAGACCGATCTAGCGGAACTCATCGTGCAGTTGGGCGGCGACCGCCCGTCGCACATCCTCGTGCCCGCCATCCACCGGGGCCGCTCCGAGATCCGGGAGATCTTCCGCCGGGAGATGGGGGAGTGGGGCAGGCCCGCCCCCGAGGGCCTCACCGACGAGCCCCGCCACCTCGCCGAGGCGGCCCGGCTCCATCTGCGGGAGAAGTTCCTGCGGGCCAAGGTCGCCGTCTCCGGCGCCAACTTCGCGGCCGCCGACACCGGAACGGTGGCGGTCGTGGAGTCGGAGGGCAACGGGCGGATGTGCCTGACCCTGCCCGAGACCCTGATCACCGTCATGGGCATCGAGAAGGTCCTGCCGTCCTTCGCCGACCTGGACGTGTTTCTCCAGCTCCTGCCCCGCTCGTCCACCGGCGAGCGGATGAACCCGTACACCTCGCTGTGGACCGGCGTCACCGAAGGCGACGGTCCCCGGAACTTCCACCTGGTGCTGCTCGACAACGGCCGCACCGCCACCCTCGCCGACGAGGTGGGCCGCCAGGCCCTCGCCTGCATCCGCTGCTCGGCGTGCCTCAATGTCTGCCCGGTGTACGAGCGCACGGGGGGCCATGCCTACGGCTCGGTCTATCCTGGGCCGATCGGCGCCGTCCTGACCCCGCAGCTCGTCGGCGTCGGGAACGCGGCCTCGCTGCCCTTCGCCTCGACGCTGTGCGGCGCCTGTTACGACGCCTGCCCCGTGAAGATCAACATTCCCGAGGTGCTGGTCCATCTGCGCGCCGAGGCCGTGGAGGCCAAACGCCGGGACCGGCTGCTCCCCACAACCGAGGCACTCGCCATGAAGGCCGCGGGCGCCGTCCTGGGCTCACCGCGGCGGCTGGCCGCCGTACAGCGGCTGGCCGCCGTGGTAGCCAGGCTGGTGTCCCGTGACGGCCGGATCGGCGTCCTGCCCGGTCCGTTCGCCCGCTGGTCCGGCACCCGGGACACCCCGGCGCCGGCCCGTGAGTCCCTGCGCGCCTGGTGGCGCCGTACGCGACCACCCGCGACCGCAGACAGCCGTACTGCGGCGGAGAGGAAGGGATGACGATGAACGGCCGCGAGACCGTCCTGAGCGCGGTCGAAGGAGCGCTGTCCGGCGTGCCGGATTCCGAGAGTCCCGACGACGCGTCTCCCTCGCACGGTCCCCGCGCCGACCACGCGGGACCGGACGTCGTCGGGCTGTTCGCCGAGCGTGCCGCCGAGTACCGCGCCACGGTGGTCCGGGTGCCGCCGGCCGACGCCGCGGCGACGGTCGGTCGCGCGCTGGCCCGCACCGGAGCACGGTCCCTGGTGATGCCGCCCGGGCTTCCCGAGGACCTGGTCCCGGAGGGGCCCTGGTCCCTGCTGACGGACGTCCCGCCGCTGACCGTCGGACGGCTCGACGCGGCGGACGCCGTGGTCACCACCGTCGCCGCCGCCATCGCCGTCACCGGGACCGTGGCCCTCGACCACGGGCCGGGGCAGGGGCGGCGGGTCCTGACCCTGCTTCCTGACCAGCACATCTGCGTGGTCCGGGCGAACCAGATCGCTCCCGACGTACCCGAGGCACTGCGTCTGCTCGACCCCTACCGTCCGCTGACGCTGATTTCCGGCCCCTCGGCCACCAGCGACATCGAACTGGACCGTGTCGAGGGCGTGCACGGGCCCAGGACTCTCGACATCGTCGTGGTGGAGGACGCGTAGCCGAGGGCGCCGTGACCGTCCGGCTTCACAGCGCGGCCCGGTGGCCGCGCTGTGAAGGTGCTCGCTTCTTCCTCTGACCAGACCTCGACAGATCCCATGACTGTCGCCCCGGCATCCCCACGGTCATCCCGCCGCCGTTGAGGTCGGACCAGTTCAGACCGTCCGCGCTGTGCGAGAAGTAGATCTGCTGACCGGTCGCCCCGTCCCCGAAGTGCGCCATCAGGTAGCCGGGATCGGCGGCGGAGGCCCGCTCGCGCACGGTCAGGGCTTGGGCGGTGAACAGCAGTCAGGCGGCGACGAGTATCGCCGACAGCCGTGCGAGAACAGCGGACACGTACGTTCCCTGTCTTTCCGCGGGGGCCTCGATGAGAGTGAAAGTCTCGAGGGGAGCCCGTCGAAGTACGGCAGGGAACTGATGGGCAGGCACGCGTGCGTTCTGCGGGCGCGGGGCGGCCAAGCGCCCCGCGCCCGCAGAGGACCGTCACCGCCGCTCCTCACCACAGGTCGAGGAGGAAAGGGACGGAGGGCAGGGTCAGGAGGGGATGATCCGCCATTGCTGGTGGGTCTGTGACGTGTAGGGCTGCTGCTCGACAGCGGCTCCGTTGGTGGTGCTGCCCTCGTCCACGGCGAGCGAGAGCCCGCTGTAGCGGTTGATGAGGAAGTAGTGCCCGTCACCGGTGGGGGTGACGGCCCAGTGCTGTTGGGGGGCGCTGGCGTCCCGCCAGATGCCGGCGGTGCCCCCGTCCGCGCGGGAGAGACCCGCGATCTCCAGGAGCTTGCCGCTGCCCACACCCTTGATCTTGTAGTAGCCGTCGCCGGTCTTGACGAAGGTCCACTTCTGGTTCGTCTGGTCGAGTGAGGGCCACTGCTGGACCGCGGTGCCGTCGGTGGTGCGCCTGCCCACCACGTCGGCGCTCTGGCCGCTGTGCCGGGCGACCAGGCGGTAGACGGTGGCATCGCCGGGCAGTGTGGTGGACACCAGTGCCGGCTTGACCGAGCGGCCGCCGATCCTGACGCCGCTGACGTTGGCGTAGCCGCCGGTGGCCGCGTTGACCTGGATCCGTACGAAGCCCACGTTCCGGTTGGGCCACTCGACCAGCTTGGTCTTGCGGTTGCCGGCCCAGGTGCCGGTGGCGACCTGGGTGAAGGTGACACCGTCGGTGCTGGTCAGAATGGTGTACGAGGTGATGTCGCCGTCGGTCGCGTCGGTGCGGTTCCACTGCTTGGGCAGGTACTCCAGGGTGGAGACGTTGCTCCACACGCCGCCCAGGTCGATGGTGATGGACTGTGGCAGCGGCAGGCTCCAGGTCGACCAGCAGGTTTCGTAGCGGACGTCGCTGAGTCCGTCGATGGCGTGGAGCGGTCCCTCGCCAGTGTGGAAGCCGGTGGCGTACGCGCTGACCGGTGTGACGGGGTGCTCGGCGCGCAGTAGCTGGGCGGGGAGCGGCGGCCGGGAGGTGTTCGGGCTCCAGGCCGCGCCGACCTCGGCGAGCCGGTTGACGACGTTGGTGTCCAGCAGGCCGTTGCGGTTGGGCGGGCAGTTGAGGATGAACGAGGTGTACTTCGGCTCCAGGTCGGCCAGGTGCGACAGGATCGCGGCCTTGCTCATGAGTCCCTCGGTCGGAGTGGAGGGGTGCCAGAACCAGCCGTTGCTGATCGTCTGCCCCTGCATTCCGGCATAGGTGTTGCCCGCCGGTGCCGTGACCCCCAACGGCTCCTCGAAGAAGATCGCGTCGCTGAGGAAGGGCTCCGACAGTCCGCCGATGTCGATCATGACGCAGTCCGGCTGCAGCTGCTTCACCAGCGAACGGATCCTCTGGTAGGAGACGGCCTGCTGCCCCATCTGCCATGCGTAACCGTCAGTCATGAACATGTCGATGGTGCCGTAGTTGGTGAGCAGCTCGCGTATCTGACCGAGGATGAAGGTCATGTCGTCGGGCTGGATGGCATCGGTGATTTCGAGCCCGGTCACCTTGTGCCGGCTCTCCCATGCCTCGACGCCGAAGGTGCGGTCCCAGATCGAGTAGTAGAACCCGACCTTCAGCCCTTTCGCCCGGAAGGCGTCGCAGTACGCCTGGACGACGTCGTGCTTGTAGGAGCTGTTCGCGACGTTCTGGGTGCCAAAGGCGCTCGGCCACAGGGCGAAGCCGTCGTGGTGCTTGGTGGTCAGGATGCCGTAGCTCATCTTCGCGGCGACCGCCGCGTCGGCCCACTGCGCGCAGTTGACGCTCGGGGGAGCGAAGAGGGTGGGGCTCTGGTTGGGTTCGGCCCACTCCTGGTTCGTGAAGGTGCCCAGGCTGAAGTGGTTGAACATGCCGAACCGCATGTCGACCATCTTGCTCAGGTTGGTCTGTGTGTCCGCGGCGGCCGCCTGCGGCAGAAGGCCGGAGAAGCCGGGGACGATCGGTAGGGCGGTCGCGGCGGTCGCGGCACCCGCGGCGCCGAGAAACGTGCGGCGATTCATTCGTGATGAGGACATGGCCCACTCCTGTGGATCGATGGCATTGATTGCGGTGACGACGCCCCAGGTGCAGTCGACGTCGGCCTGGGTGCCGGGACATGCGCGGATGGTCAATGTGGCTGTGAAACGGCGCTCTGCTGGAACCTGCCGGCCAGGCGGGTGTCAAGCGGAAGGTGACCGCCCAAGGTTGGCCTCCAGGCCGTCGTGGGGTGGCTCAATCGGCTCGCGGGCAGGAGTGACCAGCCATCCTCGGACGGCGAACAGGAAAGAGACCACCCGCACGGTGTGTGCTCCGCCGCAGTGACATCGGATCTATTAAGGAGCTTCAGCGTGGAGTCTGTCCAGAGGATCGACAGAAACTCCGCGATCACAGCTGATGGCATGCTGAATCCTTAGGGTCAGCTACCGAAGCGCCGGATACGGAAGGTCCGATAGATCGGGTGAATGAGGGTGGCTGGGGCCCTGGTGAACGCGCCTCTGGACGCGCCCCCGCTGGGGTCCTGCTCCTGAGTAGCGAACTTGCGGGCGCGCCTGGCCCCGGCCGCGGTGTCACAAGTCCCTTTCACTCGGCGCTTGTTGCCGTCCACGTCTTCGCGAAAGCAGGTGGTCACGGCCTTGAGCGCCCTCCGGCCGGAAGGCGCCGTGAACAGCGGGCCGCGTAACTCCCGGGCACCATCGAAACGGAGAGTGACGTGCATCACATCACCCCATTGGTTACGTTGAGGTGACTGATTACCGATGGTGAGTATGGAGGTGCAACGGGAGAACTCGCCGAAGGAGAGGGGTCGACCATGGGATGGGGCCGCTCTCGTGCTCATGATCGGCGAGACGTTCGGCGGCGTGATAACGGTCGCGCAGTGCCTGGGGGCCGGTCTGCCGAAGACTGACCGCGCGTTGTCGATCCATCCGGAGTCGCGCTCGTCGCGCCTCGCGCCCAATCTGTAACAGTAAGTCGTACTGCCTCCATGCCGGAGGCGTGAGGAGTGTTGTCATGGCCAGTAAGAACGTCGACATCGCGCGTGAGTACTTCCAGGCCGTTCAGAACGGTGACCTGCCCAAGGTGGGCGAGCTTCTGGCCGAGGAGATCGTCTGGCACCAGCCGGGTGCCAACCGGTTCTCCGGTGAACACAAGGGGCGCGACGCCGTCTTCGCGATGCTCGGCGGGATGATGGAGGCCAGTCAGGGCTCCTTCGCCATCGACACGATCCACGCTCTCATGGGCAACGGCGACATGGTGGCCGCCTCGATCCACTTCGCCGGGCGGCGCGAGGACGCGTCCATGAGCATGGACGGCGTGGATGTCCTGCGCCTCAAGGACGGCAAGATCGTCGAGATGTGGCTGTACTCCGCCGACCAGGCCGCCGAGGACGCCTTCTGGGGGCAGTAGGCCGCCCGCACCGCTGGGGATGCTGCCCCCTGGATGATGTCGTGCAGGCTGCTCCCGAACGCTTCATTCCCTACGCTTCAGTCCCTTTGGCGCCCAGTCACGGTCGCTGGCGGGCGTCGTAGCTCTCGCGCGCCGCGAGTACCTCGGTGAAGTGTTCCTCGGCCCAGAGTGCCAGTGCCTGAAGCGGGGCATGCAGAGTGTGCCCCAGTGCGGTCAGTTCGTACTCGACCCGGGGCGGGACCTCGCCGTACACGTGCCGGGTGACGAGTCCGTCGCGTTCCAGGTCCCGGAGCGTCTCGGTGAGGACCTTGGCGCTGATGCCGTCGACGTCGGTGCGCAGGTCGCGGAAGCGCATGGGGCCTGCGCTGAGCGCGATGACCACCATGGCCGTCCACTTGTTGGCAATGCGGGCGAGTGAGGTGCGGGACGGGCAGGTCGCCGTCATGACATCGAAGGCCGGAAAATGTGGCACGTCACACGTCCTCATGGGTTGGGTCGAGGCGACTGTTACCGGCGGTAGGTGGAAGATCCGGCAGGCAGCATTTTTACCGAGGAGGTCGTCTGGCGCCAGCCCGGTGCCCACCCCGTCTCCGGCAGCCACCGCGGTGGGGCGATGTGGGGCGACTCGGGAGGTGGAGGTCCCCTCACCGCCGGGCGGTTTCTAGGGATCGTCGCAACACATGATCGGTTGTGTCAGACGGCGAGCAGTTTATGCAGGCGCTCGGCTGGGGTTTCCCAGCCGAGCGTTTTGCGTGGTCGGCCGTTCAGCTGGGCGGCGACTGCGTCGAGGTGCTCGCGGTTGTGGACGGACAGGTCGGTTCCCTTGGGGAAGTACTGCCGCAGCAGGCCGTTGGTGTTTTCGTTGGAGCCGGGCTGCCAGGGGCTGGCCGGGTCGCAGAAGTAGACCGGGACGTCCGTGGCGACGGTGAAGCTGTGGTGGGCGGCCATCTCGGAGCCCTGGTCCCAGGTCAGAGACCGCTTGAGATGCGGTGGCAGCCTGTGTGCGGCATCCGTCAGTGCGTCTCGGACGCTGGCCGCGGTGTGGTCGGTGGGCAGGTGGAGGAGCATCACGTAGCGGGTGCTGCGTTCGACGAGGGTGCCGATCGCCGAGCCGCTGTTCTTGCCGATGATGAGTCGCCTTCCCAGTGGCCGGGCACGGCCCGGTCGTCCGCTTCGGCCGGGCGGTCGCTGATCATGTCGCTGATCATGACCATGGGATCGGTGAAGCGTGGCTGTCGGCAGTGGGCCTGGCGGTGGGGCTTGCGGCGGGCGCGTCCGGTGCGCAGGGCGCCGGCCAGCTCCCGGCGCAGGGCTCCGCGTCCTTGCACGTAGAGCGCCTGGTAGACGGTTTCGTGGACCACGTGCATCTCCGGCCGGTCGGGGAACTGCCTGCGCAGAGCGTGACAGATCTGTTCCGGGCTCCACCGCTCGCTGAGACCTGCCTGGACGGCGGCCCGCAGCTCGGGGTCCTGGCTGATCTTCCGGGGCTTGGGGCGTGGACGGCGGTCATCCGCCCGGGCCTGGGCGGCGAAGGGACGGTACTGGCCGTTCGTGGGGTGCCGGTTGCGGCGGATCTCCCGGCTGACGGTGGAGGGACTGCGGCCCAGTTCGGCGGCGATCGCCCGGACCGTCGCCCTCTCCAGGAGCCGGTCGGCGATGTAGATCCGGTCGGCTTCCCGCCGGTACCGGGACACACCAGAAGGCGGCAGAACCGGTCTGGCCGGTGCTGCCGCCTTCTGCCGGCCAAAGGGGTTCCGGCCGTTACGCCATCGCTTTCCCGTACGGAGGTTGATGCCGACGACCCTGGCCGCCTCGGTGTAACTCACGCCTTGCTGCACGAGCCGGAAGTATTCCTCCCGCTCACGGGTCAGCTTCCTGCGGCCCTGAGCCACCGTCCGGGTCTTGCGGATCTCGAACATCGCACCCCTTGAACTGGGGTGTTGCGACGATCGCTAGAACCTAAGGACCGAGACCGACTGGGGCCAGTGGAGCGTCGAGGACCTCAGGCCGTACGCGGACACAGTGCTGGACGCCTTCGGACCGCGGCGGCTGATGTTCGGCTCCGACTGGCCCGTCTGTCGGCTGGCCGCCACCTACGCCTAAGTCGCCGCCGTCGCACAGGAGCTGACGTCAGCACTCCATCCTGCCGAACGCCACGAGGTCTTCGCCGGAACCGCCCTGCGGACCTACGGACTGACCGTCACCGGCTCCCCGGCCGCTCAGGAAGCACCATGCGCATAGCGCTGCCAACAGCGGCTCGGCGCTCTCCAGTAGAGGCGGACTGATGTTTTGTTATGACGTGCGCCACGTTCGTTCATTAGTTACGTTGAGGTGCCTGACCGCCCTTCGCCACCATTCTCCATGTGTCACGAGGATGGAGCCACGATGCCGAACTGCGCGGATTCTCGCACCGTCGGGCAGCCCGTGCCGACGCGTGCCGTCGAAGCCGCCGCGTGTTCCAAGCGTTCGCCTTGATCGTCGCGCCCCGCTGCTTCTCGCCGGAGCGCTGATCGACACAAGCGCCTCCGGCCTTCGACTGCGCCCGCCGTCCCCCAGTTCCGGGCCAACGCGGATAGCAGCGACATGGAAAACGATGTCCCATTTCCCCACCTGTACCCGGAGTGCCAGTGAACGTCTCCCTTGCCGTCTGGCTGCTGACAGTTGTAGCCCTGTGCGTGCTGGTGGCCGTCGATTTCTTCGTCGGCCGCAAGCCCCATGAGGTGTCCCTCAAGGAAGCTGGAACCTGGACGGTGGTGTGGATCGTCCTGGCCGTCATCTTCGGGGTCGGGCTGTGGTGCTTCGCCGGGAGCGGGCCCACGGTGGAGTTCTTCGCCGGGTACATCACAGAGAAGTCGCTCAGCGTCGACAACCTCTTCGTCTTCGTCCTGATCATGGGGAAGTTCGCGGTGCCCACGCAGTACCAGCAGCGGGTACTGATGGTGGGCGTCCTGATGGCCCTGGTCCTGCGGGCCGTGTTCATCGCGGCCGGCGCGGCGATCATCTCCGCCTTCTCCTGGGTCTTCTACCTCTTCGGAGCGTTCCTGATCTGGACCGCCTGGAAGCTGGTCCAGGACGCGCGCACCCAGGACCACGAGGAGGAGTACCAGGAGAACAAGCTGCTGAAGATGGCGGAACAGCGCTTCGGCGTGGCCGACCGCTACCACGGCACCAAGCTGTTCATCACCGAGAACGGCAAGCGGATCATGACCCCGATGCTGGTCGTGATGCTCGCGATCGGCTCCACCGACGTGCTGTTCGCCCTCGACTCCATCCCCGCGATCTATGGCCTGACACAGGACCCGTACATCGTGTTCACCGCGAACGCCTTCGCCCTCATGGGCCTGCGCCAGCTGTACTTCCTCATCGGCGGCCTGCTGAAGAAGCTGGTCCACCTCTCCTACGGCCTGTCGATCATCCTCGGCTTCATCGGCGTCAAACTGGTGCTGCACGCCCTGCACGAGTCGGGCGTCCACGTGCCCGAGATCAGCATCCCGTTCTCGCTCGGCTTCATCGTGCTTGTCCTGACGGTCACCACCGTCACCAGCCTGCGCGCTTCAAAGAAGCAGGCGGCGGCTGAGGCCGCATAGAGGACTGACGCATCACCGAGGCATCAGAGCGATCAGATCGCGCGTCATGGCATCCGCCTCGGCGATCAGCCGGTGCACGAGACAGCCCCGAAATGTGGTAAATCGGGGCAAGTTGTGACTCGGCCTGCCTGATATCGGACGATACGCTCAGGAGGGAGAAGCGCGATGGCGCACGATGAGATGACGGGCGGGGTCCCGGGCGCACGAGGTGCGGACCCGGCGGATCCGCCGCTGTCCATCCAGGTGCACGGGGCGAAGGTCCACAACCTGAAGAACGTCGACGTGACGGTGCCGCTGCGTCAACTCGTCGCTGTGGCAGGGGTGTCCGGCTCCGGGAAGTCGTCGCTGGCGATGGGGGTGCTGTACGCGGAGGGCTCACGGCGCTACATCGAGGCGCTGTCCACGTACACCCGCCGGCGCATGGCGCAGGCACCGCGTGCGGCGGTGGACGGCGTCGAGCACGTGCCCGCGGCCCTCGCCTTGCGGCAGCGTCCCGGAGTGCCCGGGGTGCGCAGCACTTTCGGCACGTCGACCGAGCTGCTCAACGTGCTGCGTCTGCTGTTCTCCCGGCTGGGATCACACCTGTGCCCCAATGGCCACCGACAGGACCCGACGATCGACGTGGCCGCGGGACTGGACCTGACCTGCCCTGTGTGCGAGGTGACGTTCTACCCGCCGGGCGCGGAGTCGCTGGCCTTCAACTCGGACGGAGCGTGCCCGCAGTGCACCGGTACCGGCATGGTCCGGGAAGTCGACGAAGCGGCTCTCGTCCCCGATCCGCAACGCACCATCGCCGAAGGGGCGGTGGCACCGTGGTCGATGTTCGGGCTGACGGTGATGCCGCAGGTCGTCGCCGAGTTCGGGGTGCGCACCGACGTGCCGTACGCGGAACTGACCGCTCGCGAGCGGGAAATCGTCCTGCGCGGCCCCGCGGAGCAGCGGCACATCAGCGTCCGGTCCAAGAACGGCAAGCTCTTCGAGCTCGACTTCACCTACCGCAACGCTCGCCGGGCCGTCGAGGAGGCCCTGAACAACGCCACCACCGAACGCGGGCTGAACCGGGTGAACAGGTTCATCAGCGCCCAGGTGTGTCCGTCCTGCCACGGCACCCGGCTCAGCGAGCAGGCCCGCGCCACCCTCGTCGACGGCATCAACCTCGCCGAAGCCACCGCGAAGACGCTCGACGAACTC
Organism: Streptomyces sp. 378; assembly: GCF_030124145.1. Taxonomy (GTDB): domain Bacteria; phylum Actinomycetota; class Actinomycetes; order Streptomycetales; family Streptomycetaceae; genus Streptomyces. The sequence continues at coordinate 22,381 of NZ_JASKMS010000030.1, forward strand.
ATCGCCTGGGCCCCCACCCTCGCGGACGCCCTGCCGTCCGAGATGCGCCCGATGGCACAAAACATCGTCGCCACCCTGCTGGAGACCGCCCGCCGCCTGGTCGAACTCGGCCTCGGCTACCTCGCCCTGGACCGGGCGAGCTCCACCCTGTCGACCGGCGAGCGGCAACGCGTCCAACTGGCCCGCGCCGTACGCAACCAGACCACCGGCGTGCTCTACGTCCTCGACGAACCCTCCATCGGCCTGCACCCCTCGAACGTGGACGGCCTGCTCGGTGTCATGCGCGACCTGCTCCGCGACGGCAACTCCGTGGTCCTCGTCGACCACGACGTCCAAGTCCTGCGCGAAGCCGACTGGCTCATCGAGATCGGTCCCGGCTCCGGCACCGAAGGCGGAACCGTCCTGGCCACCGGCGACGTCACCACTCTCGGCAAGGACCCCGACTCCCTGATCGGTGGATTCCTCACCGGCCGCGAACCCGTCCTCGTCCGCCACCGGGCCGGCCGCGACAAGGTGTTCGACCAAGGGCGCATCCACCTCTCCACCCGGCCCCTGCACACCGTGCACGCCCTGGACGTCGACATCCCCCTGGGCCGCCTGACCGCCGTGACCGGCGTGTCCGGATCGGGCAAGACCACGCTGATCCTCGAAAGCCTGATCCCCGCGCTCCAGGCGAAAGCCGCGGGCAGAACGCTGCCTGACCATGTGACCGCGGTGGACGCGCAGGCGATCACCCGGGTGAACACGGTCGACGCCACCCCCATCGGCGTCAACGTCCGCTCCACGGTCGCCACCTACAGCGGCATCCTCGACGACCTGCGCCGCGCCTACGCCGCCACCGATGCGGCCAAGCAGCGGGAGCTCACGGCACCGGACTTCTCCTACAACACCGGCTCCCTGCGCTGCCCCCGCTGCGAAGGTACCGGCCAGGTCTCCCTCGACGTCCAGTTCCTGCCCGATGTCGATATCGCCTGCCCCGCATGTGAGGGCACCCGGTACGCCCCCGCAGCCGCCGACATCCTCCGCCCGGCCTCCGGAAGCCCGGACGGCGGAGTCTCCTTGCCCGAACTGCTCGCCCTCACCGTCCGGCAGGCGATCGAGCGGGTCGGAGACATCCGCCGCGTGCGAACCCGGCTCCAGGCCCTCATCGACCTCGGACTCGGATACCTCACCCTCGGCGAGGACACCCCGGCCCTCTCCGGCGGCGAGGCACAGCGGCTGAAGCTCGCCACCGAGCTGACCCGGAACCAGTCCGACACCCTCTTCGTCCTGGACGAACCCAGCGTCGGCCTCCATCCCCTCGACATCCGCATGCTCCTGGACGTTCTCCAGCGGCTGGGCGACAACGGCGCCACCGTCATCGTCATCGAACACGATCTGGACATGATCGCCAACGCCGACTACGTCATCGACATGGGCCCCGGAGGCGGCACCGTCGGCGGCACCGTCGTCGCCACCGGAACACCCGACGACCTTGCACATGATCCGCACAGCGTCACCGCCCGCTATCTCCGCCACCATCTGCACCCGACGAAGAGGTAGACCGAGCAGAGTCGAGCCATCGCTGCTGGACTCGGCCTCTTCGCTTCAACCGGACCCGCCCGGCAGAGAGGGTTCTGCGGTCCGATGGCGCTGGGTCGGCGCCTCGACAAGGCCGGCTACCCGCATTCGACTGGCGGTCCTTCCTGCTCAGGTGGAGTGGGGAGTGGGCGGATCGCCTGCCGGACGGCGAGACGATGGTGCAGCTTGTGCTTCACTCGCTTTTCGAAGGTGCACGACTTGGCCGAGATTGACGTGAACCTCGCTGCCCAGCCCGTCTGCCGGTTCCTGCGCACCCGCGGCCTGCTGATGGAGGACCCCGACCTGCATCGGGATGCGGATCCGGCGTGGATCGAGTCGACGCTCACCGCTCTGCCGGAGCCGGTCGCGAGCGAGGTGGGAACCTGGGTCAAGGTCATGGGCGAGCAGGGCCGCCGTGAAGGCGGACCGCACGGGTACGACGGCATCCGCCGCTACCTCAGCACGCTCCAGCCCACCCTCACCGCCTCTGGACCACGATGGCCGGCGTGAACTCACTGAGGGCGATCACGAAGGACCACGTCGAGAACACCCTGGACGGTGTGTCCGGCTATGACCGGAGAGGGCTGGCAACAGCCCTGCGCAGCCTGTTCCGGGCACTCAAACGCGACCGAGTGATCTTCCGCAACCCCACCCGGAACCGTCCGGTCGGCGATCTCAAGGGCATCCGAAGCCATCCCCTCCGACCTTCTGATGGGGGTGCTCGCACAGGCTGCGACGCCGCTAGGCCGCCTCGTCGTTGCTTTCGCCGCCATCCTCACATTGCCTGGACACGAGATCCGAACCCTGTACACCACGGGCCTCGACCTGTCCCGCGGCACCCTCGAAGTACGAGGCGGCCTGCTGCGGCACCCCCTCTGCCTGGAGGAACTCACCCACCAACTCGCCGACGACTGGACCGCCTAGCGTCACCAGCGGTGGCCCGCCTCAGCCAACCCCACCTGCTGGTCAGCCAGAGGACCGGGTCGACCCCGACCACCCGCCCGTCAGCAGTGGCCTGCTGAGCGGAGCCCTTCCCAGCGGGCTGACGCTGAGCGGCTTGCGACCGAGCAGCCACCCTCAGAGAACCGGCCCTCAGGGGTCACTGGTGCAGCCGCGGCGGTCACGGGCCTGGATACCCACCGCCGGTCTCGTCCGCCAGGTTCTGCCATTCGCGCGGGGACATGCCGTAGAAGGCACGGAACGCCCGGCTGAAATGGGCGGGGCTGACGAAGCCCCACCGTTGGGCCACGGCGGCCACGGCCGGTCTGGTCCGGCGTGGACGGCCGAGTTCGCGGCGGCACGCCTCAAGACGGCGCCGGCGAATCCACTCGCTCACCGTCGTCCCCTCCGCTTGGAAGAGACGCTGCAGGTGGCGTACGGAAATGTGGTGGGCGGCGGCGACCGCCTCCGCCGACAGCGCCGGGTCGGCCAGGCGGGCGTCGATGAATGCCCGGATCCGCAACAGCAGGGTCTGCCTCGCGGCGTCCAACGAGGCGGTGCCTTGGCCGAGGCGTTCGGTGATGAGGGTGGTGATCAGGTCCGTTATGTTCCGTGCAAGCAGTTCGCCGATTTCAGGGTGGTATGTATCCATCTCGGCCGCCACTTTGTGCAACAGGGGTACCACCATGCCGGCCAGGCCCTGATCCGGGCCGATCGTCACCCCGGTGATGCGTTGGAGGTCGGATTCGGGTATCCCCAGCGCCTGCCGCGGCATCTGGAAGACCACTGTCTCGAAGCGGTCGGGGAAGTCGAGCGTGTACGGGCGGGTCGTGTCGTACAGGGCGAGCTCACCAGGGTCCAGCACTGCGGTCCGCTCGTTCTGGACGACCACACTCCTGCCGCGGGTCTGCAGGCCGAGCAGCATGTACTCGTCCGACGACTCGGCGATCAGGCTCCTGGTGCGCCGGACCAGCTCCCGGTCGGCGTCCACGGTAGAGATCCGCAGCTGTCCGAGCTGCTCAGTGGCGACGCTTCCGGAGAAGAGCGTGTCCCTGGGCGTGGTGACGTCGAGCGGCACGAAGGTCCGCCACACGGCGTCATGCCAGTAGGACAGCCTGTCATTGGGCGGTACGGAATCCGTGGAAAGGACGAAGGCCACGATGCGCCTCCCTTCTCACCCGCCGTGCGAACAGCGTAGTCAAGCCGGAGTCCACCGGATGTCCCAGGTGCGTTTCGGACAGGCGTCACGGCGTCCGGCTCACTCGGCAGATCTGTGAAGCACAGGGTCACCCGGTTCGTCGTCTCTGGGCAAGTACCTGGACGCCTGCGGTCAAGACCGCCCCCTGCGCCGACCGTAGCCTCCACGGCACAGACTCCACAGGAGGTGACATGGCCAGAAACGCAACGCCCGGGCATACGCCCCGCTTCACCGCGTACAGTGCCCGGTTCCCCCGGGGCACGGAGGCGTTCGTATTCGCTCAGTACGGCTGTCAGGCGGCGTCGGCAGACGAGGCCGCGAAGGGTGCGGGCACGCTCGCGGGCTTGTTCGCCGGCCCGGACGGCCCGGACGTGCTGGACCGGGGCTCGTTCACCGATGCCGCCGGAGCGCACAACGCGCTCTGGCTGGTGTACTGGTACGACCTCGAGGCCCACCGCCGGTGGGAGGAGTCGCCGCTGGTCCGCTCCGCCTGGGAGTCCTTGCCCGATGAGGGGCCCGTGGGCCACTGGCGCGAGGTGTCCGTCATTTCGCTCGAGCGCACCGAGACCCTGCACACCCACCGCCGCGAGGACTACGCCACCGGCGGACTCTCCCAGAACGCTGCGGTGGAACTGCCCGAGACCCCGGTGCACGACTACTGGGGCGCCGCCCGCGACCGTATCGCCGCTTCGGCGACCGAGACGCTGGAACCCGCGCTGCCGGTGTTCGCACCGCGCGACCCGGGCGCCGGTGGCACGCTGGGCCGGCGCGTCGCCGTGGAGGTGCCCGGGAACGTCGCCCTGATCCGCACCGCCCAGGACTGGTCGGCGAGCGCGCTGTACCGCGAGAAGTACCTGGCCGACGTCAAGCCGGTGAAGGACCGAGGTGTCGACTTCCTCGCCACGCACGCGGAATCCGGCTGCATCGCGGCCCGCAACCTCGCCGAGGAGTCGGCCGACGGCACGCCTCTCGACCGGGCCTGCACCATCGCCTGGTTCGCCTCGCTGGACCACCTCATGACCTGGTGCCGGGCGCACCGCACCCATCTTGAGATCTACACCAGCTTTTTCCAGATGGTCGGCGGCGGCGAAGGGTCGCTGGACGTCGCGTTCTGGCACGAGGTGTCCGTGCTGCCCAGTGGATCGGTCACCGCCGAGTACGTCAACTGCCACCCGCGCACCGGGTTCCTTCCCCTCCCCGCCGCTCACCACGGCACCACCGCCACCGTCTGACGACGTGCCGGGCCGCCCGGCACGAACGAGCCTGAATCAAGGAGCAACCCATGGTCGAGTACACCGGCGCCTTCAAGGCCGCCGTGGTCCAGGCGGAGCCGGTATGGCTCGATGCCGACGCCACGATCGACAAGAGCATCGCCCTGATCGAGGAAGCCTCCCGGGCCGGAGCACAGCTCATCGCCTTCGGCGAGACGTTCATCCCGGGCTACCCCTGGTGGTTGTGGCTGGACTCGCCCGCCGCGGGCTTCCAGTTCATCGGCCGTTACCACGAGAACTCACTCACCTTGGACGGGCCGCGCTTCCAGCGCCTGCTCGACGCCGCCCGCGCGAACGACATCGCCGTGGTCGCCGGCTACAGCGAGCGCGGCGGCGGCAGCCTCTACATGGGCCAGGCTGTGATCTCCGCGGACGGCGAACTGGTGGGCGCCCGGCGCAAACTCAAGCCGACCCACGTGGAACGCACCGTCTTCGGTGAGGGTGACGGCTCCGACCTGGCCGTCCACGACACCGCCCTGGGCCGGGTCGGTGCCCTGTGCTGCTGGGAACACCTCCAGCCGCTCACCAAGTACGCCATGTTCAGCAAGCATGAGCAGGTACACGTGGCCGCCTGGCCCAGCTTCTCCGTCTACAAGGGCGCCGCCTACGCACTCGGTCCCGAGGTCAACACGGCCGCCTCGCAACTCTACGCTGTGGAGGGCCAGGTCTTCGTTCTTGCCCCGTGCGCCATGGTCGGTGACGCAGGTCTCGACCTGTTCTGTGGCGACGACCCCGTCAAGCGGCAGCTGCTGCAGCGCGGCGGCGGCTTCGCCCGCGTCTACGGCCCCGACGGCCGCCCGTTGGCCGAGCCGCTGCCCGAGGACGCTGAAGGCATCCTCTACGCCGACATCGACCTGTCCGCCATCCCCATCGCCAAGTCCGCGGCCGACCCCGTCGGGCACTACTCTCGCCCCGACGTCACCCGTCTCCTGCTCAACCCGGCACCGCGCCGGCCTGTCGAGAACACCGCCGCAGGCGTCGAGGGCTTCGACGAGTTGACCGCTGCGGAACCGGAGACGGCGGACGCCTGACCCGGAACCGGCATCGAACTGCTGGAACGGCGAGGCCACGGCCGTACTCCGTATGACCGTGGCCTCGGTGATGGCGAACGGACACGAGACCACCTGCGGCGGCTACATGTCCCTGCTCGCCAACACCACCCCTGCCTGTGACCGTCGCGCGGCGGGCGGCGGCATCGATTTCGTCGACCGAGCGTACGAGGGCGACGTGCTCGTGGGGAGCGCCGAGGAACGCACCCGGACGGCAGCGGCATCTGCGACGTGACCGTCGGGCGCGGCGACGACGTGGTCGCCGAGTTCCGCAGACGCAGCCACAGCATCAGAGGACCACGACGAGGGACACAACGGCGGCCAGGACGCCGAGCACCAACACGAAGGAGTCGCGATGCGTAACCAGCCGATGGCCATGGCGGCCCCGACACCCCGCCGGGGAGACCCGCTTCCTCACAACCTGCTGGACGACAGCGAGCGCCTGAGCCGCGAGCAGCTCGAAGAACTCCAGCTCGACCGCCTGCGCACGACTCTGCGGCACGCATACGAGAACGTGGAGCTGTACCGGAGGAAATTCGACGAGGCCGGGGTGAGGCCCGACGATTGCCGCAGCCTGAACGACCTTTCCCGGTTCCCCTTCACCACGAAGGCCGACCTACGGGACACCTACCCCTTCGGCATGTTCGCCGTCCCGATGACCGACGTCCGGCGCGTCCACGCCTCCAGCGGCACCACCGGCCGCCCCACGGTCGTCGGCTACACGGACAACGATCTCTCCATGTGGGCGGACGTCGTCGCCCGCTCGATCCGGGCGGCCGGCGGCCGCCCCGGGCACAAGGTGCACATCTCCTACGGCTACGGCCTGTTCACCGGCGGACTCGGCGCGCACTACGGAGCCGAGCGCGTCGGATGCACGGTGATCCCGACCTCCGGTGGCATGACGGCACGGCAGGTGCAGATCATCCAGGACTTCCGGCCTGAGATCATCATGGTGACCCCGTCCTACATGCTCACCCTCCTCGACGAATTCGCGAAGCAGGGCATCGACCCGCGCACCAGCTCCCTGAAGGTGGGCATCTTCGGCGCCGAGCCGTGGACCGAGGAGATGCGCCGCGAGATCGAGGAGCGCATGGACATCCACGCCGTCGACATCTATGGCCTGTCCGAAGTGATCGGCCCCGGCGTGGCACAGGAGTGCGTGGAGACCAAGGATGGTCTGCACGTGTGGGAGGACCACTTCTACCCCGAGGTGGTCGACCCGCTCACAGGCGCCGCTCTACCCGAGGGCGACAGTGGCGAACTCGTCTTCACCTCCCTCACCAAGGAAGCCCTTCCGGTCATCCGGTACCGCACCCGCGACCTGACCCGGCTGCTGCCCGGCACCGCCCGGCCCGTCTTCCGCCGCATCGAGAAGATCACCGGCCGCAGCGACGACATGATCATCCTGCGTGGAGTCAACGTCTTCCCCAGTCAGATCGAGGAGATCGTGCTGAGCACACCCGGCGTCGCCCCGCATTTCCAGATCCAGCTCACCGAGCGCGGCCGCATGGACCATATGATCGTCCGGGTCGAGGCCCGCCCCGGCGCCAGCCCCGAACAGCGCGAGACGGCCGCTCGAACGATCGCCCAGGGCGTCAAGGACAGGGTGGGCGTCACCGTCGAGGTGGCCGTGGTCGACCCCGAGACCCTGGAGCGTTCGCTCGGCAAGCTTCGCCGGATCAAGGACCTCCGCCGGGTGTGACCGCCGACCTCGCGGACACGGCTGGGTGGACAGAGCCGGCCTGTTCCCGTGGACGGTCCCCAGCACCACGCTGACCTGCAAGCTCACCGGCAGCACAGAGGCATCGGTTTCGGCCGGAACGAACCCCACCAGCGTCCTGGATCGACATCAGCCCACCTCAGGGCACACAAGAAGCACCTCGGCGCACGCCACGGCATCTACCACATCCCCGGCGCGCACCGAAGGTGCGCTGGATCGCTGACCTGCCGTTTGCCTGCAAGGGCGGCGTCTGCGGGACTTACCGCGCCCTGGTCACCGACGGCAAGGCCGACATGCGCCGCAACTTTACGCTTGAACCCGCCGACGTTGACCTCGGCTACGTCCTGACCTGCCAGTCGTACCCGGTCTCCGAGAGGCTGATCGTCGACTACGACAGCTGAGGCGGCGATGATACTTCGCCTCGAAGTCGCCCAAAGTCGGGAAGGCTGCGGGTGCGGCCATCGGGACTGAACGCCGCCGATCTGACCCAGGCCGGGTGGCCGGCCACGGGTCTTGCAGGCATTGAGGAAAGGGACATCCCACAGTTGAGCGGTCCTGTCACTGCTGCCGGTTGCGAGGCTGCGGCCGTCCGGACTGAACGCCACCGAATGAGCGTCGTCGGCGTGGCCAGCCAAGGACGTGCGCTGCTATCCGGTGGCCACACCCAGCAATTGGACACTCGCGTCATCGCTGCTGCCGACGGCAAGCGTGCGACCGTCAGGGCTGAAGCCCACCGAAGTGACGTGCTGACCGGTATCGGCCATTGCTTTTTGCAGTGCGCCGCTGGCCGCGTCCCACAACTGTAGTCTGCCGCCCCGGTCACCACTGGATCGTCCCTGGGACCGACTGCGGCGCCTCCCGTGCCGTGACCGTCTCGCGTGCCGACGCGCGGACGTCGGGGTGTGCGTGCCGGCGCAGGGTGCGGAGCTGGCCGCGCCACGGCTCCGTCCACCGAGAGCGGCTGCCGCCGGAGACGGTGAGCCTGATGGCGAACAGGCCCTGGGCCAGGCCCGGTTCCGCACCCAGCGTGCGGGCGGTCTCCGACCACGCGTCTGGCGCGGGGCCGCTGGTCGCGCTGAGCCGCGAGCTGAGCCCTTCGGCGATGTCCCGGGCGAGCAGCGGACGTCCTTCGCAGTCGGCAGCCAATCGGCGCAGGCCCGACGACAGCGCGGTGGCGTCCTTGTTCAGTTCGAGAGCGTACAGCCGGAGTTCGGCGACGGAGCGCGCGAAATCCTCGTGCCCGGCGGCGGTGTCGGCGGCGCGCAGCAGCACGTCCGCCGTCGGCCGGCCCCCGCCCCGGTAGCGATGGTGGAGCAGGAGGTGGTGCAGCAGGCTCGCGGCCCGCTGCCGGGCCGGCTGGTCGCGTTCGGGCTCGGCGTCGGGCTGGTACGGGTCTCCTGTGGCTTCCAGCATCGCCCGCAGGGCCCGAAGGTACGGGCTGTCGTCGTCCGCCGCGAGCTCCACCAGCTCCTGCCCGGCCATCGCCCACACCGCCCGATCGGCAAGGTCCGTGGTGGCGGCCACCAGCATCTCGGCGATCTCCGGCTGCCACGGTGCCCATTCCGCCAGTGCTGGGAACAGCGCCGCAGCCGTTTCCGGTTCGAGCGGCTCGCAGGCGTGATGCAGCAGCCCTGCGTACCTGGCCCGATGCTCCTCGTCCACCTCGGCCACGGCCGCCCGTGCCAGCTTCTGGCGGAGCTCCGTGCGTCCCTGCGCGGCCGACTCCAGCATGGGCCAGCTGGCCGGCTCCGCCAGCATGTCCTGGGCAAACGCGACGCACACCGACTGCACGTCGTGGTGCTGCCCGGGCAGCTCGAACGCCTCCCGCAGCAGCGGCGCCGCCTGCGCCGGGGGCAGCATCGTCGCCGCGAGGCGCACCGCCTCCTTGCGGCTGGTGACCTTCACCGTCCGCGGGTCCTTCGGCGTGAGCAGCCTGCGGAGCTCCGTGGCGAGCCGCGACGGCGCGACGTACTGCGCGGCCCGCGTCGCCGCGTAGACCGCGACCCGGGCGTGGTCGCCGCCCGCGTGCTCCAGCAGCAGCGGCAGCACCTCGTCGGGGCGGTCCGTCCACGGCAGTGCGCCGAGGGCCGCCTCCGCCAGCGGGACGTTCGACGATCCCGTGTAGCGGCGGACGACTTCCAGGCCCGCCTCCGGGATCACTGCCGCCGCCGAGAGGGCCTGGACGCGCACATGCACCAGCTGCCCCGCGTCGCCCGCTGTGCGCGCGAGCAGCTCCGCCGTCGCCCGCTGCTGGCGCGGCACCCAGCGGTGCGCCCGGTAGGTGGGTGGCGTCCAGTGGCTGCGGGCGGTCAGGAAGCGGCCGTATGGTGGGGTGTCGGCCAGCACCGGGTCGAGTAGGTCCGTACGCCGCCCCGTCAGGACTCTCAGAACGGACGGCAGGACGGCGGCGGACGGCTCCAGCCGCACGATCCGCTCCACCCGCTCGTCGCGCCCCTTCGGCTGCTCCAGCCAGAGGTCGACGGCGGTGCGGACGGACGCGTCGTTTCCGAACTGGACGGCCTGCCACAGGTACTCCTGGAGTTCGGCCATCCCCCACGCGCGCCGCCCGAGTGCCCGTACGAGTGCGAAGACGAGCGAGTAGTCGGCCTTGTCGGTGGCGGCCTCCAGCCACGGCCGTAGCGCCGCCAGCACCTCGTACTCCTGGCCGCGCCGCAGCACGATGTCGAGGCGGCCGACGTTCGCGCCGCCGGTGTGGCCGGACAGCCGGGTGAGGGTGTCGAGGGCCCAGCCGATGAGCCGCGTGCCGCCCGTGACGGCGTGCTCGCGCAGCACGGACAGGGCGAGCGTGCTGAGCGCGTGACGGGTGCTCCAGGAGGAGTCGCGGGCTTCGACGGCGTCGATGGCGATTCGTCCGAGGTCCTCGGCGGCGTCCTCCGCGAACAGCGAAGGGCGCACCTCTGCCAGTGCGGAGAGGGCGGCGCTGCGGACCGGGTCCTGTTCATTGCGCAGCCGCAGCAGCGCACGCAGCAACCGGCTCACTTCCTGTGGGTCGCGGGAGCGTGCTGCGTTGCGGACGAGCAGTGGGTACGCCGTGGCGCGGTCGTCCGCGGCGGAGCGGCGGACGGCGGTGAGAAGGTCGTCACGGACCTCGTCCGGCGGCAGATAGGCGGCTGCCGTCAGTATCTGCGTCCAGTGCGCGCCCCTGCCGCGGGCCAGCGTCGCTATCCGCCGAGCCTCGGCAGTGCGCCGCTCGTACGGCAGTACGTCGAGCAGGGCGGGGCTGAGGTCCGCGTGGGCGAGATCGTTGCCCTCCATCGCCGCGTCGAACAGGGCGCCGCGGCGGGAGGGCGGCAGGCAGGCCAGCAGCCGGGCGAGAGCGGCTGCGTTGTCGTTCCAGGCGCAGGCGAGGTCGGTGAGTTCCGCCGGGGCGTGGCGGACGAGGCGGCGCAGCACGGCGGGTTCGAGGCGGCCGCTGTTCAGCCGGGACCGCAGCTTCGGGCGTAGCAGCAGCCGCACCGTGCGGCCGGGATCCGCCTCGACGAGGAGGTGCAGCTTGCGGTCCACGGGCATCGGCAGCGTCTCGTAACGCTCGAGCACAGCCAGCACGCCGAGCGGATCCCGTTCGGCGAGGAACGCGAGCGCGTCCGCGTGGGACGCCAGCCAGCCGTCCCGTACGACGGCGGGGAGGGTGTCGAGCTGCCGCTCCATCTCGGCGAGCAGCAGAGCGGGATGGCGGGCGGCGAGCAGCCGGTAGGAGTCCAGTCCGCGGAACAGGCGGGGCAGCAGCCGGGCGGCGGTCTTTGCCGTGCAGGCGGCGAGCAGTTCCGCGGCGGCGTCGGCGCCCCATCTCCGATACGTCGGCTCGACCAGCGCCTCGGCGAGGCCCGTACGCCCCGCCACGGCGATGGCGTGTATGAGTTGCTGCCGCACGGCGGCGGGCGCGTCCTCGACGGCCCCGATCACGGCGGCGTCCGTAAGCCGCCCTTGCCGCAGCGCCCTGATCGCGGGGGCGCGGACGAGGCGGTCGGGGTCCGCGAGGCAGCCCTCCAGATACGCGTCGTGGCGCGCCATGTCCGCCGCGGTGGCGGCGAGCCGCCGCCCGTGGACGCCGTGGGCGGCGAGCCCGGTCAAGAGCTCGTCGACCGCCCCCTCTGCCGCGGCGCGCCGGGCAGCGGAGGCCAGCTCACGCATGCGGTGGGGGTAGGAGAGCCGGTCGACGGCTGCGAGCAGGTGTTCGGCGCGCTGGGACATGAGGGCGATTCTGCCTGGCGGGCGGGGGTGGCGCCCGCGGATTTCGGCGGGGCGGGGGTCGTCGTGCGGCAGGCTGTGTGGCTGTCTGTGCGGGCTCTGTGGCGGTCTGTGCAGGCTCGGTCAGCAACTCCGCCAGCCGGTGGGTGAATTCGGTCAGCCAGTCTCGTTGCGGTCCGCTGCGGGCGATCCGGAACCCGTGCCGGCGGCCCCAGAATGCGGCCTTCACGGCATGGAACTGCAATCGGCTGCCCGCTCGCTCGGCGCCGAACCGGCGCGTGATGCCGACTGTGCGCGGATGTCGGTAAGGCTCACGGCGTCCAGCCCAAGAGGGCGGGCCGTAGCCGCCTTCTGCGTGAGCCCATTGGCCACCTCGAGCGCCACGTCCTGCATCACGGAGGCTGCAGCGCGCGGCGAGAAGTGGAGCGCCCACTGGGGAGTGCCGCCCCCGCCGCGCTGTGCGGGGTCAGTCCCGTCGAGCGTTCCTCGGGACGCAGGCAATTCCGTCGCCTCAACCGCGGCGGCGACCGCCAGGCCAACGCCGCGCTTCACCGCATCGTGTTCACCCGCCTGCGGGTCGACCCGCGGACTCAGGACTACTACGGGCGGCGGATCAAGGAGGGCAAGACGCGGCGCGAAATCGTCCGCTGCCTCAAACGCTACGCGGCCCGGGAGGTCTTCCACCTGGTAAAACAGCTACAGCCAGCCCCCCGCTCATAGGGGCTGTGACAAAAGAGGGCGATGCAGAACCCCGTTGGCTCACTCCCGCCGGGGGTTCTGTCGCGTCCTGTATCGGGCCGGCCGCATGTACGTCCCCCCGGGTGCGAAGGCACGGGAGGGTGCGTGGAAGGGATGGTCGGCAGCGCTCGCGTCCGGCGGTAGCCTCCTGCTGATCTGAGAACCCGTCGGCACCGTCGGTGGAGGACTCGACCCGCAACATGGCGGCGACGAGCGCCACGTCAGCCTGTACCGCGCCCCGGACCGACTTCACCGCCGCCCGACGCCTCCCGGATCACCTCCACGGAGCCCGGGTCACGCACCTCGGGCCAGGCCCGCGGGACCATCCGCGCGACCTCCATAAGCGCCATCACCTCCTTCCTGGCCCGGTCGTTTCGCTGGGAACCGCGGGGGCCTACACAGCCGCCGACGTCTACCGGCCCTCTGCCCAGCACATTGCGGGTGACGGGTGGGGACATACGTCAGATGGGCGGCCGGTACGCGCTGACGGGCCGCGGCTGCATCGACTTGGGGAAGCTGGTGTCAGGGGGACACCGCGTAGCCCGGCGCAGACTGGCCGAACTGCTGGGCGATGTGCCAGACCGCGTGGTCTGTGCCGTGGAAGAACACGTGCAGGCGTCCGTGGCCGTCGGCCTCGACGACGGGTTCGCCGCCGAGGTTCTGCGCGATCTGTTCGTGGGAGCTCCAGGCGGTGCCGTTGATGACGGTCTGCTCGCAGGCCCACAGGTGGCCGTCGCCCCAGTGGAAGGCGGCGAGCCGGCCATCGGCGGCCTGGGCGGCGGCAGGGTTTCCGGTGAGGGTGCCGCCGAGGCTGGTCAGCTTGGCCCACCCGTTGTAGTCGTCGGTCTGGGGCAGGTGCCACAGGGCGTTGTCGGTGCCTCGGAAGAACACTTCCAGGCGTCCGTCGGCGTTCTTGGCGACGACCGGGTCGCCGCCGATGTTCTGCACGATGCTCACGGGACTGTCCCAGCCGCTGCTGTTGGCGTCCCGCTGGCGGGCGACCCACAGATGACCGTCGGTGCCGCGGAAGAACACCTGAAGGCGGCCGCGGGCGTCTGTCGCCACTGCCGGATCGCCGGCCGGGGAGCCGCCCAGGCTGCCCGGGTCGGTCCAACTGCCGTAGCCGGACTTGGCGGTCTCCCACACATGCCACAGGGCGCCGTCAGTGCCCCGGAAGAACGCCTCCGGGCGCCCATCGGCATTGAGCCCGGGGACCGGGTCACCCCCGATATGGGTCACCAGCGTCTTCCCCGGGCCGTAGGTGCCGTTGATGACCGTCTGCCAGGGGTGCTCGAGGTGGCCCTGGCCGTTGCGGAAGAACACCCCGATACGCCGCGCCGCCGTCCGCAGAGCGGACGGATCACCGGACAAGGTGGCACTGCCCAGCTTCTCCCAGTCGGACCAGCCGCCCCACCCCTGCTGATGGCTGGTCGACGGCGCGTCGTCGGCGCGGTGCCTGATGAACACCTCCAGGCGGCCGTCCGACGAGGGCGCCACCGCCGGATTGCCCGTCAGCTGCCCGCCGAGCGAAGCCACCTCGGCCCAGGTCATGCCCGGAGTCGAAGGAATCGTCATGTTCTTCCCCTCCCGTTCGCTCCCGGCGCTTCAACCGAGAGATATCACTACACGTAAAGAATCAATTACCCTTCGTGATCGTCGCTAGGCTCGGTGACTCCTTCATGACGGAGCGTCAACAGCCGTCGTGCGCCGACCGCACCCCTCAACGCACCTTTGTACAGCGCCCCTCACCGCCCCCTATGGCCGACGAGGGCACCTCTCGCCAAAGCGCACTGGTCGCAGCCTCCCGCGCCCGCCGCCCTGCAGGCCGGCACGCCCTCTGCGCCTTGAAGTCACTGTCCAATGCCCAATGCGCCATGTGCGGGCCGACCCCGCACCCCGGCTTCGCCCACCGCGACAGACCATCGAACACCCTCCCCGCCGCCGTCGGCGCGCGCCCCGAGCGGCTGGTTCACGAGCAGGAAGTCGCTGCCGCCCGCCCAAACTTCGCCAAGCGCTCAGCGAACTACTGGTCGAAGCGCTGCGCCACCAGGAGGTCGAGCGGCTGCGCCCGAGCCCGCCTGGACTTCGACTACGCCCGGTTCGCGTTCGACCGGTGCCGTCCATCGCAGCGCGAAGTCTGCGTGCGGGAGAGGGGATAAGCCGTGTGGGCGAGCGCCTTCAGGTCATTCGGTGGAGCGGCGGACCGCCCTGGAGGCAAGCAACGAGCGCGCCGCTCCAACACTAAACGTCTTCTTTGGGACTGAGTCGTCGGTTTAGATGATGCTTGCGCTGTTTGCCTGATCTGCCGGAGTGCCAGCATCTCCCTTGCAGGGAGTCTTCTCGCAAGGGAGATCGCGGCTTGGAAGGGCGGAAGGGAGCTGCCCGCGTTTTCACGCTCGGTGATGGCGTGTCGTGGTGAGCCGTTGGCTGCCACCGGCTCCCAGAGCGCGTCGGGCTGATCCAGGCCGCCGCCGCGGTCGAGCGGTTTCCATGTCCGGGCGTTGGCGGGGGCTGCTACCGATCCGGTGTGGTGTCTCGTCAACGTGCCCGCAGGGAACATCACGCAAGTGATCTCGTCGCCCCGACACTCCTGTGACTTCCTGCAGTCAACCTACAGCCGTCTGTAGTGGGCGGTCGGTGAAACGGTGAGCGGTGAAGGGATGACGATGAGCACTGCCCAGGCGGCTGCCACAGGTGGCGGGCACTCCGCCCCTCCGATCAGCACGGTCGCGGGGACCGGGGGCGCGGGGTTCAAGGGGGAGAACGAGCCCGCCGTTGAGGCTGAGTTGGACTCCCCGTACGGGATCGCGGTGGACGGCGCCGGCACCCTTTACATCTGCGACGTCAACAACTTCCGCATCCGGAAGGTCACGGCCGATGGGAAGATCAGCACGTTCGCCGGCCTCGACTCCGCGGGCTTCGACGGTGACGGCGGCCCCGCCACCGCCGCCCAGTTCAAAGGCCCGATGGGGGTGGCGGTGGACAGTACCGGTGCCGTCTACATCGCCGACTGCTGGAATCATCGGGTCCGGAAGGTCACGGCTGATGGGAAGGTTCGCACGTTCGCCGGCAGCAGCCCCGCGGACGTTGGACGTGGTGGTTTCGCTGGTGACGACGGTCTGGCAACCTCGGCCCAGCTGAACCGCCCGATTGGGGTGGCGGTGGACAGCGCCGGCGTCGTCTACATCGTCGACCAGCGCAACCATCGGGTGCGGAAGGTGACGGCCGATGGGAAGATCAGCACGTTCGCCGGCATGAGCTCCGCGGGCTTTCACGGTGGCTTCGGTGGTGACGGCGGCTTGGCTACCTCGGCCGAGCTGCGCAACCCGCAGGGAGTTGCGGTGGACGGCGCGGGCGACGTCTACATCGCCGATACCGGGAACCATCGGGTCCGGAAGGTCACGGGGGACGGGAAGATCAGCACGTTCGCCGGCAGCGGCCCTGCGGGCTTCAACGGTGGCTTCGACGGTGACGGCGGCCCGGCAACCTCGGCCCAGCTGAACGCGCCCGCAGGAATCGTGGTGGACAGTACCGGCGTCCTCTACATCGCCGATATCGCTAACCATCGGGTCCGGAAGGTCACGGCGGACGGGAAGATCAGCACGTTCGCCGGCAGCGGCCCCGCGGGCTTCAACGGTGGCTTCGACGGTGATGGTGGCCCGGCAACCTCGGCCGAGCTGCGCCGCCCGTTCGCGCTCGCTGTGGACTTCGTCGACGCCCTCTACATCGCCGACACGGGCAACCACCGGGTGCGGAAGGTCGCGTCGGCGAAGATGGCCGGGCTGCCCGATTCGGGCACGGTGGTTGCTTGGGCCAACGTCCGCAGCAGGCTGCGGATGGGGGTCCTGGGGGAGTCCACCAGGGACGGGGCCGAGGTCCACCAGTTGCACACCGTGCCCAGGGATCACCAGCGGTGGCGGCTGGTCGTGGTTGGCCTGGACAGCGGCGATGTCCTGTACAGGATCGAGAACGTGCGCAGTGGCAAGGTCCTGGAGGTCATCGGGGCGCAGAAGGTGGCCGGCGCGGCGGTCGCGCAACGTGCCTATGAGGGTATTGACGCGCGCCACCAGCAGTGGAGGCTGATCCCGGTGGGCTCGGGAAATGGCACCCCGCGGGTGTACGAGATCGCGAACCGGGGGAGCGGTCTGCTCTTGCGAGTCGACAACAACACCCCCCGCACGGTGATCAAACAGCACAAGTCCCAGGGCGACCACCAAGGCCAGCAGTGGCAGCTGCTCCCTGTATAACGCGCGTGGGGTCAGGGGCGCGGCCGCCCCTGACCCCACGGAAAGCCGGGCTCTACTCGGACTTGGAACGGGGAGGTTCCTCGGAACGGGGGGGTTTCTCGGCGCTTGCCTGGGGTGCCTTGCCGGGATCCGCGGCCTTGGGTGCCTCGGGCGCCTTGGGGGGCTTGGTGTAGTCGCTCTTATTGGGCTTGCTCTGCAGGTCCTCGTTCTTCTCAAGGCCCTCGTGCTTTGTCACCGTCTCACTCGCCTTCCGCATGCCGTCAGAGGCCGCCGTGGACACCGAGCCGGGATTCTGGGCGTACGTGGCCTGCGTACCGGCCGATTGCTGGGTGGTCTGGATGAAGGAGCTGAGGAAGCCCAGCATGGCCCGCGCTTCGGGCGACTGCTCGCGCACGACCTTCGCCCGGGAGGAAGCCCCGTGAATGGCGTTGTTGTACAGGCTCGTGCTCTTGTCGTCGTATGCGTCGTCGTCGACGTCCTCGAAGTCGTCGACGCCCGCCGCTGGTTGGGGCTTGTCTGTGTTGGTGGTAACCGAGAAGAGCCCCGCGCTGTTGTCCGCGAAGTTGAAGATGTTGCCGAACACCATGGTTGTCACCCTTTGTCCTCGTGTGCCCGGTCAGGGCTGCTTGTGCAGCGCTCGCTGGCTGTCGGTCAGGTTCTCGCCGTCGAACATCGTGTGGTGGACGTCCAGGGCGGAGACGACCTCGGCCAGCCCCTTCATCCGGAAGCCGCCGCCGGCCAGGTCGATGTCACTGATGTCGCGGGCGACCACCTGGTCGAGGCCGGGATAGTCATCCGACTGCGGGGGAGACAGGACCGCCACCGGCACCGGGTACATCACCGCGATCAAGCCGGAGAAGGTCACCGGGATCTCGTAGCAGTAGTGCCTGCGGCAGCGCCGCTGCGTGGCGATGGTCTGCACGCGGGAGTCCGGCGGGACCTGGCCGGAAATCTGCGATTTCGAGGCCCAGCTGGTGTTCAGGGAGCCGCCGACGGAGCCCGAGATGCCCAGCAGCAACGAGGCGTTGAGTGCCGCGCTGCCGGTGGCGCTGCCCGTGGTCGTGAACGCCACCGAGTCCGTCACCGCGTTCGCCACGGAGTTCGTCGCCGCGTTCCGCACGCCTGTCTCGGTGGCGTTGGCGTTGTCCACCCCCACGCTGTCCTTGCTGTTCTTGTTGGTCATCGTGTTGGCGTTCTTGTTCGCCACCTCGTTCTGAAGCTGGGTCTGGAGCTGCGTCTGGAGGTCCATCTTGAGCTGGTTCTGCAACTGCAGCTGGAGCTGCGCGCTGACGCTGCCACCGAAGGTGAGCTTGGCCTCCCCCTGGAGCGACCACGTGACCCCGTTCGACACAGTGAAATCGACCGAGTCGGTGAACGTCATCGAAGACGCCTGGCTGCGGTTGACGTAGGTGCGACAGGAGAACGTGTCGGGCGGAGGCTGACTGATGTCGCACCGCTCCTCGATCAGCGGCTCCCCGAGGTTCATGTACGCGAGCCAGCCCAGCTGGAACGCAGAGCCGGGGAAGGCGCCGAAGCTCGACTTGTTCACGGAGAAGCCGACGGGCTTGTGCGGCACACCGTAGTCGTCGACGTAGACCAGGTTGGGATGGTCCAGGATGGACTTCCAGGTCTGCTCGATGTTCAGTTCCCGCAGGTTCTTCTTCGTCAGCGGCTGACGTTTGGCCCGTCCCAGGTTGTACGCGTTGGAAGACATTCCCCGCCCTCGAGTATTCTGGCCGAATTTCAATCGGTGAAATGTAAACGAGAATCTGCATGCGTTCCGAAAAGCGAAGTTAGCACGTGGTCCGCTGCCCGGGAAGACATCCAACTGCTATGCGCTCAATAGAGTGATTGAGGATCGGCGGCATTCTCAACTCGCTTGATGAGAAGGTAACTTGGGGCCTGCCGGTTGCTCGGTCGTAATTTTCCGAACCGCCTTATTCGTACGAACGCAATGGCCTCAGTCTTTTGTGGCGAGTGAGGCATTCGCGGCAGTCATTCAAATCGTCTTCGAAATCGTTGGACCGAAAATTCGTTTGAGTGTACGCAAATGCCGCTCGGTAGGCCGCTGTATTGAGCATCCGAGGCGTTGTTCTCAACATTCAGGACAGGTGGGGTTTCGCGATGTACACCCAAGAACGCACGGCGATGTCGAATCTGGTGGTCGGCGGCCCGGTGGCGGTGAACAGCTACGACAACGCGATCGTGGCTGCGCTGGTCGAGAATCGGCCGGTCATGCTCGTCCATGCCTTCAACGGCGGCTACCTGCGGCCTGCCGAGCTGAAGGAGGATGAGCACAAGAACGGCGTCAAGCTGGCTACCGCGCTCGACCCAGCCACCAAGGAGGCGAAGGGCCACCTCTGGTACATCACCCCCGCCGGCTTCTTCGGGCAGCGACCGCTGTACTTCATCGAGAGCGCCGCGGGCCAGGTCTCACCCAAACCCACCGGCGCAGGCGCAGCTGACGCCGACGCGGGTCGCGGCGACGACGGTGCGCCCAAGCCGCAGCGCAGGCGCATCACCGTCCACCAGGACGCCCCCAAGAGCACGGCCGACACCGTCCAGGTCGGCCTGCCCGACAAGGTGGACGCCCTGTGGCGCGGGAAGAACGGTGCGCCCGAGGACACCCAGCTCTGGGTCGTCACGGTGACGCCATGGGGCGGGATCACCTTCGTGCCGATCACGCACCCCGACGCCATCCTCGGCTTCAAGGACCACGCGGTGACGGGCGACAGCGAGGTGCGTCTCACCTACAACTGGGGCGGGGACTTCACCGGGACGGTCATCAACACGTTCTACCCGCGGCTGCCCAACGAGTGGAGCGTCCCCTACCACCACGTCTTCACGTGACCCGCGGCCACCGCCGCGCCACCTGTCCCGAGCCCACGCCCGACCGCCTGGAAGAGGCACCACGATGGCCGTGCCCACGCACGAACTGAAGCTGGAGATCGTCAACGCCGCCACGGGGAAGACCCTCGGCGCCAAGGCCGCGCCGGGCGCGGACGGGGCGCTCGTCGTCCGCGACTTCCCCGAGGACGGCCCGAGCCCGGAGCAGTGGCAGCTCACCCCCGTACAGGCCGCGCAGGACGAACAGGCATATGTGATCCGTAACGCGGCCAGCGGCAAGGTGCTTGACAACCCCGCCGCCGCGGATCGCAGCGTCCGCCAATGGGACGCCGCCGCCGGCAGGAAGGACCAGCAGTGGCACCTCGTCCCCGTCGAGGGTGAAGCGGGCCTGTACTTCATCGAGGCCGCGACCGACGGTGCCGTTCTCGACCTCGCCGACCCCGACGATCCCGGCAAGGACGACCAGGACGACACCCAGGTCGTCCTGCGCGAGCGCGACGACAGCGCGGGCAGCCAGCGTTGGCGGTTCGTCCCGGCCGAGCCCGAACGCGTCAGCGACCCCGTGCTGCCCTGGGCACCGCTGGACCACTGGAACGGTCGCCGGTCCTGGCGGCTGGTCCGCCCGACCGCGCTGCGGCCGGTACCCGACGCGACGCCCTCCTTCAGCGACATGCTGCTGGTCCTCAAGAGGTTCGGCAGCGACCAGGACGCCGGCGGGTGGAAGAGTTACCAGGCCAACCGCTCTCCCAGCGGGCAACCGGGCTGGTGGGCCGGGCTCGGTGACCGGTTTCTCGCCGAAACCGTGGAAGCCGGGCACAAGGACATCGTCGGGCTCAAGCCCGCGATGGGGGCTGTGACGTCCTCCGGCAGGGGCGACGGCACGTTCGACGACGACGAGCGCGTCCTGCACCCACCAGCGCCCTCGGCGAGCCCTTCGGACCTGTGGACCCTCGCCGACCTGACAGGCGACGGCAAGCCCGACGTCGTCGTGCTTGCCACCGACGGCGTCCGGGTCTCCCCCCAGGACCAGGACGGCACATTCCCGCCCGCGGACGGCGAGCCAGTCCTCAAGGCGTTCGGGCACGGCCAGCAGGCCGGCGGGTGGCTTGCCGACAAGCATCCCCGCTTCCTCGCCGACACCACCGGCCGCGGCCGGCTCGACATCGTCGGCTGCCACGACGACGGCGTCTGGGTCTCCCTCCAGGACGAGGACGGCACGTTCGCAACCCTCGGCGACGAACCGGACCTCAAGGCGTTCGGCCACGATGAGGAAGCGGGCGGGTGGCTTGCCGACAAGCATCCCCGCTTCCTCGCCGACACCACCGGCGACGGCCGGCTCGACATCGTCGGCTGCCACGACGACGGCGTCTGGGTCTCCCTCCAGGACGAGGACGGCACGTTCGCCGACCCTCTGTACGTCCTCGACGACTTCGGCACCGACCAGGGATGGAGCTCGGTCGAGGAGCACCCCCGGTTCCTGCTCAGCACCACTGACGGCGGAGCAGTGGACATCGTCGGGTTCGGCTCGCAGGGCGTCGTCATCTCACGCGGGCGCGGCGACGGCACGTTCGAGCCCGCCAAGCTCGTCCTGAACGACTTCGGGCACGCCCAGGGCTGGGCGAGCAAGAAACACCCCCGGCTCCTCGCCGACGTCACCGGCGACGGCAACCCCGACATCGTCGGCTTCGGCGACGAGGGGGTCTGGGTGTCACACAACCGCGGCGACGGCCAGTTCGAGCAGGCCCAACTGGTGTGCCGCGGCTTCGGGTACAACGAGGACGCAGGCGGCTGGCGGGTCGACCGCCACCCCCGCTTCCTCGCCGACATCACCGGTGACGGACGCGTCGACATCGTCGGCTTCGGCGGTCCGGGCGTGTACGTGGCCCGAAACCTCTTCCGCCGCTTCCGGACCCGATAACCCCCCGGAGGACCTCCACAGCCGCATCACGGCGAGTCGCCACCGGCATGCCGGAACCTGTCGGGCGACCAGGGCGCTACCCGACCACCACCAAGGGGGTGCCCTCGCCGGCCGCAGCGTGCTGCGCCGACTCGCCGCTGTTCTGCGCGTACGCCAACCTCCAACCTCGCGCGAGTCTCGTCTCAGGAGCTGAGCCATGACATGGGCGAGGTTCATCCCCCCGGGTGAGGTCTCGGGGAAGAGAGCCGATTTGGCTGTGGCGGAACGAAGACATCAAGTGCCGGAGCCCACATTTGTTGGGCTGTGGTCGGCGGCGCGTCAACGGTCGCGCCGTGGCAGCGACGGAAGAAAACTGGACCGATGCTGACAGGCACTGTGAAGTCGTTCGACGGTAACAAGGAGCACGGCTACATCAGCCAGGACGACGACGGCCCCGACGTGTACGTGCGCTTCTCGGCCGTCCAGACCAACGGATACAGGAGCTTGGAGGAGAACCAGCGGGTGGGGTACGAGGTCACCTCGGGCCCGAAGGGCCCGCAGGCGGAGATGGTCCGCCCGCTGTAACCGAGGTGGCGGGCGAACCGTTTGGGCGCCCTTCATGCCGGAGCTGGCCGACAGCGTCCTCACTCGTCCTTGCGGGTAGATCACCAGTTGACGTGCAGGGCCCGGAGGCCGTATACGACTGCATGGTCGTGCGTAGCCGGGGCGGCGTTCGCGTTGTCCAGGTGGAGGGTGGGGAAGCGGTGCAGCAGTTTGGTCAGGATGATTTCGATTTCGAGGCGTCCTAGTTGCTGGCCGATGCACTGGTGGGGTCCGTGGCCGAAGCTGAGGTGCTGGCGGCTGTTGTGACGCTGGAGGTCAAGGCGGTCGGGGTTGGGGAACTGCCGCGGGTCACGGTTGGCCGCCGGCAGGTGGAGAACGACGCGTTCTCCGGCCTCGATTCGCTGGCCCTCGATGACGAGCGCTTCGCGCGCGACTCGGAGGAGACCGAATTGCAGGATGGTGTGATAGCGCAGCAGTTCCTCGACGGCGTTGGCGATGAGCGACGGGTCCGCTTGCAGGCTCTGCCAGAGGGCGGGTGAGCGCAGCAGGGTCAGGATGCTGAGGGAGATCATGTTCGCGGACGTCTCGTGACCGGCGATGAGCATCAGCTGCCCGAGGGAGACGATCTCGCCGTCGGCCAGCGGGGGGCCGCCGTCGGGCGGGCGGTGCTGGGTCAGCCCGCTCAGGAGGTCGTCGACCGGATCCCGGCGCTTGGCTTCGACCAGGCCGCGCAGGTAGGTGTGCATGGCCTTCTTGCTGGCCAGCAGGTCCTCTCGCGTCCGGTCCAGGGCCAGAAGTTCTCCGGTGAGGCGCTGGAAGTGGTCGTGGTCGGTGTAGGGGACGCCCAGCAGTTCGCAGATCACCAGGGACGGCACGGGCAGGGCAAGAGCGGGAACAAGATCGACCGGGCCACGGGGCATCGCCGCGATGGCGTCCAGGTGCTCGTCCACGTACTTCTCGATGCGGGGGCGCAGGGTGCGGATGCGGCGCATGGAGAACTGCCCGATGAGCGGATGCCGCAGCCGTGTGTGTTCGGGTGGATCGCTGGTGAGCAGGTCCGATGTTCGGAACTGCGCCATCTCCGCTTCCGTGATGAGACTGGCTCTGACCTGGGAGTTGAGATGGGGCCTGCGGGAGCTGAGCCTTGGGTCGGCCAGGGCGGCGCGGACGTCCTCGTAACGGGTGAGAAGCCAGCCTGGAGGGCCGTCGGGGAAGGCCAGGCGTGCCACCGGCCGTTCGGTACGCAGGCGGGCGTATTCGTCTGGCGGGTGCATGGGGCAGCGGCGCTGGGTGGGCAGTGTGATCGCTGCGGTGTTGGTCTCATCCTTCACGTCCGCCGTCCGCCGTCCTCCGGTCCTCTCGCCTTGTCCTGCGCTGTAGCGGACAGCTATCGGTAGCGGCCGGAGGTGAGTATCCAGCCGAGGTGGGTGCCGGGCATGTCTCCGATGATGCGCACGACGCGGTGGAGCCGGTCCGTGCCAGGCTTGTGCTGGCGTGCTTCGGTCAGGACAGCGCGCTCGGCTTCACGGAGGTCCCTCAGTCGGCGGGTGATGTGCGCGCGGACCTGATCGACGGCTTCCTGCTCGCCGCAGCCGTGGGCATGGCGCAGGACGGTGACGTAGTTGGTGGGTTCGTTGTTGGCCTGTTCGCGGGGCAGAGAGATGACGTCGTTGCACCAGGCGGTGATGTCGCTGGAGGCCGCGCACAGTTCGGTCCAGGCACTGGTGCCGGCCAGATGCGGGGGGATCTCGGTGTGGCAGGTGACTTCGACGAGGTCGTACATGAACATGCCGTTGGCGTCCCGGCGCAGGCCCGGATAGTCCTCTGGGGTGGGGAGGGTGCCGGTCTGCCGGTGGGTGATCTGAGTGAGGAAGGCGTCGCGATGCTGGTGGACGTGGTCCAGGATCCGGCTGCGCCATGCCGGGGACATCCGTGCGGCGGTCCGGGGCCACAGGTCGGCCAGGGCCCTGACCGCGGGAGAATGTGCGGCGGCTGGCGTGGGCCGGCCTTGGATGATGGCGATGATGGCGGTGTAGGTGGCGTGCACGCTCTGTGGTGAGCGGCCCATCACACCTTCGTCCTGTTCGTCGTCGAGGTGGAAGAGCCAGGTCGCCCACTGGGCGAAGAGTTCGACGTCCGCCTCGCCTTCGTCGGGCAGGATGCGAGCGGCCACCAGGTGGAATCCGGAACGGCGCAGGCGTGTGTCCTCGGCTGTGCCGGTGGTCAGGCCCACCCGCGTAGCCCACGCGGCGAGGCGGTTGCCGACGTGCTCGGCTCGCGGGTGCATCCGGTCGGGGACCAGGATGCCGAAGTCGGGTCTGATGAGCCCTGAGGAGCGGGTCGGCTCGATCATCGGTTCCCTTTCGCCGGCGGCGACGTGCGGGGCGTCGCTCTGACCCCGGGGCGTGGCCGGTGACCGTGCCTGCGGCGGGAAGAACACCCTGAGGTGCCCCGCGGACGCCCGCCCGGGCGTGTGGTCTCCCCACTGGGCTCGGTGTGGTGCCTGGCTACGGTCACCAGTGCCAGCTCTCATCACAGGCACCCAGCGCGAGCAGCGTCCAGATGTCGGCGAAGACGGGTGCGTCGAAGAGCAACGGCCGGGGAGCGACCTGGTCGGGCAGGGCGCTGAATCCTCCGTCCATCTCCTGGCGGGCCAGGAGATGGAAGATGCCGCGGCGTACGACGTGGTCTGTGCCGACATGACGTCCCATCGCGGACAAGGCGAGCAGCGAGTACGCGGTACTGGTGGTGTCACTCGCATCACCGGGGCGGTATCCCCAGCCGCCGTCGTCGTTCTGCGCCAGATCGAAGAAGCGCCGCGAGCGGGCCACCGCCTGTTCGCGATCGGCCCGCAGGCCCGGCAGACGGGAGGCGGGCACACTGTGCAGGGCCCACATGGCCCGCCAGATGGTGTTGGCCTCGCTCAGCGTCCAGCTGCGCTCGAACGTTCCGTCGGCCTTCTGCGCCCCGAGCAGGTAGCGGGCGGCGTTCTCCAGCAGAGCGGCATGTGTTTCTCCCGCCCAGCCCAGCGCGCTGGCGGCTCCGCCGGTCATTCCCGCCTCGGACGGGTCGCCAGCCACATAGGTGGGAAAGCCCCCGTCCCGGCCCACGATGGCCGACAGATACTTCCCGGCCCGCTCGAGCGGCTTCGCGTAGCGCCGACTGTCGGCTGCGGCGAGGAAGGCTACAGCGTACGAGGTGGTGTCGACGTCGGACTGCACCATGTTCTCGCCGAACGGCCAGCCCCCGTCCGGGCTTTGCCTGGCCGTCAGGTAGTCGCCCATGCGCCGCGTCAGTTCGCGATCGGCTCCCGCTCTGACCAGGCCGAGACCCGTGGGCGCGGTGCAGAACACGGACAGGTTGGCGATGCCGGGCACGCCTCCGTCGGGATTCAGGCACTCCACCAGCAGACCGATGCCCTCGGCGACATCTGCGCTCCCGGGGGCGAAAGCGCTGACGGCCCGCAGTGCCAGCAGGTGCGCTGTCACATGGTTTTCCCACACGCCACGGCGCTGGCCTTCCCGCAGCAGCTTCACCAGCAGCTCACGCTCGGCGGTGGTGACCGCCTCAGGCCGGTCCAGCCCGTGGGCGATCGTCACCTTGAGCGCCAGCATGATCATCTGCACCCAGGGGGCCCGGTTTCCGCTGTTGATGCGCTCCGGCTGCATTCCCGGGTTGAAATCGATCGCGCCGACGGTCGCGAGACAGACGTCGAAGAACAACCGCTTCCGGGCGAAGGTGAAGTGGTCGAAGCCGGCGAGGAGTTCCGCGTGCACCCAGTCGGCGTCGCTCTTCCGGCCGGCAAGGACCGCATCGCTGAGCGCGGAGTCGAAACGCGTGGTCCCAGCACCGGGGCCCCGCCCCAGGAACGTCTCCAGGCCCCTCTGCGCGGTGGTGTGCTGCCGCTGCCTGCGCAGCAGCGACAGCAGCAGCGCCGATTCCAGGACCCGGCTGCCGCAAGGCCCGGGCACGGACCCGTCGTCCCGTACCTGCGCTGCGAGATGGTTGGTTAGGTCGTGGCGAGCCCGGTCGACTTCCGTCACCGCACCCGTGCCTGCTGGGTGGGAACGCGGCGCAGGTACGGCATGAACGGGTGTGGCAGGCTCGGCATTCACGATGATTCTCCGTTCGGGGCACTGCACCAACTCGCGGGAGGCTGCGAGAGCCGGCCGGAGTCCGTACAGCCGTCAGGCTTCGGGCCTCCCCGTGTTTCTGCGCGTTCCGGGTGACCCGTCGCTGGGAGTCCTTGGCCTTGGACGGTCGGTCTCATTGCCGGCATCTGCTTCACTCGCTTTCGCAGGTGTGCACGTCACCACCACGTCGCCTACCGACCCCGCCTTTGACGACGACCCTCCGGCAGACCCAGCCGGTCGACCTACTTGGTCGGCGCGTCGAGCGCTCGCCCACCCGCCGTCCTCCCGTACAGCCACGCCCGCCAGGTCGGCGACAGATTCCTTAATGTCGCCCCCTTTCATCGAGTCCGAGAAGGCGCATACCACCCTCTCTTGACGCGTACCGGGTCTCGCGTAGTGCGCCGCAGCGCACTACGCCAGACCCGCGCGGGCCGTGCAGCCATATGAACGGCCGCGAGGCCGAATGGCGCGGCCGTTCAGCCCCCCCATGAAAGAGCGGGGTCGGCTGCTGCGGGGCTTCGCCGTGTGTGCGCTGCTACGGCCTGTTTGAGCCCCCGGTGTGCATGGGCCCGGCGGCCACGGTTGATTGATCCGCCGGACAGTTCTCACGCTCCTGTGGAGATACGGCGCGCGGTCTCGGTCTTCCGACACAGCGGCCGCGGAGCTGTGCCGCGACCTTCACCTGGACCGGCAACCAGCACGGCAGCACCGACCCCGCCGCCATCGGCTCCGCCGACATCCCCTTCCGCAACACCGACGGCAGCAAGGCACTGATCAGCTACGAGCCTCCTCGCCCAGCAGCCCCAGGTACGCGTCGGCGACCAGTGGCTCGGCTACACCCTGCCCACCGGCGCCTCGTCACCTCGGCGAGGTGGCCCTGCCCCGCGACGGCTGGCAGGCAACAGCGTCCGCGAGCAGCTCGGACGACTCTCCGTCCAATGCCATCGACGGCGACGCCGCCACCCGGTGGAGCCTGGGCCACGGCATGCAGTCCGGCGACTGGTTCCAGGTCGACCTCGGCTCGACCCAGACCTTCGACCAGCTCGTCCTGGACACGAGCGCCTCGTCCGGTGACTTCGTCCGCCAGTACGAGGTGTACACCTCCGACGACGGCACCAACTGGGGCAAGCCGATCGTGTCGGTGATGAGGACGACACGGTTGCCGTCCAACCCGGCCCCCAGGCGCGGAAGTTGCACGTCCAGGCGGCGTACCCGTGGTACCCGGCGGGCCTCGGCGTACCCCCAGGCGAGCAGCACGGCGGGTACGCCGAGGACCGCCCAAGAGACGATCCGGGCCCGGTTTTGACCGTCGCTTACGCCGACCACGGTCAGGGCGAGGCGCAGCAGGACGCCGAGCAGGACGGACCAAGCGAACAGAACCCAGCTGGCCCCAAGGAGAGTGTCCCCGACGATCGCCACCCGGTCCTGCTGCCGCCGGCCGTGGCCGCGTGCCATCGCGAGCGGCATAGCGATCAGACCGAGGACGAACAGGGCTGTGCCGCCCAGCGCCACGGGGAGCGGCCAGTGCTGGCCGACGTGCAGCAGTACCCAGCAGGGCACGGTCCACAGCAGGACGGGGGCGATCAAAGGGATGTAGCGCATCAGGCGACGCAGTCGGCTCTGCTGGGTCGAATGCGCTGCACCGTCCGCGGATCGGGCCTCGCTGGTGACGGTCACGCTTCCCCTCCTCAGGTAGCCAGACTGCCGACGCGCTCATCGGCAACGTGCGCAACGGGGCGACCGGCCCGGACTCGATCGATCAGGAGTCGTTGGCCGCGCTTCTCAGTCGGATATGGGGATGGGACCTCTACCGCGAGACCCTGGCCTGTGCCGTCGCCGACCACCTGGCCATCGAGACCGGTTCGCGTGTGGTGTGTCGGTGCGAATACTTCCGGTCGTCAGTGGGCGTCAGTTGTCGACTGGTCCCGCCTAGCGGTCGGGTTTGAACGCAGAGGCCCCGTGTGTGTGAGGGGCGGGAGGATGGGTGGGTGCTGTCCCGGGTCCGGGGTCTGACTCATGACATGTCTGACCGGAGTGTCTGAATCACACAGTGTCGGCTGTTGGCCGGGGATGGCGCGTTGTCGGTGCCGGGCTGGCGGGGTGTGTCCCGATAGGGGCCTGCCGATTGTTGTGGCGTCCTCACGATTCTGACGGCCTGACGCTGCTCGGTGCCAGCAACGCAACGCGCCATCGGACCGGAAGGAACGGGCATGTCCAGATCGACCATGTCCAGTACGTCGCTCGCTCCGCGGGCCCGTCGTTGCCCTGCGGGGGAGGTGGTGCTGGGAGTGGACACGCACCGGGATGCGCATGTGGCTGCGGCGCTCTCGTTGATGGGGACGGTGCTGGCCACCGGCGAGTTCCCGGCCACCGCGGCCGGGTACTGCGATCTGCTGAAGTGGGCCAGGAAGTCGGGAGCCGTGAGGCGGGCCGGGGTGGAAGGGACCGGCTCTTACGGGGCGTCCCTGTCGCGCCACCTGCTGACCCAGGGCGTAGACGTGTTTGACGTGAATCGGATGGACCGGGTAGATCGCCGTCAGCGCGGCAAATCGGATCCGCTCGATGCCCAGAACGCGGCGCGAGCCGTATTGAGCGGGCGAGCCCGTGCCCGGGCCAAATCGGGCGACGGACCGGTGCAGATCGCCAGGATGTACAAGCTGGCCAAGGGGTCGGCGGTCAAAGCCCGCACCCAGGCCATCAACCAGCTCGTGGTGGCGACCGGCAGGCCAACGCCGCGCTCCATCGCATCGTGTTCACGCGCTTGCGGGTCGACCCGCGCACCCAGGACTACTACGAGCGGCGGATCA
This sequence comes from Streptomyces sp. 378, assembly GCF_030124145.1. GTDB lineage: Bacteria > Actinomycetota > Actinomycetes > Streptomycetales > Streptomycetaceae > Streptomyces. The sequence continues at coordinate 51,560 of NZ_JASKMS010000030.1, forward strand.
AGGAGGGCAAGACCCGGCGCGAAATCGTCCGCTGCCTCAAACGCTATGCTGCCCGCGAGGTCTTCCACCTGGTCAATCAGCTACAGCCAGACCCCCGCTCATAGGGGCTGTCGTGACAGATGAGAGGCTCAGACGGGTGAGCGAGACACCACCGAACACCCTGCAGTACCGCTTTGACGGGCCAGAAGAGGCTCCCGTCCTGATCCTGGGTCCCTCACTGGGTACCACATGGCACATGTCGTAGAAACCGTTCTTCAGGCGTCCATGTGGTCTACATCGCTGCTGTTTATGCAGGTGGGGCCTTTGTGGTCCAGGCGCATCGATGGTGTTGGTGACAGCAACGTGACACGTGATGGGTCACTGAGGCCCCTGCCGGGCAGATGATGGCGGGGGCTTCAGCTTTCCTGAGGAGCGAGCGTCCGCTCCTCGATCCTGCTGCGGCGTCTGCAAACGCCTCCTTGAGGGCCCACAACCGGCGCCGCCGCCGGGGCACCCACTCGACCCGGACGCCAGCTCGTTGGTGCCCTGTCCTACAGCCGTCGAGAGGCGCCGCACTGGGGGTGAAGCAACCTGAACCAAGATGTCGGTCTCTGTGCCGCGGAATGATCGGCCGGTGTCAGATCCAGGGTGCTCCGGGAGCTGGCACTGAGCATGCTCTGTGTTTCTGGGGGAGGGGCTGTGACGGGCGCGAGAATGGGTGGGTGCTGTCCCGGGTCCGGGGTCTGACTCTTGACTGTCCGACCGAAGTGTCCCGATAGGGGCCTGCCGATCGTTGTGGCGTCCTCACGATTCTGACCGCCCGAGGTGGCCTGGTACCGGCAACGCGACGCGCGGTCGGACCGGAAGGAGAACGGGCAGGTCCAGTACATCGACCATGTCCTCCGGTACGCCGCCTGCTCCGCAGGCCCGTCGTCGTCCCCGAAAAGCCCACGAACTCCCACGACAGAGGGCCGTCAGCAAGCTGACGGCCCCTCAGGAACGATCGAGGCTGGTGATGCGCTGGCCCGATACAGCCACCCGTCCGCGCTTGCCTCCGGCCGTTCCCGCACCAGCCATGGAGACTATTCCGCGGGCGCCGCGTCGGAGACGGCGACGCCGGCTTGGCGGAAGTCGTCCAGAGCCGCGGACGTGGTGTCCGGGGCGACCCCGACGGAGTAGTCCAGGCGTACGCGTGCACGGAAGCCGGCCTTCACGGCGTCCAGGGTGATGGAGCGGTGCGGGTTGACCATCCGGCAGTCCCTCAGTGTGATGGCTGGAGAGGTTCGGTGGCCGTCGCTGGGGACCACGGTGGTTCAGGTGGTGGTCTGCTGCAGCCGGCGCAGCGAGTGGACCAACTGGTCCACCTCCTGTGGCGTGTTGTAGAGGGCTAGGGAGGCGCGCGCTGCGTCCTCCAGTCCGTAGTGGCGCAGGGCGGGCTGGGCGCAGTGGTGGCCGGCTCGGATGGCGATCCCGTCCCGGTCGAGCCAGTCGGCGATCTCCGTCGGGTGGTGCCCGGCGAGGGTGAAGGTCAGGACGGCGACTCTGCCGGGCGCGGAGCCGAGGATCTCCAGGCTTGGGAGGGTGGTCAGAGCCTGCTGGGCGTAGCTGATCAGATCCGCCTCGTATGTAGCAACGGCCTCGCGGTCGAAGGAGGTCAGCCAGTTCAGGGCTGCCAGCAGCCCGATGACTCCTGCGATGTGGCCGGTGCCGGCTTCGAATCGGTGTGGGACGGGTGCGTAGGTGGTCCGTCCGAAGTCCACCGATTCGATCATGTTGCCGCCACCTTGCCAGGGCCGCATGCCTTGCAGGACTTCCGGCTTGGCGTACAGCGCTCCGATGCCGGTGGGAGCGAACACCTTGTGCCCGGAGAAGGTGTAGAAGTCGGCGTCCAGGTCCTGGACATCCACCGGGAAGTGAGCGATCGCCTGGGCCCCGTCCACCAGTACTTTGGCGCTGTGGCGGTGGGCCAGTGCCGTCATCTCCCTCACCGGGGGCACGGTGCCCAGGACGTTGGATGCGTGGCTGAGTGCGACGAGCTGGGTACGGAAGGAGAGCAGGTCGGCGTAGGCGTGCTGGTCGATCTGTCCGTCCGGCAGGAGCGGAATGGGCACCACCCGGGCCCGCCGCTCCTTGGCGATCTGCTGCCAGGGCACGATGTTGGAGTGGTGCTCCAGCGCGGAGACGAGAATCTCGTCGCCGGGGCCGAGGTTGTCCCGCCCCCAGCTCTGTGCCACGAGGTTGATCGCTTCGGTGGTGCCGCGGACGAAGACGACGCTGTCCGGTGCGGGCGCACCGAGCAGGCGGGCGACCGCGGCACGGCCCTCCTCATAGAGGTCGGTGGCTTCCCGTGCCATGGTGTGCGCACCACGGTGGATGTTGGAGTTGGCGCCGGCGTAGTAGGCGCTCAACGCCTCGATGACCTGGCGGGGCTTTTGTGTGGTGGCGCCGTTGTCCAGCCAGACCAGGGGATGCCCGTTGACCGTACGGTGCAGGACGGGAATGTCTTGGCGCGCCATGTCCGGGGAGAAGACGCCGTGCTGGCTGCGGGCCACGCGCGGTTGCTCCGCAGAGGCTTGGGCGGAAGACGTCCGACCCGCCATGGCTGCCGGGGTGGCATGCCCGGCGGGGGCGGTTGAGGCTGTCTGTGCAGGCATGGCCTGGACGGTATGCGCCGTATGGCCGGACTCGGTGACCCGCCGTGGCGGGGCGGTCGGTAGGGGATTGCCTCCCGGCCCGGCGGGGCCGGGCTGCCCGGCCGGGGCGGCGGGTTCTGTGGAGGCGGGTGGGGCCGGATACCCGGCTGGGGCCACCGGAGCCGTATGCGCTCGGGAGGGCTTGGGGGTTTTGCGCCCCGCAGGCTCAGGAGTAGTCATGGTACTTGGACACCTCGACGTTCTGGAGTACGGCGGTGGCGTCCTCCACCAGGACTGCGGCGTTGAAGTAGGCCGTCATCAGGTATGAGTTGATGCCCTTTTGGTCCATGCCCATGTTCCGCATGGCCAGGCCCGGTTCCACCTCGTCGGCCACCTTCGACGGGCGCAGCCCCACCACGCCCTGCTCGGCTTCCCCTAGCCGCATCAGCAGGATCTCGGTTGTACCCATGCCGGCCCGGCCCGAGAAACGCACCTTGTCCGAGGGCAACATGGGCACGCCGCGCCAGGTCAGCAGCGGGCTGCCGAACCGGGTGTCCATCAGCGGGGGCACTCCCCGCCGGGTACATTCCCGCGCGAAGGCGGCGATCGCCCGGGGATGAGCGAGGAAGTACGCCGGATGCTTCCAGACCCTGATCAGCAGCTCGTCCAAGTCGTCCGGGGTGGGCGCCCCCGTGCGCGCCTGCACGCGCTGCCCGGGAGCGACGTTGTGGAACAGTCCGAATTCCGGGTGGTTGAGCATCATCGCCTCTTGGCGCTCGCGCAGCGCCTGGATGGTCAGATCGGCCTGGGACCGGGTCTGGTCCATGGGCTCGTTGTAGAGGTCGGCGACGCGGCTGTGCACGCGCAGCACGGTCTGGGCCAGAGTCATGTGGTACTCGCGCGGGGTGTCCTCGTACTCGACGTACGTTCCCGGCAGGTCCGGCTCGCCCACATGACCCGAGGCCAGTTCCACCGGCACCTCAGAGCCCGGCTCGGGCGCGCCGTCAGCGGTGTAGTGCTCCAGCGCTGCTCGCAGTTGTTCGTCGCGGTCGGTGAGCCGGGACAGCTCACCGCGGCCCAGACACAGTGCCACACCGGGGGTCAGCGCCTTGACGTGGTGGGGCATGGGCGCGCTGCGGGTCCAGGATGCGGGGTCGAAGAACTGGCCGTCGCCGATGACCTCCAGTACGGCTTCATCGCCATAGCGGCCCGTGACCCGCTTCTCCGCCTTGCCGTGCACGATCACCCACAGCTGCTCGCAGGGCTCGTCCTCCGTGGCCAGGACCTGCCCGGGCTCGAAGGCGACGGTGGTGAACGAGCCGGCCAGTTCGGTGAGCAGGGCGGAATCAGCTTCCCGCAGGTAGGGCAGCTCACGCAGATCCTCTGCGACGATGCGGGGGGTGCCGTTCTCGCTGTAGCTACTGATGCGGTCGTCACCCAGGACGAAGGTACGGCGGCGGTTCACACGGTAGACACCGGACTCGACGTCCACCCACGGCAACGCACGCAGCAGATAGCGCGGAGTGATCGCCCGCATCTGCGGCCGGGTCTTGGTGGTGGTGGCCAACTGCCGTGCGGCATCGGGGCTGAGGCTCTGCTGGTAGTCATTCATCGTGACCTCCTGGCCGGACTGCGGGGATCCGTGCACCGCCACGATCACCGGTGCGATCACCCGGCCACAACCGGGCATGTGCCTCCGTCAGTCCTGAACTCTTCGAACGGTGAACGGAAATACCTCTCCCGTACACGCACACCCACCCTCCAGGCACGCCTGCCACCAAATGCCGATAAACGCGACAGTCGCCAGAAAAACAGCGAAGGCGCCCCGCCCGGACAGTAATTTTTTCAACCTGCACAATCGACCGGATTTAATCGATCCGATAAAGATTGAATTCATCTAATTACATCTCGCGTTCGCGCCCTTCTTGGCGGCTAGCTGGCCGCGGGGCGCGTGGCGCTCAGGGGCGCTCGGATAGCGCTCGCTGAGTGGTGGAGGCGCTTCTGCACGCCCTATGCACTGTACTGCGGCGAAGGAAAGGATCTAGGAAATGCCGGGGTCTCCGGCAGATGGCATGTGCCGACGGTGCCGCAGGCTCGGTCGGCGTGAGCGAGAGGACGGGCATCGTGAGCCACCCGCACAACGATGGGGTCAGCACCTTCACGGCAGCGCAGCTGAGCCGGGTCGCCCAGCACGGCATCTACACGTCACCCACGTCGCTCGACCCAGCCGCCACTCACCTTGCCGAGGCGCTGATCGCCACCCTGGACGGCACGGCTGAACAGCCGGTGCTGCCTCCTGACCTGCAGAGGGTGGTGGAGCAGGTTCAGCAGAGGGCGAGCATCGGCTTTCCCCAGATCGCTGCCGAAGACGGGGTGCGGCTGTCGGCGCACACGATCAAACTGAACACGGACGAGCCCCGTCCGGTGGTGATCGTGCCGTCGGGCTGGACGCCGTTCGGCTGGGGCCTGTTCGAGTACACCTACCTCCAGTTGGCGCTGCGCGGCTACCACGTACTGGCCTACACCCCTCGTGGGCTCGGCCTCACGATGTCCGTGCCCGGTAAGGGCTACGTGGATGGCCCGTTCACCTCCGGGGGGACGATCGACGTGGCCGGGCCCAAGGACTGGGCCGATGGCTCGACCGTCATCGACTACGCGCAGCAGCACTTCAATCCCAGCCGGATCGCCTTCCTAGGCGAGTCGTACGGTTCGGGGATCAGCCAGTTGGTCGCGGCGCACGATCCCAAGGGGCGTGTGGCCGCGGTCGTGGCCCTGAGCACGTGGGGCGACCTGGCGGCGAGTCTCTACCAGTACGACACCCGGCATCTGGCGGCGGTGACCGCCCTGGTCAAGTTCACCGGTGGTCCGGTCGAGCGGAAGTTCGACGCGGCCACCCAGCAGATCCTGGCGGACTTCCAGGCCGGCCGGAACCTCGACAAGGTCGTGGAGTGGGGCCAGGAGCGGGCGCCGTCATGTTACGCCGACACGACCAACGCCCGCGCCGTTCCCACGTTCTTCTCCAACACCTGGCACGAGACGTTGTTCGCAGCCAACCAGGTCATCGAGCACTTCAACGGCCTGACCGTGCCCAAGCACCTGAACCTGTGGATCGGCGACCACGCCGCACCCGAGGGCGCCGGTCTGACCATCCCGTTCAGCGGGCCGAACCTGCCGGTCGAGGAGGCGTTCGCCTGGCTGGACCACCACGTGCTCGGGATCGACAACGAGGTGCCCACCTGGTCCCCGGTCACCAGCCAGATCATGTTCACGTACGAGACCCGGACCGATCCGCAGACCGGAAACACCGAGATCGTCACACCGGCTGCCCGCGAGTCCAGCCCGTCCTGGCAGGACGTCACCACCGACACGGAGCTGTGGTATCTGAAGGCCACCGCATCGGAAGAGGGTGACGGCGGTCTGGGCAGGGAACCGGAAACGGGCTGGGAGCGGGAGTTCACCGCCGGGCAGCCGACCGAGGCCAAGGCAGCGGACGCCGTCATGACGAGCGGCCAGGCCGAATGGAACGGCACCCCGAAGATCTACGTCACGGAGAAGTTCGACCGACAGAACCTCGCGGTCTGGACGAGCGATCCGATCCCGGCCGGCAGTCAGGGTGGCGTGGCCCGCCGGATCCGCGGCATCTGTGAGCTCACGCTGTCCGTGCGCAGCACGGCCCCCTCCACGACCCTGGTGGCCTACCTGTTCGACGTCGGCCCGGACAGCATGGCCCGCATCATCACCCACGAGCCCCTCACCCTCACCGGCCTGGCACCCGACCAGGACCGCAATGCCACCTGGAAGCTGCAGGCCGCCGGCTACGACCTGCCCCCGGACCACCGGCTGATGCTGGTCGTCACCAGCAGGGACGACCTCTACTCGTTCGCGAGCGTCGACGGCAGCACCACAACGATCACCTCCCCCCACGGCAGCGCCGCAAGCCTGGCGTTGCCCCTGGGCTGACCTGGTCCCCCGGGAAGGGGCGGCCCTCGCGCCCGCCCCCTTCCAGGCCCAGCACCCAGGGCACCGTCACGTAGTCTCCCGGGCGATTACCTCAGGGTGGCGCATGTCCATACCCGCCCAGGCTGCTGATCGGGCCCCGTACCGGTGGTCGGGGGAGTCGCCTCTGCCGCCACGTCCGTCCTCGGCCCCGCCACCGCATCGTTGTCGGTGACGTTCACCGCAGCTCGCTCCGACCAGGCCCGGGAAGTCATGTCCGGTTTGGGGTCGTTGGTGATCCTGTGGGTGGCGGTGTTGTAGCGGAGGTACCGGCTGCTGCGGAAGATGTACAGGTCCGTGCTGCTGCCGGGGATCGCCGGTTCCAGACCGTCCTCGCCATCGACGAACACCAGCATCAGCTCGGCGGGTGTCAGCAACCCCAACGCGCTCTCGCCCAACCGGCCGCCCCGGCCCGTCCACCGCACCTGCCCTGCGCGGGTGACCTCCCGCATGACCCGCAGCTCATGACCACTGCTTGCGGAACCGAAGTCGACCTGTTGCCTCCGTCTTTCTGGAGGAGAGCGAACTCTGTCCCGGCCGCGCTGAGCGGCCGAAGCGACCAACGGCTGGTGGGGGAGGGCGGTGATCATGCCCCGGACCAACCACGCTGCCTTCCGAGGGCATGCGCGTGCGCCTCGTCGAGGAGCTGGCGCAGTACGGAGGAGGTCGGTGCCACGGCTGTAGCGAGCAGAGCCGGCCCCTCGGCCAGCGGCGCGAGGAGGGCGCACCCGCCCTTGGAGTGCTCTCGGAGCAGGACGGGCTCCGGGCGGGCGTCCAGGCCGGGGCCGACGAGCAGAAGCTGGCCGACGGCGCGGTTGCCGTTCAGGACGGCCGGGCCGTCCCAGCCGGGTTCCGGGCTGCCGTAAGCCGTGTGCTGGTCGAGCAGCGTGCGTCCAGCACGGCGGACCAGAATCCGGCTGACGAGGTGTCCTGGTTCCTCGTCGGCCCTGCCCAGGAGCTGCTCTTCCCGCAGGACCAGCTGTGCGGTGGCGTCGAGTTCAACGGTGTAGCTCTGGCGCAGGTTGCTGCCCGCGGCGCTGATCAGCGGCTGCGGCAGCCAGCGCAGGATGGCGTGCTCTGCGACGGAGAGCCGTACGTCGTAGGTGGCCGGGGCGGTGGTGGGGCCGCGCAGGGCGAGCGTGGCGGCGGCCGTGGTGACCTCCAGTTCGGCCCGGTCCTCGGCGGTGATGTCGAGGGACAGCCGGTCGCCGCCGAGCGGGGCGCTCATCGCGCCGATGATCCCCACCGTGGCCGCGTTGCCGTCGCTGCGCAGGCGCCGCAGGTGGAAAGGACCGTCGCTGCGCAACTGCGGGAGGGTGGTGACGCGTCCGTTGTGCGCGGCGCGGATCCGGGCCGTGGCACGTACACCGTCTGGGTGGCCGGCCGGCTCCTGCGCGCCGGGTGGGGGATTGCTGACGTCGGACGTGGCTCGGGTGGAGGCAAGTCGGGTGGCGGGGCTCATACGGTTGCCCCGGCGCGCCACCGGGTGAGGTGGCCGGTCACCCAGTCGGCGACTTCGTGGATGCCGTCGTCGGAGGTGAGGCTGGTGAAGATGACGGGAAGGTCGCCGCGTTGTCGTTTCGCGTCGGCGGCCATGGCGTCCAGGTCGGCGCCGACGTACGGGGCGAGGTCGGTCTTGTTGACGAGGAGGAGGTCGGCGGTGGTGATGCCGGGGCCGCCCTTGCGGGGGATGTCGTCGCCGCTGGCCACGTCAATGACGAAAATCTGTACGTCGACGAGGCCCTTGGAGAAGGTGGCGGTCAGGTTGTCACCACCGGACTCGACGAGCACCAGGTCGAGGGGGTGGAGGGTCTCTTCCAGGTGCTCGACGGCTTCCAGGTTGGCGGAGATGTCGTCGCGGATCGCGGTGTGCGGGCAGGCGCCGGTCTCGACGGCGGTGATCCGCTCGGGCGGCAGGACGGCTTCGCGCAGCAGGTACTCGGCGTCCTCGCGGGTGTAGATGTCATTGGTGACAGCGGCGATGCACCAGCGGTCGCGCAGCGTGCGGCAGAGCGCGGCGACGGTCGCGGTCTTGCCGGAGCCGACAGGCCCGCCCAGGCCGACGCGCAGGGCGCGACGGCTGCCGTCGGGCCGGGTCGCCGAAGCGCCGGGAATGTGCTGGTGAGGCAGCGAGTGGTCGAGGTGCATGGCAACTCCGTTGCGAAGCGCAGTCGATCGGGTGGTGGTCAGGAGGCGAAGAGCCGGACGGTCCAGGCGGCATGCTGCTCCGCGGTGATGTCCAGCAGGGGGGAGGAGGCCGACGGCAGGGCGTCGATGCCCTCGGTCAGGGCGAGGGTCGCAGCGTCGGCCGCGGCTGACGCGACGTCGTCGGTTTCCGGGCCGAGGCGGGCCAGCAGCCCCGAGGCGTCGAGCGGGTTGAGGCTCAGCAGGCGCACGGCTGCGGTGGCCGGGCCACCGATGTTCTCGTACGCGGCCGCATAGGCGGCATCCACCGGGTCGAGCCCGGCGGCGCGTGCGGCGAGCCCCAGGACGATGGGCTGGTGAGCGCCCTGGGGTCGCGCGGCGGCCAGGTGCTCGAGTTCGGCCGAGGGAAAGGTGGCACGAGCCGCCCGCATCATCTGCCGGCCGAGCTTGCGGGCGACGGCACGCAGTGCGGGGACGGGGGTGCGGGCGTCGGCGGCCTCATCAAGCAGCAGCGGATCGTGTCCGCCGGCGGCGGCCGCGGCCAGCCCGGCCGTCGTCAGACCGGTGGTGTGCAGACGCCCGCGGCAGAACGCCTCCAGGCCGGCGATGTCGTGGACGGCTCCGTGGGCGACCGCGGCCTCGACGCCGCCGGAGTGGGCATGCCCACCGGCGGGAAAACGGCCGTCGGCCAGAAGGAGCAGGGCTGCGCGACTCATCGGCGAGCGGCTGCCTTTCGCAGGAGAGGGGGTGACGAGGTGGCCGGGACTGACAACCGGGCCCGGCCGCCAAGGCGGCGCGGCGGCCGGGCCCGGTGGTGGGTCAGAAGAGGAAGTACCGCTGTGCCAGCGGAACTTCGCTGACGTAGGAGCGCGGCACGGTCACACCGTTGAGTTCGGTGCGGGCGTCGCTCGTCGTCGCACCGCCGATGGTGACCTCGAAGCTGTTGTGGTCGACTTCGAGGCTTTCGGGCACCGTGTCGTTCAGCTTCATGTCGGTCTTCTTGACGCTCCGGGTGTCGGAGATCTCGACGAACTTCTTGCGGAGTCCGAGCCCCTCCGTCTTCGCGTCCGTGACCTTCTTGCTGCTGTCCTGGGTGATGACGAACCGGGTGTTCAGCCTGTCGGCCACGCCCGGGGCGGCGAAGTTCACCGAGTTGCTCCCCGGGGCGCGCCCGGTGGACCCCCAGACGGGGCGCGGCAGGTAGGGCTGCGGCGTCGTGATGGAAGCGTTGGCGTCGCCGACCTGGGCGTAGGCGAGCTGGCCGCCCTTGAGGACCATGTGCGTCTTGACGCCGAAGAACTTCGGCTCCCACAGCACCAGGTCCGCCAGCCTCCCCGGCTCCACGGAACCGACGTGACCGGCGATGCCGTGCGTGATCGACGGGTTGACCGTGTACTTGGCGACGTACCGGCGCGCCCGGTAGTTGTCGTTGGGCGTCCGCCTGTCCTCGCTGAAGGAGTGCTTTTTGTCCTTGTTGTCCTTGTGGATCGTTCGGACTTTCGCGCTCCGCAGGTCTTCGGGCAGTGGGCCGTAGCGGCACTTCATGACGTGCGCGGTCTGCCAGGTGCGCATGATCATCTCGCCGATGCGGCCCATCGCCTGGGCGTCCGAGGACATCATCGAGATGGCACCCATGTCGTGCAGGAGGTCCTCCGCCGCCATGGTGGAGGGCCGGATGCGGGAATCCGCGAAGGCCATGTCCGCCGGGATGTCCGGGTTGAGGTGGTGGCAGACGACCATCATGTCGACGTGCTCCTTGACGGTGTTCACCGTGAAGGGCCGGGTGGGGTTGGTCGATGCGGGCAGGACGTTCGGCTCTTTGACCAGCTCGATCATGTCCGGGGCGTGGCCTCCTCCGGCGCCCTCGACATGAAAGATGTGGATGGATCGCTTCTTGAAAGCGGCCTTGGTGCTTTCCAGGAAGCCGGACTCGTTGAGGGAGTCGGCGTGCAGGGCGAGCTGGATCTTGCGCTTCTCACAGACTGCCAGCGCCTTGTCGATCACCGCGGGCGTGGCACCCCAGTCCTCGTGAATCTTGAAGCCGATGACACCCGCGTCCACCTGCTCGTTCAGGGCTTCTACGTTCATCGTGCTGCCCTTGCCGAGCAGACCGATGTTGACCGGGTACTCGTCCAGAGCCTCGAAGAGCCGGGTGATGTGCCACTCGCCCGGGGTCACGGTGGTGGCGGTGCTGCCCTCGGCGGGGCCGGTGCCGCCGCCGATGAGCGTGGTCACGCCCGAAGCCAGGGCTTCGTGGATCTCCCCGGGGCAGATGAAGTGAACGTGGGTGTCCACACCACCCGCCGTGAGGATCCGGCCGTTGCCGGAGATGACCTCGGTGCTCGGGCCGACCACGAAGTTCGTCGCCGTCACCGGCAGCCGCTCGCCGGCCTGTTCACGAGCGGATTTCTCGAACGCCGAGACCGGGTCCATCGTCTCGGGGTTGTACGCCTTGCCGATGGCATGAACTTTGCCGTCTCTGATGCCGACGTCGGCCTTGACCACACCCCACCAGTCGAGGATCAGCGCCCCCGTGATGACCGTGTCCACGGGAACGCGATCCTTTTTGCCGCCCCCGTCCCTCGGGATGTGGGACATGCCCATCGACTCCCGGATCACCTTCCCGCCACCGAAGATCATCTCGTTGCCGCTGTTCTCCGGTCCGCCGCTCCAGTCGGCTTCGATCTCGACGGTGAGATCGGTGTCGGCGAGGCGGACTCGGTCTCTGGTGGTGGGCCCGTACAGAGTGGCGTAGTCCGCCCGCTTCAGCACATTGCTCTGCCTCTGCTGGCCCGTCTGCCCCGGCTGGCTACTCATCGGACGATCCCCTTGCGCAGTCCCTGGATCTTGCGGGTGTCGTTCTTGGCGTCGCCCTCGATCTTCACCAGTTCAACGCAGCACACATCTCCTGGTTCGAATCTCACGGATGTGCCTGCGGCGATGTTGAGCCGGCGCCCCTTCGCCTCAGGGCAGTCCTTGAGCGGCTGGTTGGTCACGGACGTGCCAACGGGGTTCTCGACCACCTCAAGGCCGGGGTTGGCTTCGGCGAAGTGGTAGTGGGAGCCGACCTGGACGGGACGGTCGGACGTGTTCCTGACTTTGATCGTCTTCTTGTCGCCCTGCAGGTGCTCGTTGAACGCGATGGCCTCATGCCAGGACGCGGCGTCCTCGCATGCATCGCAACAGGCGGACGAGTCGGTGCCGTCGCAGTCGACCGGGCACTTCGGGCTGCGCGCCGGCTGAGGGTGTTCGACCTTGCCCGGGTAGACCTTGGGCTCCTTGGTTGCCTCGGGGATGGGGTCGTGGATCGTGACCAGCTTGGTGCCGTCCGGGAAGGTGGCCTCCACCTGGACGTTTTTGATCATCTCCGGGACGCCGTCCATCACGTCGTCTCGGGTGAGGACCCGTCGGCCCGAGTCCATGATGTCGCTGACCGTCTTACCGTCGCGAGCCGCCTCGAAGACGTGAACGGTCAGCAGGGCCATGGTCTCGGGGTAGTTGAGAGGCAGCCCCCGGTCGCGGCGCTTGCCTGCCACGTCGGCCGCGACGTGAATCAGCAAGCGCTCCTGCTCATGCGGAGTCAAATGCACGATGAGCCAATCCTGTTGATCGGACGGTGGTGCGTGCGACCGGGCATGCCGAGGGGCGCGGACCACGCTCTCTGGACGCGGCGACGGGCGCTCTCCGATCATCAGCGGGACGAGAATGGCGAGACGGCCGAACAGCGGATGACCCACACCATCCGGTGAATCCGTGCACCACGCCGTTTTCAACGCGCCGGACAGGGAGACGCGGTGCCGGAGAGTGGGCGAATCCCGCAAGTCGAGTAGCTCCTGGCTCTCTGCCGATGAGGCATCGCCTACCGGCTTCCGCACCGACCACCCCCACCCAACTGATCCACGCCTGAGTCCCCGCTCTCGACCAGATGCGACGTCTTCGCAAGCGGGCTGGAGAGGCCGCCGCACTCCGGTGCGGTGACATCGGCCGACGTCCGGGGAGATCCTCCCGCGCACGGCATGGCCTTCCCGGGCGCGAATCGTTCCTGCGGTGAAGGCGTTGGGCCGTACGGGTGAAGTGCGGCCACTCGTCTCTCCGCAGGGCGTGCGAGGACCGGTAGAACCCGGAGGTGTTCCGTCGTGCTGAAGGGTGGTCGTGATGAGCCGAGGCTTGATCGTCGTGGATGTGCAGAACGACTTCTGTGAAGGAGGCAGTATTCCCGTCGCGGGCGGTGCGCGGATCGCGACCAAGATCGCCGAACTGGTCGAGCAGAGCGCGGGTGGTGAGTACCAGTACATCGTTGCCACCCGCGACCACCACATCGATCCGGGAGGCCACTTCTCCGAGACCCCCGATTTCCAGGACAGCTTCCCCGTCCACTGCGTGGCCGGAGACCAGGGCGGCGAATTCCACCCCAATTTCGTACCCGCCGTCGCCGGTGGCAAGGTCGACGCCGTCTTCTTCAAGGGCGCGCACAGCGCATCCAAGAGCGGCTTCGAAGGTGCCGATGAACAGGGCACCCCTCTGGCCGACTGGCTGCGTGCCCGCGGGGTCGAGGACGTCGACGTGGTGGGCATCGCCACGGACCACTGTGTCCGCGCGACCGCGCTGGACGCCGTCGCGGCGGGGTTCCGGGCTCGGGTTCGCCTGGACTACGCGGTCGGGGTCGCACCCGACACCATTGCCGCGGCCGTCGAGGACTTCCGCCAGACAGGCGTCGCCGTATCCGGAGACGTACCCGCGCAGTAATTCCCGTCACCGGCGCGGGCCGGCGCCATCACGTCATGCGCTCTTCGATCACCCGAGGTACAAGGGGGCGCGACGAGGCCCTGTTCGACCTAGCTTGATCTTTAACCTCGGGGTCCGAACGACTGCTCGTACTTGATCACTCGGAATGGTAACTGCCGTACATGCAGGCGGCCTTCGGCTGAGCATGTGATCCGACCAAGGAACACACAACGCCCAGCACGAAGGCCGTGGGGATGAGTCTGCTGCATCACGCCGTCCGGCAGGATCCGTTTGCGGAACTGTCACGCTTCCGGGGTGAGTTCTACTCCTGTCTGACCAGGCGTGCGGATGCGTTGTTCGAACTCGCGGATGCGGTGCTGTGTGCGGATGGTCCGGTCCGGTCGCTGGTGGAGCTGTCGCTGGTTGGTGAGCACCGGCGCGGGCACGGCGGGCTCTACGACGCCCTGTCCGCAGGCCGGGTCGAGGTGGCCCGGCTTCGGCGGGCCCTGGCGGCGGTGCCGCTGCCGCGGGCAGCGGACGGCCGGCTGGTGCTGGCCGCCGACTTGACCTGCTGGCTGCGGCCCGACGCGCACACCTCACCGCAGCGGATCCTGTGTCACACCTACGGGCGGGGCAAGGACCAGCACATTCCCGTTCCCGGTTGGCCGTACTCGGTGATCTGCGCGCTGGAGACCGGACGCACTTCCTGGACCGCACCGCTGGACGCGCTGCGTCTGGCACCAGGAGACGACGCCGCCACGGTCACGGCCGGGCAGATGCGGGAACTGGTCGAGCGGCTGATCTCAGCCGGGCAGTGGAAGGACGGCGACCCGGAGATCCTGATCGTGGTGGATGCCGGATACGACGTGCCTCGCCTGGCCTTCCTGCTGAAGGATCTGCCGGTGCAGGTGCTGGGCCGGATGCGTTCGGACCGTGTCCTGCGCCGCGCGGTCCCACCTCGCGAGCCCGGTGTCCGGGGGCGCCCGCCCCGCCATGGCGGCGAGTTCGTCTTCGGTGACCCTGCCACCTGGGGCGCACCCGACGCGCAGACGGTGACCGCAACCCGTCTCTACGGGACCGCCACCGCACGGGCCTGGGATCGCCTCCATCCGCGACTGACCCACCGCTCTGCCTGGACTTCCCAGCTGGGTGCCCTGCCGGTGATCGAGGGCACCGTGATCCGTCTGCAGGTCGAGCATCTGCCCAGCGGTGCGACACCGAAGCCGGTCTGGCTGTGGTGGTCGGGCACCGACGCCACCACCGCCGACGTCGACCGTCTGTGGCAGGCGTTTCTGCGGCGCTTCGATATCGAGCACACCTTCCGGCTGTTCAAGCAGACACTGGGCTGGACCTGCCCGAAAATCCGCACCCCTCAGGCAGCTGACCGGTGGACCTGGCTGATCTTCGCCGCCTTCACCCAGCTCCGGCTTGCCCGCCCACTGGCGGCAGATCTCCGGCGGCCGTGGGAGAAGCCGACCCCGCCCGACAGGCTCACCCCCGCACGAGTCCGCCGCGACTTTCGGCACCTCCGCCCGAAGACCGCCTGCCCAGCCGGAGCACCGAAAACGTCCCGCCCTGGCCCAGGCCGGCCAGCCGGGAGCAAAAACACCCGACCGACCCCACGCCACGACGTGCACACGGTCGGCAAACCAGGCTCCTCGAAGCCACGCACGAAGAAGTCAGCGACCCCACGCCCCCGCCGCACAGGTTAAAGATCAAGCTAGGGCGTGTCCGCAAATCGCAATTGCACCGGTACAAAGGCCGGGTACCGCTTCGGTGGTCCGCCCGACGGCACCGGTCATCGCGCGTTCTCGGCCGGGCGTGCGTGGCTGTGCTGCTTCCCCCTGGTGTGATCGTAACGACCACAGAAGAGGAGAAGCCGATGGCCTTGACAGCCGACAGCCGCGCGGGTCGGCCTTCCCGATGCCTGGCGGTGACGCATACCGGAAGGCCGGCGATGTCGATCTGCCTGGCAGTCTGGCAGCCTGGCCGGGATGCAGAAATCCCTGTTCTGACGGCGCCGCAGGCAGGGGCAACCCTCGCCGACCGGGCGCATATCGGTACGGCCGTGCCGTACTGTGGCCGGTTGTCGCGATGGCCGAGCCGCTGGCGAACTTCGCCCTGGGACGGGCTCCGCTCACCGCGCCGGATCTGGTCCTGGCCGGGTCCGCCGGGTACTTCCCTGGTCTCCTGCCGACCCCCGTGCGCACAGCAGCTCGTGCTCGAGCGTCCCGGCCACGGCCGCGGCGCCCACCAGGCAGCCGCCGTCACCGCGAGGACGTGCGGATGACGTTGCAGGAGCTGTACCTCATGTTGCTGGTCGGCGGCACGGTGCTGCTGGCCAGCATCGCCGCCGCACGCGCTGCTCACCGGCTGGGGCTGCCCAGTCTGCTGCTGTTCCTCGCGGTCGGTGTCATCGCCGGTGAGGACGTCATCGGTCTGGACTTCGACGATGCCCAGCTCGCCCAGTCGCTGGGCAACGCCGCCCTTGCCGTCATCCTCATCGAAGGCGGCCTGTCCACCCAGTGGGCGGACGTGAAGCGCCTGGTAGCACCCGCCGGAGTGCTCGCCACCGCGGGCGTGGCCGTCTCGGTCGCGGTCACCGCCGCAGGAGCCCACTGGCTGCTGGGCATGGACTGGAACCTGGCTCTGCTTTTGGGGGCGATCGTCTCCTCCACCGACGCCGCCGCCGTCTTCGCCGTCCTGCGCACGCTGCCGCTGCCGCAGAAGGTCACCGGCCTGGTCGAGGCCGAGTCCGGCTTCAACGACGCCCCCACCATCATCCTGGTGCTGGTCTTCTCCACCGCCGGCGACCTGCCCGACCCGGCGCACATCCTCGGCAACGTGCTCTTCCAGCTGGCCGCCGGCGCCGCAATCGGCCTGCTGACCGGCCGGGTAGGCGCCGCCGCCCTGCGGCACATCGCCCTGCCCGCCACCGGGCTGTATCCACTGGCGACCGTCGGCTTCGGCATCATCGCCTTCGCCGCCGCCGGAGCAGTGGGCGCCAGCGGCATCATCGCCGCCTACCTTGCCGGACTCGTCCTGGGAAACACCCAGCTGCCGCACCGCGCCGCCACCCGCTCCTTCGCCGAAGGCGCGGGCTGGCTCGCCCAGATCGGCCTGTTTGTCATGCTGGGTCTGCTGGTCACCCCCAGCGAACTGCCCGCCGCCGTTCTTCCGGCTCTCGCGGCCGGCCTGATCCTGCTGCTGGCCGCTCGGCCCATCTCCGTGCTGGCCTGCTTGCTGCCCTTCCGCATCCCCTGGCGCGAACAGGCGTTCATCTCCTGGGCCGGGCTGCGCGGCGCCGTCCCGATTGTGCTCGCCACCTACCCCATCGTCTCGGGCATCGCCGGTGCGCGCGACCTGCTCAACATCGTGTTCGTCCTGGTGGTCCTCTTCACCCTCATCCAGGGCCCCGCCCTGCCTGCCGCCGCCCGATGGCTGGGCCTGACCCGCCTCGGCGCGCTGCGCGAGATCGAGGTGGAGACCGCACCACTGGACATCCTGGACGCCGACCTGCTCACCGTCACCGTCCCACAAGGCTCCCGCCTGGCCGGGGTGGCCGTCTTCGAATTGCGCCTGCCCCCGCCCACCGCCCTGACACTGATCGTCCGGGAAGGCACCACCATCGTCCCCACCCAGGACACCATGCTGCGAACCGGGGACGAACTGCTCCTGATCACAACCCCCCAGGTACGCGAGGCCGCCGAACGGCGGCTGCGCGCGATCGGCCGGCGCGGCAAACTCGCCCGCTGGCTCGGCGAGCACGGCCACCCCGGCCCGGCAGGCCCCGCCCGCCATGGCTAGAGGGCCCCTCCAAGGTGCCACGAGCTGGGCCAATGGTGTGACGCCCTCGGCGCTGACGTTGTCATGGGCGTTGATCGCGCGTTGTGCGGGATGGCCGTCAGCTCGGCGACGACGGCCCTCGCCGCCCTGGCACTGGCGGAAGACGTTCAGGCCGGGCCCTGTCCCGGGCGCCCGATGGGGGTGAGGATGATCGGTTCGGAGAGACCGGCGTGGACTCCCGCCGCGGGGAGCGGCTGCCAAGTGCTGCGTGACCAGCTGGTCGAGGCGATCAATGTGATCCGCTGTCAGGCGGCAGGGATATCGCAGCTGGGCCAGGCCATCGGTCCCGTGGAAGAGGGGCCAGTGACCGCGGTGACAGGTTCAGAGCAGTCGGTGGCGGCCGTGGAGCGGTAGAGCGACAGCAGCGGACAGCACAAGGCCGGACGACAGCGCTGGCAATGAACGCGAACACGCTCACCGACGTTGCATGCAGCACACGGTGCGCACGAAGCCCTGGAACGCTATGGCAGGGCCCCGGGGGTTCTCGCGCTGGCAGCATTGTAACACACGGTGCGCCACCGCGCATGACATGCGCACTACGCCATTCGGCCCCATCCTGAAAAGCGGCACCATCGGCTCCACAGGCCGACCATCCCACGGGAGGTCCTGTGATACTGCTCGTTCTGCTTGTGCCCGCCCTGATGATGGCGCTTCTCTTTGCCATGGACGCTCTCGAGGAGTTCCTCTTCCCCCGTTTGACAGCGGCAGGTGACGTGCGACCTCCGGCCGACGGCATACATGTGCGCTCCCCTGACAGCGTCTACGTCGAGGAACCACGGGTTAACCGTGAGGCTGGGCCGCCGCCTGAGGTAGGAAGTCGGTAGCGCAAGAAGAGATATGAGTCCCGTCGGCGGGCGCTGATCAGGTCCGTCCACGTCGGCTGGTTCGGTAGCAGTTCGAGTCCGGAGATCACCCCGGGTCGGGATGTGCCAGCCCGGCCGGCGAGCACTGGGGAGGTCGTGAGGAACAGCTCGTCCAGCAGGCCCTCGCCGAGGAGGTGGCCGATGAGCTGCGGTCCGCCTTCGGTGAGCACCGCGGTGTGTCCCTGGGCGTGGAGAGCCGCGAGGACGTCGGCCATACGGAGAGCGGATCCTTCGACCGCGGTCAGTATCGCGCAGGTTGGCGGCAGGCGTACCTCCAGTCGGCGGGCGCCGTCCGCGGTGGTGGCCACAAGCGCGCCCGACTGCAGCGCTGGGTGCTCGGTGGGCACATCGCCACTCGCGGTGACCACAACCAGTTGCGGTCTTGTGGCGCGTTTCAGGCTGTGCCGTAGCTCGCGGAAGTCGGGTGCAGCTTGCGGACAGACGTGGTCGGGGGTCCACAGGTGGCGGGATGTGGCTCGGAGTGTGCCGGCCCCGATGAGTACCGCGTCGGCGCATGCGCGCAGCAGTCCCATGACGAAGCGGTCCGCGGGTTCACGCCCGCTGATCGCCGAGCCGGAGGAGGGGTATTCGGGACCGAGGGCTACCACTCCGTCAAGGGAGGCGACGAAGTTCGCGTACACGCACGGCGTCGTGAAGCCCAGGTCGCCGCCGTACGCCGTGGCGAGCGTTGCAGGCAGACCGAAGCTGGGCTGTCCGGCCTCCTCGTACAGCAACTCCAGTGGCTCCAGCGAGCCGGTCTGTGTTCCGGCGACGGGGGGTGCGGTGCTGCGCTCAGCCATGTCCGGCCAGGCCCCGTTGGCCGCACAACGTGAAGAATTCTCCCCGCAGTTGTGGATCCTCGTCGTAGGTGCCACGCCAGTGGGTGGTACGGGTGCTGGACTCGATCTCCCGTACGCCGCGCATCTGCGTGCACAGATGCACCGCTTCCAAATGGACTGCGACGCCGTGTGGCAGCAGGATCTGCTGCAGCGATCCGGCGAGTTGGCGGCCGATGCGCTCTTGCACGGAGAAGCGGCGGGCGAACAGCCGCACCAGCCTGGTCAGTTTGGACAGGCCGAGGATGTGCTCGTGTGCGATGTACCCGACGTACGCCTTACCGAAGAACGGCAGAGCGTGGTGCTCACAGAGGGCGAAGAACGGGATCGGCCCCTCGACGATCTGGCTGATCCGGCAGTCCGACCCGCCGTGGCATTCGGTCTCGAAGGCGGTGACCAGCTTTTCGTCGTGGCGTCGAAGAGGGCGCGCAGGAAGCGACGAGGTGTGTCGGCCGTGGCCGCTGACCCGACGGCCAAGCCCAGTGCCTCGAAGATCTCCTTGAGGTGGTCCTCGAACCGCTGCCACTCCTCGGGGGTGATCTGCCGCGGAGACACGGCAGCCCACTCGATCTCATCCGTAACGGGCACGAGGCTCTCGCCGACCAGCCCAGCGACGGGCGGCGGACCGTTCATCTGCGGCAGCTGATCGTTCATAAGCAGCCTCAAGACGCGACGACATCTCATGAGAGTCGGTCACAGCCATTATCGACCGGTTTCTGCATGGGCGCTGACCGAGAGCGCGATGCCCCCGCGCCAGCGACGTGAGGCGACGAGCGCATCCCGGGGCCGTGTGTGCTTCCCGCTGTCAGCTCCGCAGCAACTCGGCGAGTACCTCGGCTTCGCTGATCTCGGGATGCTTGGTTGCGGTGAGTAGCGTCAACGGCCGGTCCTGGGCGAGGTCGCGCAGGTGCGCCAGAGCGTCTACGTGTTCGGGATCGTTGAGCTCCGTCCGGTAGCGACGGCTGAATTCCGCGAAATGGTCGGGGTCGTGGCTGTACCACTTGCGTAGTTCCGTGGAGGGGGCGACCTGTTTGCACAACTCGTCGAGGTGGGCCTTGTCCTTGGTCATCCCTCGGGGCCAGACCCGGTCGACCAGCACTCTCACGCCGTCAGTCTGCGCCGGAGCCTCGTAGACGCGGCGCACCTGTACCGTCCCGCGCCCAGCCATGGGAGGACCTCCCTCCCGTGTCACACGTAGTAACGAGAGATAATCTCAAGTCGCGCCACTTCGTCCGGCCCCGGATAGGCCACCAGCACCGGCAGACCGCTGGGATCCCGGCCCTCGAGGAGGGTGAAGCCGTCACCGTGCCGGGTGTCCACACGGTTGGACCGGGCTCTGAGCACGCGTTCGCACCGCTGGAAGTCGTCGGCACCCTCCGCTGTCCAGATGACGTACTGGGCGCCGGCGTGGCCCACCGGGTGCTGGGCTTTCGGGCCCACGGCGCGAAGGTACACCTGGAAGCCGCTATGGCCCACGAGCAGCGCGGCAGTGGCCGTGCGGACCGTGACCTCCATGTTCAGCAGCTCTCGGTAGAAGTCAGCCGATGCGTCGTGGTCGTGGACGAACACCACTACCGAGGCAAGCCGCGGCCCGCGTGCATCCGGTCCGCTGCTGGTCGGTTCGGAATCCGCCGGAAGCGGCGCAGGATGCGGGCCGCTGGGAGCCGCGTCATGTGAATGTGCCATGGGGACCTTTCCGCCTTCTCCCGCGATGGCAGGCTTTTTTGTGCGGGTTCTTGGTCCTGGTTCCACGCTACCCGGCCCGCGCAGGACCTGCCGGGATCACGTAGCAGGCCCTGAGCGGCTGCCGGCCGGGATGTCAGCCCGGCCAGGTGAGAAAACCTCCCACGATGGTTCCGTAGGCGAGGTGTGCGGCGAGGGTCACGGTGGGTGTGCCGCGTCCGTAGTTGAGCATGAGGAAGCCGGGTGGTTCGAGCAGCGCGACGCCGGGGGCACTGGTCTGGGATGTGCCCATGCGTGGGTGGACGAGAGGCAGCAAGATGTTGACCAGGGCGGTGGCGGCGAACAGGCCGTGGACGAGGCCGAAGACGGTGCCCAGCCACCAGCTGCTGTAGCCGATGGCGGCGAAGACCGCATAGTAGAGCAGGGCGAAGACCAGGCCGTTGACGAAGTGCACGCCGTAGCCGAGGGCCTTGGCCCGGGTCCGGTCGCTGGTGAAGGCGGTGCCGAGCAGAAACGGCAGATCGATGCGGGTGAGATTGAAGGTATTGGCCGCCCGCAGGCCGGTGGTCAGGACCAGCGTGCCGACGAAGCCACCCGCCATCGCCTCCCAGATGCTCATCGTGTGGCCTCCCCGATCGCGCAGGCGGCGCTGATCAGGGCGAGGTGGGACAGGCCCTGAGGCAGGTTGCCGAGAAAGGCGCCGGTGGTGCGGTCGGCTTCTTCGCTGTAGAGGCCGACATCGATTCCGAGGGCCACCAGCTGGTCCATGAGGGACACGGCTTCGTCGATGCGGCCGCATCGCGCGAGGGCCTCGGCGAGCCAGAAGGAGCAGGCGAGGAAGGCACCCTCACCGCCGGGGACACCGTCGGTGCCCAGGTAGCGGTTGACGTAGGGGCCCTCTCGGAGGGTCCGCTGGACGGCGGATACGGTGCCGCGCAGGCGCGGGTCGTCAGGCGGGCGGTAGCCGTGCAGCAGGCCGGCAGGAGGCTTGCGTCCAGGTCGTCGCCGGCGGCGGAGCGCACGTAGCTGTTCAGCCGCTCGCTGAAGCAGCGAGTGTCGACGAAGTCGGCGATGGCCTGTCGTTCGTGCCGCCAGTGGGCGGCGTGCCGGTTCGGGATCAGCTGCCGCCTGGCCAGGTCGAGGGCGCGGTCGAGGGTGATCCAGCACTGAGCGACGAGCGCGACACAGCGGCCGTCCCCGATCACCGCGTAGTCCCGCAGCTCCACGTAGCCGTCCACCCGTGCCGGCGCGACGGCAATGGAGTCATTCACGATGGCCTGCCCGGTTGCCCGCCGGGCACGACGACGACCGGGAGATGGGCGTGGTGGACGACTTCGGTGCTGGTGGAGCCCAGGGTCAGGCGCCCCCATGCGCCTGACCCCCGGCTGCCGACCACCAGGAGGCAGGCGTCTTGGCTCGCGTCCAGCAGGACCTGCGAGGGGCGGCCTTTCTCGACGCTGATCTCTACCTCCACCGGCGCGCCGCCGACCTGCTCCCGGGCCTCCTCCAGCGCCTTGGTAACCGCCTCCACGGTGGCGTCGCGCAGCTGCGTGTCCAGATCGACGAAACCGGAAGCGGCAGGCCACTCGAAACCGCTGTACCTGGTGGTGAAGTCGTACGCGCATACGGCTCGGAGCCCGCTCCCGCGTAGTTGGGACTCCTGAAGGGCGAAGCGCACGGCCGGCCCGGAGGCGGAAGAGCCGTCGGTGCCGACCACGATCGGTGCGGGAGGGGTGTTGTTCGTCATTGCAGATGCCTCCAAACCGTGGCGTGTGGTGTGTGCTGCCCTTACGGGGGACGCCGGGTCAGTCAGTCCTGCGGACCACGAGCGCGGTGATGTCGTCCCGGTGTTCCCCAGCGGTGTGACGGCCGAGGTCTTCGGTCAGGTGCTCGGCGACTTCCCAGGGGGAGATGTCCGCCCAGGCACCCAGGCGCTCTTCGAGGGGATAGAAGGCGCCGGTGATGCCACGGGCCTCGGTGACACCGTCGCTGCAGCTGACGAGGGTCGCGCCCGGCGGGAAGGGGAACCATGCGACCGTCCTGGGTGCGGGCGAGAGGTCGGCAAGACCAAGTGGTACGCCCGGGTCGCCGAGCTGCACGGCGGTGACCGGTCCGGCCTTCAGCAGGTAGGGCGGAGGATGGCCGCAGTTGACGGCCTGCGTTTCGGTCGAGGAGTCGATCCCCAGGATGAGAGCGGTGACGAATCGCTCGGGTTCGCCGGTCTGCTGTGCAAAGGCGTTGTGCCGGACCACGGCCTGTTCCAGGTCATCCACGAGGGCGGTGAGGGTCGGCTCGCGCGAGGCAGCCTCGCGGAAAGCGCCGAGCATGGCGAAGGCGGCTCCGATCGCTGGCAGGCCCTTGCCCTGGACATCGCCGAAGAGCAGCCGTGTCCCGTACGGCGAAGCCACCACCTCGTAGACATCTCCGCCCACCAGCCTGTCCGCCTCCACCGGCCGGTACACACCGTCGACGATCACCCGGTCGGTGAGAATCGGCAGGGGCCGCAGCATCTGCCGTTGCAGAGCGACAGCCGTGGACCGGACCCGCAGCAGCTCCCGCTCCCGTCGGATCCGCCATTGGCAAGTCACGACGCACAGCACACCGAGCACGAAGGCCAGCACCATGACGATCGCGAAGTTGTACGACGACGGGAGCGGCCGGTAGACCAGAACTGCGGTGATGACGATCAGCACCCAGCCCACCGCGCAGGCAGTCTGCCGCACCGAGCCGACCACCGCCGGGAACGCGGGAAGCAAAATCAGCAGGGGGACGAGCCGCACCGTGCGGTCGTCGATCATCAACTCCAGCAGCACAATCGGTACGGTTGCTGCGACCACGTAGGCCATCGGCGCCTTGACCGCACCGATGGGAGATGACGCGACACCGCTCTCGGCGCCCGACTTCAGAGGCGCGCCGGGCGCACGGGCCGCCACACGCCGACGAATCACTCCTTCAGGCTCCCGCGGTCCATACTCCGCCGCAAAACGACGGGCTTCTTGTCTCCGCACCACGGGACCGCTGCTGCTGCGCACTGGTGCACGGCGTGCGGCACGCTTGGCGGCTATCGGATGGACGAACGACCAGGCATCGACGCTGCTGATGAGCCCCTCGGCAATGCAGTAGCTGCCAGGATGGTCGAGCTGTGGCGCTACGCCAGGCAGGCGTCTCGCGATCGCTGGCGGTGAGCCAGCAGTTGCTGGGAACGAACGAGATCATCCTCATCCATCACACCGATTGCCGGATGCTGACCTACCTCGGCTACTCGCTCAAGAAGCCGATCCGCAGCGAGCAGGGTCTCCGGCCCCTCTGGCCGGAGGAATCCTTCCACTTCGTGAGGGTCGATGTACAACGGTCCATCAGCCGCATCAAGGCGAGTCCCTGCCGATCAGCTGGCCCTGTCGGGGTGTCCGAGAAGGTATGTCAGGGGAACGTGTGTATCGGCGAGTTCGTTCGCGTCGATCGCTCGGCCGGAGGTGACGAGGTCGCGGATCGGGTCGGTGACGTCCCAGACGTTGACGTTCATCCCGGCCAGTACCCGGCCCTCGGCGAGCCAGAACGCGATGAATTCCCGGGTGTCGGTCCGGCCGCGGAAGATGACCTGGTCGTAGCCGCCGGGCTCGACATAGCCGGTGTACTCCATGCCCAGGTCGTACTGGTCGGTGAAGAAGTACGGAACGCGGTCGTACGCCACGTCCTCGCCGAGCATCGCCTTGGCCGCGACCTGGGGCTGGTTGAGTGCGTTGGCCCAGTGCTCGACACGGATGTGCTTGCTGAGCAGGGGGTGGAAGGCACTCGCGACGTCCCCGGCGGCGTAGATGTCCGGGTGGGACGTGCGCAGGTGGGCGTCGACGCGGATGCCGTTGCCGATGTCCAGGCCGGCGGCTGTGGCGAGCTGGCTGTTGGGCGTGATGCCGACCCCGACGATGACCGCGTCGGCGTCGATGCGGCTGCCATCGGCCAGCAGCACGCTGTTCGCCCGGCCGCTTGCGCCGGTGATCTCCGCGACCTGGACGCCGCAGCGCAGGTCGACCCCGTGATCAGTGTGCAGGTCGGCGAAGATCTGGGAAACTTCGCGGCCCAGCACGCGCAGCAGCGGGAGCTCCGCCGTCTCCAGGACCGTGACCTCGAGACCGGCTGACCGGGCGGCGGCAGCAGTCTCCAGCCCGATCCAGCCGGCACCGATCACCGCGATACGGGCTGCGGACGCGAAGGCTTCCTTGATGCGGTCGCTGTCGGAGAGCCGGCGCAGGTAGAGCACCCCGTCGAGGTCGGCTCCGGGAAGCGGAAGCCGGCGAGGTGAAGAACCGGTCGTAAGGAGCAGCTTCGCGTAGCCGATACGGCTGTCGTCGGCGAGCGTCACCTCGTGGGCGGCCGGGTCGATCGCGGTAACGGTGGCGCCCAGGCGGAGGTCGACGTCGTGTTCGGCGTACCACTCGCGGGGATGGACGTAGACCGTGTCACGTTCGTCCTTGCCCAGCAGGTAGCCCTTGGAGAGCGGCGGCCGTTCGTAGGGGCGCTCGCTCTCCGCTCCGAGCAGCGAGATCGGGCCGAAGCCCCTCCTCTCTCAGGGTCTGTGCCGCCTTGGCGCCGGCAAGGCCGGCCCCGACGATCACGAATGTCGTGTTCGCGGCCGTGGTCTCTCCTCTGCTGCCGTGACTCTGCCCGCAGGCCGTTGGCGGTCCGCTCGGTGAGCGGGTCCCTTCCGGCGTCGCATGCGGCCGGGCCGTCATCGTCCGTGACGGTGCACTGCCGCCTGTTGCTTCGTTCTGCGGTGTGTCTGCGGTCGTGGTCATGAAAGGGTCGGCCGCCGGGGCGTCCGGTCGACGGCCGACGACATCAGGTGGCCTGGCGCTTGGCCCGCAGTTCCGCGTCCAACTGCTCGAACAGCTCGTTGCCGGATGCGGTGAACTTGGCGATGCCGTCGTCCTCCAGCACGCGCACCACGTCGTCGTAGGACAACCCGACAGCCTGGAGGTCATCCAGTACCCGCTGGGATGCCTCATAGGTGCCGTGGATGGTGTCGCCCTGGATGCGGCCGTGGTCGGCAACCGCGCGCAGGGTCTGCTCGGGCATGGTGTTGACCACCCCGGGCGCCACCAGTTCGTCGACGTAGCGGGTGTCGTCGTAGGAGGGGTCCTTCACCCCGGTGGAGGCCCACAGCGGGCGCTGCGGACGCATTCCCGCCGCGGCCAGCGTCTGCCACTGCGTGGATGCGCTCGCCTGCTCGAAGTGCTGGTAGGCCAGGCGTGCGTTGGCGATCGCGGCCCGCCCGCGCAGGGCCAGCGCCTCCGGTGTGCCGATCTTGTCCAGCCGGCTGTCGATTTCGGTGTCCACCCGGCTGACGAAGAAGGAGGCCACCGACGCGATGGACGCCAGGTCACGCTCCGCCGCGTGCGCTTGGGCCATACCGTCAAGGAAGGCGCCAAGGACCTGGTCGTAGCGGTCCAGGGAGAAGATCAGCGTCACGTTGATGCTGATGCCCTCCGCGAGCGCGGTGCTGATCGCCTCCAGGCCATTCTGGGTGGCGGGGATCTTCACGAACAGGTTCGGCCGGTCCACCAGCCACCACAGGGCCCGTGCCTCGGCGATCGTCGCCTGCGTGTCGTGGGCGACGCGCGGGTCCACCTCGATGGAAACCCGTCCGTTCACCCCGTCACTGGCCTCGTACACCGGGCGCAGGACGTCGCAGGCCCAGCGCACGTCGAACGCCGTCAGCAGCCTGACGGCTTCCTCGACCCGCACCCCGCGCCGGGTCAGATCGACGACCTGCTCGTCGTAGCGGGCACCCGAGCGGATAGCTTTGGCGAAGATCGTCGGGTTGCTGGTGATGCCCACCACCTGCTGGTCACGTACCAAGTCGGCCAGCCCGCCACCGGCGAGCCGCTCACGGCTCAGATCATCGAGCCAGACCGCTACGCCTTCGGTGGCCAGCCGGTCCAGGTTCTCACTCATGATCTTCTCCCTTGCGTCGTTTCGCGGGATGCCGCCCGTCTACGTGCCGCCCGGATCCTCTGCGGACCGGGCACAGACCTCCTTCGCGCACGCCCCAGTGGCAGGGCCGGGCACGTTCGCACTGCTGGCCGCGGCGCGCAGTTCCACACAGCACCGTCCCGGGTGAGGGGCGAGGACCGCGTCGATCCCGGCTGTCTGCAGCCCGGTGAGGAAGCCGCCGAGGAAGGCGTGGTTGATTCCGCACACCAACTCGGGCGATCGGGCGGCCAGTGGACGGAAGGGGCAGTTCATCAGCCGCACCTCGGTCGGGGCTTGCCGGTCGGGCTCGAAGCCGTACTCCTCCAACACTGACTCGGAAAGCGTGAGAGAGCGCTCGGGCCCCAGACGGCCGGGACGGGTGCTGGCGCGTGTCGCGGCTCCGAGTTCCTCACCCCGG
The DNA here is from genome assembly GCF_030124145.1 of Streptomyces sp. 378. GTDB lineage: Bacteria > Actinomycetota > Actinomycetes > Streptomycetales > Streptomycetaceae > Streptomyces. The sequence goes on from NZ_JASKMS010000030.1 coordinate 78,654, forward strand.
TGGCGGGCCGTGCGCAGTGCGGCCAACTGCGCGTCCTCGCCCTGCTGCTGGTCGAGGACCGCGTCGATGAGGATTTCGGCGAGGACGTCGGGGCGGCGCTCGGGGATGGAGATGCGGATGTCGGTGTCGGCCGGCTCGTAGAGCTTGGGCTTGCGGCCAACCCTGCGGACGCCGCCCGGGTTGTCGTAATGGGAGCTCAGCAACCCGGCCGCGACCAGCTTGTCCAGGTGGAAGGCGGCCAGCTTGGCCGAGATCCCGGCATCGGCGGCTGCCTCCTCCCGCGTCACCGGCCTGTGGGCGCGCCGTATGAAGCCGTACAGCCTGCGGCGCACCTCGTCCGCGAGTACCGAGACCGTTTCTACCCCCGAAGCGGCGGGGACCTGAGGCGAAGCCGAGGTCGAGTCAGTGGTCATACATCCACGATACTCCAATCCATGTATGCGTAATCGGAGCACTCCACGCTCTGTGCCTGGCAGATTGACCTCTTTCATAAATAAGTCCAAAACTCATTGTCGAAACTCCGCTGGCGAGGAGCATGTCATGCCCAGCGAACCGCGCCAGCACGCGAAACAGCCGGTCAGCGCCGCCCACGCCGGCCCCTACGGGCACCCGTTCCGCCGCAGTGATGTGCAGCGCAGGATCTTCGCGGCGCCGCGAAGGGCGGCGGTGTGCGGGGCGGGCAGTGGCCGCACGGGCACGTGAAGGTCGAGCGAGAGCCGGCGTGCGAACTCGGGGTGCCGGGCGCCGCCGCCGGCCAGGAGGACGCCGCTTTGGACGGCGTCGAGGGTCTGCGTGGTGTGGTCCTGTCGGAGCATGTCGGTCACCGTGCCGGTCACCGCGTCGGCGATGGTGCGGTGGGTGGTGGTCTGGTCCAGGTCGTCGGTGCCCAGGGCGGTGCGGTGAGCATCGGCGACCGAACCGTCGGTGAGCAGGAAGACTTCGGTGAGATGGGCGCCGATGTCCACGATGAGCAGGGGGCGGCTCATGTCCGCGTCGGCGCCCAGTGCCACGGCTGTGGCGGTGGGGATGGTCAACACGGTGCGTGGTCGGAGAACTTCCAGTGCGGTCCGCGCTGCCTTGCGGTAGGCGATGCCGCCCAGCACCGGCGTAGTCAAGGCGATCAGGGGCCGGGTGTGGCGGGGAATACGGTGGCCCAGAAGACGCTGCAGCATCCGTGCGGTGCCCTCGGGGTCGACGATGGTGCCGCGCTGGATGGGGTGGGAGCCTGCGACGCCCTCGACGGTGATGGTGGGGACGTCGAGGATGATCCCGCGGCCGGGCAACCAGGCGCGGGTGCGGGAGCTGCCCAGGTCGAGGGCGATCCCGGGACACCGCCGGCACACCGGCCAGGTGGTGGAGCCATCAGCGGGTGCGAAGTACACGGACATACGGTCACCGTCCTGCTGCTCGGAGCTGGTGGCAGCGGCCGCAGCAGCGGGCTTGCGGCACGATCTTCAGGCGGGCCAGGGCGACGGGCTGCGCGCACAGGTGGCACCCGCCGTAGCGGCACTGGTCCATCCGCTCAAGCGCCGCTTCCACGTCGGAGAGGACCATACGGGCGGAGGCGGCGAGCTTGACGTGGACCTCGATCTGCGAGGCCGCCTGCCGCCCGCGTACCCCCTCGGCCCGCGTCTGGGAGGGCGATGCGATCTGCCGCAGCTGCTCCTCGCGGAACAGACGCTGCTCACGCAGGCTCTCGCGCAGCCCGGCGAGATCCCGGGGGCGCAGGCCCGCGTTGTCGGCGCCGACGACCTGGTTGTTCACTTCCTCATGCCTCCACACGGGGGAAAAGGAACTCGCTCCACATACCGCCGGCCAGCTGCGATCAGGTAATTCGGCGCTGGCATCCGACGCAGCAGCGCGCGTACGGCAGGATCTCCAGTCGTTCGACGGGGATGGGCTGGGCACAGTCCTGGCACGTTCCGTACGTGCCGTCCTCGATGCGACGGAAGGCGGCGTCGATCTCCCTCAGCACGCGCTGCAAGGCGTCAATCTGTACGGCCATGACATGGTCGTTCGTTTCAGGTCCGGCCTCGTCGATCGCGGTGAGCTGGACGAGCCGCGAGTCGCGCTCGTGCTCAAGACGCTGCCGGGCCTCATGCGCCGTGAGACGTTCAGAGCCCAACTCACGGCGGGCGGCGTCGAGCGGCATGGAAAGCAGTCCCTTCACATCGGGGCGGGCGGTGGCCCGTGGCGCACCTCCGCGGCATCGCGGAGGGCTCGGTGGGCTACGTGCCACAGGTACCTGCGGCCGTGTTGGTGGGGCGGCCGTCTGGTTCATGGCTTCCACCCTGGTCGGCCCGGTCAGGGGAAGCCATCGGCCTCGATACCCATCTGCAGGGAGCTCGGTGATGCAGGCGCCAGGGGAGATGGGTATCGCACCCCATCGACGCGCACACCGCGCCCCGGACAGGCTGATACAAAGCCGGCGCGGGATGCAAGCGAGGTGAGCCCGGACCCACCTGACGGATAGTGGTGTTAGGGGCGTATGCCACAAGGAGGCTCGACAGGCGGTGTCGTTGTTCTGGCGGATCTTCGGGCTCAACGCCGTGGTGCTCGGTACGGCCACAGCGCTGCTGTTGTGGGCACCGGTGACCGTCTCGGTGCCGGTGCTGCTGACCGAGGCGGTGATCCTGGTCGGCGGACTGATCGTCATGCTGGTGGCCAACGCCGCCCTGCTGCGTATCGGGTTGGCCCCGCTGGACCGTCTCACCCGGCTGATGACCAGGGTGGACCTGCTGCGCCCGGGCCAGCGACTGCCTGTGGCCGGACACGGCGGGGTGGCCGAGCTGATCCGCACCTTCAACGCCATGCTCGACCGGCTGGAGGCCGAACGCGCCGCGAGCAGCGCTCGCGCCCTGTCCGCCCAGGAATCCGAGCGGCAGCGCATCGCCCAGGAACTCCACGACGAGGTCGGGCAGAGCCTCACCGCGGTCCTGCTGGGACTGAAGCGAGCAGCCGACCAGGCACCCGAGCCCCTGCGCGCCGAACTGCAGCAGGTGCAGGAGACCACCCGCGAAAGCCTCGACGAAGTACGCCGGCTCGCGCGCCGGCTGCGCCCCGGCGTCCTGGAGGACCTCGGTCTGATCAGCGCGCTGACGGCACTGACCAACGACTTCGCCACCCACACCGGACTGAAGATCACCCGCCACTTCACCGCTGACCTGCCGCCTCTGGACCCGCAGACCGAACTGGTGCTCTACCGGGTCGCGCAGGAGGCGCTGACCAACGTCGCCCGCCACGCCGAAGCCGAACGCGTCGAGCTGAGGCTGCGGCGAACCGACGGTGCCGTGGTGCTGGGCATCAGTGACGACGGCCGAGGCATCGGTATCGCCCGGGAAGGTGCCGGGATCCGCGGCATGCGCGAACGCGCCCTGCTCATCGGCGCCACGCTCGAGATCGATACCGGCACCACCGATGGCACCCATGTGGTCCTGTCCGCACCCACCGTCAAGAAACCCGTGCCCACCGCAGAGGAAGAGGACGTCGATCATGGCTGACCAGGCCCCGATCCGGATCTTGCTCGCCGATGACCATGCCCTGGTCCGCCGCGGGGTGCGGCTCATCCTCGATGGCGAACCCGACCTTGAGGTCGTAGCCGAGGCCGGTGACGGCGCGGAGGCCATCGCCCTGGCCCGCACGCACGAAGTGGATCTGGCTGTCCTGGATGTCGCCATGCCGCGCATGACGGGGCTGCAGGCCGCGCGGGAACTGTCGTCCCGCCAACCGCAGCTGCGGATCCTGATGCTGACGATGTACGACAACGAGCAGTACTTCTTCGAGGCACTCAAAGCCGGAGCCTGCGGCTACGTCCTGAAGTCGGTGGCCGACCGTGATCTGGTCGCGGCCTGCCGGGCGGCGATGCGGGGCGAGTCGTTTCTCTACCCCGGAGCGGTCACCGCGCTCATCCGCAACTACCTCGACCGCGTCCGGCGTGGCGAGGAGGTTGCGGACCGCGTGCTGACCGCCCGGGAGGAGGAGGTCCTCAAACTCGTCGCCGAGGGCCATTCCTCCAAGGAGATCGCGGAGACGTTGTTCATCAGTGTCAAGACCGTGCAGCGCCATCGGGCGAACCTGCTGCAGAAGCTGGGACTGCGCGACCGTCTGGAGCTGACTCGTTATGCCATTCGGGCGGGTTTGATCGAACCCTGAAACCGCCTGCACCTCGCGAAACCTGCCCCCGGTTCCACGTGCCGGATCGGGGTATGACGACCAGAGCCTGAGAAGGAGGCGGCGTATGGCCCAGCCCCGTCGCGCCGCCACCCCATGCGGCTGTCCACGCCGCGCGGACACCGTCGGCAGGCTGCTGCCCGCACTGGTCGCCTTCCTCGGCCTTCTGAGCATTCTCGGCACCGCAGCTCCCGCCTCTTCCAGCGGCGTAACGACTTCGATCCCCCTGGTGGCTCAGGGAAGCGGCGGCGGTATCGCCCCGCACACCGACGACACATGCACCACGAGCTGGGGTGTCCCGGCGCGAGTACTCCGCGACACCACCGCTGAGCGGCACGCTCCGCCGACCGGGGGCCCGCCCGTCCCACGATGCCCCGTGCCGCCGCGCCCCGAGCCGGGGGCACTGTCGGCGCACGAGCCCGAGGCGGCCGGGCCTCCTGAGTACAGCGTGCGGCACAGCGGGCGGGCGCCACCGTCTCCAGCCGGCCCCTGACATCTCCCCTTGTCCTCTTCCGCGCCGCCCGGGGCGGCTGCGGTATGCCTGCTGGAGGCACTCTTGACGCGCGCCATGCGTGTACGGGCGTTCTTCGCCCTCGCTGTTGTTGCCCTGTCGCTCTACATCGCCGCGGCCGTACCGGTCCGCCTCGGCCTCGACCTGCGCGGCGGGACCCAGATCGTGCTGGAAACCCGTGACTCGCCGACCGCCGAGGCAGATTCGGCGGCAACCGATCGCACCCTGGAGGTGCTGCGCCGCCGCGTCGACGCACTCGGCGTCGCCGAGCCGGCCATCGCCCGTTCCGGGGACAACCGGATCATCGTCGAACTGCCCGGTGTGCAGGACCCGCGTGAGGCCGCCGACGTCCTGGGCCGTACCGCCCAGCTCACCTTCCACCCCGTGCTCGGCACGGCCGAACCCGGACAGGCACCGACCGAGCGGCCAAAGGAACGCACGCTGCCCGACGAATCCGGACAGCGGCTGCGCCTAGGACCCCCCGCGCTGACGGGAGCCGACGTCGACGGCGCCGAAGCGCGGATCGACCAGCAGGGCGTGGGCGGCTGGTTCGTCAGCGTCGACTTCAAAGACGCGGGCGGCTGGGCGGATCTGACCGGTGCGGCAGCCTGCGCCCCGGCAGGCGATCCCACGCGCCGCGTCGCCATCGTGCTGGACGACAAGGTCATCTCCTCCCCGCAGGTCGACCCCTCGGTCGCCTGCCGCACCGGCATCACCGGCGGCAGCACCCAGATCACCGGATCCTTCGGCCAGTCAGAGGCCCGGGAACTGGCCCTGCTCATCAACGGCGGCGCCCTGCCGGTGCCGGTGGAGACTGTCGAACAGCGCACCGTCGGCCCCACGCTGGGCGCTCAGGCCATCCGGGCCAGCGCGCAGGCCGCCGTCATCGGTACCGTGCTGACCTCCCTGTTCCTGATTGCCGTCTACCGGCTCATGGGCGCGCTGGCCGTCCTGGCACTGGCCTGCTACGGACTGATCTCCTACGCCGCTCTCGCCGCCCTGGGTGCCACGTTGACCCTGCCGGGGCTCGCCGGGTTCGTTCTCGCCATCGGCATGGCGGTCGACGCCAACGTCCTCGTCTTCGAACGCGCCCGCGAGGAATACACCACGCGCCGCCGCAAGGGCCTGCGCTCCGCTCTGACGGCCGGATTCCGCAACGCCTTCAGCGCTATCGCCGACTCCAACATCACCACGCTCATCGCCGCCGGACTGCTGTTCTTCCTCGCCTCCGGTCCCGTGCGCGGTTTCGGCGTCACCCTGGGCATCGGCGTCCTCGCCTCCATGCTCAGCGCCCTGGTGATCACCCGCGTCCTCGCCGACTTCGCCGTCGCCCGCCGCGCGGTACGACGACGTCCCCGCCTCACCGGTATCGCCGGCACCGGCACGGTCCGCGACTGGCTCTCCCGCCGCAACCCGGACCTGATGCGCCACAGGCGCCGCTGGCTGGCCCTGTCCGCCGCGGCCCTCGTCCTGGCCTCCTCCGGGATCGTGGCGCGCGGGCTGAACTTCGGAGTGGAGTTCACCGGCGGCCGGCTCATCGAGTACTCCACCAGCGCACCGGTGTCTGTCGACCGGGCCCGGGATGCCCTGGCCGACGCGGGCTTCCCCCGCGCCGTCGTCCAGACCTCCGGGGAAGACGCCCTGACCGTGCGCACCGACGAGCTCTCGAACGACGAGGAGGCCCGGATCACCGAGACGATCGGCGACCTCGCCGGCACCGCGGAGAAAACACGGGACGAACTGATCGGGCCGAGTCTGGGCGCAGAGCTGCGCCGCGGCGCCGTCATCGCCCTCGCCACGGCTCTCGCCGCCCAGCTGCTCTACCTCGCCGTCCGCTTCCGCTGGACGTTCGGCACCGCGGCGGCCGCCGCCATGGCACACGACGCGCTCATCCTCATCGGCGTGTTCGCCTGGCTGGGCAAGCCCATCGACGGGGTGTTCCTGGCCGCCCTGCTCACCGTCATCGGCTACTCGGTCAACGACTCCGTCGTCGTCTTCGACCGCATCCGGGAACTGTGGGCGGGCAGGAAGACCGCGGCCGCGCCGCGTAAGACACCTTTCGCACGCATCACCAACACCGCGATCCTGCAGACGGTTCCGCGCACCATCAACACCGGCATGGGCGCGGCGTTCATCCTGTCCGCGCTCGCCCTGCTGGGCGGGGACTCCCTGACCGACTTCGCCCTCGCCCTGCTCATCGGCATCGTCGTCGGCACCTATTCCTCGATGTTCACCGCAGCACCGCTGGCCGTCGAACTCCACTCCCGCGGCACCCCGCCACCGGGAACCACCCGCGGAGCGGGCACTCAGAGCACGGAAACTCCCTGACGCGGTAGGCGCGAGGCGTCATGCTCTGCCCCGGAGCATGGCGCCTCCGGGGACGCCCCGACCTCCTGGCGGCGGGCCGGGCGGGTTTGCGATCAGTGCGGCAAAGCGCCTCGCGCGTCGCCGAGGGGGCGCCACCGTGAGGTGGTTATCTCGGTGCATGCCTGACTGGAACGCGGTCTTCGTCCCGAGCACCCCGGTCCTGGAGATTTTCCTGCGGGGCACGATCACCTTCCTGGTGCTGATGGCGATGATGCGGGCCGCCGGACAGCGCGAGGCCGGTGGCCTGGGGCTCACCGATGTCTTCCTTGTGGTACTGGTCGCGCAGGCGGTCGCCCCCGGTCTGGTGGGCGAAAACCACTCCATCACAGACGGCGTCATCCTGGCTGCCGCGGTCATTCTCTGGAGCTTGGTGCTGGACGCTGTGGCCTACCGGTGGCCCCGCTTGAGCCGCGTCATCAAGGCCCGCCCCCGGCTGTTGATCGAAGACGGCCGACTCAATCACAAGGTCATGCGGCGGGAACTGATGACCCGGAGCGAGGTCACGGTCCAGCTGCGACTGCACGGGATCGAGGACATCTCTCAGGTCCGGCGCGCCTACCTCGAACCGAACGGGATGATCAGCCTCCTCCGCCAGAACGGTACAGAGACCGACGAGCCGACCCGACCCGAAATGCCGTAAGGCAGCAAACCACAGCCAGTCCCGGCTGGGCGGCGCGGCCCAGGCTGCGCCATAGCGCGGCGAGTCCGGAACGGCACTGATCCGGTGCCCGGTGCCTTCACCGTGTTCCCGCTCGGGCGCGGAATGTGGTCTCACCGTGGTCGAGCGACGCCGAGCACGGAGAGCGCCTCGCGAACCATCTGGTGGGTGAAGCCCCACTCGTTGTCGTACCAGCTCATGATTTTGACCAGGGTGCCGTCCACGACCCGGGTCATCGCCGCGTCGACGATCGAGGCACGGGAATCACCGATGATGTCACTGGAGACGATCGGCTCGTCCGACACGCCGAGGATGCCGCGGTAGCGGTCGGTGGTGGCCTCCGCACGGAAGAGGTCGTTCACTTCCTCGGGGGAAGTCGAGCGGGCGGTGACGAGCACGATGTCGGCGATCGATCCAACGGGGATCGGAACCCGAAGGGCCACGCCGTCGAAGCGGCCCGCCAGATCCGTGAGTGCCTTGGTGGTCGCGAGCGCGGCACCAGTGGAGGCGGGAAGCATGTTGGCGGCCCCGGCCCGGCCGCGCCGGAAGTCCTTGTTGGGCCCGTCGATGAGCTGCTGGGTAGAGGTGTAGGCGTGGACCGTGGTCATCACGGCCCGCTCCACGCCGATTCTGCGGTCCATCACCTCCACCACCGGAGTGATGCAGTTGGTCGTGCAGCTCGCGCAGGAGACGATCTGCCGACCGGCCGGCGAGGCGTTCACGCCGTGGACCACGGTGGCCATCGTCTCGGTTCGGGCGGGCGCCGAGAGGATCACGAACCGTGCACCCGCGGACAAGTGCCCGGCCAGATCCTCCTCGCGCCGGCAAGCACCCGTGCACTCCAGGACGAGGTCGATTCCCATTTCACGCCACGGCAGCTCGGCCGGGTCGCGGCGACTGTACAGCGGGACGGTGTGTCCGTCGACGACCAGCGCGTCACCGGCTGCGGTGACGGACTTCCCGTAGCGTCCGTAGACCGTGTCGTGAGTGAGCAAGTAGGCCAGGTTCTCGGCGGGGACCAGGTCGTTGACCGCAGCCACCTCGACCCCGTCGAGGTCGTGGAGAATCTTGAACGCGGCCCGTCCGATGCGTCCGAGCCCGTTGATCGCGATCTTCGCCATCCGGCATCTCCTTCACCGTTTCCCAGGCAATGCGGACGAGGCCCCCGATCCGTCCTATCACCCCTCCTCTCGGCGCGCAGACGGGGCGCACAAGCTGGCGGCGCCTCGCACCCCCTGCGCTGAAGTCCGGATTCGCAGCATTTGCGGGCCGGGTACGCGCGGTCGAAACTGACCGTGGTTCGTTCCGCCCGTCTGGGGGCGCGCGGGTCCGACAGGGACGCCCAGTAGTCCCCGTCCTGCGCCGGTCGCCGCCGATCCGTGCTGAGGAGGCACACGCATGTCTCTGGACAGCTTCGCCGCCCGCGGCACACTCAATGTCGACGGCACCTCCTACTCGCTCCACCGGCTCGACGCCCTGTCCGAGTTTCAACGGCTGCCGTACAGCCTGAAGGTGCTGCTGGAAAACCTGCTGCGCCATGAGGACGGCCGCACCGCCACCGCCGACCAGATCACGGCGCTGGCCGGGTGGGACCCGACCGCGGAGCCGGCGACCGAGGTGCAGTTCACCCCCGCGCGGGTGCTCATGCAGGACTTCACCGGGGTGCCGTGCATCGTGGACCTGGTGGCGATGCGCGAGGCGATGGCGTTGCTCGGCGGCGATCCGGCGCTGATCGACGCCCGGCGGCCTGTGGAGCTGGTGATCGACCACTCGGTGATCGCCGACCACTTCGGTTCCCCGGCGGCCTTCGGCCGCAACGTGGAGCTCGAGTACCGGCGCAATCGGGAGCGCTATCAGTTCCTGCGCTGGGGGCAGAGCGCCCTGCGGAACCTGCGCGTCGTGCCCCCGGGCACCGGAATCTGCCACCAGGTCAACCTGGAGCACCTGGCGCGGGTGGTGTTCGCGGAGGACGGCACGGCCTTCCCCGACACGTTGGTCGGGACCGATTCCCACACCCCCATGGTCAACGGGCTCGGCGTTCTCGGCTGGGGGGTGGGAGGCATCGAAGCAGAGGCAGCGATGCTCGGCCGTCCGGTGAGCATGCTCATCCCCAAGGTCGTCGGCGTGCGGCTCACCGGCGTGCTGCCCGAAGGGAGCACCGCCACCGATCTGGTGCTGACCATCGCCGAGCGGCTGCGCCAGCACGGTGTCGTGGGCACCTTCGTGGAGTTCTACGGACCGGGCGTGGCCGAGGTGCCGCTGGCCAATCGGGCCACCATCGGCAATATGAGCCCGGAGTACGGCGCCACCTGCGCGATCTTCCCGATCGACGCCGAGACCCTTTCCTACCTGCGGCTCACCGGCCGAGACCCTGGTCAGGTAGCGCTGGTGGAGGCGTACGCCAAAGAGCAGGGACTGTGGCACGACCCCAGCCACACCCCTGACTACTCACAGACCATCGAAGTGGACCTGTCGGCCATCATCCCGTCGATCGCCGGGCCCAAACGACCCCAGGACCGCATCGCCCTGGCGGACGCCTCGCGGGTCCTGCGCGCCGTATTGGACGGTGAGGTTACCTGCGACGCGGCCCCGGTCGGGCTGGACCAGAGCGGCGTGGAGTCCTTCCCGGCGTCCGATCCGGTGGCCGTTACCGGCAGCCACCCCGGCGACCAGCCAGGGTGCCTCGATGTGACCGGACCGGGCCCGACACAGACGCCTGCGCGCGTCCCGGTGACGCTGGAGGACGGCAGCAGCTTCGAGATCGGGCACGGCGCTGTGGCGATCGCCGCGATCACCTCGTGCACCAACACCTCCAACCCCCAGGTGATGGTCGCCGCCGCGCTGCTGGCCAAGAAGGCCGTCGAGCGCGGCCTGCGGTCCAAGCCCTGGGTAAAGACCAGCCTCGCGCCGGGGTCGAGGATCGTGATGGACTACTTCGAACGCGCGGGTCTGATTCCGTACTTGGACACGCTCGGCTTCGACCTGGTCGGCTACGGCTGCACCACGTGCATCGGCAACTCCGGCCCGTTGATCAGTGAAGTCTCCCGGGCGGCCGCCGACGCCGACGTCGTCGTGGCGTCCGTGCTTTCCGGCAACCGCAACTTCGAAGGCCGTATCCACCCCGAGACGAAACTCAACTATCTGGCCTCACCGCCGCTCGTGGTCGCCTACGCGCTGGCCGGATCCATGGCCGTCGACCTCACCCGCGATCCGCTGGGTACCGGCAGCGACGGCCACCCCGTCCACCTGCGCGACATCTGGCCCACCCAGGACGAAATCCAGCATGTGATCTCCACCAGCCTGCGGCCGAGCATGTTCACCGACGGCTACGCGGACCTGTTCACCGGCGACGAGCAGTGGCGGGCCCTACCCACCCCCGAAGGTGACCTCTTCGCCTGGGATCCCGCCTCGACCTACGTGCGCAAGCCGCCCTACTTCGAGAACATGCCCCGCAGGCCACAGCCACCGGACGACATCACCGGTGCCCGGGTACTGGCCCTGCTCGGCGACTCGGTTACCACCGACCACATCTCCCCGGCCGGCACCATCAAGCGGGACTCACCGGCGGGCGAGTACCTGCAAGCCCATAGCATCGCACCCGAAGACTTCAACTCCTACGGCTCTCGCCGGGGCAACCACGAGGTGATGATCCGCGGCACCTTCGCCAACATTCGGCTGCGCAACCTGCTGGCTCCCGGAACCGAGGGCGGCTACACCCGGCACCTGCCGGACGGCGAACGGACCACGATCTACCAGGCGGCGATGCGGTACGCCGCCGAGGGCGTCCCCTTGCTCGTCATCGCCGGCAAGGAATACGGCTCCGGATCGTCCCGGGACTGGGCCGCCAAGGGAACCGCGCTGCTCGGCGTCAGGGCCGTCCTGGCTGAGTCGTTCGAGCGTATCCACCGCTCCAACCTCATCGGGATGGGCGTCCTGCCGCTGCAGTTCGCCCCCGGCGACAACGCCCGCTCCCTGGGCCTGACCGGTGAGGAGACCTACACCATCCACGGCCTGGCCGAGCTGCCCCGCGAGGTCATCACCGTCGAAGCGACAGGGGCTGGCGGCACCACGCGGTTCACCACACGTGTACGCCTGGACACGCCCACGGAAGCCGACTACTACCGGCACGGCGGCATCCTGCCCTACGCCCTGCGCGCACTGCTCCCCACATGACACCGCGCCGAGAACGGCACCGCGGGTCTTCCCGAAACATTGACACCACAAAGCCGTCCATGAGCGGCAACCGGCCGCCTCCTGGCCGGTCGGCAGCGATGTCGTCGCCCGCCTCCGCGACCGGTGCAGGGGTGCGAAGCACCCGTCATGCTCAGCCCGAGCCTGGAGTACGGTGCATCTACGGCTCACCAGCCGCGCCCCTGGCCAGGTAACCCTCGTGGAGACGTACGCCAAGAGCAGGGACTGTGCACCGTGGGAATGGGCCGCCAAGGGGCCTGTCCGCTGACGAGCCCTGCCTCACTCGGCCAGTGCGCCGGAGTCCGTCATCTCGACGGTCCCACGAACGATGACGACCGGACACGTGGCGTGCAGCGCACACTGCTGACTCACGGAGCCCAGTAGCGTTCGACGGAATCCGCCCATCCCCCGGCTGCCCACCACGAGGGCCTTGGCCCCCTCCGCCTCACTGAGCAACACCTCGACGGGATTGCCCTTCACCAGACGTTTTCGCACCTTGGCGGCACCGGACTCGCCAAGAACCTGGTGCACCTGGTTGACGAGGCCCTGCTCGGCGATGGTTCTGTCGAAAGTGGGGTCCACCGCGGGTGCGGACCACCCGTACGCCCAGGGCAACTCCCAGGCAGCCACTGCCACCACATCGCCGCCGACCAACTCGGCATACTGGACCGCCCACCGAAGCGCGGCATGCGACGAAGGCGACCCGTCGACACCCACCACGACATGCAAGGCCGCATCCTGCTTCCCCATGACATCTGCCCCTTCTCTTCTCATATGCGTCCACACTGTGCGACATGGGGGCGATTCGCCATACAAACGCAGCCGACAGGTACACCCCCGCCGATCCGGCGAGTGGGTAGGAGTCGGTTCCGGTCGGCGCGTCCAGCCGGTCGCCGGTCGTGACGCGCAGCCTGAGCAGATCGACACGCCGCGAATCCCGTGACCGCATCGCGACGCCTGCGCGCCCACGTTGGCCAGTGGTTGAGCAGTCAAAGAAACCGACAGATCACTGTGTTCCGGCGGGCGGTGGCTGCATGGTCTGTGAGCGTGTGCTACGGCGGGCACGGGACCGGAGCACAATCTTGACCAGCTCGCCGACCCACAGGATGGTCGAGCCGACGGCTGCGCACACGAGCCACTGGCTGGAGGTCAGGTTGGTCGTAGTGAAGAAGCCGTGCAGGGCGTCCATCTCGACAATGAGGACGAGCAGTACGATCACAGCGGCACCGGCGACGAACATCGAGGGGTTCTCCAGCGTCCGCCTGCTGAACACGCTGAGTGTGTCGTGCCGGACGTTGAGCAGGTTGTAGACCTGGAAGAAGACGAAGGTGACGAAGGCCATGGTGCCCGCGACGGTGGCCTGTCCCGGTTCCGCCTCCGGGCCTGGCGCCCAGGTCAGCACCGCGAGGGTGCCTGCCGCCATGACCGTACTGGTCAGCAGGATCCGGGCAAGTCGCTTTCTGCTGAGGATGGGTTCGCCGGTCGGGCATGGGGGTCGGCTCATCGCATCCGGGCTGACCGGGTCGACTCCGAGGGACATCGCCGGCGGGCCGTCCATCACCAGGTTGACGAAGAGGATCTGCAGCGCCGTGAACGGGGCGCCGCCTGCCAGGCCGGTCAGCGAGCTGACCAGGAACGTGGTCACGAAGCCCAAGGCCGTTGAGACCTGGAATCGGACGAACTTCACGATGTTGTCGTAGATACCCCGGCCCTCTCGGACGGCGGCCACGATGGTTGCGAAGTTGTCGTCGGTCAGGACCATCGTCGAGGCTTCCTTGGTCACCTCCGTGCCCGTGACGCCCATCGCTACGCCGATGTCGGCCCGGCGCAGTGCTGGTGCGTCGTTGACTCCGTCGCCGGTCATGGCGACCACGTCCCCGCGTGCCTGCAGTGCCCGTACGATCCGGATCTTGTGCTCCGGCGATACGCGGGCGACCACCCCCACTTCGTCGAGCCGGCCGGGCAGGGCGTCGTCGTCGATCTGGTCCAGTTCGGCGCCGGTGATGGCCTGCCCCGGGATCCCGAGTTCACCGGCGATGGCCCCGGCAGTCATCGCATGGTCACCGGTGATCATCCGGACCCGGATCCCGGCGTCGCGGCACTCGGCGATCGCCGTACGCGCCTCCGCGCGCGGTGGGTCAACGATGCCGACCAGGGCCAGCAGCACCACCCGGTCCAGCAGCTCCTTCGGGGCGGCGGGAGCCTGGAATTCCTCGGCCGGGAAGTCTTCCGCCCCCAGGGCCAGCACCCGCATGCCCTGCCCGGCCAGGGCGCTATTGGCCTGGTCGTACCGCTGCCGGGCTTCCTGGTCGAACGGTAGGACCTTCTCGCCGCCGAGGTAGCGGTCCGCACGGTCGGCCAGCACATCGGGGGCACCCTTGACGAAGCACCGGATCACCTCGCGGCCGGTGCCATCGGTCCAGCCGTGGAACGTCGCCATGAACTTGTAAGCGGAGTCGAAAGGGATCTCCAGTTGCCGGGTCCGCTCCTGGCGCAGCCGGGCCACATCGATGCCGGCCTTCTCGGCCAGCACCACCAGCGCGCCCTCGGTCGGATCCCCCACTACCTGCCCGTCCCGGATCACGGCATCGGAGCACAGGGCCATCGCGGGCAACACATCGTCCATGGTGGGCGGCACTGGAGAGCCGTCGGTGGTACGGATACGGCCGTCGAAGGAGTAGCCCCGCCCCGAGACCGTGAACCGGCGCCCGGCCAGAAGCAGCTCGCCTGCGGTCATCTGGTTCAAGGTCAGTGTGCCGGTCTTGTCGGTACAGATCTGCGAGGTGCTGCCCAAGGTCTCCACCGATGCCAGCCGTTTGACGATCGCCCCTCGCTTGGCCATCCGGCCCGTGCCCATGGCCAGCGTGAACGCCACGACGGCCGGCAGTCCTTCAGGGATGGCCGCAACCGCCAAGGACACGGCGCTGACGAACAGATCACCGAAATCCTGCCCGCGCACCAGCCCCAGGACGAAGACCGCGACGATGACCACCCCGGAGACCCAAGCCAGGGTGCGGCTCAGGGCGTCGATCTGCCGCTGCAGCGGTGTCGGACCCGGCTGGGCCTGGTGGAGCATGTCGGCGATGCGGCCGGTCTCGCCGGCCATGCTGGTGTCGGTGACCAGGGCCTCGCCGCGACCGCGGGTGACCGCCGTGTTCATGTACACCGCGGTCACCCGGTCACCCGGTCTGCCAGTGGCACCTCGGCCCCGACGGTGGCATCCGCTGACTTCGCCACGGCCAGAGCCTCACCCGTCAGGACGGATTCCTGCACTTCCAGCGAGCTCGACGAGGACAGCCGGCCGTCCGCAGGCACTCGGTCACCGGCCGCCAGGACGACCACTTCCCGGGTACCAGTACCTCGGCGTCCAACCGCACCAGTCGGCCGCCACGTCGGACGGTGGCGGTGGTCACGGTCATCTGCCGCAGGGCATCCAGCGCGGCCTCGGCGCGAGACTCCTGCACAAACCCGATCGTCGCGTTGAGCAACACCACGACCACGATCGCCACCGGTGTCTCCCACTCCCGGGACACCACCAGGCTGACCGCCGCCGCAACCAGGAGGATGACGATCAGCAAGTCCTGAAACTGCCGTAAGAACGTCCGCCACCCGGGCTCTCGCGGAGCCTCGGCGAGCCGGTTCGGCCCATACTCCGCAAGCCGCCGGGCCGCCTCAGCCGACGACAGCCCAGAGGAAGGATCCACATCGAGTCCGGCGGCCACTTCACGGGCAGGCAAAGCGTGCCAGGAGGGCGGCAGTCCCGCGCTCGTCGACGGAGCCATGCCCTCATTGTTTCTGCGACCGGCCGCTGACGCAGTACGGGCCCAGCGTTGCGGGACTGCTTTCTACAGCAGCCGCTGGCCGTCGAAACCCACCACTCGATCCGTCCAACCCCCTTCGAAGCCGGTCACCCTCGATCACAACGCACCGTCCGGACCGTTTCGATGGCCTCGCGTCTGAACCGCTATCTGGTTGATAGGCGCCCCTGCGCCTGGGTGCGGGGCGGAGGCCCCCGGGCCAAGGCGTTGGTCTCTTGATCCTCTGGCAGCGGGCAGTCGCCGGAGTCAACCTAGAAGGTACGGATACGGGAGGCATGATGAGCGGTCTGGTCGTGGCGGGCGTGGACGGTTCAGCCTCGAGTTTGGCCGCTGTGGAGGCGGCAGCACGGGAGGCACGGTGGCGCGGCGCAGGGTTGCGACTGGTGCATGCGTTCATCTGGCCCGCCATGCACATACCGCTGGGCCGATCTTTCCCAGGCCCGCCTGAGAGCGGCTTGCGCAACATGGTTGAACGCCTGATGGCCGAGGCGCATGAGCGCGCCAGGACGGTGGCACCTGAGGTCGATGTCTCCCGCGCTGTGGTGACCGGTGAACCGTTCACGGTCCTGGAGGCGCAATCCCGTGCCGCGGAACTCGTGGTTGTCGGGACGCGAGGGATGGGGGGCTTCGTCGGCCTGATGGTGGGATCGACGGCCGTGCACCTGGCAGCTCACGGCCGGTGCCCCGTCCTGGTCGCCCGCGAGCAAGGTGAGGAAGCCGGGCCGATCGTGGTGGGTGTCGATGGCTCGTCGGCCGGTGCGGGGGCGGTTGATTTCGCTTTCGCTGAGGCGGCACTGCGCGGGGTCGGCATCGTTGCTTTGCACGCTTGGACCACCTGGAACGCACCGATGCCGGCGCCGCAAGATGAGGCGATGCCGTACGCGAACGAGCCGGGAGCGCTCGCCGCGGGGGAGGAGCGTCTACTCTCCGAGGCGCTCGCCGGCCGCCAGGACACTTACCCGGGCGTGAACGTGAAGCGCGAGGTTGTCCACGCCGGGACGCGGGAGGCGCTGATTGTCAATCCCCTCGCAGCGTGGAGACGATCTATGCGGCCAGTCCCTCGGCGAGGGTGGCCCGGTACTCGCGTTCATAGTCGATCGGGCTTTTGAACCCGCACACGCTGTGTAGCCGCCTGGTGTTGTAGAAGTCGGTGATCCAGGTGGCGATCTTGATGCGTGCCTCGGTGCGGGTGCGGAAGGTGTGCCGGTGGACGTGATCTCACCATCTTTGACCTAACGATTGACCGTGGCTGAAAAAGAGGCCAGGCGTCACCCCGTTCACCCCACAGCCCCCAGCAGCCCCTTCGCCAGGGCTGCTGAGCTTGGGGCACATCCCTCGCCTGCCGGAGGAGCACTGACCCGAGCCGTCGGAGTGGAGGGCGCCCGTTCGCTTCCACCGTCGTCGCTCTCTGGCTTCAGCAGCCGACGGCGCCACGGCACTGCGGCGCCCGGGCGCTGAGTGGCTGCAGTCCGAGCCTCTCCCGGCCAATGGGCCTTGGGCTCATTTGAACCTGGTGTCTGGCTCTGATTGATGGGTGCTGCCTTTCAGCCAATGCTAGCTACTCTTCGTAATCGCATAGACACCCAACGTATCCGACTGACAGTCTCGCCGTAGCGGACAATTCGTGCCCAATGACCGGGGCCGGTGCCTGTTCGTGCTTCCTTTTGCCGTGAAGATTCGGGGGCTGGTTCTGTGACAGCACGTGTGAATGAGATCCGAGAACTCTTCGACCAGGCGACTGCGGGGAGCGCGGTCGAAGTGCCGGCATCCTTCCTCGGTGACGCCGCGGGCCTGGTGTTCCCCGGCGGGGTCCTGCGCATGGACGGCGCGGTGTGCGATCCGACGGCGTGGTCGATCCTCGGCAAGGCCGTTACAACCGCATCCCCGGTCCCGGTGCCGGTACGGGTCGCCTTCACCGCCGACGGCGAGCTGGTGACCGGGATGTTGGCCACTGCCGAGGTCGGCGAGGGCCGCAGGCTGGTGCTGGTCGACGGCTCCCCGGCCGACAACGGGTTGCCCCCGGGGGCCTGGGCGGTGGTGGAGGGCCGTGTCCTGAAGCTGACCGGACGCGCCCCCGCACCGCAGACCGATCCGGGGCGCCTGGACGGCCTGGGCCGGGCGCTGCCCCCGGTCCGCCGCCGGACCGCTGCCGAACGCGAGGAGGACCGCACCCCGCGGGCGCTGGTCACCGAGACCGGCATCCTCACCCCCCGCCCGGGCGTGCGGCGCCGTATGGGGGTTCGGCTCCTTGGGTCCCCGGCGGTGCGCGGCTGGTCACCGATCGAAGCGCCGGACGGTGACAACGGGATCAGCGTCGACTACGTGAACCCTCCGCTGCGGATCGCCGGGGCGCTGACCGCGCTGCCGGAGGACACCGACGGGTACTCGACGGTGGTCGGCGGGGTGCTGCTGGTGGACACCGGTGCGTTCAACGGTTCCGCGATGGGTGCCTACGTCATCCCCGACGGCAGCGGCACCGAGCCGTCGCTGTTCGCGTACGGGTCGCTGGGCAGCAAGGTCGGGTTCGGCCCGCCGCTTTTCCAGGTGCGCGGTATCTCTGCGGGCTTCGGCTGGAACAGCCGGGTGCGGGTGCCTACAGCCGACGCGCTGGACGACTTCCCATTCCTGCTCGCGCTCGACCACCCGGGCGAGATCGGCGCCGACGGCGACGAGGTCGATCCGCTGGAGGTGCTGCGAGGGCTGATCGGCGGCTCCAAACCGTGGGTGCGGCCGCAGGAGGGCGACCTGTGGTTCGCCGCCGGTCTGGCCTTCGACTGCTTCCAGACCTTCAGCGGCCGCGCGATGGCGCTGGTCCAGACCGGTTCGGACCTGACGATCAGCCTCCTCGGCGTGGCCGGTATGCAGCTGCCCACCAAGAGCGACTGGAAGATCGCCCGGGTGGAGATCGGCATCGAGGCGACCCTGCGGCCGGCGGCCGGGGAACTGAGCATCGGCGCGGCCTTCACCGACAAAACCTTCCTCATCGACCCCAACTGCAAGCTGCGCGGCGGCGTCGGCATGAAGTTCTGGTTCGGCAACCACGCCCATGCCGGTGACTTCGCGTTCATGCTCGGCGCGATCCCGGCCGGCCGTGAGCTGCCCGCCCGCTACCCCAAGCAGCAGCCCGCCGGACTGACCTGGGGCCTCGGCTCGACGGTCAACATCACCGGCAGCGCCTACGCGGCGTTCACCCCCAAGTCCCTGATGGCCGGTGGCGCCCTGGACGTCAGCTTCCACTCGGGGATGCTGCGGGCCTGGCTGACCGCGAAAGTCGACGCGCTGCTGGAGTGGAACCCCTTCTACTTCGATGTGGGCATCGGGATCCGGGTCGGGGTCTCGGCGACCATCAAGGTGTGGTTCGTCAGGATCAAGATCTCAATCGAGGTCGGGGTCAGTGTGCGGGTGTGGGGCCCTGCGGTGGGCGGTGAGGCCACCGTCGAGCTGTGGTTCATCTCCTTCACCATCGGCTTCGGTGCCGACCGCCGCAGCCAGGCGCCCGCGCTGGACTGGGGCGGCTTCCAGGGCATGCTGCCGCCGCCGGAGAACATGGTCCGCACCACCCCCGTCGCCGGGTATGCGGGCGAGGGGGCCCCGGCCACCCGCGGCGCGGTCAAGCCGTGGTTGGTCAGTAACGGCGGTTTCACCTTCACCGCCGACACCCAGGCGCCGGTCAGCGCGGTGTACCTGGACCAGGGCAGCACCACTGCGGTCGAAACCGACGACAGCCTGGTGAACATCCTGCCCATGCAGGCCAGGGGCAAGGGCAGCGAGCTGCGCGTGTGGCTCACCTACAACGGCGACGAGGACAGCCTGACGGACTGGGCCCACACCGTGATCCGCGGCAGTGTCCCCAACGGCCTGTGGGGCACCGAGGCCGACGCATCGGGCGAAGGACTGATCCCCGGGCGGATCATCGGCGTGCGACTGGTCTCGCCACCGGAGGAGCACGGCACCTCCACCGGGTTCATCGACGAGAAGGGCATCTCCTTCGACCCGATCGCCCCCGACGGCAACCAGCCCCTGTTCGCCTATGACCCCGCCACTGGCCCTGCGCCGCTGCGGCCCGGCGGGGTCATCGCGGCGATCCAGGACGGCATCGACACCCCCGCCACGCACGACAACCGCACCGCCCTGGCCCGGGCCCTCACGGACCTCGGCGCCAACCCCGGCGCGCCCGACACCGACCTGAGCCGCTACGCGCACGCCGCGGGCACCGCGTTCACCGCCGAACCGATGCTGGGCCCGGCCGGCTGACCCCGGCCGCCGGCCTGCGGGAGACCGCGGGCCGGCTCTGGCTGAACCACTCTGCCCGCGGCACCGGTATGCCACGCCGTGCTCGGCCCGCGCCCCCCTTCCTGCCGACGTGTCCTGTCCTGTCGAGAGGCATGCCCTGTGACCACTACGCCCGATTCCGGCACCCGACCGCGCACCAGCGCGCCGACGGCCCAGCACCGCACCCGGTTCTTCGACCACCGCATCCCCTCCCTGTATGCCGGCCGCTACATCATCGACAACCAGCAGGTCCTCAAGGACGTCGACGGCGACGACCGCATCATCAACGCCACGCCACAGCCCTTCGACGTCGTGCAGCCGCGCTTCAGCATCAACCCGATCGGCATCAACGCCTGCTTCCCGGTCCCGGACGCCGTCGGCACCTACCACCAGACCCTCCCGCACATCAACCTCGACTCACCCGCCCTGCCATGGAGCCGCCAGCTCGGCAACCATCCGGGCGAAGTCCCGTGGATGGCCCTGCTCCTGTTCCGGGAAGGCGAGCTGTGCGAGGAGGACCCCCACGCCGTCGGCAACGTCAAGACCGGCACCGTGGACCAGCTCCTTGACGGCGAACTGGGCGAGGGCAAGGTGCCCGACATCGACAGGGACTGCATGCGGCAGGATGAGCGCGAGGAGCAGTGCGCCACAATCCTGGTCCCGGCGGCCCTGTTCGACGCGGTCAAACCACAGCCTGTGGAGATGGGCTACCTCGCACATGTGCGTGAGGGCGGACGCCCCGACGCCACCCGGGCGGGCGAGGACCCGCCGCCGGACGAGGCAGAACTCAATGCCGTCCTGGTCGCCAACCGCTTCCCCGCCGCTGAGGGCGGGCGGTACGTCGCCCACCTGGTCTCCCTGGAAGGCTTCGACGACTACCTGACCGACCCCGCGCCCCCCGAAGGCGTGCGCCTGGTCTCCCTCACCTGCTGGTCCTTCACCACCGAAGCGGACTCCGGCATCGGCTTCGGCGACCTGTGCCAGCACCTGGCCACCACCGACGGCACCACGACGCGCCCCGCCCCCGAACTGCTCCTGCGCGTCCCAACGCAGGCGCCGGCCAACCCGTCCGGCCCGCAGGCCGAAGCCCTGGGCCAGATGCAAAGGGGCGCCGTCGCCCTGCCACAGCGCCTGGAGACCGGTGAGCGCACGTTCGCCTTCTACCGCGGACCGCTCACCGCCCAGCCGGCCCAAGACCTTCCCGCACCCGGCTCCACCCGGCTGGAATCGGCGGGCGAGGCGCTGATCTACCTTCAGCAGTACGGCGTCTTCGACACCGCCTACGCCGCGGCCTTCACCGCCGGGCGCACCCTGGCCCTCGCTGACGCCGAGTTCCGTACCGCGCTGCTGGAGTTCCGCTCCGCCGCCCGCACCGCGGCGCGCCGCCTGGCCTCCCACCCGGAACTGGCCTCACAGTCCGTGACGGCGGTCACAGGCCGCCAGCTCACCGCGCCACTGGCCTTCGAAGCGTTCGACCGGATGCTCCTGGACGGCGACGGCACCCGCTTCACCCGGGCCGTGGACCAAGCCGGCCCGCAGCTACGCGCCGGCCGGCGCCGAACGAACGCCACCGGGACCCGCCGCACCATCGCCGACGCGCGCGCCGTTGTGTCCCAGCCGGGCGTGGCCGCCCTCCTCACCCAAGCCGCCCCCAGCCAGTTCGAGAAGATCACCGGCTGGCTCGACGCCCTGCGCCGGCTTGAAATGCTGGGCCTGTCGCACCTGGTCCCCGACGAGCGGATGCGCCCGAGCGAGAGCATCCGCTTCGCCTACGTCGACCCCGGCTGGGTGCGGGCGGCCGTGGACGGCGCTCTCAGTGTCGGTGTCGGCCACGCCCTGGACGCCGACCTCAACGCCCTGGCAACCGGCGGAGGCCCGGTGCCAGCCTGTGCGGTGCTGCTGAACTCCACCCTGGTCCCGAACTGGCCCAAGGCCGTCATCACCGCCTACGCGGGGCAGAACGCCGTCGAGCCGCTGCGCTCGGCCCTCTACGGTACCGAGATCCAGCTCCTGCTCTACCCGCAGCTCATCGACCGCTTCGAGCTCGCGGAGCCGCCGCGCGGCCTGTGCTTCGGCATCGGCGACGTCGGCACCATTCAGCTGCGCGAGATCAGCGGTGACCGGATCGGCTACCCCAAGGAAGACGGCGAGTTCCCGCCGCCGTCACGCGGCGACAGTCGCTTCGACCGCTTCCTGCGCCCCGGCGGCCACGATGTCCTCAACGTCTACGGCAGCGGCGACGCGCTGGTCCCCGCCCTGTCCGATGCGCATGATGTCGAGCAGATCTCCTCCGCCCAGTTCGCCCTGCAGATGATCAACGCCCCGCAGGCGCAGAGCTTCTCGCGGCCCTGAGCCCCACATCCCGTTCCCGCGCTGAACGAAAGGACCCCGGGCCATGTCCGTGGACAACACCCTGGTCGTGCCCGTCGAGGTGACGGCCCTGGCCGTCAACCGGCAGACCCGCGACACCGCCACCCCCCACGTCTTCAACCGCTGGATCACCAACTTCAAGGACGTCGGCCAAGGTGTCCCCCCAGAGCCGGAGCCCTTCTCCGGCTCCGAGGACTGGAATGGCGATGAGAACCGCCTGGGTCTCTACCTCCAGTGGGAGCTGCCCGCAGCCCTCACCCGCGGCCGACACGACGACGAGGAAGGCGTCGGCGACTTCCCACTCGTCCCCAACCGGTGGCTCGTCGTCCGCCACCGCCAAAGCGACCATGCGCTCAAAGCCTGGATCGTCGAGAGCGACTACCTCGACCCGATGGACGGCAGCGTCTCCTTCCAGGACCCGGACAGCACCGAGGCGGCCGCCACCCTCATCGGCAAGTGCCACGAACTGAACGGCCCCTGGCAGGAACCGGCCAGCCCGCACGCGCCGTTCCTCACCGCGATCGGCCCCGGCCTGCTGACCTTCTCCGTCTTCCAGCCCTACAACAAGAACGTCTTCTCCATGCACGACACATTGCAGGACGTGCCCGGGCAGGAGCGGCCGGAACGGGAACGACTGAGCTACTTCGTCGCCGGCTGGTACGCGGATCCGGCCAGCGACATCCTCGCGCACGCCGACGACCTCACCGCCCTCCTGGGCCGCCTGGGGTGGACCCGGCCCGCCGGGTCCGGCAGCGGCATCCGTTCTTCCGTCTACACCGGGACCGTCCTCGGCGTGGACTGGGATCTGACCGGCCCGGTCCCCGACTCCGACTGCCCCACCCCGGACAAGGTCACCGCCGTCGTCTCCAACAGCATCGCCGAGGCCATCGCAGAACTCGGCGCCCAAGCCGATGGCGAAGGCGCCTTCACCACCGACGACGCGGAACTTTTCCGGGCCTTCCTCCTCGGCGGCATCGACGCCCTGGAAGAACGCGACCGCCCCGAAGCCGGCATCCTCACCGACCGCCGCGCCCACGACACCGCCTTCGGCCCCGTCCCGGGCGGCTACCGCTGGTTCATCGGCGAACGCGGCGAGGAGACCGGCCGCAGCGTCTCCCGCACAACCCGCGCGGCGGAGGCCGAGACCGTCGCCGACCTCAACCGCAAGCAGGCCGAGCACGACGCCACCGAAGCCGACCTGGACGCCGCCCGCGAAAACCTCTACCACCTGTGGTGGCTCAGCCGCCTCGACGACCAGCCCAACGACTTCCCCGACCGCGTCAACACCGAGCTCGACCCCGCCAACCCCGACGGCGCCGCCGGCCGTGTTGCCGCTCTCGCCCGCCGCCTGGCCGAACAGCGCAACGCCCTGCCCTGGGGAAAGACCGAAGCGGACCTGGCAGCGAGCATCGACGCCCTGCACCCCGCCTACGGCACGCGCGCCGCCCGCCGGCTGATCCGCGTCCCCGCCCAGGACTACGAGTACAGCGCGGACCCAGTCCTCACCCTGCAGGGCGCCAACCTCCACGCCCCGCTCACCCGCCCCACCGCCCTGCCCTGCCGCACCCCCGAACGCCTGGTCACCGCAGCGTCCGGCATCACCACCACCGACGTGGCCGCCGTCGCCGCGCAGATCGACCTCACCAACCAGCCGCCCTGCTTCCCCGCGCTGCTCACCGAGTTCCTCATCCTGGACCGCGCCCTTGAAAACGGCCCGATCAACGATGTCACCGGCACCCTGCCCGAATACGGCACCACCGCGTGGCGCATGCCCTGGCAGCCGCTGTACCTGCTGTGGAAGGCCCAATACTTCCCGATCCCGTTCCGCGACGGCGAAAGCGCGCACTGGGACTTCGTCGAACGCTCCCGCTACCAGTGGAACGGCACCGGCGAACCCGGCGAACCCCTGGTCGTCTCCGGCCGCCAGATCCTCGCCCCCACCGCCGGACACATCATCGAGGGCACCCTGCGCAGCTACGCCCGCGTGCGCGACCAGCTGCCCGCCGACACCGTGCGCCAGATCCGCTCCGACGCCGCCGCGAGCGACATGCTGTCCCAGGCCCTCGACGGCTTCGGCGCCGCCATCGCCCAGCGCCAGGCCCTCGCCGGCCTCCAGCCCACCGGCACTGTCGCCGACCTCGTCGGCAACGGCGACTACCCCCCGCCCAACCCCGGCGGCATCCCCGCCAGCGACTGGGACCCCTGGCCCGCCTCCACCTTCCAGGAACTGCGCGCCGGCCAGCTCGCCTTCCTCGATCTGGCCGTCGTCGACCGCTTCGGACGCTCCGTCAACCTCATCGGCGAACCCGAGCACTTCCGGCCGGAGATGCCCGCCACCATGCGCCCGGCCCACCAGGTCAGCGGTTACGACAGTGCCCGCCTGGTCGAACTCGGCCCCCGCCTCCTCCAGCCCGCCCGCCTGCGCTTCGACTTCCTGTCCGCCACCACCGACGACGACACCGACCTGACCCCCGGCGCCAACCCCATCTGCGCCTGGCTGCTGCACAACCGCCTCGACCAGTCCCTCGTCGTCTACACGCCCGACGGCGCAGCACTCGGCGAACTCCGGGTCACCCTCAACGAGCAGGGACAGCACGAGGTGTCCTGGTCGGCGCTGCCCGGCTCCGACGTGACCGGGGTCGGCCAGCTTGATACGCACACCAGCCGGTTGCTGAACGCCGTCATGACCAGCCCGCAAACCTTCGACGCCTTCCGCGCCACCCTCGACCGCACCCTGCAGACCATCGACCCCGACGGCCCCGCCGACCCCGGCCTCGGCTTCCTCCTCGGCCGTCCCCTCGCCCTGGTCCGCACCCGCCTCACCATGGAACTACGCGGCCCGCTGCGCACCGACGTCTCCTGGCAGAGCCTGTTCGACCCGCCGCAACCGCAGCTTCCGCACTACCCCTGGGCGATCCGCCTCGGCGAGGCCGAGCAGAGCGACGACGGCCTCATCGGCTACGTCCTCAACGACAACTACCAGCACTTCGAGACCGTCATCGAACCGGCCGACGGCAGCGACGGCTACCTGCGGCCCATCGGGGACAATCCCAGCCTGGACCTGGACTTCGGCGACCACGCCACCGCTGTCGCCACCGTGCTGATGGACCCACGCGCCGCCGTGCACGCCACCACCGACATCCTCTCCACCAAACGGGTCTTCGTTCCCCAGGAGTTCACCGACCAGGCCATCGCCCGCATGGCGGTGCACTTCCGCACCGGGCCGCTGCTGGCCGCCACCACCACACTGCGCGGCCCCGCGGACGAGGTCGAGGAGACCGTTCTCATGCCCACCCCGGCCGGCGTCACCGGCGCCTGGACCTGGTCCGAGACCCGGGCCGGCACC
The DNA here is from genome assembly GCF_030124145.1 of Streptomyces sp. 378. Classification (GTDB taxonomy): domain Bacteria; phylum Actinomycetota; class Actinomycetes; order Streptomycetales; family Streptomycetaceae; genus Streptomyces. Next base: position 104,357 of record NZ_JASKMS010000030.1, read on the forward strand.
TGGGAGAAGCTGCCGATCCTCACCCAGGACCAGTACGACCTGCCGCTCGCCGAACCCGAGATCCGCTCCGGCTTCCTCACTCTCGACGACGCCGTCACGCACAGCCGCACCGACCACTGAGAACACACCAGCGTCCCCGGCCGCGCCGACCCCCTTTCCCGCCCGTGGGCGGCGCGGCACCCGACAGCCGAAGGAACACCCCCTCATGGCCCTGGTCTCACCGACCCGCAGCACAGGCGACACCGCCAAGGAACCGCTGCTGTCGTACACCATCACCACCACACCCGACCCGCTCAAGGCGTCACCCGAGAACACCGAGGCACCCGAGGAGACCGGGGAGCTCCTCATCGTCGCCTCACGGCAGGACCGCACAGCGGCGGACGTCCGGTCCATCACAGTGCACGTGCCGGCCGGTGAGATGTCACCGGACCTGGCCACAAACCTGGACGAGGTCGTCCCCAGGATCAGCCTGCCCGACTGGACGGTAGAGCTGAACGACAAGGATGAGTTCGTGTTCACCCCCACGGCGAGCCACGCCACCATCGGCCCGCAGGAAGGGCTCACGATCCAGCTCGCCCAGATCCCCATCAACCGCAAGGTCGGCACAGCGCCGATCACCGTCACCGAGGACTCCCGCGAAACTGGCTCCTCCGATTTCGATAACCGCAAGACCGCCTTCGACGTGGGCAAGTTCCCGGCCGACTTCTACATGCGGAACTTCATCTGCCAGCCGCTGGTCATCGACAACGGCGGTGAGGCCGAACTGACCTGGGAACGCTCGACAAACGCCACCTACGAACTGCTGTACGGCGAAGTCCACATCCCCGACGTCACCAACGAAACCACCCGAACCATCACCAACATCAAAACCGACACCACGTTCTACCTACGAGGCACCGCCGGCGACCCGTCGAACCCCGTCGTACGGATCCTCTCCGCACACGTCACCGTCATCAGGCCCGACCTCGACCTCGGCAACCTCACCGTCAACGGCACCACCACCCTCAACGGTGAGGTCACCGCAAACGCCAACGTGACAATCGCCGAAGAGCAGACACTCAAGGTTGAAAGCCTATCGGGCCATTGGGGCGGGGAGGCGCTTTGGCTGATTTCGGGAATGCTGCAGGCACGTGTCCCTACGGCCGTGTTCAGCGAATTGATCGTCGGAAAGGACCACCATCTAACCGTCAAGGAAATCCGCTCGAATGATGGACTCAAGGTGACCTTCGCTGACAATCTCAGCGTCGCTGGACATCTCAGCGTTTTCGACGGCCTCGGCGTCGTCGGCCAACTCAACGCCGAAGACCTCTACACCGGCGGTACGCTCCAGCCCGCCGGCCCCGTAAGCCTGGGCAGTCCCATGAGCCTGCTGCACGAGTCCGGGTTGGGAGGTGATTCCCGGACGTTCACCGCTGGCACCTCAGGACTCGTCGTCGGGGCGGTCGAGGTGTACAACAACGGGGGGAGCGGTTATGCCACGATCACAAGCAGCACTTTTGGTGAGGCGAAGGCCTGGTGGGAAGACTGCGGCACAGCGACCGTCACCGCTCTCGTCCGGAAGGACGACACCTTCACCGTCGATTTCTATGGATCCCACTCCGACCCACATTGCCGCTGCCGCTTCTACTGGCTGCCGTTCGGCAACGGCAGCGCCACTCCCGCTGCGGTAAAAGATGCCGAACAACCTGCGGAACACGCCGACGGCACCAAGCCCGTGCAAGCGGACACGGACTGAGCTTCGACATGCGCGCCCTGCCGGCACTCCACGCCAACTGAGCGTTCATGCAATTCCCCATCGGAGGCACCTTCAGCTCAACGTAATTCCCCAGCTGGTTGCGGCCGGTGACGGGCCGCCCGACTGCTGAGTGTGGGGCTAGACAGTGCCCTCAAGGGCGCCTTCGGCGGCGCTTCGCGTTGGGCATTCGCCCACCCTTGATCGCCCTGACCAGCCCTAATGATCGGCGGCTATCAGGCGGCCCGGAATCCCTGGCGACCGTGGGGAACGAAGAGCAGCTCCGGCGTCCGCCTGGGGACGAAGGTGTCGGCGCCGCGATGTCCCTGGCCATTCCGTGAAGTTCCGGCTGGGGAATTACGCGACGATCCACAGCCAGCACCGCGAGGGCCCGTTGATCGGCGCTTCGCGACCTCTTCGGGTGGTACTTCGGTCGCCGCCCGACCCACACAGTGACGTCGACAAGAGACCGCACTGACGGTGCCTAACGTGCCTGCACAGCTTTCATAGCTGCTACCAGCAGCGGAGCTTGACAGGTGCAGATAAGGCCCGGGCGGGGAATGTAGTGGTCGAGGCCCTCGAACGCGTCAATCATGCCGTGACGCTCGGCCCGGCCTGCCTGTGGGGCCTCCGCAATCCCACGCAGCACGGCGAGGGCCTGGGCGAGCGTTTCACCCCGCCGCGAGAGCGGCAGCATGACCGTGCCCTCCGCCTCACCGACGTCCGCCGCGTACTCGATTCGCGGAGGATCACCACGTAATCCACATCGCAACGGCACCCGCCCAGCGAGCGCCGCGGGGCGGGTGCCGTTCAGGTGCAAGGTCAGGCTGGGGTGATGTTCTCCGCCTGAGGGCCCTTCTGCCCCTGAGTGACGTCGAAGTTCACTTTTTGGCCTTCCTGGAGCTCACGGAAGCCGGAGCTGGCGATGTTGGAGTAGTGGGCGAAGACGTCGGGGCCTCCGCCGTCCTGCTCGATGAAGCCGAAGCCCTTTTCCGAGTTGAACCACTTGACGGTTCCGCTGGCCATTTTGCCCTCCAAGGGGACTCGAAGTCAGTTCCCGCACCGTGCGGGAACGGAGGTGATCGCCCTGGTCCTCAGAGACTCTGAACAACAGAATCGCCCGTGTACACGCTCACGGGCGACCGCAGGGTCATTGCATGATTGGGATCTGTCCGGGTTCGTCACGTGAGGCCGAGGGCTCGTAGGGG